>NZ_AXAY01000005.1:0-157500 GCF_000473045.1 Bradyrhizobium sp. WSM3983 | reverse complement strand
CCCACCATCCTTCGGCGGATCGTGGTCGAGGTTGGTGGGCACGCTACGCTTTGCCCACGATAGCGCTGCTAGCCTTTCGTACTATACTACGCTTCACACCAAAAAGCCCCGGAGACACCTTCGGGGCTTTCGTCGTTTCCGCCCTTCCTCGCTGATCAGCGCCTCACTCCCTCAGAGGAGAAAGCCCTCACCCGGCGCGTTGCGTCGACCTCTCCCGAAAGCGGGAGAGGTGCACCGAGCCAGCGGCGGCACCAACTCAACCTAACGCGACTATCCCTCGTTCGCGAACGTCGTCTCCATCGCCTTCCTTATCTGGACCGTCTCATTGTTCGCGTCGAACTCCACATCGCTCCAGCGCACGATCTCGCCATGGGCGACGTCGTGCTTCAGCTTGAGGCGATGCGCCAGCCCGATCGGCAGGGCGCCTGCCTTGAGGCTCGCGGCGGCCGGCACCAGCTTGCCCCACACCGTGTAGCCGCCTTCGCCGTCCAGCATTTCGCCGGCGCGCAAATCGCGCTTGGCCACGGACGCGACGTCGCCGCGGAAGCCGTAGGGCTGCCCTGTCGGTTCGCCCCGCAGCGCCGCTGACAGCACCGAGATGTTCAGCTCCAGCCCGATCAGATGATAGGGCTTGTACATCGCCGCATATCGTCCGCTGGAATCGGTCTTCAGGCCGTACTGCTTGAAGCAGTCGGCTGCGTAATCGTTCGGCGCCTCCAGCACGACATAGACGCCCCAGCGCAGATCGCGAAACACCGGTCGGCCATCACGCTCCAGCGACGAGACGACCTCGACCACGCCGGATCGCTCCAGCACCCCGCCCTTGTCACTGGGACGCATGATGTGCGGGAGATCGTCGACACCGCAGGGCGGAAACAGCAGGCCGCCCGTGGGCACGTCGAGCCCGCAGGCATTCGCGATCGCGGCCATCTCGATCGCCGATTTGGTGCCGTCGAGGAAGGAGTTGAACATCTGCGGGTTCATGCCCGCCGACTGCGCTTCGCCCACGGTGAGACCATAGTGCTGCCAGACGCCATCCGGCGTCACGTCGTGGTAGGCCGGAAGGTATTTTGTGCCCTTGCCGGCGGCGACGACGCGGAAGCCGGTGGCGCGAGCCCAGTCCACCATTTCGGCGGTCAGCGCCGGCTGGTCGCCATAAGCGAGCGAATAGACCACTCCCGCTTTCCGCGCCTCCTCGGCGAGCAGCGGGCCGGCGAGCACGTCGGCCTCGACATTGACCATCACGATATGCTTGCCCGCCGCGATCGCGGCGCGCGCGTGGCGGATGCCGACGGCGGGATTGCCGGTCGCCTCCACCACCACATCCATCGCGCTGCCCGCGATGGCGCGTGCGCCGTCATCGGTGAACATGGTCGCGGCGATCCGCTCGGCGCTCCAGCCGACTGTGCGGCAGGCCTCGCGGGCGCGGTCGCGGTCGATGTCGATGATAACAGGCACCTCCAGCCCCGGCGTGTGCGGCACCTGCGCCAGAAACATCGAGCCGAATTTGCCGGCGCCGATCAGCGCGACACGGACAGGCTTGCCGGCGGACGCGCGGGCCTGGAGGAGGCGGAAGAGGTTCATGGGGAATGTCCTGAGCAGGTATCGTGTCCCGGACGCGGTGCAGCGCTTCTTCAGCGCTGCACCGCAGAGCCGGGACCTAGAGAGAAACTATCCGTGTGGCATGGGCCCCGGCTCAGCAGCGCATCACTGACGTGCTGCGCTGCGTCCGGGGCACGAGACCTGTTTACTCCGCCGCCTGCCGCGGCGCACGGGCGAGCCGCACCAGCGCATCATCGTCCACCGTCTTGATCGGCGCGAAATCGCGATGCGCAATATACTCCGGCCGCGTCGGGGTGCGGATGTAGTTCGAGACCGCGTTTAGCGTCAGATACACGATCTTGCGCGGGTAGGGCGTGATGTTGCCGCTCGAACCATGCACGAGATTGCCGTGGAACATCAGCATGCCGCCGGGCTTGCCGGTCGGCGCCACGATACCGCCCTGCTTGACCAGCCGCGTCACCGTGTCCTCGTCCAGCGTCCACAGTGGATAGGACGTCGTCGAGAGGTCATGCGAGGCCTGGAGATCGCCGGCGTTCTGGCTGCGCGGCACCAGCATCAGGGGACCGTTGATCGGCATCACCTCGTCGAGGAAGATCGCGATGTTCATCGCGCGCGGCTCCGGCATGCCGTCATCGCGCTTCCAGGTGCCGTAGTCCTGGTGCCACTGCCAGACGTCGCCGGTGAAAGCCGATTTCGCGTTGATCTTGAACTGGTGCATGTAGACCGGCTCGCCGAACAGCTGCTCGACCGGGTCGATCATGCGCGGATGCGCGCCCAGAATGCCGAAGGCCTCGTTGTAGAGATGGGCAGCAAAGGCCGTGCGCGGCGCACCGCTCTTCTCGCGCCAGACTTCCGGCCGGTTGGCATCGTAAATGCCGACCGCCTCGCGCGCGAGGAAATCGACCTCCTCCTGGCTGAACAATTCGGGCAGGAACAGCCAGCCCTCGCGGTGGAAGAACTCCAATTGTGCCTGAGACAATTTCATGGGTCGTCCTCCTTGGTTGTTTTGTTCTTGTCATTCCGGGGCATGCGAAGCGTGAGCCCGGAATCCATTCATCCGCAGTCTCTGTCGCTGGATAGATTCCGGGCTCGACGCTTACGCGTCGCCCCGGTATGACAGAGGCTACGCCGCCACCTCGTCCGTCGCCCTCAATCGCTCCTCAGTCATCCGTCCCGCCGTCTGCGCATGCGCCAGCGCCGCGCGTTCGGCCGCCTTCGCGTCACCTGCGAAAATGTGCTTGGCGATGTCAGTGTGTTCCGCCCAGGCGCTGCCGCGATAATCGAGCTCCGACAGCACGGTCGCCATCGAGCGGCGCATATGCGGCCATTGCGGCGTGATCGTCTCCTCGATTACGGGATTGCCGGCGAGCTGATAGATCGCGCGGTGAAATTCGACGTCGAGCGCGATCAGCTCGGCGAGCGTCGTTTTGCGATCGATGCGGCGTCCGGCGGCGAGCGCCGCGTCGAGCCGCGCGCGTCCGGCCGCGTCACTCGCGGCACCTTCGGCGGCAAGCCGGGCCGCGAGCGCATCGATCGCGCCGCGTACTTCGTAGAGCTGGCGGATGCGCGCGGGATCGAGCTGCGTCACTTCAAAGCCGCGCCGGCCGCTCTCGGCGACGAGCCCCTGCCGGTGCAACAGATGCAGCGCATGCGACACCGGTTGGCGCGACACGCCGAGCTTGTCGGCGAGCTCGTTCTGCCGGATGCGCTGGCCGGGCTGAAGCGTGCGATCGGAGATTGCCTCCAGGATCCGAGCATAGACCTGGTCGATCAGGTTCGGGAGCGGGTCGAGAGGGATCACGCCGGCGGCTCCGAAAAGGGAATACGGAATTCCGTATTCGAAGGTATCGCGGGAGGGACAGGCCGTCAATGCCGCCGCTTTTGGGTGGGATAAGCCTTTGATTTCTATTGAGGCGGCCTACTGTGCATGGGGTTGTTTTCACGGCGATCGCGTTGCCTAATCCGCCAGGAACCTGCTCACTACCTCGCCGAACTCCAGCGGCGCCTGCTCGAACATCCAGTGGCCGGCATTTGCAATCACCGCCGTCTTGCTGCCTGCGATGTGCTCGGCCAGCACGCGCCACATCACCGACAGGCTCCCCGTCGTCGCGCCGCCGCCGATCAGCAGCGTCGGCGTCCTGATCGCCTGTGCATCCGCAAGCGTATAGGGCTTGCGCTGCTCGTTGATCTGGCCGAGGAAGGTGAGCGTGTTGTCGCGCAGCTGCTGTTTTGCGGCCGCCGGCACACGCCGCCAGGAGCCGTCGCCCTCGATGCCCTCGTAGAAGTTCTGCAGCGCGCCCTCAATGTCGCCGGCGCGGATCATCTCGACGCAGCGTATCGTCTTCGCGGCAAGCGGCGGATGCGCGGGCGTGCCTTCGGGCACCGGCAGGCTGACATCACGATCGCCACCCGGCTCGGCCAGCACCAATTTGCGCAACAGATCAGGCCGCGCCTGCGCCACGCGAAACGCGATATGCCCGCCGCGCGAATGACCCATCAGATCGACCGGTCCGGGCTTGACCTGCTCGATGAACGCGATCGTGTCAGCGACATGCTGCGCCATCTTGTAGTCGTCGCCGACGGCATCCCAATGCTCCGGGAAGAAGTGCCGCAGGCTGACCGAGATCACGCGATGGTTCTTCGACAGCGGACCGAGCACGGAATACCAGGTTCGGAAATCTCCGAGCGTGCCGTGCACGCAGACCAGCGGATGGCCCTCGCCGACTTCGAGATAGGCCATGTCGTAACCGTTGACGCGAAGGCTCTGCATGATCAGCTCGCCAGAAAATCCAGGACCACTTCGGAGTATTTTTGCGGCGCCTGCTCGAACATCGGATGCGTCGCGTTCGGGATGATCGCCGTCTTGGAGTAAGGCACGTGCGCGGCGAGCGCATGCAGCACTTTCGGCAGCAGGCCCTTGGTCCGCGCGCCCAGGACGAACAGCGTCGGCATCTTGATCGCCTCCGCATCCGCCTTCGAGAACGGCGGACGATTGTCGCGGACCTGGCCGATCAGCGTAGTGGCGTTGTCGCGCAGATTCTGCTTCACCATCGCCGGCAGCCGCGGCCAGGTGCCAGCGCCCTCCAGCGTGTCGACGAAGACAGCGAGGCCGCCATCGACATCGCCGGCCGCGATCTTCTCGGCCGAGGCCGTGAACCGCGCCAGCAGGGGCGAGGGGCCGCCGGCGTAATCAGGATCGAGGCTCGCATCGAGCTCGCCGCCAGGCTCGGCGAGGACGAGGCGCCGCAACAGATCGGGCCGCTGTTGCGCCACGCGAAAACAGATGTGGCCACCGCGCGAATGGCCCATCAGATCCACCGGGCCGAGCTCGAGCTTCTCGATGAACGCGATGACGTCGCTGACATGCTGGGCGATCGAGTAGGTGTCGCCAACGCCGTCCCATTGTGCCGGGAAGAAGTGCCGCAGGCTGACAACGATCATCCGGTGCCGCTGCGTCAGCGGCCCGAGCACGCAGCCCCAGACGCGGAAGTCGGAGAGCGAGCCGTGCACGCAGACCAGCGGCGGCCGGCCTTTGTCCTCGCCCACGTCGAGATAGGGCATGTCGTATCCGTTGACGTGGAGGCTTTGCATTCGGGGCTCACGAAAGGGGAAGGCGGAACTCCTGTGCAAGATTCCCGGAAACCGGGTGGATCGCAACTATTTCCAAGCCTAGATTCAAGCAGAGATCACATTGGGGGCATGCGACGAAGACGCTAGTCCAGGAACCAAGCCATGACCGACCAGCATTTTGCCCTGTTCGACACCAAGATCGGCCTCTGCGCCATCGCCTGGGGCCCGCGCGGCATCAACGGCACGCAACTGCCGATGGGCAGCGAGCAGAAGATCCGCACCCGCATCAGCCAGCGCCACGCCGACGCCAGCGAGGCCGAGCCGACAGCCGAGGTGCAGCAGGCCATCGACCGCATCATAAAACTGCTCGCGGGCGAGCCGGACGACCTCACCGATATCCCGCTCGATCTCGACGGCGTGCCCGACTTCAACCGCGGCGTCTACGAGATCGCCCGCGCCATCCCGCCCGGCAAGACCATCACCTATGGCGACATCGCCAAGCGCCTCGGCGGCGTCCAGCTGTCGCGTGATGTCGGGCAGGCGCTCGGGCACAACCCGTGCCCGATCGTCGTGCCCTGCCACAGGGTGTTGGCAGCCGGCAACAAGCCCGGCGGCTTCTCGGCGAATGGCGGCGTGGTGACGAAATTGAGGATGCTCGAGATCGAAGGCGCGCTGGTGAACCACACGCCGAGCCTGTTCGATTGAGGCGCTAAATCTTCGCCGCCATCTTCGGCCAATATTTGTCGCGCAGATGCCGTTTCACGAGCTTGCCGGTTGGCGTGCGCGGCAGCTCGGCTTCGAAATCGATCGAGCGTGGGCACTTGATTGCGGAGAGACGCGTCTTGCAGTAGGCAATCAGGTCCGCCTCGAGCTCCTTGCCGGCGCGCTTCATGTCGTGCGGCTGCACCACCGCCTTGACCTCTTCGCCCATCTCCTCGTTCGGCACGCCGAACACGGCGACGTCGGCAATCTCGGGGTGGGTGATGAGAACGTCCTCGGTCTCCTGCGGGTAGATGTTCACGCCGCCCGAGATGATCATGTAGGACTTGCGGTCGGTGAGGAACAGAAAACCGTCCTTGTCGAGATAGCCGACATCGCCGAGCGTCGACCAGCCCTTGGCGTTATAGGCCTTCTTCGTCTTCTCGGGATCGTTGTGATAGGTGAAGGCGGGCGCGTCGGCGAAATAGACCGTGCCGATCTCGCCCACCGGCTGCTCCTCGTCGTTCTCGTCCAGAATCCTGATCTTGCCGACCACGGCGCGGCCGACGCTGCCGCGATGCTCCAGCCACTGCTGCGAATTGCAGACGGTGACGCCGTTGCCTTCCGAGCCCGCGTAATACTCGATCAGGATCGGCCCCCACCACTCGATCATCTTTGCCTTGACGTCGACCGGGCAAGGCGCGGCGGCGTGGATTGCGCCCTTGAGCGTGGAGACGTCGTACTTGGCCCGGACGTCGTCGGGCAGCTTGAGCATGCGCACGAACATGGTCGGCACCAGCTGCGATTGCGTGACCTTGTATTTCTCGACGAGCTTCAAGAACTCTTCGGCGTCAAAATGCTCCATGATGATCGAGCTGCCACCGAGCACGATCGCCATCATATTGAAGCGTAGCGGTGCCGCGTGATAGAGCGGCGCTGGCGAGAGGTAGGTGCTCTCGGCGTTCATGCCGCACATGTCGGCGCAGAGCACGCGCAGGAAGGCATTCGGCACATCGATCTTGTTCCCCTCGAAGGCCTTCTTGATGCCCTTCGGCCGGCCAGTTGTGCCCGACGAATACAGCATGTCGTAGCCGGCGACTTCATCCGCGATCGGCGTCACAGGTTGCGCGGCTGCTTCCTTGTCGTAAGAGCGGAAGCCGGGCAGGGGCTCGTCAACCATGAAGAAGATCGGCTGACCCGGCGCGCCCTCGACCAGGTCCTTGATCTGGTCGGCGCATTTCGGCGTCGTGATGACGATCTTGGCGCCGCAATCACCGATGATGTAATCGATCTCGTCCTGCTTCAGATAGCGGCTGATCGCTGTGTAATAGAGCCCGCTGCGTTGCGCCGCCCAGCAGATCTCCATGAAGGCGAGGCGGTTTTCCATCAATAGCGCGATGTGATCGCCGGCCTTCAGCCCCAGCGAGCGGAACAGGTTTGCGCCCTGGTTCGAGAGCTCGTCGAGCTCGCGATAGGTGACCGCCTTGCCTGTCCCAGCCATCTGGTAGGCGATCTTGTCGGGCGTGGTGCGGGCGTGGATGGAGGGATGAGTCATAAGCGCAGGTCCCAAGGCAAACTAAACTGTCGTCCCGGCGGAGGCCGGGACCCATAACCACTGCTCAAAATTGTTGAAACGTGATGTCGCCCCAGCTCACCCTAACCACACGCTCCTGTGGCTATGGGTCCCGGCCTTCGCCGGGACGACACCGTTTGTGTGGAGACGCCTTACAGCCGCTCCACGATCGTCACGTTGGCCATGCCGCCGCCTTCGCACATGGTCTGCAGGCCGTAGCGCTTGCCGCGCTGGTGCAGGGCGTGGACCAGCGTCGTCATCAGCTTGGTGCCGGAGCCGCCAAGGGGATGGCCGAGCGCGATGGCGCCGCCGTTGACGTTGAGCCTGGTAGGATCGGCGCCGGTGGTCTTCAGCCATCCGGTCGGCACCGAGGCGAAGGCCTCGTTGACCTCGAACAGGTCGATGTCGTCGATGTTCATGCCGGCCTTTTCCAGCGCGCGCTTGGTGGCGTGCAAGGGAGCGTCGAGCATGATGACGGGATCGCCGCCGGTCATGGTCATGTGGTGGATGCGCGCCAGCGGCTTCACGCCGAGCTGCTTCAGGCCGCGCTCGTTGACCACCATGACACCGGAGGCGCCATCGCAGATCTGGCTGGCGCTTGCCGCGGTGAGCTTGCCGTTCTCGGCGATCAGCTTGACGCTCTTGATGCCGTCGAGCGTGGCGTCGAAGCGGATACCCTCGTCGATATGGTGGGTGTCCTTCGAGCCGTCGGCGCGGGTGATCTCGAGCGGCACGATCTCCTTCTTGAAGTGACCGGCTTGCGTCGCCGCGATCGCGCGCTGATGGCTGTTGTAGGAATATTCGTCGAGGTCATCCTTCGACAGGCCATACTTCTCGGCCATCATCTCCGCGCCGGTGAACTGGCTGAACACGATGTTCGGGTACTTCGCCTCGATGCCCGGACTCTTGTAGTGGCCAAAGCCGTTCTTGGCGGCGAGCTGTGAGGACAGGCCCATCGGCACGCGCGTCATCGATTCCACGCCGGCCGCGATCACCACGTCCATCGTGCCGGACATCACGGCTTGAGCTGCGAAGTGCAGCGCCTGCTGCGAGGAACCGCACTGACGGTCGATCGAGGTACCCGGCACGCTCTCCGGTAGCTTTGAAGCCATGATCGCGTTGCGCGCGACGTTGTTGGACTGCTCACCGACCTGCATCACGCAGCCCATGATCACGTCCTCGACCAAAGCGGGATCGACCTTGGTGCGATCGACCAGTTCGTCCAGCACCTTGGCTGCGAGATCGGCCGGATGCCAGCCGGCGAGGCGGCCCCCCTTGCGCCCGCCCGCGGTACGCGCAGCGGCGACGATATAAGCCTCGGCCATTTCGGTCTCTCCCATGATTGTTCTTGATAGGGTCGGGTTGTCGGTGGCGGATTTAAGGGGCGGGACATCGTTTAGTCAATCGATCAATTAACTCTTGTGGGGAGGCGCTGCTTGGGCTTATCTGCGGCCCGCTTCAGGCGGCGAGAACAGGGATCTCCGTGACTACCAGCGTACCGAACAGGCTCCCCAGCGGAAAGAATTCCACGGCGGAGAAATTGCTCGTAGCCGCGAGCGAACTGATGATCGAACGTTCCTCGATCGAGATCTCGCTCTCCGACATCGCCCAGAAGTCGGGCGCCAACGCCGCGCTGGTCAAATATCATTTCGGCAACAAGGATGGCCTGTTGCTGGCGCTGCTCGCGCGCGATGCCGCGACGGAGATGTCCAATCTGGAATATCTGCTGGCACAGCAGATCACATCGACCGCGAAGCTGAAGCTGCATATCGCCGGCATCATTCGCGCCTATCACCGGTTCCCCTACATGAACCGGCTGATCCATTATCTCCTGCACGAGAGTGTGGCCGGCTCCGCGGATGAAGTCTCAAAATTCTTCGTCGCGCCACTGCTGGATTTCCACCGCCGCCTGCTCACTGAGGGCGTCAGCCGCGGCGAGTTTCGCCAAACCGATCCGGTGCTGTTCTACACCAGCCTGATCGGCGCCTGCGATCACCTGTTCTTCGGCCGGCACGCGATGTCTCGCGCGACCGGCGTCGGTCCGGTCACCGATGACGTCTGCCGGCAATACATCAAGCACATGGAAACGCTGATCTGCGGCGGCATCCTTACGCAAGCCGGGGAAGCTGCTGCGGCCGGATAATCCGGCCAATACTTTCAAATCTAGAGAAGAAACGTCCAAGGAAAGGTAGCCGATCATGGAGTTGAAAGACGTAGCCGTTCTCATCACCGGTGGTGGTTCTGGTCTCGGCGAAGCGACCGCACGCGCCATGGCCGCCAAAGGCGCCAGGATCGGCGTGATCGATCAGAACAAGGACAACGCCGAGAAGGTCGCCGCCGAAGTGAAGGGCGTCGGGCTTCATGCCGACGTCACCAGCGAGGAGCAGATCAAGGCTGCGATCGCGAAGGCGGAAGCCACGCATGGCGTCGCCCGCGTGTTGATGAACTGCGCCGGCATCGGCGGCTCGCAGCGCATCGTCGGCCGCGACGGCGTCTATCCCTTGGAAAAGTTCGCGCGCATCATCAACGTCAACCTGATCGGCACCTTCAACTGCCTGCGCCTGTTCGCCGAGCGCCTCGTCACGATCGAGCCGGTTGGCGAAGAGCGCGGCGTCATCATCAATACGGCCTCGGTTGCGGCCTACGAAGGCCAGATCGGCCAGATTGCTTATTCGGCCTCGAAGGGCGGCGTCGTCGGCCTGACCCTGCCGGCCGCGCGCGACCTCGCCAGCCAGAAAATCCGCGTCAACACCATCGCGCCGGGCCTGTTCTTCACGCCGCTGCTGATGAGTCTGAGCGAGGAAGCGCGCAAGAGCCTCGGCGCCCAGGTGCCGCATCCCTCGCGTCTCGGCGACGCCAAGGAATACGGTTCGCTCGCCGTGCACATAGTCGAGAACCCGATGCTCAACGGCGAGACCATCCGTCTCGACGGCGCCATCCGCATGGCGCCGCGGTAACGTAGGCATACTCGGCTGCTGTCCCTTCTCCCCTTGTGGGAGAAGGTGGCGCGAAGCGCCGGATGAGGGGTTCTCTCCGTGGAGACAGACCCAAGCGGGTATGTGGCTAACGATCTACATGCCCTCTCCCACAGAGGGAGAGGGCGCAGCAATCGACGCCGCGATCCGCGGCAAGCACGAGGCTCCATGTCTCAATCGCTGTTGATCGAGCCGCTCAAACGTCCTGACAGTCTCAACGCGCTCGATCCTGCGCTCAGGGCCTTCCTTGAGAAGCGAAAGCCTGTCTATATCAAGCGCTGAACGACAAAGATCCGCAAAGGACAATAATTCCGGGAGACGCAAAATGAGTGGAAGCGCGGCGGCGGTGATGGCGAAGCCCGCCTTTCGCAAGGTCGAGTGGCTCGCACGCGACATCGATGTCGCGCGCCGCATTGACGGCACGGTGGTGCTGAAGTCGCGCATTCCGCTGCAGGCCTATGAGAAGCATCTTCCGGCCTCGCTCGCGAAATGGGCGAAGGAAGCGCCGGATCGTACCTGGCTCGCGCAGCGCGGCGGTCCGAACCGCGAATGGCGCAAGGTGTCCTACGGTGAAGCCAAGCGCACGGTGGATGCGCTGACGCAGGCGTTGCTCAATCTCAAGCTAGACGGACGCCCGGTGGCGATCCTCTCCGGCAATTCGATCGAGCACGCACTGATGACGCAAGCCGCGATGCAGGCGCGTTCGCCGGCTGCGCCGGTGTCGCCGGCCTATTCGTTGATGAGCCACGATCACGTCAAGCTGAAGTACCTGTTTGATCTGATCAAGCCGGCCGTGGTGATGGTGCAGGATGGGCCGACCTTCGAGAAGGCGCTGAAAGCGCTCGATCTCACCGGCGGCACTGTCGTTCACGTCGCGCGGCCATGCGATGGCATCAAGAGCGTCGGCTTTGCCGAGCTTGCAGCCACGCCGGTGACGCCTGATGTCGATGCATCGATCGCGAAGGTAACGCCCGAGACCGTCGGCAAGCTACTGTTCACGTCAGGCTCGACCGGCATGCCCAAAGCCGTCATCAACACGCAAGAGATGATGTGCGCCAATGCAGCGATGATGATGCAGGTGCGGCCCCGCACACCTGGCGGTCCGCCCGCCACGGTGCTCGACTGGATGCCCTGGAATCACACCATGGGCGGCAATGCCGCGTTCCATCCGGTGCTGGTTGATGGTGGCACGCTCTATATCGACGACGGCCGGCCGATGCCGGGTCAGCTCGAAGAGACCATCAAGAACCTGCGCGAGATCTCGCCGACCTATTACGCCAATGTGCCGGCCGGCTATGCCGCGCTCGCGGCTGCCATGGAGAAGGACGATGCGCTCTGCCGCTCGTTCTTCAAGAACCTGTCGATCATGGCCTATGGCGGCGCGCGGCTGCCTGATGATCTCTACGAGCGCATGCAGGCTCTCGCCGTGAAGACCACCGGCGAGCGCATCGTGTTCTACACCGGCTGGGGCTCGACCGAGACTGCGCCGACCTCAACCGGCACCTATTGGGACACTGAGCGCGTCGGTCTGATCGGCCTGCCGTTCCCCGGCGTCGAATTGAAGATGGTGCCGTGCGGCTCGAAATATGAGTTGCGCCTGCGCGGCGTCAACGTCACGCCCGGCTATTTCGGTCAGCCCGATCTCACCAGGAAGATGTTCGACGAGGAAGGCTTTTATTGCATCGGCGACGCCGGTATTTTCGTCGACGATGCCGATCCGGTGAAGGGCATCATCTTCGCCGGGCGCGTGGTCGAGGACTTCAAGTTGACCACCGGCACCTTCGTGCATGTCGGGTCGCTGCGTACCGATGCGATCGCCGCAGCAACGCCTGTCGTGCATGACGCCTTGGTAGCGGGACAGGATCGCGCCTTCATCAGCCTCTTGGCTTGGCCGAACCTGCATGCGTGCCGCCAGCTCGTCGGCAATCCAGATCTCGGCTTCGAGGATGCCGTAAGACATCCCGAGGTGATTGCCTGCTTCAAGCGTGGGCTCGAGGCGCACAACAAGGAGTGCGAAGGCGCCAGCAGTCGCATCATCGCGCGCGCGATGCTGATGGCCGAGCCGCCCTCGATCGACGGCAACGAGCTCACCGACAAGGGCTACATCAACCAGCGCGCCGGCCTGGAACGCCGCGCGGCGCTGGTGGAGCGGCTCTATGCGGATAAACCTGACCAGGACGTGATCGTGCTGCGATGAAGACGCAACTCTCGCTCTTGTCATTCCGGGGCGCGCGAAGCGCGAGCCCGGAATCCATCGGACCGCGAAGTCAGTGGATCAATGGATTCCGGGCTCGCGACTTCGTCGCGCCCCGGAATGACGGTCTCAAATAACAACGAATGAAGGGTAAGGCGTCATGAACTTCGATTTCTCCGACGACCAAAAGCAGCTGCGCGACCAGGCGCGCAAGTTCCTCGCCGAAAAATGCTCGCCCAAGGCGGTGCGCGTCGTACTTGACGGCAAGGCGCCCTACGACAAGGAGCTGTGGAAGGGCCTCGCCGAGATGGGCTTCCTCGGCGTCGCCATCCCCGAGGAGTTCGGTGGCGCTGGCGCGGGTCATCTCGAACTCTGTGTGATCGCGGAAGAGATGGGCCGGGCGAATGCGCCGGTGCCGTTCTCCTCGACGGTGTATCTCGCGGCCGAAGCGCTGCTGATCGCCGGTAGCGATGCGCAAAAGAAGAAGTGGTTGCCCGCGATCGCCTCCGGCGAGGCAATCGGCACGTTGGCGCTGTTCGAGGGCAAGGGCAATCCGTCGCCAAAGAACGTCAAGCTGACGGCCGCGAATGGCGTGCTCAACGGCGTCAAGAAGCCGGTGGCGGATGGCGCGATCGCCGACTTTGCCGTGGTTGCCGCGCGCACCGGCTCGAGCGGGCGTGATGGCGACATTTCGCTGTTCCTGGTCGACCTCAAAGCCGGTGGCGTCGAGGTGAAGAGCCTCACCAATCTCGATCCGACCCGAGGTCAGGCGGAGATCATCTTCAAGGATTGTAAGGCCGAGCCGCTCGGCGCTGCCGGCGACGGCTGGAGCATTCTGACTCAGGTGCTCGATCGCGCCGCGGTGCTCTGTGCCTTCGAGCAGGTCGGTGGCTCCGACCGCGCGCTCGAAATGGGCCGCGACTACGCGCTCGATCGCATCGCCTTCGGTCGTCAGATCGGTTCGTTCCAGGCGGTCAAGCACATGCTGGCCGACATGTATGTCTCGGCGACGCTGGCGCGCTCCAACAGCTATTACGGCGCCTGGGCGCTCTCGACCAACGCGGCCGAACTGCCGGAAGCGGCAGCCGCCGCGCGGATCAGCGCGACACAGGCGTTCCAGCACTGCGCCAAGAACAACATCCAGGTTCACGGCGGCATGGGTTTTACCTGGGAGTTCGACTGCCACATGTACTACCGCCGCGCCAACGCCATGGCGCTCGGCCTCGGCAGCCTGTCCTATTGGGAAGACCAGTTGATCGACCGCATGCGCAAGAAGAACGCGGCGTAAGCGAAGGATACTATCATGAACTTCGACGACACCCCGCAGGAAGCCGAATTCCGCGCCATCGCCCGCGCCTGGATCGGCGCGAACGCGCCGAAGCAGTATGAGGAGGAGCTGCGCAAATCCTCGCTGGGCCGCACTCAGCTCAAGAACGCCAATATTCTCGAGGTCGCCAAGGCCTGGCAGAAGAAGAAGGCCGATGCTGGCTGGGCGTGCCTGCACTGGCCGGAGGAGTATGGCGGCCGCGGCTCGTCGCCGATCGAGCGCGTGATCTGGCAGCAGGAGGAGGGCGCGTTCGGAAAGCTCTCGCACATCTTCATCATCGGCCACGGTATGTGCGGCCCGACCATGATGGCGTTCGCGCGCGAGGAGCATAAGCGCGCCTGCCTTCCGCCGCTCGCCTCCGGCGAAAAGGTCTGGTGCCAGCTGTTCTCCGAGCCTGCCGGCGGTTCCGACGTCGCAGGCTTGCGCACCCGCGCGGAGAAGGACGGCGACGAGTGGGTCATCAACGGCCAGAAGATCTGGACCTCGGGCGCGCATTATTCCGATTACGGCATCCTGCTCACCCGCACCGATCCGACCGTGCCCAAGCACAAGGGTCTCACCATGTTCTTCCTGGACATGAAGAGCCCGGGTGTCGAGGTGCGGCCGATCAAACAGGCGAGCGGAGCCTTCGACTTCAACGAGGTCTATTTCACCAATGTTCGCATCCCCGACCATCAGCGCCTCGGCGAGGTCGGTGACGGCTGGAACGTCTCGCTGACCACGCTGATGAACGAGCGCATGTCGATCGGTGCGGGCGTGTCGACCGGCTTCCCGGAGCTGTTCGAGTATTGCTCCGGCTTGATGCTCGACGATGGTCCGGCGATCGAGGACCGCGCGGTGCGTTCGAAGCTCGCGAACTGGGCGGTGAAGGCGAGTGGCTTGCGCTACACCAGCATGCGCGCAATCTCGGCGCTGTCGAAGGGCGAGCGGCCGGGCCCGGAAAACTCCATCGGCAAGCTGGTCGCGGGTTCGATGATCCAGGACGTCGCGACCTACGCACTCGATCTCCAGGGGGCGGCCGGTGTGGTCAGCGGTCCGGAGGATGCCGAAGTCGCCGGCCGTTTCCAGGCGATGCTGCTGCGTGCGCCGGGTACGCGTGTGGAAGGCGGTACCGACGAGATCATGCGCAACATCATCGCCGAGCGAGTGCTGGGCCTGCCCGGTGATATCCGTGTCGACAAGGACGTGCCGTTCAACAAGATCCCGACCAAGGGAAGAGGTTAGAGATCCGCCATGAATTTCGACGACACCCCGCAGGAAGCCGCATTCCGCGAGACCGCGCGCAAATGGGTCGCCGCCAACGCGCCGAAGGAGTTCGAGCAGGAGCTGTCAAAATCCTCGCTCGGCCGCATCAGGCTTGCGAAGCACGACATGGTCGAGGTCGGCAAGGCCTGGCAGAAGAAGAAGGCGGAGGCCGGCTGGGCCTGCCTGCACTGGCCGAAGGAATATGGCGGCCGCGGCGCCACGCCGATCGAGCGCGTGATCTGGCAGCAGGAGGAAGGCGTCTACGGCAAGCTGACGCAGCCGTTTCAGATCGGCGAAGGCATGTGCGGCCCGACCGTGATGGCCTGGGGCAGCGAAGATGCAAAACGCCGCTATCTGCCGAAGCTCGCCTCGGGCGAGGAGATCTGGTGCCAGCTGTTCTCCGAACCGTCCGCCGGCTCCGACGTTGCGGGCCTGCGCACGCGCGCGGAGAAGAAGGGCGACAATTGGGTCGTCAACGGCCAGAAGATCTGGACCTCGGGCGCGCATTATTCCGACTTCGGCCTGTTGATTGCGCGCACCGATCCGAACGTGCCCAAGCACAAGGGTCTCACCATGTTCTTCCTGGACATGAAGAGCCCGGGCGTCGAGGTACGTCCGATCAAGCAGGCCAACGGCATGCAGGAGTTCAACGAGGTCTATTTCACCGACGTCGTGATCCCCGACGGCCAACGGCTCGGCGCCGTGGGCGAGGGCTGGAGCGTGTCGCTGACCACGCTGATGAACGAGCGCATGTCGATCGGCTCGCGGCTCGCGACCGGCGTCCCCGAACTGTTCGAGTTCTGCTCCAATCTGATGCTGGAAGCCGGACTCGCTATTGACGATCCCGCCGTGCGCTCAAAGCTTGCGAGCTGGGCGGTGAAGTCGAGCGGGCTGAAATACACTAGCTACCGCGCGATCTCGGCGCTGTCGAAGGGCGAACGACCGGGTCCTGAAAACTCGATCGGCAAGCTGGTCTCCGGCATGATGCTCCAGGACATCGCAACTTACGCCATGGACCTCCAGGGCGCGGCCGGTGTCCTCACCGGCGCGGACGAGGAGACGGTGCACGGCCAGTTCCAGCAGATGCTGCTGTCCTCGCCCTCAATGCGCATCGCCGGCGGCACCGACGAGATCCTCCGCAACATCATCGCGGAGCGCGTGCTGGGATTGCCTGGCGACATTCGTGTCGACAAGGATGTGCCGTATAACGAGATCCCGACCAAGGGGCGGTGATGTCTCCCCTCTCGCTGCATCTTGTAGGGTGGGCAAAGCGAAGCGTGCCCACCATATGCAGATGCTCCGGGGCAAGTCTGTTGGTGGGCACGGCGCTGTGCGCCTTTGCCCACCCTACGAAGATTGAGCGCGAGTTGATCCATGGACGCTAAAGTCAACCAGAACGACCGCATCGGCGTGCTCGAAGAGCTCCTCAACGAGCGCTACTCCGTCCGCGCTTTCCTCCCGGAAGAAGTCGATCGCGCCACCATCGAGCATGTGCTGACCACCGCACAGCGAACCGCGTCCTGGTGCAACAGCCAGCCCTGGCAGGTCATCATCGCCAGCGGCGAGGCCAAGGAACGCTTTCGCCAATTGATCTACAAGGAAGCATCTAGCGGTCTCGGTGACGACTATGATTTCACGCCGCCGCGTGAATATGTCGGCGTCTATCTCGAACGCCGCCGCGAGAGCGGCTTTCAGCTCTACAACACGCTCGGCATCGTGCGCGGCGACAAGATGGGCTACGCCAAGCAGGCGCTGGAGAACTACAATTTCTTCGGCGCGCCGCATGTCGCGATCATTCACACCAACGAGCCGCTCGGCATCTATGGCGCGATCGATTGCGGTGCCTACGTGTCGAATTTCATGCTCGCCGCGCAAGCGCTCGGGCTCGGCACGATTCCGCAGGCTGCCCTGGCGCGCCATTCCGGCTTGATCCGCCGACACTTCAATCTGCCCGACGACCGCCGTGTCGTCTGCGGCATCTCGTTCGGCTATGCCGACAACGCGCACAAGGTCAACAGCTACCGGACCTCGCGCGCAACCGTCGCCGACACGGTGACGTTCGTCGAGACGTGACCGGGCGGCAGTCAACGATCCACAAGCATGCAAAGACGGCCGCGCAAACGGCCGCCTTCACAACTGTCGCCTAAGTCGATTGACGCGCTATCCGCCGCTACCGCCGATCACGGCGCGCACGGTCTCGTCGGGCCCGAAATCCTCGGCGCCGTCGACGTAGAGCAGCGCGGCGAGCTTCGAGCGTGCGCGGTTGACGCGGCTCTTGATGGTGCCGACCGCACAGCCGCAGATCGAGGCCGCATCCTCGTACGAGAAGCCGGAGGCGCCGACCAGGATCAAAGCTTCGCGCTGATCCTGCGGAAGCTTCTCGAGCGCGCCGCGAAACTCCTCGAATTCGAGATGAGCGTTCTGCGAAGGCTGCGTCTTCAGCGTCTTCGCATAGTTGCCCTCGGCGTCCTCGACCTCGCGCCGCCGCTTGCGATAGTCGGAGCGGAACAGGTTGCGCAGGATCGTGAACAACCACGCCGGCAGGTTGGAGCCGGGTTGGAACGAGTCGATGTTGGCGAGCGCGCGCAACAGCGTCTCTTGCACCAAATCGTCGGCGCGATCCGCATTGCCGCTGAGCGAGATGGCGAATGCGCGAAGACTCGGCACGGCCGCGAGGATGTCGTCACGCAGGGAGTTCGTGAGAGGCATTAAACCCTCCCATTGTTATCGTTGGAGCCCCCAGCCCCATTCTCATCCTGAGATCCGCCTCCCGGCGCATCAAGCTTCTTGATGAGCTCCGCGAACCGGTCCGGAACCCCTTGCCGCACGACGTCGTCGTACATGGCGCGCAGTTGATGCCCGATCCGGGATTGGATCTCCGGAGTGAGGCCTCCCTTGCCGGGGGTCGCGCTTTTGCTGGCTTGAGACTTGAGATCTTTCATGACCTGTTCCACGTTTCCCCGAGTTAAGTGACTGCAAGATCGAGAAGTTTTCTCAACCGGGAGCCGTTCCCTGGACGAGTTCAATTCCAGATTCGACAAAAAGTTCCCAGCCAAGCGGAACTTTTCTTATCCTGAAGCGTAATCAGCCCCAGCAGGGGAACCCGGGCCTCCCCTCATGTTGCCTGGTTCTTCACGGATGGCCCGATGATGAATGGAGTGGGGATGTCCCGTTCACAGCTTGTTGCTGAACACTTGCCGTTGTTGCGTCGGTATGCGCGCGCCCTGACGGGCAGCCAGGCCTCCGGCGACGCCTATGTCGCAGCCATGTTGGAAGCCATGTTGGGAGATCCGTCGGTGCTCGATGAGAGCCATGGGCCGCGCGCCGGCCTGTTCCGGCTGTTCACCCAGATCTGGAATTCGATCTCGGTCAATGACGACGCCGAGGTGGCGACGCTGCCGATGCCGCCGGAGCGGCGGCTGTCCAATATCACGCCGTTGCCGCGGCAGGCCTTCCTGCTGCTCTCGCTCGAAGGATTTTCGGAAGAGGAAGTCGCCTATATTCTCGCGACCGATGTCGCCGAGACGCGGCGGCTGGCCGATACCGCCGGACGCGAGATGGCGGCTGAGATCGCAACCGACGTCCTGATCATCGAGGACGAGACCTTCATCGCCATGGACCTCGAGAGCCTGGTGAAGAATCTCGGCCACAACGTCGTCGGTGTCGCGCGCACCCACGCCGATGCGGTGGCGCTGGCCAAGAACAAGCGGCCGGGTCTGATCCTCGCCGACATTCAGCTCGCCGACGGTTCGTCGGGACTGGATGCCGTCAACGAACTGCTCCGCACCTTCGAAGTGCCGGTGGTGTTCATCACTGCCTATCCGGAGCGCTTCCTCACCGGCGAGCGTCCGGAGCCGGCGTTCCTGATCTCAAAGCCGTTCCAGCCCGCCATGGTGTCGGCGGTGGCGAGCCAGGCGCTGTTCTTCCAGCGCAACTCGCGCAACCGAACGCCGAAGGCGCCTGCGGCGTAAAGCGACCGCGGTTCGCCATCTGGCGACGACGATTCGATCCGGCGCGCTGCAAGGCACGCCGGATTTTTCGTGCCCGCTTGACGGGCGTCGTACTCGCCGCTCATACCTGTGCATCGCCCCGAACTGGAGACGTGCCCATGGACCAAGCGTTGCTCGACCGCCTCGCCATCCGCGACCTCGTCGAGAACTGGGCGGTGTGGCGCGACGCCGGTGACTGGGAGCGCTTTGCCACCGTCTGGCACGAAGAAGGCTGGATGTCCGCGACCTGGTTTCAGGGACCGGCGCGGGATTTCATGCGCGTCAGCCAGGAAGGCTTTGCCAAGGGCGTACGCATCCTGCATTTCCTCGGCGGCACCAGCATCGATCTCGCGGGCGAGCGGGCCATCGCGCAAACCAAAATGACGATCGCGCAGCGGGCGCTGGCTCACGACGTGCTCTGCGACGTCGTGTGCACCGGGCGCTTCTACGATTTCCTGGAGAAGCGGCAGGGCGCCTGGGGCATCGTCCGCCGCCAGCCGATCTACGAGAAGGACCGGATCGACCCGGTCGATCCCGCCGCGACACTGCGCCTCGACCAGCAGGCGCTCGCCGCACTGCCTGAGGGCTACCGCCATCTCGCCTACATGCAGGAGCTGATTGGCTACGAGGTCAAGCGCGACATGCCGGGCCTGACCGGCCCGGAGGTCGAAAAGCTCTATGGCGAGGGGCGGGACTGGCTTGCGGGGAAGGCCAAATAGTCTGCAAGCAAAAGTGAACCCCAGACAAAAGTAAGGCGCGACTGGCATCACCACAGTCGCGCCCTACGTCGCCGGCTTATGGGGCAGGGGGGAATAGCCGGCTGTTGAGACGACTCCCGGGCGCCGGAGTCGTTCCAGCCGGCCTGCAAAATTTTTCGCAGGCGTCTGCCATTTCTGCACACGGTTAAGTGATCTTAACCTCTGGGAAACTCCGGTCCTCCCCTCGCGTTGTTCCCGTGATCGCCATGGGGCGAGGGACCGACAGCCATGTCACAGATTCAAAAGGTATTTTTTGGTGCCGTTGCCATCGCCGCGACGCTTGGCGCCGTTCAGGTTGGCGCCCAGGTTGGCGCCGTACAACTCGCCTCCGGCCATAATCTGGCCAGCCGCTGGGAGGCGGTCGCCGACCAAACTTCAGGTCGCAATGTCGCAACTCACAACGTCAATCGCACCAGCAAGTCCGACCGCCTCGCCGACCTGAAGCCGGCGGCGGTTCCCACCCGTACCGTCTCGATGCGGCTAAACGACCTTGCCGATACCTCTGTGCTGCTGCGGGTCCCCGCGGTCATCGAGACCGGCAACGCCAAGCCGGCCCCCACGCTGCTGAACCCTGGCCGCAAGCCGACGATCGCCTGCGAGCCGATGGTCAGCTCCCTGACCGAGGTCGCCAAGCTGCTGCAGCCCGGCCGCTGCGTGACCTGATCGGCCTCGCCCTTCCGCAAAAACCGCCCTCCGCCTGGAGGGCGATTTTGTATGTCCACTTGATCCCCTATCCCATCGCGTTATATCCCGGCTTTCTCCATTTCTGATTGACCGGGTAAACGCATGACGACGTCCGATACGGCTACGCATACGCAGCCTTTCCAGGCCGAGGTTTCCGAGCTGCTGCACTTGATGGTGCATTCCGTCTATTCGGAGACCGACATCTTCCTGCGCGAGCTTGTCTCTAACGCCTCGGATGCCTGCGACAAGTTGCGCTATGAGGCGATCGCCACCCCGACGCTTTTGGGCGAGGGCGACGCGCTCAAGATCCGGATCATTCCGAACGAGCCGGCCGGAACGCTGACGATCGCCGACAATGGCATCGGCATGGAGCGGCAGGAGCTGATCGACCATCTCGGCACCATCGCCCGCTCCGGCACCAAGGCCTTCGTGTCGAAGCTGAAGGAGGCCAAGGACGGCCTCGGCCTGATTGGCCAGTTCGGCGTCGGCTTCTATTCCGCCTTCATGGTTGCCGATAAGATCGTCGTCGTCAGCCGTCGCGCCGGCGAGAGCGACGTCTGGACCTGGACGTCGTCCGGCGGCTCCGGCTTCGAGATCGCACGCGCAAGCGACGAGGAGGCAGCCCGTGTGGCGCGCGGCACAGAGATCGTCCTGCACATGAAGGACGATGCGAAGAAATATCTCGAGGCTTTCGAGATCGAGCGCATCGTCGGGGCCTATTCCGACAACATCCTCTTCCCCATCGAGCTCGTGCCGGAAGAGGGCGAGCCGCGCCAGATCAATTCGGCGAGTGCGCTGTGGCAGCGTTCGAAATCCGAGCTTTCGACGGAGGACTACAAGAAGGCCTATCAGCAGATCGCATCCGCCTTCGACGATCCCGCGATGACGCTGCATTATCGCGCGGAGGGGCGTTACTCCTACGCCGTGCTGCTGTTCGCGCCGTCGACCAAGCCGTTCGACCTGTTCGAGCCGAACCGCAAGGGCCGCGTCAAGCTCTATGTCCGCCGCGTCTTCATTACGGATGATGCGGATCTCTTGCCGGGCTATCTCCGCTTCATCCGCGGCGTCGTCGACAGCGAGGATCTCCCGCTCAACATCTCGCGCGAGATGCTCCAGAACAACCCGCAATTGGTGCAGATCCGCAAAGCCGTGGCGACCCGCGTCGTCAACGAGCTCGAAAGCCTCGCCGAGAAGGATGCGGAGAATTTTGCGAAGATCTGGGACGCCTTCGGTGCGGTGCTGAAAGAGGGCATCTACGAGGATTTCGAGCGCCGCGAAAAGCTCCTCGCGCTGTCGCGCTTCGCCACCACGACCGGTGAGAAGCGCGCGCTCAAGGACGTCGTCGCCGATTTCAAGCCGAACCAGACCGAGATCTATTATCTCGTCGGCGACAGCATCGAGCGGCTGAAGTCCAGTCCGCGGCTGGAAGCCGCGACCGCGCGTGGCATCGAGGTGCTGCTGCTGTCCGATCCGGTCGATGCGTTCTGGACCTCGATGCCGACGGAATTCGAAGGCAAGCCGCTGAAGTCGCTGAGCCAGGGCGATCTCAATCTCGACCTGATTCCGTGCGTCGACGACAAGGACGAGACGAAGAAGGACGAGCCCGAGGCAGACGAGGCCGCCACCATCGCGGTGATCAAGGCAGCGCTCGGCGAGCGCGTCAGCGACGTCAAGGCCTCGACCCGCCTGACCAGCTCCGCCTCCTGCCTCGTCGCCGACAGCCAGGGCCCGAGCCGCGAGCTCGAGCGCATCCTGGCGCAGCAGAACCGCGGCATGGGCACCAAGCCGATCCTGGAAATCAATTTGCGCCACCCCATGGTCTCGGCAATCACCAGGGCGCAGGCCGGCTCGAAGACGGTTGACGATCTCAGCCTGCTCCTGCTCGAACAGGCGCAGATTCTGGATGGCGAGCTGCCGGAAGACCCGGCCGCGTTTGCCGCAAGGCTGAACCGGCTGGTGCTGCAGGGCCTGGGCTGACGCGAGACTGGCTCACTCCGCCGCATCCTTCTGCTCGTCGCTCTCTTCCTCTGCCTCCGGCCTTCTCTCCATCCAGCGTGACAGCGTGTTGGAGAAGCGGTCGAGGTAAAGGTAGACGACGGGGGTCGTGAACAAGGTCAGCGCCTGGCTGACCATGAGGCCGCCGACCATGGCGTAGCCGAGCGGTTGGCGGATCTCGGCGCCGGTGCCGGTGCCGAGCATCAGGGGGACGCCGCCGAGCAGCGCCGCCATCGTCGTCATCATGATCGGCCGGAAGCGCAGCAGTGCGGCCTGGCGGATCGATTGCTCCGGCGTCAGATGCTGCTCGCGCTCGGCGGCGATGGCGAAGTCCACCATCATGATGCCGTTCTTCTTGACGATGCCGATCAGGAGAATCACCCCGATGAGGGCGATCAGGCTGAAATCGAAGCCGAAGATCATCAGGATCGCGATTGCGCCGACGCCGGCCGACGGCAGCGTGGACAGGATGGTCAGCGGATGGATATAGCTCTCGTAGAGCACCCCGAGCACCAGATAGACCACGACGAGTGCGGCGAGGATCAGCATCGGTACGGTGCCGAGCGATTGTTGAAACGCCTGTGCGGTCCCCTGGAAGCTCATTGACAGCGTCGGCGGCGCGCCCATCTCGCCGACCGCGCGCATCACGGCGGCGGTGGCCTGTCCGAGCGCCACGCCCTCGGCAAGGTTGAAGCTGATCGTCACCGCCGGAAACTGGCTCTGATGCGCAATTGCGAGCGGCCGCACCGGCTCGCTATTCCATCTGCAGATGACTGAGAGTGGAACTTCGTCGCCGGTCAGCGGCGACTTGATGTAGAGCTTGTCGAGCGTGTCGAGCTTGCCTTGCAGCGCCGGCGTGATCTCCAGCACGACGTGATAGCTGTTGGTCTGCGTGAAATATTGCGCCACCTGGCGCTGGCCGAAGGCGTCGTAGAGCGTGTCGTCGATCAACTGCGGCTGGATGCCATAGCGTGCGGCGGTGTCCCGATTGATCGTGAGCTGCACCGTCGTGCCCTCGGTCTGCTGGTCGGTGGCGACGTCGCGCAGCTCCGGCAGGCCTCTCATCTCCGTCAGGATCTTTGGCGCCCATGCATTCAGCTCGGAAAGATTGGCGTCCTGCAGCGTGAACTCGAACTGGGTGCGGGTGGCGCGGCCGCCGAGCCGCACATCTTGCGAGGCCTGCATATAGAGGCGCGCGCCCTCGACCTTGGCGAGCTTCGGCCGCAGCCGCGCGATGATCTGTTGCGCATTGGCGTCGCGCTCCCCGATCGGCTTCAGCGTGACATACATGCGCCCCGAATTCAGCGCCGTGCCGCCCCCGCCGATGAACATCGCGATGGAATCGACGGCAGGGTCGGCCTGCACGATGCCGTTGAGCTCCTCCTGCCGCCGCTTCATCTCGGCGAAGGAAATGTCCTGCGGCATTTCCGACACTGCGGTGAGGAAGCCGTTGTCCTGCTGCGGGAAGAAGCCTTTCGGGATCAGGATAAACAGCAGCGCCGATAGCGCGACGGTGGCGAAGAAAATGCAGAGCGTGATGAGGCTATGCCGCAGCGCGAGGTCGAGCCCGCGTTCATAGGCGCCGAGCAGCCGCTCGAACAGCCGCTCGCTCCATTGGTAGACGCGGCCGCTGCGGGCCTCGTGGTCGGAACGCAGGAAGCGCGAGGCCATCATTGGCGTCAGGGTCAGCGACACCACGAGCGAGACGAAGATCGCCATCGCCAGCGTCACCGCAAATTCGCGGAACAGCCGGCCGATGATGCCGCCCATCAGCAGCAACGGGATCAGCACGGCGACCAGCGAGATGCTGATGGAGACGATGGTGAAGCCGATCTCGGCCGCGCCCTTGTAGGCGGCGGTGACCGGGTTCTCGCCCCGCTCGACATAGCGCGTGATGTTCTCCAGCATCACGATGGCGTCGTCGACCACGAAGCCGACCGCGATGGTCAGCGCCATCAGCGAGAGATTGTCCAGCGAGTAGCCGAACACCCACATCAGCGAGCAGGCGCCGAGCAGGGCCAGCGGCACGGTGATGCTCGGGATGATCGTGGCCCAGAAGCTGCGCAGGAAGATGAAGATCACCATCACCACCAGCACGATGGTGATCATGAGCGTGATCTGCACGTCGTCGACCGCGGCGCGGATGGTGATGGTGCGGTCGCTGATGATCTTGATGCTGATCGCGGGCGGGATCGCGGCGATCAGCCGCGGCAGCTTCTCCTTGATGCGGTTGACCGTATCGATGACGTTGGCACCGGGTTGCTTGAAGATCACCAGGAACACGCCGCGCTTGCCGTCGGCCCAGGCCGCGGTCTTCATGTCCTCCGGTCCCGACACCGCCTCGCCGATGTCGCGAATCCGCAAAGGCGCCCCGTTACGATAGGCGACAATCACATCCTGCCACTGTGTAGCCTCGAGCAGCTGGTCGTTGGCGTAGACGGTGTAGGCGCGCCGCGTGCCGTCGATGTTGCCCTTCGGGCTGTCCGTGGTCGCGATCGCGATCTGGCTGCGCACGTCCTCCAGCGACAATCCCTTGGCGACCAGCTTGGCCGGATCGACCTGGATGCGCACCGAGGGCTTCTGCTGCCCGCCGACGAACACCTGGGCGACACCGGGAATCTGACTGATCTGCTGCGCAAGCTGGGCGTCGGTGCGGTCACTGACGGTTGTCAGCGGCAACGTATCCGAGGTTGCCGACAGGATCATGATCGGTGAGTCCGCCGGGTTGACCTTCCTGTAAGTCGGCGGCGAGGGCAGGTTCTTCGGCAATTGGCCGCTGGCGGCATTGATCGCGGCCTGCACGTCGTTGGCGGCAGCGTCGATCAGCCGGTTGAGATCGAACTGGATGGTGATCGATGCCGAGCCGAGCGAACTCGTCGAGGTCATCTGCGTGATACCGGGGATCTGCGCGAGTTGGCGCTCGAGCGGCTGCGCCACGGAGGAGGCCATGGTTTCGGGGCTGCCGCCCGGAAGCGACGCGGAAACCTGGATGGTCGGAAAGTCGACCTGCGGTAGCGGCGCAACCGGAAGCAGCGGGTAGGCCACGAGACCTACGAACAGAATGCCCGCCATCAGCAGCGAAGTGCCGATTGGATAGCGGATGAACGGAGACGAGAAGCTCTCTTGCATGCCCTGAGCCCACAGACCGGCCAGCGCATCTTCTCCCCGCGCATGGCGGAGCCGCGCTCGGAAGCCCGAGCGCGAATGTGCGTTTCCTTCAGCCCATATGTTTGTTGATCGCCCTGGAACGTCATCGGTCCGGGGCCGGCGTTGTGATCGAAAGACTAGTCCGTTCGCTCAGGCCTGCGAACGGTTTCCTGCGCCGGCGGCGTGCGACCTTTGTCGAAGGATGGTTATAGCGAGATATGCGTTCAGTGCAGGCCGGCCCACCGAGCGCCTTCCCGGTTTCAGATCGTTACGGCGCCGTGTCGGATCGTTTTTGGTGCCTGTCACAAGCGAGAGAGGTATAAGCAGGACCGATCGCTTCTACCGCGCTGTTGTGCCATATCGAAAAGGCATAACGCGTGCCGTTACCACCGATTCGAGGAAATGCCCGATGCGCCTGCCTCTCCTGACCCTCACCGCCATTGCCACGCTGTTCGTCGCGGCAGATGCCGGCGCCCAGACCTATGATCCGAAATACCCGGTGTGCATGCACGTCTACACGGGTGGTGGCGGTGGCTTCGGCGGTGGTGGCGGCAGCTATTTCGACTGCTCCTTTACGTCGCTGGAGCAGTGCCGCGCCACAGCATCGGGCCGCGCGGCCAGCTGCGACATCAATCCCTACTACGCTTTCGATGAGCCGTCGCCCGCGCCACGCAAGCGTCACAAGAAGGTGCATTGACGGACTGTGATGCGGTTTTCAGCGGACATCCCGCCGCGCCGATGGTTCGGCCTCATCTCGACGGTCGGTGCATTGCTCGCGGCTGCGCCGTCGCAAGCCCAGACCTACGACCCCGGTTTTCCCGTCTGCATGCACGTCTTTACCGGCGCGAGCGACGGCGGTGGTGGGGGATGGTATGATTGCTCCTTCACGTCGCTGCCGCAATGCCGTGCGACGGCGTCCGGCCGGCCCGCGACCTGTGACCCCAATCCGTATTATCGCGCGAACGTAGCGCCGCCGCTTCATCAGCGAAGGCAGAACGCCCGCTAGCTTCTTATGATCGGGCCTCCCGCGGGCGCGTTTATTCTTTCTTGATCCCCGACAGCTCCACCACCTTGCGCCAGCGGTCGGTCTCGGCCGCGAGCATGCTGCCGAACTCGCCTGCATTGCCGTGCAGCGGGATCGCGCCGAGCTCGGCGATGCGGGCCTTGATCTCGGCGTCGGACAAAGCCGAGTCGACCTCGCGATTGAGCAGGTCGACGATCTCGCGCGGCGTGTCGTAGGGCGCGCCGACGCCATAGAATGAAGATGTCTCGTAGCCGGGCAACGTGTCCGCGATCGGCGGCACATCAGGCAGGATATCCGAGCGCTCGCGCGTGATGCCGAGCGCGCGAAGCTTGCCGGCGCGCACCAGCTCGAAGGACGAGGTGACGTTGTCGAACATGCCCTGGATCTGGCCGCTCATCACGTCGGTCAGGCCCGGCGCGGAGCCGCGGTACGGCACGTGGGTGAACTGGACGCCGGCCATCGATTTGAACAGCTCGCCGGAGAGATGCAGCGACGTGCCGATGCCGGACGAGGCGATCGACATTTTGCCGGGATTGGCCTTGGCGTAGGCGATGAAGTCGGCGACGCTCTTCACCGGCAAGTCGTTGTTGACCACCAGTACCAGCGGAATGCGCGCGACGCCGGCGACGGGCGCGATGCCCTTGGCGAAATCGTAAGGCAGTGCCGGATCGAACGAGGCGTTGATCGCATTCGCGGTCGAGGTCAGTAGCAACGTGTAGCCGTCCGGCGCGGAAGAGATCACCGCCTGCGTGCCGATATTGCTGCCGGCGCCGGGCTTGTTCTCGACCACGAAAGTCTGCCCGAGTCGTTCGGACAGGCGCTGGCAGATCAGTCGTGACAGCACGTCGGTGGCTCCGCCCGGTGCATAGGGCACCACCCACTTCACGCTGCGCGACGGATAAGACGGGTTTCCGATCGCGAAGGCGCGCGGAGCGATGAGCGTGGCCGCGGCACAGGCGGCGGTCTGAAGGAAATGTCTCTTGGGGATCACCATGGCCTCCAGTTCATCTCTCGCGGGCGAGAGGACGCGCGCGGCGCGCTTGTATGACTGGATTTGCTATCGCAAGAATCGCGCCAGGCCGCACGACGTTCCCGTCGGCTTGGTAAAGGATGATCGCAGTTAATCGAGAGCTAACCGAGTTTTACCTTGTCTCTTAACACCTGGGCAGGGCACGCGCACTAAGCTGCCGGGAACAAGCAGATACCGCCCGAAGGAATGAACGGCATGACCACCGGCGTCATCGAGCAAGCCAAAGCGCGCGCGCCGTCGGCTTCAAAGATCTGGTTGAAGGCGATCGAGCTGACTGCGCGGATCGAGACGCTGCCGGGCCGTCTGTTCGCCGACGTCGTCGACGATTGGGCACGTCGCCAGCCCGACCGCGTCGCGCTGGTCACGGACGACGCAACGCTCGACTATGACGGCCTGTCGCGGCGTATCAATCGCTATGCGCGCTGGGCGCGTTCGGTTGACGTTGCCAAGGGCGATACTGTCGGCCTGATCATGTCGAACGGCATCGATTATGTCGCAGCCTGGCTTGGCATCAGCCGCGTTGGCGGCGTGGTGGCGCTGATCAATACCAAGCTTGTCGGGCAGTCGCTCGCGCATTGCGTCGATGTCGCAAAGCCCTCGCATATTATCGTCGCGCATGATCTCTCGGAGACGCTGGAGAGCGCGACGCCGCATCTGAAGACAGAGGCCAAGATCTGGACCCATGGCGATGCGCGTAGCGAGCGTGCGATCGATGTCGCGCTCGCCGCGCTCGACGACGGGGCGCTGCTGCCGGAGGAGCACGGCGACGTCACCATCGATGACCGGGCGCTGCTGATCTACACATCCGGCACCACGGGCCTGCCGAAGGCCGCCAGCATCAGCCACCGCCGCATTCTCAACTGGGGCTTCTGGTTCGCCGGCCTCACCGGCGCCTCGTCGCAGGATCGGCTCTATGATTGCCTGCCGCTGTTCCATTCGGTCGGCGGCATCGTCGCGCCATGCAGCATGCTCGCCGCCGGCGGCTCGGTGGCGATCGCCGAGAAGTTTTCGGCCTCGAACTTCTGGCCCGACATCGTGCGGCACGATTGCACCCTGTTCCAGTATATCGGCGAGCTCTGCCGCTATCTGCTCAAGGCGCCGCCGTCGGAATACGAAAACCGCCACCGCCTGCGGCTCGTCTGCGGCAATGGTCTGCGCGGTGATATCTGGGAGGATTTCCAGAGCCGTTTTGCCATTCCCCGCATTCTCGAATTCTATGCCGCGACCGAGGGCAATTTCTCGCTGTTCAACGTCGAGGGCCAGCCGGGCGCAATTGGCCGCATCCCACCGCTGCTGGCGCATCGCTTTCCCGCGGGCCTCGTCAAGCTCGATCCTGACAGCGGCGTGCCACTGCGCAATGACGAGGGCTTTTGCATCGCCTGCGTCCGCGGTGAAGCCGGCGAGGCGATCGGCCGTATCGGCAAGGCGGACCAGGGCGGCGGCCGCTTCGAGGGCTATACCGACGCCGGCGAGACCGAGAAGAAAATCTTGCGCGACGTCTTCGCCAGGGGCGATGCCTGGTTCCGCACCGGCGATCTGATGCGGCTCGACGACAAGGGCTTCTTCCATTTCGTCGATCGCATCGGCGACACCTTCCGCTGGAAGGGCGAGAACGTCGCGACCTCGGAGGTCAACGACGCCGTGCGCGATTTCATCGGCGTGGTCGATGCCACCACCTACGGCGTCAGCATTCCCGGCACTGATGGTCGTGCCGGCATGAGCGCGATCGTCGTGAACGAGGGATTTGATGTGGCGGCCTTGCCCGCGCATCTGGCGCAGCGCCTGCCGGTCTACGCCCGCCCCGTCTTCATCCGCATCTCGCGCGAGCTCGATGCGACCGAGACATTCAAGCAGAAGAAGGGCGAACTCGCGCGCGAGGGCTTTGACCCCAGCGCGATAGAAGACCCGATGTTCATGCTGGAGCCGAAATCCGGCGCCTATGTCGCGCTCGATTCCGGGACGTTTGCGCAGATTATCGACGGCATGATCAGGCTGTAGCACAGCAAAATCCGGAGATGGGTCCAATTTTATCTGAATTGTCCAAGAGGCCATTTACTTCTGTCGGGTAAACAGACGGCCATGGGAGGCGGTCATCAAGAGCCGCCGCAAAGACATACGATCGATTAACTAAGGAAGAGGCGAGCAAGCCATGTCGGTACGGTCCAAGGTCATTGAAGCGATCCAGCAGATCGCCAAGGAACAGCACGTCACGCTTCCCGCCCTCTCGGACGATCTGTCCCTGCACGAGACGGGCTTTGACTCGCTCGCCTTCGCGATCCTGGTCGCGCGTCTCGAGGACGAGACCGGCGTCGATCCCTTCACCATTTCCGAGGACGCCGCGTTCCCCGCCACCGTGGGCGATTTCGTGCGGGCCTACGAAAATGTCCCCGCGTGAGATCTTTGCGCTTCGTGACCGTCTCGGCGCGGAGCTGACCGGCCGAACGCTGTCGGATGCGCACCATGTGGTGTCGCTGACCGATATCCTGTCGCAGACCGTCCTCGGCGGCCGCTTGCGCGAGCTGTCCGGTCGCGCCGTGCTGCTGAAATTGTCCGACCAGCTCCGGTCGGGCTTGGCCATGATCGAACTCGACGGCATCGCCCGTCGCATGCTGCTATGTCCGCCGGATCTCAACCCGGGGCATCTGGACGCGCTGATCGCCGATGCAGGGGTCGATGCCGTCGTCACCGACGAGCCCGATCGATGGGCCGCGACCGGCGTGTCGCTGATCGTCACCGCAGACTTGCCGCTTCAAGCCACCACGCCCGCCAAGACCGAGCGCGCCACCGAATGGCTGATGCTCACTTCGGGCACGTCGGGCGTGCCGAAAATTGTCGGCCACACGCTGGAAGCGTTGACTGGCGCGATCGTCGCCGAAGGTCCCGCGAAGGGACCCGCGCCGGTCTGGGCCACGTTCTATGACATCCGCCGCTATGGCGGTCTGCAGATCTTTCTCCGCGCCATCCTCTCCGGCGGCTCGATGGTGCTGTCGGATCCGCACGAGGCGCTTGCCGATCACGTTACCCGGCTGAACGCGCGCGGTGTCTCCCACATTTCCGGCACGCCCTCGCACTGGCGCAAGCTTCTGATGAGCGGCTCGGCCGCGCAGTTCGCGCCGGGCTATGTTCGCCTCTCCGGCGAGATCGCCGACCAGGCGGTGCTCGACGGCCTCAAGGCGGCATTCCCCAATTCCTCCGTCGGCCACGCCTACGCCTCGACCGAGGCCGGCGTCGGCTTCGCCGTCAATGACGGGCTCGAAGGTTTTCCGGCGAACTATCTCGGCAACCGCAACGGCGTCGAGATGAAGGTCGTCGATGGCTCCCTGCGCATCCGCTCGACGCGGACGGCGCACGCTTATATCGGCCGCAACGCGGCTGCGCTCACCGACGGCGACGGTTTCGTCGACAGTGGCGATATCGTCGAACTGCGCGGCGACCGCTATTATTTCGTCGGCCGCCGCGGCGGCATCATCAATATCGGCGGGCTGAAAGTTCACCCGGAAGAGATCGAGGCGGCGATCAACCGTCATCCCGACGTGCGGATGTCGCGGGCGAAATCGCGGCGCAGCCCGATCACGGGCGGCATCGTCGTCGCCGACGTGATCCTCGCCGACGGTACCGACCAGGCACGCGCAAAGGAAATCCGAGACCAGATCCTGGATCAGTGCCGCGCGCAGCTGGCGTCGTACAAGGTGCCGGCGGTGATCCGCTTCGTCGAGGCGCTCGACGTTACCCCGGCCGGCAAATTGGCGCGCACCGATGCATAATGTTCTCGTTACCGGCGGCAGCCGCGGCATTGGTCTTGCGATCGGCAAGCGTCTGGTCGGCGCCGGATACAACGTGATCGCGGCCGCGCGGCGCGAGAGCGACGAGCTCAAGGCCGCGATCGCCGGGTCCGAGGGCAGCCTGCATTTTCGCGCCTGCGACCTCGCGGTGATCGACGCGATCCCCGCTTTCGCCAAGCTCGTGCGCGACGAGTTCGGTCCGACCTACGGCCTCGTCAACAATGCTGGCCTCGGCACCGAGGGCCTGCTCGCCACCATGCACAATTCCGAGATCGAGGCGCTGGTTCAGCTCAACGTGCTGTCGCCGATCATCCTCACCAAATATGTCGCGCGCCAGATGATGGCCGATGGCGCCGGCCGCATCATCAACATCTCCTCGATCATCGCGACGACAGGCTATAACGGCCTCTCCGTGTATGGCGCGACCAAGGCCGCCGCTACCGGCTTCACCCGCTCGCTCGCGCGCGAGGTCGGCAAGCTCGGCATCACCGTGAACGCGATCGCGCCCGGCTTTATCGATACCGAGCTGACGCATAATCTCTCCGACGACGCCCGCAAGCGCATCGCCGGCCGCAGCGCGCTGCGGCGCCTGCCGGAGACCGACGACGTCGCGCGCATGGTGGAATATCTGCTCGGCGAGGGCGGCCGCAATGTCACCGGCACAGTGTTCACGGTCGACGCCGGGAATACGGCCTAAGACGGAACTTGGCCGCCGCAATCGAGTCGATCAGGCGCAATGACATCGAGCCGGATTTGGTCGTAAGATGCTTTGTCATCGATTGGGTTACGTCAATCGAACTGCCCTAAACAAACAGGGAGCAGTCCATGGCCGCCTCTCAAAACATGGCTACGTCAGACCTCACCGTTGCAAGTCACGGCCAAACGGCCGTGGAACCATCGCCCGCGAAACTGGACAATGCCCGTTGCCCACCGATGTCGCATCAAAATTCCGGCAGCCACGGCCACGAAATGTATCCGCAGCAATTCGTGCAGCTGATCGGCTGTCATGACGTGCCGGCATCGGCGATGCGCAAGGACGAAAAGCTGCACTAGCGCGCGTCGGCGCTCACGTCCGGTGTTTCGGCAGATCAATCCGCTCGTGCGAGAATTCCGGCGGCCCTTCGGTCAGGCGGCGAACGCGACGCTCGCGTTCATCTGCGGCCAGCGCGGGATCGAGCAGGCCCTCGATCTCGTGCGCCGCGATTTCCTCAATTCTCGTAGCGTCTGACGTGACCGTTTGCGCTGAGGCCGGCGCCGTGGGTGCGCTTCTGAGGCCGAAATCGACCAGCTTGCAGATTGCTTCCGAGCGTGACAGGTGATGAGTCCGAGCCCAGGCATCCACGGCCGCAGTTAGCCCTTCCGGCAGTTTTACGGCACTGATGATGTCAGACACCTCGATTATCCCGCGCAAGTCTCTAAGTTGATCCAACCGTAGCGTGATCCCCGGCCGGCTGTTTGATGCCGATCAATGACGTCGTGCGGCATTGCGGCGCGGCCTTGTTGTCCGGGACGATTTCGGCCAATGATCGGGGCCCCGAAGGGCACGCCCCGGCGAACCCCGGTCGATCCTGCCACGTATCTCGTTCGGACGCGCTTCCCAACCATCCGGCATCACCCGATGATCTCAGGCGAATCCTTTTACGGCAGCATCCCTGTCTTCCGCGGCTTCACGAGCCTGATGGAGCCCAAGCTCTATTCGCCGCTGCCGGAGGACTGGAGCGTCGGTGTTGCCGACATCGTCGATTCCACCAAGGCGATTGCGGCGCAGCGCTACAAGGCGGTGAACATGGCCGGGGCCGCCGTGATCGCTGCGGTGACGAATGCGCTGGAGGGACGTGAATTTCCCTTCGTGTTCGGCGGTGACGGCGCCAGTTTTGCAGTCGCGCCGGCCGATCTCGATGCGGCGCGCGAAGCTTTGGCTGCGACGGCGACCTGGGTGCGGGAAGACCTCGATCTCAAAATGCGCGTCGCGCTGGTGCCGGTGAGCGCCATAAGGGCGCAAGGTCGGGACGTGCGCGTCGCGCGCTTCGGTCCGTCGGCCAATTTGTCCTATGCGATGTTCTCCGGCGGCGGGCTCGCCTGGGCCGATGCCGCGATGAAGCGGGGCGAGTTCGCCGTCGCTGAGGCGCCGCCGGGCACGCAGCCCGATCTCTCCGGCCTGTCCTGCCGCTTCGAGGTGATGCCTGCCTCGCGCGGACTGATCCTGTCGGTGCTGGTGATGCCGGCAAGCGGCGCCGATCCGCAGGCCTTCCGCAAGGTGATCGAGGACATTATCCATCTCGTCGAGCGCAGTCCGGAGTCCGGCCGTCCCGTGCCACCGCAGGGGCCGCCGCTGAAATGGCCGCCGCAAGGCCTGGACTACGAGGCGCGGGCGATCCGTGGCGGGTCGTTGCTCAAGCGCCGCGCCGGCGTGCTCGCCTATACGTTTTTCGCCTATGTCCTGATGCGATTCGACATCAAGGTCGGCGGCTTCCTGCCGAAGGTCTACAAGCGCCAGGTGGTCGAGAATTCCGACTTCCGTAAATATGACGACGGCCTGCGCATGATCCTCGACTGCACGCCGGAACTCGATCGCGCCTTGAGCGATCGCCTCGCCACTGCTGCGCGCGATGGCGTCGTGCGCTACGGGCTTTATCAGCAGGATGCCGCGATGATGACCTGCTTCACGCCTTCAGCGTTGCGCAGCGATCACGTGCACTTCATCGACGGCGCGCGGGGCGGCTACGCCTCGGCAGCGACGGCGCTCAAGGCGATGGTAGCGGCCGCGACCTAACGTCCCGCCCGCGTCCAGGTCTCGCCGCCGCAGAGTGCGCCGACGCAGCCTTCGACCCGCAGCGCTTCCGCGCCTGTCAAGGTGACACTGCTCGCATAGGTGCTGCCGTCATCGGCATTGTAGATCTGGCCAGACCATTTGTTCGGGCCCGACGGCTGCATGCCGGAGAACAGCGGCAGCCCGATCATCGGGCGCCTGGCGAGCGCGGGATTGGGATTCTTGCTGTCGGTCGCGGGCTGGCCGGTCGCGGTGTCGGTGGGTTCGCGCAGCCAGACGATGACACCGCAAATGCCGCCGCCGCATTTGCTGATCTTCACGCGCGCATCGCCGGCCTGGGTCAGCCAGGTCCCGCTCGCGTCAGCACTTTGCGCATGCGCGGTCGCGCCGGACAGCGCAGCCAGGAGGATGGAGAGGACGGCGAATCTGCGGGACATGGAAGGGCCTCGGAATGGAGGCGTCTCCATAGCAGCAAATCAGAATCGTGCAACGCCTGATGGAATCACATTCCTGCGCTCATTTGCCCCAGTGAATATTTCACCACGGCAGGCCGCAGAGGTCGATGGTGCCGAGCGTCGGCGCACGGACGATGTCGAACACGTAGGGCGCCATATGCGTGAAGCGGACGCGGCCCTCCGGCTGTTCGCAATAGATGTCGCCGGTGAAGGCGCGCCATTTGCGGGCCTCGTAGAACGCGACATTGTGCGGCTCGCAGAACAGGATCGCGAAGCGAACCGCATCGTTGGCGCGCATGGTATGCACCGCCGCGTCGATCGCCATGGTGGCATAGCCGCGGCCCCGGCGATCCTCGCGCGTGCAGACGCCGCCGATGCCGCCGATATGTGCTTTCTGACCATTCCAGGTGACGGTGCGGAAATAGATGCCGACATGGCAGACTAGGCCGTCCTCGGGCGTCTCAATCAGGACGCGCAGATCGGCATGGGCCCATTTGACGTGGCTCCAGGACGGCTTCTCGGCAGCATCGCGTCCCCAGACTGCGCCGAGCAGCGGTTGCGCGATCGGCCACGAGGCGTCGCCGTTCAAAATGTCGATTTCGATACTCATGGCTCTGTCTTGTCCCGGGCTGGGTGGTGCATTCGTTCTGTCATAAGCGGTTCAAAGGCAATGATATTTTGCAGCACACTTGGGTGAACATCCACTTGCCTGCGGCGAAGTTGTGCAATCACCCCCACGCGATCGCATCATGGCTTTTCGAAAATTGGCGGTATTTAACGGCGTCGGAACCTTCTATAAGGGGTCACCGTTAGAACGTTCCCCACTCAGTTGCGGACAAGAACCCATGACCTTTACGCTGCCCCCCCTCCCTTACGCCTATGACGCCCTCGGCCAGTTCATGTCGAAGGAGACGCTGGAATTCCACCACGACAAGCATCATCAGGCCTACGTCACCAACGGCAATAACGCGCTCAAGGGCACCGAATGGGAAGGCAAGTCCCTTGAAGAGATCGTCAAGGGCTCGTTCGGCAAGAATCCCGCGGTGTTCAACAATGCCGGCCAGCACTACAACCACATCCACTTCTGGAGCTGGATGAAGCCCAATGGCGGCGGCACCAAGCTGCCGGGCAAGCTCGAGAAGAAGATCAACGAAGACCTCGGCGGCTTCGAGAAGTTCAAGACCGACTTCCAGGCGGCCGGCGTCGGCCAGTTCGGCTCCGGCTGGTGCTGGCTCCAGGTCAAGAACGGCAAGCTCGAAATCTCCAAGACCCCGAATGGCGAGAATCCGCTGGTGCACGGCGCCACCCCGATCCTCGGCTGCGACGTCTGGGAGCATTCCTACTACATCGACTATCGCAACCGCCGTCCCGACTATCTCAAGGCGTTCGTCGAGAACCTCGTGAACTGGGAATACGTCGAGTCCCTGTTCGACAAGGCGTAAGGCCTGAGTCATTCCGGGCGCGCGAAGCGCGAGCTATGGATGCGCAATTGCGCATCTGGGAATCCATTTATCCATTCGGGCTGACGTCTGATGGATTCCGGGCTCGGCATTGGCGCGCCGCCCCGGAATGACAGAATGGAGAAGGGCGGTCGCTCACGCGGCCGCCTTTTTGCTGTGCGGAATTGCCCTGCGTGGCGCGCGCACGGGTCTGTCATCGTTCCGTTTGCATCGCCTCCACGGCGCACTTAATCAGGACGGGCACCACCCTCGAACCGACCAAGCCCGTTGTCAGAACCTTCCCCGAAAAGTCCCGCGCCTGCCGACGACGCGGAATCCGAGCCGCGGCCGGGACGGGTGCGCAAGCCGATCGGCTGGTCGACCATCATCATCGCGGCCCTGGTGGCGGTGAGCGCAGGGCTGGTCTGGCGGCGTGACGGCACCGACGGTGTCCTGGAAATTCTCACCCATGATCTCTCGCTGTTCGGCGGCATCCTGCCACGCGTGCTGGCGGGCTGCCTGCTCGGCGCCTTCATCTCCGAGATCCTGCCGCACGAAAAAGTCTCGCGCTCGCTCGGCCCGAAATCCGGCCTGATGGGCCTTTTGGTCGGCACCGCCTTCGGCGCGATCCTGCCAGGCGGTCCCTTCACCGCCTATCCGGTGGCAAGCGCGCTGCTCGCGGTCGGCGCCGATTTCGGCGCCACCATTGCCATGGTCGTGAGCTGGACGTTGATCGGCTATGGCCGGGCGGTCGCCTGGGAAATCCCGATCATGGGCACCGATTTCACGCTGTGGCGGATCCTGATCTCGCTGCCGCTGCCGGTGCTCGCCGGCGCCCTCGGCCGCTTCGTCTATGTCCGGATCTATCCGCAGACGGCCGCGAAGGACGACGAGAATTGAGCGCCGCGCTTCTCATTGACATCCTGCTGTGGGGCTCGGTGTTCGGCGTCGGCCTGATCGCCTTTCGCCGCGGCCCTCCGGTGTTCAAGGCTTCATTGCGCGAAGGCTCGATGGACTTCATCAACATCGTGCCGCGCATTGCGCTGGGCGTGATCGGCTCCGGCTACATCGCCGCCATCATCCCGCAGGAGGTGATCACTGGCTGGCTCGGGCCGGACAGCGGCTGGCTTGGGGTTGCGACCGCCGTCGTCGCCGGCGCTGCCACGCCCGGCGGCCCGGTGATCGGCTTTTCAATTGGCACAGTGGCGCTGAAGTCGGGTGGCGGGGTGCCGCAGGTGGTCGCCTATGTCGTGGCCTGGGCCCTGTTCGCCTTCCAGCGGGTGATTTTGTGGGAAATTCCGTTCATGCCGGCCCGTTTCGTCTGGTTCCGCTGCGCCGTCTCGGTGCCGTTTCCGTTCGTGGCCGCCGCCATCGCGATGGTGATCGGCAAGCCCTGAGCCGGCCGTGGACAGGCATGATGTTATAATATAACGTCCCTCGCATGGTTCCCGCCGCGTCCCGCGCCCATCATCACGACCATGCTCATGGCCGCTCCCATGGTCATTCCGACGACCACGGCCATTCGCACGGGCACGACCACACCCACGCCCATGTTCACGACGCGGCCTCACCGCACCCGGCCCAGGACGCGCCCTGGTCGATCCTGCGCATGACCATGGCCGGCCGCCTCGCGGCGGCGGTCGCCGTCTGCGCCGTGCTCTGGGGCGTCGTCTGGCTCGCGATGAGGTGATCATGGCAGCACTTCACTTTCACAACGTCACGCTCGGCTATGACCGCCATCCGGCCGTGCACCATCTCAACGGCGAGGTCGCGGCCGGCGCTCTGATCGCCGTGATCGGCCCCAACGGCGCCGGCAAATCGACGCTGCTGCGCGGCATCGTCGGCATCCTCAAACCGCTCGACGGCAGCATCCATCTTGGTGGGCTCGATAGCCGCGACATCGCCTATCTGCCGCAGAGCGCGGAGATCGACCGCAGCTTTCCGATCTCGGTGTTCGATTTCGTCGGCACCGGGCTGTGGCGTGGGACAGGCCTGTTCGGCGGCATCGGCAAGGCTGCGCGCGAAAAGATCCTTCGCGCGATCGCCTCCATCGGTCTCAACGGTTTCGAGAACCGCCCCATCGGCACGCTCTCGGGCGGGCAGATGCAGCGCGTGCTGTTCGCGCGCGTGCTGCTCCAGGATGCGCGCCTGATCGTGCTTGACGAGCCCTTCAACGCCATCGACAGCAAGACCACGACCGACCTGCTCGCGCTGGTGAAGCGCTGGCACGGCGAGGGCCGCACCGTGCTGGCCGCGCTGCACGACATGGAGATGGTGCGCACCCATTTCAGCGAGACGCTGGTGCTGGCCCGCGGCCCCGTGGCCTGGGGACCGACGGCGGAGGTGCTCACGCCGGAAAACCTGCTGGTCGCGATGCGGATGTGCGAAGCCTTCGACGACAGTGCGGCGGCCTGCGCGGCCGATGATGCCAGCTCGCGGGCGGCGTGATCCCAGATGGTCTATGACGCGCTGATCGGTCCGTTCACCGAATTCGAGTTCATGCGGCGAGCGCTTGCCGCGGTAATCGCGCTGTCGCTCGCGGGCGCGCCGATCGGCGTGTTCCTGATGCTGCGGCGGATGAGCCTCGTCGGCGATGCCATGGCGCACGCGATCCTGCCGGGCGCCGCAGTCGGTTTCCTGCTCTCCGGCCTCAATTTGTTCGCGATGACCGCCGGCGGGCTGCTCGCCGGCTTTGCCGTCGCAATCCTCGCCGGCGTGGTCGCGCGCTCGACCGGGCTGAAGGAGGACGCCTCGCTTGCGACCTTCTATCTGGCGTCGCTGGCGCTCGGTGTCGCCATCGTCTCGATCAAGGGCACCAATATCGACCTGCTGCACGTGCTGTTCGGCAACATCCTCGCGATGGACGACCAGACGCTGCTGGTGGTCGCCTTCAATGCCACGGTGACGCTGTTGGTGCTCGCCGTGATCTATCGCCCGCTGGTGATCGAAAGCGTCGATCCATTATTTCTGCGCACGGTCAGCCGCGCCGGCGGCCCCGCGCATCTCGCCTTTCTTGCGTTGGTCGTGATCAACCTCGTCAACGGCTTTCAGGCGCTCGGCACCTTGCTGGCAGTTGGCTTGATGATCCTGCCGGCGGGCATCGCGCGGTTCTGGTCGCGCGATCTCACGGTGATGATCTGCATCGCGGTCGTCGCTGCCGCCGTCTCCGGCTACGCCGGCCTCGTGCTGTCGTTCCAGACTCGCGTGCCCTCAGGCCCCGCGATCATTCTCGTGGCGACGGTGTTCTACATCGTCTCCGTCCTGTTCGGTCGCGTCGGCGGCATCGTCCGGCAGTTGTTTCCCGGCCGGCATCTGGAAGCGTGACGATGCGCTTCCTCTTGCTCTTTGCTTCGCTGCTGATCGTCTCGCCGCTGCACGCCGCGGAGCGGCTCAACGTCGTCGCGAGCTTCTCGATCCTTGCCGACTTCGTCCGCACGATCGGCGGCGACCGGATCAATCTGACGACGCTGGTCGGCCCCGACAGCGACGTCCACGTCTATACGCCTGCGCCGGGCGATGCGAAACGCATCGCGGAGGCAAAACTCGTCGTCGTCAACGGGCTTGGCCTCGAGGGCTGGCTGCCTCGTCTCGTGCAATCCGCAGGCAGCTCGGCGCAGGTGGTCACCGCGAGCGCCGGCATCGCGCCGCTGAAGCTCGGCTCGGCCGCCGATCCGCACGCCTGGCAGTCCGTTCCCAATGCCAAAATCTACGTGGCCGACATCACCAGCGCGTTGGCCGCAGCCGACCCGGATGACGCAGAATTCTTCCGCACTCAGGCCAAGGCCTATCTGGAAAAGCTCGAAGCGCTCGACCGCGAGGTCCGCGACGCCGTGGCCAAGATCCCGCCGGACCGGCGCAAGGTGATCTCGACCCACAATGCCTTCGGCTATTTCGCCGCCGAATATGGCATCCAGTTCGTCGCCCCCCTGGGCGTCTCCACCGAAACCGAGCCCAGCGCCCGGGACATCGCCGCCATTATCGGCCAGATCAAGGCCGCGAGGATCCCGGCCGTTTTTCTGGAAAATATCAGCGATGACCGGCTGATCCGGCGGATCGCGGCCGAGACCGGCGCAAAGGTCGGCGGGACCCTGATTTCGGACGGTCTGACCGGCGAAAAGGGGCTTGCACCCACTTACATTGATATGGTCAGGCACAATATAAAGGCCCTGACCAGCGCGCTTGACCACTAGGGCAGGGGGCCACCTCGCCTCGCGTCGCGCGGAAAGCCCGAAGTCGGAGTTGTTATGTCTGAAGCGACCTCCCCAAAAATTCCCGTGACCGTCCTGACCGGCTATCTCGGTGCCGGCAAGACCACGCTCTTGAACCGCATCCTGTCGGAGAACCACGGTAAGAAATATGCTGTCATCGTCAACGAATTCGGCGAGATCGGCATCGACAACGACCTCATCATCGGCGCCGATGAGGAAGTGTTCGAGATGAACAACGGTTGCATCTGCTGCACCGTGCGCGGCGACCTCGTCCGCATCATGGACGGCTTGATGAAGCGCAAGGGCAAGTTCGACGCCATCATCGTCGAGACCACGGGCCTTGCCGATCCGGCGCCGGTCGCCCAGACCTTCTTCGTCGACGAGGACGTGCAGAAGAACGCCTGCCTCGATGCGGTGGTCACGGTCGCCGATGCCAAATGGCTGTCCGACCGGCTCAAGGACGCGCCCGAGGCCAAGAACCAGATCGCGTTCGCCGACGTCATCGTGCTGAACAAGACGGATCTCGTCACCAAGCCCGAGCTTGCCGAGGTGGAGGCCCGCATTCGCGGCATCAATCCCTATGCCAAGCTGCATCGCACCGAGCGCTGCTCGGTGGCGCTGGCCGACGTGCTCGACCGCGGCGCATTCGACCTCGACCGAATCCTCGACATCGAGCCGGACTTTCTGAATGCCGACGATCATGACCACGACCATGATCATCATGGCCACGATCATCACCACCATGATCACAGTCACGGCCTGAAGCACTATCACGACGAGGACATGCAGTCGCTCTCGCTCAAGACCGACAAGCCGCTCGATCCGAACGTGTTCATGCCCTGGCTGCAGAATCTGGTGCAGGTCGAGGGCGGCAAGATCCTGCGCTCCAAGGGCATCCTCGCCTTTCACGATGACGATGACCGCTACGTCTTCCAGGGCGTCCACATGATGCTGGAGGGCAACCACCAGCGGAAGTGGAAGGACAGCGAGCCGCGCGAGAGCCGCCTCGTCTTTATCGGCCGCGAATTGCCGGAAGAGCTCATTCGCACGGGCTTCGAGAGCTGCATCGTCTCGTGATGAAAGAGTTTACGCCGGCTCCCGATTCTGCCTCGATCGTCTCCGTCACCGATCGCGTCAAGCCGGTTGCGCTCGGCATGGGCGTGACCTCGGTGCATTTTCTTGGGCCCCGCGCCGCCTTCGTCGGCGCCGAGGAGAACGTCGCGTTCGTCGACGCCAAGGGCGAGGTCAGCACCGTCGCAGTTCACAGCGGCGGCATTCTCTCGACTGCCTCCGACGGCAAGCGCCTCGTCATGGGCGGCGACGATGGTAAGGTCGTGTCGCTCGATGCCAAGGGCGAAGTGACGCTGCTTGCCACCGATCCGAAGCGGCGCTGGATCGATGCGGTGGCGCTGCACCCGGATGGCGCCTTCGCCTGGTCGGCCGGCAAGGTCGCCACCGTCAAGAGCGGCAAGAACGAGGCGAAGTCGCTCGAGGTGCCCTCGACCGTCGGCGGTCTCGCGTTTGCGCCGAAGGGGCTCCGGCTCGCAATCGCCCACTACAACGGCGCGACGTTGTGGTTTCCGAACATGGACGGATCAGCCGAATTCCTGCCCTGGGCCGGCTCGCATCTCGGCGTCACCTTCAGTCCGGACAACAAATTCCTGGTCACCACGATGCATGAAGCGGCGCTGCACGGCTGGCGTCTCGCCGATAACAGGCATATGCGCATGACCGGCTATCCCGGCCGCGTCCGCTCGATGTCCTGGAGCGCGGGCGGCAAGGCGCTGGCGACCTCAGGCGCCGATACCGTGATCCTGTGGCCGTTCGCCAGCAAGGACGGCCCGATGGGCAAGGAGCCCGCCATGCTCGCGCCGCTTCAGGCGCGCGTGGCGGTGGTCGCCTGCCATCCGAAGAACGACATCTTCGCCGCCGGCTACAGCGACGGCACCGTGCTGATGGTGCGGATGGAGGACGGCGCGGAGATTCTGGTCCGCCGCAACGGCACGCCGCCGGTCGCCGGGCTCGCCTGGAACGCCAAGGGCACGCTGCTCGCGTTTGCCGACGAAAATGGGGATGGCGGGCTGCTGGAGCTTTGATCTGTCATCGTTCCGGCCGTATAGGGATTCATGCGGTTCCTGACGACCTTCCAGCTCGCTGATTTCGCCGACACGCTGGTCAGCCTGTTCACGGCCTTCGTGCTGGGCACGCTGATCGGCGCCGAGCGGCAATATAGACAGCGCACCGCGGGCCTGCGCACCAATGTGCTGGTCGCGGTCGGCGCCGCCGCGTTCGTCGATCTCGCCATGCATCTGACCGGCGCCGATGGCGCGGTGCGGGTGATCTCCTATGTCGTCTCCGGCATCGGCTTCCTCGGCGCCGGCGTCATCATGAAGCAGGGCATGGACGTGCGTGGGCTCAACACCGCGGCGACGCTGTGGGCCTCGGCTGCGGTCGGCTCCTGCGCCGGCGCCGACATGGTCGCGCAGGCCGCAGCGCTCACGGTGTTCGTCATCGCCGGCAATACGATGCTGCGGCCGCTGGTCAATGCCATCAACCGCATCCCGCTGAACGAGAAGGCGTCGGAGGCTACCTACTACTTCAAGCTCGCGGTCGCGCCGGACGCGCTCACCGACATGCGCGACCGGCTGGTCGACCAGCTCGAGGCCGCGAAATATCCGGTGGCCGATATCGATGTGGTCGAGACCGGCGACGACCTGATCGAGATCGTTGCAAAGCTGGTCGCGACCGCGGTCGATCCGAACGAGCTGAATGCCGTGGCCGTGGACCTGCAACGCCTGCCGGGCGTACGCCATGCCACCTGGGAAGTCAGCACCACGGACTGAGCGCGGCGGTTTGGCGTGCGAGCCTGCGGTTCCCGCTTTCCTGCCGCGGAACCCCAATGACGCAAACTCGTTGATCCTCCGGACAAAAGCGGTGATCGACATGCCCGGCCAAGATGACAAGCGCAGACTGAAGCTCGACCTGGCAATCGCCTGCTCGCTGTTCGCAGCAGGCGTCGTGGTGTCAGTGATGTCGCTGGCGCAAATCCGCGCCGAGAGCCGGAGGGAGGTGGCGCAGGCAACGCAGCCGCTGCAGGGCACGCCGTCCGACGATCAGAGCAAGACACCTGCGGAGGCCAAGCCCGGCGGTGAGCGCCCGACCACGCCGGCGCCCGAACCCGCGCGCCCCGATTCGCAGACGCAGGGCGCGGCGGGCGCAGCCAAGCCAGCATTGCCGCCGGCGCCGGCCGAGAAGATAGCGCCGCCGATCGAGAAGAAGTAGGAGGCTCTGGCGTCACTCCCGGTGTCATCGTCCGCGCAGGCGGACGATCCAGTATTCCAGAGGCTGCGTGTGGATACGGAGATGCCGCGGCGTACTGGATGCCCCGCTTTCGCGGAGCATGACAGCGGTGTTCGCGGGAGGACGCGTGGCGCCACTCACCGCACCAAGATATTCCGGAACTGCCAGGGATCGCTGGTGTCGATGTCTTCCGGGAACAGTCCCGGACGATCCGTCAGCGGCGTCCAGTCGGTGTAGAAACCCTTCACCGGGCCGAGATACGGCAGCTGGATTTCCAGCAGGCGATCGAAATCCATCTCGTCGGCTTCGACGATGCCTTCCTTCGGGTTTTCCAGCGCCCACACCATGCCGCCGAGCACGGCGGAGGTCACTTGCAGGCCGGTGGCGTTCTGATAAGGCGCGAGCTTGCGGGTCTCTTCGATCGAGAGCTGCGAGCCGTACCAATAGGCATTGTTGTCGTGGCCGAACAGCAGCACGCCGAGCTCGTCGATGCCGTCGACGATCTCGTTCTCATCGAGGATGTGGTGCTTCTCCTGCATCTTCGCGGCGCGGCCGAACATTTCATGCAGCGACAGCACCGCATCGTCAGCGGGATGATAGGCATAGTGGCAGGTCGGCCGATAAACCGCCTTGCCCGATGCGTCACGCACCGTGAAGTAATCGGAGATCGAGATCGACTCGTTGTGGGTGACGAGGAAGCCATACTGCGCGCCGCGTGTCGGGCACCAGGTGCGCACGCGCGTGTTGGCACCGGGCTGCATCAGATAGATGGCAGCGCCGCAGCCGGCTTCGTGGGTGCGCGCATTCTCGGGCAACCATTTTTCATGGGTGCCCCAACCGAGTTCGGACGGCTGCACGCCTTCCGACAGAAAACCTTCCACCGACCAGGTGTTGACGAAAACATCCGGCTCCTTCGGCGTCTTGGAGCGCTGGGTGTCGCGTTCGGCGATGTGAATGCCCTTGATGCCGGCCTGCCGCATCAAATCCGCCCATTCGGCCTTGGTCTTCGGCTTGGGGGCATTGAGCTTGAGATCGGCGGCGACATTGAGCAGCGCCTGCTTGACGAAAAAGGAGACCATGCCGGGATTGGCGCCGCAGCAGGAGACGGCCGTCGTCGAGCCCGCGGGGCGCGCCTTCTTGGCGGCCAGCGTCACTTCGCGCAATGCGTAGTTGGAGCGCGCTTCCGGGCCCTTCGAGGAATCGAAATAGAAGCCAAGCCAGGGCTCGTTGACGGTGTCGATATAGAGGGCGCCGAGCTCGTTGCAGAGCTCCATGATGTCGGTCGAGCCGGTATCGACCGAGAGGTTGATGCAAAAACCCTGGCCGCCGCCTTCGGTGAGCAGCGGGGTCAGCAATTCGCGGTAATTGTCCCTGGTCACGGCCTTCTGGATGAAGCGCACATTCTGCTTCTCGCAATGCGCCTTGCGGCCCTCGTCCTTGGGATCGATCACCGTGACGCGCGACCTGTCGTAATCGAGATGCCGCTCGATCATCGGCAACGTGCCTTTGCCGATGGAGCCGAAGCCGACCATGACGATGGGACCAGTGATCTTCGCGTAGATCTGCGAGGTGGGGCTCATGGGGATGGTTTCTCCGGAAAGTGCTGGATCAGGCGCTGCGGCGCTTGGCGGTGGCTTCGATTTCGACCTTCATCTCGGGCTTGTAGAGCGCCGAGACGGCGACCAGTGTTGCTGCCGGGCGGATGTCACCGAGGACTTCGCCACAGACGGCGAAATGGGCATCGGCATCCCCGATGTCGGTGAGGTAATAGGTCACGCGGACGACGTCGGCCATCTCGAAGCCGCCCTCCCTCAGGGCAGCCTCGATGGTCTTGAAGCAGTTGCGTGACTGGCTCGTGACATCTGATGGCATCGTCATCGTACTGTAGTCATAGCCGGTGGTTCCCGCGACGAAGGCGAACTCGCCGTCGATCACGGCGCGGCTGTAGCCGGCGGTCTTCTCGAAGGGGGAGCCGGTGGAAATCAGGCGACGGGACATGGGTTCGGCCTCGACTGAAGGAGGAATTTCGTGGGGTTAAAGGGCGTTTCTGGGGCTCGCGCAACCCGAAAGGAATAGAGCCTAGCGAAGGCGCGGCCGGGTGTTGCCGCTCAACGCGGCTTGGGTCGTCGCCATCACGGCAATCCCTTAGGCCGCGTGCGCTTGGAGGGCGCGAACCACCCTCCGTTTGGGTAGGGCCGCTCCGGTCGGGACGATCATTCCCTCGGCGCCATCGAGCGCACCGGCCTGGAATTCGATCGCCAGCAGGCGGTCGCGCTCGAACGGGCCGGGCAGCGACAGCGCGCCGGTCTTCTCGCCGGTGAAGCCGAAGCGGGCGTAGTAGGGAGCATCGCCGAGCAGGATCACGGCGGTATGCCCGCGCGCCCGGGCGGCGGCCAGCGCTTGATTCATCAGCGCGGCGCCGATCCCGAACTCGCGGCAGGCAGGGTCCACCGCCAGCGGTCCGAGGACCAGAGCGGGCCTGCCTCCGGCGCTGACGTGCCATAGCCGCACGGTTCCCACGAGCGCCCCCTCGCGCACGGCCGACAGGGCAAGCCCCGCGGCTGGTGCGCGTCCGTCACGCAGGCGCTGGCAGGTGCGGCCACGGCGGTTCTCGCCAAAGCAGGCATCGAGCAGCGCTTCACGCATCGTAACGTCGGCAGCACGTTCCGCACGGATCGCGAACGCAGCGGCTTCCGAAGTGAGGGCGACTTGTGGCTTCCGAAAAGCAGTCATGGCGCGTCAGTCCCCGCTTGAACCCGCGCGCAAGAGCACGCCGATCTAAGACGTCGTCAGAATGGCAATGTCAGATGAGGAGCCGGCAAGCCGGCTCCCGGGTTCGTCAGGCCTCGAAAGAGAGGCGGATCAGATGTGGTAAGTCTTCAGCGGCGGGATGCCGTTGAATGCCACCGCCGAGTAGGTCGACGTATAGGCCCCGGTGCCTTCGATCAGCAGCTTGTCGCCGATCTCGAGCGTGACGGGAAGCGGATACGGGCTCTTCTCGTACAGTACGTCGGCGCTGTCGCAGGTCGGACCCGCGAGCACGCACGGCGTCATGTCAGCACCGTCATGCGGGGTGCGGATGGCGTAGCGGATCGACTCGTCCATGGTCTCGGCGAGACCGCCGAACTTGCCGATGTCGAGATAGACCCAGCGCACCTCGTCCTCGTCGCTCTTCTTCGAGATGAGCACGACCTCGGATTCGATGATGCCGGCGTTGCCCACCATGCCGCGGCCCGGCTCGATGATGGTCTCCGGAATCTGGTTGCCGAAGTGCTTGCGCAGCGCGCGGAAGATCGAGCGGCCGTAGGTGACGACCGGCGGCACGTCCTTCAGGTACTTGGTCGGGAAGCCACCGCCCATGTTGACCATGGTCAGGTTGATGCCGCGCTCGGCGCAGTCACGGAACACCTGCGAGGCCATCGCCAGCGCACGGTCCCACGCCTTCACCTTGCGCTGCTGCGAGCCGACATGGAACGAGATGCCGCACGGCTCCAGGCCCAGACGCTTGGCGACGTCGAGCACCTCGACGGCCATTTCCGGGTCGCAGCCGAACTTGCGCGACAGCGGCCACTCGGCGCCGGCGCAGTCATAGAGGATGCGGCAGAACACCTTCGCAGCCGGCGCGGCACGGGCGACCTTCTCGACCTCGGGGACGCAGTCCACGGCAAACAGCCGGATGCCGAGCGCGAAGGCGCGCGCGATGTCGCGCTCCTTCTTGATCGTGTTGCCAAAGGAGATGCGGTCGGGCGTTGCACCCGCGGCCAGCGCCATCTCGATCTCGGCGACTGTCGCGGTGTCGAAGCAGGAGCCCATGGACGCGAGCAGCGCCAGCACTTCCGGCGCCGGGTTCGCCTTGACGGCATAGAACACCCGGCTGTCGGGCAGCGCCTTGGCGAAGGTCTGGTAATTGTCGCGCACGACTTCGAGGTCGACCACGAGGCAAGGCTCGGTGTCCCGGCCCTCGCTGCGGCGGTTGCGCAGGAATTCCTGAATACGTTCGGTCATAGCACTCTCCCAAACGGCCCAGCGACGGGGATCCGTTCAAAAAATTGCGTCGGATAAGAGCGCTCAGGCCAGATCGCGCGATGGAGGCGCGACGAAGCCACGAGACTCAAACCAGACTGTGCTGCCGTGGATTGGTTGGGAATATCCCGCCCGCACACCTGGCAATGAAGGACAAGCCTTTTCAGTAGCCCGCGCCGGCGTTGGACTGCCGGTAGAGACCAAAAAAGCCCGATCCGTCGTTGCTTTAAGTCGCGTCCCCCGTTGAGAGCGGGGTGCGCCGGTTCGCCTCCGGCTGCCAGTCACGGTTGCAAAAAGTGAAGTCACCTTCGACAAGGCATCTCTTGAGAGAGATGCTGGACGCTCCGGGTTTGCCTAAGTCTCAGACCGAAGTCCTTCAACTTCCGCACTTCCGAAGAGCCCCTCGGCTTCTTCACCCCTTGGCGGCTGTCCGGCCTCTTGTCCGGATACCTACCGACTGACACACGACCACAGGCACGTGCGAAATTGGGCAAGTCCGCACATAATAGTTTTGACTCGGCTTCGCAAGAATTTTTTTAGACTGAGAAGAGAATTGCCTAACATCTGCTTGCGCAGTGTTGCGCGAGCGACGCGGAAGATGAACGCGCGTTAAGTTTTCTGTGTCGTGCGCGTGACTCTCACGCGCGAGACGTCAGCGGCGCTTGAAGAATGGCTCGACGCGCTGGGCTGCGCGGAGGAAGGCGGTCATCACCAGCACGCCGAGTGCGAACAGCACGGCCTGAAGGATGTGCGCGCCCTGGTCGCCGAGCCCGAACAGAATTGCGAGCGCCCAGCCGCCGGCAAACGCCGCGCCGAACACCTCGGCGCCGATCAGGATGGCGGCGCTGACGACAGTGATGACGCTCGGCCAGACGATCTGACGGGAGGACGAGGAGGGCGCGTTCATGGGCGTTGGGTCCGTGGCTTCGAGGGCCGCAATCTCCCCGAAAAGGCCGGCGGGAGCAAGGCCAAATGGCCCAAAAAAGCCCCATCGCGTGCTATAGCTGGCCACAATAAATTGCCTCAAAAATCGGGACTTGCGATGTCAGACCCCCGCCAAACTACGGACGCCGAGACCAACCCGCTGCTGAAGGCCTGGATGTCGCCGTTCGCGACCCCGCCTTTCGACGAGATCACGCCGGAGCACTTCCTGCCCGCCTTCGAGCAGGCCTTTGCCGATCACTCCGCCGAGATCGCGGCGATCACCAATGATCCGGCCGCGCCCGACTTCGCCAACACCGTCACGGCGCTGGAGCGCTCCGGCAAGCTTCTGAACAAGGTTGCGGCGGTCTTCTACGACCTGGTCTCGGCGCATTCCAACCCGGCCATTCTCGACATCGACAAGGAAGTCTCCTTGCGGATGGCGCGGCACTGGAATCCGATCATGATGAACGCCGTGCTGTTTGGTCGCATCGCCCAGCTGCACGAGAACCGCGCCAATCTCGGCCTCGACCCGGAGCAGCTCCGCCTCCTGGAGCGCACCTACACCCGCTTCCACCGCGCCGGCGCCGGCCTGTCCGACGAGGCCAAGACGCGTATGGCCGAGATCAACGAGAAGCTGGCCCAACTTGCCACCGGCTTCAGCCATCATCTGCTCGGCGACGAGCAGGACTGGTTCATGGAGCTGGGCGAGGCCGACCGCCAGGGCCTGCCGGAGAGCTTCGTTGCCGCCGCCAAGGCTGCGGCAGAAGATCGCGGCATGGAAGGCAAGGCCATCGTCACGCTGTCGCGCTCCTCGACCGAGCCGTTCCTGAAGAGCTCGGCCAGGCGCGACCTGCGCGAGAAGGTCTACAAGGCTTTTACGGCGCGCGGGGACAACGGCAATCCCAACGACAACAACGCCACCATCGGCGAGATCCTGGAACTGCGCGAGGAGAGCGCCAAGCTTTTGGGCTACCCGACCTTCGCCGCCTACCGGCTCGAAGACTCGATGGCCAAGACGCCGGATGCGGTTCGCGGCCTGCTGGAGCGGGTCTGGAAACCGGCGCGGGCCCGGGCGCTTGCGGACCGCGACGAGATGCAGGTCCTGATCTCGGAGGAGGGCGGCAACTTCAAACTGGCGCCTTGGGATTGGCGCTTCTACGCCGAAAGGCTCCGCCTCCAGCGCGCCAATTTCGACGACGCCGCGATCAAGCCCTACCTGACGCTCGACCACATGATCGCGGCGGCCTTCGACTGCGCCACGCGCCTGTTCGGCATCACCTTCGAGGAGCGCAAGGATGTGCCGGTCTGGCACCCTGACGTGCGGGTCTGGGAGGTGAAGGGCCCCGACGGCAAGCACAAGGCGCTGTTCTACGGCGACTACTACGCCCGGCCGTCAAAACGCTCCGGCGCCTGGATGACGTCGCTGCGCGACCAGCAGAAGCTGGATGGTGAGATCGCGCCGCTCGTCATCAATGTCTGCAATTTTGCGAAGGGTACCGGAGCTGAGCCCTCGCTGCTGTCGCCGGACGATGCTCGCACCCTGTTCCACGAGTTCGGCCACGGCCTGCATGGCATGCTGTCCAACGTGACCTACCCGTCGCTGTCGGGCACCTCGGTGTTCACCGACTTCGTCGAGCTGCCTTCGCAACTCTACGAGCACTGGCAGGAGCGGCCCGAGGTGCTGCAGCAGTTCGCCCGCCACTACCAGACCGGCGAGCCGCTGCCGGATGATTTGCTCAAGCGCTTCCTCGCTGCGCGAAAATTCAACCAGGGCTTCGCCACAGTCGAGTTCGTATCTTCGGCTCTCGTTGACCTCGAGTTCCATTCCCAGCCGGCCGCCGCCGCGCAGGACGTCCGCGCCTTCGAGAGACGCGAGCTGGAGAAGATCGGCATGCCCGAGGAAATCGCGATGCGGCACCGGCCGACCCAGTTCGGCCACATCTTCTCCGGCGATCATTATGCCGCCGGCTATTACAGCTACATGTGGTCGGAAGTGATGGACGCCGACGCCTTCGGCGCCTTCGAGGAGGCCGGCAACATCTTCGATCCTGATGTCGCCAAACGCCTGCACGACGACATCTATTCGAGCGGCGGATCGGTCGATCCGGAAGCGGCCTACGAGGCCTTCCGCGGTCGGCCGCCGGAGCCCGACGCGCTGCTGCGCCGCCGCGGCCTGCTCGACGACGCAAAAGCCGCCTAGGGGAGGATGCCATGCGCCTATTGTCGGGATTTCTGCTGCTTGTCGCGACGCTGCTGTTCGGCACCGCTGCGGCGCAGGCGCATCCGCATGTCTGGATCACCGCCTCGAGCGAGCTCCTCTACGCTCCGGACGGCTCGATCACCGGCGTGCGCCATGCCTGGGCGTTTGACGACATGTTCTCGGTCTATGCCTTGCAGGGAGTCGAGGGCGAAACCAAAGGCTCCTATACCCACGAAGAGCTGAAGGATCTGGCGCAGACCAACATCGAGTCGCTGAAGGAATTTGCCTATTTCACGTTCGCGCGAGCGGACGGCAAGAAGGAGAAATTCCTGGAGCCGATCGACTACTTCCTCGACTACAAGGACGAGGTGCTGACCCTGCATTTCACGCTTCCACTGAAGATCCCGGTCAAGCCCCGGCAATTGGTGCTGGAGGTGTTCGATCGCTCCTTCTTCATCGACTTTCAGATGGCGGACAAGGATCCGATCAAGTTGGTCGGCGCGCCCTCCGGCTGCCAGATGAAGCTGGAGCGGCCGAATGACGGTACGGCGAGCGCGCAGAAGCTCAACGAGCAGACCTTCCTGAACGGCGATAATTCCAATTACGGCCTGATGTTCGCCAACAAGATCACCGTGGATTGCCCGTGAATTCCATCCTTCGTTCCGTGCGCACGCTTGCCATGGCTGCAGCGGTCCTCGTCGCCGTGCAGTCTGTTGATGCCGCGCTGCATGATCTCCTCGCGCAAAACCCCTTTGGCGGGCTGCGCCCGGCGCCGTCGGCCAATCCCGAGGTCGGCGGCATCATCGGCTGGCTGCTGGCAAAACAGTCCGAATTCTATCGCGAGATCTCCGCGACCATCCGGGCCGCCAAAACCGACGGCTCGGCGGTGTGGACGCTGCTCTTCATCTCGTTTGCTTACGGGATCTTCCATGCCGCCGGCCCCGGCCACGGCAAGGCGGTGATCGCCTCCTATCTCGTCGCCAATCGCGAGACCGCGCGGCGCGGCATCGCGCTGTCGTTTGCCTCGGCGCTGATGCAGTCGCTGGTCGCGATCGTGATCGTCGGCATCTCGGCCTGGATCCTGAACGCCACCGCGAAGACCATGTGCAAGGCCGAGGGCGCGATCGAGATCGCAAGCTATGGCCTGATCGCGCTGTTCGGCCTGCGTCTGATCTGGGTCAAGGGCGCCACCTTCATCCGCGCGCTCCAGGCGGCCCAGCCGGTGCCAGCGATCGCGGGCGTGCCGCATGATCATCACGACCATGCTCACAGCCATGATCATCATCACCACGATCACGCGCACGATCACCACGGGCATGACCACGTCCACGACGAGCATTGCGGCCATTCCCACGGCCCCACCCCGAGCGAGCTTGCAGGGCCCGGCGGCTGGCGGCGCGGCTTTGCCGCGATCCTCACCGTCGGCATCCGTCCTTGCTCGGGCGCGATCCTGGTGCTGGTGTTTGCGCTGGCGCAGGGCCTGTTCTGGGCCGGCATCGCCGCGACCTTCCTGATGGGGCTTGGCACCGCGATCACGGTCGCCGCCATCGCGATCATCGCGGTGTTCGCCAAGGACATCGCCGGCCGCCTGAGCGGAGCCCGCGACGGCGGCGGCGCGCTGTTCATGCGCGGCATCGAATTCGGCGCCGCCGCCCTCGTGCTGCTGTTCGGCGCCGGCCTGTTGCTCGGCTACATCGCGGCCGAGCGGACGACCTGTTTCTGAGAGGATGTAGCCCGGATGGAGCTTCGCTCCATCCGGGTTACGGCAGCTCACACCGGCAACAGCCGCTTCAACATGGGCATGAGGAAGATCCCGAGATTGATCGCAAAGCCGATGCTCCAGAGGATGGAGCGCAGCGTCGGGCGGTTGCCGAGATAGGTCAGCACATAGGCGATCCGCACGATCAGGAACAGCAGCGCGAGCTCGTCGATCAGGCGCTGCGGCGAGTCCCGGAATTCGGCGAGCAGGACGGCGAAGGCGAAGAACGGAAAGGTCTCGATCCCGTTCTGGTGCGCGCCGAGCGCGCGCTGCGCGATGGCGTCCTCATAGAAGGCGGGATCGCGCGGCCGGGAATTGTCGAAGCCGCGAAACCTGATCCATTTGATCGAGGCGATCGTTACGAGATAGAGCAGCAGCGCTCCGAGAACGCAGAATTCCGCGAGTGTCATCTTCCCTCCCCGCTTGGCGGCGACCCTAGCGAAACCGGGCTCATCTTGACAAGTTCGGAGCAACGCGCGACCCACGAGGCCATGACGACCATCGCCGCCCCCATCGAGACCGCGAAGCCGGCAGCGCCATTGGCCCAGCCGCGCGTCGGCGTGCTGCTGGTCAATCTCGGCACGCCCGACACCGCCGATGCCCCAGGCGTGCGGGTCTATCTCAAGGAATTCCTGTCGGACGCCCGCGTCATCGAGGACCAGGGCCTGGTCTGGCAGCTGGTGCTGAACGGCATCATCCTGCGCAGCCGTCCCCGCACCAAGGCGCTCGACTACCGCAAGATCTGGAACAATGAGCGGAACGAGTCGCCGCTGAAGACCATCACGCGGTCGCAGAGTGACAAGCTCGCAGCCGCGCTGTCGGACCGCGCGCATGTCGTGGTGGACTGGGCGATGCGCTACGGCAATCCCTCGATCAAGGCGGGGATCGATGCGCTGATCGCGAAGGGCTGCGACCGCATCCTCGCAGTGCCGCTTTATCCGCAATACTCCGCCTCGACCTCGGCGACGGTCTGCGACGAGGTGTTCCGCGTGCTCGCCCGTCTGCGCAATCAGCCGACGCTGCGGGTGACACCGCCTTATTACGAGGACGAGGCCTATATCGAGGCGCTCGCCGTCTCGATCGAGACGCATCTGGCCACGCTGCCGTTCAAGCCCGAACTGATCGTCGCCTCCTTCCACGGCATGCCGAAATCCTATGTCGACAAGGGCGATCCCTATCAGAGCCACTGCATCGCCACGACCGAGGCGCTGCGCCGTCGGCTTGGCATGGACGACACAAAATTGCTGCTGACCTTCCAGTCGCGCTTCGGCAACGATGAATGGCTGCAGCCCTACACCGACAAGACGATGGAGCGTCTCGCCAAGGAAGGCGTGCGCCACATCGCGGTGGTGACGCCGGGCTTCTCCGCCGACTGTCTTGAGACGCTGGAGGAGATCGCGCAGGAGAATGGCGAGATATTCAAGCACAATGGCGGCGAGCAGTTTTCCGCGATCCCCTGCCTCAACGACAGCGATCCCGGCATGGACGTGATCCGCACGCTGGTGCTGCGCGAGCTGCAAGGCTGGATCTGATGGGCGCCCCATGAATCGCCGCGAATGCCTGGTGCTTCTTGGGGTGATCGCCGCGATGCCGCCGTCGGCGCTTGCGCAGCAGCCGAATGCGACGCGCCGGCTCGGCGTGCTCTCGGTCATCGCCTCCGACGGCGTGATCGGGCAAGCCCGCCTGGCCGAAGCGCTCGCCGTCCATGGCTGGAAGGAGCAAGACAATCTCAGGGTCGACTGGCGCAGCGGCGCCGGCGATCGCGCCCGTATCGCGCAGCTTGCCGACGATCTGATCGCGCTCAAGCCCGATATCCTGCTCGCGCTCGGCACGCCCTCGGTGGAGGAATTGCGCCAGCGCACCACGACAATCCCGATCGTGTTCGCCGTGGTCACCGATCCCGTCAGCCAGGGTTTTGTCCAAACCCTTGCTCACCCCGGCGGTAACATTACCGGCTTCACCGATTACGACGGTCCCTTGGCGGGCAAATGGCTGGAGATGCTGGCGCAGGTCACGCCAAAACTGTCCCGCGTGTTCGTCGTCTATAATCCCGCCACCGCGCCATTCGCGCCCTTGATGCTGCGCACCGTCGAAGACGCCGCACGGATGCTCGGTGTGACGGTCGAGCCCGCGCCGGTCCACGACGCAGCTTCGCTTGCCGCGCTGGCCTCGCATGGAGATGGCGGCTTCCTGGTGTTGCCGGACTTCTTCACGATGGCCAATCGCGCGCCTCTGCTCGCGGCCATTGCGCAAGCGCGGGCGCCGGCGATGTTCTGGAGCCGCATCTTCGTCGACGAGGGCGGGCTGATGTCCTACAGCACGGACAGCGCCGAGCAACTGCGGCGTGCCGCCAACTATATCGACCGCATCCTCAGGGGCGCGCAGCCGGCGGACCTGCCGGTCCAGAATCCCACCAAGCTCGAGCTGGCGATCAACCTGAAGACGGCTCAGGCGATTGGCGTCACTATTCCCCCGAGCCTGCTCGCAACCGCGAACGATGTCATCGAATAGCGGCGCAATTCTTAACGTTTGCCGCTAGGTTTGCGCCGGTACGCTTTCAAGTGCCCTTCGCAAATACATAATCGTGACCATTGCCTCTCCGGGCGCCTTGTACACAATTGCGTGGATGCCGACGTTACTCGCGACCGCTGAACCGGTAGGGTCGTGATCCCGACCAATGACGGCGCGGGAAGGGGCTTTTTTCCGCCTGGGAGGAAATATGAGCGGTTTCGATATTTTCGCGATTGTTCTGGTATTGCTCGTCATCGTCACGCTGATTGCCGGCGTGAAGACGGTGCCGCAGGGCTATGACTGGACCATCGAGCGGTTCGGCAAATACACCCAGACGCTGAGTCCAGGGCTCAACCTGATCGTGCCCTATTTCGATCGCGTCGGGCGCAAGATCAACATGATGGAGCAGGTGATCAACATTCCCGAGCAGGAGGTGATCACCAAGGACAACGCCACCGTGACGGTGGACGGCGTCGCCTTCTTCCAGGTGTTCGATGCGGCCAAGGCGAGCTACGAGGTCGCCAATCTCGAGCAGGCGATCATCGTGCTGACCATGACCAACATCCGATCGGTGATGGGCTCGATGGATCTCGATCAGGTGCTGTCGCACCGTGACGAGATCAACGAGCGCCTGCTGCGCGTGGTCGATGCCGCGGTCTCGCCCTGGGGCCTCAAGGTCAATCGCATCGAGATCAAGGATATCGTGCCGCCCGCCGACCTCGTCGAAGCCATGGGCCGGCAGATGAAGGCCGAGCGCGTCAAGCGCGCCGACATCCTTCAAGCCGAAGGTGCGCGCCAGTCCGAGATCCTGCGCGCTGAGGGTGCCAAGCAGGGCCAGATCCTCCAGGCGGAAGGCCGTCGCGAGGCCGCCTTCCGCGACGCCGAAGCGCGCGAGCGATCAGCGGAAGCCGAGGCCAAGGCCACGCAAATGGTCAGCGAGGCCATCGCGAAGGGTGACGTCGCCGCGTTGAACTACTTTATCGCCGACAAATATATCAAGGCGTTCGGCCAGCTGGCCGAGTCGCCGAACCAGAAGGTCATCATGCTGCCGGTCGAAGCGATGGGCATGCTGGGCTCGCTCGCCGGCATCGGCGAGATCGCCAAGGCGACCTTCGGCGAAAGCGCGGTGTCTGCTGCTGCCGCCGCTCGTCGTGGCGGGTCGGTGCCATCCTCCGCTCCTACGCCACCGGCGGTACCGCCGCGGCAGTGATAGGATCAGCGCATGGCCCTCCGATAGGGGCATGCGCCAATTTTAGAGGTCGTGTCATGACCGACATGTTCGTATCGCTCGGCACCTGGAATTGGTTGATCTTCGGCTTCATCCTGATGGCGCTGGAGGTCATCGCGCCGGGCGTGTTCCTGTTCTGGCTCGGGCTCGCCGCGCTTCTGGTCGGCCTGATCTCGTTCGCAATTGTCATATCCTGGCAAATTCAGCTCGTGATGTTCGCGGCGTTCGCAGCCGCCGCGGTGCCGGTGTGGCGCCGGCTCGCCCGGCCGAAGCTGGATGCAAGCGCCAGCCCCTTCCTCAACAAGCGCAGCGAGGCGCTCCTGGGCCGCGAGTTCACGCTGGAGAAGCCGATTATCGACGGCAACGGCACCATGCGCATCGGCGACACGGTGTGGCGCGTGGCAGGTCCGGACACACCGGCGGGCACGCGCGTGAAGGTGGTGCAGGTGGATGGTGCCAATCTGACGGTCGCGGCGGCGTGAGTTCCTACCCTCCAGGGGAGGGTAAGAGGAGCCCTACCTCTTCCACCTCTCGGCAAACCGGTGCAGCGGCATGAACGTCTCGCACAAGTCCCGCCCGAGCGCCGTCAGTCCATAACCGCCGCCATCGCCCAGTTCCACAAACCCCGCCTCGCGCAACTCCGTCAGTCGGGCCTGCAGCACCGTGGGCGAAGCCTCGTCGCAGGCCGTGCGCAATGCGCGCGAGGTGAGGGGAGCCTCGCGCAATTCCCACAGGATCCGCAGGCTCCAGCGCCGGCCCAGGAGATCGAGCAGCGCCATGATCGGTCGCCCAGTACGCGAGCCGCGTACGCGGCGTTCTCCTGATGCTGCCTGTTTGGCCATTACGCCCCCTCTTGCGTCTCGCTACGGATAATGTAGCTTTATGCTACAGTAATTGTAGCAAGGAAGACGCACATGTCATCCCCCTCGCCGCGTATTGCCCCGCTCGCGCCGCCTTATCCCCCGGAGATCCAGGCGCAGTTCGATCGCATCATGCGCGGCGCGCCGCCGCTGGTGTTGTTCCGGGTGATGGCGGGCCACACCCGCGCCTGGGACAAGTTTCGCGCCGGTGGCCTGCTCGATCCCGGACCGCTGTCGTTGCGCCAGCGCGAGATCGTCATCGACCGCACCTGCGCGCTGAACGGTTGCGAATACGAATGGGGTGTCCATGTCGCGATCTTCGCCGGCCCGGCGAAGCTCACCGAGGATGAGGTTAGCGCGACGGTCCGGGGCGATGCGGCTTCATCCTGCTGGTCGCCGACCGAGCAGGCTCTGATCGCAGCGGTGGACGCGTTGCACACCAGCGCGACTCTCACCGACGCCGAGTTTGCCGCGCTGTCGGCGCATTACGACGAGGCGCAGATTCTGGAGATCATGCTGCTGTGCGGCTTCTATCGCACCGTGTCGTATCTGGCGAACGGGCTGAAGCTGCCGCTGGAGGAGCAGGCGGCGCGGTTTCCGGCGGTCTAACCACGCGTCATTGTGAGGAGCGTGACACCTTCGCTGTCATTCCGGGGCGCGCGAAGCGCGAGCCCGGAATCCATGGAGCAGCGGACTCTGCGGCACGATGGATCCCGGGCTCATCGCTTCGCGATGCCCCGGGATGACGGTCACGCCACGCCCGCCCGCAGCAAATCGTGCAGATGCACGATGCCGACCACTTTGTCCGCCTCGGTCACGACCAGCGTCGTGATCTTGCGCGTGTTCAGCACCTCGATCATCTCGGTCGCAAGCATCGAGGGCGGCACGGTCTTCGGCTGCTTGGTCATGACGTCGTCGACCGACGCGGTCAGCAGATCGGGCCGCTGCATGTGGCGGCGCAGGTCGCCGTCGGTGATGATGCCCGCGATCCCGCCAGCTTCGTCGACGATGCAGACGCAACCGAGGCCCTTGGCCGACATCTCCATCACCGCCTCCAACATCTTGGTGCCGAGCGGCTTGAGCGGGATCTCCCCGCCGGTGCGCATATAGTCGCGAACGAATTTCAACATCGCGCCAAGCTTGCCGCCCGGGTGGAAATGCGCGAATTCCAGCGCGGTGAAGCCTCGGCCTTCGAGCAGCGCGATCGCGATGGCATCGCCGATCGCGACCTGCATCATGGTCGAAGTGGTCGGCGCCAGATTGTGCGGGCAGGCCTCGCGCGCCTTCGGCAGCTCGATCACGATGTCGGCGGCCTGGCCGAGCGAGGACGCCGCGTTCGACGTCACCGCGATCATCGGGATCGCGAAGCGTGCCGAATAGTTCACGAGGGTCTTCATCTCCGGCTGCTCGCCGGACCAGGACAGCGCCATGATGACGTCGTCGGTGGTGATCATGCCGAGGTCGCCATGGGCGGCTTCAGCGGTGTGAACGAAGAAGGCCGGCGTGCCGGTCGAGGCCAGGGTCGCTGCGATCTTGCGCGCCATGTGGCCGGACTTGCCAAGGCCGGTGACGATGACGCGGCCCTTGGCGTTGCGGATCAGGTCGACCGCCTTGGCGAATGCCTCGCCCAGCGGGCCGCGCAGGGCGGCGGCGAGCGCGTTGATGCCGCCGCTCTCCGTCTCCAGCGTGCGGAGCGCGGATTCGACGCTTGTCGGGGTGGGGCTGGATGATGGGGTCATCAGCGGTTTCGAACTCGGCATGTTCTGGGGTCCAGGGAGGAGGGGCGTCGGCCCGTTGCCGGCCTGCTTAGCACGCCCCGGCCCGTGAGGCGACGCGAGCTCCAAGACCCTCAACGGGTCATTAACCATAATTGTTTTAACTCCATTAACGATGGTTCCCGCGAGTTCGCGGACGGCTGTCGATGAAGTGTCTGATTTCGTTGGAGTTCTTCCATCGTGGGGTTGCCTCCAGGTAGGGGCCGGAGCAGTCGCGCGTACGTTTTTGGCGCCGCTTTGCCATGCCTGCTGCTGACCGCGCTGGAAAGCGGCCCTGTGGCCGCCCAGAGCCTCACGCCCGACCTGTTCAATCCCAACCGCGGCGGCTTTGCCGCGCCTGATACGCTGCCGACGCGGCGCACGGCGGGCGTGCCGCAGGCACCGTCGGATGCGATCCCGGCGCCGCCCGATCCCAACGACGATCCGCGCAAGAGCCGCGAGACGCCCGCGCCATCGCGCATCGGCCAGGTCCCGACCTATGGTCTTCCCGCGGCCAACGGCGCGAGTGGCTCCGGTTACGATTCGCTCAATCGCAAGCGCCAGCAGCCAAAACTCTATCCGGGCCAGCCGAAGCCGAAACGCGCGGCGGGCCCCGGCTCGCCGGTGCCGTCGGCGACACCGACACTGTCCCCTCTCGGCGCGCCGCGCATTGCGCCGCCGCCGTCGGAGACCGCCAACAAGACGCCGGTGCCGCCGGCGATGGCGGGCACCGTGCCAGGCCAGCCGCAGCGCCGTCGCCTCAAGGCTGATGACGATGCCTTCGGCGCGGTCGGCGATTACGCCGGCAGCTTCCTGATCAAGGGCGGGCTCGAGCTCTCCACCGGTTACGACACCAATCCTGCGCGCCTGCAGAAGCCGGTCGGTTCGCCGGTCTATGTCGTCGCGCCTGATCTTCTCGTCATGTCCGACTGGGAGCGCCACGCGCTGGTCGCGGATCTGCGCGGCTCGTTCTCCGGCTACACCAACAACATGCCCGCGACGATCGACGGACTTGCCTCGCCGTCGCCGGTCGAGATCGACCGCCCCGATTTCACCGGCCATGTCGACGGCCGCTTCGATGTCGATCGCGATCTCAAGCTGACCTCGCAGCTGCGCCTGCGGCTCGCCACCGACAATCCCGGCAGCCCGAACGTGCAGGCCGGCCTGCAAAAGTATCCTGTCTACGCCACCTATGGCGGCACCTTCGGCTTCGACCAGACGTTCAACCGCTTCCAGGTCGCGGCGGGCGCCACCATCGATCGCACCGCCTATACCGACTCCAAGCTCACCGACGGCTCGACCTTCAGCAACGACGACCGCGACTTCAACCAGTATGGCGGCGTCGGGCGTTTCTCCTACGAGCTCAAGCCGGGCTTGAAGCCGTTCGTCGAGATCGAGGGCGACAACCGCGTCCACGACCAGGCAGCCGATCGCAACGGCTATTTGCGCGATTCTGACGGCGGCTATGCCAAGGTCGGCTCGTCCTTCGAGTTCTCGCGCATCCTCACCGGCGAAATCTCGGTTGGCTATTCCGCGCGCAACTATGTCGACCCGCGGCTGAGCCAGCTCTCGGGCTTCCTGACCTCGGGTTCGCTGATCTGGAACGCGAGCGGGCTGACGACGGTGAAGTTCAACACCGACACGCAGATCGCGGAAACCACGATCCCCGGCTCCTCCGGCGTGCTGGTGCACACCTATGCCGCCGAAGTCGATCACGACTTCCGCCGCTGGCTCACCGCGATCGGCAAATTCACCTACGGCACCTACGACTATCAGGGCCAGAACCGCAACGACAAGACCTACTCGATCGAAGGCAATCTGATCTACAAGCTGAACCGCAATGTCTGGATCAAGGGCACGCTGCGCCACGACATCCTGGATTCGAACCAGCCGGGCTCAAGCTCGCAGGGGACCGTGGTGATGGTGGGGGTGAGGCTGCAGAATTAAGAAGGCGAGCCCACGCCTGAGTTCATCAGAGCTATAGTGAGCGGCTCTCGCCACCCACTCCGCTGTCATGCCCCGGCTTGACCGGGGCATCCAGTACGCCGCGGCCTCGCCGTATCCTCGCACTGTCTCTGGAATACTGGATCGCCCGCTTTCGCGGGCGATGACACCTTTCGTAAATCTAGCAGCGGAGCGAGCCGCGCCTACCGCGGCAGATCCGTCTTTCCCATCAGGAACGTATCGATCGACCTTGCACACAGCCGCCCCTCGCGGATCGCCCAGACCACCAGCGACTGGCCTCGGCGCATGTCGCCTGCCGTGAACACGTTCGGGCGCGAGGTCTGGTAGTCGAGCGTGTTGGCCTTGACGTTGCCGCGGGGGTCGAGGTCGATCGCGAGCTGCTTCAAGAGGCCCTCGTGCACGGGGTGCACAAAACCCATCGCGAGCAGGACGAGCTCGGCATCGAGCTCGAACTCGGTGTCGGCGATCGGCTTGAACTTGTCGTCGACGCGCACGCAGTGCAGCTTCTTGACCTTGCCGTCCTCGCCGGAAAACTTCTGCGTCAGCACGGCGTATTCGCGGACCGCGCCTTCGGCCTGGCTCGACGACGTGCGCATCTTCAGCGGCCAGTTCGGCCAGGTCAGGCCCTTGTTCTCGCGCTCGGGCGGGGCGGGCATGATCTCGAGCTGGGTCACGGACAGCGCGCCCTGGCGCAGTGAAGTGCCGATGCAGTCCGAGCCGGTGTCGCCGCCGCCGATCACGACGACATGCTTACCGCCGGCCAGAATCTCGGTGACGCCGTTCAACGGCTCGCCGGAGACGCGGCGGTTCTGCTGCGGCAGGAAGTCCATGGCGTAGTGGATGCCGTCGAACTCGCGGCCGGGGATCGCCAGGTCGCGCGGCGCTTCCGCGCCGCCGGTCAGCGCCACGGCGTCGTATTCGTTGAGCATCTCGCGCGGATCGACATTGCCGTCAGCGCCGACATGGCTGTTATAGTGGAAGGTGACGCCTTCGCCTTCCATCTGCGCCACACGCCGGTCGATGATGCCCTTCTCCATCTTGAAGTCGGGAATCCCATACCGAAGAAGGCCGCCGGCCTTGGCGAACTTCTCGAACAGATGCACGTCGTGGCCAGCGCGCGCGAGCTGCTGCGCGCAGGCCATGCCGGCCGGACCCGAGCCGATCACCGCGACCTTCTTGCCGGTCTTCACGGCAGCGACCTCAGGCTTCAGCCAGCCATTGTCCCAGGCGCGGTCGACGATCGCGCATTCGATGGTCTTGATGGTGACGGGGTTGTCGTCGATGTTGAGCGTACAGGAGGCTTCACAAGGTGCCGGACAAATGCGGCCGGTGAACTCCGGGAAATTGTTGGTCGAGTGCAGGTTGCGCGAGGCTTCTTCCCAATTGCCCTGATAGACGAGGTCGTTGAAATCAGGGATCTGGTTGTTGACCGGGCAGCCGGGCGTGCCCGGCGCGACGGAGCCGGTGCCGTGGCAATAGGGAATGCCGCAATTCATGCAGCGCGCAGCCTGGTCGCGCGTTTCCTTCTCGGTCAAGGGAACGACGAATTCGTGAAAATGCTTCACGCGCTCGGCGACCGGGGTGTACTTGCGGTCATGCCGCTCGATTTCGAGAAAACCCGTGATCTTGCCCATTAAACCCGAAGTCCCTACCGCTTAGTCGTTTGTTCTCTAGCTAGACCCTCATCCTGAGGAGCGCGGAGCGCGCGTCTCGAAGGATGAAGGCCGGGCTGGTGGTCTCATGGTTCGAGACGGCGCTTTCGCGCCTCCTCACCATGAGGCTCTTTCAATTACGCCCCGATCGCGATTTTCGGCTCGGCGTCCGCGTTGGCGGCCATTTCGCGCAGCGCGCGCCGGTACTCGACCGGCATCACCTTGCGGAATTTGGGCAGCCATTCCTTCCAATTGGCAAGGATGTCGGCCGCACGCTTGGAGCCGGTCGCCTTCGCATGGCGCGTGATCAGGACGTGCAGACGCTCGACGTCGGAGTCGAGCAGATCCTTGAACACGTCGACCCGGCCATGCGCCTCGAGGTCACCGGAATGATGATAGGTGCCGGCGTTGATCATCTCTTCCGACAGCACCGGCTCGAGCTCGACCATCGCCATGTTGCACAGCTTGTCGAAGCTGCCGGTCTCGTCGAGCACATAGGCGATGCCGCCGGACATGCCGGCCGCGAAATTGCGCCCGGTCTTGCCGAGCACGACCACTATGCCGCCGGTCATGTATTCGCAGCAATGGTCGCCCGCGCCTTCGACGACGGCGACCGCGCCCGAGTTGCGCACGGCGAAGCGTTCGCCGGCGACGCCGCGGAAGTAGCACTCTCCCTGGATGGCGCCGTACATCACGGTGTTGCCGACGATGATGCTCTCTTCCGGCACGATGCTGCTGTTGGCCGGCGGCTTGACGATGATCTTGCCGCCCGAGAGCCCCTTGCCGACATAGTCGTTGGCTTCACCCTCGAGCTCGAAGGTGACGCCATTGGCGAGCCAGGCACCGAACGCCTGGCCGGCCGTGCCCTTGAGGCTGACATGGATGGTGTCCTGCGGCAGGCCGGCATGGCCGTAGATCTTGGCGACCGCGCCCGACAGCATCGCACCCGCTGAGCGGTTGGTGCTGTTGATCGCAGCCTCGATCTTCACCGGCGCGCCGCGGTCGAGCGAGGGCTGCGCCCTCTCGATCAGCGTGCGGTCGAGCACCGCCTCCAGATGATGGTTCTGGCGCTCGGAGTGATAGATCTTCTGACCCTTCTCTTCCTTCTGCTTGACGAAGAGCTTCGAGAAATCGAGCCCCTTGGCCTTCCAGTGCGCCACCAGCTTGGTCTGGTCGAGCAGCTGAACCTGGCCGACCATCTCGTTGAAGGTGCGGAAGCCGAGCGATGCCATGATTTCGCGGACTTCCTCGGCGACGAAGAAGAAGTAGTTGATGACGTGCTCGGGCTGGCCGGTGAAGCGCTTGCGCAGGACGGGGTCCTGGGTGGCGACGCCGACCGGGCAGGTGTTGAGATGGCACTTGCGCATCATGATGCAGCCGGCCGCGATCAGCGGCGCGGTGGCAAAGCCGAACTCGTCGGCCCCTAACAGCGCGCCGACCACGACGTCACGGCCGGTACGGAAGCCGCCGTCGACCTGGACCACGATGCGGCTCCGCAGCCGCTCGCGCACCAGCGTTTGATGGGTCTCGGCGAGGCCGATCTCCCACGGCGAACCGGCGTGCTTGATCGAGGTCAGTGGCGAAGCGCCAGTGCCGCCTTCGAAGCCCGCGATGGTGACATGGTCGGCGCGCGCCTTGGCAACGCCCGCGGCCACCGTGCCGACGCCGATCTCGGAGACCAGCTTGACCGAAACGTCGCCCGTCGGGTTGACGTTCTTGAGGTCGTAGATCAGCTGCGCCAGGTCTTCAATCGAGTAGATGTCGTGGTGCGGCGGCGGCGAGATCAGGCCGACGCCCGGCGTCGAGTGACGAACTTTCGCGATGGTCGCGTCGACCTTGTGGCCGGGCAGCTGGCCGCCTTCGCCGGGCTTGGCACCCTGCGCCATCTTGATCTGCATCATGTCGGAGTTGACGAGATACTCCGTCGTGACGCCGAAGCGGCCCGAGGCGACCTGCTTGATCGCCGAACGCATGCTGTCGCCGTTAGGCATCGGCTTGAAGCGGTCGGCTTCCTCGCCGCCTTCACCGGTGTTCGACTTGCCGCCGATCCGGTTCATGGCGATCGCCAATGTCGTGTGCGCCTCGCGCGAGATCGAGCCGAAGCTCATCGCGCCCGTGGCGAAACGCCTGACGATGTCCTTGGCCGGCTCGACCTGGTCGAGCGGCACAGGCTTGCGCTTCTCTTCGTCCGCGTTCTTGATCCGGAACAAGCCGCGTAGCGTCAGCAGGCGCTCCGACTGCTCGTTGAGGATCTTCGCGAAGGCGCGATAGCGCTCCAATGAATTGCCGCGTGCGGCGTGCTGGAGCAATCCGACCGATTCGGCGGTCCATGCATGCTCCTCGCCGCGGCTGCGATAGGCATATTCGCCACCGACGTCGAGGGCAGTCTTGTAGACCAGCGCCTCGCCGAACGCGTCGGCATGACGGCGCACGGCTTCTTCCGCGATCTCGGCAAGGCCCACACCCTCGACGCGGGTGTGCGTGCCGGCGAAGAACTTTCCGACGAAGTCAGCCTTGAGGCCGACCGCGTCGAAGATCTGCGCACCGCAATAAGACTGGTAGGTCGAGATGCCCATCTTGGACATCACCTTGAGCAGGCCCTTGCCGATCGACTTGATGTAGCGCTTGACGATCTCGTAGTCGTCGAGCGAGCCGGGCAGGCGGTCCTTCATCGCGATGATCGTTTCGAACGCGAGATAGGGATTGATCGCTTCGGCGCCGTAGCCCGCGAGGCAGGCGAAGTGATGCACTTCGCGCGGCTCGCCGGATTCGACGACGAGACCGACCGAGGTGCGCAGGCCGGTGCGGATCAGGTGATGATGCACGGACGCACAGGCCAGCAGCGACGGGATCGGCACGCGGTCCGAGCCGACCATGCGGTCGGACAGGATGATGATGTTGACGCCCTCGCGCACCGCGCTCTCGGCGCGCGCGCAGAGCTCGTCGAGCACCTGGTCCATGCCGGCCGCGCCGAGGCCGGCGTGGAAGGTGGTGTCCAGCGTGCGCGACTTGAAGTGCGATTCAGCGACGTCCGAGATCGAGCGGATCTTCTCCAGGTCCGCATCGGTCAGGATCGGCTGACGCGCTTCGAGGCGCTTGGTGGTGGCGAGGCCCTGAAGGTCGAACAGGTTCGGCCGCGGTCCGATGATGGAGACGAGGCTCATCACCAGCTCTTCGCGGATCGGGTCGATCGGCGGGTTGGTGACCTGCGCAAAGTTCTGCTTGAAGTAGGTGAACAGCGGCTTGGCCCTGTCCGACAGCGCGGAGATCGGCGTGTCGTTGCCCATCGAGCCGGCGGCTTCCTCGCCCGTGGCCGCCATCGGCGTCATCAGGATCGCGATGTCTTCCTGGCTGTAGCCGAACGCTTGCTGGCGGTCCAAAAGCGACAAGTTCGAACGCACGCCGGTAGTCGGAACCTTCGGCAGCTCTTCCAGCACGATCTGGGTCCGCTCCAGCCACTCCGTGTAGGGATGGCTGCGCGCGAGCTCGGCCTTGATCTCGTCGTCCGGGATCAGGCGGCCCTGTTCGAGGTCGACCAGCAGCATCTTGCCGGGCTGCAAGCGCCACTTGGTGATGATCTGGTCCTCGGGGATCGTCAGCACGCCCATCTCGGACGCCATCACGATGCGGTCGTCGTTGGTCACGAGATAGCGCGCCGGCCGCAAGCCGTTGCGGTCGAGCGTGGCGCCGATCTGGCGGCCGTCGGTGAAGGCGATCGCGGCTGGGCCGTCCCACGGCTCCATCAGCGCGGCATGATATTCGTAGAAGGCGCGGCGCTTCTCATCCATCAAGGGATTACCGGCCCACGCCTCCGGGATCATCATCATGACGGCGTGCGGCAGCGAGTAGCCGCCCTGCACCAGGAATTCGAGCGCGTTGTCGAAGCAGGCGGTGTCCGACTGTCCCTCGTAGGAGATTGGCCAGAGCCGATTGATGTCCTTGCCGTAGAGCTCGGAGCTTACCGAGGCCTGGCGCGCCGCCATCCAGTTGGTGTTGCCGCGCAGCGTGTTGATCTCGCCGTTATGCGCGATCATGCGGTAGGGATGCGCCAGCGACCACGCCGGGAAGGTGTTGGTCGAGAAGCGCTGGTGAACGAGCGCGAGCGCGCTCTCGAAGTCCTTCTCGTGCAGATCGGGATAGTACTTGCCGAGCTGGTCGGCGAGGAACATGCCCTTGTAGATCACGGTGCGGCAGGACATCGAGCAGGGGTAATAGCCCGCAAGGCCGCGGTCGCGGCGCTGGTAGATCGCCTGCGAGATCGACTTGCGCAGGATGTAGAGCCGGCGCTCGAACTCGTCCTCGGTCTTGGCGGTGCCGTTGCGGCCGATGAACACCTGCATGCAGGCGGGCTCGGTCGGCTTCACGGTGACGCCGAGCGAGGAATTGTCGGTCGGCACGTCGCGCCAGCCGAGCAAGGTCAGGCCCTCTTCCTTGATCTGGTCGGCGATGATGCTCTTGATGACGTTGCGCCAGGCAGTGTCGCGCGGCATGAACAGCGCGCCGATGGCGTATTCGCCGGGCGCGGGCAGCGCGAAGCCCATCTCCTTGGCCTTGCGGCTGAAGAAGGCGTGCGGGATCTGTACCAGAATGCCGGCGCCGTCACCGGCGCGCGGGTCGGCGCCGACTGCGCCGCGATGCTCGAGGTTGCAGAGGATGCTGAGCGCGTCCGAGACGATCTCGTGCGACTTCTTGCCCTTGATGTTGGCGATGAAGCCGACGCCGCAGGAATCCTTTTCCAGGCTCGGATCGTAGAGACCCTCGGCCGGCGGGCGCGAATTGTGTTCCTGAATCGGATCGCGCGTTTTCGAGGCGACCGTCGCCGACAGCTCTTCTGCCACGATGTTTGCGCGCTCGAATTGCGACCCGTTCATTGTTCCAATCCTCTCCATGCGGCAAGCTGCCTCACCGCCATCTTCGGCACACTTTGGGCGTTCCGCGGCACCCGCCTCTGGGTCACCGCTCGTCCGCTGCGAGCCGCATTTTCTTAAATTCAGGCCTAGGCGTCCTTCGTCCCCGAGAACGGCTTGGCCTGTTGCCTTCCTGGCGCTCGAAAGCACCGACTTTCGTTGCAATCCGTGTGCCGGAACTGCAAGCAAAATTGAGACAGTCTTCCTGTCCTAACCATCACCTTGCCAAATTTTTGTCTATCACACAAGCGCGCGAAAGTCCCGATTCCCAAAGTGTCAATTGCCGCTTTCCGTCTGGCGCGCGGCCCCGGTTTTGAAGCAAACGCGCCCTGATCCGGCCCAAGCGGCGCCGAAATCCCGAATGAAGCTTCGGATCAACCCTTCGAAAAGCACGCCACGCCGCAAGAAGCGAAAGAGCGCGAGCATTCGGGGGCCTGACAGGAGCGTGTCGACCATGAAGTTTTTCACAGGATGTGTAGCTGCTACCACGCTGGCGCTGGCTGCAACCGCTGCTCAGGCACAAGTTCCGGCGAGTGGCGTTTCGGGCGGGGCCTACGTTGCGGTGTCGGATTTCGACGGACCCTACGGGCCGCCGGACGCCGCACCACCTCCGCCGCCGCGTTATGGTTACGGCCGTTATGGTTACGGCTATGGCTATGAGGAACGTGGCCCGGCGCCGGCGCTGCTGCCGGCCACCGAGGTCTATGCGGTGCTGCGCGAAAACGGCTTCTCGCCGCTGGGCATCCCGCGCCTGCGCGGGGCCGTCTACACCATCGCGGTGATTGACCGCCGCGGCGATGACGGCCGGCTGGTGATCGATGCCCGCGACGGACGTATTATCCGCTTCATGCCGGCTGCTGACGCCTATGGCATGGCGCCCGCCTACGAGGAGCCCTCGGTCGCCCCTTACCGGCCGCAAAGCGCGCTGCCGCCGCCGACCATGGTCCGCGGCGGCCCGCCGAGACCGCCGGCCCCGATCCCGCATGTCGCCAGCCGCACCGTCCCGCTGCCCAAGGCCGCTCCGCCGCGCGCCGAGACGCCAGTGGCGGCCGCCAAGCCCGCCGAGCCCACAACGCCGCAAGGTCAACCCGCGCAGCAGACCGCCGCCGTGCAGGCCAAGCCCACCGAGGCCGCTCCGCAGGCCGCCGCGCCGACCATCGGCCAGGGCAAGCCGGCCCCTACCATTTTGCCGACACAGGATATGCCGGCGGCGCAGGGACTGGATTAATCGTCGGCAAATAAAAAGCGCCCGAAGACCTCGGGCGCTTTTGCGTCACAGCGGCTGTCCTCAGCTGCGCGGATACCCCGCCGCTTCCAAGATCAGGTTCGCCACGTCCTTCGGATGCGACACCAGCGAGAGGTGGCCGGCGTCGAGCTCGATTGTGGTCGCGTTCATGCGCTTGGCGAGAAAGCGTTCGAAATCGGGATTGATTGTGCCGTCGTTCTTCGACACCGCGTACCAGCTCGGCTTCGAATGCCAGGCAGCCTCCGTCGTGCGGCCGGCGAAGATCGAGGCAGCCGTCGGCCATTGCACGGCGTAGAGCTCCTTGGCGCGTTCCGGCGCGACACCGTTGGCGAAATATCTCAGGAAGGCGTCTTCCGAAAGCTTGGTGTAGCCGTCGCGCTCGACGATGCCGGCGCGCGCCGGTCCCGCGGGAAACTGCTTCGACAGCGCGACAAAATCCTCGTTGGCATCGGGTGCGCGCGCGGCGATGTAGACAAGACCAGTAACCTTCGGATCGGTGCCGACCTGGCTGATCACGGTGCCGCCCCAGGAATGCGCGACCAGCACGGTCGGGCCATCCTGCTCAGTCAGCACGCGCTTGGTTGCCTCGACCGACTCGGCGAGCGACCCCAGCGGATTCTGCACGGCAGTGACGTTGAGGCCTGCGGCCTGAAGGATCGGGATCACCTCCGACCAGCTCGAGCCATCGGCCCAGGCGCCATGCACCAGCACGACGTTCTTCGCCTTCGCGGTCTGCGGGGTCTGGGCGTGAGCGAGGCTGATGGGGGCCGCCAGCAGGCTCGCGGCGACGAAAAGGCTGCGCCAGAAAGTCATGATCGTTCTCCGTGTTCTTGGTTCGATACCCAAAGGACGGAGCGCGGGGCGGTGGCGTTACACGGCCTCACCGCTCTGTGATGCAATGCAAAAAAACGCCCCGGGGCACCGGGGCGTTTTCGCAACCTGAAAGTTGATGCGCGCTTAGGCGGCGACCGAGCTCTCGATCACCTGTGCGCTCGACGCGCCGGTGTTGATCACGATCTGGCGCGGCTTCTTGGCTTCGGGAATCTCGCGCACGAGGTCGACGTGGAGCAGGCCGTTCTCGAGCGAGGCGTCCTTTACCTGCACGAAGTCGGCAAGCTGGAAGGCGCGCTCGAAGGCACGCGCGGCGATGCCGCGATAGAGCACTTCGGACTTCGAGTTCTCATTGGCGACTTTTTCGCCCTTGATCGTCAGCGTGTTTTCCTTCGCGACGATGGAGAGCTCATCCTTGGCGAAGCCGGAGACCGCAACGGTGATGCGGTAGGCGTTCTCGGCGGTGCGCTCGATGTTGTAGGGGGGATAACCGGGGCTGCCGTCAGAGCCTGCCTGGTCGAGCAGGTTGAAGAGGCGGTCGAAGCCGACGGTGGAACGATAGAAAGGGGTGAGATCGTAGGTACGCATGGTCAAGCCCTCCATTGAGCGACTGTTTGGCAACCCGCCCGCCAATCGGGCCGGGCTTTAGTCTGTGTGCAGCCTGATGTTCCGGTTCCGAAACACTGGTAGCGGCCTGCACCATGGTGATATGGGTTCAAGGGAACGGCGTTCAAGAGGGGCGGTTACCCGCGCCCTTTCGGCGCTCCCGCCCTTGATTTGCAGCCCTTCGCGCCCAAGCACTTCCAATCATGACGCTGGTCTCGATCCCGTCCAATCCCGTGCCCGAAGACGTCGTCAGCGGCACCATGAAGACGCCCGACGGGGTCGAGCTGCGCTTCGCGCGTTGGGCGCCGCCGGCAAACCGCAAGGGCACCGTCTGCGTCTTCACCGGACGCAGCGAGCAGATCGAGAAATATTTCGAGACCGTGCGCGATTTGCGCGACCGCGGCTTTGCGGTGGCGATGTTCGACTGGCGCGGGCAGGGACACTCCTCGCGCCGCCTGCGCGATCCGCGCAAGGGCTATGTGCGCAACTTCGCCGACTACGAGATCGACGTCGAGACCTTCGTGCAGCAGGTGGTGCTGCCGGATTGTCCGCCGCCGTTCTTTGCGCTGGCCCATTCGATGGGCGGCGCAGTTCTGCTTCGGCTGGCGCATGCGCAAAAGCGCTGGTTCGACCGCATGGTGCTGTCGGCGCCGATGATCGACCTGCCCGGCCGCGCCACTTCGTTTCCGGTGCGAACATTGCTGAAGACGATGCGGATGCTGGGGCGAGGCGGCGCTTACGTTCCCGGCGGCAGCGACCACCTCACCGGCTTGTCGTCCTTCATCAACAATCCCCTGACCAGCGATCCCGTGCGCTATGCGCGCAACGCCGCGATCCTGGAGGAGGACCCGACGCTCGGCCTGGCGTCACCGACGGTCGCCTGGGCCGATACTGCATTCCGCGCGATGCACACCTTCAAGGGCATGAACTACCCGTCCGAGATCCGCCAGCCGATCCTGATGCTGGCGGCCTCCAACGACTCCGTGGTCTCGACCGCGGCGATCGAGGAGTTTGCCTACCACTTGCGCGCCGGCTCCCATCTTGTGATCGCCGGCTCGAAGCACGAGATTCTGCAGGAGCAGGACCGCTACCGCTCCCAGTTCTGGGCCGCGTTCGATGCGTTCGTGCCGGGCACGCCGCTGTTCAAGTGAGATACGGTAACGGATTGCATCTTCGATGCAATCCGACCTCTCCCCGCAAGCGGGGCGAGGTGAGCAGCCAGCGAACTACAATGTCTTCAGATACTCGATCAGATCGTAGCGCTCTTGCTCTTTGAGCACGCGGCCGACGGTGCCGTCCTTGCCGGGGCCTGGCGTGCCATCGAACGAGTGGCCGGCATTGCTGTTGCCGACCATCTCGGTGCCGTCAGACGCTCGCGTCGAGAAGCGCGACTGTCCGGTCTTGCAGCTCTCGCCGTCGACGACTGCGAAGCCGACCTGCTTCGGATCGTAGTCACGACCGCCACCCATGCAGAACGATCTGGGGCGCTCGGCCGCGGGGCTCAGCATCCAGTAGAGCGAGGGCACCGATCCATTGTGCAGGTAAGGCGCGGTGGCCCAGACGCCGTTGAGCGGGCGCGCGCGATACCAGGGCCCCGGCTCCTTGTTATCGGCCGGCTGCGGGCCGGCATTCGGGCAATTCCGGCGCTCACCCCACCAGGCCTTCTGAACCTTCGGGTCGATCTTCGCATCGTCCATTGCTTTGCGACTGACGATATCGACGAGCACCATCAGGCCGACGGAGTATGGCATGTCGGTCGAGGAGATATCCGGCAGATTGCAGCTCCACCAGGCATTGAGTCTCTGCGTGGGATCGAGCTTGAGAAAGCCGGGGACCTGAACCGTCCGCGTCGCCAGAATGCTGGCCTGAGCGGGATCGGTTCCCATGCCTTTGACGCTTTTCTGGACCTCGTTCAGGAATTTGTCGTTGCCGATGGTCTCCCAGCGAGACGAGGACCATATGCTCTGGTCCGGAAATTCGGTGTCGAAGGCGGGATCGTTGACCGGCCCGAGATGGCATTCGGCGCAGATCTGCGCGTAGAGCTTACGGCCGCGCTTGACGCGGTCGCCATCGATCTTCCAGGCATCATCGCCGAAGATGTCCGACGGCCATTTCGGTGATGTCAGTCCGGAGAGCTGCTTTTTCGGATAGGGCGCCGAGCCCTTCAGCAGATCCTCGATCCAGTTCAGATTCTTGATGTCCATCGACGAGCGGAACAGCGCGTCCTTGGGCGTATTGTCGGACAGATTGAGCAGCGCGGTCACGCCCAGCGCTTCGCCGGCGTTGCGGATCAGCGGTTGTTCGATGGAAGCGTCATATTGCGCGAACTTGAGCCAGGGCACGGTCCAGATCGGCGGGAAGCTGACCGGCGCGTCCTTGGCATGCAGATTTTTCTCGAAGCCGCTGAGGCCGCTGAGCGTCATGTCCTGGGAGAAGACCTGATTGCCGATGCGGTTGAGCGCGTCGAGGCGGCCATAACCTTCCTCGGTGTCCTGCTGCTGCTCGTCCCGCTTCGTCTTCTCGTTGAACCTCGTCTTGCCGTCGATGGTTTTCTTGTAGGTCTTTTCCCAGTCGACTAGGAACGTGCCGATCGCACTCAGCTTCTGCTTCAGCGCATCGCGATCGCCATCGCTGGCGGAGGGGCCGAGCACACGGTCGGCGAAGCGCGTGAAGCGACCCGGCACGAAGAGCGTGTAGGCGATCGACAGGCCGGTCGTGATCTCGAGCTTTCTCAGGTCGGTCATCGCCGGGCCGCCGTCGAAGCGGATGGTGATGCCTTTGTAGTGGATCTGGCCGGTGTGGCAGGCCGCGCAGGTCAGGCCGATCCGGTCCTCGCCGATCTGGCCGGTCACAGGATCGGGCACGCCGGTCATGCGCGCAAAGCCGACGGGCAGACCGTCGACGTTTTCAGCCTGGGTGCCCCAGTTAACCGGCGGATCCCAAAGCCGCGCCGGCACCGGCTTCGTCTTGTCGTAGACGTTGGCATAGCCGAACCGGCGCAGCGTGGCGTCGTCGGTGTTGATCGTCTGCGGGCTGGGGATGAAGCCGAAGCGCTGCAGATGGTCGCTGTCATGAAGCAGCCCGGGCTTGGCGAAGAAATGAAGCCGCGGCTGCTCGAGCGCCATGAACCAGCTATAGGGCACCGGGAAGGTCGCGGTGCCCTGGCTGGCGTGATGAAACCAGTGCCGGTCCTCCAGCGCCCAGTTTTGCTCGAGCCAGTACACGGCCCGGGGTTCGACGTGCTCCGGCAATGGTGGCGTCACCAAGTCCCCGAGGATGCCGGGCAGCATCGGCTGGAATTGATCGGGAAAGCGCAGCGCCACGACGCCAAAGACGAGGAGCGCGGCGACGAGCCCGCCGGCAACGCGCAAGATGAGTGAGGGCGGGGTGACCGGCTGGCTGACGACCCGTTGGGTGATCCTGGCAGGAAATTTGCGCTCGTTGAACAATGTCCTCACCTCGGCCACGCTGAGATAGCGGTCATCACCCTGACCCTTGCCCATGATCTTGAGCAGGACCGGCCATTCGAACTTCATCAGGATTGGGTAGTACCAGCGCGACTGATTGCCGGCGCGCTTGAGATTGTCGTCCATGAAGGCCTGGATTTGCGAGGCATTGAGCCCGGTCTCAGTGCCGCCATCGGGATCGGCATAGGTGCCGCCGAAACTGGCGAGCCGCGCGATCTCGTCCTCGTTGACGCGCCCGTCGACGCCGAGGATGCGCGAGCCGGCACCGAGCTTGTCGAGCGGGCCGCCACGCAGCGCATTGAGCTGCGCGCCCCAGAAGATGCTTTGCAGGATGTGACAGGCGCCATTGGCGATGAGCGCGACGCCGCGGACCTGGATGCGGGCCAGCGTCTTTTTCGCTCCGGCCTCGCCGCTGGCATTCGCGATGGTCTGTGACAGCGTCCGGAGCGGGACGGTCCCGCCGTCGACAAAACCCTCGCCGACAAGGCCGCGCAGGAACGGGCAGGGATTGTTGGGCGAAACCTGGATCGTGGGGTCGAAGGGCTTGTTGCGGGGGTTATCCATCGGTCCAAATCCTGTTGGCGAAAGCCCTGAAACAAACGAATCGTGAAATGCGGCCGCGCCGATCAACCGTGGAAAGTCCTAACAAACAGAAAGCGCGGACGCGGCAGATTATGCTACTTCCGCGTGTGATGAAGTGTGGCTGAATTCACTGTGGTGTCAATAAAGCTGGGCGTGAGATTGCGGCCTGCCCTCAGGATTCGGCGGCGCGTCTGACGTCGCTCTGGACCAGAGTGAGCTTGCTGGCCGGGACGCCCGCCTTCAGCAGCCCCTCGCGGTAATGCGCGATGTCCTCGGGCCGCTTCCAGTGAAAATTCCGCAAGTGGCGGTCGACATTCAGGGTCGGGTAGTTGCCCATCAACACTTGGGTCGCTTCGATCGCCTCGCCGGTCCGTCCCAGTTGCGCCAGTGCCGCGGCGCGGATCGCAAGCGCCTGCATGTGGTTCGGGTTGACGTAGAGCTGCTCGCGGGCCCACGACAGGGTCGCGTCATACTGGCCGACGAGATAGTGGCTGAAGGCGTTCAGCGCCGCCCATTGATAGCGTGGGTCGCTGTTGTCGCGCTGGGCGGCCATCGAGAACAGTTCGATCGCCTGGCGGTGCTCGCCGATGACGAAATGGCAGATGCCGAGCACGCCGCGCGCGCCCATGTCGTAAGGGTTGAGCGCGACCGCGCGCTTGGCGGCGTCCATCGCCGCCTCCTCATGGCCTTCCATCGCGTGCGCCCAGGACAGGATCGAGAACGCAAAGGAGGAGCGCGGGTCGAGCCGGACGCTGGTTTCGGCAAGCTGCATCGCCTCGGCCCACATCTCGCGCGTGCCCTTGACCCAGCCGAACTGGATGCTCTGGATCTGGATCGTGGCGAGATAGGCATGCGCGATCGACAGTTTGGGATCGAGCGTGATCGCCTCCCGGAACAGCTCGACGGCCGTGGTCAGATCTTCCTTGGTCTGGCGGTAATAATGCGACAGACCTTTGAGGAAGCGATCCCAGGCGGTGATGTCGTTGGTCGGGCGCGCGGGCGCGGAGGCCTCGGCCCGGACGATCTCGGTGGCGATCGCAGCGGACAGATTGGTCGTGATCTCATCCTGCATCGCGAAGAGGTCGCCGATGTCGCGGTCGTAACGGCCGGTCCAGAGCTGCTCGCCGGTCTCCGGCGCGATCAGCTCGGCGGTGACGCGGATCTTGGCGCCGCCGCGCCGCACCGAGCCCTGGATCAGATAGGTGGCGTCGATCTCGCGCGCGATCACGCGGGTGCTGGCATTCTTGCCCTTGAAGGCGAAGGTCGAGTTGCGGCTCAGCACGCGGTAGAACGATTGCAGCGACAGCGCGTGGATCAGATCCTCGGTCAGGCCGTCGGAGAAATATTCGTCCTGGGCGTCGCTGAGATTGGCGAAGGGCAGCACGCCGACGATCGCGGTGCGGTATTGCTGCGAGAGCGCCGATCCTTCCTTCAGCTCGGGTGCGAGCGCGGTCGCACCGTCGGGCGTCCAGGTCCAGACCCCCACCGGATCCTTGATGTTCTTGAAGCGATGATTGCCGCCGTCGACCAGCGGCACAGTGAGATGCTTGCTGGCCTCGCGATAGGCCTTGGCCGAGATCGCGAACCCGCCGGGGCGTGCCACCGATTCGAGGCGGACGGCGATGTTGACATCGTCACCGAACACCTCGCCCTCATCAGCGATGATATCACCCATGTGGATGCCGAGCCGGAACTGCATGGTGCGTTCGGCGGGCAGATGGTGATTGCGCTCCGCCATCAGCACCTGCATCGCGATCGCGGCCTCGGCGGCGCCGACGATGGAGGGGAATTCCAGCAGGAAGCCGTCGCCGGTGTTTTTGACGACGCGGCCGCCGTGATTGAGGATGATGGGATGGATCGCGCTGCGATGGGCCTTGAAGGCGGCGTGGGTGCCGGCCTCGTCACTGCCCATCATCCGCGAATAACCGGCGACATCGGCGCAGACGATGGCGGCCAGACGTCTTTCCATATTCCGGGGCTCCAAGGGACTTGCAAGAGACTTGGAAGGGATCTGGGACCGGCCACGGTGGCAGTCGCCTCGAATCCCGCGTTTCAAGAACCGTGCCTTTATAGAGCAGCCGTGGCCGAGCGATAGTATGATCCGCATTGCAAATTCGAGGTAAATTCTCCGCAATTCCGGTGGTGGACGGGGGCGGGCGAACCGACTAAGCCCAGTCGCTTGAGACCGACGGTCGCGGCGGCGGGGCACCTCACACATGCTGGGCATTCACGAAATCTGGCTCTTCATCCTGTCGGGCATGCTGCTCAACATCACGCCGGGGCCCGATACGGTCTATGTGATCGGCCGCAGCATGCAGATGGGCTGGCGCGGCGGCGCGGCGGCGGCATTCGGCATCAGTTGCGGCTGCTTTTTCCATGTCGCGGGCGCAGCGATCGGCCTCTCGGCCCTGCTGATGACCTCGTCGACCGCATTCTCGATCCTGAAGCTGGTCGGCGCGGCCTATCTCGTCCTGACCGGGCTCCAGATGCTGTGGTCGCGGCCGGCGCTGGTGGCGGTCAAGGACGAGGTCGGGCGAAGCTCGCTGCGGCGGGTCTTCCTCCAGGGCGTCTTCACGAACGCGCTCAATCCCAAGGTCGCGCTGTTCTTCCTGGCGTTCCTGCCTCAATTCGTCGCAGCCGACGCGCCACACAAGCCGCTCGCCTTCCTGACGCTCGGCCTGATCTTCATCTCTACGGGCACGCTGTGGTGCCTGGTGCTGGCGGCGTTCGCGGCCAAGGCCGCCCACCGGCTGCGGCAATCCGAGGGCGTGATCGCGTGGGTCAACCGTGCCCTGGGCGGCCTCTTTATCTATCTCGGCATCCGCGTCGCCATGCTGGAGACCCGATAGCTCATCCGAACGGATGAGTGGATCTCGCGTCAGGCGAATTCCTTCGCCAGCGCGCTGCCGGCGAGATAGACGCCCAGCAAAATCATCGCGACCAGGAACCAGCGGCGAAACGCCTCTGCCGGCATGCGCGCCCGCACCGACTGTCCCACGAACATGCCGGCAAAGGCCATGGCCATGGCGACCGCGCCCGGCACGGCATTGGCCGGCGTCAGCAATCCGCCGGCGGTCAGGTTGAAGGCGAGCGCCAGCGTTGCGGTGGTGAAGAACACGCCGAGTGCCTGCACCAGCTCGTCCTTCTCCATGCCGATCGCCTGCATGAACGGCATCGAGGGGATGACCTGCACGCCTGTCGAGGCCGAGATCACGCCGGTGATCACGCCGACCACGCCGCCGACCCATTTCTCGCTCTCAGGTGCGACGTGGAACTTGATTTTGCTGAGGCCGATGATGGCGTAGATCACCAGCAGGACGCCGAGCACCACGGTGCCGTAGCGGGCATAGGGGCCGGTCAGCGCGCCGGCATTGAGCCAGCAACCGATCACGGTGCCGATCATCAGCGGCCACAACCGCCTCAGGATGTCGCGCAAATGGGGGCCGACAAACGTCTGCCAGATGTTGGTGACGATGGCGGGCACGATCACGATCGCGATCGCGCGGCTGGGCGCCATGTTCACCGCGAGCAGGCCCATGGAGACCGTCGGCAGGCCGAGCCCGACGACGCCCTTGACGAATCCGGCGACCAGGAAGACGGCGGCGATGAGAATGAGAAGCGGGTCAATCATGACCTGCACATTGACCGAAGCCGCGCCGAGGCACAATCTGGAGGTTACGGAGATAGCCTTCGCAGATAGCGAAGGCTAAGTTTGGAGGAAGCAACCTTGCGCTTCGATCTCGTCGATCTCCAGCTCTTCATTGCAGTCGCCGACCAGCGCAGCATCACCCGGGGCGCGGAGCGCTCGCATCTGGCGCTGGCCTCGGCGAGCGCGCGGATCAAGGGGCTCGAGGATGCGCTCGGCGTCGCCTTGCTCAAGCGCGGGCGGCGCGGCGTTGAGCTGACCGCGGCCGGCGAGAGCCTGCTCGACCATGCCCGGCTCGTGATCCACCAGATCGACGCCATGCGTGGCGATCTCGCGGGCTTTGCCAGCGGCGTGCGCGCCAGCGTGCACTTCCTGGCCAACACGTCGGGCCTGTCGGAGCATCTGCCAAAAGCGCTCGCCGGCTTCCTGCGCGAGCATCGCGACGTCGCCATCGACATCGAGGAGCGCGAGAGCACCGACATCGCGGCCGCGATCACCGCCGGCGCCGCCGATCTCGGTTTTGCCGCCGAGCACGCGCTCCCTGATCACATCGAGCGTTTCGTGTTCAGCGAAGATCGTTTGACTCTGGTGACGTCGAAGCGTGGTCCGTTCGCCGGCCGCCGCCAGATCGATTTCCAGGAGGCCAATGCTTGCGAATTCGTCGGTCTGACCAGCGCCACCGCGCTTCAAATGCATATTTCAAAGCACGCCGCCCGGCTCGGCATGCGCCCGCATTTCCGCGCGCGGCTGCGCGATTTCGACGCGATCTGCCAACTGGTCGCAGCCGATGTCGGCGTTGCGCTCGTGCCCGAAGCCGCTGCCCGCCGCTGCGCCAAACTGATGCCGCTCGCCATCGTCCGCCTGCGCGACGCCTGGGCCAACCGGAGACTCGTGATCTGCGCGCGCAGCTTCAAGGCGCTGCCGCGGCCGGCCAAGATGCTGGTGGAGCATTTGCGCGCGGCCGCGGTGTAAAGCGGTGCGGGCGCCACACCGGTGGTGCGCTCCCTCTCCCGCTTGCGGGAGAGGGTCGGGGAGAGGGTGTCTCCGCACGGGGAGATTCCCCAAGAGGAGAGAGCCCTCACCCGCCGCGCTCTACGAGCGCGTCGACCTCTCCCGCAAGCGGGAGAGGTGTAGAGCCACTTACTTCGCCGTCTCCACGCCGGCGTCCTTGATCACCTTCGCCCATTTCGCGGTCTCGTCCGCAATGAATGCGCGAAAATGCTCCGGCTCGTCGCCGATCAGCGTCGCGCCATGCTGGGCGAGCTTTTCCTTCACCGCGGGATCCGCCATGGCCTTGGTCGCGAGATCATGCAGCGCGGTGACGATTTCCTTCGGCGTGCCCTTGGGCGCGACCATGCCGTACCAGTTCTCGATGCGCAGATCAGGAAATCCCGCTTCCTTCGTGGTCGGCACGTCGGGTGCAGTCGGGGCACGCTCCACTGAGCCGACCGCGATCGGCTTCAGGGCGCCGGCCTTGACCTGCTGCAGCAGCACCGGGAGGTCGAGGAACGTCATTTGCACCTGCTGGCCCAAGAGATCGTTCACCGCAGGCGCGGCGCCACGATAGGGCACATGCACGATGTCGATCCTGGCGGTCAGCTTGAACAATTCGCCGGCGAGATGCGGCAGGCTGCCGGGGCCGGAGGAGGCGAAGTTGAGCTTTCCGGGCTGAGCCTTGGCGAGCGCAATCAACTCGCCGATGTCCTTGGCGGGGACGTTGGTGGCGACAACCAGCATTTCCGGTACGGTCGCCACCAGCGTCACCGGCGTCAGGTCACTGAGCGTATCGTAAGCGACTTTCTCCATGCTCGGGCTGATCGCGAGCGCGCCGGCAGATGAGATGGCGATGGTATAGCCGTCGGGCGCGCTCTTGGCGCCCGCGTCAGTACCGAGCACGCCGCCCTGGCCGCCGCGATTGTCGATCAGCACCGGCTGGCCCGCCAGTTCCGACATGCGCTGGCCGACGACACGGGCGATGATGTCGTTGGGGCCGCCGGCCGGGAACGGGACGATCAGCTTGATCGGTTTTGCCGGAAAATTCTGAGCCGCCGCCACCGACGGCAGCAGCAGAAACAATCCCAAGAACAATTCCAATAACAATTCAACGAGAAGCCTGCGTGAGATGATCATGCAAGCCTCCCGCTCGCGCTTGTTATTGGTTCAGAAGTTTGAGTGCTTCTTCGTGAACCCTGGCGTCGCCGGCCGCGACGATGCGGCCGCCGCCCTGGGCAGGCTTGCCTTCCCAGGTGGTGACGACGCCGCCGGCGCCGGTCACGATCGGGATCAGGGCTGCGATGTCGTAAGGCTTCAGCTCGGTCTCGACCACGAGATCGACGTGGCCGGCCGCAAGCATGCAATAGGAATAGCAATCGCCGCCATAGCGCGACAGACGCGCAGCCCCCTCGATCCGGCCGAAAATGGCGCGGTCGCGTTCGTTCATCAGCAGCGGGCTGGTGGTGTAGGTCGTCGCCTCCGACAGCGAGCCGCAGCGGCGAACCTGCAACCGGCGCTCGCCGGAGGGGCCTTTATAATTGGCCGATCCGTTGTCGCCGGAAAAGCGCTCGCCGATGAAGGGCTGGTGCATCATGCCGTACACCGGCGTGCCCCTGTGCAAGAGCGCGATCAGCGTGCCCCAGATCGGAAAGCCGCCGATGAAGGACTTTGTACCGTCGATGGGGTCGAGCACCCAGACATAGTCGGCGTCCTCGCGCTCATTGCCGAATTCCTCGCCGACGATGCCGTGCTGGGGGAAGCTGGCCTTGATCAGACGCCGCATCACCGCCTCGGCCGCGCGGTCGGCTTCCGTGACCGGATCGAAATCCTTGGTCTTGCTCTTGTCGTCGATCGACAGCGAGGTGCGGAAGAACGGCAGGATGGTTTCGCCGGAGGCTGTGGCAAGCCGTCCGATGAAGGCTGAGAAGTCGATCACCGTCACGGCGCATCCTCAAAACGAAAGTCGGGTGAAGTTCGCATCTGCCTAGCTCAAATCGGCAGGATCTTGCAGCGCTGTCTTGATTTTGCACCCTGGTATTTTGGATGCGGATACCGGTTGCCCCATCCGAGCCATATGCCGGCCAAATATCGAACATCAAATTGAAAACTTAGTTCCGAATATGCCTTGTTCGTATGCAAATGACTATCAACCCATTGAATTTCCTTATCAAAGAAACTGAATCTGGGTTTCTCAGGAAGCAAATGAGCTATGTGTTTTTGCATGGGAAACGGCTCAAAAGCCCTTGCACTTTGTGCGGCGCGGCCGCATATTGTTGCGGTGCGGTAGCGCTTCTCGCGTTACCGCTGCCCTCCTTGGGCGTTTCCTCCCTAGACTTGGGCCGCTTCTTCATCAGAAGCGGCCCTTTTTTCTTTGGGTCTCTGTTTTCAGTTTGGCGCGCATACGCTTGCGAAGCGAAAACGCATTCGCACCTCTCGCAGAGAGCGCGATCGTTCGAGAAAGAGTCGCGTCTATTCCGCCGCGGCCTGGAACGGGCCGAGATCGCCGAACGGGATCGTGGTCGCCAGCACGTCGGCGAGGACGCCGAAGTCGCTTGCCACTTGCGCAAAGCGCGGGCCGCGCTCGCGGCGGCGCTCGTCCATGTAGATCGCCCGATTGAGCTCGAGCTGCACCGTGTGCAGGCCGCTCGCCGGGTTGCCGTAGTGCTCGGTGATGAAGCCGCCGGCGTAGGGTTTGTTGCGGCCGATCGAATAGCCGAGCCCGGTCATGGTTTCCTCGACACGGTCGGGTAGCAGCGGCGTGCAGCTGGTGCCGTAGCGGTCGCCGATGACGATGTCGGGCCGGCGCGGCTCGTCTCGAGAGACGCCGACCGACGGCATCGAATGGCAGTCGACCAGCATCACGGTGCCGAACATCTGGTGCACCTTGTTGATCAGCCGGCGCAGCGCGCGATGGTAGGGCTTGTACAGCGTCTCGATCCGCGCCAGCGCCTCGTCGACCACGATGCGGTCGCGATAGATCTCCTGGCCGTCGCCGACCACGCGTGGAATGGTCCCGAGCCCGCCCGCGACCCGCATCGAGCGCGTGTTGGCAAAGCTCGGCAGCCGCCCGGTGAACATCCGGGGGTCGAGCTCATAGGGCTCGCGATTGACGTCGACATAGGAGCGGGGAAAGTTCACCCGCACGGTCGGAAAGCCGCGATCGCTCAAATGCCCGATCAACTCGTCCATGAAGGAATCTTCGGACCGCCGAAGTTGCGGCAGGTCGATCCGCGATGCGGCGAGGAATTCGTCCGGGTAGGTCGAGCCGGAATGCGGCGAGTTGAAGATAACGGGCGCGCGCCACTCGGCGGGCTCCACGATCTCGAAGGCTGGCGACCTGTCGCCGTCAAACCGGGTCATCTTCTCAGGCTTCGTCCCTTCGCGCCGCACGATCCAGCATCGGCCCTGGATCGAATGATTCGGCCGGTCGAGCGGCTCTTATGTGTCGTCATTGTCCGGAATCGCAACCATTCTGCCAAGCGAAAAGATGTGATCGGCACTGGAACATGTCTTAACCGTGTGGGCAGCGAGCCGGGGATGCATGGGCGCGGCTCGATTGCTTCGCGGCCCATTCCGGTTCACAACACCCCGGCAGCGCGGCCGTCCCAGGGTAAAGATTTTCACCCCAAATTTACCCTCTGTCGGGCTTAGTGACCTCTGCATATCCTCTGGGGATTCGACGTTCCTGCCATGCCAAAAATCCTGCTCGCCGAAGACGACAACGACATGCGCCGTTTCCTGGTCAAGGCGCTGGAAAACGCCGGTTTTCAGGTCTCGTCCCACGACAACGGCATGGCCGCCTATCAGCGGTTGCGGGAAGAGCCGTTCGAGATGCTCCTCACCGACATCGTGATGCCTGAGATGGACGGTATCGAGCTCGCCCGTCGGGCCTCGGAACTCGACCCCGACATCAAGATCATGTTCATCACCGGCTTCGCCGCGGTCGCCCTGAACTCGGATTCGGACGCCCCCAAGAACGCCAAGGTGCTGTCGAAGCCCGTTCACCTGCGCGAATTGGTGAGCGAAGTGAACAAGATGCTGGCGGCCTAAATTGGCGCCCTTCCGTCCTTGCACCGGCTCCCCCGAGCCGTTATAGGGACCCGACCCGATCTAGACGACATCTAGGGCGCGTAGCTCAGCGGGAGAGCACTACCTTGACATGGTAGGGGTCACAGGTTCGATCCCTGTCGCGCCCACCATCCTTCGCTCGCAAAGCGAGTGAAGGATGCCGCGCCGAAGCCCAAAGGGCGTAGGCGGGCCTCTATCCGCCAGCTACGGCTAGGCAAGCCAAGACCTTCGCTCGCGATAGCCGAGTGAAGGATGCCATGCTGGAGCCCAAAGGGCACAGGCGGGCCGCCGCCGCGCGCTTCGGCTAGGCAAGCCACGATCCATCAGCCTCAACGCGAAGCGTGTCCGGCGTAGCTCGAAGAGCGTAGACGGACTGGAGCGTCCAGCTCCGCCTCCTGGAACGCGCCACACGCTCCGGCATTGTTCCCGCATGCCCAAACCCTTCAAGCGCGGCGATCACGTCAGCTGGAATTCCGAGGCCGGCCGCGTCCGCGGCCATATCCGGCGCGTGCATATCAAGGACGTCGACTACAAGGGCTACGTCCACAACGCGACGCCAGACGATCCGCAATACGAGATCAAGAGCGACAAGACCGATCACGTCGCCCTGCACAAGGGCAAGGCGTTGCGGCTGCTGCGCTCCTGATCTCTCGCAGCTGCAAGCCCGCTCACGTCAGCGGCAACAAATGCTCCGGGATCGGCACTGGGGCTGCCGGCACGAGCGAGGCGACGGAGACGTGCGGCCAGGTCAGGCCGTTGAAATCCAGCATCACCTTCTGTGAATACTGGATCTGCGTCGTCGCCACCCGGACGCGGCCGCCGGCAAAACCCTTGTTCGGCACGAACGGAAGCGTGGCGACGAAGCTCGGCACCAGCGGCACCGTACCCTTCTGCAGCGGCTGCAGGATGATCGGCGGCTCGCCCGACGCGATGCGCGGCACGTCGATGTCGTAGATGACCGTCTCGATCCAGAACACGGCATCCATCTGGAACGCGTTGGCGTTGGCGCCATTGCCGCCGGGCGGCGGCACCGGCACGCCCTGCAGGAACGCGATGTTCGCGGTGCCGCCGGCGAAGTTCGGCGCCTGCGGATGCGGCCCGGCCGAAGGAACGGCCGGCAAGGGACCGCCTGATAGTGGCGTGCCGGGTTTGGTCGAGGTCTCGATGATGATGGTCTGGCTGATGGTCTGATGCGCGATCTGATGGCGCAGCACCGTGTTCGGATCGGTGATCATGGCCTGCGTCAGCTTGCCGGAGGCGATCAGCGCGGTGAGGTCCTGCGGCAGCCTGCGTGTCGTCTTGTTGGCCGCGGTCTGATTCTGGAACGTGAACTTGTTGGCCGGATTGCCGCCGAAGAACGGCGTGATGTCGATTGCCGCGATGGTCGGCTTGCCGGCGACGGCCGGCAGCGCGGTGCCTTGCGCGGTGATCGTCGTGCCGTGCGGAATTGAGGCCATGCGCGCGACGGTGAACGGTTCGTGCGGATTGGTGCTGCTCGGCACCGCGAGCCAGATGCCGGGCTCGAAGTGAATGCCGACCGGCGTCCCCGTGGTCACGTCGTTGATGGTCTGGAGATAAGGCACGCCGTTCAGGAAGGCATCCGCCTGCGGCCCCGAGCCGCGATTGGGAATCGAGCCGAGATTGTTCGAGAACGACATCGTCTCGTCGGTGAGATTCAGCTCCAGCACGTTGTCGGGCGGGTCGGTGGTGTTGATCGGCCCCGGCATCTGGGTCGGTGTCGTCGCGCTGTCGGGCCGGAAGATCGTGTTGAACCCTTGTCCCGTGAATGTGCCGGTGAAGGCCGACAGCGGCCCGAGCGTGGGTGGCAGGACGAGCGGCGCCGCAGCGGGAGCGACAGCGGCATGCGCGGCAGCCCTGAACACGCTATCGACCTGGTGGATGGAGAAGTTTGCGGTTCTGTTGAAGGTGCTGGTGAGTGGCTTGGGTTCGTCCATTGCCTACTCCAACTCTGTGTTCGAGAATGAATGATCGAAAATGGATACGGGGTCGTTCGTCCCATTCGCCTTGGTTACATCCTAAACACGATACAACCTAAACGGCGCTTCAAATGTGTTCCATTTCACAGGCGAAAGAGTCGCAGCGAGGAAAACGCTTGGCGTGAGCCGCTTGCGGCGCGGGCCCGATCAGGTGCACATCGAAGTATCGAAGACGAGCAGGATGCCCATGAGCATGTCGGTCATCGAACAGGCAAAAATCCAGGCGCAGGTCCTGGTACCGCTGGTCAAGGCGCTCCAGGCCGAGCTCGGCGAGGCGCGTGCGAACGCGCTGGTGCGCAAGACGCTCGGCGATCTCTATCGCCGCTTCGGCGTGGAGTTCTGGACAGCGAAGAACGAGGCCAATCTCGGCCAGGCCGTGGCCTGCACCGCCAACTTTGCGACGGCGGAAGGGTTCGGCCCCGACATCAGGCTCACGCGTACGCAGACCATCATGCAAGGCGCCGATCATTGCGACTTCCGCTACCGGCGCGTTGCGGACCAATCAAAGGGAAGGCAAAGTGAATGATGCGGACGATTTGTCTTGCCGTGGCGGTATTGGCGCTGATGGCATCATGCGCCGACGCCGCGATCGTCGACTGGCAGGCCGAACTGCAGCGCTGCCGCGCGCTGCGCGAGACCGTGGCGCCGCTGCTTCAGGCCGGTGAGGGCATCTCCGCCGTCGGCCGCTCCAATCGGTCCGTCCGCCGCTGCATCTGGATCCAGCGCATGGCGGTGCGCAAGAAAATCCCCGGCGCGGAGACGTGGTAACGCATCTCTCTCACCGTCCCCCTGAGGGGGCCGCCTCTTCAGCGGCCCTCGAAGGGCGACGGCCCGGCTGTTTCGGTCGGAAGCTTCATGATGTCAGCCTTTGACGGCGCCGGCCGTGAGCCCGGAGACGAGATAGCGGCGCACCGCGAGCGAGAAGATCAGCACCGGCGCCATCACCAGCGAGCCGCCGGCGGCGATCTTACCCCATTCCCAGCCTTCGTAGTTCATGAAGTTGACGACGGCGACCGGGGCGGTGCGCGCATTGGTGCGGGTCAGGATCAGTGCGAAGAAGAAGTCGTTCCAGGCGTAGAGGAAGCACAGGATCGCGGTCGCGGCGATGCCGGGCGTCACCATCGGCAGCACGATCTTGGCGAACACTGTGCGCGTTCGCGCGCCGTCGACCAGCGCCGCTTCCTCCAGCGACACCGGGATGGTGTCGAAGAACGGCTGCATCATCCAGATCACCAAGGGCAGGTTGAAGCTGGTGTAGACCAGGACGAGGCCGGTGATGGTGTCGAGCAGTCCGATCCAGCGGTAGAACAGGAAGAAGGGGATCGTGAAGGCGATCGGTGGCGCCATGCGCGTCACCAGGATGGCAAAGCTCAAGCCATGCTTGCCGCGGCCGGACCAGCGCGATAGCGCGTAGGCTGCGGGGACACCGAGCAGCAGCGCCAGCGCGGTCGAGAACGATGCGCTCAACAGGCTGTTGACGAAGGACGTCGAGAACGCGCTGTGCCAGAGCGAGACGTAATTCTCCAGCGTCGGCGTGAAGATCAGCGGCGGCGGGAATTGCAGGATCTCGTCGTTGGTCTTGAAACTCATCTGCAACAGCCAGAGGAATGGCGAGAGCAGGATGAGCAGCGTGACCGTAATCGCGATCAGCCGGCCGGGCGTGGCCTTGCGGAGGGACGACTCGCTCATGCCAGCGCCTCCCGGCGGCGGCCCATCCAGACCAGGCCCAGGCTGATGCCGCAGACCAACAGTAACATCACCACGGTGACCGCGCTGGAATAGCCGATCTCGTTGGTGTCAAAGGCGAGCAGGTATGCATAGTAGTTGGTGACTTCAGTGACGGTGCCGGGTCCGCCGCCGGTCAACAGGAAGATCAGCGGGAACGCCTTCACGCTGTCGATCAGGCGGAACATGCCGGAGATCACCAGGATCGGCGTGATGAAAGGCAGCGTCACGTACCAGAAGATCTGCAGCTTGCTGGCGCCGTCGACGAGGGCGGCTTCCGAATATTCGTCGGGAATGGTCTGCAGCGCGGCCAGCACCATCAGGAAGGTGAACGGCAGCCACTCCCAGGTGTCGGCGATGATGATCGACGTCAGCGCGAAGTCGACGCTCGAGGTCAGCGCCGGCAGGGTGACATGCAGCGCTTGCGCCGCGTAATAGAGCGGGCTGATGTCGGGCGCGTAGATCAGCTTCCAGATCACCGCGACCACGATCGGCGGCAGCACCATAGGGATCAGGAAGAAGGTGCGGGCGAATTCGACGAAGCGCGACGGCACGTTCAGCAGCAGCGCAAGCAGCATGCCGAGCAGCACCTGGAACAGCACGCTCGCGACCGACAGCTTGGCCTGCACGGCCAGCGAGTTGACGAAGCGGGGGTCGCCGGGCAGCAGGCGATAGTTGCGGAACGGCTCGCTGAAATCGGTGGCCGAGCCCGGCGTCGTCAGCTGGAACGGCGTCAGGCTGGTCACGATGAGATAGATCGCCGGCAGCACGGCGACCGCAAACAGCACGATCAGGCTCGGTGTGAGCGCCCAGGCGATGAACCTGCGGCGCTCACCGTCAATTCCGCTCTCGCTCAAAGTTTTGTCCCGGCGCGGCGGAGTGCGGCGATCGCCTGGTCCTGGGCCGCGTTCATCGCGTCCTTGGCGGGCAACTGGCCGGTGGCGACCTGCTCGAATGCCTTGTTGAGGACGTCGCCGACAACAGGAAATTCCTTCGACGTGCGATAGGCCATGTAGTTCTCGCCCTTGCCCGGCAGCTCCAGCACCTCGAGATAGAGCGCGCCGAGGTCCTGGCCGTTCACCGTGTTGAGCTTGCGATAGTCGTCGCTGGTGATGATCGAGCGGCGGCACACCGAGGAGTGACCGTGCTCCCTGACGAGCTTCATCGAGATCTCCGGGCTGAGCGCCCATTTGATGAATTCCCACGCGGCCTTCTGGTTCTTGGCGTTCTTGGGAATGCCGAGGCCCTGGCTGTTGGAGGCCGGATAGTCGTGCACCGGACCTGCGGGCGAGCGCACCACGCGCGAGGTGTCCTTCACCTTGCTCTCGTCCGAGAGCAGGATCGGCGTCACCCAGGCGCTGGAATGGATGAAGATGTTGGAGCGGCCGGTCAGCATCGACTGCCGCGCCTGGTCCTCGGTGTAGGTCAGAACGCCCTTCGGCGCGCTCTTCAGCAGGTTCGCATAGAACTCGACGCCCTGGATGGCTTCGGGCGCATTCAGCGCCGGCATGACGTCGCCGGGCGGATTCTTGAAGATGTTGCCGCCAAAGCCCTGGATGTAGGGTGGTAGATTCCAGTTGTGGAGGAACCACGACACCATGCCGTTGACGCCATCGGTGCCGTTGATCTCGGCGCAGACCTGCTGCAGCTCGGCGAAGGTCTTGGGGATCTTCAGTCCCTTCTTCTCCATCAGGTCCATGCGCGACAGCCCCATCAGCATCGCGCCGCCTTCCCAGGAATAGCCGAAGGTCGCCCCCTTGGCGTCGCGATAGGGCACCTGCGCGCCGTCGACGAAGTCTTTCGGATTCCACTCGGCCGGCGTCAAATTGGCATCGCCGGTGAATTCGTCGAGATTGGCGAGCAGGCCGGCCGCGATCCAGCGGGTCGCGAGCGTGAAGGTGACGTTGACGAAATCATAGGCCGAGCCGCCCGAGGACAGTTCGAGATTGGCCTGCTGGTTGTAGACCGGCAGGGCCGAGAGCTGGAGGTCGACCTTCATGCCGGTCTTTTCCTCGAACTCAGGAATGTACTTCTGCAGCAGCGTGAAGAAGCGGTGCTGGAACGAGGCGCCGTGCAGCGTCACCCCGGCAAACGGCTTTGTCTGCGCAATCAGCGGCGCCGGGAATGCCGCGAGTGCCGCGCCTGCGGCGCTTGCTTTCAGCAGTTTGCGGCGGGTGATCGAGCTCGCGCGCGATGCGTTCTTCATCTTTACCTCCCTCACTATTGTTGGCTGGCTTCAACGCGTCCGTCTGGTGCGGACGTTCTCGTCCTCGGCGTCTTTCTTTTTTTGACGCGACATGGCCGAGACGATGTTCTGTTCGGTGAGATCCATCAGCTTGTGCATGGCCTGGCGCGCGCCGTCGGCGTTGCGCGCCCAGATCTCGTCGAGCACGGCGCGGTGATAGGGCAGGCTCTTCCGAGGCGCGCCTGGATTGGTGCTCGACAGATCGAACGACATCCGCAGCGCGGCGGCGACCGTCGCGCCAAAGGCGATCAAAAAGTCGTTGCCGGTGGCGATGAGAATGCCGCGGTGAAACTGAAGGTCCGGCTCGGCATAGGCGACGCGGTCCATGCCGGCCGCATCCATGCCGCGATAGGCGCGCTCGATCCGGGCAAAGTCTTCGTCGGTGCCGCGGACTGCGCAAATGGCGCAGGCCTCCGGCTCGACGATGCGGCGAACCTCGAGGATCTGCTTGGCGAACTCCTGCGTCGGCAACGCCGACAGCGTCCAGTTCAACAGCTCCTCGTCGAGCATGTTCCAGTCGAACCGCGCCCGCACATGCGTGCCGGCCTTCTGCTTCGAGGCGATCAGCCCCTTGGCCTTGAGCAGCGACAGCGCCTCGCGAAGGGAGGCGCGGCTGACATCGAAGCGGGACGCCAGCTCGATCTCGCGCGGCAGCGTCGTGCCCTCGCGCCAAACGCCGGTCAGGATCAGCCGCGCCACTTCGCGGGCGATCGACCGAGGGCTGTCCTTGCTAGCAGATTTTGCCACGTTGATCCCGGTCCGATGGAATAAAATGTCTGATTTATTTCGAGCTCTGACAAAATGGTGCGATAAATTGTGCCACTGACCGAGGATAATCAAATCCATGCTGGTTTGACAAGAATTATTATGTCAGACATATTTTCTATTGGCTCAATGCCGCGCAGGACAAAACAACCGTGACAAAGCCCCACATCATCCTGGTCATGACCGACCAGCAACGCTTCGACACGATCGCGGCGACGGGCCATCCCTATATGAAGACGCCGAATCTCGACCGCCTGGTGCGCGAGGGCGTCTATTTCGACAATTGCTTCATCAACGCGCCGAGCTGCGTGCCCTCGCGCGCCGCGCTGTTCTCCGGCCTCTATCCGCATGCGTCGGGCGTGCTGAAGAACGGGCAGCACTGGCAGAAGACCTGGGTGAGCAATCTCGGCGACGCCGGCTATCACTGCGTCAATGTCGGCAAGATGCACACCATCCCCTATGACGCGAAGGCCGGCTTTCACGAGCGCTTCGTGGTCGAGAACAAGGACCGCTTCCTCGAGGGCCGCTGGTTCGCCGACGAGCTCGACAAGGCCTTTGCCGCGCACAAGCTGACAAAGCCGTCGCGCGCCGGCTATCGCAGCCTGCCGGACTATGGCGACCGCATGGGCGCCTTCACCTGGGAGATGCCGAAATCGCTGCATCCGGACATCTTCGTCGCGGAAACCGCGATGTGGTGGCTCGAGACGCGTCCCAAGCCCGACGCGCTGTTCATGCAGATCGGTTTGCCCGGACCGCATCCGCCCTACGATCCCTTGCCGGAATATCTGGAGCACTATCTCGCCCGCAACGATCTTCCGGTGCCGCAGCCGACCGAGGCCGAGATCGAGGGGCTGCCGGCGTACCTGAAAGAAAAGCGCCGCCACGACACCGAGGTCGACCACGACGCGGTGTCATGGAAGCTCGCGCCGACGCACGAAGAGATGCGCCGCCTGCGCGCGCATTATTATGCCAACGTCACCATGATCGACGAGCAGATCGGCCGCCTGCTGACGACGCTGGAGGACAAGGGCTATCTCGACAATTGCGTCGTGATCTTCATGTCGGACCATGGCGACAATCTCGGCGAGCACGGCCTCAGCCAGAAGTGGTCGATGTACGAGCCGGTCACCCGCATCCCGCTGCTGTTCTGGTCGCCGAACCTCTTCCCCGGCGGCCGCCGTATCCGCGAAAAGTGCCAGCTGTTCGATCTTGCGCCGACCATTCTGGATCTCGCCGGCGCAGAGCATCCAAAGCCGTTCCAGGCCCGCAGCCTGCTGCCGGCGCTCAAGGGCGAGGAATGGACCGGCCGCGACTTCGTGTTCTCCGAGCAGGCCGGCGACGTCGCCATGACTGGAGCCCGGCTCATCACCATGGTGCGCGACAACAGATGGAAGGTGGTGTTCATTCACGGCGCCGAGGACGGACAGCTGTTCGATCTCGCGGGCGATCCGCTCGAACAGCACAATCTCTGGGGCGTGCCCGAGCACGCCGGTGAGATCAACCGCCTCAAGGACGCCTTCATCGACTGGCGGCAGAACAGCCTGCTCGAGACGATGGATCTCAACGCCGCGGCGCGCTAGGCGCTTCACACCAGATATTTCTTCACCGCCGTCTCGTCCCATTCAATGCCGTTGCCGGGCGCCTCGCTCGGCAGCGCAAAGCCGTCCTTGATCTTCAACCGTGTCGCCAGCACCGCGTCGGCCCAGTCGACATATTCGAGCCAATGCGCGGTCGGCGTCACGCAGAGCAGGTGCGCGCTGACCTCCGAGAACAGATGCGTCGACATCTCGATGCCGGTGGCGTGCGCCAGTGCTGCGGCGCGCAGCCAGCCGGAGACGCCGCCGATGCGCTGCACATCGGGCATCACGTAGTCGCACGCCTCCGCGGACAGCGCGGCCTGCATCGAAAACGCGCTGTCAAAGTTCTCGCCGATCTGCACCGGCGTGCGCAGTGCGTCCGCAATGCGGGCATTCCCGGCATAGTCGTCATGGCGGATCGGCTCCTCGATCCAGGTCAGGCCTTCGTCGTCGAGCATCTCGCCGCGGCGGATGGCCTCGGTGACGGTCAGCGCCTGGTTGTAGTCGCACATCAGCGTGACCTCATCGCCGACGGCATTGCGCACGGCGCGCACCACGGCGAGATCCTCGCGCGCATCGGGCCGGCCGACTCGGATTTTTGCGGCGTGAAAGCCCTCGGCCAGCAGCTTGTGAGCTTCCTCCACCGCGGCGGCCGCCGGCATGATGCCGAGCCCCTTCGAGTTGTAAGCCTTCACCGGCTTCGGTGCGCCGCCGAGCAGGCGTGCCAGCGGCAGGCCTCTGCTGCGCGCCAATGCATCCCAGGCCGCCATGTCGATGCCGGATTGCGCCAGCCTTTGTAGCCCGGCGAGTCCGAGCAGCGTGAAGCGCTGGGTCAGCTTGCGCTCGATCTCGAACGGCAGCAGTTCGTCGCCCACGAGCAGCTCCGACATTTCCACGACCATCGCCGTCAGCGGTTTCAGAGCAGAAGGGGTGATGGAAAACAGATAGGCATGCCCCTGCACGCCGTGGTCGGTCTCACAGTCGATCAGCACCAGCGGCGCCTTGTCGATCGCACCGGTGCTGGTCTGCAGTGCCAGGTTCATCGGCACGATCACGGGCCGCACAAAAATGCGCGCGATGCGAAGGGTCTCGGTCATGGCTCGCTCCGTCTTGGGTGCAAGAGCTTGGGCGCAAGAGTTTAGACCGGCAGCGCCACCGATGCCCATCTGCTCATTGATCTTGTCGATCAAAAGCCGTTCGCGGTCTGCCCGTCCACACGCGCATCATTCCTGTAGATATGACGATTGTGTGTATTGACATGATCGAGAAAATTTTTGGCGAGAGTCGCAAATCGAACGGACACTTCGCAATTTCGTCGCGCATACTCGTGTCCGGGCTGGATGCTCAACAGACAACTGATCGAACACAGAGGCGGGATAAATCCTCGCCTCCACGCGCTCTCGTGACGCAATGCAGCGTCGCGAGGAATGGTTTCGTTTGAGCGGAATGGTTTCGTTTGAGCGGAATGGTTTCGTTTGAGAAGGAGTTGGTGCCGTGAGTGAAAGTGAAGTGAAGATCGCGCCAAATGGAGCGAATGGTTTTGCGACGCCGTTGTTCGGATTCCCGAAGATCGAGTTGCCTGCTGTGATCGGCGAACTCGCAGAGCAGAGCGTCGCCCGCGCAAAGCAAGGCTGCGAGCGGATCAAGATCGCATCGGAAGAGATGGCGGACACGTTCCGTGAGACATACTCAAGCCATGCAAGGAGCGCGACAGACTATGGGCTCAAGCTTTTGGAGATCTCGAACGCAAATACGTCCGCAACGATGGATTTCTTCGCCGATCTTTTGGGCAGCAAATCGGCGACCGATGTCGTCACCTTGACGGCGGCGCAATCGCGCAAGGTCTTCGACGCTGCATCCGCCCAGAACAGGGAATTGTGGAAGCTTGCTGAGAAGCTGACGATGGAAACGAGCGAGCCGATCAAGAAACACTTTGCCAAGGCCCTTGAGAAAGCCGGCTGAAAAAGCGGCACTCCAGGTTCGTCCAAGAGGGAACCGCCGGTTGGAATAAGCCCCGCCACGAGCATGCGCCCCATGCTCGGTCAACAACGGGCAGGTGCACGATGCCCCCCAAGTAACTGCACCTCAAGAGGCGCATTCCAACCGGCCGGTCGTTTGCTTCGAAAACCAGCAAAAGCCAAGTCATGGGAGGCTCATATGGGTATGGTTATGGTCAGATGCCCGCAGACCGGCCGGGCGATCCCCACCGGTATCAGGACCGATCGCGAGAGCTTTCGGCGCAGCGTTGTGTTCTTCGGGCGCACCCGCTGCCCGATCTGCCAATCCGATCACGCCTGGTTCGCGCCGGAGGCCTGGGTCCATGAGCCGAGCGGGTCGCGGCATCACAGCGCGACCTCGTGGAAGGTTGATGTCCAGGCAGATCAGCAGTGATTGCGATGGAGGGACACCATGGCGCACACTCAAAACTATATTGAGCCATCCAGCTGGCTGATGCAGGCCAAGGATTTTCTTGACGAAGCACGACGGCTCAAGCCGGGCCCTGCGCGCAACGAATTAAGAGAGGTGGCGAAGGTGCTGCGCGAGCTTGCGAGGCTCGAGGCGCAATCCCAATCCGGACAGAACCTCGACCGGACGAAGAGAACCTGATTGGGTCTAGGAGCGGCTTTGATTGCAGCGCCGGCGTCACGCCGGCGTATCTTTTTGGGGCTGGCGCGGCAAGGCTCACGCGGCATCGCCCGATTCATCTCCTGACATGCGCCGATCGTCTTGCGCAGCCATGATGTAAGATCGGGCCGGTTTCGTCGAGAAGATTTCCTCGACTTCGAGACGGATGTTGTCGTGGCATTCGCACGCCGCCGCCGCGAGCCGGGTTGGATCGATCTCGATGTGGCCTCGTCGATCGGACTTGATCGCTCCAGACGCGCGCAGATTGCGCATCAAGAGCGTCACTGTCGTTCGTCGCACACCAAGTATTTGCGACAGCGCCTGCTGAGTGAGCGGCAGGACGTCATCGTCGATGCGGTCGCGAACCTGGAGCAGCCAGCGAGCCATACGGGCTTCGACCGGATGCAGCGCATTGCAGGCCGAGCCGAGCTGAAGCTGCACCAGTATCGCCCTGATGTGAATCTGGATCGCGTGCCGGATTGCGGGACTCCGGCTGAAGGCGGCGTAAAATCGCGATGCAGGGACTCGCGCGGCGGTGCCGGCCGCACGTACGATGGCGGTGATGGCCGAAGGAGACGGCCCCAGCACCGAAAGACTACCTACTGCGCCTTCGCGCCCGATCATGGCGGTGGCGACCGTCCGTCCGTCCGCCATGTCGGCCATCAGTGAGATGGCACCGCTATGAGGGAAGAAGACATGCTCGATCCGGTCACCCGCTTGCGAGAGGACTGCGTCCTGGCCGAGCACGATCGTCTCTAGCTCAGGCGCCAGTAGATGGAAATCCGCGGGTGGCAGCGCTGCCAGAAGTCGGTTACCAGTTCCGCTGGAACTCATTACTGCCGCCGACCCGCGGTGGCGCATGCGCCACCTTCTCCGTTCCGCGCGGAGCGAAAAGGCGCTTCGTTATTTCGCATCGTGTTCCATATCGCTTCTGCTCCGCCGCCAGTCGTTTCCATTCGCACCATCTAGGACTTAGATGCAAATGCGCGGCCAGCGACAACTGCAAAATCGGTATGGGTAACATCGTAGGCGCCACGCGCGCGGAGTTCCGAGTTCGGCCGCGAGGTCATTCCCTATTCGGTCGACGCCTTGAACGATGCAGCGGCCGAGAAGCGCGGCATCATCACCGAGCGCGCGCCTGGCCTCGAGCTTCACCTCGATCCCGCCGTGGTGAAATCCGGTGACGCCGCACGGGTGCGCTCGCTGCTCGAAAGCGCGCTGGCCTCGCTCAAGCCAGCGTGAGGCGCGAAGTTGCGTGGCTGCTTTTCTGATCGAGAGAGTCCCCGTGTGGTACCCCTCTCCCTAGCCCTCCCCCGCAAGGGGGGAGGGAACGCAGTTGTGCGTGTGGCTGCTTCAAGGTGATGACAATTGGCTTTCGGTTTGTGAGTCCAGCTCTCACCGCGCAGCACACTGTGCTCCCTCCCCCCTTGCGGGGGAGGGCGGGGGAGAGGGGTAGCCCGGCAAAAGGTACGCGTGAGTCAAATCACCGCGTCACCGCGCCGCGCCTTCCGTAAACGCGGTCTCGATCACTGCGCCAAACGGCTGCCAGGAGCGGCCGTCGAACTGGACCAGCCGCATCTGCTTGATCGGCAGATAGTTATCGGGCGACGTGTTCATCCTGATATTGGGCAGCGCAACGGAGGGCTTGTAATCCCGCAGCGAGGCTGCCTGATGCATGATATTCTCGCGCGAAAAATCGTCGCCGCACTGCCTCAGCACCTTGGTCAGCGCCTCGGCCGCGGCGTAGCCATAGAGCGCCGCACTGTTGTTGGTGCTTTCGACCTGATGATACTTGTCCATGAAGGCGAACCAGTCCTTCATGGCGGGGTCGTCTTTCCATGCGGGATCGCTCGGATCCTTCAGGAAGGCCGCCGAGATCACGCCGGCCGAGTTCTCCAGGCCCGCGGGCGCCATCGCATTGGCGATCGAGGCGGAGGCGTCGTTGACGATGAAGACCGGGTGCCAATTGAGCGACGCCGCCAGCTGGATCACCTTGGCCGCCGTCGAGGGCACGCCGAGAAAGACGAAGATATCGGCGCCCGCGCGCTTGAGGATCGAGACGTGCCCTTCGAGATGCTCATCGGAGATGTCGAAAGCGACGTCGACGAGGACATGACGGTTCAGATCGCCGAGACCTTCCTGGATGCCCTTGTAGAGCATCCGGCCGAACTGGTCGTTCTGCCAGAGCACGACGATCTTCTTTCGGGGATAATAGGCCTGGATGTAGTTGGCGTAGATGCGCCCCTCTGAGCGAAACGGCGGTTGCCAGCCCATGGTCCAGGGAAACGCCCTGGCCTGGCTCAGCTCCTCGTCGCCGGAGGCGACGAACAGCTGCGGGATTTTCTTCTCGTTCAGATACCAGCGCGTGGCGAGATTGCCGGGCGTGCCGAACGAGCCGAACATCAGATGCACGTCGTCCTTCTCGACGAGATCGCGGGTCAGTTGCAGCGCGGTCGCGGGATCGGAATTGTCGTCACGCGTGATGAAGCGGACCTTGCGGCCGTTGATGCCGCCGCGATCGTTGATCATGTCGAAGTAGGCGGCTTCCGCCTTGCCGATCGCGCCGAATTCCGAGAGCGGCCCCGAATAGGGCACGAGATTGCCGATGCGGATTTCCTTGTCGGGCGCGGGTTGATCGAAACGCTGCTCCGACATCGCCCCGAGCGAGGCGAGCGCGGCGATCAAAACGAACAGCAATCTGCCGGTGACGCGCATGCTCGACACCTTGTCGTTGGCCCCCAACGAAGTCGGCTCGATCCGCACCCAAGCGAGTTGATCTACGTCAAGCGTTTGGCAATCCTGTGGCCGCGCGTTGGCACGCCGCATCTCGGCCCAGCCGAAACGGCAGGCGTGTTGACGCGCTGTCGAGCGAGTCCCCGAGTGGTACCCCTCTCCCTAGCCCTCCCCTGCAAGGGCAGGCCAATCGCATATGACTCGTTGCGGCGACCTGCGCGCACGCCTCGTCCTTCGAGACGGCGCTTACGCGCCTCCTCAGGATGAGGCTAACCAGCGTCAGTGCCCCTTTGAAACTGCTGCCGCATACTCCGCCCTCATCCTGAGGAGCCGCCCAAAGCGGGCGTCTCGAAGGATGGCCGCAGGGACAAGTTTTCATATGCGATTGCCCTGTCCCTTGCGGGGAGGGGTGGCCCAGCAAATGCGAGTGGCCGCCCGCAACGACGCTACGGCAGCCCCCGCGCCTCCAACTGATGCACCAGCAACAGCGTCGGCTCGGCAAGACTATCCCCGGAACCATCCAGCCCAAATGCTGCGGCGATGCCGTCGCGGCTGCGCAGCAGTGTGGTGCGCGGGCAGTGGCCGGCGCCGCAGAGCGTCTTCTTCAGGGTCTCGCCCTGTGTGACGAGGTTCGCGGGATCGTTCGCGGCCCAGGCCAGCACGATCGGCGCGTCGACGTTGAGGATGCCGGGAAACACCGAGCGCTTGTCATATTGACCCGCATCCGAGCCGAGATAGGCCTTCTCGCTGTCACTGGCGTCCTTGCCGGCGCGATAGATGCCGGACACCAGCACCACGGCGGCGACATCGGCGCGGTCGGCCTGGAGCTCGGGATGCGCCAGCAGGGTCGCGACATGGAAGGCGCCGGCGCCATAGCCGACCGCGACGATCTCGCGGGCATCGCCGTTGAACAGGTCGATATTGCCGTGGATCCAGGATAGCGCCGCCGCGACGTCCGTCGCGCCCATCGGCCAGGTCGCCGCGGGCGCCAGGCGGTAGTTCACGCGCACCCCGATCATGCCGTTGCGCGCGGCGAAGCACATCGCCTCGTCCTGGATGTCGCGGGACAGGTCCGGCGCGCCGCGGTCGCCGGTAAACGTGTCGCCGGCCACGAACAGCAGCACCGGCCGCGGCGTGTCCGCCTTGGTGGTCTCGCTGACCGCGACGTCGAGCACATTGGCCTCGCTGTCGCCATAGCGCAGGCCGCGCGAGAAGGTGACCTGCTCGCATAGCCGTGCCACGCCGCCGGCCGTCGTGTCGTTATCGGTGAGGCCGATCCGGACGAGATTGGACGGCACGGTTGGTCGCACCGGCAACGGCCCATGTGCGGCGGCCGCGGTTACGGTCAAGAGAAGCAAAAATGCGAGACAATTCTTCATCATGGATGGTGCCGGCCTTGCGCGCTTTATAATATTGGTGCGCCGGTTTGGCCCGTCTTTTCAATTCGCCCTATTAGTTCTTCTTCGTAGTTCATGTTGTTGGATCATCTTGCGGCGATTTCACGGCACCTTTGGTACGCCCGCTCGCCCCGGTTCAATTTCCCGGCTGGAACGTGCAATCCGCCCCACTGCCGTCCTTCTGCCTGATGGCATTGGGGTCGATCGTGCAGCTCAGCTTGCTCAGGCTCTCGAAATTCGATCCTGCCGCGCCGTCAGGCGGGATGCCGGCCAGCGCCTCGGTCGCGAAGATCTCGTTGGCCGTGGATCCGTTCACAGTCTTGACCTTCTTGCCGAAGGTGACCTCGCAGTTGCGCAAGCTGATGTCGACATTGCTGGTGCGGCAGACGATCCTGTCCGCGGTCACCACGATCGGCTTCTTGTAGGGAATATCGGCATTGGCGGCGAACAGCATCGCCACCGCCTTCTTCTCGGCGCCCGACAGGAGCGGCGACAGCGGCGCAATCACGCCCGCCAGCGCCAGCGCCGTGGAGCCCGAGATTTTTGAGGGCGTTGCGCCGGATGCGCCCGCGACATGAGAGACGCCGGCCACAAGGATGGCACCGGCGAGGGAAACCGAGATCGTGAGTTTCGAGATCGTGAGTTTCATGGGTGCCTCTTCTCTCCGGTCACGGCCTCGCCGCCACAAAGCGTGCCGAGCCTATGACAGATTTCCCATCCAGGGGAAGGCTGCATCGTGGCGGGTTTGCTGAACGATCGCGGCAGCCGCCACTCTGCTGGCTGCCGGGCGCGGCAGGCCGGTGCGGGCGTGGACGTCGCCGAGATGCGGATGGGAAATAGTCGAACAGCGTGACGCCGAAGGCGTCGCTGACGCTCGCCGGCGACGCACGCCGGCTGATGTGTCTGGCTCGAGGACAGATGTCCGAAGTTTTAGCGGGTCTACTTTCGCGACGCGGAGGGCTTCTTTTTGGCGGTCTTCTTCGCTGTCTTCTTGGCCGCCTTCTTCTTCGCTGCCTTCTGGGCGCTCAGATACGCCTCGACCTTCCTGGAAGAGTGGCCGGCGGCGGCGACGGCGGCCTTCAGCTTGGCCGGCGTGATCTTGAACTTATTCGACCAGTAGCGGACTTCATAGGCTTCGCCGAGCGCGATCCGGCTTTTGTCGGCGGCGCGGTGTTTCTGGAGCTTGATGTACTCCTCGATCTTTTTGGCGGAGTGGCCGACCTTCTTGACAGCATATTTCTGCTTCTCTCCTGCCCTGGATCGCGTGCATCCAGTCTAGCATGCAATCGGTTTTTGCGGTGCAAGATGCGGAGCGCGTGAGATTGCGCATTGCGGCTGCTTTACCGCGTCGGGTCAATTGGTTGCGGAGCGCGGCGCCGTCTCATGCTGGCAAGGCCGTTCTACTTTGCATGGGGTTGTTTTCGACTTTTTTGCCGTTCGCGCGGCCGTGATGGAACCTAATGGCGGCTGGCACGACTTATCCATGACGCGGGGAGAATCGTGCGAGGCTGTCATGGCAGAGAAGCATACCGCCGATCCGGTAGAGATCATGCGGGCGACCGGTCATCCTGAGCTGGAATATGCCGCCGGCTGGACCATCGCTGGTCTCATCACCATCGGCACCATCGTCGCCGCCTGGGTGTTCGCGATCTAGACTGCTTGCCCTACGGCGTCACCGCTCCGCGTGCGACCGCGCGCGGGGTGGTGAGTTCTTTCCACGTCGAGTTTGCGACATGCACCGGCGAGAATGCCGGACGCTCGACATAGTGCCCGTCGCCGGCCTCTGCGCGCAGATCGCCATCCTTCCAGACGATGCGGCCGCGCGACAGCGTTGCTGCCGGGCCGCCGCTGCAGGAAAAGCCTTCGAACACATTGTAGTCGATCCGGCTCATCTGCCGCTTCGCGCTGATGGTCTTGGTCGCCTTGGGATCCCACACCACGATATCGGCATCCGAGCCGACGGCGACGGCGCCCTTGCGCGGATAGATGTTGAGGATGCGGGCGATGTTCGCCGAGGTCACGGCGACGAATTCCTCCTTGGTCAGCCGCCCCGTGGCGACGCCCGCGGTCCACAACAGCGCAAGGCGATCTTCGAGGCCGCCGGTGCCGTTCGGGATCTTTCTGAAGTCGCCGAGCCCGAACCGCTTCTGCTCCGTGGTGAAGGCGCAGTGGTCGGTCGCGACCACTTGCAGCGAACCCGACTCCAGGCCCGCCCACAGGCTGTCCTGATGCGACTTGTCGCGGAACGGCGGCGACATCACGCGCTGCGCGGAATGATCCCAGTCCTTGTTCTGGTATTCACGCTCATCGAGCAGCAGATGCTGGATCAACGGCTCGCCATAGACGCGTTTTCCCGCGGCCCGGGCGCGGGCGATCGCCTCATGCGCCTCGCGGCAGCTGGTGTGCACGATATAGACCGGTGTGCCCGTCATATCAGCGATCATGATGGCGCGGTTGGTGGCCTCGCCCTCGACCTCCGGAGGCCGCGAATAGGCGTGGCCCTCGGGGCCGGTGACGCCGCGCGCGATCAGCGCCTCCTGCATCAAGGCAACGACGTCGCCATTCTCCGCGTGCACCACCGGCATCGCGCCGAGATGGGCGCAGCGCGCGAACGAGTTGTAGAGCTCGTCGTCGTTCACCATCAGCGCGCCCTTGTAGGCCATGAAGTGCTTGAAGGTGTTGATGCCGTAGGTTTTGACCACGGTCTCCATCTCGTCATAGATCTGCTTCGACCATGAGGTCACCGCCATGTGGAAGCCGTAGTCGGATGCCGCCTTCTCGGATTTGTGGCGCCATTCCTGATAGGCCGCGAGCATCGACTGGCCGGGATCGGGCAGGCAGAAATCCACCACCATGGTGGTGCCGCCGGTCAGCGCCGCCTTCGTGCCGGACTCGAAGTCGTCGGCGGTGACGGTGCCCATGAACGGCATTTCGAGATGGGTGTGCGGATCGATGCCGCCCGGAATGATGTAGGCGCCGCCGGCGTCGATGATCTCCGTTCCCGTTGGCGCCGCGATCGCAGGGCCGATCGCGACGATGCTGTCGCCCTCGATCAGCACGTCCGCACGGCGCGAATGATCATGATTGACGACGGTGCCGCCGCGGATGAGGAGGGTCATGGGAACTCCAAGGGAGAAGAGACAAGGGAGAGAGAAAGAGACGGAACGCGGCGAAGGCTAAGCGCGTCGGTCGCGATGCGACAGGCAAAATTTTAGTCAGCCGCCGATCCTGGCCTCGCTGCGCTCTCTCGGCCTCTACGCCGCCCCTGGCACGGCTGGGAATTCGACATGCGCAACGGCCAGTCCTGGTTCGATCCGAAACGCGTCAAGATCCGGTCATATCCGGTTGCGGTGGAACGCGGCGACGAATTGCAGAAGGGCCCGTATGTCGCCGAGACGTTCCGGTGCATGTCGAAGACAGTTATGTGATTGGCGAGGTCTTAGCCGGCATTGCCGATTGAGATTCCAACGCAAGTGCGATATGGCTCTCGCGCTTTCAGAAGCGGAGACGAGTTTTGTCGAAACAATCCCTGCGTGAGGAGGCCGAGCGCCTGATCCGCGAATCGATGGAAAAGAAGACCATCGTCGTCAAGCAGGGCTCGACCCGCATCGAGGCCGTCTGCGGCAAGTGCGGCGCGCCAAACCGGGTTCAGGCGGAAAAAGGCCAGAGCCGCGTCAAGTTCGCCTGCAAGAATTGCGGGCACCAGCAAGAGACGCTGTAAGGGCTCAGGCCGACCGGCGCCGGCCCGTGCGCCCGATCGCCCTCAGGATCGCCGATCCCGCCTTCAGGCCGGACTGAAGCGCGCCCTCCATGTAGCCGTAATAGGCAAAGCAGGTGTGCTCTCCCGCGAAATACATCCGCTTGTGAAATGCGCTGTTGAGCAGCGGACCGGCGCGCGTGACTTCGCCGGGCGCCGGGCAGGAATAGCCGGCACCGGTCCAGGGATCGGCGGGCCACGCAATGAAGTCCGGAGGCTGGGACAGATTGTCCTCATAGCCGCGATAGACCTGGCCGAGCCGTGACGCGTAGAAGGCATCGACGGCGGTCTTGCCGCCGCGCTCCCATTCTCGAATGGCTTGCTGCGCCGGTCTGCTGCCGGCGAACAGGCTGAGTTCGACCTCGCGCCCGCGCGGCGCGATCTGGTTGTCGGTACCTTCCCATGTGACGCCGAAGCGGTTCGACGTCGCGGCCGGCGCCAGCCCATGATCGATCCAGAAACGGCGCTTGACCGGACTGAGGTATTTCACGGCCGTCCCCATCGAGATGTAATGGTCGGGCGTCAGTTGCGGCGTGATCTCGATCTTGGCGAAGCGGCCGCCCGGCCACAGGCTCGGCGGAATCGCAAGCACGACGTAGTCGGCGAGATGTGAGGCAGCCCCCTCCGGTGTGATCGTCACGCCCTCCTTGTCGACGTCGATCGCAACGACAGGCGAGGACAGATGGACCACCCCTCCGACCTTCCTGATTTCCTCGGCCAGGTGCTCGGCCAGCGACTGATTGCCCTCCGAGCAGCGTAGCGTCTCGGTCTGGGTGAAAAAGGCGGCCGGGTGTCCTTTGAGTGCGCCGCCGTGCACCACCGCGAAATTGGCGAGCAGGCTTTGTCGCTCCACGGGCCGACCCGCGTCGTTGCTGAACTGCTCCTTCATTGCGAGCTTGGCGAGACGCGAGCAAGGTTCGTCCCGAATCCAGTCCGCCATGGATTGCTGGTCCAGCGCGTCCGCGTCTGAAGTGAGCCACGGCGCATGCTTATGGACGTGCCGCGCGCGCCGTGCCATCCGACCGAAGGCCGCCTCCATCTGTTCGAACAGCGTCTTGAGCGCGAACGCGTTCGAGATCTTTCGACCGTCGAGATAGATCGGCATATCGAGATCGAGCGCGTCGAAATTCGAATCCAGCGTGAACAGCGACAGTCCCAGCCGGAACTGGCGCGCCAGGGCTAGCCACAGCGGATGATTATAGCCGATCAGTTCACCGCCGGCTTCGACCACGCCGCTCGATTTGTTCTTGCTCCAGACACGGCCGCCGACGCGTTCACGCGCCTCAAAAATCGTCACGTCGCAGCAATGAGCGAGCGTGTAGCCGGCCATCAGGCCGCCGAGCCCCGCTCCGACGATCGTCACACGCGGCCGTCGCGCCGCCCGCGCCGGGCGCGGCATGTCGCGGGGAGGCGTGGCCGCCGTGACGACCATTGCGTTGGCGAGGGTCGAACTGACAAGCTTCTGACGGTCGAAGCCGATGAACTTCTTGCCGTAACGGCGATTGAGCCGTGCGTAAATCGAGCGCATGATCGAAATCCTCAGATCGAAATCAGAAATCGAAAAACGGTCTCGAACGGTCGAGGATCGGTCCGAAACGAGCGGGCCGCGCCGGCCAGGCCCCAAATTTGACGGGTCCGAGGATCGACGATAACCTGCAACCTTTGGTCGTGTCGAGGGCGGGGGCTCGGATATGGCATCAAGGGCAAAGGCGCGTACCGGCCGCCGGGCGGCCGCCAATCGCAAGGCAGCAAAGCGTGACGACAAGACCGGGTCGGCAGGTGCGGTAAAGCACCCCGTCGTCGTGTCCGGCAGCGCGCGCCCGCCCACCGCGGGGGCCAGGCGTCTGCGCGATGAGAACCCACGTCAGCACGTCGAGATCACACTGACATTGCGTGGACCCAAATTGCCGGACGACGAAAGGCTCGGAGGTCGAGCGCTGTCGCGAGCCCAGTTCAGGGCGAGATATAGTGCCTCGAAGAGCGACGCCGACAAGGTGTCACAGGTTTTGCGCAAATTCGGCCTCAAGGTCGAGGACGTGTCCCTTGAGACGCGGAGCATGCGCGTGAGCGGGACCGTCGCGCAGATGGAGAAGGCGTTTCAGCCCCGCCTCGGCGTCTACTGGAGCAAGGATCAGGGGCAATTCCGCGATCGCGAGGACGACTACAAGATTCCCTCTTCGCTGAAGAAGATCGTCACTGCGCTGATCGGATTCGGCCAGCGGCGTGTCATGTGGCGGAGCAGGGCGAGGATCGGTGCTGGTTTGACGCCGCTCAGCCCATCTTCCCTGGAAGCGCTGTATCATTTTCCGCCCGGGGAGGCCGCTGGCCAGAAGATCGCGATTGCCGAGTTCGGTGGCGGCTATTTTGCCGAGGACCTCGCGCTTCACTGTAAGACATTCGGGCGCAAGAGGCCCAAGGTCGATATCGTCTCGATCAACTGGCCGGTGCGCAACCGCAGGCAAATCGAACTGTTGCCAAAGGACGATCGCCAGGACGCGCTGGACGATACCGGCGAGGTGATGATGGACGTCGAGGTGGTTGCAGGCCTGGCTCCCGGTGCCGAACTGTCGGTCTATTTTGCGAACTTCGATCAGAAGGGCTGGGTCGATTTATTGAACCGCGTCATCAAGGACAGGCCGGTGGCACTGTCGGTGAGCTGGGGCTCTGCAGAAGATTCCAGTGATTGGTCGCCGGCGGCACGTACTGCCATCAACGAGCGGCTCCAGGCGGCGGCCGTGCTGGGAATCACGATCTGCGGTGCGTCCGGCGACGATGGTGCTGGCGACGAGGAAACGGACGGCGCCGCCCACGTGGATTTTCCGAGCTGCAGCCCGTTCGTTCTCGCGGTCGGTGGCACGATGATCGCGCGTCTCGGCGGCGAGATCACGGAGCAAGTGTGGTGGGAGACGCCGGGGCGGCGCATGAAAGCGGGCGGAGGGGCAACAGGCGGAGGAGTGAGTGAGGTATTTCGTCGTCCTGCGTGGCAGCGCGGCCTCGATATTGCTTCCTTGAACGGTTCCGGTCAGTGGGGACGCATCGTGCCTGACATTGCGGCGCTTGCCGGCCCACCCGGCTACGCGATGATCTTCCGCGGCAAGCCGGACTATGGCGGTGGGACCAGCGCGTCCGCGCCGCTCCTGGCAGCGCTCATCGCGCGTGTCAATGCACTTTTGCCGCCGGAGAAGCGGCAGCGCTTTCTTGCTCCATTGCTCTATCGGAAATCGCCGCTTGGCCGGCCGACAGGAGATCTTGTCTGCTACGACATCACCATCGGTCACAACGTATCCAGGCCAAAGCCGGGCGTCGGATACGAAGCAAGGCGCGGATTCGATGCGGTGTCCGGCTGGGGCGTGCCGATCGGCAACGCGCTCCTGCTTGCCCTGAGCTGAACGCCTCGGCTAGCTCCGGTCGACGAAGTTTTTGAACGCGTCCGCGTAATCCGGATGCCATCGCGACAGCGGCGGGCGGTTCTCGACGATATCGCCGGCGGCCCACAGCATGCGCTTCTCGTCGAGCGCACGCGGCACGTCGTTATCGGGGCAGAGGATGTAGAAATCGCGGGCCTCAAGCCGCGCGATCATGAAATCGACGGTCTGCTCCGGCGTCCACGCGCCGGCCGGCTTTTCGGTGCGGCCCTTGGCGGTGAGCCCGGTGAACACGAAGCCGGGGATCAGCAGATGCGCGGTGATATGACAGTCTTTCGTGTTGCGCAGCTCGTGCTGGAGCGCTTCCGTAAACGCCTTCACGCCGGCCTTGGAGACGTTGTAGGCGGGATCGCCGGGCGGGGTGGTGATGCCCTGCTTGGAGCCGGTGTTGATGATCAGGCCGGCCTTGCCGCGCGCGATCATCTGCGGCGCGAAGATGCGTGCGCCGTTGATGATGCCCCACATGTTGACGCCGATGATGCGCTGCCAATTGTCTGATTCCCCGAACAGCGTGCTGCCCGGCTGAATGCCGGCATTGTTCATCAGCAGGTCCGTGCCGCCGAAATGTGCGCCCACCGCGCGTTCCAGTTCCGTCACGCTTTCGATCCGGCTGACGTCGACCGCAGACGTCATCACATTCGCAGCCCCCGCAATCGATGACAGTTTTGTTGCGGCCTCTGCCAGCCGGCCCTCGTCGACGTCGGCGATGCAAACCTTCATCCCGGCGCGCGCAAACGCTGTTGCCGCAGCGAGGCCGATGCCGGATGCGCCCCCGGTGATCACGGCGACATTGCCGTTGGCGATGACAGGATGCGGCATGGCTATTCTCCGGGAAGGGGCATTGCGCTCGGTCGAGCTATAACATGGCGCTCGCGCGACCCTGCACAAGTCGGCATGGGAGATCTTCGTTCCACGACGACTTTACGCCTTTCCGGCGCCGCTGTATTCTATTTGACCTAACGATCCCGCCCAGATCGAACCCAAACAATGACCTACCTAGGGAGTGCAGCCATGGCTGTGTCGCAGGCTATTCCGATCACGCGCCATCCGTTCGCCAACGGGTCCTACAAGCAAATGCTGATCGACGGGAAGTGGGTGGATGCCGCTTCCGGCAAGCGCTTCGAGACCCATAATCCCGCCACTGGCGAACTGCTCGCAACCGTCGCCGAGGGCGACAAGGAAGACATTGATCGTGCGGTCGCGGCTGCCCGCCGTGCCTTCGAAGGTCCTTGGAGCAAGGTCAAGCCGTTTGAGCGCCAGAACCTGCTGCTCAAGCTCGCCGACCTCGTCGAGAAGAATTTCGACGAATTGTCGCAGCTCGACACCCTCGACATGGGTGCGCCGCTCAGCCGCACGCGCGCCTATCGCCTCCGTGCCGTCGGCATGTTGCGCTATTACGCCGGCCAAACCACCGCGATCCACGGTGAGACCATCGAGAACTCGCTGCCCGGCGAAATCTTCTCCTACACGCTGAAGGAACCCGTTGGCGTCGTCGGTGCCATCATTCCCTGGAACGGCCCACTCACCGCGACGCTCTGGAAGATTGGTCCGGCGATCGCGACCGGCTGCACCGTGGTGCTCAAGCCAGCCGAAGAGGCGCCGCTGACCTCGCTGCGCATCGCGGAGCTCGCAATGGAAGCGGGCATTCCGCCTGGCGTCGTCAACGTGGTGCCCGGCTATGGTGAGACCGCGGGCGCGGCGCTCGCTTCGCATCATGACGTCGACAAGGTCGCGTTCACCGGCTCGCATGTCACAGGTCAGTCGATCATCCGGGCCTCGGCCGGCAACCTCAAGCGCGTCTCGCTCGAGCTCGGCGGCAAGTCGCCGGACATCGTGTTTGCGGATGCCGATCTCGACGCGGCCGTGCCGGGTGCGGCGATGGCGGTGTTCGCCAATTCGGGGCAGATCTGCAGCGCCGGCACTCGGCTGTTCGTCGAGCAATCGATCTACGATGAGTTCGTCGGCCGCGTCGCCGAGTTCGGCAAGAAGCTGCAGGTCGGCAACGGTCTCGATCCGAACACCCAGGTCGGCCCGCTGGTCTCCGAGCAGCAGCTCGAGCGCGTTACCGGCTATCTCGACATCGGCCAGAAGGAAGGCGCGCGAGCGCTCGCCGGCGGCGGCCGCGTCACGGAGGGCGTGCTGTCGAAGGGTTTCTTCGTCTCGCCGACCGTGTTTGCGGGTGTCCAGGACAACATGCGCATCGCGCAGGAGGAGATTTTTGGTCCCGTCATCTCCGCGATCGCGTTCAAGGACATGGACGAGCTGGTCAAGCGTGCCAACAACACCACGTTCGGCCTCGGCTCGGGCCTGTGGACGCGTGACGTCACCAAGGCGCATGCGGTCGCGAAATCGCTGCGTGCCGGCTCGGTGTGGGTGAATTGCTACCAGGCGATGGACCCGGCCGTGCCCTTTGGCGGCTATAAGATGAGCGGCTATGGCCGCGAGTCCGGCAAGCAGCATGTCGAGGAATATCTCAACGTGAAGGCCGTCTGGATCAAGACGGCGTAAGGCCTGTTTTCTCTCGCGTTCCGCGCGAGGGAATATCTGGTTTCATAGGGGCGGCGCCTTTTCCGGTGGCCGCCCCTCGCTATATGATCCGCATCCTTTCAAAGACATCCCGGGGGCCCCCATGAAATTCGAGGCGTTGTTCAAACCGTTGCAGGTCGGTCCGTACAAGCTCGCGCATCGCGTCGCGATGGCGCCGCTGACGCGCATGCGCGCCGAGCGCGAGAGCTTTTCGCCGCGGCCCCTCAACGCCGAATATTACGGCCAGCGCGCGACACCGGGTGGCCTGATCATCGCTGAAGCTTCGCCGGTGCTCTCACACGGCCGCGGCAACCCGGCAACGCCCGGCATTTATTCGGAGGCGCAGATCGCCGGCTGGCGCAAGGTGGTCGACGCCGTGCACGCCAAGGGCGGCATCATCTTCCTCCAGCTCTGGCATGTCGGCCGCGTCTCGCATTCGTCCTATCATGGCGGTCAGCTGCCGGTCTCGGCCTCGGCGATCGCCATCAAGGCCGAAGGCATGAAGGCGATGACGGCCGATGGCAAGCTGGCCGATTACGAGACGCCGCGCGCGTTGGAGACGGACGAGGTCAAGGGCGTGGTCGAGGCGTTTCGGCAGGGCGCGAAGAACGCGCTCGCCGCCGGTTTCGACGGCGTCGAAATCCACGGCGCCAACGGCTATCTGCTCGAGCAATTCTTGCAGTCGCGCAGCAACCAGCGCACCGATCAATATGGTGGCTCGATCGAGAACCGAACTCGCCTGCTGCTCGAAGTGACTCGGGCGGCAATCGACGTGTGGGGCGCCAACCGCGTCGGCGTCCGCCTGTCGCCTCACGGCATCGCCAATGATTCCGCCGAGCCCGATCCGATGCCGCTCTATACGCACGTGGTGAAGGCGCTCGACAAGCTCGGCCTTGCCTATCTGCATTTCATCGAGCCGCGCTCCAGCGGTGCGGGCCGCGCCGACGTCCACTGGGAGAACGTGCCCTCTGCGATGGTGCTGTTCCGTCCGCACTACAGCGGCGTGCTGATGACCGCGGGTGGTTTCACCGGTGAGACCGCGAACGCGGCGATTGCCGATGGCCACGCCGACATCATCGCCTTCGGCCGCATCTTCATCTCCAACCCCGATCTGCCGCGGCGCCTGGAGCACGACTACCCGATCACGCAGTATAGCCGCGCGACGTTCTATGGCGGCGAGGAGAAGGGATATACGGATTATCCTGCGTACGATGAGCTGACGCCTGCCTGACCTCTCCCGTCATTCCGGGGCGATGCGCTGCATCGAACCCGGAATCCATTTAACGTCCTGGCTTGCCGCCCAATGAATTCCGAGCTCGCGACTTCGTCGCGCCCCGGAATGACGATCGTGTATTGTCGTCTTCGCAAAGACGACGGAGAGACTTCCATGGCCAAAGCCGCAGTCGCCGCAGGAACCGCCGCCGGCCAATGCCTCTGCGGCAAGGTTACCTTCGAGATCGACGTTCCCGCACGCTGGGCCTGGCACGACCACTCCGCCGCCAGCCGCCGTGCCCATGGCGCGGCCTACGCCACCTATGTCGGAAGCTGGACGAAGCGCTTTCGGATCACCTCCGGCAAGGCTGCGCTGACCCGCTACGAGGACAAGGCGACCAAGACCGTGCGCAGCTTCTGCTCGCATTGCGGCACGCCGATCGCCTATGAGCGCCCGCGCGGCCCGCACATGGTCAACATCCCCCGCGCGCTGTTCAAAGAGCGCACCGGCCGCCAGCCGCTCTATCACATCGCGATCGAGGAGCTGCAGGAATGGGCCTATACCGGCGAGCCGCTGGTGCCGTTGAAAGGCTTTCCGGGCGTGGTCTGGCAGCGCTCGAAAAAGAAGAAGCGCGCTAGCGGCGAGGATCCGTTCGAATTGGGGCGCGAGGAGATGTAGTGTGAGCTGCACACTCTGCTCTCGTGCCCCGGACGCAGTGCGGCGCGCAGTGCCGCACTGCTGAGCCGGGGCCCATACGTCTTCTAGCTCGGTGCGAATCTGGGTCCCGGCTCTGCGCCGCAACGTTGCACGTTGCGCCGCGTCCGGGACACGAGACTGTCCCGCGCAACGCAGCCATGACCGCGCTTCCTTGCGCGCCCCCCAAAACTTCGGCCATCATGCCTCCGTCCTTGCGGCAACGTCCGCTCCTGGAGGAAGCATGAAGAACAAGATCACCGGCCGCTCCGCCTTTCTCGCGCTACTCAAGGACGAGGGCATCACGCACCTGTTCGGCAATCCCGGCACCACCGAGCTGCCGATCATGCATGCGCTGAAGGACCATCCTGATCTCACCTATGTGATGGCGATGCAGGAGAGCCTGGTGGTGGCGATCGCTGACGGCTACAGCCGCGCCTCCGGCAAGCTCGTAGCTTGCAACGTCCATGTCGCGCCCGGCCTCGGCAACGCGATGGGCTCGCTCTATAATGCCCAGTTCACGGGCACACCGATGATTTTGACTGCGGGCCAGCAGGAGCAGGGCCACGGCCTGATGGAGCCGGTGCTCTATGGCCCGCTGGTGCGCATGGCCGAGCCGCTGGTGAAATGGGCGGTCGAGGTGACGCGGCTGGAAGACCTGCCGCGCATCGTGCGCCGTGCCGCCAAGGTCGCGATGACGCCGCCGACCGGGCCAGTGTTCATCTCGCTGCCGGGCGACATCCTCAACAGTGAGGCCGGCATTGATCTCGGTCGCTCCACCCGGATCGACGCGCGCACGAGACCTTCCGATGAGGCGCTGAGGGCGTTCGCCGCGCGGCTGCTGAAGGCCGAGCGCCCTGTCATCGTCACCATGGACGAGGTGGTCAAGAGTGACGCGCTGAAGGAGGCTGCCGAACTCGCCGAACTGCTCGGCGCTGCCGCGTACCAATCCTCGGCGCCCTATGGCTCGCACTTCCTCTCGGAGAGCCCGAGCTTCGTCGGCACGCTGGCGCGCGTGCAGAAGGTCGTGCGCGACACGCTCGCGCCGTACGACCTGCTGGTCGCGCTTGGTGGCGATCCCTTGCGGATGTCTGTCTATAGCGAGGTGGATGCGCTGCCTGATGGCCTCGGCATCGTGCAGGTCGGTCTCGTCGATTGGGAGATCGCCAAGAACTACGGGGCCGAAATCGCGCTGAAGGCGGATGTGAAGGAAACGCTGCGCGCGCTGATCCCGGTGCTGAAAGAGATGGGGGGCGCCGCATTGGCGAGCCGCGCCAGGCAGCGCCTCGCCGAGCTTGCGCCGAAGAACTGGACTGCGCGGCGCACCGCGTTGGTCGAGCAGATCAGCAAGAGCGCCGGCCGTACGCCGATCGATCCGGATTTCCTGGTGCTGCAAATGGTCGAGGCCATGCCCGAGCATGCAATCCTCGTCGACGAAGGGCTCACCTCCAGCCGCCAGATCACGGCGCTGCGTCCGCACCGCGATCGCTATGGCTATCACGGCCTTGCCTCCGGCGGCATTGGCTGGGGCCTGCCGGCCTCGGTCGGCGCCAGCATCGCCAATCCGGATCGCCCCGTCGTGTGTTTCTCAGGCGACGGCAGTGCGATGTATTCGATCCAGTCGCTGTGGACGGCCGCGCATCACAAGCTGCCGCTCAACGTCGTCATCGCCAACAATGGCGGCTATCGCATCATCAAGCAGCGCCTGCTCGCCTTCCACGGCGACGACAATTATGTCGGCATGGACTTTGTCGATCCACCCGTGGATTTCGCCGGTGTGGCGAAGGCGCTCGGCTGCGAGGCGATCAAGATCAGCGATCCCCGCGAGCTGAAGGCAACGCTGGCGTCGGCGTTCAACCGGCCGGGGACCAAGCTGATCGAGGTGATGGTGGACGGGAGGGTGTAGTCCCGCTGTCGTCCCGGCGAAGGCCGGGACCCATACCGCGTGATTTATCGATCGCTGGTGCTACCAGTCCCGAACGACCAGTCTTCGCCAAACCACGCCCTGTGGTTATGGGTCCCGGCCTTCGCCGGGACGACACTGAGGGTGTGGCGGCTCGCTCTACCCCTTCTTCCCCACCCGATACCCCGTCGCCGGATGCGGCGCGTCGAGCCTCGCGCGCCCATTGCCGAACAGCTTCTCCCGCAGCGTGCCCTTCGCATATTCCGGCTTGTACCGACCGCGCTTCGTGAGTTCCGGCACCAGCATGTCGGCGATGTCCTCGAAATCGCCGGGCGAGATCGCAAAGGCAACGTTGAGGCCATCGACGTCGGTCTTGTCGAACCAATCTTCGATCTTGTCAGCGACGCTTTCGGGCGTGCCCACTACAACGGGTCCCGCGCCGCCGATGCCGACATGTTCGATGACGTCGCGCACGGTCCAGACGCGGTTGGGGTCGCCGCGGGTGACGTTGTCCAGTGCGCTGCGACCGGCGTCGTTCTGGACGTGACGGACCTGCTGATCGAGTTCGTAGCCGGAGAAGTCGATGCCGGTCCAACCGGACATCAGGGCGAGGGCGCCTTCTGGATTGATATGTGACCGGTAGTCGGCATATTTCGCCGCCGCCTCGGCTTCCGTGTTGCCGAGGATGATCGTCATCATGTTGAACATCAGGATCTCGGCGGGGTTGCGGCCGAGTGCGGCTGCCTCCTGGCGGATCGCGGAGACGCGCGGCGCAATGATCTTGGCCGAAGGCCCCGACATGAACACGCATTCGGCATGTTTCGCGGCGAACTGCCGGCCACGCGGCGAAGTGCCGGCCTGGTACAGCACGGGCGTGCGCTGCGGCGACGGCTCGCTGAGGTGAATGGTGTTGTTGATGCGGTAATTCGCGCTCTCATGATTGACGCGATGAACTTTTGTCGGATCGGTGAAGATGCCGCGCTTGCGGTCGCGCAGCACGGCGTCGTCCTCCCAGCTTCCTTCCCAGAGCTTGTAGACCACCTCCATGTATTCGTCGGCGATGTCGTAGCGGTCATCGTGCCCGGTCTGCTTCTCCTTGCCGGCGCCGCGCGCGGCGCTGTCGAGATAGCCGGTGACGACGTTCCAGCCGATCCGCCCCTCGGTGAGATGATCCAGCGTCGACATCCGCCGCGCGAATGGGTAGGGCGGCTCGAAGGAGAGGTTACTGGTGACGCCGAAGCCCAGGTTCTTGGTGACTGCGGCCATTGCCGAGAGCAGCAGCAACGGTTCGTTCGACGGCGTCTGCGCCGCATTGCGCAAGGCTGCGTCAGGGCTGTTGCCATAGACGTCGTAGACCCCGAGCACGTCGGCCAGGAACAGCCCGTCGAAACGGCCGCGTTCCAGCGTCTTGGCGAGATCAATCCAGTAGGGCAGGCGGTTATACTCGGCGGTGCGGTCGCGCGGATGGGTCCATAGCCCCGGTGATTGGTGCGCGACGCAATTCATCGCAAATGCATTGAGCCTGATCTGCTTGGCCATGCTGGTCCCCCGGCGCCCTGTACTGAGCGCTCTTCGAATGATAGATGTGCGCCCCAATCTGGCGACGTTCTTGCATATGGTTGGGCCTTGGCAAGGCTAAAATCGGCGGCACTCCCGCGCTTGGCAAGCCAATCTCAAGAGAGCAAGAACGAATTCCCAAGAACTACCAGGTCCCCGCCACTTTCGAAGGCTTGCCCGTGTCGGGTAAGGTCCTTCCTCCCAAAGCTTCGAAAACCAAGCCATGAAAAGAGCCGACACAAGAGCCGACGCCATCGCCCGCGCCCGGGACGACTTCAAATCCGGTGCGTTCCTCGCTGAACTCGACCGCCGGGTCGGCTTCAAGACCGAAAGCCAGAATCCGTCGCGCGGCCCTGAGCTGCGCGCCTATCTGGAACAGGAGATGATGCCCTCCTTCGCCGCGCTCGATTTCACCAGCCGCCTGGTCGAATCCCCGAGCGGCAAGGCGCCGTTCCTGTTTGCGGAGCATCACGAGAGCGCTTCGCTGCCGACCGTGCTGGTCTACGGCCATGGCGACGTCGTCGACGGCATGGAGGGCGAGTGGCGCGATGGCCGCGATCCCTGGCGCACCACCACGGCGGGCATTCGCCTCTACGGTCGCGGCACCGCCGACAACAAGGGCCAGCACAGCATCAACATGGCGGCGCTGCGCGCGGTGCGCGAGGCCCGCGGCGGCAAGCTCGGCTTCAATGCAAAATTCATCGTCGAGATGGGCGAGGAGATCGGGTCGCCTGATCTCGGCAAGGTCTGCGACCTCAACCGCGACGCGCTCAAGGCCGATCTGTTCATGGCCTCCGACGGGCCGCGGCTATCAGCGGATCGGCCAACGCTGTTCCTCGGCTGCCGCGGCGGTATCCGCATCCATCTCGATGTGAACTTGCGCGACGGCGGCCATCATTCCGGCAATTGGGGCGGCGTGCTCGCCAACCCCGCGACCATCCTGGTCAATGCGATTTCGACGCTGGTCGACGGCCATGGCCGGCTTCAGCTCGACGCGTTGAAGCCTCCGCGGCTCACCAACCAGATCCGCAGCTATCTGGCCGATGTGCAGGTGGTCCCGACCGAGGATGAGCCGGCGCTCGCGGACAATTGGGGCGAGGACGGTCTGTCCGCGGCCGAGCGGCTCTATGCCTGGAACACGCTGGAAGTTCTGGCGATGTCGTCAGGCAATATCGCGAAGCCGGCGAACGCCATTCCCGGCCACGCCAATGCCGTGCTGCAACTGCGGTTCGTGGTCGGCACCAAGGTCGATGGCCTGATCGACGCCGTCCGCGCCCATCTGGTCGCAAGGGGCTTTCCGATGGTCGAGGTGCGGGCGGCCCAGAGCTTTGCCGCCTCGCGCACCGATTTCGACAGCCCGTGGATCAAATGGGCGGCGGATTCAGTCCAAAACACCACCGGCAAGGCGCCGGCGGTGCTGCCGAACTTCGGCGGCTCGCTGCCGAACGACGTGTTTTCCGAAATTCTGGGCCTGCCGACGATCTGGGTCCCACACTCCTATCCCGGCTGCTCCCAGCATGCGCCCAATGAGCACATCCTGCTGCCATTGACCGAAGAGGCCTTGACGGTGATGGCCGGGCTGTTCTGGGATCTCGGGGAATTAACGCGGCCGTTAACCTGAGCCGGCATCCAGCCGAAAGTCACATTCTAATCCGGGCCGAGATGTGCTTGCATCCGGCCGCATCATCCTGAAAGGGGAGAAAAAGTGAAACATTTCCGCCACATCGGCCTTGCGCTCGCCGCGACCTTTGTCGTCAGCCAGGCCGGCGCCGAAGAGCTGACCGGCACGCTGAAGAACATCAAGGACACCGGCGCGATCACGCTGGGATTCCGCGATTCCTCGATCCCGTTCTCCTATCTGGACGACAACCAGAAGCCCGTCGGGTTCGCGATGGACATCTGCTACAAGATCGTCGACGCCGTGAAGAAGGAGCTCAAGCTCGACAAGCTCGAGGTGAAGCTCAATCCGGTGACCTCGGCGACTCGTATCCCGCTGATGGCGAACGGCACCATCGACCTCGAATGCGGCTCGACCACCAACAATGCCGAGCGCCAGAAGCAGGTCGCCTTCACCAACACCCACTTCCTGACCGCCAGCCGCTACGTGTTCAAGAAGTCGAGCGGGCTGAAGTCGATCGATGACCTCAAGGGCAAGACGGTGGTCTCGACCGCCGGCACCACCAACATCAAGCAGCTGACCGAGGCCAACGTCGAGAAGAAGCTCGGCGCCAACATCATCCCGGCCAAGGACCATGCCGAAGCCTTCCTGATGGTCGAGACCGACCGTGCGGTCGCCTTCGTGATGGATGATATCCTGCTCGCGAGCCTCGTGGCCGGCTCGAAGTCGCCGGACGACTACGTCATCTCCAAGGATGCGTTCTCCAAGCCTGAGCCCTATGGCATCATGCTGCGCAAGGACGACGCGCCGTTCAAGAAGGTGGTCGATGCGGCAACTGCTGCCCTCTACACCTCCGGCGAAGCCCAGAAGATCTACGACAAGTGGTTCACCCAGAAGATCCCACCGAAGGGCCTGAACCTCAACACGCCGATCTCGCCCGAGCTGAAGAACGAGTTCGCCAAGCCCTCGGACTCGCCGAATCCGGACGACTACAAGTAAGATGCTGTTCGCCTCTCCCCGCGTGCGGGGAGAGGCCGGAATTCAAGCGCAGCCTGAATTCCAGGTGAGGGGGACTCTCCACGAGTCCAGCTATCACCTCCCTCGCGGAGAGCCCCCCTCGCCCTAACCCTCTCCCCGCAAGCGGGGAGAGGGAAGACATTCCGGCCATTCTGGAGGGAAGTGGCCGGACATTTGCATAAGCGGCGGGACATCTCTGACTGGCGCGTTCGCGCGGGGGACACGTGAACTACCATTGGAACTGGGGAATCTTCTTCCAGCCGAACCCGATGGGGACCGGTACCTATCTCGACATGCTGCTGTCGGGACTGGTGCTGACCCTCGAAACCGGGGTGCTGGCCTGGATCATCGCGCTGATCACCGGCTCGGTCGTCGGCGTGATGCGCACGCTGCCGTCGAAGGGCGCCAACTGGTTCGGCTTTTGCTACGTCGAATTCTTCCGGAACATGCCGCTGCTGGTGCAGCTGTTCCTGTGGTTCTTCGTGCTGCCGGAGTTGCTGCCGAAGTCTGCCGGCCTGTGGCTGAAGCAACTGCCGAACGCGCCGTTCTGGACGGCGGCGATCGGCATCGGCTTCTTCATGTCGGCTCGCGTCGCGGTGCAATTGCAGGCCGGCATCGGCTCGCTGCCGCGCGGGCAGAAGATGGCCGCGACCGCGCTCGGGCTGACCACGGTGCAGGGCTATCGCTACGTGCTGCTGCCGATGGCGTTCCGCATCATCCTGCCGCCGCTGACCTCCGAGTTCCTCAACACCATCAAGAACACCGCGGTCGCCATCACCATCGGCCTCTTGGAGCTAACCGGAGAGGCACGCTCGATGCAGGAATTCTCGTTCCAGGTGTTCGAGGCCTTTACCGCCGCGACCCTTCTCTACCTCCTCGTCAACGCCGTCGTCGTGACCGCGATGCGCTTCCTCGAGCGCTACGTTGCGATCCCCGGCTACATCACGGGGAAATAGCGCCATGTTCAGCAATTTCGATTTCGGCGTTATCATCCGCGCGCTGCCCTATCTGTTCTACGAGGGCATGAGCTTCACGGTGATGCTGACGGCGCTGTCCGCGCTGGGCGGCCTCGTCTTCGGCACGGCGATCGCGCTGATGCGGCTCTCCGGCCTCAAGACGCTCGGACGCATCGCCGCCCTCTATGTCGACTTCATGCGCTCGCTGCCGCTGGTGCTGGTGATCTTCTGGTTCTACTTCCTGGTGCCCTATATCGGACAGTGGCTCACCGGTGCCTCGCGGCCGATCAGCGTCGGCGCGTTCGCGTCCTCGCTCATCACCTTCATCATGTTCGAGGCCGCGTACTTCTCCGAGATCATGCGCGCCGGCATCCAGTCGATCTCGCGAGGACAGCCGGCCGCCGCCAACGCACTCGGCCTGACCTACGCGCAGACCATGCGCTACGTCGTGCTGCCGCAGGCCTTCCGCAACATGTTGCCGGTGCTGATCACGCAGACCATCGTGCTGTTCCAGGACACCTCGCTGGTCTACGTGCTTTCGATTACGGACTTCCTCGGTGCGGCCAGCAAGGTCGCACAGCGCGACGGCCGTTTGGTCGAGATGTACCTGTTTGCCGCCGTCGTCTACTTCACCATTTCCTGTATCGCGTCCTTCGGCGTCCGCCGCCTCCAGGCGCGCATCGCCATCCTTCGCTAGGGCCTGTCATGATCGAAATCAGCCACGTCGATAAATGGTACAGCCCGACCTTCCAGGTGCTGACCGATTGCACCACCAGCGTCGCCAAGGGCGAGGTGGTGGTGGTGTGCGGTCCGTCCGGTTCGGGAAAATCGACGCTTATCAAATGCGTCAATGCGCTGGAGCCTTTCCAGAAGGGCGACATCAGCATCGATGGCATCAAGGTCAATGACCCCAAGACCAATTTGCCGAAACTGCGCTCGCGCGTCGGCATGGTGTTCCAGCACTTCGAGCTGTTCCCGCATCTCAAGATCATCGATAATCTCTGCCTCGCCCAGCAGAAGGTGCTCGGACGATCGCACGACAAGGCTGCTACAAAGGGTATGCAACTCCTGGAGCGCGTCGGCCTGACGGAGCATGCGCAGAAATTTCCGGCGCAGCTCTCCGGCGGTCAGCAGCAGCGCGTGGCCATTGCGCGGGCGCTCGCCATGGACCCCATCGCCATGCTGTTCGACGAGCCGACCTCGGCGCTCGATCCGGAGATGATCAGCGAGGTGCTCGACGTCATGGTCGATCTTGCCCGCGAAGGCATGACCATGATGGTCGTGACCCACGAAATGGGTTTTGCCCGCAAGGTCGCCAATCGCGTGATCTTCATGGACCGCGGCGAGATCGTCGAGGACGCGCCGAAGGACGATTTCTTCGGCAAGCCCCGCAGCGACCGCGCGCAGAAGTTCTTGTCGAAGATCTTGTCGCACTAACTCGATCGTCATTCCGGGACGCGCCTCTTGGCGCGGGCCCGGAATCCATCGGGCGGCAGTACGCGAGGTGAAATGGATTCCGGGCTCATTCGCTGCGCGAATGCCCCGGAATGACGAAACGAGGGGTGGTCGGCACTTCCAATTGGCGTATAAGCTCGCCAAATCCCCCTTCCCGCCAGGAGACCCGCCTTGGATTCGACCGCCTACGTCAACGGCTCATTCGTCCCGCTCTCGGATGCTAAAATCTCGGTGCTCGATCGCGGCTTTCTGTTCGCCGACGGCATCTATGAAGTTTCGGCCGTGCTCGACGGCAAGCTGGTCGACAACGCCTCGCATCTGGCGCGGCTGGAGCGCTCGGTCGGGGAGATCAGCTTGAGGCTGCCGGAGACGGTCGAGCGCATCACCGAAATCCAGAAAGAGCTGATCGTCCGCAACAAGGTCGTGAACGGCCTGGTCTATCTCCAGGTCACGCGCGGCGCCGACAAGGGCCGCGACTTCGCCTTCCCCAAGGGCGACGTCAAGTCGAGCCTGGTGATGTTCACCTCCGAGAAGGACATCATCAACGCAGCTTCCGCCAAGACCGGGATCAACGTGATCACGGTGCCCGACATCCGCTGGGAGCGGCGTGACATCAAGAGCGTGGCGCTGCTGGCGCAGGTGCTGGCGAAGCAGGCCGCGGCCGAAGCCGGCGCCGGCGAGGCCTGGATGCTGGAGGACGGCTACGTCACCGAGGGCGGCTCGTCGTCGGCGTTCATCCTCACCAAGGACGACGTCATCGTCACCCGCAAGAACTCCAACGCGATCCTGCCGGGCTGCACCCGCAAGGCCGTTGTCGCGCTCGCCGAAGAGCGCCAGCTCCGCGTCGAGGAGCGTTCCTTCACTGTGGAAGAGGCGTTGGCTGCGAAGGAAGCCTTTGCGACCTCGGCCTCGCTGTTCATCCAGCCGGTGGTGGCGATCGACGGCAAGAAGGTGGGCGACGGCAAGCCCGGGCCGCTTGCCGCGCGTCTGCGCGAGATTTACGTGGAGTTCGCCAAGGCCACCGCGGTCTAGGCCGCGCACGCAGCTATCGTAGGGTGGGCAAAGGCGCGCTTGCGCCGTGCCCACGTCTTCTCTCGCGTTCTTGAAAGACGCGGTGGGCATGCTTTGGCTTTGCCCACCCTACGAGACTTGCGCGTGAGGGGCCCGCCCTGCTCAGGCCACCGACGCCTTCACCTTCACCGGATGAACCGCACGGAACGCGATCGCGAGCCTGTTCCAGGCATTGATGGCGCCGATCAGCATGGTCAGGTTCACCGTCTCAGCGTCGGAGAATTGCGAGCGGATCACGGCATAGACATCGTCTGGTGCATGCGTCTCGGAGATCTGCGTCACCGACTCGGTCCAGGCCAGCGCGGCACGTTCGCGGTCGGTGTAGAGCGGGGATTCGCGCCAGGCGTTGAGCAGATAGATGCGTTGCTCGGTCTCGCCGCGCTTGCGGGCGTCCTCGGTGTGCATGTTGATGCAGAAGGCGCAGCCGTTGATCTGCGAGGCCCGGATCTTGACGAGCTCGATCAGCGATTTCTCGAGTCCCGTCGACTGGATCTGCTCTTCCAGCGCCATCAGCGCCTTCATCGTGTCGGGGGCGGCCTGGTAGAAATTCATGCGGGGCTTCATGGTCGTTCTCCTTGCTTGAAGTTGAGGTCAGTGGGCTTCGCCGGCCGAGACATGGCCGGGCTTCTTCAGGAAGAGGACGGCGATCAGGGCGACGATCAGCGCCATGCCGAGCAGATAGAAGGTGTCGCTGAAGGCGAAGATATAAGCCTGCTTCTGCACGATATGACCGATCGCGACATAGGCGCGATGCGACGCATCCGCACGGTCGAGCACACCGTGATTGATGAAGTATTGCGTGAGCTGCTCCAGCCGCGTGCGGGTGGCCTGTTCGAACACCGAGACCGATTGCATCAGCACGTTGGAGTGATACTGCTCGCGCTTGGTCAGCACGGTCTGGAGCAGCGCGATGCCGACGGCGCCGCCGAGGTTGCGCATCATGTTGAACAGGCCGGAGGCCGAGCCCGCATTCTCCGGCTCGATGCCGGCCGTCGCAACCGCGGACAGTGGCGCCATCACCAGCGCCTGGCCGATGGCGCGAACGACGTTGGGCCACAACAGCTGGTCGGCGGCGTAGTCGTTGGTCATGAAGATGTTCATGAAGTTCGAACCTGCAAACAGCACGAAGCCAACGCCGATGATGATCCGGGCATCGAACTTCTGCATCAGCCGCGGCACCAGCGGGATCAGCACGAGCTGCGGCAAGCCGGTCCAGGCCAGCACCGTGCCGATCTGCTCGGCATTGTAACCCTGGATGCGCGACAGATATTGCGGCAGGATGAACACCGAACCGTAGAGCGCGACGCCGAGCAGGAAGTTGGCGAGCATGCCGAAGCCGAAATTGCGGCGGACCAGCAGGCGCAGGTTCAACAGCGGCTTTGTCACCGTGAGCTCGATGATCAGGAAGGCGGTCAGCGCGACGGCCGCGATCACGCTGAGCTTGACGATGAAGGGCGAGCCGAACCAGTCGTCCTTGTTGCCTTCTTCCAGCACGGTCTGCAGCGCGGAGAGGCCGATCGCCATGGTGATGATGCCGGCCCAATCGCCCTCCCGCAGAAGCGACAGCTTCATCGGCCTGGCGTCGAGCGCATACCAGAGCATGCCGACCATGATCGCGCCGGGCGCAAGGTTGACATAGAAAATGTACTGCCAACCAAAGTTCTCGGTGAGATAGCCGCCGATGGTCGGGCCGATCGCCGGCGCAAACGTCGCCGACAGCGCGAACAGCGCGAGGCCGACCGGCTGCTTGGCACGCGGCAGCAACGTGATGATGAGCGTGAAGGCCATCGGGATCAGCACGCCGCCGGTAAAGCCTTGCACCGCGCGCAGTACGATCATCTGCGGCAGGTCCTGTGCCAGCGCGCAGGCCGCCGACAGCAGCAGGAACAGGACCGCATTGGTGAGCAGATAGATCCGGATCGAGAACACCTGCGCCAGCCACCCGGACAGCGGGATCACCACGATCTCGGCGATCAGATAGGAAGTCGAGATCCAGCCGCCGTCGTCGATGCCGGCGCCGATCGCGCCCTGGATGTCGGCGAGCGAGGCGTTGACGATCTGGATGTTCAGCACCGCCATGAAGGCGCCGAGCGTGGCGCCGATCACCGCGATCCACGTTTTGGCTGATACAGCCGGTGTAGCGGGAGCAGCTAGCGGAGCGGGGAGATTGGCGGCGGAAGCGGCGTTGAGGGTCGGTTGAAGCGTGCTCATGGAAGCCTCGTCTCGGTTACAGAGACAGGATGCGTTAGACTGATGGTTTCGATAATCGCGGAAGTCTGGGAAGGATCATCCGGCAAGACTTGATAATCCTGCCGGGCACATCCCGCGTCAGCCGCCGTTCGGGCGAGACGCGTTGTCAGCAATGCGCTTGGCGGTCTCGCGCTCGGCCACCACGGTTGCCTTGGTGTCGACGGTCGGCACCGCCGACATGCCGGGGCGCAGCAGGCCCGTGAGGCTGTGATCGTCGAGCACGATCTTCACCGGAACGCGCTGCACGATCTTGGTGAAGTTGCCTGTCGCATTGTCAGGTGGCAGCAGCGCGAATTCAAGTCCGCTGGCCGGCGAAAGGCTGTCGACATGACCGTGCAGCGTGCGATTGCGAAAACTGTCGACGTGCAATTCGACCGGCTGGCCTGCGCGCACATGCGTGAGCTGCGTCTCCTTGAAATTCGCGATCACATAGACCGCATCGAGCGGCACCACCGCCATCAATTGCGTGCCGGCCTGCACGAACTGGCCGACGCGCAGGCTGCGGGCGCCGACCGTGCCGTCAACAGGCGCGGCGATCTCGGTGTAGGAGAGGTTCAGCTCGGCCTGGTCCGCGACCGCGCGAGCGCGATCGAGCTGCGCCGTAGCCTGGGCGCGCTGGGTCGTCAGCACGTCGACCTTGCGCTGCGCGGCCACCAGGCCCGACTTGGCGTGCTGCAATTGCGCGTTGCTGGCGCGGAGCGCCGCATCGGTCTGCTGCGCGCGCTGGATCGTGCCTGAACCCGACTTCATGAGGTCGTCGTAGCGGGCGCGTTCTTCCTGCGCGAATTTCAGATTTGCGTCGGCAGCGGCAACGTCGGCCGTGCTTTGCTCGATGATCGGCTGTTGGAGTTCGAGCTGGGCATCGAGATTGCGGACCGAGGCTTCGGCCGCTGCGACGTCGGCGCGCGCTTGGCCAAGCGCGGCCTTGAAGTCGCGGTCGTCGATCCTGGCCAGCACCTGGCCCGCTCTCACCTTTTCGTTATCGCCGACCAGCACCTGGGCGATGTAGCCCGACACCTTCGGGGCGATGATGGTGGAATCGGCCTTCACATAGGCGTCATCGGTCGATTCCAGGTAGCGGCCGGTCGTCAGGTAATTGTAGCCAAAGTCGCTGGCGACAGCGACGCCGAGGGCCAGCGCCAGCGCGAGGGCCGCCCGCTTAATCGCCTGGCGGGACGGTTTCAGGCTGATTTTATCCGTTGTTGCAGTGGTATAAGTCGCATTCGACATGGCGCCCTCGGAATTTCCATGCGCCTGTTTCGAACAGTGCGCTCTTGATGGCTCCAAGATGCGTTGTCCCGGCGGCTGTGATAATCCCGGAATTGCTGGAAGCATTATCCAGCAATGGAGGATAATCGGAGCCTCAGACCATGGACCGCTTCAGCAGCCTTACCGCTTTCGTCCGCGTGGTCGAAAACGGCGGTTTCTCGGCCGCCGCCCGCCGCCTCAACATGTCGACGACCATGGTGAGCAACCACGTCCAGGCGCTGGAGGACCGGCTCGGTGTGCGGCTGCTCAACCGCACCACGCGAAAAGTGAGCCTCACCGAAATCGGCAAGGCCTATTACGACCGCTCGACCCAGATCCTCGCCGATCTCGAACAGGCCGATGACATTGCCGGCGCGCTGCAATCGACGCCGCGCGGCACACTGCGCATCCACACCGCCACCCACATGGTCTCGTTCGTCGCGCCCGTGATGGCCGAATTCCTCGCGACCTATCCCGAGGTCAAGGTCGACCTGCGCATGGGCGAGACCAATGTCGACCTGATCGAGGAAGGCTTTGATCTCGCATTGCGCATGATTGCGCCGCCCGACTCCAGCCTGATCGTGCGGAGCCTTGCGACCTGGCGGCACGTGTTGTGCTGCTCGCATTCCTATATCGAGACGCATGGACGCGTGCAGACACTCGAAGAGCTTGCCGGGCACAATTGCGTGCGCCACATCAACTACCCCTTCGACGAATGGCGCTTCTTCGATCGCAAGGGCACCCCGGCCTCGGTGCGCGTCTCAGGCAATCTGATCACCAACAGCGGCGAGGCCCTGCGCGAAGCGGCGGTGCAGGGCGTTGGCGTCAGCCTGGCGGCCGGTTTCCTGGTGGGGGACGATCTCGACGCCGGCCGGCTGGTGCGCCTCTTGCCGGAATACCGGCCGGTCGAGATGTCGATGAATGCGGTCTATCCGCACAAGCATCATCTGTCGGCGAAGGTCCGGACCTTCATCGACATGCTCGTGCATCACAGCGCCGAGCAGCAGAAGCTGATCAATCCGTATTCGTGAGGCGCTGCTCGTTCCTCATCCTGAGGAGCGCGGAACGCGCGTCTCGAAGGATGGTGGCCCGTGGCCTCGCCCTTCGAGACGCTTGCTTCGCAAGCTCCTCAGGGTGAGGGGATAGATATGCGCTCGCCTCAACGCGGCGGCGGCAGCCGTCCGAATACGGCATCCAGCGCCATGCCGATCGCAAGCAGCCGTTCGTCGCTACCTGCCGGGCCGTCCAGTTCAAGTCCGATCGGTAATCCACTGGTCGCCCCCAACGCGATCGGGATCTGAATACCGGGAATGCCGGCATTGCTGCCGGGATCGGTGTTCTGGATGAACAGGCCGAAATTCTCGAGGCTGCTGGACTCCGGATTGGAGGCGATCGCGACACGCGGCGTGGTCGGAAAGGCGATCGCGTCGAGCTTGTTGCCGGCAAAGGTTCTGCTGTAAAGCGACTGCAGCGCGGGACGTGCGGTCTTGATTGCTGCGTCGTAGATTGGCGCGGCATCGAGCAACGTATTGTCGGGACCTGGCAGTTTGCGCGGGATCACAAGGCCATCAAAGATGCCCTTGACGTCGAGACTGGCGATGTCCTTTGCCAGCGCGTCGATGCTGAGGCCGGTGCCGGTGTGCTTGAGATACGCGACCATGTCGTCATAGGCCTCGTACAGCGCGACGGGAAAGCCGACCTGGCCATTGAGGCCTGTGAGCTCCGGCATCTCGGTTTCGACGACCGTTACGCCCTGGGCTTTCAGTTTCGCGACGGCCGCCTGAAAGGCAGCATCAGTGTCGGCATCGAGATTGGTCAGCATCGTCTTCACGAGGCCGATGCGGACCTGCTTCAGATCAGCCGGCGTAACCTCGTCGCCACCCGCGATGATGCGATCGAGCAGTGCGACATCGGTCATGGTCGCAGCTATCGGACCCGCAGTGTCGCGGGTGTGCGAGATCGGCGCGATACCCTGTTGCGGATAGCGGCCAGCGGTCGGGCGAAGCGAGGCGCATCCGTTCAGCGCAGCCGGCACCCGGACCGATCCGCCGGTGTCGGTGCCAAGCCCGCCCGCGACAATTCGCGCGCCGACCGCGGCGCCCGTTCCCGACGACGAACCGCCGGCGATCAGGGCGCGATCATAGGCGTTGCGCACGCCGAACTCCGTGCCGGTCTTGAACGCGGTATTGTAGCCGGAGATGCCGAAGGCGAGCTCGTGCATGCTGGTCTTGCCGATGATGACCGCGCCGGCGGCTCGCAACTTCGCGACCACGGGCGCGTCGGCCTTCGGAACGTAATCTTTCAGCGCGGGCGTGCCGGCGCTACAGGGCAATCCAGCGACCTCGATATTGTCCTTGATGACGATGGGGACGCCGCCGAGCGGCTTGCTCGCGGCGCCTGCGCCCTGCGCGTCGAACGCGACAGCGGCCTTCAGGGCGCCGGCCTCATCCAGCGTGACGAAGGCGTTGAGGTCCGCATTGGCCTTGGCGTGGGCGAGCGCCGCGGAGGTGAGCGCGTGGCTCGTGATTTTTCCGGCAGCAAGCTCGGCAGCAGCCTGGGTCAGGGTCAACTGATCGAAATTCATGATGTGTCACCCGATTGCCGGCTCCATGAGGGAGCCGCTTCCAATCGGGGAGGCTGGAGCCTCGCTGGCGCCACGTCAACCGTAAGCGCGTATCTTGGCAGGCGATGATGCGGCGATAGTGGCGAGCAGCCGATCGACCTCCGGCTTTACCATGGCAATTGCGGTATCCTTCACCGGGCCGTAGCCGCGAATCTCCATCGGCGCCTTTGCGATGATGATGAGATCGGGTAGATGCGCCGCGTCGAGCCCGCCGATTATCCGTTCGATCAAGCCTTCATACCAGATGATCAGCTCCCGCTCGGCCCTCCGTTCGGCTGTGTAGCCGAACGGATCGAACGGCGTCCCACGCAATCCCTTCAGCCGCGCCAGCATGGCAAGGGGCATCTGGATCCACTGACCGAAGGCGCGCTTGCGCGGGCGGCCGCGGGCGTCGTGCTTGGACGGCAGGAACGGTGGGGCAAGGTGATACTGGACGTTGAAGTCGCCTTCGAATTCGCGCTTCAGCTCGTCAAGGAAGCTGCTCTGCATGTGCAGGCGCGCGACCTCGTACTCATCCTTGTAGGCCATCAGCTTGAAGAGAGCGCGGGCGACGGCCTCGGTCAGGGCCTCGCTGTTGAGGGCGGCTTCGGCAGCACGAACTTTTGCGACCAGTGCTCGATAGCGCGCCGCATAAGCCCCATCCTGATAGGCGGTGAGGAAATCAGCGCGCCGCCCGATAAGCTGGTCGAGCGTCTCGGCCTTTGGCGTCTCGTTCACCTTCGGCAAGAAGTCTGGATCGGCCGCGGCGATCCGACCCCAGGCAAAAGCCTGCTTGTTGCGTTCGACCGCGACGCCATTGAGCTCGATCGCACGCAGCAGCGCCGATAGCGAAACCGGCACCAGGCTGCGCTGCCAGGCAAAGCCCAGCATGATGATATTGGCATAGACTGCATCGCCGAGCAGGCGTTCGGCCAGCGCGTTGGCGTTGATGCTGTCGAGATTGTCGCTGCCGATGACCTGCCGGATCGCCCGAAGGCGGGCAGGGGAGGCGAGATCGGCATCGCGGAAACGGACCACGTCGCCGGTCGGCATCTCCGCGGTGTTGATTGCAGCGCGCGTGCCGCGGCGATAGGTGCCGGACGCCTTCGGCGAGGAGCTGACGACGAGATCGCAGCCGATCAGCGCATCGGCCGCGCCCTGGTCGATGCGGACCTGGTGCAGCGCCTCGGGACTTGAAGCAAGGCGGATGTAGCTCAGCACCGGGCCAAACTTCTGCGCAAAGCCGGTAAAATCCAGCACCGAGACGCCGCTTCGTTCCAGGTGCGCGGCCATGCCGATCAGCGCGCCGACCGTGATCACGCCGGTGCCGCCGACGCCAGTCACGAGCAGATCGTAAGGGCGATCGAGCGTGGCGGGGGCGGGCAGGGGGAGCGTGGCCGCGCGACCGATTGCATCGATCTCGCTCGCGGTCTTTTTCCGGCGCGTTGCGCCTTCGACGGTGACGAAGCTCGGGCAGAATCCGTTGAGGCAGGAAAAATCCTTGTTGCACGCCGACAGATTGATCTGACGCTTGCGGCCGAACGGCGTCTCCTTCGGCTCGACGCTGAGGCAATTGGACTCGACCGAGCAGTCGCCGCAGCCTTCGCAGACGAGGTCGTTGATATAGGCAAAGCGCTTTGGGTCAGCCATCTGTCCGCGCTTGCGCCGACGCCGCTTCTCGGTGGCGCAGGTCTGCTGATAGATCAGCACCGAGACGCCGGAGATGTCGCGCAGCTCGCGCTGCACGGCATCCATCTCCTCGCGCGGATGAATGGTAACGCCGCTAGGCAGATCTGCGGGCGAGAACTGCGCGGGATCGTCCGACACCAGCGCGATGCGGGCCACGCCCTCGGCCCGGACGCTGTGCGCGATGGCATGCACGCTGATGGGACCATCGACCGGCTGGCCGCCGGTCATGGCGACGGCATCGTTGAACAGGATCTTGTAGGTGATGTTGGCCTTGGCAGCGATCGCCTGGCGGATCGCCATCGAGCCGGAATGGTAATAGGTGCCTTCGCCGAGATTCTGGAACACGTGCTTGTGGCCGGTGAACCGTGACGACGCGGCCCAGTTCACGCCTTCGCCGCCCATCTGGATCAGCGACGAGGTCTCGCGGTCCATCCAGCTCGCCATGAAATGGCAGCCGATGCCGGCCAGCGCCTTCGATCCCTCGGGCACCTTTGTCGAGGTGTTGTGCGGACATCCGGAGCAGAAATAAGGCGTGCGCGTCGCGCCTGCGACGTTGATCGTGCGCTCGGCTTCCGGCAGCAGCGCGGCGGCGCGCGCGGCAAGATTGAGGCCCGGAAACATCGGATCGAGCCGGCGGGCGAGCACGGACGCCAGCGCGCGCGGTGACAATTCGCCGATCCAGGAGATCAGCCGCGCGCCGGTTTCGTCGTGCTTGCCGACCATGCGCTCGGGTTTTGCACCGGGATAGTCGTAAAAATATTCCTTGAACTGGCTCTCGATGATGCCGCGCTTCTCCTCGACGACGAGGATCTCGCGCTTGCCTTTCACGAAATCCATGGCGTCGTGCAGCGCCAGCGGCCACACCATGCCGACCTTGTAGATGTCGATGCCGATGCTGCGGCAGGCGGCCTCGTCGAGCCCCATCAGCCGCAGCGCTTCCATCAGATCGAGATGCGCCTTGCCTGTCGTGACGATGCCGTAGGTGGCATTGGGGATGTCGTAGATATGGCGATCGATCGGATTGGCTTTGGCGAAGGCGTAGACCGCGTGCTTCTTCGCCTCGAGCCGCTCCTCGATCTGCGGGCCCGGCAGATCGGGCCAGCGATAGTGCAGTCCGCCCGGCGGTGGCGTGAAGTCGGGCGTGCGGAAGAGGCGCGGCGGGCGCAGCGCGACGGACGCGCCTGACTCGACGATCTCCGAGATTGCCTTGAAGCCGACCCACATGCCGGAGAAGCGGCTCAGCGCGTAGCCGTACTCGCCGAATTCGAGATACTCACTGACGCTTGCGGGGTGCAGCGTCGGCATGAACCAGCTCATGAAGGCGACGTCGGACTGGTGGGGCATCGAGGACGACACGCAGCCATGGTCGTCGCCGGCGACCACCAGCACGCCGCCATGTGGCGACGAGCCGTAGGCATTGCCGTGCTTGAGCGCGTCGCCGGAGCGATCGACGCCGGGACCCTTGCCGTACCAGAGCCCGAACACACCATCGACCTCGCGGTCGGCTTGGGTTTCGACCTGCTGCGAGCCGAGTACGGCAGTTGCGGCGAGGTCCTCGTTCACGGCGGGGAGGAATTCGATGCGGTCCAGCTTCAATCGCTGCTGGATGCGCCACAGTTCGAGATCGATGCCGCCGAGCGGCGAGCCGCGATAGCCGGAGATGAAGCCGGCGGTGTTGAGCCCCGCAGCGCGATCGCGCCTGATCTGGTCGAGCGCAATGCGGACGATGGCCTGCGTGCCCGTGAGGAAGACGCGGCCCTCCTCCCGATCATAACGATCGGAGAGCTCGTAGGCGTCGAGTGACGAAATGGCGTCCATGGCGGACCTCACGCGGCATCCTGCCGATTGGGCGAAGGTTAAGCCCGGCGCGCTGGTAGGTCTTACCTATTCATCCCGCCACGGACGCCAGGATCGGTAGAATTTTGCATTACGTGGAAAAATCTGGTAGATTTTATCGATTTGAGGGCTCTCGATGATCGAAGACCAGGACACGCGGATTCTCGCTCATCTCCAGAAGGACGGCCGCGCCACCAACCAGCAGCTTGCCGACGAGGTCGGCATGTCGACCTCGGCCTGCTGGCGCCGGGTGCGTGCGCTTGAGGAAAGCGGCGTCATCCGCGGCTATGCGGCGCTGGTCGCGCGCGAGCAGGCGGGCTTTGCGATGTCCGCCATCCTCCACGTCTCGCTGGAGCGGCACGACGCCAAATTCGTCGACGAGTTCGTCTCCCGCGTCACCACGCGTCGCGAGGTGCTGGAGTGTTTTGCGACCACGGGTGACGCCGATTATCATCTGCGCGTCGTCGTGCAGGATATGGCGGCCTACAACCGCTTCCTCGACGAGTTCATGTTTCGTATCCCCGGCATCCGCTACGTCCGCAGCAATGTGGTGCTGAAGGAGATCAAGACGAGCGTTGAGCTGCCGTTTTGATCAACTGGCGCAGCTGCCGTAGGGCGGGCAAAGGCGCATAGCGCCGTGCCCACCACCTCACCTCTCGCATCACGATCTCTTTGCTTCCAACCCAGGCTTCAGCAGAAGCATGAAGACGAGAACGCGGCCGACCAGCAGCAAGGGCACGTAAAGGGCCGGGATATAAATGCCGGCGCCGAACAGGCCGGGGTTCTGGATCTTCGTCGCGCCCACGTAATATGCATTCAGGAGATCGAGCGTACCCCAGACGTTGAAGATCCAGACCATCGGAATGGCGATCGACCATCGCCAGGAGAGCGCCGCCATTGAGATGAGTGCGAGAGTGGCGGCGATGAGATCTCCCCATCCGACTTCGCTGGCGAAATCCGGGCTCAACTCCGGGGAGACGAACCCAGCGACCATGAAGTTCATCCCCAGGAAGCGGAACGCATGGAAGGCTGCGAGAAGTCTCAGGGCGTCATAACGCGGCATCGCACGGACAAGGGGCCAAACATAGACGGAGGCCACCACCGCGCTTGCCAGCAAGGCGCCTGCGACACTGAGGACGAATGGAATGTTGAAGCCCGGTGGCACGTTCGGATGTCCTTGTAATGGTTCGCCCGGTCGAAGCCTGTCGATTCGGTTCGACGTCGGGGGCGCTCAGGGTTTGGTCATGAGCAGGCGGAGCGGCATCAGCGGACCGACTGCGATGTACTCGTGGTCAATGAGATCCTGCCTGGCGAGCGGCAGGGCATCCATGATCGCGTGTCCTTCGGCGACATCCTTGGCGTCGAGCAGGAAGACGGCTCCGCGCCCGTCGGACCGCGAATACCATTCACGAACCGTTCCGTTGAGATAGAGCTGGACCGTCTGCCTGATTTCATCGGGCATGACCGCCATGATCTGTTCGCGTGTGACGCCCGCCTTGGCGGTCAGAATGACCATGACGCCGGTAGTTGGTGATGTGGCTTGTGTTTGGGCAAGGGATGGATCGGCCATGGAGGTAACACCTGTTAGTGTGAGGGTGAGTGCCAGGATGACGTTGCGGATTGCCTTCATCGCTCTCGTCTCTCCGGTGCGGTTCATTTGCAATTCGGATGTAAGGCCACTTTCCGCGAGCGACTATTCGCGATAATGTTGATGGGCCATGAAGCAGAACTTCACAGTCAGGCACGGAGCGCTGGACGGCGTGGAGGCGTTTCTGAGTGTCGCCCAGCACCGCAGTTTCCGCCGGGCCGCGGCTGAACTCGGGGTCACGCCGTCGGCGATCAGTCAGGCCATACGAGCGCTCGAGGCGCGCGTTGGTGCCGTGCTCTTCCTCCGCACGACCCGCAGCGTCGGTCTCACCGAAGCCGGCGAAAAATTTTTTGCACGCGCAAGGCCTGCTTTCGAGGAGCTCATCGCGGCAAGCGGTGCTGCGCGTGATCTCGGCCAGCGGCCGGCCGGGCTGCTGCGTCTCACCGTGCCGCGTTCGGTCGTACCGATCCTGCTAGAGCCGCTCATCGCGTCGTTCTGCCGGGAATTTCCCGAGATCGAGGTGGAGCTTGCGGCAAGCGAAGAACTGGTCGATCTCGCAACCGGAGGTTTTGACGCTGGCATCAGGATGGGCCAGTTCATAGCCCCTGACATGGTCGCGGTGCGCCTGACGAAGCCATTACCTCTCGTCATCGTCGCCAGCCCGACTTACCTCGCCCGTTGCGGCCGGCCCAAGCGCCCGGACGATTTGCGCGAGCACGCGTGCTTGAGATTGCGACGATCGAACGGTGCGCTCGCCGCGTGGTCGCTCAATGACAACGGTCGTTCGATCGAGATTGCCGTTTCGGGACCTTTCATCGCCAACGACTTTCCCACGATGCTCGGAGCCGCCGTCGAAGGCGTGGGCCTTGCGCAGGCGCCCGGGCCGCTGGCCACAGACGCCGTGAAGACCGGAAAACTCGTCCCCGTGCTGGAGCAATTCGTGCCGATGACCCCGGGTGTGTTTCTCTATTATCCCGGCCATCGGCAAATCATGCCGAAGTTGCGGGCCTTCATCGACCATGTAAAGGGTCGCTCGGGCGCCACGAGCTGATCTGAGTACGGACTTCTGCTCCCTGACTGCGCGATAGGAGATCCTGCGGCATCGCGCAATGCGTCTACCGCTGCTCGCGCACGAACCGGTTCCGCAGCGTGCCGATGCCGGTGATGTCGATCTCCACGACATCGCCGTGCTTGATATCGGGCGAGGCCCCGTCCGTGCCCATCCAGATCACATCACCCGGCCACAGCGTAAAATACTTCGTCAGCTCGACCAGGAACGGCACCACGCCAAAGATCATGTCGTTGGTGTGGAAGCGGTTGGTCTCCTTACCATTGACCCGGACGATGGTTTCCATCGTCGCGAGATCGGCCTCGGTCTCGATCCACGGCCCCATCGGCTTGAACGAGTCGGCGTTCTTCGAGCGCCACAGGCTGCGGTCGGCCTTCTGCCAAGAGCGTTCGCTGACATCGTTGCCGATGGTGTAGCCGAACACGCAATCCATCGCGTTCTCTGCGGCCAGATGCTTCACCTTCTTGCCGATGACGACGGCGAGCTCGCCCTCGTAGTGGATCTTCTCCGTCGCGAAGGACGGGATCACGACATCCGCGTCATGCGCGATCAGCGCGTTCTGCGCGCGATAGCCGATCTCGGGCCGTTCAGGGACGGCAGGCACTTCGCCGCGCTTGTCGGCGGCTTCCTTCAGATGTTTTAGGTAGTTCAGGCCGACGCAATAGAAGGTGCGCGGAATCAACGGCAGCTCGATCTTGACCTGCGTCAGCGGATGCGTGCGCGACGTGCGCTGCCATTCACTGAAGGGATCGCCGTCGACCGCGATGACCTGGTCGCCTTCGACCAGGCCCCAGGTGGTTTTGCCGGAGGCGGTGAATTTCAGCCAGCGCATGGTCTGTCCTCGTTATTATTCCGCGGCGTCGCGCGGCTGGACTTTCCAGGCACCCGCAGCCGGCCGCTTCAGCCCGAGATTTTCCCGCAACGTCTTGCCGCGATAGTCCTTCTGGAACAGCCCGCGCCGCTGCAATTCCGGCACGACGTGCTGGACGAAATCGGCATAGGAGCCGGGCACGTAGGTGGCGGCGATGACAAAGCCGTCGCAGCCGCGCTCGACGAACATCTCTTCCAGTTTGTCCGCGATCTCCTTGGGGCCGCCGACCATGGCGTCATGCACCTGGCCGCGGCCGGAGAAGGTGACGAAGTCGCGCGCGCTCGGATTGCTCTTGCCGGAATTCTTCAGCACGCCGTCGCGGATGCCCAGAATGCCCTGCATGCTCTTGAGCTCGTCTGTCGTGAGCGGCGCGTCGAGGTCCTTGGACGCGAAGTCGTAATTGAGCGCTTCGGCGAGCAGCGACAGCGCGTCGATCTCCAGCGGGAGCTTGTTGATCAGCGCCATCTTGTCCTCGGCTTCAGCCTTGGTCGCGGCGCAGACCGGCGTCGTCAGATTGCAGAGGAACATCTGCTCCGGATCGCGGCCGGCCCCGGCCGCCTCGTTGTGCACGGACGCATAGCCTTCCTTGGCGCCGGCGAGATTGCGCGCGGCGGTGAAGATGACCTCGCCCCATCGGCCGGCAAAGCGCTGGCCGCGGCCGGATGCGCCGGCCTGGATGATAACAGGGTGGCCCTGGTCCGAGCGCGGCACGGTGAACGGGCCGCGCGATTTGAAGGCCGCGCCCTTGTGGTCGAGCCGCTTCACCTTGGTCGGATCGGCAAAGCGGCCGCTCGTCTTGTCCATGATGAGCGCGCCATCTTCCCATGTGTCCCAATGACCGAGCACCACCTCCATGAACTCGTCGGCCTTGTCGTAGCGGGAATCATGTTCGGGATGGGAGTCCCGCCCCATATTGAGCGCCTCGCCGTCATTGAGCGAGGTCACGACGTTCCAGCCCGCGCGGCCGCCCGACATCAGATCGAGCGTGGCAAAGCGGCGGGCGACATCGAACGGCTCGTAGTAAGTCGTCGAGCAGGTCGCTCCCAGTCCGAGCTTGTCGGTGACCATGCCCATCGTGGTCAGCACGATCAACGGGTCCATCTTCACGCAGCGGATGCCGTATTCGACGGTGTGGGCGTGGTCGTTGCCGTAACGGTCCGGCATCGCGAGGCGATCGTCGAAGAAGGCCATGTGGAATTTGCCGGCCTCGAGAATGCGCGCAATCTCCTGGTAATAATCCGCCGACATCGAATCGGCGCGCGAGTCCGGATGCCGCCACGAGCTCGGCAAGTTCGTGCAGTTCTGCGCCTGAAGGAAGCCAACCAGGACCATCTGCCGATTCATGCTGCTGTTCTCCGAATTGCCTCAGGCCAGGTCGAGGACTGTGTCGAGCCTGTATTCGCGCGCCAGCGCGCGCAGCTTCTCCCAGGTCGTATCCTCGATTTCGATGCCGTCGCGCAGGCGCTGCTGCTCGCGCACGCCCTCGATCTCGCCGGGATAATAGACTCCCTTGCTGCCCTCGGACGGAGGCGTCGATTTCAGATATTGCGCGAACTCCGCGACCTCGCGCTTGAACTCCTTCAGCGGGCGGAATGCGGCGACGTTGAACACCGCCATGAAACATCCGTCATTGTGCCGTCCCGTCGGCTCGACGCCGAAACCAAGACCGGTGAGCAGGCCGCACAGCACCTCGACCATGGCGGCAAGCCCGCTGCCCTTGTAGCCCTCGGTGCCGCCAAGCGGCAGCAGTGCGCCGCCCTTGCGATATTGCGTGGGATCAGTGGTGTGCCGTCCTTCGGTATCGATGATCCAACCGGTCGGAATCTCCTCGCCGCGGGCGACCGCGAGCTGGATCTTGCCGGCCGCGACTGCCGATGTCGCCATGTCCAGATAGAACGGCGCATCGAGATCGGACGGCACGGCGATCGAGATCGGGTTGGTGCCGAGCCGCGCCTCCTTGCCGTCGAATGGCGCCACATGTTTCGGCGAACGGCCCGAGTCCGCCGTCGCAATGCCGATCATGCCTGCGCGCATCGCCATCAGCGGATAGGCGGCGAGGCGGCCGACATGGCTCTGCCGGAACACGGTGCAGGCGGCGACATTCGCCGTCTTCGCCTTGTCGATCGTCAGCGCCATCGCCTTGGCGTTGACGTGGAAACCAAAACCCCAATGGCCGTCGATCACGGTCGTGGTCGGCGATTCCTGGACGATGGTCCATTTGGCGCCGGGGACGATGTGTCCGGCCTTGATGCGGTCGATATAGGTCGGGACCGCGATGATGCCGTGGGAGTCGTGGCCGGCGAGATTGGCGTTGACGCAGCCGACGGCAACGGCATCGGCTTCTTCCTCGGAGGCGCCGGCGGCACGGAGCAGCGCAGCGGCTACGCGCGTGAGGCGGTCGGCCTTGACGATGGGCATGGCGTTCCCTCGGCTTTGTGCCCTTAACGGGCTGCTTGTTGGGTGCCATCGTCTCAAAGCGGGGCTGCGATATCAATCTCCCGTAAACCAATACAGGGCTGCAAATTCGTAAAGAGAGCGCGCCTTTGGTCGTCAATTCCTCCCGTGCGGCGGTATTCCCGATAGTTTCGCGCCCGCTATTCGCAGCTCGTTTACTTTGATCGGCGGTTTCCACCGCGCAATAACGACCACTTAGGCGATCCCCGTTCATTAAGGCACCCGGGAGAAATCGGCAGAAATGCCCGGGAGTTGAGATCGTGCCGACGACACTCGCGCGCACCTTTGCGGCGTTGAGCGCCATCAATGAAGCGATCCTCTACGCGAAATCGCCGGACGAGCTGTACCAGATGGTCTGCGACGCCGGGTTTTCGAGCGGGGACTTCATGGCCGTTGCCGTGTTCCTGGTGGAGCCGGGTGGCCAGCGCTTGCGCTTTGCTGCCGGCTGCGGCGACGACGCCGCGCGCCTGCGCGCGATCGAGATCACCACCGAAGCGGGCACGCCCGAAGGCTCCGGCGTCGGCGGCGAGGCGTTTCGCAACCAGAGGCCCTGCATCAGCAACGACTATCTGAACGATCCGCGCTCGCTGGCGTGGCGCGAGGGTGCGGCCGAGGCGCATATCGGTGCGACCGCTGCGCTGCCGCTTCTGTGCAACGGCAAGAGCGTCGGTGTGCTGTTCGTGACCCGCAGCGAGGCCGGCTCGTTGACTGAGCAGATGGTCTCGCTGTTCGAGCGCATGTCGTCCAACATTTCCTATGCACTGGAGAATTTCGAACGCGAGACGGCGCGGCGATCCGGCGAGCGCGCGACGCGGCGGCTCAACCGCATGTTCGGCGCTCTCAGCGCGACCAACGAGGCGATCCTGCGCGCGAAAACCGAGCATGAGTTATTCCAGCTCGTGTGCGATGCCTCGGTGCACGGCGGCAAGTCGCTGGCGACATTCGTCCTGCTGAAGGAGCAGGACTCCCATTGGCTGAAGCCCGTCGCCGGCACCGGTGAAAACGTGGAGATGGTCGCCCAGACTCGCTACTCCGTCGATCCCGAAAATCCCTATGGTCGCGGCATTTCCGGCGAGGTGTTCCGGACGAAGAAGCCCTTTGTCGAACGCGATCTCGCACACCGCACCAAGGGAACGCCGTGGGAGCAGGCCAATCTCAACACAGGCGTTGCCGCCTGCATCGCGGCCCCCCTGACCAGGCATGGCCAAAGCATCGGCGTCATCCTGTCCTTCCTCAGCCAGTCCTGGGCCAGGGACGAGGGAGTCGTCGCGCTGATGCTGCGCATCGCCGAGAACGTCTGTTTCGCCATTGATAATTTCGACCGTGAGGCCGAGAAGGCGCGGATCGCCGAGGAAGAGGATCGCCTGGCGCGCATGTATGCGGCGCTGAGCGCGACCAACGAGGCGATCCTGCGCGCGCACTCGCGGGCCGAGCTGTTCGACCTCGTCTGCGAAGCGACGGCGAAGGGGGCCAAGTTCACCTCGGCCGCCATCGCGCTGATCGATCACGATGCCAAGCTGCTCCGCGTCGTCGCCTGCTACGGGCCGAACGCGGATACGGTCCGCAACTTCAAATTCTCCAGCTCCGATCAGGTGCCCGAAGGGCGCGGGTTGACGGGAACGGCCTTCCGCACGCGCCAGCCTTGCATCAGCAACGACGTGCTGTCCGACGACCGGATCAAGCCCTGGCAGGCCAACGCCCGCCGCAACGGCATCGGATCCTCCGCGGCGCTGCCGCTGTTCAACGGCGATCGTGTCGAAGGTGTATTTCTCTTCAACTCGCCGGAGCGCGGAACGTTCACGCCGGAATTCGTCGAGCTGCTGCAACGGCTCCAGGCCAATGTCGCCTTCGCCCTCGAGAATTTCGACCGCGCGGACGAGAAGGCGAAAGCCGAAATGCAGCGCAATCGCCTGCGCGGCATGCTGGAAGCGCTGAGCGCGACCAACGAAGCGATCATGCGGGTGAAGACCCGGGCCGAATTGTTCGAAGCGGTCTGCGACGCAGCCGTGCTCGGCGGCACCTTCTCTTCGGCAACCATTGCAATGGTGGACCCGAGCGGCCGCAATCTCGACATTGTCGTCACCAAGGGCGAGTGTCGCCATCACGTCGAGAAATGGCGCTTCGCCACGTCCGCCGACGAGCCGGAAGGACGGGGCCTCGCCGGCACCGCGTTCCGGACCAAGGCGCCTTCCGTCGCGAACGAGTTGCTCACCGACGTTCGTGCGACGCATTGGCGCCGAATCGCGTGCGATCAGGCCACCCGGTCGGGCGGCTGCTTCCCGTTGATGAAGAATGGCACCGACGCCATCGGCGTCCTGCTGTTCCTTTCGCCGGATGAAGGCACCTTCACGCCCGATCTCATCCAGCTCCTGGGGCGCCTGGCGGAGAACGTCTCCTTTGCACTGGACAATTTCGACCGGGCCGAGGAGCGGTCTCGGACCGAGGCGCAGAAGGAGCGCCTGACCCGCATGTTCGCGGCGCTGAGCGCTACCAATGAGGCAATCGTCCGCGCCAAGTCGCGCGGCGAGCTGTTCGAGCTGGTGTGTCAGGCTGCGTCCACTGGCGGCAAGTTCACCTCGACGACCATTGCGCTGGCTAGCGCCGACACCGACCAGCTCGAGATCGTCGCGGCCGCGGGGCCGTCAGCCGAGACCACGAGAAACGTTCGTCTCTCCATCGACGCCGACCGGCCCGAAGGCCGCGGCATGAGCGGCACGGCGTTCCGCACCCGGCGGCCCTGTGTCAGCAACGACTATGTCAACGACAACCGTGTAAGCGCCTTCCATGCCGTCGTGCAGAGCGACGGCGCGCGCTCCGGCGCGGCGTTCCCGCTGATCACGCACGACAAGCCGGTCGGCGTCATGATCTACATGTCGATCGAGCAGGAGACTTTTACCACCGAGTTCGTCGAACTGTTGCAGCGCCTGGCCGACAACGTCGCTTTCGCGATGGAGAATTTCGATCGTGCCGACGAGAAGAATGAGGCGGACGAGCGTATCGAATATCTCGCGTCGCATGACAGCCTGACCGACCTGCCGAACCGCGAGACTTTCAACGGGCTGCTGCGCGAGGCAATCGACGCGGCGCAACGCCATGATCACCGTTTCGCGGTGTTGTTCATCGACCTCGACCGCTTCAAGGTCATCAACGATTCGCTGGGCCATGAGGCCGGCGATTTGCTCTTGCTCGAGGTGGCGAACCGTTTGCGCGGCGCGCTGCGGGCAAGCGACGTCGTGGCGCGCCTTGGCGGCGACGAGTTCGTGCTGATCCTCGACCAATGCGGCGAGATCGACGACGTCCAGCGCATCGCCACCGGGCTGCTGACGGCGCTCGCCGAGCCCATGGAGCTCGCCGGCCATGAGTGCCACACCACGGCCTCGATCGGCATCGCGATGTATCCGGCCAACGGCGCCGACGCGCAGACGCTGACCAAGAACGCCGACATGGCGATGTATCTCGCCAAGGAAGACGGCAAGAACGGCTATCGGTTCTTCTCCAAGGAAGTGAAGACGCAGTCGATCGAGCGGCTGTCGCTCGAAAGCGCGCTGCGCCGGGCGCTGGAGCGTGAGCAGTTCTCGTTGAACTACCAGCCCAAGGTCGACATGGAGACCGGCCAGATCACCGGCGTGGAAGCGCTGTTGCGCTGGAGCCATCCCGATCTCGGCAATATCTCGCCGGCGCAGTTCATTCCGCTTGCCGAAGAGACCGGCCTGATCGTGCCGATCGGCCGTTGGGTGGTGAAGGAAGCCTGCGCGCAGGCGATGGCCTGGCAGCGCCGCGGCCTGTTGCCGGTGTCGATGGCGGTCAACCTGTCGCCGCGACAATTTGCCGACGAGCATCTGTTGCAGGACGTTGACGAGGCCTTGGCGGCCTCTGGCATGTCGCCGGTACTGCTCCAGATCGAGGTCACCGAGAGCATGATGATGCGCAATGTCGGACGCGCGCTGAAGGTGCTCGACGCCATTCAGAGCCGAGGTATCCGGCTTGCCATCGACGATTTCGGCACCGGCTATTCGTCGATGTCGCTGATGAAGCACTTCCCGATCGACACCATCAAGATCGACCGCTCCTTCGTGCGCGATCTGCCGCAGGATTCGGAGGATCAGGCGATCGCGCAGGCGATCATCAGCATGGGCAAGGCGCTCGGCATGACCGTGGTCGCCGAGGGCGTCGAGAACGCCGAGCAGGAGGCATTCCTGCGCACCCATGGCTGTGACGAGATGCAGGGCTTCCTCATCGCGAAGCCGCTGCCGGCGAAGCAGATGGCCGAGTTGCTGCGGCCCATGGAGTTGCCCGTCGCGCCGCCACTCCAGCCGGAGACGGACCCGGCCGCGGACGAAGCCGCGGCGCTAGGGCTGAAACGCGCTGTCGTCTGACGGCAGCGGGTGCAGTTCGCGGATGTCGTCTTCCTTGATCTCCGCCTTGCGCGGAAAATCATTCGGCCACGTTAGCGAGGTCTGCTCAGCGAACAGCGTGAAAAGGGCATTCGCACCTTCGGCAAAGCTTGAGCCGTCGCCCAGGCCAAGCTCACAACACCATTTGTGTCGCATCGGCTCGTGCGTGTCGCACATCGCCATCGCCGGACCCCACCACCACGCCGGTGCCGGCGAGCGTTCGCCCTCGGGCACTGCGTGCCAGAGAACGAGCTCGTCCATCACGCGCTCGAATTGCAGCCTTGCGGCCTGATGCATTCGCTCCGTGCTCCTTGGGCCGCGCCTGAAAGCAGGCCGATGCGCAGACTCGATCGTGGCCTTTCGCTGTGAAGAATCGGCTCGCACTATTGGCTGAGCTACGCGTGCAGCTTCCATGGGCGGCCATACACGCAACATGCGGCTGTCGGGACATTCGCCGACGCCGGCTGCAACAACCTCTTTAGCCGCTCAGGGGCCTAACCAGCAAGTCGTAATACGGTTGTTTAACGGACCTTGAGCGGATGCGCCTTCTGGTGCCAGGCCCAGGCGGTGCGGATCACGGTCGGCAGGTCGGAATGGCGCGGCACGAAGTTCAGCGCCTTTCGCGCGGCAGAGGGGTCTGCCACGAGATAGGTCGGATCGCCGGCACGGCGCGGCTTGACGGTGTGCGGCACCTCGCGCCCAGTCTCCTGCTTGATGGCGGTGAGGATCTCGCGCACCGAGAAGCCTGCGCCGGTGCCGAGATTGAAGCTGCCGCCGGCATGTTCCGTTTCCAGCAGCTTCAGAGCCGCGACATGCGCCGCCGCGAGGTCGGTGACATGGATGTAGTCGCGGATCGCAGTGCCGTCGGGCGTGTCGTAATCGTCGCCGAACACGGCGAACTCGACATGGCCCTGCAACGCCATCATGGCGCGCGGGATGAGATGGGTCTCGTTGTCACGCAATTCGCCGATGCCGCCGGCCGGATCGGCGCCGCTGGCATTGAAATAGCGCAGGCAGAACGCACCGAAGCCGTAGGCCGCGCGGTAGTCGGCGAGCATGCGCTCGATCATCCATTTCGAAGCGCCGTAAGGATTGATCGGCGCGCAGGGAAAGTCCTCCGGAAGCGCCTTGGAATCGGCGTTGCCATAGACCGCACCGGTCGAGGAGAACACGATGCGGTGGCAGCCGGCGTTCCGCATCGCCTGCAGTAGCGACAGCGTGCCCTGGACGTTGTTGATGTAATACTTTTGAGGGTCGGTCATGGACTCGCCAACGAGGCTCGCCGCCGCGAAATGCATCACCGCCGTCACCTTGTGGTCGGCAAAGGCACGCGCCAGCGTCGCGCCATCGAGCAGATCGCCCGCCACCAGCTCTCCGGCCACGAAGCTGCGATGACCTGTTGTGAGATTGTCATACACGACGGGCCGATAGCCGGCAGCGGAAAGGGCGCGGCAGGCATGCGAGCCAATATAGCCCGCGCCTCCCGTGACGAGAACAATCGGCCGGTCATTCATGTCGTTCTACTCTCTTCAGCGATTGAAGGGCCGGTTGCGGCTGAAGAGAAGATAGATCGCGCGGGGGTTGGTGGTCAAATAGCGCCACAACAGGCGGCGCGGCTCGAGCCAGCTTCGCCAGGCCCATTCGAGTCCGATCCGCTGCATCCATTGCGGCGCGCGCGAGCGGCTGCCCGACAGGAAGTTGAACAGGCCGCCCGAGGTCTTGATGACCCCGACATTGGTCAGCAGCGGCGTGTATTCCTCGACGAAAGCCTGCTCGGAAGGCACGCCGAGCGCGACCCACAGGCAATCCGGCGCAAGAGCGTTGATCTCCTCGACCTTGGCACGCAGCGCGTCGCCGCGGAGATAGCCATGGCTGTATCCGACGATCTTGAGCTTCGGATACAGGTTTTGGACTTTCTTCACCGCTGCATCGTTCTCTTCCTCGCTGGCGCCGAGCATGTAGAAAGTGCGGCCGGCAACTTCAGCCTTGCGCGCGACAACATGGAACAGGTCTGTCGTGGCAACGCGCTCCGGCAGCGGAAACCAGGACTGCAGCCTGGATGCCGCCACCAGCGGCTGGCCGTCGGCATTGATCAGATCGGCGGCGCGGAACAGGCGTTCGGTCTGCGGCTCTGTCGAGCAGCGCGCCAGCACTTCGCCGTTGGCCGAGGTCAGGTACAGCGGCCGGCCGATGCGGTGACGCGGATCGGTTGCCTCGATCATGAAATCGGCGGTCGCTTCCAGGTCGAGTGCGGCCATGCGAAGGCCGCCGACGGTGATCCGTGGCACCTCGGCGGTTGCGGCCCGACCTTGAAGATTGACGCGGCGCTCAAGCATATTGTCTGCCTCGCTGGCGCGGTTGCGTTGCTGGCGTGAGCTCGTCGAGCACGACGCCGACGAGTTTGCGCTCGGTGCCGCCGAGCGCGGACAGGATCTCTTCCATGCTATCGTTGATGTCGAGGCTGGTCGGCAGCACTGCCACCAGCGCGTCGGCGCTGTCGAGCAGCTTGCGGCCGGCAGCCGTGAGCGGCATCGCGGGGCCGTCGAGAATGACGAGGTCATAGCCGCCGGCCGAGCGCGCCTGTGCGATTGCCCTGCGGATGGCGTCAGCGGCTTTGCCGGCATCGCTCTCGGTCGCCGGCAGCACCGAGATGCCGTTGGCGGTCTTGATCTCGCGCGCGGCCTTGCTGCCGATCGAGAGCCAGCCAAGCTTGGCCGGCTCGCTCTTGCCGGGACGATTGATCCTGTTCGAGAGCGTATGCGCCTGATGGTCGGCGTCGATCATCAGCACACGGCTGCCGTCGCGCGCCGCTGCGAGCGCGAAATTCAGCGCGGTCACGCTGCGCCCGGTGGTATCGCCGGCGCCGACCAGCGCCATCACCGGCATGGTCTTGCCGCCGGCACGACGAGCCATCGCCGCCCGCATGTCGCGCAAGGCGTTGAGCAGCGTCGTCAGCGGAAATCCGGGGCGCAGCGTCGGCCAGCCGACGCGGGTCAGATCGACGCCGCTGCCGGTGGCGAGAATGGCGCCGAGCGTGCGGATGACGTCGGCCTCCTGAAGGCGGGCGATCAGCGGCTTCTCGACCAGCGCGAGCGCAGGTGAAGGCGCCGCGGGTTCCGGCTGAGGTCTCGTAAGATCCGGCGACGGCGTGCGCTCGCGGCGGCTCGGTTCGGGGGCGGTCGCGCCGTTGAACAGATGCTCGGCCGCGACGAACCAGCAGGCGGCGGCAAGTCCACCGAAGATGAAGCCGATCATGGCGAACAGGCTCATCGCCGGCGGGAACGAACGACGCTGCGGTATCGTGGCCTCGCCGATGACGCGGGCAGCCGATGTGTTCAGGGTTTCCTGCTCCTCGGTCTCGCGCGAGCGCTTGAGGAAGGATTGATAGACGTCGCGGCTGGCGTCGGCCTCGCGCTCGAGCTCGCGCAGGCGCACGGCGGCCTGGCTGAGCTGCACGCTCTGCCGCTTCTGGACTTCCAGCGCCCGGTTGAGCGATGCCTCGTAGTCGCGGGCACGGGTCAGGTCGTTCTTGGCCGACAGCGCAAAGCGCTCGATCTCCTCGCTGATGGTGCGCTTGAGATCCTCGACCTGCTTTTCGGTCTGCCGCAGCGCCGGGTGCCGCGGGCCGAGCTCGGCGGTCTGCTCCGCATATTTCTTGCGGGCGTCGGCATATTGCGCGCGGAGGTTCGCGATCGTCGGCGACTGCAGGGCTTCGGGAATGGCGCCTGCATCCGCAGCGGTCCGCTTGTTCGCGTCGATCTGGTCCAGCCGCGCCTGCGCGTCCATCGTCGCCGCGCGGGCCGCGGACAGCCGCTGGTTGCTATTGGAGAGTTGCTGATCGCTGATCAGCGAGTCCTGGGTGCCGACGAAATTGTTCTGTGCCTTGTAGGTCGCAAGCGCGGTCTCGGCGTTGCGCAACCGCTCGCGCAGCTCCTTCAGCCGGCCGGACAATTCACTGGTGGCGCGCCGCGCCGCCAGCGCCTGCGAATTGCGGGAGTCCGTGAGGTAGGTGTTGGTCAGCGTATTGGCGAGCATCGCCGCCTTCGCGGGGTCGGTCGACCAGACCTCGATGTCGACGATGAAGCTCTTGTCGCCCTTTCGAATCGTGATGTGCTTGTTCAGCGCGTCGAGTGCCGCAAGCTGCACGTCCTTGACGTCAGCCGCGGACGGCGCGCGCTGCTGAAGGCCGATCAGGCCCGGCAGCGAATTCATCAAGGTCTTGGTATCGCCGCCGCCGCCGAATTCGGGATCCTTGTCGAGATTGGCCTGCTGGATCACCTGCAGCAGCACGCTGTTGGACGTGATCAGGCGCGCCTGGCTCTCCACCACCATGGACATGCCGGAGACGTCCTGCGCGCGCGGTGTGAGCTCGCGATCGACGAGCTGAAGCTCGCGCGGGTCGACATAAAGCTGGGCGGTCGCGGTGTAGCGGGGTGTCAGGCTCTTGCCGACGGTGACCGCGAGGCAGGCGCCGATCAGCGCCGCGGAGGCGATCGCAATCTTGCGCCGCCATAGCAGGCTGACGAGCTCCAGCACGTTGAAGCTGGCCTCGGACGTCCGCTGCGGGGCCTCCGACATCGTCGGATGTCTGGCCCGGTCGATCGGCTGGTTATAGTCGAGCATAATCCCCAGCTTTCATTCCAACGGCCGCGGGCTGAGGGGCTACTCTTCGCTTGACGCCTCGCACCGGGGATATAGGCGCGCAATCAACGCAACAGGGAAAATTAACGATACTCATTGAGGGACTATTCACCGAAATGGCAAACAAAGCGTTTAAGCGCGAGCCACGATCTGCCGCGTCCTTGTGACGCTTCGGCGGCGTCGGTCCCCCGGTGATTAACGGTTCGTTACCGTGCATGCCCAACGGTGCGCGCGCATGCGGCTTTGCAGCGTCTTGGCCGGCCTGCGCGCGCATGGCCGTCAGCGCTTCCGCAGGATGACGTGGTAGTCGCCGCGGCGGACGTCGGTGCCGCGCGGAAGCACGGCGTTCATCACAGCGGCGCCGGCGTCGACGAGGGCGGCGAACAGCGGCTTACGCTGGCGCATCTCGGGATAGCGCGGGCTTTCGACCTCACGGCGGTAGATCATCTCCAGGCCATGGGCGGCTGCGAACGCTTCGAGCTTCGACAGCGTCACCAGCGGATGGAAGAAAGTCGGGAACGGCGCCTCGCCGGGCAGGCCGGCGGTCTTGATGCCGCGGATGTTCCGGTAGAACCAGACATGAAACCAGTGCGGCGAGTGCTTGGTGACGACGCCCGACAGCGAGCGTGGATTGGGCGCGCCGATCAGGATCATGCCGCCGTGCTTGAGCGCATCGCGGAAGTTCAGGAGCGCCGCCTCGACATCGGGTAGGTGCTCGATCACGTTGTAGCAGATCACGACGTCGAAGGTTTCAGGGCCGAACCGATAGGTCTGCACGTCGCCAAGGATCGCCGCGTCGGCGTAGGTGTTGTTGCGGACCTGGTCTTCGTCGATGTCGACGACGGTGACGTGGCTGCGGCCGAGCACGTCCATCGGCAGGAAGCTCGAGGAGCCGCCGCCGGCCTCGTAGATCGCAAGCCGGCCTTGCGGCAGCTCGCGGCGCAGCACCTCGTGAACGCCGAGCAGGCTGTCGCGGGCTTCGCCGGCGACGAGGTCGAGCAGTGCCTGGGTGTGCGCAGGACTTGTGGGGGCTTGGGCACTGGTAGCTGTCGCGAACTCGATCGTGGCTGACTTGTTCATGTTTTATAACCGCGCTTGTTCGACTCAAATTTACAGGAAAAAACTCTCGTGCCCGAAGAGCAAATCTGATGCCGCGCGCCTTCGCCGGTCGCGGTGCTTACGGTCGGGTTAACGCACCCATGCGTTAACTACGGCATTGTCCATGTTGCGCTGTTGGCGGGCGATGGACCGCAGATTGCAGTATCACACGCGCAGGAATTCGCAGGGAAAACACGCGAAAGCAGTTAAGCGTATGATAGGATGCCTCGTAGTCTGGACATTGCCGTCGCGGTGCAGCTTGAGCGCTGGAGCAGGCCGTCCATTTTGGGACGCATCTGTCCCGCGCGGCCGTGTCGGGACGGCGTTTGATGCAGGGCTTTCTCAATGAATCTCGGACATTGAAAAGGTCATGACGCTGATCCCGACAGACCTGTCCGCCAGCCGGATCTCGGAAACGTTGCGCGATCCCAACCGGGAGATCGCGGCGAGCTCGCGCGTCATTGATCTCTCGGTCGGCATCGTCGTCTGCATTCCCTGCTTCCGTCGCCCGCAACATCTGCGGCTGACGCTGGACTCGCTCGTCGACCAGCGCACTCCGCGCTCCTTCGCGGTGGTCATGGTCGAGAACGATGCGGCCGGGCGCGCGAGCGCATCGGTGGCCGCCGAGTATCTCGCTTCCGGCAAGCTCCAGGGCATCTGCCTGGCCGAGAAGCGGCAGGGCAATTGTCAGGCGATCAACGCCGCGTTCGAGACGGCGCAGGCGCTGTTTCCCGCCGCAACCCGTTTTCTGATGATCGACGATGACGAGATCGCTTCGCCCGACTGGCTTGAATTGATGGTCCGCACCGCGGAGGCGACCGGTGCCGACGTGGTCGGTGGACCGGTGCTGCCGGTATTCGACGACGACAGCCAGCCTTGGCTGGCGCGTCATCCCGCCTTCTGCCCCACTTACGACTACACCGGTGCGGTGCCGCTGATCTATGGCTGCGGCAATTGCCTGATCACGCGCGCGGCATTCGAGCGGCTCGGCAGCCCCGCCTTCGATCTGCGCTTCAATTTCCTTGGCGGCGGAGACTGCGACTTCTTCTATCGCGGCCGCAATGCCGGCATGACCTTCCACTGGACCGCGGAAGCCGTCATCACAGAGACCGTGCCGCAGAGCCGCACCAGCCTCGGCTGGATCGCAAGGCGCGGCCTGCGCATTGGGGTCATCAACTACCGTGTGCAGTACAAGGCCGCGCAGAGCGCGGCAGCACGGGTGCGCGTGTTCGCGCAGACCTTGGGACGGCTGCCGCTGTCGCTGGTACGCTCGGCTCGCCTGCTGACGTCATCGAAAGCGGTCGTTGCGATGCATCCGATGCTGGTGGCCGTCGGTTCTGCTCTCGCGGCATTCGGTTACGATCCGAAGCCCTATGAGGCCTCGAAGATCGTTTCCTGACGCGTCAGCCGCTAGATTCCAAGATAGGAAAGAGCGATCTTGATCGCGGATCGCGGCATCGCCTTGAGCGAGCGCCGGCCGACCATACCGAGATAAGTGAGCGCTTCGCGGTATCTCCTGAAGCGTATCGCTTGCATCGCCGCATAGGTCACCAGATGGATTTCGGCTGCTCGCCGCAGCCGGGGCGCCGCGCCGGACGGCAGCTTGCCGAGGATCAATTCATCGTCGAACACCCGCGCGACCGCCGGGAAGAAGTCCTGCGGCGTCCGCACCGCGGCGTTCATGGTGTTGGCTGTGTGCAGGCGGTAGTCGAGCAGGAGTTCCGGCACATAGGCGAACTCACCTGTTGCGGCGAGGCGGCACCAGCAATGCCAGTCCTCGCAATAGCGGAGCGAGACGTCGAAGCCGCCGGTGGCGCGGAAGGCCTCCGCGCGAACCAGCATGATGCCGCCATTGACGATGAAATTGCCGCAGGCCAAGCGCTCCAGCACGTTGCCGGACGGCTTGAGACGTCCCTTCAGGAGGCCGCGGCGGCCGATCGCCTGTCCCGCGCTGTCGATCGTGTTGTAGTCGCCATAGACCAGCACCGCGTGCGGAGCGGTCTTCGCCGCCGTCAGTAGTGTCGTCACCGCATCGGCGCGCAGGCGATCATCGGCATCAAGGAACATCAGCCAGTCCCCGCGCGCGCCTCGTGCGCCGAGATTTCGTGCAGCCGACACGCCGCTGGCGTCGTTCATGATCAGGCACAGCCGTGGATCGCGGATGGCCTGGACGATCGCCACAGTGTCATCGGTCGAGCCGTCATCGACGACGATCACCTCGGAGACATCGGCTTGCGCCAGCGCGCTTGCGATGGTTTCGCCGATATAGGCCGCGGCATTCTTCGCAGGAGTGACGACAGAAACCACAGGCGGCATCGCGCGCGCATCCGCCGCCGCGGGCGCACCGGCCGGTGGATCGAGCATGGCGTCGGTGAGGGTCAAGCGATGGCTCGTCGTGTTTAAGGATCTGTTAACCAGGCGAAGGCGGCAACAGCTCTGGTCGTCGCGGATGATACCCACATAACGATCAAATCGTTGTTGCGAAGGCCGTCATGTCGTCGGTTTCGTAGATTAGCGTTAAGCCTGTGGCGCTAAGTCTGTCGCAGCTTTCGAGAGGTGCGACAGCCGGTCTCATGCGAAATGAGGGGCCTGATTGCCGCGGATGGATCCTGTGCCCGCAAAGACATTCGACTACGATCCCGACGACATGATCCTCAACCTGTTCTACGAGGACAAGGACGATCGCTGGTTTCCCGGCGACCGTCATCTGCGTCGCATGGCGCGCAAGATGCTGTTCGGCGAGCCGCGGATGAGCGGGCAGCTGCGCGTGTTCCTCAATCTCTGTGCAGGGCTCGACCGGCTCGGCATCCGCTATCGCGTCAACGACTACGGCTACATCGCGCAGTATCCCGAGGAAGTTGCCTGCATCATCGGCCGAGCCTTCCTGCTCGACAAGTTTGCATGGAAGAACCCGATCCTGCTTGGCGTTTGTGCCTATAATCATCCGTTGGACGATCCCGACCTGTTCAAGCGGCTTCCAGTCCGGAAATTCCTGGTGCCCGGTCCGTGGTATGCGGAGATGTACCGGGCCCATTGGCCTGAGACGGAAGCCTGGCCCGTCGGCATCGACACTGATTTGTGGGCGCCGTCGCGCCCGGGCGGGAAGACCGTCGACGTCCTCCTCTACGACAAGGTCAGCTGGGACCGCGAGCGCTACGTGCCGGAGCTGGTCGAGCCGGTTCGCGCGCGGCTGATCAAGGAAGGTCGCTCCTTCACCGAGTTGCGTTATGGCAGCTACAAGGAGGACGATTATCAAGCAGCGCTCCGGCACTCGCGCGCGATGATCTTCCTGTGCCAGAACGAGAGCCAGGGCATTGCCTATCAGCAGGCGCTGTCCTGCGGTGTGCCGGTGTTCGCCTGGGATCCCGGCGGCCCGTGGCCGGATCCCGACTACTATCCGCACCGGGTGCAGTTCGAGCCGGTGTCATCGGTGCCCTATTGGGATGATCGCTGCGGGCTCAAATTCACGGACCGCGCCGGCTTCGAGGACCGCTGGACCGATTTCTGGGCCGGCTGCACCGCGGGCAAATTCGATCCGCGCGGCTACATCCTGGACAATCTCACGCTGGAGCAGCGCGCGCTGCAATATTACGAGATCGCGCGCAGCGTCGCACGGCAGAGCCGGATTCCTGCCGCGTCCGGCATGCTGGTTGACGGATGGTTAACGGGGATGGGCTAGACCTCTGACGTCCCGCATCGTCCCACCCGGCCTTGAGGCATGGATCGCAGCGCCGCAGACATGACTGACGTCGAGGCCCGCTCGCTCGGCCATGCGTTGCGCGACGAGCTGGCGAGGTTCAGCGTCGTGAGCGCGGCGCGCTGTCTTGTTGCCGTCACTGCCCTGCTTTTGGTCCTGATAACGCTCGATCCGTTTCCAGACTTGCGCAACCCCGACGTCGCCACCGTCGTCAGCGGACGATTGGCGACGACCTACATCTTGTTCGGATTGCTGGCCGTGGTCGCGGTGCTGTTCACCCTCACCACCGACGCGGCCTCGCTCAGAAGCCTGGTCACGCCGCTGCATCTCTGCCTGATCGGCTGGATGCTGATCGATCTCGCATTTTCCGAGAGCCGCGAGGTCTCGATCCAGCGCTTCGTGCTTGCCGCCAGCGCAACCACGCTTGCCGTCCTGCTGCCGCTGCTGCCGCCGACACACCGGAGCTTCAATCTGTGCCTCGGCGGCGCCGCGCTGGTGCTGCTGGTGGTGTGCTATCTCGGCGTCCTCTTTGCCCCGCAATATTCGATCCACAGCGCGCTCGACATCACCGAGCCGCAGCTTGCCGGCGACTGGCGCGGCAGTTTTGGCCACAAGAACATCGCCTCGCCGGTGATGACCGTCCTGGTCTATGTCGGCATTTACCTGTCGGCCGTCGGCTCCTTCGTGATGGGGCCTGCTATCGCGCTGCTTGCCGGCATCTTCCTGGTCTTCACCGGCGGCAAGACGTCGTCGGTGCTGTGCCTTGCCATCTATGCCCTGGCATCGCTGGTCTATGTTATCAGGAGCCTGTGGCTGAAGCGGATCATCTGCTTTGCGCCGCTGATCGTGATGAATTTGCTGACGGTCGGCAGTGTCATGACCCCGGTGCTCGGCAGCATCACGCGGGCGCTTCCGGTCGATCCCACTTTCACCGGCCGTGCCGAGGTCTGGGAGTTTGCGCTCTCGGCCGTCGCGGAAAAGCCGATCATTGGTCACGGCTATGCGGCGTTCTGGGACGGCGCGGCGGAGGGGCGGACCACCCAGGGCTCGGAATGGGCGGTGACGGCGGCCCACAGCCACAACAGCTATCTCGACCTCGCCGTCACCATCGGCCTGCCTGGCCTGCTGCTGGTCGTCCTCATCTTCGTGGTTGCGCCGCTGCGCAATTTCCAGCAGGTCCAGGCCCACAACCGTAGCCACGCGCTGGGTAAGCTGTTCCTGACCATCTGGCTGTTCGGCCTGTATTTCGGGACGACCGAGACCTTCCTGCTCGAGCGGCAGAACCCGGTCTGGTTCATGTTCGCGCTCGCGGTCGCCGGGTTGCATTTCCTCGCCAGGTTCCAATGCGTCACGCAAATGGACCCGATCGCTGACAGCTTGTCGCAGCCGCGCGTTCCATATCGGGACATTGCGCGCGCCGTGACGGTATCGGCTTAACGATAAGCAGCGACGTAACTTGTGGTCTGCGACAAAACATAATCTATCTGGACACGTTCAGTAACTGTATGCCCCCGCAAATGGCGTTTCTCAGCGTCGAACAACTAGATGGCCGGGTGTCCAGCACGTCGGGAATCTCAGTCGATTTCATGCGTGACTGGCGACAGGCCGCATTGCGCCTGAACGCCGGCCATCGCACCGCATTCCAGCATGGTTACTGGTTAGGTGCCTGGTACGAGGCCTTTCACGGCGTCGCGCCGCTGATCGCTGTCATCGCCGATACGACGAGCGGCAAGGACATCGCGATGGTGCCGATGTTCAGCCACGTCAGGCGCGGCATCCGCGTCGTCGAGTTTGCCGATCTCGGTGTCTCCGACAACAACGCCCCGATCCTGGCTTGCGACGCGAGTTTCGATGCGGCCGGCGCGCAAGCGATCAGCGCGGCGTTCGTGGACGCGTTGCGCGCCTTGCCTGATGGCTTCGACCTGCTGCGCCTGAAGAAGTTGCCGGCCTATGTCGGGGCGAAGCCGAACCCGCTGGTGTCGCTCGGTCGGCTCGGCTCGTGTTCGCTCAACGGCAATCTCGTGCTGACCGGCGACGAATATGCGGACTATCAGGCGTCGATCAAGCGCATGCAGATGCCGCGATGCTGGCGCGTGTTCAGCCGTCACGGCGGCGCGCGGTTCGAGATCGCCAGCGACGTTATTCGCGCGCACGAGCTTCTTGACGTGATGGACGTCCAGCAGCAGGAGCGCATGCAGCAGCTCGGCGCGAGGTTCGTCCTCAACGACGAGGCTCATGCCGACTTCTATCGCGAGGTGGCTCGGCAGGGGGTTACGGAAGGCTATGCGGTGGTTTCGGCGCTCGTCTGCGACGAGGGCATTGTCGCGACCACGTTTGGCGTCAGATACGGCGCGACCTATTATTTGCTGCGCATCGGCCATGCCGGCAAGTCGTGGGCGAATTGCTCGCCCGGGCTGCTCGTGACCGAGCGCACCATGGCGGCGCTGCATGCGCAGGGCGTGCGGCGCTTCGATCTCAGCATCGGCAATCACGATTACAAGCGCCGCTTCGGCGCCGAGCGGGTGCCGCTGACCGACGTCAGCGTCGCGCTGTCCTGGCGCGGGGTGCCTTATATGCTGCGCGACCATGCCGCCCAGGGCTTGCGCCGCCATCCGAGGCTCTCTGCCTTCGCGGCGAGGGTGATGGGCAAGGGCACGCGTTAGAGCGGTCCACGCTCGCGGGTTGCTGGGTCACTCTAATATCGCAATGATTGTGCTATCGTCGCCGCGAGGAGGCGACATGGACGATCATTCGGACAAATTTCGCGCATTCTATGCGCAGTTGATCTGCGCTGCCGCCAAGACCACGGACCCCCGCATCGAGCAGGCGTTTCGCAAGGTGAGACGCGAGCCCTTCGCCGGACCCGGGCCGTGGTCGATCTCCTTGGGTGGCCATCCTTATGTCGTGACGCCCGACGATGATCCCGCCTTTCTCTATCAGAACGCACTTTTGGCGCTGGATTCGGTGCGCGGCCTCAACATCGGCATGCCCGGCGCGCACGCCTATTGGCTCAGTGGCGCCGGCGTCAGGGAAGGCGAGACCGTGCTGCAGATCGGCGCGGGCACCGGCTATTACACCGCCGTTCTCGCCGAGCTCGCCGGTCCCAATGGCCGGGTCTATGCCTATGAGATCGACGAACGCCTGGCGGGGCTCGCGCGCGGGAATTTGAAAGACATCGCCACAATTGAACTGCGCGAGCGCTCGGGCATTGCGTCCGATCTGCCTGATGTCGACGTGATTTATGTCTGTGCGGGCGCGGCGCAGCCGGCCACGGAATGGCTCGCGGCGTTACGCCCCGGCGGCCGGCTGGTGTTTCCGCTGGCGCCGGAGGGCGTGCACGGCGGCATGCTGATGATCACGCGCCCGGAACAGGGCACGGCTTGGCCGGCGAAATTCCTGGGCCGCGCCCAATTCATCGGCTGCGCCGGACTTCAGGATGCGGAGGCCGGCCGGCGACTGGCCGAGGCGTTCGCAAAGGGATGGGAGAGCGTGCAGTCGTTGCGGCGAGGGGACGCGCCCGACGACACCTGCTGGTTTTCCGGCGACGGCTGGTGGCTTTCATCGGCGCCCGCATCTGCGCCGGCGGTCAGCATCCCGCCGCACGCGGACATCACGCAGGCCTGATACTCAAGATCCCGCGCAGCCGGCGCAGATGGGGCGGCATTCCTCGAGAGAATGCCGCCCGCGTCGCATCTGCCATGCGGCTTGTCGAGAGGCCCAGGCTTAACCGTGCAGCTTTTTTGCGGTCTCCGCGATCTGGCGTCCCTGATAGCGCGCGCCGGCGAGCTCGTTGGCGCTGGGCTGGCGGCTGCCGTCGCCGCCGGTGATCGTGGTGGCGCCGTAGGGCGCACCGCCGGTGACCTCGTCGAGCTTCATCTGGCCGGCAAAGCCATAGTTCATGCCGACGACCACCATGCCGAAATGCAGGAGGTTGGTGATGATCGAGAACAGCGTCGTCTCCTGGCCGCCATGCTGGGTCGCGCTGGCCGTGAAGGCGCCGCCGACCTTGCCATGCAGCGCGCCCTTGGCCCACAGCCCGCCGGCCTGGTCCAGAAAGTTCGCCATCTGCGAGGCCATGCGGCCGAAACGGGTGCCGGTGCCGACGATGATCGCGTCGTAATTGGCGAGATCCTCGATCTTGGCGACAGGGGCGGCCTGATCGACCTTGTAATAGGAAGCCTTTGCGACCTCGGCCGGCACCAGTTCGGGCACGCGCTTGATGTCGACGGTGGCGCCGGCTTCGCGCGCGCCTTCAGCAACGGCGTTCGCCATCGCTTCGATGTGGCCATAGGCGGAATAATAGAGGACGAGAACTTTGGTCATGGTGGTCTCCGTTGGGTTGGTTTGATTGCTGGTTGTTGGGATCGTCATGCCCGGGCAGAAGCGCGTCTTCGCGCTAGATGTCCCGGGCATCCGTGTTCTTGTTTCCGTGTGGAAGGGCATGGATGGCCGGGAGAATCCCGGCCAGGGCGGAGAGCGTTGCTAGACCGCGTCGACCAGCACGAACTCGGAGTCTTCGAGCGCCGTGATCTTCAGCCTGGCCTCGTCGCGGATCGCGGCGCCGTCGCGGGCGTTGACCCGCACGCCGTTGATCTCGACCGCGCCTGCCGCGGGCACCAGGTAGAGGTGCCGCGTCCTCTCGGGCTCGTACTCGGCGCTCTCGCCGGCCTTCAGCGTGGTGGCGAGCACCCGCGCATCGGCGCGGATCGGCAGCGCGTCGGTGTCGCCCTCGATACCGCTCGCAATCGTCACGAGCTTGCCGGAGCGATCCGACTTCGGGAACGGCTTGGAGCCCCAGGTCGGTTGTCCCCCGCGCGCGGTCGGCTCGATCCAGATCTGGAAGATCCGGGTCTGCGTCGGCTCGAGATTGTACTCGGAGTGGCGGATGCCGCTGCCGGCACTCATCACCTGCACGTCGCCCGCTTCAGTGCGGCCCTCGTTGCCAAGGCTGTCCTGATGGGTGATCGCGCCCTCGCGCACATAGGTGATGATTTCCATGTTGGCGTGGGGATGCGCGGGAAAGCCGGTGTTTGGCGCGATCTCGTCGTCATTCCACACCCGCAAGGATCCGTGACCCATGTTGTTCGGGTCGTAGTGGCTTCCGAAGGAGAAATGATGCTTGGCATTGAGCCAGCCGTGGTCGGCGCCGCCGAGCTTGTTGAAAGGTCTGAGTTCGATCATGGAAGTGGTGACCTGATTGGAGGGGAAGGATTTGGCGTTATGCGCCAAACCCTCCGTCGACATTGAGCACGGTGCCGGTGACGAAGGAGGCTTCCGGGCTGGCGAGGAAAACGACGCCGGCGGCGACTTCCTCGGGCCGTCCGAAGCGCTGCAGCGCGTGCTGCTTGCGCTGCGTCTCGGCGAACTCGCCGCCGTCCTTCGGGTTCATGTCGGTGTCGATCGAGCCGGGCTGCACCACGTTGACGGTGATGCCGCGCGGGCCGAGGTCGCGCGCCGCGCCCTTGGTGTAGCCGACCACGGCCGACTTGGTGGCGACATAGTCGGCAAGACCCGGGAACGAGGCGCGGTCCGCGAGCATCGAGCCGACGGTGACGATGCGTCCGCCTTCACCCATCAATTGCGAGGCGGCGCGGATCGCCGCGATCACGCCATGCACGTTGACCTGGTCCTGCCGCTCCAGCGCGGCCGTGTCGGCGTTGGCGTCGTCGATCGCGCCGCCATTGGCGACGCCGGCGTTGTTGACGAGAATGTCAAGATGGCCGAATTCCCTGGCGACGTCGTTGACGAGGTTCGTCACGTCCCTGGCCGAGGCCTGGTCCGCCCTGAAGGCGCGGGCCTTGACGCCGCGGGCTTTCAATTCGTTGACGACGGCTTCGGCCTTTTCGGGCGAGGCGACGTAGCTGATGGCGACGTCCGCGCCTTCGTCGGCCAGAGCGCGGGCTGAGGCCGCACCGATGCCGCGCGAGCCGCCGGTGACGAGGGCAACCTTGCCTGAGAGCTTCTTGGTCATTGGATTTCTCCAGTCCTGAATGTCTGATGACCTTGGATAAGCGTCCGTCTGTGGTATAGAAATAGAAACTGTCGAAACACATTGTTTCCTTAAATATCCTGATTGGACGGTTGCCGTGGCAAAACTCCCCGATTTCGAGGCGCTCGCGATTTTCGCAAAAGTCGTGGAATTACGGTCGTTTGCGGGGGCCGCAGGCGAGCTCACAATGTCCAAGGCCACGGTGTCGAAGGCCGTGACCCGCCTGGAGGAGCGGCTCGGCGCCCGCCTGTTCAATCGCACCTCGCGCCGGCTGGCGCTGACCGATGCCGGGCACAAGCTCGCCGAACGTGCCACGCGCCTCTTGGTCGACGGCGAGGCGGCGGAGAACGAGGCGCTGGCGCAATCGGTGGCGCCGCGCGGCCTGGTGCGGCTCGCGGTGCCGATGACGTTCGGGATCAAGGCGGTGGCGCCGCTGCTGCCGGAGTTTTTCGAGACCTATCCGGAAGTCTCGGTCGATCTGCATCTGAGCGATGCGACCGTCGATCTCATCGGCGAGGGTTTTGACATGGCGGTGCGGATCGCCCGGCTTCCGGATTCCTCGCTGATCGCGCGGCGGCTCTTCACCATGCCGCGTTTCACCGTCGCGGCGCCGTCCTACCTCAAGACACACGGCCGGCCGACGCATCCGATGCATCTCGCCGGGCACAAATGCTTCAGCTACGCCTACCTCTCCACGCCGAACGTCTGGCACTACACCAATTCCGCCGGCGAGCAGGCGAGCGTCCGCCCCGGCGGCCAGCTTCGCGTCAACAATGGCGAAGCCGTGATGCCCGCGCTGATCGCCGGCCTCGGCATCGCCGAGCTGCCTGAATTCATTGTCGGCGATGCGATCTCCTCCGGCGCCGTCGAAGTGATCCTGAAAGACTGGAAGCAGGCCGAAGGCGCCGTGCATCTCGTAACCCCACCCGGCGGCCCGCGCCCCGCGCGCGTCGAAGCGCTCGGCGATTTCCTCGCCGCGATGCTGCCGGGCACCTGCAAGCGGAAGCCGAAGAAAAGCGGCAAAACCAGTTAGCTACACTTTGGTGGGCACGACGCTTCTCGCCTTTGCCCACCCTACGGCGTCTCGCTAGTCTATCGTCCGAGCAAGCTATCGTAGGGTGGGCAAAGCGAAGCGTGCCCACCACTCTTTGGTGAGAAGGTCACAGTGCCTCAATATCGCCGAGCGAAAGGTAACACATTCTTCTTCACGGTCGTGCTCGCCGACCGTTCAAGCACCCTGCTTGTGGATCATGTTGATCGCCTCAGGCGAATTTACCAGACTGTCCAACAACGCCGCCCATTCGAGACGGTCGCGATCTGTATCCTGCCCGACCATCTCCATTCCATTTGGTCGCTTCCGGACCACGACATCGATTTTTCGTCTCGGTGGAATCTGATCAAAGGCGGCTTTTCGCGAGGCTCAGAACCGCAAGCGCGCTCGGCAAGCAAGCTACTCAAGCGCGAGAAGGGCATCTGGCAGCGCCGCTATTGGGAGCACGCAATTCGCGATGACGCGGACCTGGAGCGACACATCGACTACATTCATTTCAATCCTGTGAAGCACGGCCTCGTCGCCCGGGTGCGCGATTGGTCGCTTAGCAGCTTCCATCGCTATGTGGAGCAAGGTGAGCTGCTGCCGGTTTGATGGACACCCGGTTAAGCTAATCCCACCTTGCGCTCGAACTCAACAGGGCTGAGGTATCCGATCGTCGAATGACGCCGGACGGCGTTATAGAACCGCTCGATGTAGTCGAACACATCTGCTCTTGCCTCGTTCCTGGTTCGATAGGTCTTGCGCTCGGTGCGCTCGGTCTTCAACGACGAGAAGAAGCTCTCCATCGCGGCGTTGTCCCACACATTGCCGGACCGGCTCATGCTGCAAACGATGCCGCTGTCAGCCATCAAGCGCTGGAACTGTTCGCTGACGTATTGGCTGCCGCGATCGGAATGATGCATCAAGGCATCCGGCTTGCCGCGCCGCCAGATGGCCATCAGAAGGCCGTCCGCAACCAACTGAGCTGTCATGCTGGCGCTCATCGACCAGCCGACCACCCGGCGCGAGAATAGGTCGATCACGGCCGACACATAGAGCCAGCCCTCGGCGGTCCAGATGTAGGTGAAGTCGGCGATCCACTTCTGGTTCGGCCGCTCGGCCACAAACTGACGATCCAGAAGATTCGCCGGCACGTTCGCTATCTGGCGATTGCCTTCGTCCTTCGGCAGGCGCCGGCGCCTTGGCCGCGCCCGTAAGGCCTGCAGGCGCATCAGCCGCTCGATCCGATGCAGACCGCAGTCGACGCCGTCCGCCAGAAGGTCTCTCCAGACGCGCCGTGCGCCGTAGGTCCGGTCGCTGGCAAGGAAGCTTGCCTTGATCCGCTGGCCTACCGTCTCGTCGCTTCGGGATCTGGCGCTGGGCGATCGGTTCAGCCAGGCATGGAAGCCCGACCGCGACACGCCCATTGCTTCGCATAGCCATGCCACCGGCCAGATATTCCGGTGCTTCGCGATGAAGACGAACTTCATGTCGCTTCCTTCGCGAAGTAGGCAGCGGCCTTTTTTAGGATGTCCCGCTCTGCCTTCAGCTTGGTGACCTCGCGCCGCAGCCGCTCGATTTCCAATTGCTCAGGCTTCATCTGCCCGTGGCCGGGGAAGGCCTGCACAGGGTCGGAGCCGAACTCCTTCACCCATTTGCGCAGCACGTTCTCATGCACGCCCAGGTCTCGGCCCGCTTGCGCCACCGACACCCCGCGCTCCCTGACAAGCTTGACCGCCTCAACCTTGAACTCTCGACTGAACTTCCGTCTCTGCATGACAACCTCCGGCTTCATGAAACACCCAATCTTGGTGTCCATCAAACCGGCAGCAGCTCA
>NZ_AXAY01000043.1 GCF_000473045.1 Bradyrhizobium sp. WSM3983 | reverse complement strand
CACATCCACCTTGTCCTTGGCCACGTCGATACCGGCGACAACGACATCGTTTTGTGCCATCATCCACTCCCTTCCTTGCTCGGTTCGGGCTCAAAGCCCATGCAACTGTTCGGGTTGAGGAAGACACCGGATCTGTCCCTCGCTCCCCGACAGGCTCAAGGCCTTCGAGCACGAACGGGCTCAGATCCAGCGACGGGCGGTTGGTCAGAACCGCCCGTTCGCACATTCTGGCAGATTTTCCGGACACAAGAGCACGAAGGACACCGTTAAAACCAACCGCGCAGGGAAGGCCGGGTGTTCGGCCAACCTGTGGTCCACCCCGTGTGCATCTTCGTAGCGCACGGACCTGCGGGTGCCCCGGCGCCCGGCCTTCCCTGCGCCCTTTGGTCTCAAAGCGCGCGAACGATGCAACAACGCTCGGGCCTTCGGGTCACGAGATCGCGAAGGCGTGTTCGCGAGGTCGTAGTATGGGTAGCGCGCCTCCGAAATGACCCAATTCGCGGTGGAACGAACGCAGCGCAGGCCCGATTCAAGCCACATCCTCTCCGGATTTGCGGCTCATTGCCACCTAACTCTTTGTTGAGAAGGAAAAGGTAACGAGTTGCGTCATGCGTAATCGGGAGACCAGGATGGGCAACCGCACCGCAAAGTTCATATCCGCGCTGATTGGCAGTATCATTGCCGGCGCACCATTGGCTGCTGTTTCGCAGAACGCGCCGAGTGCACCCAGCGCCGCAAGCACTGCGAATGCGGCCGCAAGCACTGCGAATGCGGCAGCCGATTGTCTTGCCTCGCCGAAGGGTGCCGCGCCGCAGGGCCAGCACTGGTTCTATCGTCTCGAGCGTTCGACCAAGCGGCAATGCTGGTATCTGCGCGCCGAAGGTCTTAAGGCCACGCAGAGCGCGCAGGCGACGACCGACACGCCGGATGCTGCTCCCACTGCGCCGCAATCGCTGCAGAATGCGCATGCTGAATACATTGCGCCGCAGACCAGCTCCGCTGCGAGCGCGCCGGCGCCGGCCGCAGCCACAATGCAGCCAGTTCCCGGCACCATTGATGCCAATGCGGCGCAGCCCGCTGTCGCCACGCGCTGGCCCGATGCCGCACCCGCTTCGCCCTCACCGCAGCCGTCTCCTGCAACGACTGCCGCACCTGCAGCGGCGTCCGTACAGCCGAGCGCAAAGCCGGCGGCATCCCCTGCCCCGGTGACGCTCGCCACCGCCGATAGTGCCGCCGACAAGCCGACCGGCTCGCTCCAGACCTTGCTGCTGGTTATCGTCGGCGCATTGACGCTCGCCGGCCTCATCGCCAGCATGATCTACCGCTTCGCCGGCGGACGCTCGCGCGTCCAGGCTGCAGATCGCCGCGTCAACTGGGACCATCGGCAGGACGACGACGGCAGCCGTGCGCCCTGGCACACCGAGCCGACGCGGCGCGTCGAGCGGCCGCGTCCCGTGGACTTCGATGCCATGCGTGTGGAAGCTCCGCAGATCGCCGCATTCTCCAACGCGATCGGCCGGATTGCTGCGCCTGGCCGTTCCATTGATGTCGCGGCGGCAGAGCCTGACGAGACGGAGATCGACTATTTCGACGGCGAGTTCGAGATCGAGGCCCCGGCGCCCCAGCTCGCCGCCGACGATGTCCACCACGAAGAGGCGGCAGAGCACGACGCGGTCGTGCATGAAGACCATGCGCGCGAAGAGGCTCCCGCCGTCGACATCGATATCATCACGGCGATGCTGGAGCGGCTGGCGACGGAAGGGCCGCGGCTGACGCACCCCAGCCCTGACGCCGACCTTGCTAGCCTTGAAGCTGACCTTGCAGCCCTCGCACAAAGCTCACGAGGCCAGTCCGCCGCTCGCGCTTGAGGCGCTCGGCCTTCAGGATCGATTGCACCTCGGCGAAGGCGTCATCGACATTGTAGTTGATGACGATGTAGTCGTATTCGGCCCAATGGCTCATCTCGTGGCTGGCGCGGCTCATCCGTTTGCGGATGACCTCGTCGGAATCCTGCGCACGCGAATGCAGCCGCTTCTCGAGATCGCCGGCTGACGGCGGCAGGATGAAGACGCGAACCACGTCGACGCTCGCTTTCTGGTGCAGTTGCTGCGTGCCCTGCCAGTCGATGTCGAAAAGTACGTCTTGCCCGGCCGATAGTGCCGCCTCCACCGGCGCACGCGGCGTCCCGTAAAGATTGTCAAACACAGTGGCCCATTCGAGCAGTTCGCCCTGTTCCACCATCGTCTCGAACCTGGGCTTGCTAACGAAGAAATAGTCGCGCCCCTCGACCTCTCCCGGCCGCATCTGACGCGTGGTCGCCGACACTGACATTTTTAGGCCGGGCTCCCGCTCGAGCAACATCCGCGACAGCGTCGTCTTGCCCGCGCCCGATGGCGAGGACAGCACGAACATCAGCCCGCGCCGCTCGACACCGTCAGTTCCGTGACCGCCCGTCGTCATCGATCACTCCAGATTCTGGACCTGCTCGCGGAATTGCTCGACCACGTTCTTCATGGCGAGCCCGGTATTGGTCAGCTCGATGTCATTCGACTTCGAGCAGCAGGTGTTGACCTCGCGGTGAAACTCCTGCGCCAGGAAATCGAGCTTGCGCCCGATCGGACCACCCTTGCCGATCAGCTCGCGCGCCTGCGCGATGTGCGAGGCGATGCGGTCGAGCTCTTCGCGGATGTCGGCGCGGGTTGCGATCAGAATCGCCTCCTGCATCAGGCGATCTGAATCGAAACGGTCTGAGGTGTCCAGCAGAGTGGCGATCTGCTCGGCGAGCCTGGCCTTGATCGCCTCCGGCTTGCGGCCGGGCGCCGCTTCCGCCTTCTTCGCGAGTTCCTCGACCTCGTCGACCCGCTGGGTCAGGATCTGGCCGAGCGAGGTGCCCTCGCGCTTGCGCATTTCGACGAGATCGGCGAGCGCCTTGTCGAATGCGTTGGCTGCGGCAGAACGCGCGGTGTTGTCCTCCTCCTCGTTGCCCTCGGGCTCGGCGACCTCGATGACACCCTTGATAGCCAGGAGGCCATCGACGCTCGGCGCCACCGCGTCGACCTTGCCGGCGATCACGGCGGCGGCCTTCAGTACGGCGTTGAGCACGTCCTCATTGACGCGGACGGAGGCTGCCGCATTGGCGCGCTTGACGGTGAGATTGGCGTAGACAGTGCCGCGCGACAACAGCTCGCCGGCGCGCTTCTTGGCATGGGCCTCGAGCTCGTCGAACCCCTGCGGCAGCCGCACCCGCAAGTCAAAGCCCTTGGCGTTGACCGACTTCAATTCCCATTCGAACGTATACGGCCCGCTCGCGCCGTGGCTTCGGGCAAAGCCGGTCATGGACGACAGCGCCATCAGGTCAAATTCTCCGGAAACACAGGATTCGCAAGGCCATCAGGCCACGCGAATCTTAAGACTATTTTGCGGGAAAGTGTAATCCGCAAAGTCCCGTAGGCAGGTCTGCGCAACTAGCGCTGGATCACCGGCGGCGACGGCTGCACGGCGCCCTGGCGGGCGGGTGCCGGACCAGCAGGCCGCGCCGGCGGCTTCTTCTGCTGGGTCGGCCGGGCCGGCGTGGTCGCGGTCGGCGCGGGATCAGCGGCCGCAGGCGCAGCGGCGGCCGGCGCCTGCGCGTCGTCGGCTGGCTCGACCGTGTCGTTCTGGATCTGCTTCTCCATCGCGCGCAGCTTGGCGACGTTTTTCTGGTGCGCGTCGTAGGTCTCGGTGAAGGCATGCCCGCCGGTGCCGTCCGCGACGAAAAAGAGGTCGCGGGTGCGGGCCGGGTTGGCGGCGGCCTCCAGCGAGGCGCGGCCGGGGTTGGCGATCGGGCCCGGCGGCAGGCCCTCGATCACATAGGTGTTGTAGGGCGAGGGCTGCGTGATCTCGCTCCGCTTGATCGGGCGGCCGAGCGTGCCCTTGCCGCCGACGAGGCCGTAGATGATGGTCGGATCGGACTGCAGCTTGATCTTCTGCTTGAGGCGATTGACGAACACGGCAGCCACCCGGCTGCGCTCATCCGGCTTGCCGGTCTCCTTCTCGACGATCGAGGCGAGCGTCTCCAGTTGCTCCGGAGTCTTGACCGGAAGGTCCTGGCTGCGGCGCTCCCAGATCTCCGCGAGCACGCGCTTGTGCGCCTGCTGCATGCGCTGGATCACTTGGTCGCGCGGGGTCCCCCGCGGGAACTTGTAGGTCTCCGGCAGCAGCGTGCCCTCACGCGGCAATTCGCGCACGCTGCCGGTGAAGATGTCGTTGTCGGACAGCCGCGCCACGATTTGCTCGGAGGTCAGGCCTTCCGGAATCGTAACGGCGTGCTGGACGACCTTGCCCTCGACGATGGTGGCGATGACGTCGCGCAAGGACGCATTCTTCTGGAACGAATATTCACCGGGCTTCAGGTCCGAGCTCGCCTTCAGCGCGGCCACCGCCGCGATGAACACCCACGGATTGACGTCAGTCACACTTTCCCTGTTGAGGGTCTCGGCGATGTCGCGCTTGCCCGCACGCTGGGGAATGTTGACGACCTTGTCGTCTTTGAGCGGCCCCGGCGCCTCGAGCACCTGCCGGCCGTAATAATAGACGCCACCGGCGCCGAGCATGGCGATCAGCAGCAGGGTGATGATGGCGTTGCCGACCACGACGAACGGATTGCGCGCCCGCTCCGATCGTTTCGGCGGCGGCGGGACCTGCTCGGGCTCGAGCGCTGCCCGCGGACTGCGGGGCGAAATGGGCGGCCTTTCACTCATTGAAGCAACCTGAATCCTGCCGGTTCAATCGCAGCCTGACAATCGCTTGCCGAGCCAAATGCACGCGCCCACGAGTATGACTATCGCCGAATACGGCAAAACGGTGGATTCGTCGAAAACACAAACTAATGGGCCAAGCGCCGGACGATCACCGACGCATTAGTACCGCCGAAACCAAAAGAATTCGACAACGCGACGTTGACCTCGCGTGCCTTCGCCTTGTGCGGCACGAGATCGATCGCAGTCTCCACCGACGGGTTGTCCAGGTTGATGGTCGGCGGGACGACATTATCGCGAATCGCGAGGATGGCGAAGATCGCCTCGATCGCGCCGGCCGCACCGAGCAAATGGCCGGTCGACGATTTGGTCGAGGACATCGCAACCTTGGAGGCGGCGTTGCCAAGCAGCCGCTCCACCGCGCCGAGCTCGATCTCGTCGCCGAGCGGCGTCGAAGTGCCGTGCGCGTTGATATAATCGAGGTCGGATGCCGTGAGGCCGGCGCGCTTGAGCGCAGCCGACATGCTGCGGAAGCCGCCATTGCCATCGGGTGACGGCGATGTAATGTGATAGGCGTCACCCGACAGACCATAGCCGATCACCTCGGCGTAGATCCTGGCGCCGCGGCGCTGGGCGTGCTCGAGCTCTTCCAGGACGAGGACGCCGGCGCCCTCACCCATCACGAAACCATCGCGGTCCTTGTCGTAGGGACGCGAGGCCTTCTCGGGCGTCTCGTTGAAGCCGGTCGACAGCGCACGCGCGGCGTTGAAGCCGGCTATGCCGATGCGGCTAATCGGCGACTCGGCGCCACCGGCGACCATGACGTCGGCATCGCCGAGCGCGATGAGGCGGGCGGCGTCGCCGACCGCGTGCGCACCGGTCGAGCAGGCCGTAACCACCGAATGATTCGGCCCCTTCAGCCCGTGCTTGATCGAGACATAGCCGGAGGCGAGATTGATCAGGCGGCCCGGAATGAAGAACGGCGAAACCCGCCGCGGTCCGCGTTCCTTGAGCAGGATGGCGGTGTCGGCGATGCCAGTGAGGCCGCCGATGCCGGACCCGATCATAGTGCCGGTCGCGCATTTGTCTTCTTCGGTCTCAGGATGCCAATTGGCATCGTCGAGGGCCTGGCCGGCCGCGGCCATGCCGAAGATGATGAAGTCGTCGACCTTGCGCTGGTCCTTCGGCTCCATCCAGATATCGGGATTGAAGCTGTCGTTGCTGCCGTCGCCACGCACGACGGTGCAGGCGTATTTGGTTTGCAGATCGGAGACATCGAAGCTCTCGATCCTGCGCGCACCGCTTTCGCCGTTGAGGATGCGTTTCCAGGTCGGCTCGACGCCGCAGCCGAGTGGCGACACCATGCCGAGACCAGTGACGACAACCCGCCTCATATCCGAAACTCCGCATCGAAAGATTCACGGCCAATAACAAGAAACCGGCTGACCGCTGCGAAGCGGCCCGTCCGGTTTCAATGTTGTCCCGCGATAATGAAGAGCCCTAGCTCTTCGCGTTCTTCTCGAGAAACTTCGTCGCGTCGCCGACGGTGAGAATCGTCTCAGCGGCGTCGTCCGGAATCTCGCACCCGAATTCTTCTTCGAACGCCATCACCAGCTCGACGGTGTCCAGACTGTCGGCGCCGAGGTCGTCGATGAAGCTCGCTGCGTCGACAACCTTCTCGGGTTCAACACCAAGGTGTTCGACCACGATCTTCTTAACCCGTTCGCCAATGTCACTCATTGCATAACCTCGTGTTGTTCCCTGTAGACCCGACCCCCCGGGACGATACGAGCCGTCGTGGTCGTTGACTGCCTTCGCTTACGAACTTTGATTTGGCCCCACCTTAACCGATGGAGGCCCGGCGAACGACGGCCAAGGCTCCGCATCGCCAATATACAGGGTTTCAAAAACCTGCAATGGCGTTCTTTGCCCATCCGTTGAAGGTCCGGTTATCATACTTCAACTGCCTTGACTACACGCCTCAATTCGCTCTGGAAACGGCCGTTTGCCGCATCCCGCCCGCCCATGTGGGCAGTGCGGAACGGCGTATCAGATCATGGCCATGCCGCCGTTGACGTGGATGGTCTGGCCGGTGACATAGGCTGCTTCGTTCGAACTCAGGTAGACGGCGGCTGCTGCAATGTCCTCGGGCGTCCCCAGACGGTTGGCCGGAACCTTGGTCAGAATCGTCTCGCGCTGCTTGTCGTTGAGCGCATCCGTCATCGGCGTCTTGATGAAGCCGGGCGCGATGCAGTTCGCGGTGACGCCGCGCTTGGCGTATTCGGCGCCCAGCGTCTTGATCATGCCGATCAGACCGGCCTTCGACGCGGTGTAATTGCCCTGCCCGGGATTGCCGGTGACGCCGACCACCGATGTGATGGCGATGATGCGGCCGAAGCGCTTGCGCATCATCAATTTGGTGGCGGCGCGCGCCAGGCGGAAGGTCGCGGTCAGATTGACGTTGATGACCTCGTCCCAATCCTCATCACGAAGCTGAACGAACAGATTGTCACGCGTGATGCCGGCGTTGGCGATGAGAATGTCGACCTGACCCATCGCAGCTTCCGCGGCCGGCACGAGCGCCTCGACCTCGTCGGCCTTGGAGAGATTGCAGGGCAGCACGAGGGCGCGCTCCCCAAGCTTGCCGGCCAGTTCGTCCAGCACTTCCTTGCGCGTTCCAGATATCGCAACGGTGGCGCCCTGCGCGTGCAGAGCCTGCGCGATCGCGCCGCCGATGCCGCCGGTCGCGCCGGTGACAAGCGCCTTTTTGCCAGTCAGATCGAACATCGAGTACTCCTCTACCCCTGCTTCGCAGCGGCCAATGCATCCTTGGCGGCGGCAATGTCGTTCGGACCGCCCACGGCAACGCCGATAGCGCCGTCCGCAATACGCTTGACGAGTCCGGTCAGCACCTTGCCCGCGCCAATCTCGAAGAAGCGGGTGACGCCCTGTCCCGCCATATAGGCAACCGACTCGCGCCAGCGCACGGTACCGGTAACCTGTTCAACCAGGCGGCGGCGGATTTCGTCGGGATCGGTGATGGCGCTTGCCAGCACGTTCGAGACCAGCGGCGCGGCCGGCGCCTTGATCGTGACCTTGGCCAGCGCCTCGGCCATGGCGTCGGCGGCGGGCTGCATCAGCTTGCAATGGAACGGCGCGGACACCGGCAGCAGCATGGCGCGCTTGGCGCCCTTGGTCTTGGCGATCTCGACGGCGCGGTCGACCGCGGCCTTGTCGCCGGAGACGACCACCTGCCCACCACCATTGTCATTGGCGGCCTGGCAGACCTCGCCCTGAGCCGCCTCCTTGGCGACCTCCATGGCCGCGTCGTAATCGAGGCCGAGCAACGCGGCCATGGCACCGGCGCCGACCGGCACGGCTTTTTGCATTGCGAGACCGCGGGTGCGAAGCAGCCGCGCGGTGTCAGAAATCGACAGGCTGCCGGCCGCAGCCAAGGCCGAATATTCACCGAGCGAGTGTCCGGCCACGAAGGCAGCGTCCCGCGCCACGGAAAACCCGGCTTCAGCCTCCAGCACGCGCAGGGTGGCCACAGACACGGCCATCAGGGCCGGCTGGGCGTTTTCGGTGAGCTGAAGGGTTTCGGCCGTACTACCCCAGATCGTGGCCGTCAGCTTCTCCCCAAGCGCGGCATCGACCTCGTCGAACACGGCACGCGCCGCCGGAAAGGCGTCGGCCAGGGCCTTGCCCATGCCAACCGCTTGGGAACCCTGCCCCGGAAATGTGAATGCTGCCGTCATCGGCGCTCCCTGGATCGCTCGAGCCGCGTGCTTCGAGAACCCGGCAGCCGTTGACGTCCGGCCCGAGCCTTGGTTCCCGACCATGCTCCGAAAGGGGCCGTAGACACTGTCCGGGCCCGGAATGTCAAGCCAAGATAGGAACTTCGGCCTGCATTCAACCAGGGATTTGGCCCTAGAATCCACCGTTGGTCTGGTTGGCGTCGACTGACGCTCCGGCCTGCGCGCGGCGCGCGCTGTTCACCAATTGGCCAGGACGATCATCCCGATCGGGTTTCGCCGTAGCAAGCCGCAGCACTGCGGCGTAGTTCGGCTGCACCTCCATCCGCTCGGCATGCCGGCTCTCGCTGAGCAGGCGATGAACTTTCGGCAGATTGTAGCAGGGTACGTAGAACAGCAGATGATGCTCGAGGTGGTAGTTCACGTAGTACGGCGCGATGAACAGGCGCTCGAGAAAATTGGCGTGCGTGGTGCGCGTGTTGCGCAAGGGATCGCTGCTGTCGGGCACGACGGCGTGCTCGGCGATGTTGCGGATGCGGGTGATGACCATCATCCAGGTCAAGAGCGGCACCAGCCATAGCAGCGGATAGGCCCACCACACGCCGGCCGACGTGAGCGCTGCGAACATCGCGGCGTTGACGAGGCATTGCGGGCCGAGCTTGTCCCGGAAATGCGCGGCGCGTTGCCGCCACGGCCAGTCCTTCGGACCGAGCGCGTTGAGCAATTGCGCCTTGCGCTGCTGGTAGCCGGTCTGCCCGGTGATGTCGCGAATGAACTTGCGGCGATAGCTCAGCCTGGTGATCGGAAACGGCGCCGACAGCACGAGATCAGGATCATCCTCCTGCTGGGTGCGTGCATGATGCTGCAAATGATAACGCCGATAGCTGCGCGTCTCCGCAAAGAGCGGATAGGCGCAAAGCCATTGGCTCAGGGCCAGATTGGTCTTCTCGTCCGCGGACAGGCAGCCATGCGCACCATCATGCATGAGGATCGCTAAGCCCAGCTGGCGCGAGCCGATGATGGCGACGGCGAGAATGTAGGTGATCGGATTGGGCCACCACGCGACCAAGGCGATGGCGCCAATGATAAGCGTCCAGGCGTGCGCGATCATCGCGACGCCCTTCCAGGTCACACGCTGGCGCACGTCAGCCAGTTGATCGTCGGTCAGGAAATCGCGGGCACGCATGCGAAGCGCGGTCATGACCTACCCCTCCTCGTTCGATTGACTTGATACGTCGCGCTCGTCGACGAGACGCAGGCGCGCAGTGTCGCCTGCGGATTTTGCCTGCTCGCCGAGCACACGCAGCATCTCGGCGCAGAGTACCTCTGGCGAGCGGCCCATGGCGTAGCCTTCGAGAATGATTCCGATGGCGACCGCCCAGAACCGTCGCGAGCTTTCGTCGGGCGCGCGCAGCGAGCGCCAGCGATGGCGGGCCACCTGACCCGCATAGGCGCGCGCGCCTTCGCCGTGCAGGCGCTCGATGGTGCGCTCGACCAATGGCGCCAGATCCTGGCGCCGCCGCGTCAGCGTCAGCGCCTCGGCGAAGAAGGGGATCGAATCGCTCGCGGTCACGGTCTCGGCCAGCGCGCGGGTGTATTCCCGCGGCGTGCGCGCTTTCAGCGCCGCCTGCTCGGTCGCGCGCGCCAGATACAGCAGATCGCGGCAGGCGCATTCGACGAACAGCGCCTCCTTGGTGCGGAAGTAATAGGTGATCTGGCTCGGGAACGCGTCCGCCGCGGCTGCGATATCGGCGATCGCGGTGCCCGACAGCCCCCGCTCCCGGAACAGCGGGCTGGCGGCATCCAGCAGCAGGGAACGCATCTTGCGTCCGGCCGAACGCGTTGCCCGCGCGGCATGTTTGGGGTCGCCAGCGGCCTCGATCGGCTCCTGGGTCGACTTTTCCACCATCGGATCCTTTCTCTGATTTATTTGTATGATATACAAACAAATAAATCAAGCCAGATATGGTATGGGAGGACTGGTCTCCACCCCTCCGGAGCCGCCCGGGCCGAAAACACGGCCCTCAAACCTTGCCAAGCCGGCCAAAATCCGTATAACGCGGGCATCCGCAGACCCCGGCCGGGAGCTGAACGGACGGTCTCAGCAAATCATTCTTGATTTTGGTGTGGCAGGGCCAGTCGGCCCGTCGTCCCGTGTTTCCGCCTTCTGAGCTTAATCCCAGAGTCCTTTCCGAAGGTCTCTTAAGGGCTTGACGCCGGGCAATGCGCTAACACGAGGAAAGGACGACAATGGCTCTCTATGAGCATGTTTTTCTCGCGCGCCAAGACGCGAGCACGCAGCAGGTCGAAGAGCTGACTGCGCAGATGACCGGCATCGTCGAAGGTCTCGGCGGAAAGGTCACCAAGACCGAGAATTGGGGCGTTCGCTCCCTCACCTACCGCATGAACAAGAACCGCAAGGCGCACTTCGTGCTGCTCAACATCGACGCGCCCTCCGCGGCGATCGCCGAGATCGAGCGCCAGGAGCGCATCAGCGAAGACGTGATCCGCTATCTCAGCGTCCGCGTCGAAGAGCTCGAGGAAGGTCCGTCTGCGATGATGCGCAAGGCCGATCGCGATCGCGAGCGTGATGACCGTGGCGGTGGATTCCGCGATCGTGAAGGCGGCGGCTTCCGTGGCGACCGCGAAGGTGGTTTCCGTGGTGGTGATCGCGACGGTGGTGGCTTCCGCGGCGATCGCGGCCCGCGCCGTCCGCGCGAAGACGCTGAAACCACGACGGATGGGGAGTAAGAACAATGGCTGAAGCTGGTGCACGCCGCCCGTTTTTCCGTCGTCGCAAGAGCTGCCCGTTCACGGGCGCGAATGCTCCGAAGATCGACTACAAGGACTCCAAGCTCTTGATGCGTTACGTCTCCGAGCGCGGCAAGATCGTGCCGAGCCGCATCACCGCGGTGTCCGCGAAGAAGCAGCGTGAGCTCGCCCGCGCCATCAAACGCGCGCGGTTCCTGGGCCTGCTGCCCTACGTCATTCGCTAGCACGACCAACTCGACCGGCGGCAGTCGAGCCGCCGGTCGTCATCCGAATTTCTGTCAGGCCACGCCGATACACGACGTCTCGATTTGGCCATGGCACCTCTCGATTCGCCGGCGCGGCCATCCCCGCCCACCGGCGGAGGATCGCAGCGTTGCGTGCGCCCTGATCTGCGTTGGCGAGATTTGAATCGGAGAGCCGCCGTTTGGGCGGCTTTTCTTTTGGAGGTTCGCCCAAACTCGATTCTACCGGTGGTCTCTGATCTCGCATCCCTGGCCTGCGTCGCTCCGCATGCGCCCGCCAGGCCGGCCTCGCCGGCACACCAACTCTTGTTGGATCATGGCCTGCGTGGGACTAACGGCGAGGGATTCGCAGGGGCCCTTGGGCTTTGCCAAGCGGGCAAAAGGCGGGTCAGGCCAGGGCAAGCTGCGATCCGCGAATTCGTCCTGCAGTCTCGCCTCGCTACTTGCGGCGCGGAAAGCAATGCTTCTGTCGCGCCGCGCAATTGACAGGAATTCCATCGACAAAAATACTGCGCATCTGGCCGATCTCGAGCCGACCAGATTGAATGGAGGCAGAATGCGCACCGGTTTTCTAGATGACGTCAGGATTTTCGCGACCAAGATTCTCACGGTTGCCTCGTTGAAACATGCGGCAACGACGTTGTTCATTTCGGCGATGCTGGTGAACGTATCTGCGTCACCGTCCACAGCCTCGACCTGGGACAACCAAACCCTGACCTTCAACTACTACTTTCCGAATTACGGAAATGTATTCCCGGGAAGCCCGATTACCTTTGTTGCCGACGGGTCACTACACCTGAGCACGTTCGCCAACCTTTTTCCGGCGACGTTCTCGGTCGTCGGGATTGGACCCGATGAGGTGCAGATCAGCTACGACTACCCGATAGCCAACTATCCGAATGGCGCGGGGCTGGGCGTCTTTCCGTTCAACGGATTCAACATTTCGGGTCCGAATGGACTGTCGCCGATCATCTCCGCGTTCGTGGATTCAAACAGCAACGTGACCGGTTTGACCGATTCCGATATCGGCTTCACGGCCAACTCGGTCTCGGTCAATCTGGCAGGAGTCGTCTTTCCGCCCGGCTCCGCAGGTCTCATCGACATCCAGTTTGCACGCGCGGTGCCGGAGCCGTCGACCTGGGCCATGATGATGCTCGGATTCTGTGGCTTCGGTTTTCTCCTCCATCGCCGCAGGAGCTCAGCGTTGGGCGCAGCCTGATCTTCGGCGCTCAACGCCAGCCAGCAGAGAGACCGCCTGCAGGCGGTCTTCCCCCGGGATCGCGGTGATTGGGCGTTGAACATCCGGACGAAAGCAGATAGAAGGCCGGCATTGGTTTGGGGCTCCCCGCGGGGAGCCTCATTCGTTTGCGACTGCCGCGAGGTAGTTCGCAGGGCTGAGCGAGCTGAGGTTTCTGCTACGGTTTCTGCTACAGAGCATTGACCGATCTGCATAAGCCACTGATAATACTAGCGGTTCCGCTGGTCTCGCTCTAACCGCTCGAAGGGAGCGGGACAGCTGATGATGGTATTTGGACTGATAGCCCTGATCGCCGGCGCTGCGTCGGCCCTGATGTTCGCCTCGATCGTGTCGGGCGCGCTGATCTCGCTCGTCCTGGTTTACCTCGCTCCGCTGCCGCTCATGCTCGCCGCCATCGCCTGGGGACCGCTCTGCGGCGCACTCGGTGGCCTCGTCGCGACGCTCGTCATCGCTGGCGCGCTCAGCCCGCCCCTCGCCCTCGGCTACGGTCTCGCGTTCGCGCTGCCGGCCTGGTGGCTTGGCCATCTCGCCATGCTGGGAAGACCCATGGCTGGCGGCATCGCGAGCACCGATGCTGCTTCGCCCCAGGTCGAATGGTATCCGCTTGGACGTATCCTGCTCTGGATTGCGGCGCTGGCGACGCTGCTGACCGCTGGATCTCTGTATTCGCTGGGAAGTGATGCATCGGCCATCAGCGACGCGATGCACCGCGGCTTCGCCAAAATTCTTTCACTGGTGAGCGAGACGACCGTTACGGAGAGTGATCCCCGCGTCGGCCTGATGGTCGCGGTCATTCCGGTTCTGGTCGCCGCATCGCAGATGGCGACGCTGACCTTGAATCTCTGGCTTGCCGCCAAGGTCGCAGCTGTTTCAGGTCGGCTGCATCGGCCCTGGCCGAACCTCAGCGGCACCAGCTTGCCGCCGATGACCCTGGTGGCACTCTGTGTTGCGCTTGCCTTCAGCTTCTTCAGCGGGATGATTGGCATTCTCGCCGTCGTCGTCACGACGGTTTTGATGATGGCCTATGCGCTGGTCGGCCTTGCCGTTCTGCACACCATCACGCGCGACCTCGCCAATCGTGGCATTTGGCTCGCTACCGCCTACGCCATCGTCTTCATGTTTAGCGTGAGCCTCATCCTGCTGACCGCCCTTGGGCTCGCGGACGCCGTGTTCGGCTTCCGCGAGCGCTTCCTGCGCAACCGGCAACCGCCGCCATTGCCGACATCTTAAGTCCAACCCGAAAACTCAAAACCCAGAGCACTTCAAAGGAGAACGAATATGGAAGTCATTTTGCTGGAACGCGTGAGCAAGCTCGGCCAGATGGGCGAAGTCGTGAAGGTTCGCGACGGCTATGCCCGCAATTTCCTGCTCAAGCGCGGCAAGGCGCTGCGCGCCACCGCCGACAACCGCGCCAAGTATGATGGCATGAAGGCCGACCTCGAGGCGCGCAACCTCGAGAGTAAGGGCGAGGCAGCCAAGGTTGCCGAGAAGATCGAAGGCAAGAACATCATCGTGATCCGGCAGGCCTCGGAAGCCGGTCAGCTGTTCGGGTCGGTCAATGTGCGTGACATCGTCATGGCGTTCGAAGCCGACGGCGTTTCACTGTCCCGCCCGCAAGTCCAACTCGACGCACCGATCAAAACCATCGGCAAGCGCAGCATCACGGTTGCCGTCCACCCCGAGGTCGAAGTCGAGATCACCGTCACCGTGGCGCGCAGCCAGGACGAGGCCGAGCGCATCAACCGCGGCGAGGACATCTCCACCCGCAACGAAGACCGCGACGCGGCCGCCGAGGCGATTGCCGCGGCCGGCGAGTTCTTCGATCCGGAAGCCCAGCACGACGAGGTCGAGCCGGCTCCGGCTGCGGAAGAGACCGAGAAATAAGCCTCGCCTTTACGCAGGCTGCGAAGCCCGGCTGCCTCAGGCAGCCGGGCTCTTCGTTTTTGCGCGGGATTATCGGCTTATCGCGAGATCGGCGGCGTCGGCGGACCGGAGGACTCGGCGGGTGCAGGTGACGGCGCCGTGGCGGGTGCCGACGGTGCCGGTTCTGCCGGCTTGGCCGCCGGTTCGGAGCCGGGCGCGGGCTCGGCCGGTTTGGAAACGGCCGCTTCCGCAGGCTTGGGCGCAGCCGGTTCAGCCGGCTTTGCGGCCGCCGGCGGGGCCGGCGTCACCTGCGGCACCGGATCGGGGCGCAGCGCCGGCGTCTCGCTGCCGCTGCTCGGCTCGACCTTGGCGCTCTCAGGCTTGGCCTCTGCCGGCTTCTCGGCCGGCTTAGCGCTGTCGGGCTTGGATTCGTCGCGACCGGAATCGACCTTGGCGCTCTCGCTCTTTGGTTCAGTCTTGGAATCGACCTTGGGCTCAACCTTCGGCGCGGCTGCGTCGTCCGTCTCCGGCTTGCCGCGCTTGCTCATGCGCTTGCCTTTGCGGCCCTGGAGCGGCTGTTCGGTAACGGCCTCGGGCTTTGCGCCTTCCCTGGCGCCCTCCTCGCTCGGCCGCGCCGCCCGCTTCTGGCGGCCTTCAGGCGCCGGGCTGGCAGCGCCCTCGCCCTCCGGCTTGGCGGCCTCCTGCGAGCGCTGGCGGCGACCCTGATGCTCTGACGACTGCCCGGGATTCGTGTTGGCGTCCTTCTCCTTGGCGCCGTCCTTCTTGTCCTTGCCGTCCTTGCCACCATCCTTGGACTGGTAGCGGGCGTCCGTGGCACCGTTGGAGATGAGGAACGAGGCCAGCACGCCGGCCATGTCCGGGCTGGTGGTGTAGTGCTGTCGCAGGAAGCCCGGCAGCGAGCCCGGTGCCACCGTCTTCAACAGACCTCGCGGGCTCTTGTGGCAGGCATTGCAGGTCTGCGCGAAGATCTGGGAAGGGGCCTTGCCGGCCTCGAGGTTCGTCGCCTGCGCGAGAGCGGCATCGGTGGCTCCGAAGCCAATCAGGAGCAGCACCGTGGCGAGGCTGAGCGCTCGGCTCGACATTCCCATCATCTCCATTGAAATCCGAAAGAGCAGCCGGCCTCCGGCGCGGCGCGGGTCACCTTTTAGCCGATTGCGCTGCGAATGGAAGCGCACTCGTCAAGCATGTGATCCCGCGATTTTCGAATATCGGGTTTGATCACAACGCATTAGCGGGACGGGAATAAGCTTCCTAGATTTACATGCGAACGCATGGGAACAATATCGTCTCCCAAGTGTGAATGTGTGACGGCCGGGTTGTTCGCTTCTTTTCGGGTTCGCTCGAGAGGTGTGTGTCGATGGACCGCTTGTTGCGTAAATTCTTGTCTCAATTCATCCGCCGCGGATCGATGACGGTGACCACGGCAGGCGGAACGAAGTTCACCGTCGGCGACGGCTCCGGCGAGCCGGTCGAAGTCCGCTTCGTCACTAACGACGCACAAAGGAGGGTCCTCATCAATCCCGAGCTCGGGCTTGGCGAGGCCTATATGAACGGCGAGTTCGTCGTCGAGCGGGGCAATATAGCTGATGCCCTCGCGATCGTGCTCGATCAACCCGACCTGTTGCCGCAATGGGCAAAACCATGGTGGCACCTGCGCTATCTCGTCCGGCACCTGCGGCAGTTCAATCCGCGGGGACGCGCGCGCAGCAACGTCGCGCATCACTATGATCTCGATGCGCGGCTCTATTCGCTCTTCCTGGACGCCGACAAGCAATATAGCTGCGCCTATTTCGAGACACAGGACGCCACACTCGACGACGCGCAACTGGCCAAGAAGCGCCACGTCGCCGCGAAGCTGCTGGTCAAGGGCGGAGAACGCGTGCTTGACATCGGCTCGGGCTGGGGCGGGCTCGGCCTCTATCTCGCCGAGATCGCAGGCGCCGACGTGACCGGCGTGACGCTGTCGACGGAGCAGTTGCAGATTGCGAACGCGCGTGCCGCCGAAAAAGGCCTGACGCGACAGGCGCGCTTCCTGCTCCAGGACTATCGCGACATCGAAGGCCCGTTCGACCGCATCGTCTCGGTCGGCATGTTCGAGCACGTCGGAGCCATATTCTACGACACTTACTTCAAGCGCTGCGCCGAACTGCTCAGCGATGACGGCGTAATGCTGCTGCACTCGATCGGCCGCTCGCAGGGGCCGGATTCGACCAATCCCTGGATCGCAAAATACATCTTCCCCGGCGGCTACATCCCGTCGCTATCGGAGGTATTGCCGGCGATCGAGGACGCAGGCCTCCTGGTCTGCGACATCGAGATACTGCGCCTGCATTATGCCGAGACGCTGAAGGCCTGGCGCGAGCGCTTCATGGCGCGGCGCGAGGAAGCCGTGCAGCTCTATGACGAGCGCTTCGCGCTGATGTGGGAGTTTTACCTCGCCGCCTGCGAGATGACGTTCCGCAAGCAGGGTATGATGAACTTCCAACTCCAGCTCACCAAGCGCCAGGGCGTGGTCCCCATGACCCGCGACTATATCGCGCACGAAGAGGCCCGGCTGCGCGCCCTCGAGGGCGGCGCCAGGCCGAAGCTGAAGCTTGCTGGTGAATGAGTTCTAATGACGCAGGGTCGAAATCGACGAGATCCGGCAAGACGCCGGTAACGCTAGCTGGGCCCGGAATGCCGCGAGGGTTTCAGGTGCGACCGGAAGACGCCTCTGCTCAGGCTGCGCGACATGCTCCATGGCGGCAATGAGCCCGGACAGCCAGAGCCGGCTACCGGCGTCGCTTCGCCAAACCTGTAGCCGCCGTTCTGGCCGCATCGCTTGCCTCGTCTCCCTAGTGGCAGATTACGGGAGACAATCCCCTACCCGCCAGTCCTGTTCCGGAGGTACCCCGAAAGAATCCGGGGAGATGTGATCTGCTTCACATTAAGTCTGGTCGGTCCTGGCCTAGACCGTCGCGATGAGCAAAGAGACCCAAACCTCATTCGACGTGCAGGACGACCTCCGCACCGATTACGCCCTGATCGCCACCGGCGTCGGCGCGGCCCTGGTTGCGCTGGTCTACCTCCTGCTGGTCTGAAACCCGCGCCGAAAGCGGCTAGCGTGCGTCATTTCGCGCGCTCTTTGATAGGTCTGCGCCTCAATCCATAAGGTTCACGGCGTCCGGATTTTTCCGTGGTACGGTCGCGGCCACTTCCAGCGCCGGGCGAGTTCCGCAAAAATCCGTCAAGCGCGGCGCATGCTGCGACCGCTAATCATCCACCATTTTTAATGATCGGTTGATAGCGACGAGCTTTTGCTTCCGCTTCGGGCTGCGTCGGCGCTTTATCCCGGCCCCGCATCCGCCCCAGAAAATTGCTATCGCTCGACCATGGCCCTGACTGATTCGAACGTCCTCAAACTTGCGCCCGAGCCCGGAACTCCCGCGTATCGGAGCGCGCCACACAATATCGAGGCGGAACAGAGCCTTCTGGGCGCAATCCTGGTCAACAACGATGCCTTCTACCGTGTCTCCGACTTCCTGGAGCCAAAGCATTATTTCGAGCCGTTGCATCAGACCATCTACGAGACCGCCGGCAGCTTGATCCGGATGGGCAAGATCGCCACGCCCGTCACGCTGAAGACGTTCCTGCCTGCCGACACCGACGTCGGTGGCATGACCATCGGCCAATACCTGGCGCGGCTCGCGGCTGAGGCGACCACCATCATCAACGCCCAGGACTATGGGCGTACCATCTACGATCTTGCGCTGCGTCGTGACCTCATCGGCATCGGCGAGGACATGGTCAATGTCGCCTATGACGCACCGGTCGATTTCGCGCCGCGGGCGCAGATCGAGGACGCCGAGCGCCGGCTCTACGAGCTCGCCGAGTCCGGCCGCTATGACGGCGGCTTCCAGAAATTCTCGCAGGCGTTGGCGGTCGCGGTCGACCTGGCAGCAAAGGCGTTCCAGCGTGACGGCAAGCTGTCCGGCATCTCGACGGGCATGCGCGACCTCGACACCAAGATGGGCGGCCTGCAGCACTCCGACCTCATCATCGTGGCCGGACGCCCCGGCATGGGCAAGACTTCGCTGGCGACCAACATCGCCTACAACGTCGCCAAGGCCTATGTCGGCGAGCTCCAGGCGGACGGCACCATGAAAGCCGCCAATGGCGGCGTGATCGGCTTCTTCTCCTGCGAAATGTCGGCCGACCAGCTCGCCACGCGTATCGTGGCCGAGCGCACCGGCATTTCCTCCTCCCACATCCGACGCGGCGGCATCTCGGAAGCCGATTTCGACAAGATCCGGGAGGTCTCGATCGAGCTGCAATCGCTGCCATTCTATGTCGACGCGACCGGCGGCCTGTCGATCGCGCAGCTGATGGCCCGCGCGCGCCGGCTGAAGCGACAGAAGGGCCTCGATCTCCTCGTGATCGACTACATCCAGCTGCTCTCCGGCTCAGGCAAGCGCGCCAGCGACAGCCGCGTGCAGGAAATCACGGAGATCACGACCAGCCTGAAGGCATTGGCCAAGGAGCTCAACGTCCCCGTGATCGCGCTGTCGCAGCTCTCGCGTCAGGTCGAATCCCGCGAGGACAAGCGGCCGCAGCTCTCCGACTTGCGTGAATCCGGATCAATCGAGCAGGACGCCGACGTCGTGCTGTTCGTTTACCGCGAGGAATATTACCTCGCAATGAAGGAGCCGCGCCCGGGCACGCCGGAGCACGAGAAATGGCGCCTTGACATGGACCTTGCGTACGGCAAGGCCGAAGTCATCATCGGCAAGCAGCGCCACGGCCCGACGGGCACCGTCGATTTGGCGTTCGAAGCCTCGGTCACGCGGTTCGGCGACCTCGCGCCGGACAGTCAGCTGCCGGCTCGCAGCGGCAACGACTACTGAGTTCCTTGAACCGGACCTGCCTCTTGCGTAAAACGGCGCCATGACAATGGCGTCCGACCCGAACATGATCCCGCAATCCGGCCTTCTCTCCGCGGAGGCCAATCAGGCTGCCGCGCTCACTGCTTACGGCGGCGTGCTCACCGTCGATCTCGACGCCATCATCGCCAACTGGCGCAAGCTCGAGAAGACCGCCGTGCCGGCCGAGTGCTCGGCGGTGATCAAGGCCGACGCTTACGGCTGTGGCACCGCGCAAGTCGCGCAGGCCCTGAACAAGGCCGGCTGCAAGACCTTCTTCGTCGCCACCATCGAGGAGGCACGCACCGCCCGCGCGGCGGTGCCGGACGCCACGATCTACGTGCTCGGCGGCTATTTCCAGAACACCGGCGAGCACTACGCCAAGATCAACTGCCGTCCCGTGATCGGCGATCTCAACGAGCTCGCCGAATGGGACGTGTTCTGCCGCCGCACCGGCTGGTCCGGCGGCGCCGCTATTCACATCGACACCGGCATGAACCGGCTCGGGCTGACGCTTGCCGAGGCGCAGGCCATCATCCCCCGCATCAATGCCGGCGATCACGGCATCACGCTGGTGATGAGCCATCTGGTCTCGGCCGAGCAGCTCAACAGCCAGATCAATGCAAAACAGCTGGCGGCCTTCCGCGGCATCGCCAGCGAATTCTCCGGCGTGCCGGCGGCGCTGGCGAATTCCTCGGGCATTTTCCTCGGCGCGCCCTTCCAGTTCGACCTGGTACGGCCGGGCGCCGCGCTCTACGGCGTCAATCCGACACCCGAGGCCGACAATCCGATGCAGCCGGTGGTCGATCTCAAGGCGCGCATCGTGCAGATCCGCACGATCGAGCGCGGCGAAACCGTCGGCTATGGCGGCACCTGGAGCGCACGTCGGCCGACCAAGCTCGCGATCGTCGCGGTCGGCTATGCCGACGGGTATTTCCGCGCCGCCAGTTCCAATGACGGCACCCGCGGCGCCGAGGTGATCGTTGCCGGCAAGCGCTGCCCGGTGGCGGGCCGCATCTCGATGGACCTGATGGCGATCGACATCACCGATCTGCCGCCGAACGCCGCGCGTCGCGGCCACATGGTGACGCTGCTCGGCGATGGCATCACCGTCGACGAGTTGGCACATCATTTCGGCACGATCGGCTATGAGGTGCTGACCAGCCTCGGCCACCGCTACGCCCGTGTCTACAAGGGCGGCAATGTGGTCGAGCCGCTGACGAAGCCGGAGCCCGCGCAGGCGGCCGAACAGCCGCACTCCCCGCCGCCGGTCGAGCAGCCGGCAAGTCCGCCGCCGCTACCGAGCTGAGCTGTCAGCCGCTTACTTCTTCTTCCTGCTGTCCAGCGCTGCCTTGCAGGTCGTGCTGAGCTGATCGCGCTTGCCGTTGAGGCAGGCCACGATGCCGCCGCCGGGCGCGATGCCGGTGCAGAATTTGTCGTAGTCCGCCTTGCATGCGCCGCGTGGATCGGCCGATTGTGCGGAAGTCGCCCCGGAGAGTGCGACGATGAAGGCGATAGCGGCAAAGCTCAACTTGGGCATTGTATCTCCGGTGTCGGGACGTACGAGGCGATCAGATCTACATGAAGATTGCGACATTCAACATCAACAACATCAACCGCCGCCTGCCCAATCTGCTCGCATGGATGCGCGCGGCCAAGCCGGATGTCGTCGCACTCCAGGAGTTGAAGGCAAGTGATGGCGAATTTCCGGCAGCGGCAATCGAAAAGGCCGGTTACGGCGCAGTCTGGCGCGGACAGAAGACCTGGAACGGCGTCGCAATTCTCGCCCGCAACGCCGAGCCCGTACTGACGCGCGACCGGCTGCCGGGACGACCCGACGATCACGAAGCCCGCTACATCGAGGCCGCCGTGCGCGGCGTCATCGTCGCCAGCATCTATCTGCCCAACGGCAATCCGCAGCCGGGACCGAAGTTCGACAACAAGCTGGACTGGCTTGCGCGGCTGAAGCGCCACGCGAAAACCTTCATCAAGCAGGACCTGCCCGTGGTGCTCGCCGGCGATTACAACGTCGCGCCGACACAGATCGACATCTACCCGACGCGCTCATGGGACAAGGATGCGCTGATCCAGCCGAAGAGCCGTGCAGCGTTCGCATCGCTCGTCGAGCAAGGCTGGTGCGATGCGATCCGCGAGTCGCACGGAGACAAGCGCATCTACACCTTCTGGGACTACAAGCGAAACCGATGGCCGCGCGATGCGGGCCTCAGGCTCGATCATCTGCTGCTCAGCCCCGCCCTCGCCTCACGCCTCGCCCAGGCCGGCGTCGACAAGGCTGCCCGAGGTGAGGACGGCGCCAGCGATCACGCGCCGGCGTGGGTGGTGCTGCGATAGATCAGTGCTCACCACAAGTTCTTGCCGTCGATCATGTTGACCGGCACGGCCTCCAGATCGAAATCGTCGAACAGGCGCGCGTTCACTGCGATCTTGGGCTTGTCGAAATCGGGCTTGCCTGTCGACCAGTCCGGCGACTCCGAATAGGTGCCGCAGCCGCAATTCGCGCAGAAATGATGTTTGACCGTGCGGCTCCCCCAGAGATAGGTCGCGACGTTGTCGGCGGGCGACAGCAGGCGAAACTGCGCCGGCTTGTAATAGGCCCATAGCGCGCCGCGCTTGGTGCAGAGCGAGCAGGTACAGCGCGTCACGCTCGAAGGCGCCTCTGTCACCTCGAATACCGTCTCACCGCAATGACAGCTTGCCTCGATCGGCATGACCCGCGCCCCGTTTTGTCAGGAGGTGGTCGTAGCCCTCCCCTGCTGCCAACATGCTGTCAGCAGCACGGCTACCCTTGCACTCCAGATGGCGCACGCTCTTGCGAGCGGGGCCAACAAACATGAAAACAACCCCATGCACAGTAGCCGACCTCTGTCAGATCAATACCTTATGCGGTTCCCGCGAAGGGCGATTTGACTCGTCGGGCAAGACAGCGGCACCCTACCCTGCCAGCACCCAAGAATCACATCTCGATCCCTTGGCCTTTCTCTTCGTCCTCAGCGTCGGCCTGATCGCAGGCACCATTTCCGGCATCGTCGGCACGGGCTCGTCGATCATGTTGATGCCGGTGCTGGTCTATGCCTATGGGCCGAAGGAGGCCGTGCCGATCATGGCGGTCGCCTCCGTGATGGCAAACTTTTCGCGCATCCTGGCGTGGTGGCGCGAGGTCCACTGGCGGGCCTGCCTGGCCTATTCGGTCACGGGCATTCCTGCTGCGGTGCTGGGCGCACGGACGCTGCTCGCCCTGCCCTCGCACGCCGTCGATCTCGCCATCGGCATCTTCCTGATCGCGATGGTGCCGGTGCGGCACTGGCTGGCGCGGCACGATCTCAAGGCCAATCTCTGGCATCTCGCGATCGGCGGGGCCATCATCGGCTATCTCACCGGCATCGTGGTCTCGACCGGCCCGCTCAGCGTGCCGCTGTTCCTGTTCTACGGCCTTTCCAAGGGGGCCTTCCTCGCGACGGAAGCGGCTTCCTCCCTCGGCCTCTACTTCGCGAAATCGGTGACCTTTGAACGCTTCGGCGCGCTGACGCAGGAGGTCTTCATCAAGGGTCTGGTCGCAGGCTCCTCGCTGATGGCCGGCGCATTTGTCGCCAAGCGCTTCCTGCTGCACCTGAAGCCGGAGATGTTCCGCCTGGTGATGGACGCGATCATGGTCGCGGCCGGGCTCTCCATGCTATGGAACGCCACGCAATCCTCCTGACACCGACTCACTTTCGATGGCCAAGAACACGCTTTCCTTCGTCTGCCAGAACTGCGGCGCGGCCTATAACCGCTGGCAGGGCAAGTGCGAGTCCTGCGGCGAGTGGAATACGCTTGCCGAGGAGGACACGAGCGGCAGCGTGCCGGTCTCGATCCGCTCCAAGCGCAAGGGGCGGACGTTTGCGCTCGAGAGCCTGTCCGGCAAAACCCAGGACGCCCCGCGCCTCTCGTCCGGCATGACCGAACTCGATCGCGTCACCGGCGGCGGCTTCGTTCGCGGCTCGGTGCTGCTGGTCGGCGGCGATCCCGGCATCGGCAAGTCGACACTGTTGACGCAGGCGACCAGTCTGATGGCGCGCGCCGGGCACCGCATCGTCTACATCTCCGGCGAAGAAGCCATCGCCCAGGTGCGGCTGCGCGCCGAGCGGCTCGGGCTGTCGGACGCGCCGGTACAACTCGCCGCCGAGACCTCGGTCGAGGATATCGTCTCGACATTGTCCGAAGGCGCGGTCCCCCGGCTGATCGTGATCGACTCGATCCAGACCATGTGGACCGACACGGTGGAATCTGCGCCCGGCACGGTCACGCAGGTGCGTGCCTCGGCGCAGGCGCTGATTCGTTTCGCCAAGAAGACGGGTGCGGCCATTATCCTGGTCGGCCACGTCACCAAGGACGGCCAGATCGCGGGCCCCCGCGTCGTCGAGCACATGGTCGATGCCGTGATGTCGTTCGAGGGCGAAGGCTCGCAGCAATTCCGCATCCTGCGCGCCGTGAAGAACCGCTTCGGTCCGACCGACGAGATCGGCGTGTTCGAAATGACCGGCCTCGGCCTGCGCGAGGTCACTAATCCGTCGGAGCTATTTCTATCCGAGCGCGATCTTGGCACGCCCGGCACCGCAGTCTTCGCAGGCATCGAGGGCACGCGGCCCGTTCTGGTCGAATTGCAGGCGCTGGTAGCGCCGACGTCGCTCGGGACCCCACGCCGGGCCGTGGTCGGCTGGGATCAGAGCCGGCTCTCGATGGTGCTGGCGGTGCTGGAAGCCCATTGCGGGGTCAAGCTCTCCGGCCACGACGTCTATCTGAATGTCGCCGGCGGCCTGCGTATCCACGAGCCGGCAGCCGATATGGCCGCCGCGGCCGCGCTGGTGTCCTCCCTGGTTAATGCGCAGTTGCCCACCGATGCGGTCTATTTTGGCGAGATTTCGCTTTCCGGCGTCATCCGCCCGGTGGCGCAGACCCCGGCGCGGCTCAAGGAAGCGGTCAAGCTCGGCTTCAAGCGCGCCGTGCTGCCCGAATCGGCCCGCGGCGGCGATGCTGGCGGTGACGCCGGACTGACCCTGAACGCGGTCAACAGCCTCACAACCCTGGTCGCTGAAATCGCCGCCAGGGGCTCCCGCCGCGGCGACTCGAGCGCGCCAGCGGAGAAAAATGCCACACCGGCAAGATTCCGCCGTGGAGAGGGGTAGCTGGAGGTGACGTCAAGCGTCCCCACCGCTATACAGCCGTCACAAAAGCAGCATGGGATTGCGTGGTTGCGGCCTTGCCGGAAGCACCGTCTGCCCCTCTTTTAGGGCGGCGGCCAAACACCGATTCGCTGAGCACCCTTTGAGAGTACGAGCGGACCAGACCAGCCGATGCCAGTAACACTCCTCGACCTGATCCTGCTCGGCGTGATGCTGATCTCGGGCCTGCTTGCCATGGTCCGCGGCTTCATGCGCGAAATCCTCTCGATCGCAGCCTGGGGCACGGCGGCGATCGTGACCCTGTACTCCTTCTCCAAGCTGCTGCCGACCGCCAAGACCTATTTCAACAACGACACCGTCGCCAGCGTGGTCGTGGTCGCCGGCGTGTTCGTCGGTACCCTGGTCGTGGTCTCCGTGATCACGGTCCGGATCTCCGACATGATCCTGGATTCGCGCATTGGCGCGCTGGACCGCACCCTTGGGTTCCTGTTCGGGTTGGCGCGCGGGCTCTTGATCGTCGTGGTGGCTTTCCTGTTCTTCACCTGGCTGGTGCCGGACAAGCAGCGCCCGGACTGGGTCACGGGGGCCAAGTCCCGCGTGGTGCTCCAGGGAACCGGCGATTGGCTGATGTCCCTCTTGCCGGATGATCCCGAGAACACCATCTTGAAGAGATTCAAGAAAAACAAACCAGATGATGATCAAGCTGATACCGAGCAGCAGCCTTCGGGCAGTGGCGACGGATACAGTAAACCTGCTCGTGACAGTCTGAAGAAGCTGATCGAGAAACCTGCGGCGCGTTGATTTAGCCCTAGAGAGAGGCGCGGACGAGATGCGACACCCTGACCAGGACGCCCACACTGAACTCGATCCCGGCTCCGCCGCGCTAGAGCTTCAGGACGACCTGGAGGGAGATACGCTGCGCGAGGAATGCGGCGTATTCGGCATCTACGGACACCCGGACGCCGCCGCCATCACGGCGCTCGGCCTCCACGCCCTTCAGCACCGCGGCCAGGAAGCTGCCGGCATCGTCTCCTACGACGGCAGCCGCTTCCACTCAGAACGCCGCCTCGGCCTTGTCGGCGATACCTTCTCCCGCCGCGAGGTGATCGATCGCCTGCCCGGCAACATGGCCGTCGGCCATGTCCGTTATTCCACCACTGGCGCGACCATCCTGCGCAATGTGCAGCCGCTGTTCGCCGAGCTCAATGCCGGCGGCCTCGCCGTCGCCCACAACGGCAACCTCACCAACGGCCTGACGCTGCGCCGCGAGCTCGTGAAGCACGGCGCGATGATGCAGTCGACCACCGACACCGAGGTGATCCTGCATTTGGTTGCACGCTCCAGGCGCGCCCGTTTCATCGAGCGCTATATCGACGCGCTGCGCGAGATCGAAGGTGCCTACGCGCTGGTCTCGCTGACCAACAAGAAGCTGGTCGGCGCGCGCGATCCGCGCGGCATCCGTCCGCTGGTGCTCGGCGAGCTCGACGGCTGCCCGATCCTGACCTCCGAGACCTGTGCGCTCGACATCATCGGCGCGCGCTTCGTGCGCGACATCGAGCCCGGCGAAGTCATCGTGTTCGACGAGAGCGGCCAGGACATCCACAAGCCGTTCCCGCCGATCGCGCCGCGGCCCTGCATCTTCGAGTACATCTATTTCTCCCGTCCAGACTCCATCGTCCATGGCCGCTCGGTCTACGAGGTGCGCAAGGCCTTCGGCGCGCAGCTCGCACGCGAGAGCCATGTTCCGGTCGACGTCGTCGTGCCGGTGCCGGATTCCGGCGTGCCCGCCGCGGTCGGCTACAGCCAGCATTCCGGCGTGCCGTTCGAGCTCGGCATCATCCGCAACCACTATGTCGGCCGCACCTTCATCCAGCCGACGCAGGCGATCCGCGAATCCGGCGTGCGCATGAAGCATTCGGCCAACCGCGCCGCGATCGAAGGCAAGCGCATCATCCTGATCGACGACTCCTTGGTGCGCGGCACCACGTCGAAGAAGATCGTGCGCATGATGCGCGATGCCGGCGCCAAGGAAGTCCACTTCCGCCTCGCCTCGCCGCCGATCCTCTATCCCGATTATTACGGCATCGACCTGCCCGATCGCGGCGGCCTTTTGGCCGCGACGCATTCGCTGGAAGAGATGCGCGAGATCATCGGCGCGGACTCGCTCGCGTTCCTGTCGATCGACGGCATGTACCGCGCCATGGGCGAGCCCGGCCGCGACCCGGCCAATCCGAAATTCTCGGATCACTGCTTCACCGGCGCCTATCCGACCCACCTCACCGACCAGACCCAGACCGAGCCGCAACCGCGGCAGCTGTCGCTGCTGGCGGAGGCGAGCTAGGCTGTCGTCCCGGCCTAGTGCGCAATTGCGCACGGGAGCCGGGACCCATAACCACAGGCTTGTGTGGTTCGAAGACGGTCGCCATGACTATCTTCATCCAATCACAACCGTCACGGCGTATGGGTCCCGGCCTTTGCCGGGACGACCCTGGATAAATCCGTTCTATGACATCTCCCCTCGCCAACCGCATCGCTCTCGTCACCGGCGCCTCGCGCGGCATCGGCTTTGCCACGGCACTCGCGCTGGCCAAGGCCGGTGCGCATATCGTTGCCACTGCGCGCACGCAAGGCGGCCTCGAGGAACTCGACGACGAGATCCGCAAAGTCGGCGGCAGCAACGCTACGCTGGTCCCGCTCAACCTCACCGATTCCGACGGCATCGCGCGGTTAGGGGCCGGCCTGCATGAGCGCTATGGCAAGCTCGACATCCTCGTCGGCAATGCCGGCGTGCTCGGCCCCTCCTCGCCGGTCGGCCATATCGAGCTCAAGACGTTCAACGACGTCATGACCGTCAACGTCTCCGCGAACTTCCAGCTGATCCGCTGCATGGAGCCGCTGCTGAAGCAGTCCGATGCCGGCCGCGCCGTCTTCATCACCTCGGGCGCCGCCAACAAGGCGACCGCCTATGTCAGCCCCTACGCCGCCTCGAAGGCCGCGCTGGAGACGCTGGCGCGCGCCTGGGCGCAGGAGACCGCGAACACGCCCCTGCGCGTCAATCTGTTCAACCCCGGCCCGGTCCGCACCCGCATGCGTGCCACACTGATGCCGGGCGAGGACCCGGCGACGCTGGACACGGCCGAGCAGGTCGCCGAGTTCATCGTCCCGCTCTGCGCGCCCGACTGGACCGAGACCGGCAAGTTCTACGACTACAAGACGCGCAGCCTGATGAGCTTCCGCGCGCCGGCATAGGTATCTCCCATCGTCGTCGCGCTGTGCGGCCCGATGACGCGTTGATGAAATTTGCATCAGTGCCGGGCTTGCCGGATTAACCGATCGCTCCGACCGCTACGATTAGCGCATTGCCGCAAGCCTTGAGACAGGCTATCGGGAATCCAAGATCGTGACCGATCGCGCCGATGGTCGAAGCCCCGTCCAAGAGGGCCGTCCCGGCATCAACAGGAGGGAAACACCATGAAGAACGCTCGGGCGTGGCGCTATGCCGCGCTGTTGACCTGTGCCGGCCTCGGCTTTGCCGGCTCCGCTTCCGCCCAAGACAAGACGGTGAAGATCGGCGTGTTGAACGACATGTCGAGCCTGTATGCCGACATCGGCGGCCCCAACTCGGTGGCTGCGGCCAAGATGGCGGTCGAAGATTCCGGCATGAAGGCGAAGGGCTGGACCATCGAGGTTCTCAGCGGCGACCACCAGAACAAGCCGGACATCGGGGTCAACATCGCCCGGCAATGGATCGACAACGACAAGGTTGACGCGATCGCCGACACGCCCACGTCCAGCGTCGCGCTTGCCGTCAGCAATATGGTGAAAGAGAAGAACTCGGTGCTGCTCAATTCTGGTGCGGCCACGGCTGATCTCACCGGCAAGGCCTGCACGCCGAACACGATCTCCTACACCTACGACACCTACATGCTCGCCAACGGCACCGGCAAGGCGCTGACCAAGGTCGGTGGCGACACCTGGTTCTTCCTGACCGCAGACTATGCCTTCGGCCATGCGCTCGAGCGCGACACCAGTGCCGTGGTCACGGCGAACGGCGGCAAGGTGCTCGGCGGCGTCAAGCATCCGCTCAACACTTCCGACTTCTCGTCCTTCCTGCTGCAGGCGCAGTCGTCGAAGGCCAAGGTGATCGGGCTTGCGAATGCCGGCGGCGACACGACCAATGCCATCAAGCAGGCTTCCGAATTCGGCATCGTCCAGGGCGGCCAGAAGCTCGCGGCGCTCCTCCTCTTCATCAGCGATGTCCATTCGCTTGGGCTGAAGACCGCTCAGGGGCTGACTTTTACCGAGTCGTTCTATTGGGACATGAACAACCAGACCCGGGAATGGTCCAAGCGCTTTGTCAAACTGTCGCCGAAAGGCACAATGCCTTCGATGGATGCGGCAGGCGTGTACGGAGTCGTGCTGCATTACCTCAAGGCGATGGAAGCCCTCGGCGGCAATCCGCATGACGGCGCCAAGGTCGTCGCCAAGATGAAGGAGATCCCGACCGACGATCCGGTATTCGGCAAGGGCACCCTCCGCATCGACGGTCGCCACATCATCCCGGCCTATCTGTTCGAAGTGAAGAAGCCGGAGGAGTCGAAGGGACCGTGGGACTATTACAAGCTCGTCGCCACAATCCCGGCGGAAGATGCCGCCAAGCCGCTCAAGGACAGCGAGTGCCCGCTGGTGAAGAAGTAAGCCAGTCGACGCTGCCGTAGGGTGGGCAAAGGTGCGCGCTTGCGCGCCGTGCCCACCATCTCTCCGCAAACGAAGAGGCGGTGGGCACGCTTCGCTTTGCCCACCCTACGAGACCGTCGTCGTCGCCAGCGTCCGCCCCGCGCCGGACCGGCGCAGCGCCTTGCGCTATCGCCTCGCCGGCCTCCCCGCTTACGACGGCCGCTTGCGCTTGTGCGCGAAGGGATTGGCCTTCTCGCGCAGGGTGATGCGTACCGGCGTCCCCGGCAGCTCAAACGTCTCGCGCATGGAGTTGGTGAGGTAGCGCAAATAGGACTGCGGCACGGCGTCCGCGCGCGAACAGAACAGCACGAAGCTTGGCGGACGCGCTTTGGTCTGCGTGATGTAGTTCAACTTCAGCCGGCGGCCAGATACGGCCGGCGGCGGATTGGCCTGGACCGCCTGCTCGAACCAGCGGTTCAGCGCCGAGGTCGAGACACGCCTGTTCCAGAGTGCATAGGCGTCCTGAATCGCCTGCATCAGACGATCGATGCCCTCGCCCATCAGGCCGGAGACGGCGACGATCGGCACGCCCTTGACCTGGGGCAGCCAATGGTCGGCGTCACGGCGCAGGCTCGAGATCGCACCGCCGCCCTTGGTCTCCATCAGGTCCCATTTGTTGACGGCGAGCACCATCGCCCGGCCCTCGCGCTCGATCAAATCGGCGATGCGCAGATCCTGCTCCTCGAAGCGGTTCTGCGAGTCCATCATCATCACGACGACTTCAGCAAAGCGCACCGCGCGCAGCGCGTCGGCAACCGACAGCTTTTCCAGCTTCTCCTCGATGCGCGAACGGCGGCGCAGGCCCGCCGTATCGAACACACGAAATTCGCGGCCCTTCCAGTCGATCTCGACCGCAATGGAATCGCGAGTCGTGCCGGCCTCCGGACTTGTCAGCAGGCGTTCCTCGCCGAGCAGATAGTTGATCATCGTCGACTTGCCGGCATTGGGCCGGCCGACAATGGCGACCCGGATCGGGCGCGTCGCGGCCTCTTCCTCGGTGAGCGGCTCGTCGACCTCGGCCTCATCCTCGTCGACGGGCTCCGGCATCAGCTTGGCGAGTTCGTCATAAAGCTCGCCCATGCCCTCGCCATGCTCGGCCGAGATCTGAATGGGATCGCCGAGGCCAAGCGCAAAGGACTCCATCGCGCCGGCATCGCCATGCTTGCCCTCGCTCTTGTTGGCGACCAGCAGCACCGGCTTATTGGCGCGGCGAGCGAAATCGGCAAAGGCGCGGTCGGTCGGCGTGAGGCCGATGCGGGCATCGATGACGAAGAACAGCGCGTCGGCCTGTGCGATCGCGGCCTCGGTCTGCTCCTGCATCCGCGCGGTCAGCGAGCCCTTGGCGCCCTCGTCGAGACCGGCGGTGTCGATGATGGTGAATTCGAGATCGCCGAGCCTGGCCTCGCCCTCGCGGCGGTCGCGGGTGACGCCGGGCAGATCATCGACAAGCGCGAGCTTCTGTCCGACCAGGCGGTTAAACAGCGTCGACTTGCCGACATTGGGCCGGCCGATAATAGCGATCGTAAAGGACATTGGTCATTCGTGCGCCGCGGAGGTGGCGACTGTCAATTCTGTGAAAAATATCAGCGCGAGAAACTGCCACTGGGCATCGGCGCCGGGAAGGCCCCCTGCGACTGCTGTTGCTGGGTGGTCTGCGTTGATTGCGCCGGCTGTGCGGTTTGGTCAGGCGGCGGCGCAGTGGTGCGCTTGCGGACGATCTTTTGCTTCGGCGGCGGGGCTGCCGGCGCTGGCGCCGCCTCGGGCTGGACCTCGCCGTCAACCTCGCCGGCCGGCGCTTCAGCCGGTGCTGCCGCGGTCGCGGCCGGCTGCTTGGTCTTCTTGCCCTTGGCGGATTTCGACGGTTTCGCAGGCTCAGCGGGCGGGGGCTCGGCCGGGAGCGCGGCAATGGCTGGCGCATCCTGCTGTTGCTGCGCGCCCTTGTACATGTCCTTCGGCACGCCCTGCTCGAGACCCGGCACGCCCTCGGGGAACACCGGCTTGCGGTCGCCCGGCAGCTTCTTCTTGGTATCGAGGAAGTCGAGCAGATCGCTCGGATCGAATCCGCCGCTGGAGCAGCCGCCCAGCAGGCCCGTAAAGGCGATCAGGACAGCGGCTGCGATCAAACGTGGCGTACGGCGCATATCGATATCTCGTCTCAGCTCTCGGGACCGTCAGCTTTTAGCGACGGGCGGCAGCAAGGCCTGGAGCGCTTCGGCGCGCGAGCGCAGGCCCGGCGGCGTTTCGCCGTCCTCGGCGATCGCGTCGACCCATTTGCGGGCCGCAGTCATGTCGTTATTGCGCCAAGCCGACAGTGCCAGGATCTCGCGGGCGCTGTGGCGGAAGGTCGATTTGGGTTCGGCCGAGGTTTCCAGCCGCTGCTGGATGTCGGCGTAGCTCGCGCTGTCCACCAGCAAACCGGCGGCGCGAATCTTGGCAAGATCCCGCCACTCGCTGCCGACGCCGCTGTCAGCGGCGATGTCGTCGTACATCTTGGCCGCAGCCTTGGGATCGCGGGCCGATGCCTCGGCCGCGGCGCGGAGCCGCGCCAGGGTGCGGTAGCCAGACGGGGCCTTGGCAGCGAGATCGGCAAAGGCGGTCTCGGCCTCGGCGTGCTTGCCCTGCTCCGACAGCTCAACGGCCTTCTCGAAGATCGCGCCAGCCTCGGCGGCCTTCTGGGCCTCGAGGTACTGGTAGCCGCGCCAGCCGCCCACCGCCGCCACGACCAGCACCATCAGGGCGATGAAGTAGAGCGAATATTTGTCCCACAGCTTTTTGAGCTGCTCGCGACGTACTTCCTCGTCGACTTCGTCAAATAATTCAGACACTTATGCTAATCCCATGCCCGGCCGGGAGCGCGCGCCAGATCGCGCGCGTCTAAAGCCCGTCCCACGTCGCGGCGGCGATACCCTATCGATATGGCGGAGGCAAGGCAAAGCAAGGCCGATCAAGGCGTTAACGCGCGATTCGGGATATCCCGGTGCCGCACCCGGCCCCATTCAGGCCACGACGAGCAGCTCCCTCAGCTGGCGCTTCACCACCTTGCCGTTGGCGTTGCGCGGGAGGGGCTCCGCCGTGACCGTCACGGTCTCCGGCACCTTGTAATCGGACAGCCGCTCGGTGCACCAGGCCCGCAGATCGTCGCTGCCAACCTGGACGCGCGTGACCACGACGGCATGGACGCGCTCGCCCAGCACCGGGCATGGCTTTGCGATGATCGCGCTTTCGACCACGGCCGGGTGGGCCGCCAGCACGGATTCGACCTCGGCCGAATAGATCTTCAGGCCGCCGCGGTTGATCATGTCCTTCTGCCGGTCGAACACGCGGACGAAACCCTCGGCATCGACCGAGCCGAGATCGCCGGAATGCCAGAAGCCGGCAGTGAAACTCTCGACCGTGGCGCTCGGGTTATTCCAGTAGCCCTTGATGACGGAGGCGCTCTGGATCCAGAGCTCGCCAATCTCGCCGGGCGGCAATTCGCGCCCATCAGTCCCCATCGCGATGATCCGCGCACCCGGACACGGCAAGCCGACGCTGTCGATATGGCTTGCTGTCAACTCGCCCGGCATGATGGTGGACGGCGACGTCGTCTCGGTCGAGCCGTAGCAATTGGCAAGCTTCAGGCCGGCGATCGTCGCCTTGAGCTTCTCGATGGTCGCGACCGGCATCGGCGCGCCACCGAAGCCGCCGATGCGCCAGCTCGACAGATCGTAGCTGTCGAAATCCGGCTGCAGCAGGCAGAGATTGTACATCGCCGGCACCATCACCGTGTAGGTGACGCGCTCGCGCGCGGCGAGCTCGAGATAATCGGCGGCCCTGAACTCCGGCATGATGATCAGCGCGCCACCGCAGCGGATCATCGTCGTGATGTTGGCAACGACACCCGTAACGTGCCCGAGCGGCACGGCTGCAATCGAGCGGTCGGCGGCCGTCAGTTGCAGGCAGGACACGAACACCATCGAGGAATGCACGATGTTGCAATGGGCGAGCATCGCGCCCTTTGGCTTGCCTGTGGTGCCCGAGGTGTAGAGGATCATCGCTGTATCCTCCTCGCTCACATCGACCGGTGCCGGGACCGGCGCGTTGTCGGCGAGCACCGCGAAGCGAGACAGAGCCGGATCGCTATCGATGGCGATGCGGTGGATCACATCGGGCACATCCTGCGCATCGGGCAGCCGTTCGGCGAGCGCCGCTTCGTGGATCAGGATCCTGGCGCCGCAATCGCCGAGCACATAGGCGATCTCCGGCCTTTGCTGACGCGTGCTGAGCAGCACCGTGACCAGCCCCTCATGCGCCGCGGCGAACAGCAGCAGCGGAAATTCGATGCGGTTGCCGAGCAGGATCGCAACGCGGTCGCCGCGTTGCAGGCCGAGCTTGCGAAAGCCCGATGCAATCCGCGCGGCCCGCTCCACCGCCTGGCGCCAGCTCAGCCGGACATTGCCGCAGACGAGCGCTTCGCCATCGCCGTTGCGCGCGGAAGCCTCCGCGATCATCGCCCAGAGACTTGACGGTCGATCGGTGAAGGCCGGGACCACCCGATCGCCAAAACGCGCCTCGAACCGCAACGGCGGGATCTGAGATTGCGACCAGTCCATCGGAGGGCCCTCGGCTTGTTGCTTTTGTCACCTTCCGCGCATGGGCACGCGGCTGCTGTTTTGCGCCGATCGGCTAGCCACCCATGACGGGAACGCCGATCACGACAGGATGGAACGCAAACGCCAGCGCCAGATAGGCGACGACGCCGACCGCGACCGCGATCAGATCGTTGGTGACGCCGCCTACGGGAATCGGCGGACCGCCGCTATCGGTGCGGTGCTTCAGCGTGATGCGGTCATACACCGCCCAGCCCAGGAACGAGCCGAACAGGATGATGGAGCCGAGATCGCCATTGGCGAGCAGATGCGCCGCCGCCCAGAGCTTGACGCCGGCAAGCATCGGATGCTTCAGCGTCGCATAGATGCGCCCGCGCAAATATGACGCGACGACCAGGATGACGGCGGGCAGCATCAGCGCGACCGTGATGTGCTTCATCGCCTTCGGCGGATACCAGACATCGATCCAGCCGGTTGCGCGATAATGGCTAAAGCCCCAGACGATCAGTGCCAGACCAGCGAGCGAGACCACAGAATAGAGGATCTTGTAGGTCCCCTCGCCCAACCACGCGATCGCCTGCGCGCGCGCGTCACGTTTCGTTGTGAAAACATGGGCGGCGAAAAACAGCACCAGCCCCAGGACCATGACCAGCAGACCCACGACATCCTCCCCTCAACCAGCGCCCCGCTTATGGCGTATCATCGATTGGCCGCCGGTCGCAACTGATGCGCTACTTGCCAGTTTCGCGATTATCGACGTACCGAATCGCGATCGGACGCCCGGCGAGGGCACCACCGAGGCCTCTGGTAAACTTCAGCGGCAGACAGGCGTTCAGCGATGAATTGATCGCGTTGAGATAGGTCGTCCTTGTATCGGCCGGGACGCCTGCGGTCGCGTATGTCAGGCGCGGCGGGCCGATCAGGCCGCCGGTCTTGTTGAAGCTGAAGCGCACCGACATCTGCATCCCCGTCCGCGCATTGTCAGATGGCGGCGACCAGCAGGTGCGCAGCTCGGCGAAGAGGTCGCCGATCGTATCGAGATCGTGATCCGGCTTCTCGTATTTGGCGCGGTCGGCGTCCGATGGGACGCTTTCAATCGTGAGCTGGAGATTCTCCCCGTAGGGATAGTCGATCTCGGGAATACAGGGACCGTGATCGAGCGGGCTGCAGTAGGACGGTGTGCAAGGACGATTATCGAGTACGCTGCACGGCTCATGCGCAAACGGGATCGGATTGATCTGGCGGCGCTGCGCGTCGGCCGCGATCGTCGAGACCGCCAGCAGAACAAGAACGAGAATGCCGCGCCACATGCTTTGAACTCACCATGTCACGTCAGTGAAACGTGGCACCGTCCGCGAAAGGGTCAAGCCCGCGAGCGTTCACATGCTCGCGCTTAAGCCGCGGGGGCGCGCCCTACCCCTTCTTCTTGACGTCCTTGACGTTGGTGAACGCGATGCCCTCGGCGCGTTCCCTGGTGTAGCCGAGATAGAACTCGTTCCGGGCCAGATACACGGGATCGCCGTCGACGTCGTCGGCGATGCTCGAGGTATTTGCCGCGAGGAACGCATCGAGCTTCTTGCGATCCTCCGAGGAGACCCAGCGCGCGAGCTGGAACTCGCTCACCTCGAACTCGACCGGCAGCGAATATTCCGCCTCAAGTCGTGCCTTGAGCACGTCAAGCTGCAGCGCGCCGACCACGCCGACCAGCGCCGGCGCACCGTCGCGCGGACGGAACACCTGGACGACGCCCTCTTCCGACATCTGCTGAAGCGCTTCCTTCAGCTTCTTCGCCTTCATCGCGTCGGTGAGTCGGACGCGGCGGACGATTTCAGGAGCGAAGCTCGGCACGCCGACGAAATTGAAATCCTCGCCCTCGGTCAGCGTATCGCCGATCCGCAGCGTCCCGTGATTGGGAATGCCAACAACGTCACCGGCAAAGGCCTCGTCCGCCACCGAACGGTCCTGGGCAAAGAAGAATTGCGGGCTCGACAGTGGCATGCTCTTGCCGGTGCGCACCAGCTTCGCCTTCATGCCGCGGCTGAGCTTGCCGGAGCAGAGCCGCGCAAACGCGATGCGGTCGCGGTGGTTCGGATCCATGTTGGCCTGGATCTTGAACACGAAAGCGCTCATGCGCGGATCGGTCGCTTCGACCCTGCGCTGGTCGCTGTCCTGCGCGCGCGGTTCGGGCGCGAACTTGCCGAGGCCTTCCAGCAGATCGCCGACGCCGAAATTGCGCAGCGCGCTGCCGAAATAGACCGGCGTCAGATGCCCCTCGCGAAACGCTTCGAGCTCGAACGGTTTTGAGGCCTCGGTGACGAGCTCAAGCTCATCCTTCACCGCGCTGACGTCGAGATTGGCGTTGAGCTTGGCAAGCTCGGCGATCTCGATCTGCTGTGCAGCACCTGTCTTGGCGCCGCCGCCTTCGAGCAGGCGCACGCCGCCATCGGCGACATCATAGGTGCCGAGGAAATCGCGGCCGCGGCCGACCGGCCAGGTCATCGGCGTGGTGTCGAGCGCCAGCGTCTTCTCGATCTCGTCGAGCAGCTCGAAAACGTCGCGACTCTCGCGATCCATTTTATTGATGAAAGTGATGATCGGGATGTCGCGCAGGCGGCAGACCTCGAACAGCTTTCGGGTCCGCGCCTCGATGCCCTTGGCGGCGTCGATCACCATGACTGCGGAATCGACCGCCGTGAGCGTGCGATAGGTGTCTTCCGAAAAGTCTTCGTGGCCCGGCGTGTCCAGGAGGTTGAAGACGAGGCCCTCGAACTCGAAGGTCATCACCGAGGTCACCACCGAGATCCCGCGCTCGCGCTCGATCTTCATCCAGTCCGAACGGGTGTTGCGCCGTTCGCCCTTGGCCTTGACCTGGCCGGCCAGATTGATGGCGCCGCCGAACAGGAGGAGCTTTTCGGTCAGCGTGGTCTTACCGGCGTCCGGATGCGAAATGATCGCAAAAGTGCGCCGCCGCGACACTTCAGCGGCAAGCGGGGAACGGGCCGGCGATTCGGCTGTGGTGGCGATGTCGGACATGGCGGGAGCGTTTGGCAGGGAAAATGGGCCTGATCAAGCCTCATTTGGTGATTGCGGAGCCCTTCGGCCAGCCCCATATCGGCTCTGATCAGACAGGTTTTGGGGGGGAAGACGACCTTCCCGCTCATCAGCATATCAGCCTGCGGGGACGACCCTGCCTTGAATGGAGGGTCGTCATGGCTTGGAGCATCCTGTTCGTCGCCGGTCTTCTCGAGATCACATGGGCGATCGGCCTGAAATATACCGAGGGCTTTACCAGGCTAGTTCCGTCCCTCGTCACGCTCGGGGCCATGGCCGGCAGCGTGATCCTGCTCGGACTCGCTCTCAAATCACTGCCGGTCGGAACCGCCTATGCGGTCTGGACCGGCATCGGGGCGGTCGGCATCGGGGCGGTCGGCACCGCGACGCTCGGCATTATTCTGTTCGGCGAGCCCGCCACCGCGCTTCGCCTCGCGAGCATCGGGCTGATCGTGGCCGGCATTGTCGGGTTGAAGCTCGTTACCTGAAGATCTGGACCGCCCACCAGCTCAGCGCCGCCACGATGGCCGAGGCCGGGATCGTGATCACCCAGGCATAGACGATCGAGCTCGCCACGTTCCAGCGCACCGCCGAGACGCGGCGGGCGGCACCGACGCCGACGATGGCGCCGGTGATGGTGTGGGTGGTCGAGACGGGAACGCCGAGGAAGGTTGCCATGAACAGGGTCGCTGCTCCCCCGGTCTCGGCGCAAAAGCCCTGCATCGGCGTCAGTTTGGTGATGCGCAGGCCCATGGTGCGGACGATGCGCCATCCGCCCATCAGCGTACCCAGCGCCATCGCGGCCTGGCACGACAGAACCGCCCAGAACGGCACCGTGAATTCGCCGCCGAGATGGCCCTGCGAATAGAGCAGCACGGCGATGATGCCCATCGTCTTCTGCGCATCATTGCCGCCATGACCGAGCGAATAGAGCGAGGCGGAGGCGAATTGCAGGATGCGGAAGGCGCGGTCGACCGCGAACGGCGTCGAGCGCACCGAGGCCCAGGACACGATCGCGACCAGCATCATCGCGAGCAGGAAGCCGACCAGCGGCGACAGCACGATCGCCAGCACCGCCTTGGACAGGCCGCTCCAGACCGCCGCCGAGATTCCGGCCTTGGCCATGCCGCCGCCGACGAGGCCGCCGATCAGCGCGTGCGAGGACGAGGACGGAATGCCGAGACCCCAGGTCACGAGGTTCCAAACGATGGCCCCGACCAGGGCCGCAAAGATCACCTGGGCATCGACGATCGAGGGATCGATGATGCCGGTGCCGATGGTCTGGGCGACGTGTAGCCCGAACACCATGAAGGCGACGAAATTGAAGAACGCGGCCCAGATCACCGCGAATTGCGGCCGCAGCACGCGGGTCGAGACGATGGTCGCGATCGAATTGGCGGCGTCGTGCAGGCCGTTCAGGAAGTCGAACAGCAGCGCGACGGCGATCAGTCCGATCAGGACGGGTAGACCCAACGCAGCATCCACGGCGCGGCCCTGCCCTAAACCTGTTCAATGACGATACTGTTGATTTCGTTCGCCACGTCGTCGAAGCGATCGGCCACCTTTTCGAGATGGTCGTAGATCTCGACGCCGACGATGAAGTCCATCGCGCTGCCGTCGCGGTGTTTGAGGAACAGCTCCTTCAGACCGATGTCGTGGAGATCGTCGACGCGGCCCTCCAGTTTGGTCAGCTCTTCCGTGATCGCGGTCAGCATCGCGACGTTCGGGCCGATCGACTGCATCAGCGGCAACGCACGTCCCACCAGGTTGGCGCATTCGATCAGCAGCGCGCCGATCTCGCGCATCGGCGGCTCGAAGGTGCGGACCTCGAACAGCATCACGGCCTTCGCGGTCTGTTGCATCTGGTCGATGGCATCATCCATCGACGTAATCAGGTTCTTGATGTCGCCGCGGTCGAACGGCGTGATGAAGGTGCGGCGCACCGCCGTTAGCACCTCACGGGTGATGCTATCGGCATCGTTCTCGAACTGGTTGACGCGCTGACAGTAGACCGGCGTCTCCTCGCCGCCATTCAGCACGTCCTGAAGCGCGATCGCGCCCTGGATCACGGTCTGGGCGTGGCGGTCGAACAGGTCGAAGAACCGTTCTTCCTTGGGCAGGAAGGCGCGAAACCATCGCATCATGGGGATAGGCTACCGGTTGGAAATGGCCCGGCCCGAGCGAGCCGTCACAAAACTGTCATAGACCATTTTCGATCCGCGCGCGTGCCACCTCACGCCCGCAGAGCCGGATCATCCACCGCTTTCGCGCACCAATAAATTGGCGCGATATCAATGATTTAGAGCGAACGCCGGAAGTAATGGGCAACTTCGCCAACGACGCCCCGGCGGAAGGTGAGCACGCAGATCACGAAGATCGAGCCCTGGATCACCGTCACCCATTGGCCGAAGCCGGCCAGATATTGCTGCATGGCGATGATCGCGAAGGCGCCGACCACGGGACCAAAAATGGTGCCGAGACCGCCGACCAGCGTCATCAGCACGACTTCGCCCGACATCGTCCAGTGCACGTCTGTGAGCGAGGCGTTCTGCGCCACGAACACTTTCAGCGCGCCGGCAAAGCCTGCCAGCGTCCCCGACAGCACGAACGCCAGGAATTTGTACTGATCGGTCCGGTAGCCGAGCGAGATCGCGCGCGGCTCGTTCTCGCGGATCGACTTCAGAACCTCGCCGAACGGCGAGTTGATGATGCGGTAGATCAGCAGGAAGCCCGCGAGGAAGCCGACCAGCACGACATAGTAGAGCACGGTCGGCTTGGACAGGTCGAGCACGCCGAACATGTGCCCCTGCGGAATGCCCTGGATGCCGTCCTCACCATGGGTGAACGGCGCCTGGAGATAGATGAAGTACAGGAGCTGCGACAGCGCCAGCGTGATCATCGAGAAATAGATCCCCTGGCGGCGGATCGAGATGAACCCTGTGATGAGCGACAGCCCGAATGCCGCGGCGATGCCGACGAGAATGCCGAGCTCGGGCGGCAGCGCCCATACTTTCAGCGCGTGCGCGCTGCAATAGCCGGCGGTGCCCATGAACATCGCGTGGCCGAACGACAACAGGCCGCCATAGCCGATCAGAAGGTTGAAGGCGCAGGCGAGCAGTGCGAAGCACAGGGCCTGCATCACGAAGAACGGATAGACTCCGGTAAAGGGCACCGACGCCAGCAGCAGCGCCATCACCGCGAACACGATCATCTCGTCACGCATCGCGCGCGGGGTCATCGGCACCGTGTCGTCCGTCAAGGCTGTCATATCAGGCTGCCCTTCCCGTCAATCCCGTTGGCTTCACCAAGAGCACCAGCACCATCAGCACGAACACGACGGTGTTGGAGGCCTCGGGGTAAAAATATTTGGTCAGGCCCTCGATCACACCGAGAGCGAAGCCGGTGATGATGGAGCCCATGATCGATCCCATGCCCCCGATCACCACCACCGCGAACACCACGATGATGAGGTCGGCGCCCATCAGCGGCCGGACCTGGTTGATCGGCGCCGAGAGCACGCCCGCGAGCGCGGCCAGGCCGACGCCGAGGCCGTAGGTCAACGTGATCATGCGCGGCACGTTGATACCGAAGGCACGCACCAGCGTCGGATTTTCAGTGGCGGCGCGCAGGTAAGCGCCGAGCCGCGTCTTCTCGATCAGGAACCAGGTCGCAATGCACACGACCAGCGAGAAGATGACGACCCAGCCGCGGTAGACGGGTAAGAACATGAAGCCAAGATTCATGCCGCCCTTGAGCTGGTCCGGAATGGCGTAAGGCATGCCGGAGGAGCCAAAGTAGTTCTGGAACACGCCCTGCACGATCAGTGCGATGCCGAAGGTCAGCAGCAGGCCGTAGAGATGATCGAGCCCGGTCAGCCATTGCAGCATGGTCCGCTCCAGGATCATGCCGAAGATGCCGACGATGATCGGCGCCAGCAGCAGCGCCCACCAATAATTGATGCCGCCGAGGTTCAGCAGGAAATAGGCGACGAAGGCGCCCATCATGTAGAGCGCGCCATGGGCGAAATTGATGATGTTCAGCATGCCGAAGATCACGGCGAGCCCGAGACTGAGCAGCGCGTAGAACGAGCCGTTGATCAGTCCCACCAGTAGCTGTGCGTAGAGAGCCTGCATCGATCCAGCACCCAGTCCCTTCGGCGTTCCCAAAGTAGCGCCCGCCGGCTCGCCGCCGGCGGGCTGTTGGTCTTACTTCTTGAGCAGCGCGCACTTGCTCTCGGAGAGCGGCGTGAAGGCCTGGTCGCCCGACACCGTGCCGACGAGCTTATAGAAGTCCCACGGTCCCTTGGACTCGGAGGGCTTCTTCACCTCGAACAGATAGGCATTGTGGATGGTGCGGCCGTTCGGCTGGATCTCGCCCTTGCCGAACAGATCGTCCTCGGTCGGCATCGACTTCATCTTCTCGACGATCTTGGCGCCGTCATGAGGATTGCCGCCGAGCGCGTCCAGCGCCTTGAGATAGTGGCGCACGCCTGCATAGACACCCGCCTGCACCATGGTCGGCGGCGCGCTGTTCTTCATGCGCGCGGAAAAGCGCTTGGAGAACGCCCGGGTCTGGTCGTTCATGTCCCAGTAAAACGTCTCGGTGAAGTTGAGGCCCTGCGCGGTTTCCAGACCGATCGCCTTGACGTCGGTGAGGAACAAGAGCAGCGCCGCGAGCTTCTGGCCGCCCTTGACGATGCCGAACTCGGCCGCCTGCTTGATCGTGTTGGTGGTGTCGCCGCCGGCATTGGCAAGCCCGATGATCTTGGCCTTGGAGGCCTGTGCCTGGAGCAGGAAGGACGAGAAGTCCGGCGTGTTGAGCGGATGCTTGACGCCGCCGAGGACCTTGCCGCCGTTGGCAGTGATGACGGCGGTGGTGTCACGCTCAAGCGCCGCACCGAAGGCGTAGTCCGCGGTCAGGAAGAACCAGGTGTCACCACCGGCCTTCACCAGCGCCTGCCCCGTGGTATGGGCCAGCATGTAGGTGTCGTAGGTCCAGTGCACGGTGTTGGGCGAGCACTGCGCGTTGGTGAGGTCGGAGGTCGCGGCACCCGAATTGATGTAGACGCCGTTCTTTTCCTTCACGATGTTGTTGACGGCGAGCGCCACGCCGGAATTCGGCACGTCGACGATGATGTCGACCTTGTCGACGTCGAACCACTGCCGCGCGATCGCGGTGCCGATATCCGGCTTGTTCTGGTGATCGCCCGAGATGATGTCGATCTTCCAGCCCTTCGCGGCGAGGCCGGAATCTTCAACCGCCATCTGGGCTGCGAGCGTCGAGCCCGGACCGCCGAGGTCGGCATACAGACCGGACTGATCGGACAGTGCACCGATCTTGACCGTCTTATCCTGCGCAAAGGATGCGCCTGCGGCAGTAACGGCCAACGCCGTGCCGAGCAACAACGATGCAATCGACTTTTTCATGCTACTTCCCTCGTGAATTTTCTCGTGGCTGTCCGACCCTTTTGGCCGTACTAGACGCCGAGATAGGTGTGAAGCTTGTCCATGTTGGCGGCCAGCTCCGCATTGGAAAATCCGTCAATAATCTTGCCGTGCTCGACAACGTAATAGCGGTCGGCGACGGTGGATGCGAAGCGGAAGTTCTGCTCGACAAGGAGGATCGTGAAGCCTTCCTTCTTCAGCCGCGCAATGGTGTGGCCGATCTGCTGAATGATGACAGGCGCAAGACCTTCGGTCGGCTCGTCCAGCATCAGGAAGCTCGCGCCTGTGCGCAGGATGCGCGCGATCGCGAGCATCTGCTGCTCGCCGCCAGACAGCTTGGTGCCCTGGCTCCTGAGCCGCTCCTTCAGGTTCGGAAACAGGTCGAAGATCTGCTCGAGCGGCAACCCGCCTGCGCGGACCACCGGCGGCAGCAACAGGTTCTCCCGCACGTCGAGACTGGAGAAGATTCCGCGCTCCTCCGGGCAGAACGCGATACCCATCCGCGCGATCTTGTCGGAGGTCGCGCGAATGATCTCCTGGTTGTCGAATTTGATCGAGCCAGCGCGTTTGCTGATAATGCCCATGATCGACTTCAGCGTGGTCGTCTTGCCTGCGCCGTTGCGCCCCAGCAGCGTGACGACCTCGCCCGCATTCACGTCGAAATTGATCCCGTGCAGGATGTGGGATTCGCCGTACCAGGCTTCGAGGTTGCGCACCTGGAGGATATTACCGCCGGTTGCGGCCTTCGCCGGAGCCTCGGCCATTGCAGTCTCAGGCATGACCGGCTCCCAGATAGGCTTCCTTGACGCGCTCGTCCTTGGTGAGCTCGCTGTAATGGCCTTGCGCGAGCACCTGCCCGCGCGTCAGCACGGTGATGATGTCGGACAGATTGGCCACCACGCTCAGATTATGCTCGACCATCAGGATGGTATATTTCGCCGAGATCCGCTTGATCAGCGCCGCGATCTTGTCGATGTCCTCGTGGCCCATGCCGGCCATTGGCTCGTCCAGAAGCATCATCTCCGGGTCAAGTGCCAGCGTGGTCGCGATCTCGAGCGCACGCTTGCGGCCATAAGCCATCTCGACTGCCGGCGTATTGGCAAACTCGCTGAGACCCACATCGTTCAACAACTCACGTGCACGGTCGTTGAATTGGTTGAGCACCGACTTGGAGCGCCAAAAATCAAAGGAACTGCCGTGCTGGCGCTGGAGCGCGACACGGACGTTTTCCAGTGCAGTCATATGCGGAAACACCGCCGAGATCTGGAATGACCGCACCAGTCCCAAGCGCGCCACATCGGCCGGCGCCATCGCGGTGATATCCTGCCCCTTGTACAGGATTTTTCCAGCAGACGGTTTGAGGAACTTGGTCAGAAGGTTGAAGCACGTCGTCTTCCCGGCCCCGTTCGGGCCGATCAACGCGTGAATACTCCCACGGCGAACCTTGAGCGCAACGTCGCGGACGGCGAAGAAGCCCGCAAACTCCTTGGTCAAGCCTTCCGTTTCGAGAATGAACTCATCGGCCAAACAGATTTCCCCCTGCCCGCACAATGCGCGTGGCTGTCCTTGTTACTTCGGCTTTCCGGAGGCCTTGGAGCCTTCCCGAAACGCCGCCTCCGGGCGCGGAATATGCCGGAGGTGACGGGGGTTAGGCAAGGCGGAAAGCTGAGCAGGTCAGGCCTCCGGCCGGGAGTCTTATGCTCCCTTAGTTGGAGGTTTTGTGATGTCACCTGCCGGCCTTCCGGTTCGCAAGACACCGGTCATCAAGCCGTCGTTAACGGTCTTTGGTCCCGCGCGCCAGCCTTCATCAAAAATTTTCCCGCAGCGGCTATGCGCGGGTTTCATTCGCCGGGAATATTGTCTTGGATTTCGCCAGCTCCACTCCCTCCGTCGTCAAGTCGATCAAGCAGCGTGACCTGCTCAACACGTGGCTGCGACTTTATGCGCGCCAGCAGACTGCGCCGGCGATCTGGGAGTATCAGCCCGCGCGACTCGAGGAAGAGCTGTCCGATCTCATCTACTACACGGTGGACAATTCGACGCCGACGCCGCGCCTGACCATTCAGAGCGAGGGCACACGGATCTCGCGCGCCTATGGCCATACCGGCAAGGGAATCCTGCTGGAGGATTATGTCGGCCCGCGGCTCGCGCCGTTCGTCATGCCGGTCTATCACAAATGCGTCGCGCGCGGGCTTCCGGTCTATAGCGTAGCCGACGTCGACGATATCTCTGGCCGCGTCGTCGCCTATGAACGGCTGCTGCTGCCTTTTCTGACCGACGAGAAGGTCAGCCACGTCATCGCCTCGCTCAAGACCTTCTGCGAAGACGGCGGCTTCGAGATCAAGAATCTGCTGCGCGGAAATGACGCGCTGCCGCGGCCGAAACTGTGCACGGTGATCGATCGCGATCTGTTTCACCGCGCGCCCGGACGTATCGCGGCGGCTGACGTCGTCGAATTCGTCGATCAGCCCGGCGGTCCGAGCGTCACCGCCGAGATCATCGAGCTGAACTAGCTCTCTTGATTAGCTCTTCCGCGATTTGGCGCCGACTTCCTTGTTATAAATGTCCGGCTTGAAGCCTATCAGGAGCTTGCCGCCGATTTCGAGCACCGGCCGCTTGATCATCGATGGTTGCGCTAGCATCAGCGCCAGGGCCTTCCTCTCGGTCAGGCCTTCCTTATCGGCCTCGGGCAGCTTCTTGAAGGTGGTGCCAGCACGATTGAGGAGCGTCTCCCAGCCGAGCTTGTCGCTCCATTGCTTGAGCTTGTCCTTCTCCACGCCGACGGCCTTGTAATCGTGGAACTCGTAGGCGATGCCATGGGTGTCGAGCCAGGCGCGCGCCTTCTTCATGGTGTCGCAGTTCTTGATGCCGTAGATGATGTTGGGCAAGACGGTCCTCGCGCATGCGTCGTGACGTGCTGTGGCGTTGTACGCAACTCCGCTTCGCGCGACAATATTGCGAACGTCGCTTTCGACCTCTTCCGAATGGACACTCCATGCACGTCACCCACGATCCCGCCGCATCCATCTCGCCCACGATCGACTTCAACACGTTCCTTGCAGTCGATATCCGCGTCGGCACCATCGTCGATGCAAAACCGTTTCCCGAGGCGCGCAAGCCGGCCTGGCGGCTGTGGATCGACTTCGGCCCGGCCATCGGCGTTCGCAAGAGTTCGGCGCAGATCACCGAAAACCATCCGCTCGAGACGCTGGTGGGACAGCAGGTCGCCGCCGTCGTCAATTTCCCGCCGCGCCAGATCGGACCTGTTGTCTCGGAGGTGCTGACGCTCGGCTTTCCCGATGCCGATGGCAAGGTCGTGCTGATGCAGCCGAGCAAACCGGTGCCGAACGGCGGGCGGCTGTTCTAGCCTCATGCCCGCTTCGGAATGTCCAGCCCGCGCTGCACAGCCGGACGTGCAAGCCCGCGTTCGAGCCACGCCGCGACCGACTTGAACTGGGTGAATTCGACGAGATCGCCGGCACCATAGAAGCCGACGAGGTTGCGCACCCAGCCGAGCATGGAAATGTCGGCGATGGTGTACTCGTCATCCATGAACCATTGCCGGCCGGCAAGATGCGTGTCCATCACGCCAAGCAGGCGTTTGGCCTCGCTGACGTAGCGATCCCGCGGCCGCTTGTCCTCAAAATCCTTGCCGGCGAATTTGTGGAAGAAGCCGACCTGGCCGAACATCGGCCCGATGCCGCCCATCTGGAAGTGCACCCACTGGATGGTCTGGTAGCGCCGCGCAGCATCGTGCGGCAACAGCTTGCCGGTCTTCTCCGCGAGATATTGCAGGATCGCACCGGACTCGAACAGCGGCAGCGGTCTGCCGCCGGGACCGTTGGGATCGACGATCGCCGGGATCTTGCCATTCGGATTGAGCGAGAGAAATTCGGGCGTGTTCTGGTCGTCCTTGCCGAAGTCCACGAGATGGACTTCGTAAGGCAGTCCGATCTCCTCCAGCATGATCGAAACCTTGACGCCGTTCGGCGTCGGCAAGGAATAGAGCTGCAGCAACTCCGGATGCTTGGCAGGCCAGCGCCTGGTGATCGGAAAGACGGACAAATCAGACATCGGGACCCCGGCTGCTTGCGTGAGATGCCGCTTAATCTAGACGAGCCATCTAAGGGCGCAAGGCCGGGTCGTTCAGCCGAATTACAACGGCCGCAGCAGATAATTTGTGGCGTAGACCACGTCGCGTTGAGCGCGCTGCTCGACGAAGAGCTGCGCGGTGACGAGCAATGCTGCGGCAAAGACGAGCGCGAGCATCGCTGTCGCGAACTGACTGGCATCATTCATCGCACGAGCTTCTCTCAATTCTGTTCGGACGGGGAACGCGGCCGGCCATCGCCAGTTCCTGCATGATTCAAATAATTTGCCTGTTTTTCCCGGACGCGGGGCTGCCAGCCACCGCCTCAGTAATGGATCTCCATCCGCAGGCCGCGCGGATCGATCTCATCTCCGCCCACACGCTGCGTACTGTCCCGCGCCGCGACTGCGCAGGCGCAGGCATCGATGAGATCGTCGCGGCCGATGCCGGTGCTGTGGCGCAGCGTCAGCCATTTCGGCAAGCGCGTGAAGCCGCGTTGCGCCAATAGCGCGATGCGTAGCTCGCGGCCTTCCGCCGATGTCTTCTTCGCGAGCCGGACTCGCCCCGCGAGATTCCAGAGGATCAATTCCGGATGTGCCTCGCCGATCGTCGCTTGCCGTTCCGGCGTCATGATCTCGTCGACCTCCCTGATCTTGCCGGAGATATTCCAGAGCTGGGCCGAGACACCCCTGCCCTTGCCTTCGTGCTCCCAATAGTGCCGGTTGGCCGCCGCCATGTCGGGAAATATCCAGAGATCGCGGCGGGCCCCGAGGAATACAGCGGGGCCCACCATTTCACGCGCACGCAGGTCACATCTTCGATAACCTTCGGTCTTCAACCCAATCGGCATGTCGATCATCGCACGCGCATGCGGCATCGCGAGCAGACGCGTGAGGCCCGGAGAATAGTCGAATCCGTGATCGCCGCGATCATCGATCCACGCTGCAACCCAGCCGAAGCGAAATCCATCGAGACCGAGATAATTCGGCACGCCGGCCGTCAGCCTCCGGCCGCCTGGTAGGCCAGACGCTTGAACTCGAAGAAGAACGGATTCCAGAAGCCCAGGTGGCGCTGGGCCATCAGGACGCCGGCGGTATTGGCCTCAGGGCAAATCCACCAATGGGTGCCGGCGAGCCCGCCCCACTGGAATTCGCCGGTGGAATTCGGAGGATCGAACTGCGTCGGCGCGAAGGTCACGGCGCCGCCGAGGCCAAATCCCTTGCCGGGCATCGGCCCCAGATTGGCGAAGCGGATGGTCTGGCCTTCCGGCAACTGGTTGGTCATCATCAGCCGCAACGTCTCCGGCTTCAGCAGCGCATCCGGACCGGGTACCAGGGCGCGCACCAGCGCGAGCATGTCCGGCAGGGTCGAGACCAATCCGCCGCCCCCCGACAGCCGCGGGAACGGCCGTCGATAGGCCTGCGGATACGGCAGATGATCGGCGCGCGTCAGGCCCGGCTTCGTGGGATCGAGCACGTCGGCACCGATATAGTGCGCAACCAGCCTGCCCTGCTGCGCTTCAGGCACGGAGAAGCCGGTATCGGTCATGCCGAGCGGATCGAGGATACGGGCCTTGAAGACGACGTCGAGCGGCTTGCCCGAGACGACCTCCACGACGCGGCCGAGCACGTCGGTCGCCACCGAATATTCCCAGCTCGTGCCGGGATGATAGGACAGCGGCAGATCAGCGAGCTTGTCGATCATGTCGGTCAACGGCGTCAGCGGGTTGAGCACGCCCGCGGCGTTGTAGCCTTTGAACAGCACTGTGCCGGGATCGAAGATGCCGTAGCTGAGACCCGACGTGTGGGTCAGCAACTGACGGATCGTGATTTGGCTTTTCGCCGGCTCGACATCGGCGAGGCTCGAAGCGCCCTGCTTCAGCACCTTGCGATTGCCAAGCTGCGGCAGGAATTTCTCGATTGGGTCATCGAGCCCGATCCGGCCCTCCTCGACCAGCAGCATGATCGCGGAGGTGACGAAGATCTTGGTGTTGGAGAACGCGCGGAAAATGTGGTCCGGCCGGAGCGCCGTCTTCGCCTCGCGATCGGCAAAGCCAACGCATTGCTGGTCGACCACTTCGCGTCCACGCAGCACGACCCAGGACACGCCGGGGATGATCTCCTGATCGACATAGCGCTGCATCGCCGTCCGTGCTGCGGAAAAATCTGGTGTCCTGGCGTCCATAAATAGGCTCCTCCCCGAATTGATCGCGATGGATATAGCAACGAATCGGCCACGGGGAAGCCCGTTCGACCTCCTCGTCCCGGCGTGCAGCGCCAGGCCGTCATTCCTGCTTCATGAAGGCCGTCACGTGCAGACGACGGCGGATGCGCATGTCCTGGCGCTGATAGAGCGCAATGGCGGATGTGTTGTTCGAAAACACGTGCAGGAAGGGAATCTCGCCGCGCGCTTCGATCTGGCGCGCGACCGCCGCGAGCAGCGCTTGCGCGTAGCCGCGCCCGCGAAAGTCGGGATGGACGCAGACCGCCGTCATCTCGACGAACTTGCCCGGCTTCATGCGCTCGCCCGTCATCGCGACCAGCTCTCCGCCAGCGCGAATGCCGAGGAACGTGCCGAGCTCATGCGTTCGCAACGCGAACGGCCCGGGCTTGGTCAGCGCCGTCAGCGCCATCATCGCCGGAACGTCGGGCTCACCGAGCCTCACGATCTCCACGCCACGCAACGGACTGTCGGCGGGCGAGCCGATCATCTGCTCGCCGGTCTCGGCCAGCACGACCTTGAAGCCGGCCGGCACATCAACCGGCTCCGGCGTAAACAGCGCGGCAACTTGCGAGCCCGACATGAGATCACCGAGCGCGACAAAGCTTGCCGCGGACATGTCGGCCATATCGGCGAATGGCGTCATGTCCACGGGATAGCGCAGCGCCCGCGGGCCGCCTTCGGCCAGATGCTTATGGCTCGTCGTCAGCGCGCTCCAGATCGGACGATCCAGTAGCCTCAGATCGCTGTCGGACACCGGCCTAATCCTTGTCGAAGCTGACGATGACAGCGGCGTTGGCGATGAGGATGGGGTCGTTGGCCTGCTCCGTGGCCGATGGAATCTCCAGCCCGCCCTTGACGGCGTTGACGGTCACGGTGCCATAGGGAAGCTCCTTGGCAACCGCCTCCTTGTCGACGGCCTCGGGATTGGGCACGCCGATGGTGACGTCGACGAACATGTCGTTCGCGGTCTTGCCGATCATCCGGAAGAAACCGAGGCTCGAATGCCGGATCGCATCCGACACCGCCCGCTTCGCCGCCTTGGTGGCGTCCCTGCCGTGAACGTCGACGCCCATGCCCATCTCGGTGATACAGCGAACGCGAGTCATATCTTATTCCTGTTTTTGGTTGGATGATGGTCAGTGTCGTTGATTGGGGAGCACGAGACAAGCTCCTCTCGTGTCCCGGACGCGCTGCAACGCTTTAGCGTTGCTGCGCAGAGCCGGGACCCAGGAAGCCATCGAGTTCGCTGATGCGTGGGCGCCGGCTCTGCAGCGCACCGCTGAAGAAGCGCTGCGCTGCGTCCGGGGCACGAGACCGTAGTTCTCACCCCTTCGACTTCTCATGCGCCCGCAGCTCGTCGACCAGCACGCGCACGTTCTCCGAATAGTCGATCGGGATCACGACCAGATGCACGCCGCCCTCCTTGAAGGCTGCATCGAGCGTCGGGCCAAAGCTGTCGATGCTTGCGACACGATGGCCCTTGGCGCCATAAGCCTTGGCGTAGAGCACAAAATCGGGGTTGCCAAAGGTCATGCCGTAATCAGCAAAATGGTCAACGGCCTGCTTCCAGCGGATCATGCCGTAGGCGTTGTCTTCCAGCACCAGCACGACCAGATTGAGCTTGAGGCGAACGGCGGTCTCCATCTCCTGGCTGTTCATCATGAAGCCGCCGTCGCCGGCGACCGCGAGCACGCGGCAGTCGGGATAGAGCATCGCGGCCATCATCGCCGATGGCAGGCCGGCGCCCATCGTCGCCAGCGCATTGTCGAGCAGCAGCGTGTTGGCGACGCGCGTGCGGTAGTTGCGCGCGAACCAGATCTTGTACATGCCGTTGTCGAGCGCGACGATGCCGTTCTCGGGGATGACCTGGCGGATGTCGTGCACGATGCGCTGTGGCGTCGGCGGCCAGCGCGTCTCGGTGGCGCGGTCGGCGATGTGGCTGAGGATCTCTTCGCGCAACGGCAACAGCGCCGCCGCCTGCGGCAGCTTGCCTTCGAGCCGGTCGGCCAGAAGCTCCAGGCTCGGGCCGACGTCGCCGACGACCTCGGCATCGGGAAAATACACCTGCTCGACGCTGGCCGAGGTGTAGCTGACGTGAATGACTTTCGGCCCGGACGGCCCCATGATGAAGGGCGGCTTCTCGATCGCATCATGACCGATCGCGACGATCAGATCGGCGGCGTCAATGGCGTCGTGGACATAGTCGCGCTCGGACAGCGCCGCGGTGCCCATGTAGAGATTGGTGCCGCCGGGCACGGTGCCCTTGCCCATCTGCGTGGTGAAGAACGGAATGCCGGTCCGCCGTACGAAGCTCGCGATGCCGTGCGTCGAGCGCGGCCGGCTGGTCGCGGCGCCCATCATCACCAGCGGACGCTTTGCGGACAGAATCATTTCGGCGGCACGGTCGAGCGCGGCGCGGTGGGCGACCGGGATATCGATCGGGTGGATCGGGATCACAGGAACGGCCGGCACCTTGTCGCCGGCGATGTCTTCGGGCAATTCGAGATGCACCGGTCCCGGCCGCTCCTCCATTGCCACGCGAAAGGCGTCGCGCACCACGGTGGGAATCGAGGAGGCGTTGATGATCTGCCGGGACAATTTCGTCAGCGGCTTCATGGTCGCGACCACGTCCACGATCTGGAAGCGCGCCTGCCGGCTGCTCATGATCGGCTTCTGGCTGGTGATGAGGATCATCGGCATCGCGCCGAGATGCGCATAGGCAGCGCCGGTCGACAGGTTGAGCGCGCCGGGCCCAAGCGTGGAGAGACAAACGCCGGGCTTGCCCGTCAGCCTTCCATGGGTCGCGGCCATGAAGGCGGCGGCCTGCTCATGACGGGTCAGGATCAATTGGATTTTGGAAGTGCGCAGCGATTCGACGAGGTCGAGGGTTTCTTCGCCGGGCACGCCGAAGATGCGGTCAACGCCTTCGTTCTCCAGCGCCGCAACGAACAGGTCGGATCCTTTGACTTTATGGTCCCGCTCGCTCATGTCGCCTCCGCTCGCTGCTGGCTCCCGTGTTCCGGGGCGGCCCATGGTAACGGTCTGAGGCGCATGTACAACTCACAAAGCACGGTGCGGAGGCGCGCAATGCCCGTTCCGTTATCCTGAGGTGCGAGGCGTACGATGCGAACGCATCGTACGCGGAGCCTCGAAGGATGAACGGCCGAGATGCAGCTGGGCCGTCGCCCTTCGAGGCCTCCGCTTCGCTCCGGCGCCTCAGGATGACGGTGATCCATTGGCGCTGCGGTAACGTTCGGACAGATGTTCAAACCGCAGACACGCCCTCGCAGTCCACTGTGCGACAATTGCGCTATAGAAGCTGCACAGCGGCATACAGATGAAGCCCAACACACGGCCTTCCCTGCGCAGTGGTTTGACGGCTTATGACGTGCTGGGAGCGATGCACTATTGCCCCCATCGCCTCGCAGATGGCTGATGGGCGGATCCGGTTGGACCACACATCACCGCGAGACTTGGCGCACAGGCTCCGGGCGCCAGGACCACACGATTTTGCCGTACGCAGATCACACCGGTCGTGTGCGCGACGGTTTCGCTCACGGTTGCCCGCCCTGCAAAACCCGTCGCGCCGATGTGGCCTGCGTCCACCACCGTCCGGCCCGCGTTCGAAAATCGAGGAGCAAATCACGGATCCGTGATCGCGCACTGAGCCGCATCCTGTGCTACCTCGCGGTCGCGACCGCATGACTCCCAGAACATTCGAAGCACGCTGCCTGCGCCTGCCCGCTGCCAACAAGGTGGTGCAGTGGGAAGGCACCTCCGTGTTCAAGGTCGGCGGCAAGATGTTCGCGCTCAGCGGCGGCTTTACGGCCAGCTACATGTTCAAGACTACGGACATGGCCTACGCGATGCTGATCGAGCACGGTGTTGCGCGGCCGGCGCCGTATCTGGCGCGAGCCAAATGGGTGCAGCTCGTCAGCAACAACGCGCTGCTGGATGCGGAACTGACGGCCTATCTCGCGCAAGCCCATGCCCTGATCGCGGCAAGGCTCACGCGCAAGTCGCGCAGGGAGCTTGGCCTCGACTAGAGCTTCGCCTCGCCAAAAATGCGCCCCACCCAGTCGAGGAAGACGCGCAGCCGCAGCGTGAGCTGGCGGTTTTGCGGATAGAGCGCCGACAGCGGCGTCGGTGACGGCGGATGGTTTTGCAGCACCTCGACCAGCGCGCCGCTGGCGAGGTCGTCCGCAAAGCGATAGCGCGGCGCCTGCACCAGGCCGAAGCCGAGCCGCGCCAGATCCGCCATCGTGTCCGAATTGTTCACCCTGATCCGGCTCGGCAGCACGATGTTGCGCAAGCCGCCGTTGACTGAAAACTCGAGCGGCAGCACGTCGCCGGTCCGCGACGAGATGAAGCCGACCATCTGATGCCCGTCGAGTTCATCGGGTGATGCGGGCGTGCCCTGCACGGCCAGATAAGCCGGGCTCGCCACCGTGACTTCCGCAATCGAGCCGAGACGGCGCTGGATCATGCCGCTGTCGTCCGGCTGGCCCGAGCGGATGACGCAGTCGACTCCCTCGCGCACGAGATCGACGAGACGATCGCCCTGCCCGATCTGCAGCTCGATCAGCGGATGGCGTGCCAGGAACTCGGGCAGTTTTGGCAGAATGAAGGTGCGCGTCAGCAGCGGATGCGCATCGAACCGCAACAGCCCGCGCGGCTGGGCGTCGCGCATCGCGCTCTCCGCCTCCTCTACCTCCGCCAGGATCGCGACGCAGCGGCGATAATATTCCTCACCGTCGAGCGTCGGCGTAACATGCCGCGTGGTGCGTTCGAGCAGGCGCACACCGAGATGGGCCTCGAGGCCGCGCAGGACTTCGCTTGCGGTGGAACGCGGCAGACCGAGATCGACCGCTGCAGCGGTGAAGCTGCGCCTTTCCACAAGGCGGACGAACAGGCGCATGGTCTCGAAGCGGTCCATGGCCCGATTGTTCAACATAGCCGACAGGTGATGGCAAGGGTGGCCGGATTATCCGCCGCAGACGATCGGGTATCTCCCGCGCAGGCGACACCGGATGACCGGCCATCGCGTTCACGGAGACTGATCATGCCTTTTGCCAACATCAAGGTGTCGCAGGCCGCGCTGTCGACCGCGCAAAAAGAGGAGATCGTGCATCGCGTGACCGCGATGTTCGTCGATTATTTCAGCGAAGCGGGTCGAGGGCTTATCGATCTTCCAACAGTGGTGTGGTCAGTCATGCTGTCCCGCCGCGCAATGTACTGGCCAACGCAGAGAGTACGTCGGCCAGACGGCTCGCGGTCTCCGGAGAGGGGAGCGGGATCCTGAGGCTTTGCGAACCATTGCCAGGGTCGCGCTCGATTCGGGGACGAGCAGGCGAGCCGGCACCATTTGCCGCAGCGATGGCGCCGATGAACTGCGCTCCCATTTCAGCCAGCGCCAACCACGGATCGGACGGCACGTCACGGGACGCCGTAGCGGCTTCCTCGGCGGCTTGTACGACGGAGACTTCCCCTGCGGAATCGCCCAAGGATTCGGCATCGCCGGCGCCATCGGCCGGCCCGCCCTCCTCCGTCGCAGTGACCGCCTCGCCGCTTCCCATGCTCCCGGTCACACTCTCGACATCCTTCATGAAGCGGGTCAGCCGCGATCCGCCCAACGAGACCTCATTGCTGCCTCCGTCGAGAATGCCTTCCGCCAGCGAGCGCTTAAACGCCAGGACCGATAGCATGCCTTCTTCGATGGTCCCCTTCGCGACGAAATTGACGATCTGGACCGGCCGAGCCTGGCCGAGGCGATGAACGCGCGCGATGCGTTGCTCGAGAACGGCGGGATTCCACGGCAGGTCCATATTCACCAGGGTCGAGGCGTGCTGTAGATTGAGACCCGTGCTGCCGGCGTCGGTCGACAGGAACACGCGACAGGCCGGATCGTCCCGGAAGCGCCGGATCAGCTCCGGCCGCTTCTCCGACGGCACGCCACCATGGAAACTGACATAGCCGATCCCGCGCGCCTCCAGGCGGCGGATGACGATCTCGTGGGTCCGCGTCCACTGTGAGAACACCACGGCCTTGGCGTCCGGCTCGGCGAACAACTGATCGAGCAACGCGGCAACCTCGTCGGCCTTGACACCGTGGTCGGTCTCCTGATCCAGCAAATAGGTGCTGTTGCAGGACATCCGCATGTTCTGAAGAGCGCACATTAGCTGCCGCTGATCCCTGTCGGACAGAAATCTGGACTTGCGCCACCGGTGCACGATCTTTGCCACGTGATCGGCATTTTCCCGATGATAGTCCATCTGCGGCTCGGTCATCGGCACCAGCATGGTCTGGTCGGTCCGGCTCGGCAGTTGCCGCAGCACCTCGGATTTGCGCCGGCGGATCATGACCGGCGCCAGGGTCTCACCGATCTTGTCCAACCCGCGGTAGCCTGTGACACGGCCGCTCTCGTCCTTGAGCTGATGTTCATGCAGCAGCTTCCAGGTCGGGCCCAACCGGTGCTGATCGACGAACTGGACGATGGAGATCAGTTCTTCCAGCTTGTTCTCCAAGGGCGTTCCCGTGAGCACCATCGCATAAGGACTGTCGATGCGCTTCAGCGCTCGCGCGGCGACCGTATTCCAGTTCTTGACGCGCTGGGCCTCATCGACGATGACCAGTTCGGGTGCCCATGCGGCGATCAGGTCGAGATCGGGCTGGAGCTTCTCGTAGTTCGTGATCTTGCAGAAATCGTCCAGCGCGTAGTCCTTCTCCCGTTGCGGGCGGCCACCGCTGATGACGCGCGCCCCGCGCTTGTCACGCCGCCCCGAAAACCGCGCCAGTTCGCTTTGCCACTGGTATTTGAGCGAGGTCGGACAAACGATCAGAACCCTGGACACGCCGAAGTGACCGGCGAGGATCTCCGTCGCAGCGATCGCCTGGATGGTCTTGCCCAATCCCATGTCGTCGCCAATCAGCGCACGGCCGGTGCTCACGGCAAAGAGTGCACCTTCGGCCTGATAGGGATAAAGCGGTATCTTCAGCAGCCCCCGCAGCTCGCGGTCAGCCGCGCCGCGTGGAAACAACTGGCGGAGCTTTGCGTCGCGGCGGTCGGCATCCCGCCGTCCCGCAACGAAGTCGAGCGCATCGTCGTAGGCGCGCAGCTCATGACCGCTCTTCGAGACCAGACGAATGAAATCATCGAGCTCGCCGAGACGATCGTCCGGCAGGAAACCGTCGCGCTCCAGGTCGAACAGACGCGCTGCGGCCTTCTGCAATTGGGGCGGGCAATCCGTGCCGGCACGAAAATGCACGCTGCGCCGACCCTGATTGGTCAGATAAAGCTCGGAAAACGCCGGCCGGTAGCCGCGCGCGAATGCCGCTTTGGCGCCGCGCTTCTTTTCGAGTTTGGCGAGCGTGAATTCGAGGTGCTTGCAAGTGCCCAGCTCGTTGGTGGCGTAATCCGGGCATGAGCAGAAATTGCCGCCGGGTCCGAGCCCGCGGACGACCACCCGATAGTTCGATTTCGAAACCGGGTTGGTGACCCGGAACTCCGAGAAGAACGGCTCGCCGCCCAAGTTCTCCAAGAGGAAGCTCTGCTCCCGGCCGAATTGACGGCGCAATCCGCGTTGCCATTCGACCGGCGACAGGTCGATTGGCGCGTGCGTGCGCAAAAGCTTGGCTGGTTTGCGCGGCGTCGCAGGACGGCGGGCTGTTGCAGATGTCATTTTACGGGCTCTCGGTCTGGCGGGCGAGTTTTGCTGCGGTCCATATTAGCGTGTGCGCAACCGCGGCATAACCAGCCCGCACCGAAATCCACTGTCATTACAATGAGCGGCACTCCGTGGTCACGAGACGTACCATCCGTTCCCTGCCATCCGTTCCCTGGAGCGCACCCATGCGAGGCGAGATTGACAGGCCATTGTATCTGACTAAAGTCAGACAATGCTCGATCCCGTCTCCCGCGTCCGCCGCTTCAACCGTGCCGTGACCTCCGCTGTCGGCGCGCTCGATACGTCTTTCCTCGGGCGCGGCCGGCCGCTGGGGGCGGCCCGCGTGCTCAATGCGATCGGACACGGACGCTCCGACGTCAGCGAGGTCCGCGACTATCTCGGCCTCGATTCCGGGCTAATGAGCCGGCTGTTGCGCAGCCTGGAAGATGAAGGCCTGATCGAGACTCAAGCGCATGAGGACGATGCGCGGCGCCGCGTGGCCAGCCTGACGCGTGCAGGCAAGCGCGAATTCGCGGCCTATGAGACGCTGTCGAATACGCAGGCCGAAAGCCTTCTCGCCCGGAATGCGCAAGCCGAGGCGCTGCTCGCGGCGATGGATCTGATCGCGTCCGCGCTGACGCGCGACCGTATCGCGCTGACCGAGAGGGATCCGCGAAGCGACGAGGCACGCTATTGCCTCAGGGAATATTACGCCGAGCTCGGCCGCCGCTTCAAACAGGGGTTTGACGTCTCGCTGTCGCGCGATCCCGATGCCAAGGACATGCGCCGGCCGCGCGGCAGCTTCATCGTGGCGATGTCGGACACGCTGCCGATCGGCTGCATCGGCCTGAAGGGAACGGACCACGGCTATGCCGAGATCAAGCGGCTGTGGGTTGCCCCCTCCGCGCGCGGATTGGGGCTCGGCAAGCGCTTGATGGATGAAGCGGAGGATGCCGCACGCACGCTCGACATCGCGCTGCTGCGGCTCGACACCAACAGCGCGCTGCCGGAAGCCGGCCAGCTCTACCGCACCACCGGCTGGCGCGAGATCCCGCGCTTCAACGACGACCCGTATCCAGATCTGTTCTTCGAAAAACGCCTGTGAACGGCGCGCCGATTCCCCTGCTCCCGCGTTAGGCTGGGAGCCGCAGGAATATCGCCATGACCGGAGCCGAACTCGCCAGCCTCTATCGCGACTACATCGCCTGCCTGAACCGGCGGGATTGGCCTATGCTCGGCCAGTTCGTGCACGACGAGGTCGCCCACAATGCGCGGCCGCTTGGGCTCGCGGGCTATCGCGCGATGCTGGAGCAGGATTTTCGCGAGATTCCGGATCTGCGTTTCGACATTGAGCTGCTGATCTCCGAACCGCCACGTATTGGCGCCCGGCTCAAATTTGATTGCGCGCCGGTCGGGACATTCCTGGGCCTCGCCGTGAACGGCCGCCGTGTGTCCTTCTGCGAAAACGTGTTCTACGAATTCGACGATGGAAAAATCCGTCAGGTGTGGTCTGTCATCGACAAGGCGGCGATTGAGGCGCAGCTCTGAGGCAGCGCCTCAATCTCGTCATGCCGCCACTGGCGCCGGCTCGGCTCGCGGCTTCGGGAACGGGCGGAACGTCATCGCCATCAGGAACGCGCCGAGACCCATCGCCCAGGAGCCGATATAAAGCCAGGCATAGCTGGAGAACGCGTCGTAGATCAGGCCGCCGGCGAGCGGCCCCGTCGCCATGCCGAGGCTGCCGGCCATCGCCGTGCCGCCGATCACGGTGCCCATCATCTTGAGCGGAAAGTTTTCGCGGATGATCACGGCATAGAGCGGCATGGTGCCGGCATAGATGAAGCCGAACACCATCGCGACCATGTAGAAGGTCGTGAGCTCACGGGCGAAGACATAAGCGAGTGCGCCGAAGGCTTGCGCCAGCAGGCCCGAGACCAGCACGCGCTTGGCGCCGAGACGGTCGCCCATCAGGCCGAAGGCGATGCGTCCGCCGAGGCCGGCCAGTCCCTCGACGCTGTAGATCGTCACCGCCGAGATCAGGGGAATGCCGCAGCTCACGGCATAGCTGACGGTGTGGATGATCGGGCCGGAATGGGTGGCGCAGCAGAAGAAATTGGTGGCGAGCAGGATGATGAATTGCGGCGAGCGCAGCGCTTCGCCCACCGACATCTCGGCTTGCGGGCCGCCCTGGCGTGCTGCTGCGGCTGGCGGATGCGCGAGCGCCGGCGGCCGGCGCACCAGGAGCGCGACCGGGATCATGATCACAGCGACCACGAGCGCCACGATCTGCATCGCGGTGCGCCAGTCATGGTTGGAGACGAGCCAGGCCGCGAATGGCGCCATCGTCATCGGCGCCACGCCCATGCCGGCCGACACCAGCGACACCGCGAGGCCGCGATGGGTGTCGAACCAGCCAGTGACGGTGGCCATCATCGGCGCGAAGATCGCGGCGCAGGAGGCACCGACCAGCAGGCCGAAGACGAACTGGAACACAATGAGCGAGGTCGCATGGCTCGCAGCAAACAGGCTCAGCGCCAGCACGATTGATCCGGTCAGCACCACCGGCAGCGGACCAAACTTGTCCGTCAACGTGCCCCAGACCATGCTGGTGAACGCCATCGCCAGGAAGCCGATCGTCATCGCGCTGGAGATGCCGGTCACCGACCAGCCGGTGTCCTTGGCGATCGGCTGCAGGAACACCGGTAGCGAAAACATGCCGCCGATCGCGACGCAGCCAAGCAAGCCGCCGGCGGCGACGATCACCCAGCGATAAGAGGAAGCAGTCATCTTTGTCTCCCGTCAGGTCTGTCTGGGTGGAAGACGATTGGGAACGGCGAACGCAGACAGGGCGACCCCACATTATTTTACGGCCGTCGCGACCGCTGCCAACCGCTGCCAACGCGTGTTCCACGGCTGGCACCTCTGGTGCGCCTGCCCGCGCTGCATACGTGCTGGCGGCAGATTTCAGGAAGGTCCCGCATGCCAAAAATCGACGTCGCTGCCGTCCCGGCCCGCAAGGGCTCCGGCTATCCCGCGCCCTTCGACGCCCCTTGCGCGGAACGCATCCGCAAGCGGCTCGGCAATGCCGGGGGCCTCTCCGATTTCGGCGTCAATCTGATGCGCCTGCCGCCGGGCAACTGGTCGAGCCAGCGGCACTGGCACTCGCACGAGGACGAATTCGTGTATGTGCTCGAAGGCGAAGTGATCCTCGTCGAAGACGACGGCGAAACCGTGCTGCGCGCCGGCGAATGCGCCGCCTTCCCGAAAGGCAGCGGCAACGGCCATCACATGATCAACCGGTCGGATGCGATCGCCGTTTACCTCGAGGTCGGCTCGCGCTGGCCCGACGACCTCACCACCTGCTCCGACATCGACATGATGAGCGCCAACTCCGACGGACGATTCGTGCACAAGGACGGCACGCCCTATCCAGGCGAATGAACGGCACCTGGGATGCCTCACGAGGCCGCACGCTGACGCCAGTCGCTGACGGTGAGCCACACGGCCGAGACGAAGAAGTAGAGCGCGCCGACCGCGGCATAGCCCGCGACATTCGCGATCGACGGAGACAGCGGCGTCGTAGCCTGAAAGATAAAGAAGCCGCCTGCGAGCGCCGACTGGCCACCGCTGAGCACCATGGCCCATTGCGCGCCAAAACTCTTCCAGCGCCGGACCGCGGTCCCCAGCTGGAGCAAACCGGACAGGATCGCCCAGGCTCCGAAGATGCCGAGCACCCAGTTCATGCTCGTTTGCAAGGCAACGATGACCGCAACGGTCGTCGCCAGGCTGACCACAACGTTCAGCGCCTGCGTGCGGTTTTGAGTGAGGCCGCCGCTACGCAAGGCGTCAACGAAATTGGCCGCGGCGTCCCATGCCGGATAGAGCACGAGCAAGGCTCCGGCGATTGCCGGAGAAGATGGTGCGACGGCAAACGCGGCAACGACCCAGGCGACGGAGAACGCCGCGCGGATGAAGTAGTATTGTTTGAGCCATTGCTCGCGATCGTCACGCACGAGATCCATTTGATAGTGAGCCATTGCCTTCGTTCCTTTACCTACTAGTTGGTAGTCTGTACGCGCGACGACATGCCTTCACCCCGTTGCCTGCGGGTGTCGTTGTCGTCGCCGATGTCAGTGTTTCGTCGACAGCCGATCCAGCAGCGGAGCGGTGATCACACCGAACATTTTGGGATCGCCGTAGGCACGCGCCGACAGCATCGCGCCATGAATGGTCGCCATGAATCCTTCAGCCTCGACCCGGGCCGTACCGGAGAGCTTGAGCTGTCCCTTCCGCTTGCCGCGCTCTATCACCGACGTCAGCCAGGACGCCAGCGAGCGGAAGTGCGAGCGGACTTCGAGCGCCACCTCCTCCGGCAGGATCGGAAGCTCGCTGGCCAGCAGCGCGCAGACGCAGAAGGGCGCCGTGGCGTCGCCGATGCACGCCTCCCAATACCCGACATAGCTTTTGAGCTGCTCGCGAGGGTCCGGAATGTTGCGCTCGAGCGTCGCCAGTCCCGCCTCGGCCTCTTCGCGATAGCGCGACACCAGCGTGCGGACCAGGTCGACCTTGCTCGCGAAATGATGGTGGATGCTCGGCTTGCGGATGCCGACGATTTCAGCAACGTCGGCATAGCTGAAGCCGTTGTAGCCGCCCGCGATGATCAGCGTGCAGGCGCAGGCCAGAATGTCGTCGGCAGTCGTGGAAACATTGGTCATGGAAGCTAACTACCTTCCAGTTGGTAGGTAGTCAAGAACGAGTGCTTCAACCATCCGTGAGTGGTAGGAGCCTGCATGACCATTCGTCCCATCGTCCGCTATCCCGACCGCCGGCTCGCCATGCCGGCCCGCCCCGTCACCGCCTTCGACGACGGCTTGCGCGAGCTTGCAGCCGATCTGCTGGAAACGATGCGCGCAGCGCCCGGAATCGGCATCACCGCGCCGCATATCGGTGTGCCCCTTCGCGTCGTCGTGCTCGAGCTCGACGCCAGGATTGGCGCGCAGACCTACGTCAATCCGCAAGTTGAATGGGCCTCGCCGGAGATGATCCTGCACCGGGAAGGCAGCGTCTCGATGCCCGGCGTCAATGACGAGGTGCAGCGCCACGCGCGCGTGCGGATCAGCTATCGGGATCTCGACGGCGACACGCGAGCTGAGGAATCGGACGGCTTGCGCGCCGTCTGCCACCAGCACGAGATCGACCAGCTCGACGGCCTGTTCTGGATCCAGCGGCTGTCGCGGCTCAAGCGCGAGCGGCTGGTGAAGAAGTTCGAGAAGGTGGCGCGATCGTAGGCGGATTAGCCGAAGGCGTAATCCGCCAATCTCATCGCGCCGCACGAAGGTGGCGGATTACGCTTCGCTAACCAATCCGCCCTACGAGCTAATCTAATTAGCCCGCGGCTGCGCGAAGCGCAGTCCGCTGGCGTAATCCGCCGAACTTTGCCGGACCAAGATGGCGGATTACGCCTTGCGGCTAATCTTACTGAGTCATTCGGTCGCGGCCGCGGTGGGCGGAGAATCAAATATTTGAGGAGATTCAATATTTGGCATGCGGAGGGCCAGATGGATCTCAATCAGGGTGAAAGCAGCGGGGCACGGTTTGCGGCCTATGTAGCTGGGCTTGGAAGTGTGATCGGTCAGGCAGTGCGGATGAGGCCGCTGCGTGACTATTGCACCGGCTTGATATTGCCGGGCGAACGTAAGAGCGTCGAGCCGATGGCTGCGCGGACGGCTCC
>NZ_KI421491.1:36676-67544 GCF_000473045.1 Bradyrhizobium sp. WSM3983 | reverse complement strand
GGCGACGATTCCCCCCTCAGGACCACGTTCCGCCCCGTCAGTCCCGGTACCTCGCTTACCCGACGATTATCGACCGAGAGGCTCCGCCCACGCGGCCTGAACGCCACGTCCCGAACTCGATCGCAACCATGCGCGCCCGATTGATCCGCATGCTCATTAAAACCTTGCCGCGATGTCCATGCTGTGGCATCGGCGCAGCATCCAATGGACGACGACGCCCATGACGCAGTAAGATTAGCGAAGCGCAACCCACCACTTCTTTCAACGCGGAAACATAAGAGGTGGGTTACGCCTAGCGAATTGCGCTTCGCGCAATTCGCGGGGCTAACCCACCCTACGAAGTGCAACGAAGGTCTCACTTATACTCCCGCTCGTTCCACCACGGGAAATAATCCGGCATATCGCTGGACACCTTGTTCTTGAATTGCGCCGGCCGCTTTTCCAGGAACGACACCACGCCTTCCTTGACGTCGTCCGAGCGGCCGCGGGCATAAATGCCGCGGCTGTCGACCTTGTGGGCTTCCATCGGATCGTCGGCACCCATCATGCGCCACATCATCTGGCGGATCAGCGCCACCGACACCGGCGCGGTCTTGGCGGTGAACTCCTTGGCGAGCGCGCGGGCGGTCGGCGAGAGATCATCCGGGGCGACGACCTTGCTGACGAGGCGGCCGGCAAGCGCTTCCTGCGCCGGGAAGACGCGGCCCGAATAGCACCATTCCAGCGCCTGCGAGATGCCGACGATGCGCGGCAGGAACCAGCTCGACGCCGCCTCCGGCACGATGCCGCGCTGGGAGAACACGAAGCCGAAGCGCGCGGCGTCCGAGGCAATGCGGATGTCCATCGCAAGCTGCATGGTGACGCCGATGCCGACCGCTGGGCCATTGACCGCGGCGATGACGGGCTTGAGGCACTTGAAGATGCGCAAGGTGACCTGGCCGCCGCCATCGCGGACCTGCGGATCGCTGTAATCGACCTTGCCGTCGGTGAAACGTTTGACCGGCCCGCGCCGCGCGTCGCGATCAAACGTGTCGGCGCCTGACGACAGATCGGCACCCGCGCAAAAGCCGCGGCCTGCACCGGTGACGATGATGGCGCGGACATTGTCGTCCTTGTCGGCGGCGTCGAACGCGTCGATCAGCTCGGCCTGCATCTGCGCGTTGAAGGCGTTGAGCTTGTCGGGCCGGTTCAGCGTGATGGTGAGGATCTGTTCGTCGACCTCATATTTGATCGTCTCATACGCCATGGGTGGTTTCCTTCCTTGTCTTTTTGTTATCGACTTTAGCACGTCATTCCGGGGCGCGCGTAGCGCGAGCTACGGTGCGCAATTGCGCACCTGAGAATCCATCGTTCCCAGTCGAATGGTGGATGAATGGATTCCGGGCTCGCGCCAAGAGGGCGCGCCCCGGAATGACGGCGGTGATTACTTTGCCGGCGGGCTCGGCCAGGGCTTCTGCGCGCCGCGCAGGCCTTCGAAGGCCTTGGCCATGCCGAGCACGCCGATATCGTCGAAGCGGCGGCCGACGATCTGGACGCCGATGGGAAAACCCTTGGCGTCGAAGCCGCCATTGATGGAGACCGCCGGGTTCTCCGACATATTCCACGGCACGGTATAGCAGATGTGCTCGAACGGCCTCGCCGGATCGTTGGTTGGCGAGGCCCATTCGGCTGGATAATTCACGTTCGGCGCGGTCGGCGAGATCACATAGTCGAACTCGCAGAACAGCTTTGACGCCGCCGCGCGGATCGCCATGGTCTGGTTGAAGCCTCGGATGACGTCGACGCCCGACAGCTTCGCGCCGGACTCGCCCCATTTGAAGATGTAGGGCAGCACCTTTGCCTGTTCGGCCGGCGTCAGTTTTGACAGATCGTCCCACATCCGTGCGCGCCAGAAATTGTCGAGGCCGTCAAGCATGTCGCGGGTCAGAATGCCGTCGACCTCGGTGACGACGCTACCTGCGGATTCGAACGCCTTTGCGGCTTTCACCGCAACGTCACGGACCGGCTTTTCCGCGGGCAGGCCGACGCCGGCATCGAGCATCAGGCCGATGCGCAGTTTGCGCGGAGACTTCTCCAGTCCCTTCCAGTTCAAGGGCTCTGCAGGCAGGCTCATGCCGTCGCGCCGGTCGGGCTTTGCGATCACGCTCATCATCAGCGCGCAATCGTCGACGGTGCGGGTCATCGGGCCGGCGACGCGGCCGACATAGGTGGGGTCGATCGGCACGCGGCCGAAGCTCGGCTTCAGGCCGACGAGACCGCACCAGCCCGCGGGCAGGCGCACCGAGCCGCCGATATCGGTGCCGAGATGCAAGGGGCCGTATCCGGCCGCGGAGGCGGCGCCTGCACCGGCGCTGGAGCCACCGGGATTCTTGGAGAGGTCCCAGGGATTGCGCGCGAGCGCGTGGAAAGAGGACAGCCCCGAGGAGAGCATGCCGTAATCGGGCATGGTGGTTTTTGCGAAGATAATGGAGCCTGCCTCACGCAGCCGCGCGGCGGGCGGGGCATCCTTTTCGGCCGGCACGAGCTTGACGCTCGCGGCGCCCAGCGGCACCGGCACACCCTTGGTCGCGATATTGTCCTTCACCGTCACCGGCACGCCGTCGAGCACACCAGAGGGTTCGCCCCCGGACCAGCGCGCGGTCGAGGCCGCTGCCACCTCGCGCGCGCTGTCGGGATCGAACGCATAGAGCGCCTTGAGATGCGGCTCCCACGCAGCGACGTGCGCGAGCACGTCCTCGAGCACCTCGCTCGGCGAGAACTGTTTTGCGCGATAGCCCGCGATCAGATCGACCGCGGAGAGATCGTGCAGCGAGGTGACTGCCTCTTCGACGCCCTTTTTCTGCATTGCTAAACTACCGGCATGCGCGTTTCGATGATGCGGGCGAACATGCTGGCGCCGATCGGCAGGATCTTGTCGTCGAGCACATAGCCGGGATTGTGCACGGGCACCGAGCCGTCGTGGCCGACCCAGAAATAGGCGCCGGGAATGGTTTGCAGCATGTCGGCAAAGTCCTCGCTGCCCATCTTCGGTTGGCTGCGGGTGATCACCTTGGCGGGGTCGACGATGGTGCGCGCGACGTCCTCGACCACCTTGGACTGCTCGACCTGGTTGACCAGCACACCGAAGGTGTCGCGGATGTCGACGTCGATCTCGCACTGATACGCGGCGGCAATGCCGGCGCAGATCGTGCGGATGCGTTGGCTGATCAGGGCGCGCACTTCATCCGAGAAGGTGCGGATAGTGCCGCAAAGATGCGCTTCGCCGGGAATGACGTTGTAGGCGGAGCCCGCATGGATCTGGGTGATCGACACCACCGCAGCCTGGAGCGGCTCGACGTTGCGGCTGACGACCGTCTGGATCGCTTGCGCCAGCGTGGTCGCGATGATCACCGCGTCCTTGGAGCGCTCGGGCATCGCGCCATGCGCGCCATAGCCGGTGATGCGGAGATCGAAGAAGTCGGCACCGGCCATCGCCGGTCCGGGCAGGATCGCGATCTCGCCGAGATTGAGGTCCGGCGCGTTGTGCAGGCCATAGAGCTCGTCGCAGGGGAATTTCTCGAACAGGCCGTCCTTGATCATTGCGCGCGCGCCGCCGAGGCCTTCCTCAGCCGGCTGGAAGATCAGGTGCACGGTGCCGTCGAAATTCCTGGTCTCGGCGAGGTAGCGCGCGGTGCCGAGCAGCATGGTGGTGTGGCCGTCGTGCCCGCAGCCGTGAAAGCGGCCGGGGATCTTCGAGCTCCATTTCAGATTGGTGTTCTCCTCCATCGGCAGTGCGTCCATGTCGGCGCGCAGGCCGATGCGCTTGCCGCTCGAACCCTTGCCCTTGATGACGCCGATCACGCCGGTGCCGCCGAGGCCGCGATGCACCTCGATGCCCCAGCCCTTCAGCTTGTCGGCGACGATGCCGGAGGTGCGGATCTCCTCGAAGCCGATCTCTGGATGGGCGTGGAGGTCGCGGCGGATGGCGGTGAGTTCGTCGGCGTAGCCGTCGATGCGGTCAATGGTGGGCATATGTCCTGTCCAGCTAGCGTGAAGGGGGAGTGAAAACGGGGCCGTTCGGCTTGATGCGGATGCCTGGCCGCAGGCGCGTCCAGGGCAGCGAGGCAGTGTCGGCCGGCATCGCGCCGGGCGCGGCGCAGATCATCAGCTTTTCGGCGATCGGCTCGAAATCGGCGCGGAAATGCACCGAGCTCTTGTTGACCAGAATTTTCTCTGTCGTCGGCTCGATGCCGACATAGCGATACATCGCCTGGTCGGCGAGCTGCGCCTTGTGCGAGGAGACGACGACGCGGACGTCGCCGATGCGCAAAGCTGCGGAGGGGCCCATCTCCATCTCGCGGCCGCCATAATAGGGGCCGGGCGCGATGAAGCGGCCGTCGGAGAGCTTTTCGACGACGAAAGTCTCGGTATAGGGCTCGTCGCCGGGAATGCCGGACTTGCCGCCGAGCGCGAGCGTCACGGTGGCGCCGACGCCGGCAGCATGCGCGGCCTTGGCCGACTGGGGATCGTAGATCGCGCCGGTTGCCGCACTCGCCTTGTTGCGTACCAGCGCGCGCAGCATGCCGGTGGTATCGGAATCGCCGCCGGCGCCGGGATTGTCCTGGGTGTCGGCGATGATGATTGGTTTGCTCGCGCTTTTCGAAAGTTCCATGGCGTGGCGCACGCCGTCATCGGGCGACCAGATCTTGCCGTCGAAATCGTCTTCGTGGCTTTCGATCAGCTTGACGATCGCATCCGCGGCGCGGTCCGCGTCAGCTTGCGTCTGGCCATAGGCGAACACGCTCGGTCCGCAATCGTGGAAATCGGCGGCGGGGAAGCCGGGCGCGAAAGAGAGGGTGGGAACCGCGTCGCTCTGCAGCGCGGCGAGCCTTTCGTAGATGCCCTTGGTGGGAAAGTCATTGGTGCATTGCCAGCTGATCGCGATCAGGAACGGCAATTGGCGGAATGACTTTGCAAAGCGCTGTTTGGTCTTCAGCAGCAAGACGAGGTGCTTTGCGGAGGCCCGGCCGGTCTCGGCCATGTCGACATGCGGATAGGTGCGGTAGGCGATCAGGGCGTCCGCATGCTCCATCATCTCGGGCGTGACGTTGGCGTGCAGGTCGAGGCTCGCGACCAGCGGGATGTCCTTGCCGATGACGCGGCGCACGCGCGCCAGAATCTCGCCTTCGCCGTCGTCGAGATGCTCGGTCACCATGGCGCCGTGCAGGTCGAGATAGACGGCGTCGATCGGTCCGGCGGCCGCGATGCCGTCGACCATCACCTTCACGATGCGCTCGAAGGCGTCCTCGGTGACGTGCGCGGATGGGCTCGCGCCGCAGGCAATCGTCGGAACGAGTTCCCAGCCGTTGGCTTCGGCGCTGTCGACGAAGCCGGCCAGCCCAACATTGATGCGCCGCATCACCTTCAGCACGTCGGCGCCTTCAGTCATCGCCGGCCAGCCGCCGCCATGCTGGAAGTCCGCGAATGTCGCCTTCGTCGGAGCGAAGGTGTTGGTCTCATGCAGGAAGCCGCCGACGGCGATACGTGTCATCAATGCAAGTCCAGGGGATATGAGGGGGCGACGTTACCTGCCTTCGCGACAAGAGCAAGCAGGGGAAGCCATCGCGTTGCGCATGGCGTCAAGCTGATTTGGAATGCTGCGGATGCGATGAGCCGCTCCATCGACCACACACTGGGTGTCGTCCCGGCGAAGGCCGGGACCCATAACCACAGGGAGAAGCTTGGCGAAGACTGGTCGTTCGGGATTAGCACCGAATGCGACCGATAGACCTCGCGGTATGGGTCCCGGCCTTCGCCGGGACGACACCCGCGAGTGTTGCTACAGGGTGGCCGCCACACCCTCCGACACCGGCCGGAAATTTGCGAAATCCCAGCCCCGTCCCGGTGCTGCATCCAGCAGCGCCCTGGTGTAAGCCTCCTGCGGATGCGTCAGCACTTCGGCGGCCGGGCCCTGTTCGACGACGCGGCCGTGCTGCATCACCACGACCTCGTCGCAGATTTGCGCTGCGACGCGTAAGTCGTGGGTGATGAACAGGATGGCGATGCCGAGCCGCTTCTGGATCTCGTCGAGCAGTTCCAGCACCTGTGCCTGCACGGAGACGTCGAGCGCGGAGACCGCTTCGTCCGCGACCAGCACATCAGGATCGAGCGCGAGCGCACGCGCAATGGCAATGCGCTGGCGCTGGCCGCCGGAGAACTGGTGCGGATAACGCGACACGGCATCCGCCGGCAGGCCGACGAGCTCGAGCAGTTCGCGTGCGCGCTTCATCGCGTTCGCATGCGAGACACCGTAGTTGATGGGTCCTTCCGCGATGCTCTCGCCGACCGTGACGCGCGGGTTCAGTGAGCGGTAGGGATCCTGGAACACGATCTGGATCTTCTGCCGGTGCGGCTGAAGCAGGCGGCGTGAAATATCGGAGATCTCGCGGCCGGCGAGGCGGACGCCGCCAGAGGTCGGATCGATCAGGCGGACGATGCAGCGCGCGACCGTCGACTTGCCCGAGCCGCTTTCGCCAACGATGCCGAGGGTGCGGCCCTTGCGCAGCGTCAGCGTGACCTTGTCGGCGGCAACGACCTCGCGGCCTTTGCCGAAGAACGCACGTTCCTTGTAGACCTTGCTGAGTTCGTTGGCCTCGAGCACCACCGGTTCCTTGCTCTCCTCACGCGGAGCGCGCGGCACCAGGCTCGGCACAGAGGCGAGCAGGTTGCGGGTGTATTCCATCGTCGGATTGCGCAGCACGGTGTCGAGCGGGCCGGTCTCGACGAGGCGGCCCTGCCGCATCACCGCGACGCGGTCGGCGATCTCCGCCACGACACCCATGTCGTGGGTGATGAACAGCACCGCGGTGCCGTGATCGCGCTGAAGGTCGCGGATCAGGGTCAAAATCTGCTTCTGCGTGGTGACGTCGAGCGCGGTGGTCGGCTCGTCCGCAATCAGCAGCTTCGGCTCCAGCACCAGGGCCATCGCGATCATGATGCGCTGGCGCTGGCCGCCAGAAAGACGATGCGGGTAGGAGGCGAAGATGCGCTCGACCTGGGGCAGGCGCACCTGCTCCATCATGTCGAGGATGCGCTTCTTGCGCGCCCTGGCGTCGAGATCGGTGTGCGCACGCAGAACTTCGTCGATCTGGCGGCCGACCGGCACCACCGGATTGAGCGCGGTCATCGGCTCCTGGAAGATCATCGCCATCTGTGTTGCGCGCAGTTGCCGCAGGCGGCGGTCGGTCGCGGTGAGGATCTCCTCGCCGACGAGTTTGACGCTGCCGCCAGTCGGAACCAGCGTGCCCTTCGGCAGCAGGCCCATCGTGGTGAGCGAGGTCACCGACTTGCCCGAGCCGCTTTCGCCGACGAGGCACAGCGTTTCGCCTTGGCGGACCTGGATCGAGATGCCGTCGATGATCCTTGGCCCGCCCGGCTTCTTGCCGACGGAGACGACGAGGTTGTTGATGTCGAGAACTACATTGCTCATTGGGTTACTCCGCTGTCATTGCGAGGAGCTCTTGCGACGAAGCAATCCAGAAATCTTTCCGCGGCGGCATTCTGGATTGCTTCGCTTCGCTCGCAATGACGGGGGTGAGAGGATCACTTGCCCTCCCGCTGCTTCATGCGGGGATCGAGTGCGTCGCGGGCGGCGTCGCCGATCAAATTGATGCTGAGGATGGCGATCGAGAGCAGGAGGCCCGGCCAGAAGATCAGCGTCGGCTTGAGCTGAAAATACTGGCGGCCCTCGGCCATGATGTTGCCCCAGGTCGGCGTCTCCGGCGAGATGCCGGCGCCGAGGAAGGAGAGGATGGCCTCGGTGAGGATGGCGGAGGCGCAGACATAGGTGCCCTGGACGATCAGCGGCGCGATCGTGTTCGGCATCAGATGCCGCCACATGATCTTTGGCAGCGACGAACCGACCGAGATCGCAGCTTCGACGTAAGGCTCCTCACGTGCGGACAGCACGACCGAGCGCACCAGGCGGGCCACGCGCGGGATTTCGGGAATGGTGATCGCGACCAGCACGGTCCAGATGCTGGCGCCCGACAGCGACACCACGGCGATCGCGAGCAGAATGCTCGGCATCGCCATCAGGCCGTCCATGACGCGCATCAGGACGGAATCGACCAGCTTGAAGAAGCCGGAGACGAGGCCGATCGCGAGGCCAATGACGATCGAGAGGATTGCCGAGCCGATGCCGATCAGAAGCGAGATGCGGCCGCCATAGATGACGCGCGACAACAGGTCGCGGCCATAGGCATCTGTGCCGAGCAGGAATTGCGCCGAGGAGGGCTTGAGCCGCTGCGACGGCGCAAGCTGGATCGGATCATGCGGCGCGATCAGCGGCGCGAGGATCGAGATCAGCACGATCAGTGCGAGCAACACCGTTGCCGTGGCGATGATCGGTGTCGAGGTGAGGAAGCCGAAACGTGGCCGCAGCGGCGACGTGATCGGGATGGATGACTGGGGAAGGGTATCGACCGACATTTTTGTTGTTGTCCTTGCCTCAGTACCGGATCCGGGGATCGAGCAGCGTGTAGGCGACGTCGATCAGGAGATTGACGACGACGTAGATCAGCGAGGTCAGCAGGATCATCGCCTGGATCACCGGATAGTCGCGCGCCAGCACCGCATCCACCGTGAGGCGGCCGATTCCGGGGATGTTGAACACGCTCTCGGTGACGACGACGCCGGAGATCAGAAGTGCAAAGCCGGTGCCGATCACGGTGATCACGGGCACCGCGGCGTTGCGCAGCGCGTGCCGCATCATCACCGCGACTTCATTGATGCCCTTGGCGCGCGCCGTTCGCACGTAGTCTTCACCCAACACGTCGAGCATCGCCGCGCGCGTCATGCGCGCAATCAGTGCGACGTAGATGAAGGAGAGCGCACAGGTCGGCAGGATGATGCGCTCGAAGAACGGCCCGAAGCCGGCCGAGATGCTCTTGAAGCCCTGCACCGGCACCCAGCGCAGGTCGATCGCAAACACCTCGATCAGGACATAGCCGACCACGAACACCGGCACCGAGAAGCCGAGCACGGAGAGGCCCATCACGAAACGGTCGATCCAGGTGCCGTGCTTCCACGCCGCGATCACGCCCAGCGGCACGGCGACGATGACGGCGAGAATGATCGTGGACAGCGCGATCGAGATCGACGGCTCGACACGCTGGCCGATCATCTTCATGACCGGCAGGTTGGAGATCAGCGACGTCCCGAGATCGCCGTGCAGGAGCCTGCCCACCCAGGTGATGAACTGCACGATCAGCGGCTCGTTGAGGCCGAGCGAGGTGCGGATACGCTCCAGCCGTTCCGGTGTCGCATTGTCGCCGGCGAGGATCGCGGCGGGATCGCCCGGCGTCAGACGCAGCAGCAGGAACACGAACAGTGCGACGACGCCCATCACGGGTACCGCAGCGAGAATTCGGCGTATGAGATATCCGAGCAAATTGGATCCGTCAGATTAGAGTCAAATCGGCGAGGCGCCATTGGCAGCTTGCCATCAGCCTAACATTTCAGCAATTCCCGTGCCATCGGGGGCGTCATACCACACATGGCGCCATGTCCGGCTTTCGATGGCGGCTTCTTCGCAGGGCGGGCAAAGCGAAGCGTGCCCACCCTTCACGGCCACACTTCCGATGGGAATGGTCGGCACGGTGCGCGAAGAGCGCGCCTTTGCCCATCCTACAGGCTGCGATGTCACTCCAGCGTCGCCAATAGCCCGGCCAGCAGCCGGCCGCGTTCGACCAGGCTTTCGACCTCGATATACTCTTCCAGCGTGTGGCCGTTGCCCCCGCGCACGCCAAGGCCGTCGAGTGTCGGGATGCCCATCGCGCCCGTAAAATTACCGTCGGAGCCGCCGCCAGAGCTAGCATGCGGTAGTTCCGCGCCGAGAGATTTGGCGATGCTGCGCGCCTTTTCATACAGCGCCATCGTGCCGGCATCTGGCTCCCACACCGGCCGCGTCACGCCACGCGTCACCTTGAAGGTGACGTCGTTGGCGGTGCCGGAAAGCGCCAGCATCCGCTCGACGCCACGGTCGAGATCGGCCTGGCGCTTTGCCATGGAGAGCGCTTCGCCGGTAGCGGTCGTGGCAACGCAATTGACCCATTGTCCGCCATGCACGACGCCGACCGAGAAGGTGCAATCCTCCGTCGTCATCGCGTCGATCGCAAGAATCTGCCGCGCCATCTCGCGGATTGCCGAGCGTCCGGCCGACAAGGTCGCGCCGGCGTGGCTCGGCCGTCCCGTCGCTTCAAGATTGAAGCGCGCGATGGCGTAACGTCCGGTAGTGACGCCGTTGTCGGCGCGGCCGGGCTCGGGCACCAGCACATATTTGTTGCGCGCGGCCTCCGCCTCGATGATGTCGCGCGTCGAGGGCGTGCCGACTTCCTCGTCCGGCGTGAACAGCACGGTGATCGGCAACGGCGTGGTGAAGGACGCGCGGGCGAGCTGCCGGATCGCTTCCAGCGACAGATAATTGCCGCCCTTCATGTCGTAGATGCCGGGGCCGTAGCATCTGTTGCCCTCGCGCCGCCATTTCAGCTTCTCGATGGTGCCGATCGGGTGGACGGTATCCATGTGCCCGGCGATCAGGATGCCAGGCTCGCCTTGTTTCGGATGCGGAAAGCGCGCGCGGATGACGCCGCCGAAGCCCTGACGGCCGCCGATGCGCTCGATGGTCGCACCCATGATCGCCATATCCCGCGCTGCGATATCGAGCATGCGGCTGACCGCGCCCGCGTCCCAGGTCGGGCTTTCGCATTCCACCCAGTCGCGCAGACCCTCGAGCATGGCCTCGGAATCGAAGGGAAGGTTGGCTGGATTCATCTCAATGTCTCTCAAGCTTCGAAAGATGGAACGCGCATTGCATCAGCGCCGGCAGGACAAGCGGAGAGAGTTGTAGAGCCAAACCGATCTTTGGGGAGCCCGTGCGTGCGACGCCATGGGCTGCACCGAAACCGGATTGACGCGCTCAAGACTGTCTGCAAGTCTCGAAAAGATAAAGGCATGCATGAGGTTAGTTCGCCTAAAGAACAAACCGAATGCTCAACCAATAACCTGCCTTTGAACAGTTTCACGTCAGGAGAAACTTCTATGTTGAGCTTGATGCGCCGGGGGCGTCGCGCGTTCGCCTCCACACTTGCGCTGTCGGTCGTCGCGCTTTCCACGGCGATGGCCTCGCCGGTGTTTGCGGCCGGCAAGACCATCACCGCGGTGATGCATTCGGATCTGCGCATCATCGATCCGATCTTCACCACCGCCTACATCACGCGTGACCATGGCTACATGGTCTACGATACGCTGATCACGACGGATGCGAACTTCAAGATCCAGCCGCAGATGGCGGACTGGAAGATCTCCGACGACAAGCTCACCTACACCTTCACGCTGCGCGACGGCCTGAAGTGGCATGACGGCACGCCGGTGACGGCGGAGGACTGCGTTGCCTCGCTGAAGCGCTGGGCCGCCGTCGACGGCATGGGCCAGCAGATGATGACCTTCACGGCCAGCATCGAGGCGACCGACGCCAAGACCATCACGCTGAAGCTGAAGGAGCCGTACGCTCTCGTGCTCGAATCTATCGGCAAGCCGTCCTCGCGCGTTCCGTTCATGATGCCGAAGCGCCTCGCCGAGACGCCGCCGGACAAGCAGATCCCCGAGCAGATCGGCTCCGGTCCGTTCAAGTTCGTGCAGGGCGAATTCCAGCCCGGCGTGAAGGCGGTCTACGTCAAGAACACCGACTACGTGCCGCGCAAGGAGCCGGCGAGCTGGACCGCCGGCGGCAAGGTGGTGAAGGTCGACCGCGTCGAGTGGATCACCATGCCGGACTCGCAGACCGCGGTGAACGCGCTGCAATCGGGCGACATCGACTTCATGGAAGTGCCGCCGTGGGACCTGTTGCCGGTGCTTGAAGGCAATCCCGACCTCAAGGTCGAGACGTTGAACAAGTTCGGCTACCAGACGCTCGGTCGCATGAACTTCCTCTATCCGCCCTTCGACAATCCGAAGATCCGCCGCGCCGCGCTTCTGGCCATGAACCAGAAGGACGTGCTCGACGCGCTCGTCGGCAATCCCAAATACTACAAGATCTGCGGCGCCTTCTTCATCTGCGACACGCCGTTCGCGACCGACGTCGGTTCCGAATCGCTGGTCAAGGGCAACGGCATGGCGGAAGCCAAGAAGGCGCTCGCCGAGTCCGGCTATGACGGCACGCCCGTCGTGGTCATGGTGCCCGGCGATGTCGTGACGCTGAAGGCGCAGCCGACGGTCGCGGTGCAGCTGCTCCGCGAAGCCGGCTTCAAGGTCGATGCGCAAGCGACCGACTGGCAGACGGTGGTGAGCCGTCGCGCCAGCCAGAAGCCCCCGAAGGAGGGCGGCTGGAACATGTTCTTCACCAACTGGGTCAGCGCCGACGTGTCCAACCCGATCTCGAATCTCTCGATCGGCGGCCAGGGCAAGAAGGGCGGCTGGTTCGGCTGGGCGGAAGACGCCAAGATCGAGAAGCTCAAGGACGACTTCGTCCGCGCCGCCTCGCTCGACGATCAGAAGAAGATCGCGACCGAGATCCAGAAGGAAGCCTATGACCAGGTGATCTACGTGCCGCTCGGCCAGTATCTGGCGCCGAGCGCATGGCGAAAGTCGCTCTCCGGCGTGCTCGACGGCCCGGCGACCCCGGTGTTCTGGAACATCGACAAGTCCGAGTAAGGCGAGGGCGCGTTAGCGCGCCTTCTGTCCCGATCATCATGCGGCGCCGCTGTCATCAGCGGCGCCGTTGTCTTTCGGCGGTCCTGTGTCAGTAAAAGCCGGCGAGCTTTTAAGGCTTCCAGATTCCAATCATTGCTATTTGTTTCCGAACTGAAATAGATGGTTCGTCTTCGCATCACTTTCCCTCCCATCGATTTGAATCACGTGCCGATCGATTTTGCACTCCAGGCGATGGCTGAACGGTCGGATCGTGCGCCGGCGCGCTGGCGGCGGCCGCTGCTGCGCTGGCTCGATGGCGTGGAGGCGGGCTGGGCCGTGCCGCTTCTCATTGCGTGCTTCGTTGCGATCTGGACGCTGTATCTCGCCATCGCCTATGCCGGCGGCGGCCTGCATCCCGACACGCTCGAGGCCTGGACGCTGGGCCGGAATTTCGCCTTCGGCTATCACAAGCATCCGCCGCTGATGGGCTGGATCGCAGCCAGCTGGACCTCCGTCTTCCCGATCAGCGACTGGTCGCTGCAATTGATGGCGATGGTGAACGCAGGCCTCGCGCTGGTCTTCGTCGATTGCGTCGCGCGGCAATTCGTGACCGGGCACAAGCGCATCCTGGTGCTGCTGCTCCTGATGTTGACGCCGGCCTATCAATTCCACGCCCAGCGCTTCAACGCCAATGCCGTGCTGCTCGCGGCCTGGCCGCTTGCCACGTGGTGTTTTCTGCGCGCGTTCGAGACCAGATCCGCTGTCTGGGCGGTTGCGGTCGGATGCACCACGGCGCTCGCGATGGTCGGAAAATATTACTCGATCTTCCTGGTCACGAGCTTTGCATTCGCCGCGCTGGCGCATCCGGCGCGGCGCGCCTATTTCACCTCCGCGTCGCCCTGGATCTCGCTCGTCGCCGGGTTCGCGGTGCTGTCGCCGCACATCTATTGGCTCGCGACCACGGGCGCATCGACCTTCACCTACGCGCTGAACCACGCCAACGGCAATGCCATCAGCTCGCTCGGTGACGTGAGGAATTTTCTGCTGGGACTCGTGGCGGCCATCAGCGTCGCCGCCGTGATCTGGGTGCTCATCGCCGGCACGCGGCTCAAACAATTTCTGGCCGACTTCGCCGCGATGGGCTCAGGCCTTCGACTTCTCTTCTATGTCGCCATCGGCACCATCGCTCTGCCGGTCCTGACATCGCTCGCGATGGGCACGGATCTGCCGTCGCTATGGGCCTTGCAGGGATTATTCCTCTTCATCGTGCTGATCGTCTGCGGCGCCCGTTACCCGGTCGAACGGTTCTACACCGTCAATGTCACGGTCATTGTGTCAGGCGTTGGGCTTGTCGCCGTGCTGGTCGCCGCGCCAATCCATGCCGTCTATCGCAACATCCACGGTTATGAAGAGGGACGCAATCTTTACGCGCAAGCCGCAGGCGAGCTCACCCGGCAGTGGCGCGAGCTGACCGACGAGCCGCTCGGCAGCGTCAGTGGCGACGATTCGCTCGCCTTCGCCACGGCCTTCTACAGTCCGGATCATCCGCATTACGCGCGGCCGTTCGAGCACCAGTACGATTGGGGCCTGCCGCGCAAGACGACGCTCGATCGTGGCTGGGCCGCGCTTTGTTTCCGTGGCCAGGACTATTGCGGTCGCTGGATGGAATCCGTGTCCTCGCGCGCGGGGAATTTTGTCAGGCGGGAATTTACCGTGCAGGCGTCGCTATGGGGGCGGCCCGGCCTGAGCCGAGACGTCATCGTGCTGATGGTGCCGCCACGTGCGAGCAGCGGCGCATCGCCCGAAAGCGCCGCGCAGGATTTCAGCGCCAGTAAACGAAGTCCGGAGTAGGGGTCTCTCAGCAATGGCTGTCGCGGACCTGCTCGAGCCCTTCACTGGCAAAGGGCGGGTTGACGACGGCTGGTTCGGCAGGCGAAGCGGACTTTTCAGTCTGCCGCCGGTCCTGATCGTGACGTTCGTCGTGGTGTTCCAGTTCCATTGAGGCCGCCTCTCGAATTACTGCAGGACAACATCGCGAGGGCTGCGAAGTTCCTCACCCGATGGGGCGATGATGCGGCTTGAACAGCCGTCCCTTCTCCACCAACAGCACGATCGCGAGCGCCGCAATCGTCGACAGGAAGAATCCGATCGAGAACGGCAGCAGCGTGCCGTCAAAACTCTGGCCGATCGCCGTGCCGACCATGATGCCGATCAGCGTCGTGATCGAGCCGTAGAGCGAGGAGGCGGTGCCGGCGATGTGGCCCTGCGGCTCCATCGCGAGCGCGGTGAAATTGGCGACCATCATGCCGAACGAGAACATCATCAGCGCCGACAGCAACATGAACAGGGAAAGCGGCAGCACTCCGAGGATCTCGGTCAGCAGCATGACGCCGGCCACCACGGTATAGAGCGTCAGCGCGCCGTGTGAGATCACGCGCATGCCGAGCCGCCCCACCAGTTTTGCGTTGAGGAAGCCGGCGATGGCTGTGCCGGCCGCGATCGCGGCAAAGGCGAGTGGGAAGTAGTGGCCGAGGTGATAGATGCCGGTGAAGACCTGCTGCGCGGAGAACACGTAGGCGAACAGCGCGCCCATAACGGCGCCGGCCGCCGTCGCATAGCCGATGGTCTGGCGGTTGGTGACGGTCTGGCGGAAGGCCGAGAGCACGTCGGCGGGCGCGAGTGACCTGCGCTCCGTCTCAGGCAATGTCTCCGGAAGCCGCCACACGCTCCATGCCAGCGCGAGCACGCCGTAGAGCATCAGCACGACGAAGATGCCGCGCCACTGCGTGACCAGCAGCACGGCCTGTCCGAATGAGGGGGCGATCACGGGCACGGCGATGAAAATCATCATGGCAAGCGACATCACGCTCGCCATGCGACGGCCGGCATAACAGTCGCGCACGATCGAGGTCGCGATCACGCGCGTCGCCGAGGTGCCGAGGCCTTGAAGCGCGCGGGCGAGCAGCAGCGTCTCGAACGAAGGCGCCGCGACCGCAAGCACGCTCGCCACCGCATAGACCGCCATGCCGCCAAGCAGCACGGGCCGGCGCCCGAACCGGTCCGACAACGGACCCATGACAAACTGGCCGGCGCCAAAGCCGATCAGGAAGGTCGACAGCACGAGTTGGAGATGGTTGGCGTTGGGAATGCCGAAGGCCGCCCCGATATTGGGCAGCGCCGGCAGCATCATGTCCATCGCGAGCGGATTCAGCGCCATGATGGACGCGATCACGATAACGAATTCGGGAAACCCCATCGGACGGTGTCCTGAGGACACCCAGTCGTCAGCATTGACGTCGGACAAAAAGCTCACCCCTGATTTCAGGGGTCATATCTAATGCCCATGCTGCATCGCACAACCCTTGTTTTGGGATGGCTGTCAGGCGGGGCGGGGGACGCCCGCCGTCTCGGCGAGGGCGTCCATGCTGACCGCCCTGATGCCCTTGCCATAGAACAGGCGCGTCGCCGCGACGACGATCTGCTCGCGTGTGCTGTCACCCCTGGAGCGCAAATCATCCCAATCTCATCGCGCTAGCGGGGCTTGGAAACCAGGGATTCACCATAACAGCGGGGACGGCCCGTCGGGGAGATGAATCCGCAACGCATCCTGTCCAATGTGGTCTGACCGGACGGCGGATCAGGCGCCGAGGGAACTCAGGGAACAGGCAGGTATCAGACGTGTCCGACATCACCGGAACAGCACGATGGTCGGGACCGTCGGCCGACATTGCCGGCAAGGGCAACGTCTGGCTTGCCTGCCTGATCGCACTGGTGTCGTTCCTGGTGTTCGCCAATCTCGCCAACGATGCCGCGCAAGATCTTCGATACGGCTGGGACGTCCGCGTCAATTGTGCGGCGGTCGATGCACGTGTCGACGGGCTCGATCCGTACTACGTGAAAAATCTGAAGGGCACCAAGTTCTCTTATACCTATCTGCCGGTGACGCTGGACGCGTTCCGTCCGCTGTGTGCGGGCAGCTTTCTTGTCGGCCATTACCGCGGCGTCTTCCTCGTCATCGCCGCGCTCAGTGGCCTGATGCTGCCCGGGATCGGCCGGACACGCAGCTTGCGCGACGTGGCGCTGAGGGGACTTTACGTGCTCGGCGGGTTCGTTGGTTTCGAATGGGTGCTGGCCTCGGGCAATTTCGCGATCCTGGGCGGCGGACTGACGGCCGCAGCGCTCGCTCTTCTGCTTCGCCCCGCCAAGTCCGACGATCGGCATGACGTGCTTCGTATTGCAGGGGCGGCACTGCTTGGCCTCGTCATGTCGTTCAAGCTGGTGTTCTGCCCGGTACTGGCCGCACTCTATCTCCTGCCGCTGTCGCGGCGGCGGAAACTTGTCCTGATGACGGTGGCGGGCCTCGGCTTCGTGCTGCCGATCCTGGTTTCGGTCGTCTTCTATCCAAGCTTGTTCTCGAGCTGGCTGCTCGCGATCACGGGCGGGATCCCGGGTCAGCGTTCGGTCCAGATCGAGGAGGCCAATCCGTCGCTGCTGCTCCTGGCGCAGACCATCGTGGACCGCGTTGGCTTCGCCGACAGCAAGCCGCTCGTGTTCGCGCTCTACGCGCTGGCGGCGACCGCGTTCGTGCTCGCGCCGCTCGGCTGGTCTCTGCAGCGCGCGATCCGCAACAATGAGGGATCGTTGCCGGCGCGCCTCGACCGCTGGCTGATCGATCATCCGCGGGCCGCGATGCGGATCATGGTGCTTGCGATGTATGGCCTCTATCTCTGCTCGCCGCGGCTGAAGGAATATGCGTTTTTCGAACTCGCGGTCTACGGCGCCGTCCTGATCGTCGATCTTCCGGCCGCGGCCCTTGCCGCCGTGCTGACCATCGGCGTCGCCGTTCCGACGCTGGTCTCGATCACGGGGATTACGGTCGAAGGCGGCTTTGTTCAAGTCGCGGTCGCGCTGATGTGCTTCTGGATCCTGTTGCTCGATTTTCGAGCCGAGCCGAAACGCCTCGAGCAGAAGGGCGCGTGTCCATGACGAGCATCGCCTCGTCCGCAGATGCGGGAGAGGAGCGGTCGCTTGCCGCGGGGGCGCCGCGAAGGAGCCGGCTGAGCCGCCTCCTGCTGATCTTGGCCGTATTGCTCCCCACCGCCGTCGCCGTCGATCTCAGCGTCAACAAGACCTTCGGCTCGGACGTGCGGGTGAATTGCGCGGCGGTGGACGCCCATCGCGACGGACGCGATCCCTATTTCGTCAGAAACCTGAAGGGCACTGATCTTTCCTACCCCTATCTTCCAGTCACCCTCGATGCCTTTCGGCCGCTCTGTGCCGGCGGCTTTCTCGTCGCGCACTACAAGGCCATCTATCTCGTACTTGGACTGATCTGCGTCTTGCTGCTGCCCGGTCTCGGCAGGGGCCGCGCGGGCCTGCGCGATGTCGTGCTGCGTGGCGTGTTCGCGCTTGGTGGTTTTCTCGGCTTCGAATGGGTCCTGGCCAGCGGCAATTTCGCGATGCTAAGCGGCCTCCTGACGGCTGCATCGCTGGCACTGTTGCTGCGTCCCGCGCAGTCCGAAGGGCGCGAGGACGGAAGCTTCGTGCCGCAGCTCGCCGGTGCGGCGCTGCTCGGGCTCGTCACCTCGTTCAAGCTGGTGTTCTTCCCGGTGCTCGCCGCGCTCTATCTGCTGCCGCAGCCGAGACGTCGCAGACTTGTCCTGATCGCGGTGGCGGCGGGCATGTTCGCGCTGCCGATCCTGATTTCGGTGGTGTTCTACCCCGAGCTGTTTTCAAGCTGGTTGAGCGCAATCTTCGGCCAGATTCCCGGACAGCATTCGCCGGAGGGCGAGACCAATCCGTCGCTGCTCTTCCTCGCTCAGACACTTGCGGGCCGCGTGTCGCTCGCCGGCAGCAAGCCGGTCGTTGCCGTGCTCTATGGGCTCATCGCGGTCGCGCTCGTGCTGGCGCCGCTCGCCATTCTCGTGTGGCGCAAGGTCCGGGCACAGGGCAGGGGCGCGAAGACCTCGCCGCTTCGGGCGCTCGACGACTGGCTGATGGATCGCCCCGACGCCGCGATGCGCATCACCGTGCTTGCGATGTACGCGCTTTATCTCTGCGCGCCGAGACTGAAGGTCTATGCCTTTTTCGAAGCGGCGCTCTATGCCGCCGTTCTCATCGTCGACTTGCCTGCGATAATGGTGGCAATCATGCTGACGATGGCCATCGCCATTCCGTTCGTCGTGGCGGTCTCGGGCATTGCGATCGTGGACGGATTCGACCTGCTCGCGGTCGCGATCGTCTGCTTCTGGATCATGCTGTGGGCGCAGTCGGCGTCGTCAGCTCAGGTGGTGCGGGCAGCCGGGGTCGAACCGGCACAGCGCTTGCGCACCGAGGGATTTTAAGTCCCTTGCGTCTACCAATTCCGCCATGCCCGCTTGATCCAACGAGATCAAACACTTAAGTCCTGCCCAGCGGTCTGGAATTGGCGCTTATCGTGCCGGACAGGCGGTTCTTCCTTAAGCGAGCCGGCGGCACAACGCAAAGCCTCAATCCGGACATCTGGCCCTGCTTTAGGCATTCTCAATTCACGGGGACTATTTTTCCGGCCATGCCTGCTTCGCTTTCCTCTTCCCTGCGCCTTGGTTGCGCGGTTGCTGCACTGGTTGCGGCCGGCCTCGCGCTGTCCGGGTGCGCCGGCGTGAGCGAGACGATCGCTCCGGCCTTTGCCGATCCCGCCAGATACGAATTATACGATTGCAAGCAGCTCGAAGGGGAGCGCAAGACGCTCGCCGCCCGCACCGCCGAATTGCAGAAGCTGATGGACAAGGCGGAGACAGGCACCGGCGGTGCCGTCGTGTCCGAGCTTGCCTATCGCAACGATTACGTCGCGGTCCGTGGCATGGCGCAGCTGGCCGACGATGCCTGGCGTCGCAACAGGTGCCGGGAAACGCCGCCTGATGCGAAGCCCGCGGCGGCTGCGCCACAGCGGCCGGACATCAAGCCCGCTCCGAAACGTTAAGGACGCCAGCCGTAGATCCAATCCTGCCGCGCCAGCATGCGGTCTGGCCCGAGCGCGCGGATCGCGAGATCGCGCGCGAGCGCGAATGGGCCGCCCAGGTGGTAGATCCGACCTTGCAGCCGCGCGGTGCGCTGCATCTTCCTGACACGGGCCTGACGTATCAGGCCATATTGCTTCAGCGCCGCCGCGACGCTGCTTGCATCCTCGGCGGCCTCGACGCTCAGGTGCTGGGCCAGCACGGCCGCGTCCTCGATCGCCATGCCGGCGCCTTGGGCCGCAAACGGCAGCATCGCGTGCACGGCGTCGCCGAGTAGCGCGACCGGGCCTTGGCTCCAGGGGCATCCGTCCGGAACGCCGAACAGCGCCCATTTGCGCCAACTGTCGACGGCGCCGAGCATCATCCGCGCCGTCGGCGGCCAGCGTGGTGCGGCGAAGGCGGCCATTATCTCAAAGGGATCGCCGGGCGTGCTCCAGCCCGGCCTGTTCCAGGTGCCCGGCAGCACCGCCACCACGTTGAGCTGGCGGCCGCCCGCGATCGGGTAGGCGACGAGATGGGCATTTGAGCCCATCCAGAGCTGCACCCGTCGCGCGGTGTACTCCTTGGGCAGCTGCGTGGCATCCAGCGTGCCGCGCCAGGCGATCAGTCCGGAGAAGCGCGGCTGCACCTCGGGAAACAGATGCTGGCGAACCGTCGACCAGATGCCGTCGGCGCCGATCAGGGCGCTGGCGAGATCGCTGCGGCGGATGGTTCCGCTGCGATGGACGACCGTCAGCCCCTTGGCATGGGGCGCGACATCCTCGAAGGTCGCGCCCAACTTCAGGTCGATATCGGGATGATCGGCGACGGCACCGGCGAGCGCGGATTGCAGGTCCGCACGGTGCACCACCCAATAGGGCGCGCCGGCGCGATTGGCGGCGGCCTCGCCGAGCGGCATGCGCAAAAGTTCGCCGCCGGCGCGCGCGCTCATGATCGAGAGCGCGTCCGGGACGACGGCGCGCAGCTTCAGCCGTTCCGTCAGGCCGAGCCCGACCAGCACGCGGCTGGCATTGGGGGAGAGTTGCAGGCCGGCGCCGATGTCCTCCAGCCGCTCGGCCTTTTCCAGCACAACGATGCGGAAACCGCGGGCGGCCAGCGCAAGCGCGGCCGTCAGTCCTCCGATTCCGGCACCGGCAATGACGATCGTTCGCGGGAGGGCCACCCCTGACCGAGATGAGCGGTCAGGCCACCTTGTCTTTCAGCACGCATTCTGGCGGACGGGCTTCGCCCGCCTTCAGGTCGGCCGCGAAGCGGTACAGCGTCGAGCAGTACGGGCAGATGATCTCGTTGTCGTTGCCGAGGTCCAGGAAGACATGCGGATGATCGAACGGAGGGTTGGCGCCGACGCACATGAACTCTTGCGAGCCGATCTCGATGACGGGGACACCGGCATCGTTATGGAAGTGCGGGACGACATGGTCGGACATTGTAGTTCATCCTGGAGTGGCAATGGCGGCAGATACAATCAGCAGTGACGCGGCATAATTTCAACGCCGCGGACCATACTGATGGGTGCAAGTGATTGCTAGCCCGGCGGAACCGAAAGGTTCGCAATTGCCCCATGCTCATTTGCTCATGCAAATTCGACACAATCTTGCGGCTTGAGAGAAGCCCTTCTTTCGTCGGGGACGTTGTGTCGCAATTTTGGCATACTATGTCTGTGGACGCGTATAATTGCGGCAAAAGACGAACCATCAGGCGCAACTGATCTTAGGACCGTCCAGGCTCTTGGCATGAAGTGGCTGCGAATCAGCTCAGCGTTGACCGGGATCGCTGCATGCAGCTTTGTGCTCGCGCAGGTAGCGCCGCATGCCCGCGAGGCCGGCGCCGTTCTCGCCGCCCAAAACGATCCGGCGGCCCTGTCCGAGCTCAAGCTCGATACAGCTCTCGCGGACAACGACCGCCTGGTTCAGGACAATATCGAGGCCGCGCTCGCGGCGGGCGATGCCGATCTCGCCGACAGTTTTGTCGCGCTCGCGCGTGACCGCAACATCGCGCTGCCCGACGACCTCTTGAGCCGTGCCAGCGATGCCGTCAAAACCGAAAATTCCACCTCGCATTTCGCGAAGCGCTTTGCCACCGGGCTCGTCACCGGCAATGCCGATGATGTCGCGAGCCTGTCAGGGACGGTGGCCGGCGATCTCTTCGTGATCGGCGACATCAGGGACGTCGTCCGCGAGGGCAAGCATTTCGCCATGGGCGAGGACACCGACCGCCTGGTGCTGGGCCTTGCAACCGCGGGCCTCGCGGTGACGGCGGTGACCTATGTGTCCGCGGGCGGCGCCGCGCCGGTGCGCGCCGGGCTGACGCTGGTGAAGGATGCCCGCAAGGTCGGACGGCTCGGTGAAGGTCTCGCCGCATGGGCTGGCCGGTCCGCGCGCGAAGTGGTCGATACGCCGATGCTTCAGAACGCCGTTTCCAGGGGTTCGGTGCTGCGGCCGGGCGAGACCGTGAGTGCGATCAAGGCCGCGTTCCGCGTCGAGAAGGCCGGTGCGCTGGTCCGTCTCGGCAAGGACGTCACGCGCGTGGCCGAGAAGACCGGCACACGAGGCGCGATGGATACGCTGCGCATCGCCGAAGGCCCGAAGGATGTCGCGCGCGCGGCGCGGCTTGCGGAAGCACAGGGCAGCAAAACGCGCGCGATCATGAAGGTGCTCGGCCGTGGCGCGCTGCTGCTGATCGGCGGCGCATTCGATCTCACGCTATGGCTGCTCGGCGCGGCGCTGACGCTGTTCGGGCTGTTGTCCTCGATCAAGGCGACCACCGAGCGCCTGACCCAGGCCTGGTGCGATCGCAGACGCGCCCGACGGCTCCGCCGGGCGCAGGCCGCCGCCGAAGCCGCTCTGGCGAACACGGCCATCCCGGCCTAAGATCAATCATCCCCACAACATTGCGGAACTGCTGATGCCGAGCTTTCACAACGGCGCCGTTGAAATTGCCTATCTCGACGAAGGCGAGGGCGATCCGATCATCCTGGTGCACGGCTTTGCCTCCAGCAAGAACGTGAACTGGGTCTATCCGACCTGGGTCTCGGAGCTGCGCAAGAACGGCCGCCGCGCCATTGCGCTGGACAATCGCGGCCACGGCGAAAGCGCAAAACTCTACGAGGCCGCGCAGTACTCGATTCCGACCATGGCCGGCGACGTGCTCGCGCTGATGGATCATCTCGCCATTCCGCAGGCCGACATCATGGGCTATTCGATGGGCGGACGGATGACGGCCTGGCTCGGCCTGAACGAGCCGCAGCGGCTGCGTTCGGCAATCCTCGGCGGCATCGGCATCGGCGGCCTGATCGAGGGCACCGGGCCCGGCGAGAACGTCGCCAGGGCGCTGGAAGCGCCCTCGCTCGACGACGTCACCGATCCCGTCGGCCGCACCTTTCGCGCGTTCGCCGATCAGACCCGTTCCGACCGCCGTGCGCTCGCAGCCTGCCTGCGTGGCACGCGCGATCTCATGACCAGGGCCGAGGCCGCACGCATCGACGTGCCCGTGCTGATCGCGGTCGGCTCGACCGATGACGTTGCGGGTTCGGCCAGCGCGTTAGGTGCGATCATCCCCGGCTCGGAAGTGCTCGATATTCCGGGCCGCGACCACATGCGCGCGGTCGGCGACAAGGTCTACAAGACCGGCGTGCTCGACTTCCTGTCGCGCCGCGGCTGAGGCCTCATCCGCCGGCTCGTCGTCGTCGCCGATCGATCGAAACAGCGCCATCAGCACCACGAAGGTCGCAACCCACACCATGCGCGCGCCGTAGCGGTCGTGCGGGCCCGAGATCACGCCGCAGATGAAGGCGTTGCCGAGCAAGGCCAGCGTCACCGTCGCGGCCAGCAGCGTCAAATCGTCGAGCTTGCGATGGGCGAGCGCATGTCCGAGCAGTGCGAGCAGCCCCAGCATCGAAACCAATGCGACCGGCATGTGCAGCCAGTTGACGTAGTCGAAATCGAGACCCCAATTCTGCTGGCGCGCCGCGCGCATCGGCGCGACCTGCGCCGGAATATAGCGCTCGATGATGCCGTAGGTGTGTGGGATCCAGACACTGGCGCCTTCGCCGGTCGCGACATGCAGCAATTGCTGGCCCATCGCGCGCAAGGCCGCGCCGGCCTGCCAGGCCGGATAGTCGGCGAGCGATTGCACGACGATGGTGCCCATCTCGTCGTTGAGCCCATCGAACCGGCCGAGCGTGTTGAACATGCTCTTGCCCCACAGGAATTCATCGGCCGTCGCCGGCAATTCGTTGCGATAGGGACAAAGCTTGAAGCTCTCGCGCGGGCAGTGGTCATTGAGAAAACGCGCGACGATGCCGTCCTGCATCATGCGGCCGAAGGCGACGCCGATGCCGCCCGGCGTCCAGGCCCATTTGCCGGATAGCGCGTGGTTGGCCGAGACCAGCATCAGCCCGCCCGCGACAATCGTCAGGCTGGCCTGTGCCAGTCCGGCAATCGGAAGGCGACGCCCGAGGAATGGCCGCGCCATCCAGCCGACGGCGCAGAGCCCAAGCAGCACGCCGAGCGTGGCGCTGTGGGTCGCGGCGGCAAAGGCGGTGAAGACGAACAGCGAGACTTTTTCGAGCACCGAAGTCCGGCTTGCACCCACGATCAGCAGGAACAGCGACAGGATCGACAGTCCCGCAAAGATGTCGGTGAGCAGCATGCTGGCGAGCCAGGGCAGGGCCGTCGACAGGATCAGCAGCAGGCTGATCGCGACGAAGCGGAAATTCTGCATCAGCCCGAGCACGCGCAGCGTCAGTTGCAACAGCCACAGCGTCGCCAGTGACTGGACCGCGAGGTTGGTCCAGAAGCCGAAATTCTCGCCATAATGCAAATAGAGGCCGAACACGGTGGAGCGGCTCGGCACGAGATAGCCCTCGTACCAGCGCGCCAGATAGCCGCCCGTATCCCATTGCAACAGCGGATAGCCGTTCCAGAACGCCGGGGCGATCATGAGGAGGGGCAGAGCCACCGCCGCCAGCCGCAGCCAAAAGGTATCAGCGGCGCGCGCGCGCAATTGATCGGTGGTGATGCTCAAATCCGCTCCGTCCTTGTCCGGACCATGCCCGCAATAATGGTTGAGACGAAATTCACCAATAGTTTGACGCCGCCCGGCTTGAATTTGGCGAGACTCTGACCATTTTGAGCTGACCTTGCCGCCTGGGGGCGGTCTGAGAACCTATTGTGTTTCAACGCGTTGGTATGCTTTCGCAGGGCAAGGCACTGTTCACTCTCAGGCAAGCCCGTCAGGACTTTGTCGCCTAGACTGTGCTATAGAGCCAGCCAAACGAGCCAATTCGAAAGAGCAGATCCCATGGCAGTGCATCAGGTCAATCCGGGAGGAAAGCTCGCAACGCTCGATCCGATCTGGGAGCGGATCCGCGGCGAGGCGGAGGACATCGTCCATCGCGAGCCGGAGCTTGCGACCTTCATCTATTCGACGGTGCTGCATCACAGCCGCCTCGAGGATTCGGTGGTCCACCGCGTCGCCGACCGGCTCGATCACGCCGCGCTCTCGGGCGCTCTCGTGCGCCAGACCTTTGACGAGGCCCTGCGCGACGATCCCGATCTCGGCAACGCCTTCCGCGCCGATCTCGTCGCCGTCTACGACCGCGATCCCGCCACCTCGCGCTTCATCGACCCCTTGCTCTACTTCAAGGGCTTTCACGCTCTCCAGACCCATCGCCTCGCGCACTGGCTCTATCTGAAGGGCCGCAAGGACTTTGCGTATTATCTCCAGAGCCGCGCCTCTGCGGTGTTCCAGACCGACATCAATCCGGCCGCGCGCATCGGCCGCGGCGTCTTCCTGGACCACGCCACCGGCTTTGTCTGCGGCGAGACCGCGGTGATCGAGGACGACGTCTCGATCCTGCACGGCGTCACGCTCGGCGGCACCGGCAAGGAGAACGAGGACCGTCATCCCAAGATCCGCCACGGCGTGCTGATCGGCGCCGGCGCAAAGATCCTCGGCAATATCGAGATCGGCCATTGCGCCCGCATCGCCGCCGGCTCGGTCGTGGTCAAGCCGGTGCCGCACAACGTCACGGTTGCCGGCGTGCCGGCCAAGATCGTCGGCGAGGCCGGCTGTGCCGAGCCATCGCGCACCATGGACCAGATGATCAACGCGATGGGGCTCTGAGCGCGTGATTAAGGGCCGGATTTCCCAGCCCTTTTCGTCCCCAAATTCTTTGGCAATTCATGCTGGCGGTTCGCCGCGTCTCGTCCTAAAACCCGCCGACCAATTTTGATCGGAGACTTGCCGTGGACGTCAAAGAAGTCAGAAAGTTAGATGCGTATTTGAAGCGCGTATTCGGCAATCCCAAGATCCGCGTGGTGCCGCGGCCGAAGAAGGACGACTCCGCCGAGGTCTATATCGGCGAGGAGTTCATCGGCGTGCTGTTCGTCGATGACGAGGACGATGATCGCTCGTTCCAATTCCAGATGGCGATCCTCGAGGACGATCTGATCGACCAGGAATAGCACGGACCCGTCGCGCGGAATTGCCTTACTCACGATCTGGTGTCCGAGGTGCTGCGCTCGGTGCGCGGTGAGCCCATATCATTTTCATGAAGACGGTTCTGATTTCCGGGGCGGGGATCGCTGGGCCGACGCTTGCCTTTTGGCTCCGTGCGGGAGGCTATGCGCCGACGCTTGTCGAACGCGCACCCGCGCTACGTAGCGGCGGTTATGTGATCGACTTCTGGGGACTGGGCTACGACATCGCGAAGCGGATGGGGCTGTTGCCGGCGATTGAGCGAGCCGGCTATCGCGTGAAGGAAATGCGGATCGTCGACGACCATGGCAGCCGTGTCGCCGGCTTCGGTACGGACGTCTTCGACGAGCTCACGGGCGGACGCTACGTTACGCTGGCACGAAGCGACCTGTCGCGCCTGTTGTACGGCACGGTTTGCGATGGCATCGAAACGATCTTCGACGAAGAGATCGTTGCCCTCGAGCAGCAGCCGGATGGGGTCGACGTCCGGTTGCGACGCGTCGGGAAGCGGCGTTTCGATCTCGTCGTCGGTGCTGACGGTCTGCATTCGCAGGTGCGGCGTCTCGTGTTCGGACCGACCGAGACTTTCGAAAGAAATCTCGGCTACAGCGTCGCTGCATTCGAAGCTCGTGGTTATCGTCGGCGTGACGAGAATGTGTATCTCATGCACAATCGGCCGGGCCGCATGATCGGACGTTTTGCGTTGCGCGACGATCGAACCTTGTTCATTTTCGTATTTGAAGGCCATGCGGACGGGCTCGCCGCGCAGAAGGCGAAGCTTCACGATCTCTATCGCGACGTTGGCTGGGAATGCCCGGGCATTCTGCACGAGCTCGATCGCTCGGATGAATTGTATTGCGACCGGGTCAGCCAGATCAAGATGGACGGCTGGTCGCGAGGCCGTGTCGCCCTCATCGGCGACGCTGCATTCTGCGTCTCCCTCGCCGCCGGGCAGGGCTCGGCTCTGGCCATGATTTCGGCTTACCTGCTCGCAGGCGAGCTTGCGCGGGCAAACGGGCGATACAATGAGGCGTTTGATAGCTACGAGGCCCGCTTGCGCGATTTTATCGCCGCCAAACAGCGCGGCGCGGAGCGGTTCGCTGCAGCGTTTGCGCCGCGGACGCCGTGGGGACTTTGGTTTCGCAACCAAATCGTCAGGACGTTTGCGTTTCTGCCCGTCGCGCGGCTTGCGGTTGGTCGCGATCTTGCCGACAGGCTGAGCTTGCCGGACTACCGCTGGGAGGAAGACGGGCCCCCGGCCTTGAAGTGAGCTAACGCGGCCCGCGCAACTGCACGGTCAGCTTTTCCATCGCGTCCGCGACCTCACGCCACTGTGACGGCCAGCTGCGCCGTGGCGTCGGCGACCGTGATGCCCTCGGTATCGATGAGTCAAGCAGTCGATCCGTCGCGAGGCGGCCCAGTCAATCTGCTCGCCAGCGAGACCATGATAGGTCCTGCGCTTTTGCCGTGGATGGCACAGTCATTCGTTCATGGGGCGGAGCGCGGTCGAGGCGAAGCGCAGGTACTGTTCTGCAAGGAACGATCGCGTCTCGGCCGCCGCTCAGTCGCACACTTCCGCTTGTCCCCCACCTACCATGGAGACTGCGGAGCCATACTTTTGGATTGAGATTCGGCAGCCGGGCCTCACCGGCCGACAGCCTGTTGTGGTGCAAATGATTTGACCAGACGCAGACGGCTTCGTGGGTGCAGCTTCGGTTTGCTTCCGCTCCGTGTCTTTCTTGGCATCCTCGCGGGCCGCAACCGGCTTCTTGTCCTGCACCTTCTCGCATTCATTGTCGTCATTGACGCGATAGCCGGCGCGGCACGCGATCTTGACGCAAGCGTCGCCATTGGCCTTGAAGCCGTGGTCGCACACCAGCGGACAGACCCGGCCCGGCTTGGCCTTGATGGCGTCGAGCGCCTCGAAGCTCGCGAGTTTGGCATCGAACTTCGTCCCGGCATACTTGTTGAACAGCGACAGCGAGCGTTGCGATGACGCATTCCAGTCGCCATCGGCCGCGGCGGCCAGGCAGCCGACGCGGCGCAGCTCGGACTGAAGCAGCTTCGCCGTCTCTGCGGGGGACAGGCTGGGTTGCGATGAGGTCGGCGCAACGGCCGCAACCTTCTGTGCGCTATCGGCGACTTGCTGCTTCTCGGCAGCTTGCTTCTCGGCGGCAGCCTTGTCGTTCGCGATCTTGTCGGCAAGCGCCTTCTCGGCGGCTTGCTTGTCGGCCAACGCTTTCGCGACCGCGGCCTCGGCGTCCTTGCGGCGCTGCTCGGCTGCGGCCGCCTTGGCCTCCTCGATCTGCTTGGCCTTTTCCGCCGCAAGCCGGGCGTTCTCGGCGGCCTTGGCGGCGGCCGCCGCTTTCTCCTGCTCGGCCTTGTTGGCACGCTCGGCTGCCAGCCTTGCCTTTTCGTCTTCGGCTTGGCGTGCCTTCGCGGCCGCAATTGCGCGCGCCTCCTCGGCCGCGACGTTCTTCAGTTGCGCGCGGGCGAGCCCCGCATAGAACCCGTCGGGATAAGCCTGTAGGAATGCTTCCCATGCGTCTCGGTTTCCCGCCTGCAGCGCCAGCTCATAGTCCCGGCGCACGCCGTCTTGAGGATTGGCTTGCGGACCCGGCGCCGCTGCCGGCTTGGCCGGCACCAGCGACACGTCATCGCCGCCGAGCGAGCCGTACACATACGGCTCCTGCTTGTAGCCGGTGGTCTTGAGAACGTCGTCGCGCACGAAGCCGAACGCCTTGCGCAGGTCGAGGCCCGGCATTGGCAGACGTTCGACGAGAGCGGTGGCAAACGGGCTGTTCTTTGCGTCGCCGTCCGAGGCGGTCGAGCCCGCCTTCGCCGCGAAGGCGATCATGGTGTTGGGGCTGGTCGGCTCGACCTTGGCGAGGCCGCGGCCAATGGCACGCGAGGCCACCGTGCGCTTCATCGTCTTAGCGAACGGATTGTCGCGGCAGGCGTCCAGGATGACGAGGCGCAGTTGCTTGGCGGGCTCAATGGCAAACAGCACCCTGTCGAGCGGGAACGCCTCGTCGAGAACATCGGTGTCGGTCTCCAAGGTGGCATCGGTCGGGATCAGATAGTTGATGCCGTCAAGCTCGATGCCGTGGCCGGCGTAGTAGATGACCGCGACATCGGCCTCGCGGGCCTTGCTGCCGAATTCGCGCAGCGCCTTGCGCATGTCGACCACGTTCAGGTCGAGCTTGATGTCGACCGNATCGAAGCCGGCCTTCCTGAACATGCCGCCGACCAGCGCGGCATCGTTCACGGGGTTCGCGAGTCTCGCCACGTTCTTGTAGGCCGAGTTGCCCATGACGAGCGCGACNCGCTTCTCGGCCAGCGCAGGGCCGGTCTCAAGCCAAGTCGTAAGAATCAACAAAACAAACAGCCGAAGCCGCATTCCAGCCCCCGAATGCAATAAGGCGTCAGAATAGTGCTGCCGCATCTGCTCCTCAGCCGCGAGACAGTTTCTGAACTTGCCGAACACCAAATCGGTGTTAACGGGCGAGACGCCGCAACAGCTGCCAGTAACATCAATCGCAAACCTCGTAGCTTTGCGAGTAAGCGCCACTTGCCATGTTTGTTCCATTGCGCCCAAATACTAGACGACAGCCGCTTCGTACCGGGCGGCAGCCACCCTGGTTGCAGACGACCTGACCTGATGCCTGGGGCTTTGAGGGCGCGGTTTCGGCCTGCCTTCGTTGCTGATCTCGCTTTGCATCAACCCGCGTCGCGACCGGCTTCTTGTCCTGGACCTTCTCGCATTCATTGTCGTCATTGACGCGATAGCCGGCGCGGCAAGCGATCTTCACGCAAGCGTCGCCATCGGCCTTGAAGCCGTGCTCGCACACCAGCGGGCAGACCCGGCCTGGCTTGGCCTTGATCGCGTCGAGCGCCTCGAAGCTCGCGAGCTTGGCGTCGAACTTCGTCCCGGCATGCTTGTTGAACAGCGCGAGTGAGCGCTGCGACGTCGCATTCCAGTCGCCGTCCGCATTGCTCGGGAGACATCCGACACGACGGAGTTCTGACTGCACCAGTTTGGCAGTCTCCTGCGGCGAGAGACTGGGCGGCGACTGAGTTGGGGCCACTGCTGCGACCTTCTGCTCGCCGTCGCGCTGAGCCTTTTCGATCGCCTGTTTTGCGGCAAGCTCGGACGCCGCCTTGTCGTTCGCGATCTTGTCGGCAAGCGCCTTCTCGGCGGCCTTCGCCACCGCGGCCTCGGCGTCCTTGCGGCGCTGCTCGGCGGCGGCCGCCTTGGCCTCCTCGACCTGCTTGGCCTTTTCCGCGGCGAGGCGGGCATTCTCGGCGGCCTTGGCGGCGGCAGCCGCCTTCTCCTGCTCGGCCTTCTTGGCGCGCTCTGCTACGAGCCGCGCCTTCTCGTCTTCAGCCTGCCTGGCTTTCTCTGCTGCGATGGCGCGGGCATCTTCGGCCCCAATCTTCTTCAACTGCACCCGCGCAAGGTTCGCGTAAAAACCTTCAGGATAAGCCTGGAGGAACGCTTCCCATGCGTCGCGATCACCCGCCTGCAGCGCCAGCTCATAATCGCGGCGAACTGCATCTTGGGGATTTGCTTGCGGCCCGGTCGGGACTGACTTCGCTGCAACCAGCGGCACGTCATCGCCGCCAAGCGAGCCGTACACATACGGCTCCTGCTTGTAGCCGGTGGTCTTGAGAACGTCGTCGCGCACGAAGCCGAACGCCTTGCGCAGGTCGAGGCCCGG
>NZ_KI421491.1:0-36191 GCF_000473045.1 Bradyrhizobium sp. WSM3983 | reverse complement strand
TTCCTGAACATGCCGCCGACCAGCGCGGCATCGTTCACGGGGTTCGCGAGTCTCGCCACGTTCTTGTAGGCCGAGTTGCCCATGACGAGCGCGACGCGCTTCTCGGCCAGCGCAGAGCCGGTCCCAAGCCAGGTTGTAAGCCAAGTCGCAAGAATCAACAAAACAAACAGCCGAAGCCGCATTCCAGCCCCCGAATGCAATCGCGTCAGATTATTCGCAGAATGGCCAAATGCAATCTACGATCAGTGATGCTTGTCACACATCCCTGCGCCATCCAGTCAATGGGGCGCCGAGCAGGGATGCGTGACCGCATCATTCAAATCAAATTGCCCACGATGCCCATTGTGCCCCTGTTTTGCCCGACGGGTCAAGCTCGTCTTCGAAAAAAACGAAGCCATGCCCCATGCCTGTCTACTGTGCATGGGGTTGTTTTCGACTTTTTGTCGCGCTGGCTCCGCGCTCAGCCCCGCGGCCCGCGCAGCTGCGTTGTCAGCTTCTCCATCGCGTCCGCGACGCCACGCCATTGCGACAGCCAGCTGCGCGGAAAGCGGAAGGTGAGGTCGGCACCGCCGACGCGGCGCTCCGACAGGCACATGCCGGGCGTGGCTGCGTCGCGCGTGCAGCGCGCACTGAGCGCGGGGCTCGTCGCGGAATAGAGATCCTCGCTGCCATAGGGCGTGTCGCTGCGGAACGTCAGCATCGTCAGCCCGTCTGCCGGTGTCGCCGCAGCCTGGTCGAAATAGCGCGGATAGATCGTCGCGGTTCGTTGCTCGGGCGACATCGCATCGTGGTGTGCGGCGATCGACAGGAAGATGCGATCGATCGGCTGCATCGCCGTGTCCACGGTATCAGCGGTCACATGTGTCGGCCCGCTAGGTGCTTCCAGCGAGGGATAGAGGAAATCGAGATCGATGCGCTCCTGCGGCCCGGAGTGCCGCTGGATCTTCATCCGGATCGCCGAGATCGGCAGGTTGAACAGTGTGCCGCCGACGCTGACGGGCAGCTTGTCCGGCGCGTCCGCGCCGCCGGTGCTCCAGGTCGGCCACAGCAGATAGGCGACCAGCGCGATCGCGCTCGCCGCGAACACGCCGGTGAGCGCGATCGGGACGAGATGTGACCGGGCGCGCGTCTTTGCGCTTGTCCTGGAGGAACGAGGGGAGGTTGCCGAAAACACCGTCATGACGTCGCGCAAATGACCCGGGAGGTCGGCCGCGGCCGACGAATCACCGGCGAATATGCCACGCGGCGGCGATTTCGCGGAAGGTTCCAAGCTACCAGGAACGGGAGAGGGCTCTGCGCGGGCCGGGCGGCACCGTTAACCTTCGCTTAAGGATAATGTAGCGTTAACCGGCACTATTTGTCACAGGAAGGCACCTCGCGTTGCGTATGGGCGGACCGTTCCGATGACACCTGAAGCTTTCAACACTCTCTTCTCGATCTGCATCGGTTTCGCGCTCGCGGGCGCGCTCGCAAATGGATACCAGGCGATGTCGCAGAGGCCCGCCGGTTTCGGGCTGTTGCAGGAGGGCGTAGCCCCGCGCACATTCGCTGCGGTGCCGTTCCTCGTGTTCGCGGCGCCCTTCATCATCATGCGCAACACGCTGCGCGGCATGCGGCTGGAAAGCCGCCGCTTCGAGTTCGTGATGATGGCGACCGTCATCGCCGGCTTCTGGAGCATGATGAGCGGCACCTTCTTCCTGATGACGCTGCGCGCGACCGGCGTGCTGGGCTGACGCTTTGCAGGGCTGCCCGCTGCGGCAGCCCTTTGCCTCTGCGCCGTCGTTTCGCTATGGCTGAGGTTGAAGCGACAGGAGACCTCCATGGCGATCTACGAGCTCGACGGGCAGGCGCCCGATCTTCCCTCTGACGGCAACTACTTCATCGCGGAGACCGCGACCGTGATCGGCCGCGTGCGCCTGAAGCCGGGCGCGAGCGTCTGGTTCGGCGCGGTGCTGCGCGGCGACAATGAGTGGATCGAGATCGGCGAGGGCGCCAACGTGCAGGACGGCTCGACCTGCCACACCGACCTCGGCTTTCCCATGGTCATCGGCAAGAACTGCACCGTCGGCCACAACGTCATCCTGCACGGCTGCACCATCGAGGAAGGCGCGCTGATCGGCATGGGCTCGATCGTGATGAATGGGGCGAAGATCGGCCGCAACAGCATCGTCGGCGCCGGCTCCGTCATCACCGAGGGCAAGGAGTTTCCCGAGCGCTCGCTGATCATCGGCTCGCCCGCGCGCGTCATTCGCACCCTCGACGACGCCCAGGTGCAGAAGATGGGAAGTGCTGCAAGGTTCTACGTCGCCAACGGTCCGCGCTTCAAGAAGGGCCTGAAGCGGATCGGCTGACGGTCCCGCCAGGCTCGCGCTTCCGGACCGTAAAAATACCGCCCGGAACTTTAAGACTCCGCTAGCGCAACTGGCCCTATGGTCGATTGTTTTCAACCAGGGGGAGCGGCGCGATGGACGCTGCGGCGCTGGGATCCAGGTTCGAAGCCGGCTCCCGATTTTTGAAGAAGTTCGTTCGCCTCGCGCGCGGCGCCGACACGCTCAGCGTTGCGGAGAAGGTCTACAGCATCGCCGGCTTTCTCGCGATCGTCACCACCTTTCTGCTCGTGATGTCGGTCCAGACGGTCCGGTTGCAGACGACCTACCGCCACATGCACACCACCTCGGCAGAGGCCGCGATCAATGTCGGACGCATCAACGCGTTGATCTACGCCATCGTGATGGAATCGCGCGGCATCTACATGTCCGGCGATCGTGGCGCGATGAAGCAATTCGCCGACGGGCTGGCGCGCCGCAACCGCGAGCTCGCTGACGCCGTGAAGGGCATGGAGCGGACCGCCGGCGACGACGATGCCGATCAATTGGCGAGCTTCCGACAGCGCATCGCGCAGTTCATCGAATTCCGCCAGGAGCTGGTGCGGCGCGGGCTCGAGATCGGTTCGGCCGCAGCGCGCGAATGGGGCGACAACGATGCCAACCGAACGCTGCGCAACAAGCTCAATGTCGACCTCGAGACGCTCGAACGGATCTACCGGCAGCGGGCCGGCGAAGCCGATGACCTCGCGAGCGAGAATCGCTACGCAGCCGCCTATCTGTTCATGCTCGGGCTCGCCGCGCTCTTTCTCGCCGGCCTCAATGTCGTCGTGATGCGGATCTCGGTGGTCGGGGCGCTGGCCGAGATCGCGCAGGCGACCGACCGGATCGCGGGAGGGGACGTCGAGAGCGAGGTGCCGCATCTCAACCGTTACGACGAGATCGGGCATCTGGCGCGCGCCGTGCAGCGCTTCCGCGACGCGGTGGCGCGCATTTTCGAGCTGGAGGAGCTCGAGCTCGGCACAGCGCAGGCGCGCGACGCCGCAAGGAGAGAGCGCGACAAGTTCAATGACAAGTACCAGGCCAAGAAGTGGCAGCTCTCGGCAGCGATCAACAGCATGCCGCAGGGCCTGATCATGCTCGACGGCAAGGCGGCCGTGGTCGTCGCCATGAACACCAATTACCGGCGGATCTACAATCTGCCCGAAACCATCCAGGCGGGATCGACGCTCGAGGAAATCCTCCAGCACAGGGTCAGGAGCGGATTGTTCAGCGGCGACGTCGCAAAATATGTCGCGGCCGTTCGCCAGCGCATCGCCAAGCGCGAGCCGACGGCCTATGAGATCAGCCTGAACGACGGCCGCATCATCAAGATCTACGAGCGTCCGATGGACGGCGGCGGCTGGGTGTCGGTCCAGGAGGACGTCACCGAACAGCGTCAGCGCGAGCGCATCCTCGAGCGGATGGAGCGTTTCCTCGCCACCATCATCGAGAACGTGGCCGAAGGCATCATCGCCAAGGACGCGCGCAATCTGCGCTACGTCTTCGTCAACAAGGCTGCCGAGAAGATGATCGGGATGTCGCGCGGCGAGATCATCGGCAAGACCGCGCGGGAATTGTTCTCGGCGGAGGCGGCCGCATTGATCGAGCAACGCGACCAGCAGCTGCTTGCGCAGACGCAGCAGCTCGAACCGATCGTCGACACCATCGACAATCCGACGCGCGGCCGCCGCGTGATCTCGGCCCGCCGGATTCAGATCGGCGGCGCCGGCGAAGAATCCCACATGTTCGTGACCATGGTCGAGGACCGGACCGAGAAGATGGTGGCAGCTGCGTAGCGCCACGCGATCAGTTTGGGCATGGTCGTGGCTGCCCCCTGTTTCAAGCTGATGTGACGGGATTGGTTCCGGAACCTGTTTTTGCCGCAGCCGTTGGTAAGGCAGGGAGAATCTCCGATGACCAGATCGTCCGCAAGCGCTTCCATCAAGACGCTGATCGTGATCTTCGCTCTCGCTGCGACACCCGCGATCTCGTTCGCGCAAACCACCGGCGGGTCGACCGGATCGACTGGCGGCGTGGCCAACGCACCAGCGCCGCCGCCCGGCACCAACAGCTTGGGCACGGCGCAATCTTCCGGCGCGAACACGGCGCCCGGGGTGACCACGGGCGCCGCTTCCCGATCGAACGCCGACGCCGATGCAACGGTGAACACCGAGAACCGGCAGCTCGACAAGAAGATGAAGAGCATCTGCCGTGGCTGCTGACGCTCGCGTGGAAGTGAGCCTGTCCGCCTATCATCCGTGATCGAGTGACGTTAGCTTCGCCTTTCTTTGGAGTGTGGAGCGTTTCCACGCGGAGGATAAGTTGATGTTACGCAAGACGATCATGGCCGCACTGGCCATCGCGAGCCTGTTGGCTCCGCAAGCGGCCGAGGCAGGCGGCGGCCACATGGGTGGCGGTGGCCATTTCGGTGGTGGCGGTTGGGGCCATGGCGGTGGTGGCTGGGGTCACGGCGGCTGGGGCCACGGCTGGCACGGCGGCGGCTTCTGGCCCGGCGTTGCAATCGGCGCCGGCATCGCGGGTGCCGGCTATTACGGCGCCTACGGTTACGGCTACCCGTCCTACGGCGACCCCTATTATGACGGCGCCGGTTATGATGATGGCGGCTATGGCGCGCAGTGCTACATCGTGCGGAAGCGGGTCATGACGCAATGGGGCTGGCGCGTCCGTCGTGCTCAGGTCTGTGAATAGAGGCTGCGACTAGCGTGGGGTGCCTGGCCGAGGCACCCAAACACCGAGGCAGTAAAAAACAAGGCCGTTGACGCAGTATACCGTCAACGACCTTGCCAGCCCCGGATATTAAAATCGGCTCACGCCATCCGGTATGGGCGAGCATCGCCCGGAATCATACGGACGAATGTGATCCATTTCACAAGTGGTGAAAATAAAAGGCGACGGCGCGGGATCTAATCAGCCGCGTCAGCGTTTGCGCGCGCTGGCGTGGACGCGGTGACGCACTGGTTTCCTTTGGGTAACCGAGAGCGTATCCGCCTCGGTGGAGCGGACGCTGGCGAAGGACTGCCGCAGACCGTCGATGGATTCGTTCAAATTGGCGACCTGCTCCGACAGGCGCTTGGTGTCGGCCTGCTGCGAGGCCAGGAGCCGCTTCATGGTCAAAAGCTGGTCCTGCACGACCTGGAGCTGGTCGATCGATTCCTGCTGGGTTGCTTCCAACCCCTTGGTCTTCTCGACGAGCTGCTCTGAGGCCTGCGCCGTGCGCGCCTGAAGCTGCCGCGAGGCGACCACGCGGTCGGTCTCTGGCGCAGCGCCGGTATAGGCGCGCCAGATCGCGATCGAGGTGACGCCGGCGATCAGCAGCAGCAGCGCTGCAGCCGTCAGCGCGATCGGCTGGGCACCGAGACGGAGGAGCGGATTGGACGGTGTGTCCTCTGCAAGATCGATCATCGCTGACAAAACCCAAATTGAACTTGGTGAGTGGCGAAGAGCGGCAGCACAAGAACGCAGAACAAGGCGGCCGGGGGGACCCGAAAGTGTTACAGTTCAGCAATAAATGGGACGAAAAGGTGGCCGCCGTTGCAAAAAGCGCAGTTGATCCAAGGCGACGGCTCTGGCGGGCCAGGCGGCACGCCCAAAAGAAATCCCGCCCAGGCCGAATTCGGGATGAGCGGGCAGTAGCAGTATCAGAGTACGCTCAGCAGCCCATCGTGCTGCGAAGGCCCGGCGGGGAGAAGAGGCCGTTACGGGCGCGCGGCCTTCAACGAAGGCTGGATCGTCATGCGATAGGCAATGAAGGCGCTGCCGTCGAACGTCTCCAAAACCTCGTCGCAGGCCGGACAGCGATACTCGCCTGTGTTGGCCGGCGGCGTGGCAAGCTCAAGGCGCCGAAAACCGGCCCCGCACGCTGAGCAGGTGACATCGTTCTTTTTCATACAAACCCCGTAAAACTACTACCGCCGCCTCTTAGCACAGGTTCGGGCGAAGCCGGGGACGCTTATGACAAATACATAAAAATTGATCGTGCTATCAGCGCGTGGACCGCACGCTTACGGCTGAAACGGAGCGAATGGACCGGCATAGGTCTTCGACCGCGGCGCTGCGTAGGGGCCGAGCCGGGACGTCGTTAAGCCAAGCCGCACCAGTCCCTCGGCCAGTGTCACCGCAGCCGCGACGCCGTCGACAACCGGCAGGCCGTGGGTGGCGGAGAGCTCGGCTGCAAGATCGGCCATGCCGGCGCACCCCAGCACGATGGCCTCGGCGCGGTCGTCGCGGATCGCGGCCGTGATCTCCGCCGAGATCTTTCCAATGGCGTCCGCGTTGCGCTCCTCGAGCGCAAGCACGAGGACCTCGGCGGCACGCACCCGGGCACAGCGCTCGGCGAGGCCGTATTTCTTCAGATTATGTTCGATCGGCACGATGGAGACACCGAGCGTCGTCACCACCGCAAAGCGCGCCGCGATCAGGCTCGCAACATGGAAGCCGGCTTCGCCGATACCGATCACCGGTGCGTTGGCCACGGCACGCGCAGCGTCGAGGCCGGTGTCGTCGAAGCAGGCGATGAGATGCGCGTCCGCGCCGTCGCGGTCGGCCTCGCGGATGCAGCCGAGCATGCCGGGGACGGCGAAGGCCTCGTCGTAAAATCCCTCGATCGAGACCGGCCCCATGTCGGGCTGGCGTGCATCGATCACGGTGTCGGGCAATGCAATCGCGCGCGCCGCCGCGGCGATCTTCGCCGTCATCGCGGCTGTGGTGTTGGGGTTGACGACGTGCAGTCGCATCGCGATTAGACAAGCCCTTTGCCGGCGTCCGAACCCTTGGCCGCCTGCCGCTTGTTGAGCATGTGAATGGTGCCGAGCGCAAGCGTGATCACGGCGAAGGACACCGCGGAGATGATGGTGCCGAGCGCGTAGATGTCCGGGTTCGTCACCGTCGTGGTGAGGCCCTGGAGGTCGAGCGGCAATGTATTCACCGCGCCGATCGCCTGGCTGGAGCGCGCCAGCTCGTCCCAGGACAGCGTGAAGCCGAACAGGCCGATGCCGATCACCGAGGGCAGGATGATCGGCAGCACGACATGGCGGAAGGCCTGCCACGGTGTCGCACCGAGATCGCGCGCGGCTTCCTCGAGCCGGGGATCGAAGCGGTTGAAGATCGCAAACATGATCAGCAGTCCGAACGGCAGCGTCCAGGTCAGATGTGCGCCGAGCCCGGAGGTGAGTAGGCCCATCGAGGTCTCGAAATTCTCGTTCCAGTGTGCCTTGATCAGATCGTCGATGATGCGGAATTCGAGCGAGATCCCGAGCGAGGTGATGATCGAGGGCACGATGAGGCTCGCGATCGCCGAGTAGAACAGAATGCTTTGCGCTTTGAACTTCCGGCGGAAGGCCATGCCGGCGGCGACCGACAGCACGACGGTGACCGCCATCACGATGACGCCGAGCAGAAGGGAGCGGCGGAAGGCCGCGCCGAGATCGACGATGCCGGTGCCCTGGAACAGCTTTGTCAGCCAGTAGGTCGACACGCCGTTCATCGGGAAGGTGAGGCCGCCTTGTGGCCCCTGGAACGACAGCACATAGATCGCGATCATCGGGCCGTAGAGAAACAGCACATAGGCCGCGAAGAAGATCGAGAGCACGTAGAACGAGCGCGGGCGTCCTTCCTTCATCGCCTACAGCTCCTTCTTGATGTCGACGATGCGCGACATCATGGTGATGATCAGGAACGTGATGACGAGCAGGATCACGGCATTGGCGGCGGCGGCCGGGAATTGCAGCGCGTTCACCCGCGTCTCGATGATCTTGCCGGCCGCCGCGATCTGCTGGCCGCCCATCACGCCGATGGTGATGAAATCGCCCATCACGATGGTGATGACGAAGATCGAGCCGATCACGATGCCGGGTTTGGCAAGTGGAATGATGACGTTGACCAGCGTCTGGAAGCCGGTGGCGCCGGCGTCATAGGCGGCCTCGATCAGCGACTTGTCGATGCGGATCATCGAATTGAAGATCGGCACCACCATGAAGAAGGTGAAGAGGTGCACCAGCGCCAGCACCACGGAGAATTCGGAGAACAGCAGCCATTCGACAGGCTGGCTGATCAGGCCTGTCTTCATCAGCCCGGAATTCACCAGGCCATTGCGCCCGAGCAGCGGGATCCAGGCGATCATGCGGATGACGTTGGAGGTCCAGAACGGGATCGTGCAGAGCAGCGACAGTCCCGTCTGCCAGGTCTTGGACTTGACGTGGAAGGCAAGGAAATAGGCGACCCAGAAGCCGATGAAGAGCGTGATGGCCCAGACCAGGAAGCACAGCTTCAGCGTCTTCAGATAGGTCTTGGCGATGGTGCAGAGATCGGGGAGCTGCGCGATGCAGCCTTCGAACGTGTCGGTGTAGCCGCGGCCCGAGAAGGCCGGCAGCAATTGATATTCGTTGTAGTCCCAGAACGAGACGATGACGACGAAGACGAGCGGGATCAGGAAGAAGGCGAGAAACACCAGCATCATCGGGCCGGCCTGAAGCCAGGAGATGAAGGAGGGCGACAGGCGCGTCGGCTTTGCGGCGCGCGCTGTGCCCGACCCCGGGATCAATCCCGGGGATGCCTGTTGCAGGATGTCTTCCGACGTATCCATCACGCGGCGATGAACTCGTTCCACTTGCGGACCATGTAGTCGTTCTCGTCCATCACGGCGTTCCAGCAGGCGACGCCGCCCATGCGGTCCTCGTAGGAGCCGCCGTCACGCACGGCGCCGGTCTTCTCCAGCAGCGAGCCGTCGGGCGCCTTGATGTCCTTCTCGGCCGGCTTGCCTTCCATCCAGTAAGCCCACTCGTAGGGCTCCATGTTGGCTTTCGCAGTCGAGAGCACGGCCGAGTAATAGCCCTGGCGGTTGAGGTACGCGCCGGCATAGCCGGACAGGAACCAGTTCACGAACTCATAGGCCCAGTCGAGCTTCGGACCCGAGACGCCCTTGGAGACGCAGAAGCCCGAGGCCCAGGAGCGGTAGCCTTCCTTCAGCGGCTGGAAGGTGCAGGCGATGCCCATCGAGCGCACCTTTGTCACCGCCGGCGACCACATCGACTGAATGACCGTCTCACCTGAAGCCATCAGGTTGACGCTCTCGTTAAAGTCCTTCCAGAACGCGCGGAACTGGCCGGCCTTCTTGGCCTCGGTCATCACCTTCATGGTGAGATCGATCTCTTCCTTGGTCATGTTGCCCTTGTCGGCATATTTGTACTTGCCGGTGGCTTCCACGACCATCGCGGCATCCATGATGCCGATCGAGGGGATGTTGAGGATCGAGGCCTTGCCCTTGAATTCGGGGTTGAGCAGTTCGGCCCAGGAGCTGATCGGGCGCTTGATGATATCAGGGCGGATGCCGAGCGTGTCCGCGTTGTAGACGGTCGGGATCAACGTGACGAACTCGGTTGCCGACGTCGCAAATTTCTTGGAGTCCTTGCCTTCGAGATAGAGCACCTTCCAGGGGGCGGTGCCCTGGCCGCCGATCTTCTTGCCGCCGGGCGTCTCGCCTTTGGTGAAGACGGGCGTGATGTTGTCGAACTCTTTGATCTTCTTGGCGTCGAGGGCAAGGATGTTGCCCGACGGCACGATCTTCTTCAGCGAGAAATATTCGGTGTCCAGCACGTCGAAGGAATTCGGCTGGGTCATCACGCGCTTGGTGACGTCGTCGGTGGTCGCGGTGATGTACTCGATCTTGATGCCGGTGTCTTTCAGGCACTGCTTGGAGATGTCGTCGCCCTCGTTCACGGCGGTGCCGAGATAGCGCAGCACCTTCGGCTCGGCCGACATCACGTAGGGGAAGCCGGTGATGGCGCCGGAGCCGGCGGCGAGGCCCGCGAGACCCGCGGTGCTCTTGAGTAGCGTGCGGCGGCTGACGCCGGTCTTTTTGGTGGTCTCGGTCATTCCAGTCACTCCTCTGTGTTGCGCATTTTCTAGAGATGATGGCGCTATTGCAGACGTTGCGCCTTGGTGGGATCCCATGTGGCCAGCACGCGATCGCCCGGACGGAACGGGTGCACGTCGAAGGCGGCTTCCGGAACGTGGGAGAACAGGGCGGTGCCGTCGTCGAGCGTGAGCGAGACGGCGACATACGAGCCCTGGTACTCGGTCTGGGTCAGCAGCGCCGGCGCGCCGAATGCGCCGTCAGCGACCGGCTTGATGCCGAGCTGATCGGCGCGCACGGCGATGAGCTTGCCGGCGTCGCTGAGGACGTTGTGGCCGCCGATGAAGCGCGCCACGAATTCGGTGCGGGGGTGGTGGAAGATGTCGCGGGCCGTGCCCTGCTGCTCGATCCTGCCCTGATTCATCACCACGATGTGGTCGGCAAGCGCCATCGCCTCTTCCTGGCCGTGGGTGACCTGGATGAAGCTGATGCCGAGCTCGCGCTGCAGCCGCTTGAGTTCGCCGCGCATCCTCACCCGCAGGAACGGATCGAGTGCGGACAGCGGCTCGTCGAGCAGCAGGATCTGCGGCTCGGTGATCAGGGCGCGGGCGAGCGCGACGCGCTGCTGCTGGCCGCCGGAGAGTTGGGCCGGCAGACGGCCGGCGTAAGGGCTCATCGCCACCAGCTCCAAAAGTTCGCCGGCCCGCTTATGCCGCGTCGCACGATCGACGCCGCGCATTTTCAGGGCAAACGCAACATTGTCGAGCACGCTCAGATGCGGAAACAGTGCGTAGGACTGAAACATCATCGCTGTGCCGCGCTTGGCGGGCTCGAGGTCGGTGACGTTCTGCGCGCCCAGGATGATGTCGCCCTCGCTGACAGCCTCGTGGCCCGCGACCATGCGCAACGTCGAGGTTTTCCCGCATCCGGACGGGCCGAGCAGGCAGCAATAGGTGCCGGCCGGGATCTTGAGATTGACGCTGTCGACCGCCAGCGTCGTGTCGTAGCGCTTGGTGACGGCGACCAGTTCGAGAGCGGCAGGAGTGGCCATGCTATGTCCGAAGGAGGGGCGGTACTCCGCGTCTCTCCGCAAGGTCCGTGCCAACCGCCCTTGGCCGGCCGAATCTTAGAACTGTGCAGTGGAGTCAAATCGTTAGATCGAATCCAGCGGAGCTGTGCGGCCCGCCGCGTGGTCGGTAGTATGCACACAAAATGGGCGTAGATTGTATAAAGTTTCGCCTGTGATTGGATACAGCTCGTCGACTACCATTCGAGAGCGAACGTCGTCGACCGAGCCCTCAAACCCAGCCCCTCGAACTAATGGCCGCCAAAACCCGCCCGAAATCCGATACGCCCGACGTGAGCGATCGCGTCAGCCGGATCAGGGAGGGCGTGACCGCGGCAATCCTCGAGCATCGCCTGCTGCCGGGCACCAAGCTCGGCGAGGACGAGATCGGCGAGATCTATGGCGCGAGCCGCACGCTGGTCCGCACCGCGCTGCAGCAGCTCGCGCATGAGGGCATCGTCAACATCGAGAAGAACCGCGGCGCCTTCGTCGCGCGTCCGACGCCGGCGGACGCCCGCGAAGTGTTCGAGGCGCGCCGCCTGATCGAGCCCACCATCGTCGATCACGCTGTCGACGCTGTCTCGCCGCCCTGGATCAATCGCCTTCAGCAGCATCTCACTGAAGAGCGCGAGGCCGAGCTGCGCGGCGATGCGCGCGCCTCGGTCCGGCTCTCGGGCGAATTCCACCGGCTCATCGCGGAGATGAGCGGCCACAGCATCTATCTCGGCTTCCTCAAGGAGCTGATCGCGCGCTCCTCGCTCATCATCCTGCTCTACCGCCGTCACGACACGCCGGCCTGCGGTACCGATCATCACGCCGAGATCGTCACCGCGATCCGCAAGCGCGACAAGCAGGCCGCGCGTGCGCAGATGCTGTCGCATCTGAACGAGATCGAGGCCGAGCTGTTTCTGAAGGATCCCGCCGCCGACGAACTGCGGCTCGCTGACGTGTTGGGCGCTTAAGCGAGCCGCACGGGCTTCTAGGGCAGCGAGCCGAAATTTCACGCCAACGTTTGCGGGGATGCGGCTCCGTCGGACTCGTATGAATTGCAGAATCTCCCTTGAGTTGCAAATTGACTTCCCTTGATCAAGGGCATCAACTGCCGTAGTGCGGTGAGTTCTGGAGCGGCGCTCGCAGGAGCCGAAGCCGCTCCGCGCAGTAATGCAATGGCGTTGCGTTCGGCCGTCGATGAGCGGAAGCCGATGCTCGGTGCCAAGCTCGCCGGCGCCTTGCAGGTGTTCCGCGGCGCGGACGCGCGAGCGTGGAGAACAGACATGTGGGGTTTGAGGACACCGGCCGGGCTCGCGGTGCTGCTTGCAGTGCTTCTCTCCAGTGCGTCGCCAGCGCCGGCCCAGCAGGATGCTGCCGTTCTGTTCCGCAACGTCAAAATCTTCGATGGAAAGAATGGAACGCTCTCAGCCGCGTCCAATGTCCTCGTCAGGGATGGAAAGATCGAGAAGATTTCGACCGCGGATATCGCAGCCACCGGCCAGGTGATCGACGGCGGTGGCCGCGTGCTGATGCCGGGGCTGATCGATGCGCATTGGCACGCGATGCTGGTGCGCCCGACGCCGATGGCCGCGCTCGCGGGCGATATCGGCTACAACAATCTGCTCGCCGCCAGCGAGGCAACGGCGACGCTGATGCGCGGTTTCACCACCATACGCGACATGGGTGGGCCGAGCTTCGGTCTCAAGCAGGCCATCGACGAAGATCTCGTCGCCGGTCCGCGCATCTATCCCTCTGGCGCCATCATCACCATCACCAGCGGTCATGGCGACTTCCGCCAGCTCTCTGATCTGCCGCGATCCATCGGCGGCATGCTCAGCCGCATGGAGCGGATCGGCGGCAGCATGGTCGCCGACAGCCCCGACGAAGTGCGCGTGCGCGCGCGCGAACAGCTGATGCAGGGTGCCTCCCAGGTCAAGCTCACCGCGGGCGGCGGCGTGGCCTCGCCGTTCAGTCCGCTCGACGTCTCCACCTTCACCGAGCCCGAGCTGCGTGCCGCCGTCGAAGCCGCAGACAATTGGGGCACCTACGTCGCCACACACGCCTATACGCCGGTTGCGATCCAGCGCTCGATTGCAGCCGGCGTCAGGTGCATCGAACATGGTCACCTCATGGATGAGGCGAGCGCAAGGCTGATGGCGGAGAAGGGGATCTGGCTGAGCACGCAGCCGTTCCTGGATATGTCCGCTGCCGCCGCGCTCGGGCCTTCGGAGCAGGACAAGATGCGGCAGGTCGTTGCCGGCACCGACCGCGTTTATGCGCTGGCAAAGAAGTATCACCTCAAGACCGCGTTCGGCACCGACGTCCTGTTCTCGCAGGCGCTGGCGGAAAAGCAGGGTTCGATGCTGGCCGCGCTGACGCGCTGGTACACGTCGGCCGAAGCGCTGGCCATGGCGACCTCGACCAACGCGGAACTGCTGAGCCTGTCGGGCCCGCGCAATCCCTATCCCGGCAAGCTCGGCGTGGTCGAAGAGGGTGCGCTCGCCGATCTCCTGCTGGTCGATGGCAATCCGCTCGACAACATCACGCTGGTCGAAGATCCCGCGAAGAATTTTGTCGTGATCATGAAGGGCGGCAAGGTCTACAAGAACCTCCTGCCGCACTGACGAAGGCGGATGTTGGTTGCACCTCGCGAAGCTGCCTCACGTCATCTCCCAAAAAGAGTTGCGGCCAGCCATTGGGGGATGGCTGGCCGCGCGCGAACCGGTCTGGGACGGGGAGGGGTGGGGATGTGACCGGGTCGCGTAACTCGTTTGTTTGTCTCTACTGGTCTCTTGCGCTGGCGGTGGAGACCGCCGGCTTGGTGTCGCCGAGCGAGACCCAGACGTTGGGATCGGCCTGCGACTGACGCTTGACGAAGCGGTAGCCGGTCTCCGTCCAGGCAACGACGCTCTCGTTCTGATTGTCGAGAACGAACTCGCCCTTGTCGGTCTTCACCGTCAGCACCGCGTGTCCTTCGCCCTTCTTGTCGCGCACGACGGTGATGAGCAGGGCCTCGCGCGGCCAACCGGCATCGATCAGCATCTTGCGCTTCAACAGCACGTAGTCTTCACAGTCGCCGTAACCGTCGGTCGGCAGCGACCACTTCTCGATCACGCCCCAGTGGTCCTGGTCGGTCAAAGGCTTGATCGTCTCGTTGACCCAGCGATTGACCTTGGTCAGGTCGCGCCACGCGGTCTGCGACATCACGATGTCGCGCGGCTGCGTCGGCCCGCCCTGACACTGAGCGGTATTCTCTGCACAAAACTCGACCCAGCCGATCGGCGCACGCGCGGTGTCGCCGAGGCTCGCGTAGAGCAGACGGCTTTCACCGGCCTGCGCTGTCGCGCTGATCCCGAAGAGCATGGCAGCAAGCGCCAGTGCCTTCCCCTGTCCCCTGAAGTCCAACATTGCGGCCCCCGTTTCTTGTTGGGACCACATTTCGCACGGAGCATTTGAGTTGCCGCTAAGTCAGCCAAGTCAAGTCGAGACGAATACAAGTAAAAGACGCGGCGAATTCGATCTATACTTGAAGAAAATTCGAGTAAATTTTGAGAATACTGCAATTGATTCAAATTGTAGGGATTAACGCGGAAACGCTGGCGGAAGGGCTGTTTCAGTGCGCGAACAGGCCGCGCGTTAACCCGCGTGGGGCGGCAGCCAGACGCGAAAAAGGCGGCGTCCGCGCGGAAGCCGCCTTTGAGGCCTAGAAAACAGGGGTTTTAGCGCGCTTTCGCTTTACCGCGCGGTAACGCTCTCTTCGAGTGTCTCGATCGGCTGCGAATGCAAGAACTCCAGCGCGAAGCCGTCTTCGAGGTTCCGGACCACGCGGCCCTGGACCCGGCCGAGCAGAACGGTCGATTTCAGCGGCGGACGGTTCTCCGCCGCGATGGCGGCGCCGGACAGCGAGAGGTCGATGATGCGGCAGGTCATCTTGGTGCCGTCCTCAAGCGTCAGCACAGCGATCGGGTTGCGCGGCACGATACGGTCGTGGCGGCGGTCCTCCGGCAGGTTGAGGATGTCGCGGTTGGCGAGCCAGGTCAGCTGGGCGGCGAGCTTGTCGCGCTTGCGCGGCGTCGCCCCGACCGTCATGGCAAAACCGTTGTCGATGATCCGGGTGATCTTGCCCTCGACGCGGCCGATATGGTCGAGATAGGCGACCACGCGGTCGCCGACATTGCCGATGCCCGGCGCCAGCAGTGCCAGCCCGCCGGGCGACATGTTGATCACCTGGCAGGGGAATTCACGGCGATCCGGCAGCATGTAACGGCCGAGCAGGTGCACCTTCACCCGCTGGAAACGCCGACGTTCCTCGGCGGCCGGAAGAAATTTTTTATTCGCCAACGCCATTTTCACTACCCGACCCCCCGCCCGGGCGGAGTCCGGCACGACCCTAAGGTGCACAGGGTTAATGCCGCGTTATGATTTGGCGCGTCGATTACGGACAGACACAATGCGCTCGAAAAGCCACATCAGGGGCGGGCAGGCCAGCACCGTCAGCGCGCCGAGGTCGAGCGCGACGGCCGCCGTGCCTGCCGATTTGGCGAGCCGCCCGGCCACCGCCGGTCCCAGCATCATCGCGGCATAAAAGAGGGTGTAGAACACGCCCATGCCGATCGCCCTGGTCTCCGGGGCGAGCACGCGGGCGGCCAGGCTCATGATCGGGCCGGCCGGATGGCCGCCGATCAGGCCGATCAGGACGAGGATCGTGATCACGGCATCCGACCGGGTCAGCCAGGCCAGCAGGGCGGCTACTACAAGGCTGGCCGCGATCGCCAGTATAAAGGGCCGCTTGAAGCGATCGGCGAGATAGCCGCCGGCCGGCACCGAAACGACAGAGAGCCACATCACGACGCTGATGGCCGAGCCGGCTGCGGCAATGCTCCAGCCGCGCTCGGCGAGCAAAGAGGGGCCGAACGAGAAGATCATGGCGAAGCCGACATTATAGAGGCCCCAGATTAGCCCAGCGACGATCACCGCGAGCAGCGCGAGCGGATCGAGCCGAGCTGAGCCGGCTTTGCCGACTGTTGCGCCCGGCGGCGGCTGATAGAACATGATCAGCGCAACGCCGATCGCGCTCAGCGCACCCGTTGCGGCGAACACGGCGCCGGCGCCATGGGCGGTGCCGATCGCCGGCAGCACCAGCAGCGAGATCGCAACGCCGGCCGGCCAGGAGTTGACGAAGATCGCCATCGCGGTTGCTATCTCCTGACCGGCAAACCAGTCGGTGCCCATCTTGGTGAGCTGCACCGTCAGCAGCACGCCGCCGGCGCCGGAGACGAGCCGGCCTGCCAGCTGCAGGCCCCAGATGTCGGTGGTCGCCATCACCAGGCTGCCCGCCGTCATCAGCAGCAGCGCTGCGATCGTCGTCGGCTTGTCGCCAAGGGTCCGCCCGATCGCGCCGCCCGGCAGCGCCAGCACGACGCCCGGGGTGAAATAAAGCCCGATCAGGATGCCGATATCGGCAAGCCCGACGCCGAATGTGTTTTCAAGCAGCGGCGCGACCGCGGCCACGCTCTGGAACTGGAACGCGATGGCGAGGCGAACGACGAACAGGATCGCAAGAATAGCCCAGCGATTGCGCAATGCCTCAACTCCCCAGCCGTTGCGAAGAGCGTGCGGTGGCAATGCTCCGGAGTCAACCGGCTGCGCCGGACCGCTTTCGTCCTCAGGCATGAGCGCAGCAACATCCGGGTTTTTCTCTTCCGGCATGTGTTGCGCTCAAGCGGGTTACGAGACTCGCGCTTGGCACGACTGCGCATCTCACATACGCTTTGGCCACGCCCGCACCCAACAATCAATACAGACGAGCGGCGAGGAAACAGCCATGGAACAGATCCGCGTCTGTACCCACGCAGGACCGGGCAGCGAGCCCGTGATCAAAACCGTGCCGTGGCCGAAGGTCGGCCGCAAGGGGGCTCTGATCAAGATCGGTGCGTGCGGCGTCTGCGGCACCGATTTGCATATCCTGAAGGGACATTGGCCGAAACCGCTGCCCTGGCCGTTCACACTCGGGCACGAGCTTGGCGGAATCATCGTCGAATGCGGCGACGAGTTCACCGAAGACTTCATGAGCAAGCCGCTGAAGGTCGGATCGAAGGTGATGATCCCGCCGCTGATGCCGTGCGGGCACTGCTATTACTGCATCCATTATCCGCAGACCGCCAACAAGTGCCTGACGCCGGTCTATTACGGCCGCTATCTCGGCTTCGACAAGGCGCCGCACCTATGGGGCGGCTGGGCCGAATATGTCTATGTCGATCTCGACATGCTGCCGGGCACCAAGATCTACAAGCTGCCCGACGACATGTCGCTGCGCCTCGGCGCGCTGTCGGAGCCGCTGACCTCCTGCATCCGCGCCTTCAACCGTGCGACCCGCGCCGGCGGCTTCACCTGGGCCGACACCGTGGTGATCCAGGGCTCGGGCCCGATCGGTATTCTGGCGGTCGCGGCGGCAAAAGAGATGGGGGCAGGGCGTGTGATCTGCGTCGGTGCGCCGGAACAGCCGCGGCTCAAGCTCGCGCGCGAGTTCGGCGCGGAAGCGACCGTGAACATCGAGGAGATCACATCGCCGCAGGAGCGCATCGCGCACGTCCGCGAGATCGTGGGCCACTTTGGCGCCGATCTGGTGATGGATTGCTCGGGCCATCCGACCGCGGGCCCCGAAGGCATCGAGATGCTGCGCGACGGCGGCACCTATGTGGAGATGGGCCAGTTCACCGACGCCGGCTCGATCGAGACCTCCTGGCACCGTATCTGCACAAAAGACCTCAACGTGCTGGGATCCTGGGGCTTCACGGGTAATGATCTCCCGCTCGGCGTCGACATGCTCTACCGCACCCGCGACAGATATCCCTGGCTGAAGATGCAGACGATCTATCCGTTCACGGAAGAAGGCGTCGCGCAGGCGGTGAAGGATGCCATGGCGATGAAGACGGTGAAGTCGACCATCGTGCCGTGGCCGGAGCTGGTGGGCTAGGCGATGCCGTCCATCCTCCACGATCTCGCGGCATTTTTGGTCGAAGCCAAGCGGCGCACCTATGCGGGTCTCGATGACGACGCGACCGTGGCCACGCCGCTGCTCGCCGGCTCAAAACAGCCCGCGAAAATCCTCGCTGCAGCTTTCCATTTCACGTTGATGTTGCTAGCGTGTGCACTTGGAGGGCCGCGCATTTGTCATGAACAGTTCATCCGAGATTCCTGATACCCCGCTCGCATCTCTTGTCCCGGACATCGACCGGCTCGCCGCGGATGCCATGGCCGTCTGGAAGGTGCCGGGCGCCGCTCTCGCCGTCGTGCAGGACGGCAAGGTCGCGCTCACGCGTGCCTATGGCCAGCGCGACATCGAGGCCGATCTCCCGGTCACGCCGCGCACGCAATTCGTGATCTGCTCGATCACGAAGTCGTTCACCGCGACCGCGGTCGCATTGCTGCATAACGAAGGGTTGCTCGACTGGACCAAACCGGTCCGCGACTATCTGCCGGAGTTTCGCCTGTCGGACGCGGTCGCGACCGAACGCGTCACCATTCGCGACCTGCTCAGTCATCAGTCGGGGTTGCCGCGGCACGATTGGATCCATCTGCCCGGCGATCTTGCGCCGGCCGAGATGCTGCCGCTGATGCGGCACCTCGAACTCAGCCGCGACATCCGCACCACCTGGCAATACAGCAATCTCTGCTACAACGCCGCCGGTCTCCTGATCGAGCGCGTAAGCGGCCAGAGCTTTGAAACCTTCGTCCGCGAGCGCCTGACAAACCGGCTCGGTATGACGGTCAACTTCTCGCTCGACGAGCACGAAGCCGGGCCGGAGCCCGCGCGTCCCTACATGATGGACGTCGACACGCGATTGCCGGCACTGCGGCTGCCGATCCGCACCACGGCCGCAGGCGCCATCAACACGTCGGTCGCCGATCTCGCCAACTGGATGCGCCTGCATCTCGGCAAGGGCGAATTCGAGGGTGAGCGCCTGCTGCCGGCGGCGCTGGTGGAGCAACTGCACACGCCGCTGGCGCACGTCGGCAAGTCGGAGTTTCCCGAATTCGGCCACGGACACTATGCGCTGGGTTTTCAATCGAACACCTACCGCGGCGAGCGCCTGATGTGGCACGGCGGTGGCTGGACCGGCTGGGGCTCGCTCATGACGCTGGTGCCGGAGGCCGGCATCGGCGTCGCCGTCCTGACCAATCGCAGCTCGAGTGAGATACCGACAATTCTGACGTGGTACATTATCGACCGGCTGCGCGGCCGGGAGCCGGTCGACTGGCTCTCTCGCTTCCGCAAGATGCGCGACGACGTCATAGCCCATATCCCGGCCGACAAGGAGGCGCGCGAGAAGGCGCGTCACAAGGACACCAGGCCGGCGCATGTGTTGTCGGCCTATGCGGCCGACTATGCCCATCCTGCCTATGGCGTCATCTCGATCCGCGAGCGGGAGGGCGCGCTGCACTGGTCATGGCGCGGCATGGGCGCGCCGCTGTCGCACTGGCATTTCGAGACGTTCGTCACGCCGGAGATCATCGACCAGCTCCATCCGGATAACATCCCAATCACCTTCCAGACCGATCGCGAGGGCAACATTGTGCACTTGTCGGTGCCGCTGGAGCCGACAGTGAAGGATATCGTGTTTGAGCGTCGCGCCGCCGGCGATTGCGTCGATCCCGTATTCCGCGCGCGCTGCGTCGGGCAGTTCAGGAGCGGCGCCATCACCCATCGCGTGACCCTGGACAGCGAAGGCAGGCTCATTCTGAAGCCGGACTTCCAGCCGGCCTATCGCCTCGAGCCACAGCAGGGCCGCCGGTTTCGCATCGTCGAGCTGGAAGGGTTTGCGGTCGAGTTTCGGGGAGAGGGCGATGAGATCGGCCAGATCGTCTTCCACCAGCCCAACGGCACATTCATCGCCGATCGCATGGAGCAGAACGGCGCGGAGTGACGGATGCGCCTGCCAGTTGAGGTGAGGGAAACGTCGATGACGCAGCCATCGAACCAATCTGCGCCCCGCTCGCCCTTCAGCGCCATCCGTGCGATCGACTACACCGTCATCTTCGTGCGCGACATGGCCGCGATGCGGCGCTTCTACGAGGACGTGCTCGCCTTACCCCTGCTGCGCGAGCTGTCGCCGAACTGGATCGAGTACGGCCTCGGCAGCAACACGCTGGCGCTGGCGCGACCGAGCCGGACCGCGACCGATGCGCCGACGCCGGCGGGCAGCGCCTCACTGCAACTGGCCTTCAAGGTCTCGGCAACCGAGGTCGATGCCTGCGCCGACGAACTCGCGCGTCAGGGCGTGGCGCTGTTGTCGCCACCGACGAACCAGCCGTTTGGGCATCGCACGTTGTTCTTCCGGGATCCCGACGGCAATCTTCTGGAGATATATGCCGAGATCTGAGGCAGGCCGGGGCAAGTGCCCAAAAAGTTCCACAGGGAATCCGCGAGTTATTCACGTCGGGGTGAAACTTAGGCCCCAGTTCCGGCTTTCAGTTCACGGGAGAGTCATCGTGAAGCGAATTCTGAAACCCATCACCTACGTCCTGGCCGCCATCTACTTCCTGGTGGATGCGCTGTTCATGGCCGTGGCGATGCCAATCTCCCGCTGGCTGGCGCGGCATTTTGAATTCAAGCGGCTGCGGACCTGGATCAAATCGCTGCCGCCTTATCCGTCGCTTGCGCTGTTTTCCGTGCCCGTGATCATTCTGGAACCGATCAAGCCGTTGGCCGCGTACCTCGTCGCAACCGGTCAGTTCCTGAGCGGTATGACGGCATTTGTCGGCTGCGAGCTGCTCAAGCTGGTGCTGGTCGAGCGCCTGTTCCATCTCACGCGTGACAAGCTGATGCGGATTCCAGCGTTCGCGTGGGGCTACGGGAAGTTCACCGCGATGAGGGCATGGCTGCAGGCCACCGAGGCCTGGCGTGCCATCCGCGCCCTGAGCCAAGCCGCGAAGGACTTTGTCGTGCGGGCCAGAGCGAGGCTGGCCGGCGGCTTCAGCAGGCTCGTGACATCAAGGGATTAGAGCCGCGACTTCTATGCCAGCTTGCGCGCTGCGGCCGTGGCCTTGTCGCCGGTGTTCGGCGTGCCGCTCGGCTCGATCAGCATGAGATGAACCTCCTCGCGGGCCACCGGGCGATGCTCGACGCCTTGGGGCACGACGTACAGCTCGCCCGGCCCGAGCGTCACAATGCGGTCCCGCAATTCGATGTCCAGCTGGCCTTTCAGCACGAGAAAGAAATCATCGGTGTCGTCGTGCTTGTGCCAGGTGAACTCTCCCTTCACCTTCACCACCATCACATCGCAATCGTTGAAGGTCGCGATCGTGCGCGGTGACCAGTGGTCGTGGAAGGTCGATAGCTTGTCGGCCAGCGATATGCTGTCGGTCATGTGTCATCCTTGTCGCGTTGATCCGGTCGAGAAGCGATTTGGGATCGAGCGCCGGGCCTGACAAGGGTTTGACTGCGACTGATCCCGCTGTCCTTCGCCACCGTAGCGCCCACAACCTTCGTGCCCTCCAGCTCCCGCACGATGCGTTCATCCGGTCCGACGATGCCGAGATCGAATTCGTGCTCCGGCGTGATCAGGATCATGCGCTGGCCGACGATCACGACGACCGTCATGTCGCTGCGCTCGCCTTCCTTGGCCCAGGCGCGGATGTCGGCGGCGTAGGGCTCCCTGCGCCAGGCATTGGGAGAGCCCGGGTCGCAGCGGATTTCGAGGCCGTCCTCGGACGTGGTCACGACCAGCTTGGAGCGGCTCGGCTTCCAGCGCTCGTCGAGGAGATCGTTGGCGAGCCAGAGGCAGCTGAAGCTTTCGCATTCGGCAGGCCGGTCGGCATAGATCGCGCAACCGCGGCCGGGCTTGCAAAGGGAGCACCAGCTGCCCGCCGGCTTGGCGAGCGCCTCGATCGCCATCACCTTGCAGCAAAGCGTGCAGTCGCCACACTGACGTCCGCCCAACGAGGTCATACATGCATCCTTGGCACGCCTGATCGCGCACAATTTAGGCGAGATGACCGCAAAAGTCCGCCGTTTCGACCGAAAAGGCGCTCTGGAGGCGTCAATGCGAACCAAAAAGCGCTGGTGGAGGCCCCACGACCTTGTTCACCCCGTCTAAAATGCCATGCATCAAAAGCATGGTGATTTGGCCGCACCTGGCGTAAAGAGCGTCCAAATCAAATCATCACGCGTGTGACAGGGCCTTCTGCCGCGACTACAGCGTCAGGCCCTTCGGTTCGCCATTCCGCGCCTGAACCAACCAAGGTTTTCCATCCCGTGTCTTTTCCGGCCCTGACCCCGCCGCTCGCCCGTGCCTTGGCTGAGCGCAATTACGATTCACCGACGCCCGTTCAGCTCGCCGTCCTCGGCGCGGATGCCGTCGACCGCGACCTCCTGGTGTCGGCCCAGACCGGCTCGGGCAAGACCGTCGCTTACGGACTGGCGATGGCCAAGGACCTGCTTGAGGATGCCGAGCGGTTTGAGCAGGCCGGCGCGCCGCTGGCTTTGATCGTCGCGCCGACCCGCGAGCTCGCCCTGCAGGTCCAGCGCGAGCTGACATGGCTCTATGAGCACGCGCGGGCACGCGTCGTCTCCTGCGTCGGCGGCATGGATCCGCGCCGCGAGCAGCGCGAGCTTGCCGCGGGTGCCCATATCGTCGTCGGCACACCCGGCCGCTTGTGCGATCATCTGCGGCGCGGCCGCCTCGACATCTCGGAATTGAAGGTCGTCGTCCTCGACGAGGCCGACGAGATGCTCAATCTCGGATTTCGCGAGGACATGGAGTTCATCCTCAAGACCACGCCGGAGACGCGACGTACCTTATTGTTCTCGGCGACATTTCCGCGTGGCATCGTGGCGCTGGCCAAGCAGTATCAGCAGGGCGCGTTTCGGATCGAGGTTGCGGGCGACGAGGGCGGTCACGCCGACATCGAGTATCGCGCCATCCGGGTTGCTCCCGGTGATGTCGAGCATGCGGTCGTCAACGTGCTGCGCTTCTACGAGTCGCCGAGCGCGCTGGTGTTCTGCAACACGCGCGATGCGGTCAGGCATTTGCAGGCGGCGCTGCTGGAGCGCGGTTTCTCCGTGGTCGCTCTCTCAGGTGAATTGACGCAGAACGAGCGTACCCTGGCGCTCCAGTCGCTCCGGGACGGGCGCGCCCGCATTTGCGTCGCGACCGACGTTGCCGCCCGCGGCATCGATTTGCCGAGCCTCGACCTCGTGATTCATGCAGACCTGCCGAACGACCCTGAGGTCATGCAGCATCGCTCGGGCCGCACCGGGCGCGCGGGCCGCAAGGGTGTCAGCGTCCTGCTGGTGCCGCCCGTCCGACGGCGGCGTGCGGAGGTATTGCTAAATTTGTCCGGCATCGAGGCGAACTGGGGCACGGCGCCGCAGGCGGATGAGATCCGCAAACTCGATCATGAGCGCATGAAGGACGTGTTGTTCACCGAGGAGACGACCGCCGACGATCTGGAGCTGGCGAAGGCCTTATTGGCCGAGCGGTCGGCCGAGGACATCGCCGCAGCGCTCGCGCGGCTCTATCGCGCGCGACTGCCGTCGCCTGAAGACATCCTCGATCCCGGCGAGGCGCGTGGCCGCCCGCGTGACGATCGCGGCCGCGACGATCGGACATCGCGCAGCGATCGGACGCCGCGCGGCGATGACCGCTCCGAGAGGCCTCGACCCAAATCGGGGAAATCGTCGCCGAAGCATGGCATGACAGAGGCCACCGTATGGTTCCGGGCCAACATCGGACGAAGAAAGAACGCGGAAGCGCGCTGGCTCCTGCCGATGATTTGCCGTCGTGGCGGCATCGACAAGGGCGACATCGGCGCTATCAAGATCATGGACACCACGACCGAGTTCGAAATTTCCGAGCGGGTTGCGGAATCCTTCGCGGCCAAGATCAAGCGTCCGGATAAGGAAGACAATATCCGCCTCGAGCCGATGACGGGTGCGCCGCAAGCGCAGGTGCCGGCGGAGAAGCGCTCACGCGCTCCGCAGCGCAATGAAGGTGACGGCGATCATGTTGTCCGCGACGATCCCTGGAAGGGGCCGAAGCAGCACGACAGGTCGCGGGGAAAGCCTGACGCCAAGCACCAAGGCAAGCCGCACGCCAAGCCTCATGTTGGGCCTCACGACGACGGCAAATTCGGCAAGCCGGCGTTTGGGAAGAAAGACAAGAAATTCGGAAACAAGTCCAGTGACGCCAAATATGCGCCGTCGGTCACCGAATGGCCGGGCGCCTCCGGCAAGAAGGGTAAGAAGAAGCACCGCAGCTGAACTGCGGCGCGGCAGGCGGCTATTGGGTGAGCTCGCGCAGCATGTAGGTCGCGCCCGCGCCATAGGCTGCGAGCTTGGCGCGTAGCGCCGCATCCGGTGTGGCGGGCTCAAAGCCGAGACGCTGCCACAGCGGTCGCGTGCCGTAGACCGAGACCAGCGCAAGCGTCGCGATGCCGGATGATCGCGCGAGCTCTTCGATCTCTGCGACATAAGCACGCGCCACGCCGCCGCGGAAGTCGGGCAGCACGGCGACATCGTGCACATAGAGACAGTCCGCAGCATCGGGCAATTGGTCGAGGAAACCGTCGAGCTGCGGAATTCGTTGCTGCATCCAGGGATGCGCGAGGCCGTAGCCTGCGATCTCGTTGCCTGCAGCAAGCACGCAACAGCCATCCGGATATAGCCGCATCTTTTCCGAAAGCACTTCGGGACGCTCGGGGAGATCAGGATGAATCCGTGCTGCGATCGCGCTGATCGCGGTGAGGTCTCCGGCGTGCGCGCGGCGCCAATGCGGCCTGCTCATCTCGATTGTTCCGTATCAACCATCGCAATTTATTCCGCCGCGCTGACGTGCGCAGCCAAAAATATCTTTGCGCCATTTTGAGGAATACCGCACGCATTGCGGCGTCCTACCTCGTGCAAGCCAATTGCATGACAGGAGACATCATGACGATTTCCTCGTTCCGCCTCGCGCTCACGCTCGTTGCGTCGCTCGCGATCACCTCCGCCGCGTTCGCGGCGCCGCCGGCCAAGACCGGCAAGACCGACAAGGGCAACGTGCTCACCGACGCCAAGGGCATGTCGCTCTACACGTTCGACAAGGACATGGACGGCAAGTCGGCCTGCAACGGCCCGTGCGCGACGAACTGGCCGGCGCTGAAGGCCGAGGCCAGCGACGCCGCCGGCGACGGCTACACCGTCATCACGCGGGACGACGGCTCCAGGCAGTGGGCCCACAAAGGCAAGCCGCTCTACACCTTCGCCAGGGACCAGAAGCCCGGCGACGTCACCGGCGACGGCTTTCTCAATGGCGCCTGGCATCTGGCGATGCCGTAAGCGATGTCCGAGATGCGCGGGACGGGTTGTGCTGCGCAGCCTGTCCTCGCGTCGCACACTTTACGCAGCGGGCGCCGGCACCAATCCGTAGCGCAGCATCGTCTCTTTCATCTTCGCGGGATCGGGTGGCGCGCCGGCCGACAGGAGTGCGGCCATCTCCGTGAAATATTGCGGGCCCAGCACCCCGGGGCTCAGGATGCACAGGCATGTCGCCGGACCGGTCGAACGGTTGGTAAAGCTGTGCACAATCCCGCGCTTGATGAAGACGGATTCTCCGGGGCCGAGATCGTTCTGCGTGCCGTTGATCGTCCAGGTCGAGACGCCGGACAGCCCGTAGATCGTTTCGTCCCAGCGGTCGTGATAGTGCGGGATCGGCATCCGCGCATTCGGCTGCAATGTCATTTCGAAAATGTCGACGCTGCCGCCGGTGTCATCCTTGCTGTGCAGGAAGCGGAGCTGAAGCGTACCGAAATTGATGATGTCGGACATCGCTGTGTCATCCAGGTAAGAGGTCGCTGCGCTCGGGGACCGAAGCTTCTCAATTGCTTGCCGGCACTGATCTCAAGTTGGCGCATGCAATTGCAGCAACTTTAAAGAGGCAGGATGTTGTCTGCGCGACTTCATCGCATGATTCGAACTAAAATCAAGGTGAGAGTCTGAAAGCGAACTGAAGCTTCGACTGTCGTTGGCCATAGTTGGCTCCGGCAGGGGGCGAGAGCGGCACATCCGCAGGGGCATCCCGCCATCGTGAAAGTAGGAGTACTGGTGTCCCGGTGCAGAAAGCACCTGGACGCGTCGGGGAGTCTTCAATCCATTATCTAGTTTCGCTTGAAAGGATGAATGCCCGTGAGTGATGCCAATGTGAAAGCCGAAACGAATGCCGCTCCGCTGAATGGAATGGCCAACGGAAGCACAAAGCTCCAGTTCGACGTACCCTTTTTTAATATTCAGACCATCTTCGGCAATTTCGCCGAGCCGGCCGCCGCGCGGGCCAAGTCAAACTTCGAGCAGATGAAGGCGACTTCCGAGGAAATCACCGGAGCTCTCTACGAAGCCTGTTCGACCAATGCCAAGCGTGCCGCCGAGTACGGCACCAAGGTCATCGAAATATCCAACACCAGGACCACCTCTGCGCTGGACTTCCTCTCCCAGCTCGCGGATGCGAGATCGTTTGCGGATCTCGTGAACCTCTCCACCGCCCACAGCCGCAAGACCTTTGAAGCGGCTTCCGCCCAAAACCGGGAGCTTTGGGAGCTGGCCCAAACGGCCGCGATCGAGACGACCGAGCCGATCAAGAAGAGCTTCAACCGGGTTCTGCATCGGACTGCTTGAAAGCTACCGGCCGCGTGGATCGGCTGGACGAGCGTCTTCGCCAGAAGAGACGCCGTTCAGCCGATGGCGGCCATCGTCGCCGTGAGGTGACGCCAAGCTGGAGGAAATCAAGATGGGTATGGTGATGATCAAGTGCCCGGAAACGGGCAGCGTCATTCCGACGGGCATCGAGATGGATCGCGAAAGGTTTCGATCCAGTGCGGTATTCTTTTCGCGGACATATTGCAGGATGTGCGCGGCGACGCACGAGTGGTTCGCCAAAGAGGCCTGGGTCTACGAGTCGGCCTTGGCGAACGGGAAGTCCGGGGGCAGGGAGTCGTTCGGCGGCGGCGCGGCGTGAAGGAGCCTCAAGGCATCCTGCGAAACGATCCGATCGATCCTGCGGCTCATCACCTTGTAGCACTCGCATGCGACGACCTCGAGTCGCTGCCTGTCGATCTCGAGTTGACCGCGGCGACTGGATTTCAGGGCCCTTGACGTTCGAAGTGCGCCCACGACGTGCGTGACCGTGGTACGCCGGACGCCGAGCAATTCCGATAGCGTCTCTTGCGTCAAGGGCAGAACGTCACCGCCCTCTGTCCGATCGTGAATGTGAAGCAGCCAGCGGGCCAGGCGGGCTTCGACGGAGTGCAGCGCATTGCAGGCCGCCACGTGCTGGATTTGTGTCATCAGCGCCCTGCCGAGAAGCTCAACCAACCTTCTGAGGGCGGGACTGCGTTCGAGCGCCGTCTGAAATCGCGCGGGCGAGATTTGCAACGCGGTGCCGGCGACGCGGACGACCGCCGTCATGGGTGACCGAAGGGGGCCGAGCACCGTCAAGAGTCCGACGGCGCCGTCGTTGCCGATCACGGCGGTTGCGGCCGTCTGTCCGTTCGGCAGCTCCATGATGAGGGCGATTGCGCCACTACAGGGAAAGTAGAGGTGATCGATCCGGTCGCCCGATCGAACCAGGACGGCGTCGTGCTGGAGCGATACCTTCCGCAAATGCGGTGCAAGCAAAGCGAAGTCGGCCGGCGGTAAGGCAGCTAACAGGCGATTACCAACTCTGGTCGCGTGCTCCATCACGGGTAATCATCCCTCGACGGAAGCGGCTGGGAAACGGCGTCGTCTTCGGCCGAGCCGCGTTGCCGTGCAGATACTCGCCCGGCAAACAGGCAAACGTATCGTGGCAGCTAAGGTTCCGTTGATGGACCGCAGGCCCGGCGTGTCTGATCGCCATCCGATTCAGAGATGATGGTCGGGGCCGTTTGCACACGCTGTGCGCACGGCCCGAAAGTTGCTCTACCTCAGCCCCTCATACACCATCAGCCCGCGTGCGATCTGCAATTTGCGGATCGCGCGCGGCAGCAATTTCTCCGGCTGATGCAGATAGCGCCACGACGTGACGGTGAACGGGCCAAGCGCGCCGCATTCGTCATCGAATGGCGCGAGCACGCCGGTTACGCTCACCGGCGTGTGCGGGCGGGCGTTGAAGGGCAGCAGCAGCAATTCGAGATGGGCCTTGCTGCCGTCCTCGCGAAGCGCAGTGAGGCCGGCGATGGCGCCGAGCGTCTCGTCGGCGACGATGGTGGTGATCTCCTCGATCTCGCGGCGGCTGCCTTCCGCGAACAGCGCGGCAAAGCCTTGGTCCTTGAGATCGCAGCCGGCAAGCGCGCAGACGCGGGTGCCGGCGACGCGGAACGGAAAACCGAGCTTGGGCTCGCAGGACAGGACGAAGATGTCGCCCAGCAGTTCGCGCACGGCGGCCGGGTCGATATCGGCCCGGTCAGGCGCCCGCGCGCTGCCGCGCTTCTTGTCCCAATACGCGAAGAATGCGCGGGTTGATGGATGTTTCATGACTGACGCTCGCCCCGGGGCGCAACCTCATGGGACAAACCTGTCCCGCTTCAGTGCACCTGCGATCCCTGTGTTGTTGTGCAGGAGGGGAATTGCAGCGTCCATGCCGCGGGGGCGTTTTTGGCCTCGCGCAGGCTGGCTTTGCGTCGTTAACGTTAAATTAACTATGCGCTTTGCCCCGGCCGCGCGGCTGCTAAGGTGATCGCGGTCGCAAGCCTCGCCGCTTTTTTCCAGGTTCTCGGCGAGGTCTGTACACGGGCGTCAAACAGTTTGGTCACTGGCCGCGGGGAGGGGTGGGGATACTCCTTGTTCCTCCGCAGTGTCAGGAAGATCGACACGGACAGGCAGGGCTTTCCCAGGGCCCTGCCTTTTCCGATTGTGCACTTGCGCAAGGCCGGCAAACGCGACTATCTCCAAGCTCTTGCTTCGATTGCGCCTGAAAGTGAAACCGCCTTGGATTCCCCGCCACCACCGTCAGACCAACCGGTCGTCGTCGAAGAGGCCCCGCGCGAGCCGATCCTGACGCTGCCGTTGCCGCTGACGGCCTATGTCATCCTGCTGGCGCTGATCCATCTGCGGGTGCTGCTGCCGCCGGAGCTGGAGAACTGGACCATCGACGTCTTCGGCTTCATTCCGAAGCGCTACGATTCCTCGCTGGTCAACCTGCAATTCGAGGGCGGCGCCGGTGCCAAGGTCTGGACCTTCGTCACCTATTCGCTGCTGCATGCCAATCTCGCCCATCTCGCCTTCAACGTGCTGTGGCTGCTGCCGTTCGGCAGCGCGCTGGCGCGGCGCTTTGGCGCGGTGCGCTTCTTCGTGTTCCTGGCGGTGACGGCGGCCGCCGGTGCGCTTGCCCACCTCGTCACCCATGAGCACGCGGTGGTGCCGATGATCGGCGCCTCGGCCTCGGTTTCGGGCGCGATGGCGGCCGCGATCCGGTTCGCTTTCGTGCGCGGCAGCTTCCTGTCGTTCAGCCGTTCGGACGCCGATACCGCCGCCAAAGTTCCGGCGCTGCCGCTGTTGCAGGCTCTGCGCGACCGGCGGATCGTCGGCTTCCTGGGCGTGTGGTTCGCCCTCAACATCATCTTCGGCGTCGGCGCCATCGGCGTCGAAAGCGTCAGCGCGAGCGTCGCCTGGCAGGCGCATATCGGCGGCTTCTTCGCAGGGCTGTTGCTGTTCGCGCTGTTCGATCCCGTGCCGCGTGTGCGAAACGATGATGCTGCGCATGCGTCATCACAGGACATTACAGACGGCATTTGAAGCGGTGCTTGCGGCGCGGCCCGAATTCATCCATCATTCCCGGGAAGAATGTTCCGAAGCAGCAAGCTCATAGAGGCTGCGCTTCGCACAGCGCCTGAAGGGTGAAACCGGCGCCGAAACTGTTAGTTGAAGACTCGCGAACAAGTCCGGGCCGCGCAAAGCGGACGGATCCGATTCTGGGAGGCGACAATGACGGTACGTTCCATTCTCAATACCAAGGGCCACCAGATCATGAGCGTCGAGCCCGACGCGAAGCTGGCTGCCGCAATCAAGCTGCTCGCCGAGAAGAAGATCGGCGCGGTGCTGGTGATGGACCAGAGCCGGCTCGAGGGCATCCTGTCGGAGCGCGACATCGTCCGTGTGCTCGGTGAGCGCGGTGCGGGCGTGCTGGAAGAGCCGGTGTCTCAGGTCATGACCCGCAAGGTCGTCACCTGCAAGGAGACCGACACGGTCGCCGAGCTCATGGAAATGATGACCACCGGTAAGTTCCGCCACCTTCCCGTGCTGGATAACAACGAGGTGGTCGGTCTGATTTCGATCGGCGACATCGTCAAGCGCCGGGTCCAGGAATACGAGTCCGAGCAGGAAGCGCTGCGCGACTACATCAAGACGGCCTGAGCCGCCTTACGCGCCGAGCTTACTCCACCGCTTTGGGCGCGGCGCCTTCGGGCGCCGGCGCCAGCACGTCGATCGTTTCCTGGATCGACTCCAGCGCGCGTTCGGCGGCGCGGGTGCCGTGCGCGATCAGTTCCTCGGCGCGATGGAAGTCGAACCAGCCGTACTGGCCGACCCGCGGCGTGATCAGAAGGTCGGGCGGATCGCCGGCGAGCCGCGCGCGGGTGATGCGGTCTTGCATGATGTTGAAGGCATCCACCATCACCGAGGAGATGCCGGGACGACCGGCGGTGCCGAAGAACTCGCGCTTGACGGTTCTCTCCGGCGAGAAGAAGCGCGGAAAGCGGCGCTTGGCCGGAATCTTCTCAGTGATTGGGGCAACCGGCGCGGGCCTCGTACCGTGCTGATAGATCGTCGTCGAATGCGTGAAGACATCGGTGGACAGATTGACGGCGATGACGATTTCGGCCCCGAGCGCCCGCGCAGCCGAAACCGGCACCGGATTCACCAGCGCGCCGTCGACCAGCCAGCGGTCGCCGATCATCACGGGCGAAAAGATGCCGGGCAGCGCATAGGAGGCACGTATCGCCTCGATCAGGCGGCCGCGCGTGAGCCAGATCTCGTGGCCGGTGCGGACCTCGGTCGCGACCGAGGCATACTTCATCGGGAGATCCTCGATCATGGTCTGGCCGATCGCTTTCTCGAGCCGGCTTGCGAGTTTCTCGCCACCGATCAGGCCCGAGCCGTCGAGACGGATGTCGAGATAGCCGAGGATGTTGCGGACGCCTTGCAGGCTGCGCGCCCAATCTTCCAGCGTGTCGAGCCGGTCGGCCGCATAGGCGCCGCCGACGGCCGCGCCAATCGAGGTGCCGACCACGACATCGGGCACGATGCCGTTGGCCAGCAGCGTCCTCATGATACCGATATGGGCAAAACCGCGTGCCGCGCCGCCGCCTAGCGCCAGGCCAATGACCGGTTTGCGAATGCTGCCGAGCCCGACTTTCTCGCCATTGGAGCCATTCACGCTCCGACCTCTCAACATCTCCAGCACCGAAACTCTCCTACTCCGGGCCGTCCTCACTCCAGAGTAGGCGCCGCGCTGCCGCTTCGCCAGACAGAGGGCAAAGCTTGGTTTATAGCGTTCGGGACGCTGGGGGCAGGAGTGTGGCGAGGGCCGGTTGCCTCTGATGCAATCACGCAGGTGTCATTCGGGTTCCAAAGAACTGCATCGGGCCGTAATTCCTGGGGTTTCAGAGGCTTGAATTTGCCGCGTTTTCGGTGAAAAGCAGGTGGCATGACTCTCGGGGGTGACGGCATCATCGGATGGCGGCGCGGCGGCAGGCTGCTGCCGGCGCTCGTCCTTGTCGCGTGCCTCCTCGTATCAGGGCAAAATACCGCGCAGGCGCAGCTTTTCTCCGACCGGCCGCCGCCAGTGCCGCCGGCTTCGGTGCCCGATCCCGGTGGCGCCGTCAGCCTGGCGCCGCCCTCCGGTCCGGGCGCCGGTCCCCTGAGCCTGCCGCCGACCCTGACACAGCCGAATACGCCCAGCATGCCGCCGCCCGCGGTGACGACCGTGCCGCCGGCAGCCCCCCTCAATGCCGCCGCGCCCGGACAGGCCGTGCTGTCGCTGAGCGCCAAATACGGCAAGGACACGCCTGCGATCAGCAGCGGGCTGGTGTGGCGGGTGTTTGCCGATCGTCCCGACGAGAACGGCACCTTCAAGCTGATCCGCGAGGACCGCAACCCGACCCCCAACATCGTGCTGCCGCCCGGCAACTACGTCGTGCACGTCGCCTTTGGCCTCGTCAGCGCGGTGCGCACCGTCAGCCTGAAGGCCGAAACCGACCGCGAATCCTTCGTGCTGCCGGCCGGGGGCCTGCGCATCGAGGGGCGCGTCGGCACCAGCCGTATTCCGCTGAACCAGATCTCGTTCGCGATCTACAAGGGCAGCCAGTTCGAATCCGGCGAGCGCGCCTCGCTGGTGCCGAACGTCGCCGCCGGCGACGTCGTGCTGCTGCCGGAAGGCACCTACTACATCATCTCCAACTACGGCGACGCCAATTCGGTGGTGCGCTCGGACATCCGCGTCCAGGCCGGCAAGCTCACCGACGTCACCATCACCCACCGCGCCGCCGTGATCACGCTCAAGCTCGTCAGCGACAAGGGCGGCGAGGCGCTCGCCAACACCGCCTGGTCGGTGCTGACCCCCGGCGGCGACGTGATCAAGGAATCGATCGGCGCCTTCCCGCGCGTCGTGCTCTCCGAAGGCGAATACCGCGCCATCGCCAAGAACGAGGGCAAGGTCTACGAGCGCGGCTTCAACGTCGTCAACGGCGTCGACGGCGAAGTCGAAGTCGTCGCGCGCTAATCCTCACTTCCGATATCTGAGCGCCTCCACCAGCACGGCAAACGCCGGCGTTGGCTGCCGTCGGCTCGGATAATAGAGGTGATAGCCCGCAAACGGCGCGCACCAGTCGGCGAGCACGCGGATGAGCCGGCCGTCGGCGATCTCGCGCTTCACGAGATCTTCCGGGATGTAGGCGAGGCCAAGCCCGGCCAGCACAGCGTTCATCCGCAACAGGCCTGTGTTGAACACGAGCTGGCCGTCGACGCGCACCTTCATGACGCGGCCGCGCTTCTCGAACTCCCAGGCATAGATCCCGCCATAGGTCGGCAGGCGGAGGTTGATGCAATTGTGCTCGGTGAGATCCTGCGGCTGTTTCGGCTTGCCGCGCGCGGCGAAATAGGCGGCGCGCCGACTACGGCCATCCGCATCTCCGGCCCGATCCGCACTGCGATCATGTCCCTGGCGACCTGTTCGCCGAGGCGCACGCCGGCGTCGTAGCGCTCAGCGACGATGTCGGTGAGGCCATAATCGACGACTAGCTCGACCTTGAGGTCGGGATAGCGCGGCAGGAGCTTTGCCAGCACCGGCCACAGGACCGTCTGCGCCGCATGCTCGCCCGTGGTGATGCGCACCGTGCCGGCCGGCGTCTCACGCAATGCGGCGAGCGCTGACAGTTCGGCGTCGATCTCGTCAAAGCGCGGCCCGATCGTGCGGAGCAGCCGTTCGCCGGCCTCCGTCGGCGCGACGCTGCGGGTGGTGCGGGTGAGAAGCCTCAAGCCCAGCCGCTCCTCTAGCGCACGCACGGTGTGGCTGAGCGCCGACTGCGACACGCCGAGCTGGGCGGCAGCGCGGGTAAAGCTGCGCTCGCGCGCGACGGCGAGAAAGGCGAGCAGGTCGTTCGTGTTGGTGCGGGCCATTCATGAATCCAGTTCATGAGTACATGCCGATTTTATCACCTAATCGCGGCGCCGTGCGCGGCCTAAATTCGCAGCCGAACGTGGTGTTTAAAGGAGAGCTGCGATGCAGACGCGCAAACTCGGCAAAAGTAGTCTTGAAGTGTCGGCCCTCGGCCTCGGCTGCATGGGATTGAGTTACGGCTACGGCCCCGCGACCGAGAAATCGCAGGCGATCGCGCTGATCAGGACGGCACTCGAGCGCGGCGTGACGTTTTTCGACACCGCCGAGGCCTACGGCCCCTTCGTCAACGAGGAGCTGGTGGGCGAGGCGCTGGCGCCGTTCCGCGACAAGGCGGTGATCGCCACCAAGTTCGGCTTCAGGGACGGCAAGGTCGACGCCGGGCTCGACAGCTCCCCCGCCAACGTCAAGGCGGTGGCGGAGGCCGCGCTGAAGCGGCTGAAGACCGACCGCATCGATCTGTTCTATCAACATCGCGTCGATCCTGCGGTGCCAATCGAGGACACCGCAGGCGCGGTGAAGGATTTGATCCGCGTGGGCAAGGTGCTGCATTTCGGCCTGTCCGAGGCGGGCGCCTCGAGCATCCGCCGCGCTCATGCGGTGCAGCCCGTCACCGCATTGCAAAGCGAATATTCGCTGTGGTGGCGCGAGCCGGAGCAGGAGATCCTGCCGACCCTGGAAGAGCTCGGCATCGGCTTCGTTCCGTTCAGCCCGCTCGGCAAGGGCTTTCTGACCGGCGCGATCAACGAGAGCACGATCTTCGACAGCAGCGATTTCCGCAACATCGTACCGCGCTTCTCATCGAGCGCACGCAAAGCCAATCAGGCGCTGGTCGATCTGCTCGGCGAACTCGCTGCCGCGCGGAAGGTGACGCCGGCGCAGATCGCGCTGGCCTGGCTGCTCGCGCAGAAGCTGTGGATCGTGCCGATACCTGGCACCACCAAGCTGCACCGGCTTGAGGAAAATCTCGGCGCGGCTGCGGTGACGCTGTCACAGGCCGATCTCGCGGCCATTGCAGAGGTGCTGGCCAATGTGGCGGTGCAAGGCGACCGCTATCCGGCGCATCTCCAGGCGCGGGTCGGCCGCTAACCTTTGTTGTGAATGTCCGGTGAGCGTTCGCTTACCGGACATTTCCGTGCTGTGTATCGCTGTAAGCGCCACCAAGCCGCGTCGGAGCCGCGGAGAAACACCGGCGGCATCGGCTTATTCCAGGCTTGTCGTGACTCCGTCATAACCGGTGCAAGATACGTATTTCCGATAATCAATTTCATTCGCTTTCTGTCCTGCTGGGTTATATGTCGGGCATCCGTCCAATGGGGGAGGCCGGCGCAGCCTCGGTGGGCTTGCGTGACCGGCAAGGAGCAGGGGGACCAAGCGCGTCGGCATGTTCGAAGTGATCCTCACCAGGCGCAAACGGTTCGGTTGGCGGTGGCAGGTCTGCGACCAGTCCGGCAAGATATTTGCCGACGGCTTCGAGCGCACGCGGCCGTCCGCCAAATACCACGGCGAGCGCGCGCTGTTCTTTCTGCTGTCGCAGGCCTACCTGCGCAACCGCTCCGCGGCGTCGAGCGAGGACTAGATTCGATCGGAATCGGTCCGCAACTGGGTGAACGAAGCGACAGCCGGGACCGCTCGTGGTTAGAATCCGGATGTCGCTTCGCTCATCGAGCTACAATTCCTTGCGTTGCCCGACGGGCAAAACACGCCATCCCTTGGTCGATGCCACCCGCCAAAAATATTCCACTTTGCCGAAATTCGGAAATGGCGTATGTGTCGCCTCACTCCGGCCCAAGGAAGAGGGGCGTATCGCGATCGTCACGAACGCGGGCCAGATGGCGGTGGGCGTGGGTCACGTCGGCGCGAAGAGCTTTGCAGGGCGGGCAACCGTGAGCGAGAGCCGACGCGCGCACGACCGGTGTGATCTGCGTACGGCAAAATCGTGTGGTCCTGACGCCCGGGGTCTGTGCGTCAAGTCCTGCGGTGATGTGGAGGCCCGACCGGACCGCGCATCAGTCATCCGCAAGGCGACGGGGGCAATAGTGCATCGCTCCCCGGGGAGCAACTGTGAAGTAGACCAGTGATCGGTCGACCTCAAGGCTGGCGCGTGCGCGCCACCGCCTCCGGCGGCTACGGCCTTGACGTCGTCCGCTCACCGGTCTTTAGGCCGGGCATGCGCTCGGCGGAAGCCGAGCGGGATCGCTCGCTTCGTACCGCCTGACGTCCCATTTTTCGCCGCGCGCTATCATGATGTTGAGGATCACGATCAGCTTGCG
>NZ_AXAY01000040.1 GCF_000473045.1 Bradyrhizobium sp. WSM3983 | reverse complement strand
GTGCTCACTGCAGAGGCTCGTAACGAGGCGCCGAGCCGGACGGCAACTTGGCTTGGCGTTCTACTGATGATGCTGGGGATGCTCTCTATTTTGAGCTCGATCCGCTCGCTTCGGCACGCGGTGAGATTGCGCCACTGAAGCGCACTATCCTGGTTTGCCTGATCCGTCGTCGCGCCGTCGATGAGGTCTAGCGAGCTAGTATAGCGGAATTGCCACAGGTACAAAGTTCCGCGCGCATGCATTGAAGTTTGGCGCGGCCTTAGACGGACGTTCGAGTACGGTGACGGTCCCCCCTTTGGGATGGGACTGCATCATGCGGTACAAAGTGTTCGTGGTGGACAGCAGCCGGCACGTGATTTGTGCCGCAAAGCTCGACTGCATTGACGAGCAGGCGGCGAGACGTCGAGCCGAACAAATGTATGGCGAGCACGATGTTGAGCTTTGGGAAGGTGATCGCCTCGTTGCTGTATTTGGAGGTGAAACGTCGAACGAACAATCGAGGCGACCGCTCCGTCCTACATAGACGGCCGGTCTCACCGCCGGGTAGTTCGAACATTAGCCATGCCGGTCTAGCAGGTTGCCGACATGTCGCATCGAAGCTCAATGAGCTAAAGCCGCAGCCGCCAGATGCTCCCGGTACTCTGCCTCTGCGGGCAGTTTCCAATGCTGCCTACCAGGGTCTTGTTGCGCGTTTAAGCGCATCTTCCCACCATGGCGCGCGTGTCCAGGAGCGTGCGGAAGGCAACGCATTCATGCGCAGCTCGGAAGCAAGCGTCCCAGTGTCGGAATCCGAACCGACCGAGCGCGAGCACTCTTCTCTAATCGGTGGTTGCTGAGAACCGAACCATATTGGCGATCAGCCCGGCGCAAAGGCCGGGCTTGTTCGTCGCGCTCAGTGCTGCTTCCCGTTCAATTCTCTCAGCAAGGCATGTAGGAAGTCGCTGGCATGATCGTATTCGACGCGGCCATCGGCAACCGCGCGCGCGCGGACATAGGACATTGCCAACAGTCTCGGGATCGAGCGTGTTGACGCGCTCAGACCACAGCTCAAGTAGACCGTCAGGTATGTCGTCGCTGGATCTGAACAGCTTCGTGAGGCAATGCTCGCCGTCGTGCCTCTGATCGTGGTGCGCTTTGGCAGCATACAAGGCGAACAGACCGCGGAATGCTTCGCGGGAAACAGCGATCCTGGCCATTATTTCACCCAAATCACTGAAGTATCGCTACATTCTAGCAATCTAAAAAAGTCGCCTAAAATAACACAAGGCCGGCTCGGGAAAAATATGAAAGTGGGTCAGCAAAGTTGCCGCAAGCTGGTAGCTCGCCCATTCGTGTAGATGGAAAGTCTGAGTTCGCGGGGCACTTCCCTTTCTTTGCTCGGGCTGGGACCGCGCTTGAGAAGCAGCTCCGTCACATGCCGCGCTGGCAGCGTGCTCCAGGAGTGAGTGAGCTCTGAAGCGAGACCGTTGGTGCAATCCGGTGCCGGTATGGCTCGGTACAGGCCCTTTCGATAGACGACCTCGGCCTCCGAAAATCCCGCGTCCGCTTCCCGCTGTGGCAGCGCCCCTTCGCGCGGCATGGGCGGAGTTAGCGATGAGTATAGCGCAGGGGGGGGCGCGGCATAGGCGTCGGGCGCTTGCGGGTTTGGCCACTGACCTATGCCTAGGCGCCTTTTTTCCGCCCAGCACGAGTTTTCAGTTGGCTACCCGCTGCGATCTTGACCGGCGTTTCCGACTGACATCCGTTGCGCAATGCAGCGTCGAATGCGAACGGACGCTCGCCCCACTCGTACTCACTCGGGCTTGGGGATTCGGCCCTTGCCGGCGCATTTCGTGCAGCGACCCGGATAGATCTTGCGGCCGGGCTCCGGCTCTCGGACGGGCAACGATCCCGAGCCGTCGCAGGCGTCGCATTTGATTTCGGCGCGGCTGCCCTTGATCGTGCCTCGGCGGATGCGGAGAAAATCGATGCTGGTAACGTCGTTCGGGTGGGCGGTAGGGGGCGCGCGCCTCTGGATACCGGCGGTTTGCTCCTGGCATCGTACCGCCCGGCGAGCTCGAGCAGCCGTTTCCTCGTGAAGGGTCCGCCCGCTCCGGCAGATCGCGCGCACGCTGCGCGAAGCCCTGTAAAACTCTTCCACGACGCCACCCCGCAACATCACTGAAAGCTGGATTTCAGTACGACGACGAACGCGCGGCAAATCGGAAGCCGCACGTCTGCTCTTTTGCTGGGCGGCCATTTGAGTGACTCACAGATCCATTAGGTGGCGCTGCCGTTGAGAACGGCGGCGATCCAGCAGTTTAATGTCGGCGCGCCCATCATCGCGCTGGATGACATCGTCACCTCCTACGATGCCGATCATCGGCGCACTATTGCCGGGCTCATCGCGACCATGTTCGGTGGCAGCCAAATCCTGATTACCACCCACGACGAGCGGTTTTTCAACTTTTTGAAGGACCAGCTCGAGGCGTGGCACTTCACTCGGATCATTGGCCTCGATGTATTCCGCGAACGGCTCGCATCATGATCACATCTCCCGGCTGATGAACCCCTACTCGTTCTTGGAGGAGATCGAGTGGTTCAGATCCGGTAGAAATTCGCTGGCCGCGATTTCGGAGCTAAAGCGGCCCATCCAACCAAATGTCCTGTGCCTAAGCTAGGGACCGAACGGCAACACATCCACGGGAGGCTCGTTGGGACATGGCGATGCATGCTCTGCACCCGTCAGGGATAATGCGTATCGATTCATTCCAGCGAGGCTTCGCGCGTGTGGAGAACTGGGTTTTCGATCTCGACAATACTCTCTACCCGGCGCAAACGTCGGTTTGCTCGCAAATAGACCAGCGGATCACTATATTTGTCGCGCGTCTCTTCGGTCTTGATGGGCTCTCGGCGGAAGCTTTACAGCACTACTATTGTGAACGTTACGGTGCGACATTGCGCGGTCTGATCGTCGAGGATGGCGTAGCACCAGACTTCTTCCTCGACTTCGCACATGACATCGATCGCTCAGGACTTAAGCGCGACAAGGTACTTGCTGCCGCTATTGCGCGCCTACCCGGACGCCGCTTCATCTTCACCTCAGGCTCCGAAAACCATGCGCTTAAGACAGCTGCACAGCTCGGCATCGACCATCTTTTCGATGGCATTTTCGATATCGCGGCCTGCGATTTCGTGCCAAAACCCAATGAGCGCTGCTATCGTAGTTTCATCAAACGCTTCGGCGTCGATCCGTGCCAAGCGGCGATGTTCGAGGATATTGCCCGCAATCTTGATATTCCACACCGTCTCGGCATGACGACCGTGCTCGTCACGCCGACGAATCAAGCGATCCACGACGAAACCTCTAAATGTCAGACCGGCCTTACCTCTTGCGTCGATTTTGAGACGGATAACCTCGGTAGTTTTCTCACACAATTGCCAAATAGACGATCTCGGGAAGGCTGCTTCGGCCGTGAGCCTTCGGCTCGCTTGTGACGGTCCCACTTGTCCGCGTCGGCCTTGAACCGGGCATCGAAAGCCGCCGTTGGGGCGGGCTTACAATCGAAAGGACTGCAACAATGGCGGTGGACGAATCGCAGCAATGCATCATTGGGGCCGCGTTCAGTCTGGTCGTGTCGCGCATCATCGCATCATCGACGGGATGAATATTCCAGCGGTCAAGAGCGGCTATGAGTTCACGAACACCGATGCACCGCGGCTCTCCGTCGTATGTAAGCGCAACGTAAATCGGCTGGCTCAGTCTTGCTTGCCCAAAGCTCTTCGCTTGCCCCGGGATGACCGCGTCGAATCCCTTCATGTCGCACGTCCCGCGGCCATAGGCTCGCCCGTCTTTGACAACGAGCTTGAATGGATCGCTCAGCCATTCTTGTCCGTCGGCGGGCACGACATCAAGATGACCAGAAAGGATAATTCCGCCTGGTCCATCCCTAAACGTCGCGAACAGATTAGCCTTTCTCTGGCTGCTGTCGAAATCGAGCCGCACGTGCCCACCGCATCCTTCAAGATGAGCTCTCACCCAATCGACGCATTCGAAATTTGACCTGCCGCTCACCGTGTCGAACTCAACGAGAGCGCTCAGACAATTGAGCGTTGACTGGCTTGGTTGCACGGCTTCATCCCTTATGTTGTGCGGCTTCTACTCGTCCGTAAACTTGAGCTACAGCGATAGTTAAGGCGACCATTGGCGCTGCAATCAGCTTCGCAACGCGATCCAGCCGTGGCCTACTATTGCGTTGCGCTCACGCCGAGCTGAGGTACGACCACAAAATCGGAGCTCGTGGTGAACACCGCACCCGGCACCATCAATTTCGATCGTGCCTTGCCTGAGCCGATAAAGACGCGATCCTTTTTTCGTCGGCCTTTCGTCGACAAGGACGGTCCAATCGGGGGGAAGGCCTATCACAGTGATACTCCCATATTCCATCTGGGTGGCCTCCAGCACATGCTGCAGCGGCGCAACCGAAATCTTTCGCGCATTCACGCTTCTCCAGTTCTGCTATTTGCTCCGACAGGGCCTCCACATGCTTCAAGAGATTCTGGCAGAGGGGCCGGGCAGACGTCATATCCTGTCCCGGCCCCATAGCTGCCAACACAATGGGTTGCTTTCCGTGCCGCTCTCGGAAAGCACCGCTCGGAGCGGAACGAACGCGATGGCGATCGTCGGTCCGCGCCGATCAGCTCCGGCCGTAAACTTCGGCACCGCCGCCGCGCGCAGGGCCGGCGGTAGGATCGACGCCTTCAGGAAGATCGACGACGAGCGAATGAGTCGTCAAGATCAGCTTGGCCACCGACACCGCATTCTCGAGAGCGGCGCAGGTAACCTTGACGGGATCAATGACGCCGGCTTCGAACATGTCGGTAAATCTGCCGCTCCTGGCATCGAAGCCCGTGCCGGGTTGCTCGGCGACGACCCGTGTCACGATCATAGCGCCATCCTGTCCGGCATTGCCGGCGATGATCGCCAATGGGCGCTTGATCGCATCGCGGACCAGCATCGCACCGGCTTGTGCGCCATCAACCTCCTGATCCACCAACGGATCGAGCCGCGCTGCGACCTGCGCGAGGGCAGTACCGCCACCGGCCACCACACCTTCGCCACGGGCAGCCCGGGCTGCGTTAAGGCCATCTTCGAGGAGTTGCGCCGTGCGTTTTTGCTCGACCGGCGTGGCGCCGCCTGCGAGCAGGAGTGCGGTCCCGCGGGTGAGCTTTGCAAGGCGATCGGCCAGCTTGTCGCGCTCGATATTCTGCGGTGCCTCGTCCCACAGCTTCTGGACCAGTTGCCGCCGCCCGTCGATGGCCGCCTTGTCGCCATTGCCGCCCAGGATCACGGTCGCGGATGCGGATACCCTCGCGCGCGTCGCATTGCCCAGATCGGCGATCGTCACCTCCTCGATCCGGGCACCCAGGTCGCGCGCGATCACCCGGCCACCCGTCATGATCGCGAGATCCTCCATCATCGCCTTACGCCAATGGCCGAATTCCGGCGGATTGATCGCGACGACGGTGCCACGTCCCTGAAGCCGAGCCTGCATCACCGCCGCGATGACCTCAGGCGCGATCTCGTCAGCTACCAGCAGCAGCTGACGCCCGCTCTCCTTGAGCTGGTCGAGGATACGCAGGATCGGCTCGGCCGATGGCACTTTGTGGTCGGTCAGCAGGATCGCCGGATTGTCGAGTTCGGCGGCCAGGCTTGAACTGTCGGTCGCCATATGGTGCGATACGAATCCGCGATCGAGCACGAGCCCTTCGTCGACCTCCAGCCGCGTCGGTGAGCCCGGCAACGCATATTCGACATGGACGACGCCTTCGATGCCGACCCGCTCGAGCGCTTCCGCTATAAGCTCTCCCAGTGACGTCTCGGTGGCCGCCACGCTTGCAACCATGCGCAATTCGCCCTGACGCAGCGGCCGAGAGCCCTCTCGCAGTGCTTTGATGACCAGATCGCGGGCGTGGTCCATGCCGGCGACAACGTCGACCGCCTTGTGCTTGTGCTCGACCAGTTTCACGCCATCCTGCACCAGCGCATTGGCGAGCGCTATCGCGGTCGTGGTGCCGTCACCGGCGATCTCATTGGTCTGGGCGGACACCTCGCGAACAACCTGCGCGCCCAGATTCTCGAACCGGCAGGGTAACTCGATCTCGGCCGCGATGCTGACACCATCGCGCGACACCAACGGCGTCCCGATCGGGCGATCCATGATGACGTTGGTTCCCTTGGGACCGAGCGTACCGACTACAGCGCGGGCAAGCTGGTCCACGCCGCGCGCAAGCGCCGCCCTAGCGTCAGCATCGTAAAGCATGATCTTGGCCATCTATCGTCTCCTGTGTGCGCCGCCGTCCGTTGGGCAGAGCCTTGTCATTCCGGTCTGGCTAGGGGATGGCACGCGCAGGCGGCGCGGCCGCCGGCGCGTGATCGCGTCATTCGTATTGGAGCGCCTCGTCCATGTTCCCGAAGAGGATCACGGTGTTCTCGTCGATCATCACCATCCGGCCGTAATGGGTGGCGGTGGAAATCTCGAAGATGTGCGGTGTCATCTCGCGGCCGAGCGCCTCGCTGATCTCGGCCATGTCGAAGACGATCTTACCCTCGCCGTCCACACGGATCATCGCCGGCAGGTAGGTGACCTTGATTCCGGGACGCTGTTCCATGATCTCGGCGATGCAGCGTGCCTCGACGCTGTCGTTCATCGTCATCCCGCATTGATGCGAGATGGTGCGTTCCTGGGTGATGTCCTTGAGCGGCGTGAAGAGCCGCTGCTCGGTGGTAACGGCCATGTTGTGGGTTCCTTTCGTGGCGCGATTATTCGACGGGCTCGGCGACCTGCAGCTCCGGCATCGGAATTTGCGTCGAGAAGACGCCGATCTCCGACACGATCGCCTGCAGGCGGTTGATCGCCGACGCATAAGATTCGGCGAACTGCGCCGATTTCACCTGCGGCTGTGACCAGATGGGTTGCAGATCGAGCGCCGCCTGGGTCGCGATCGGTGAATATTTGTCGAACCAGTCTTGCAGCAGGCGCCGATTGTCCTCACCATGCGCGGGATCGCGCACGAGGGTCGCAAACAGCTCAACCGTATTGGCTAGGTTGCGCTCGTAATCCGCTTCCGCCGCCGAGATGACGGCGGGCGACGAATAGTCGTTCTGTGTCGCCGCGACCTGCATGACGAAACCAGAGCGGAACAACTCGCCTACCAGTGGCTCGAATAGCACGTTGACGATGAAATACTGCTCCAGGAAATCCTCGGCGCCGCGTGCAGATTCCACGAGTTCGCGAGCCTTCTGCCAGATCGGGTTCTCCAGCCAATTGCGCTTGCCGGCGTCGACGTCGAAGCCTTCGATGTCGAGCGCGATCTCGCCGAGATAGAGCGTTAGATCCTGCGCCAGCCGCAGCTTGTAGGACGAGTTGGTCAGGATCGCGTTGTTGACCATTTGGGTATAGCCGTAGCGCTGCGCGCGCATCAGCGCGGTGCCCAGGCCATATTCGGCATGCTTGAAGGCACCCAGATGATCTTGCAGTATTTTCACCCACGCCTTGTCGAAGCGCCTCGGTGCGCCGGCGCGCCGCGCGTTGTCGGTTACGTTCTTGATCATGCCGCAGATGGTCGACTGGCGTTGATAGTGCGTCCGTTCCCATTCCTGGTCGGGCGCGCGATAGAGGTGCCAGTCGCTGCTCTTCAGCGCGGTCCACTCCTTCGAGTATGTCGGCGTGCCGTCCCCGAAGGACATGATCCAATTCTGGAGGAGGTAGCGTTCGGGGTCCGGCTGGACGTCAACGGTGACGTCCTCGTAATGCGTCGCCCGACGCCCCTTCGGCTCGAAATAATTATAGGCTCGGCTATCCGATCCCGGAAAGGTCTTGGCGCGCGCCGCTGCGGACCTCTGCTCCTGCTCCATCACTCGTCCAGACATCGTCTTCTCCCTCTCTCTCTTGGGCATTCGGCCTCATGCTTGGGTGGCGGGCGTGAACTTGTCGAAATATATCCTGGCCGGGTCGATATCGGCCATTTGCAGGGTCGGCAGTGCGGCATCGATCATCGGCGGTGGACCGCAGCTATAGGCGTCCGCCTGCTCGGTATTCTCCATGTCGAGCAGGTGGCGGCGCAGCACGTCGTGGATGAATCCGGTTTCGCCGTTCCACTCCGAATCCGCTTCGACATGTGACAAGACGGGAATGAACCTGAAGTCGGGCATCCGCGCTTCAAGGTCGGCGAAGACGTCGAGCGCGAACAGATCCTGCGTTGTCCGGGCGCCGTAGAAGAAGCGAACCGGGCGCGTCTCGCCGCTTGCCGCCTGGTCGAGCAGGATCGACATCAACGGTGCCATGCCCGATCCGCTGCCGACCAGGATCATCGGCCCGTCGCGCTGCTCGCGACGGAAGCAAGAGCCATAAGGCCCCTTCACCGTGATCGGATCACCGATCTTCGCCTCGCCGATCGCGGTCGAGAAGGCACCGCCGGGATAACGCTTGATGATGAACTCCAGGCGATCGGGCTCACTCGGCGGATTGCCCATCGAATAGGAGCGCGTGATCTCCGCGCCATGGAGCGTCAGGTCCGCAAACTGTCCGGCCCAGAACTTCATCGGTTCGTCTAGGTTGATCGCGATGCGAACGATGTCGTGCGTCAGCGGCTCGACGCTCGCCAGCTTTCCGTTGAACGCCTTGACTGCGATCGAGCGCGACAGCAGGTCCTCGTCATAGTTGAGCAGCTCGACCTCGACGTCGCTGTAGACGAGCGTCCGGCACAGCAGGACCTGACCGCTTTCCTTCTCCCGGTCGGAGAGCGCGAAGGTCGAATATTTGAGCATCTCCACATCCCCTTCGTTGAGGATGCATTTGCACGCGGAGCACTGCCCTTCCTTGCAGCCGTGCGGCAGGGCGACGCCCTGGCGGAAGGCTGCGTCGAGGACGGTCTCACCTTCCTCCACTTCTATCTCGACCCCTACCGGCTCGAGGCGCACCTTGTGCACCGCCGGCCTGCGCTGAGGCATTTCCTGTCCCATGATCATTCTCCGTGAGGCAGTCGCAGCGGATGCCGGGGGAGGCGGCGACACCACCTCCCCGGCAGCCGGTGGGGGGTCAGATCCGGCGGATCTTGAAACCCTTGCGATAGTCCTCGACATGTTTGGCCCGCGCCTCGGGCTTCAGTTCGCGCAGCGCGAGCAGCGGGCTGCGGATGGGGTGGCCTCGGACATGGTCAAGCGTCCACATGTCCTTCTCCTCGAACGACATATGCGGCTGAGCGATCAGCGTCTTGCCGTCAGGACGCACGAAGCCCATGTCAACGATGGCGTCGGCGAGATCCCAGCCGTCATAGACCTCTTCCCACTGGCGGCGGCCCGAGAAGCGGCCCATCGCCGGGGTCGGACGGCCCTGATATTCGGCGGCGAACGCTTCCTTGTGGGTCCAACGGTCGACCTCGCTGGCATAGGTGAACAGCTCGCCGTCCACCTCGTCGACGCAGAAGTCCTCGCGGACGACGCATGGCACCAGGCTCGACCAGCAGCGATGCGGAAAAACGTAGCCGGTGTCGGCGAAGGTGATGATCTCGCTGCCGGGTTTGGAGAGTTTCTCGTAATTCTCCCACCAGGCGCCGAACTCGTCGTACCAGCCCGGATACTTGGCCTCGAACCATTCGAAGTCGCGCTCGGTCTGCGCCTCGATCCGCCAGAAATTCGCCCACCAGCCGGCCGAGATGGACTGCGCGACCTTGTGGACATAGCCCTTCTTGACGATCGAATCGAACGCCTCATGGACGTCGTCGTGGTGGATCTTGATGCCGTATTTTTCGAGCGGCAGCATGTAAGTGCGATAATAGTCCTCGAAGATCCAGCGGTGCCACAGCTCCGCGTAGCTCTCCTTATTCTTGTCGCGATTCTTGGTGCCATATTCGATGATCGTACCGATCATCGCGTCAACGAACATGTGGTTCTGCCAGAAGGAATAACGAATATCGCGTTCCAACAGCAGATGATTATCTGGCTCCTTCAATACCGACATCAGCATCGAATGGCCGTTGCCGATATGGCGGCTTTCGTCGCTCTGGACCGAGAGGAACACGGTCGGCAACGCGTAGTCGCCGTTGCGTGCGGCCTCCGACGGCATCGCCACAAACAGCGTGTTGGTGAACGCCGTCTCGGCGGCGACTTGGAGATAGATATTCGATGCGGTGATCGCATCACCGGTCAGGAAGGCCTCGCCAAACTGCCGCCCGATCGTCGTCGCAGCGCATTTGCCGAACGCCTTCTCAGTGATGTCGAACCCGGCCGGATCGATGTAATTCTCCATGTACCATTTCTTGAGGTTCATCTGGATGGTCGAGTGCCGGAACTCGTCCACCATCTGCATCGTGAAGCCGGTGCGCAGATGATCGCCGGGGGCGAGTTGCCCGAGCGGCGCCATTGCTCGGGCGGCCGAGATCTCGGGGAAGGGGATGATCGCCAGAAACAGCTTCATCCATTCAATCCAGCGCGGCTCGACGTTGCGGAACATGTCGCCGCGCAACGCTGCGTCGAGCGCGCCATAGACGCGATTGTCCTTTTCTTCCTGCATGGGGAAATAGGAACGCAGCACCTGCTTCATTGGGTCGCGCGGCGGCTTGCTGATCTTGTAGTCGGTCGGGATCGCCATCGCGTCCTGCACATAGGACGGGGTCCAGCCCAGATCCGCGATGAGGCGCGTCGCCTCCCCGATACTGATGCCCTTCTGGCTTGTGATCTTGTTGAGTGTGAGTGCCTCAGTCATCGCTCATCTCCTTTCCCTGGCGCGGCGGGGCTTTTTGCGGTTTGGCTGTGACGACATGGCCCGCTCATCAGGCACGGCCACCGCTTGAGTCCGCTCAGCAACATACGTGCCAAGGGGAGAAGTGCTGGATTTCTTGGAATAGGCGGAGCGGGGCGCGTCATCGATGCGACACGGCGCGCAACACGATTGTCCCTTCGGTGACGCAGATCTGTTCCGTCGACGCGCGATGCGGGTCCGCCGATCGTCTTCGGCTCTGCACAGAAACGACCTGTTTCCGTCACCCAAGCGCCTCACCTTCCTGCTTGGCATCAAGCATGGCATTTGCCATCGCTTCACCTCCTCCCATCAGCTCATGCCAGCCTGTATCCCAAGCGAACCGCGCGATGAGGAGGTGGAGGCTTCATGCCGGTTACGGTGGTTTTGGGAAATTGGCGAAGCATGAGGTGAACTAAAATCGATCTCGAGATGGGAATCTCGCCAGTCGGGAGCCGCGGCGCGAACATCTCAATTGAAATTGCAATTTGCTTTCCTTGAGCGATTGCCATCGCGCGATCCGAAATCCAGAACCTGGCTCGCCTTACTGAGTAACGACAGGCTGCATGGAGGTGTTTTGGATGCTTGAGGCGCAAGGATATATCGCAATTTCGGTCATCTATTTGGTCGTCGCCTGGGTACATTGGCGGTTTTCAAACAAAGCGCACGTTGCGACCGGCCAATCGACGGCGAACGAATCGAATGAGCAAGGCGGCAAAGAATGAACAAGGAGACCCTGATCATCTGCGCGAGTTACGCTGCCATCGCACTGATCTACTTCGCGATGGCGATTGCTCATGCGGTGGGCATTTAGAAGGAAGCCGGCGAGTGAGAGTGCACTCGCAGGCTTGATTGCTAGCTCTCAAGGCTGGATTTTGTCAGTATTGGTTGGCAATGGCGAGCACCGAACACTGCTCATATAACCGAGTTTCTCAAAGTCGATGGACGAGTTAACGTCGCGATTCAATCTTGGCATCTCGATTGCCTTCGATGTGGATTGCATGGCATAAGCCAAAGACAATGTCCGATCCTTCATTCCAGAGGCTTGAGTGTCTTGGAGTGCTGGAGGGGAGAACATGACATGTCCCTCCCGATTGGCAAAGGAAGCGCGCGCTGTCTTGATCTGTAAGGCAATCTCGGAAATCTCATTTTGCCTGTTCTTTAGCTCTGCTGCGACTTCCCTTTGTTGCCTTACAAACGAGGCGACGACATCCGCTAGCGATTCCGAGCGCGCAGGCTTGAGGGACTGATTGATCCAGTGCATCTCGGCAACTTCAGCTCGCAACTGGAGCGAGAATACGGTCATCGTAATCGTACTCCCAACCAGAGCGACGCCAGCTATTCCAAACGCTAGACGCAACCGCCATCGCGTCGTGAATATGCGTGCAATGGCGTTTGCAGCGGCGCCGATCCGTCCATGTGGGTGGAGTTCTCCCCGAGGCTTCGGATCGCCCTGAGACTTTCCCGTCAGTTCGCGCAAGGCCTGCGGCATTTCGGGGCGCAGTCCCGCTGCTCGCAGTTCCTCTCGAATGACGGCGTCCGGATAATCAAGAACATCCGTATGATCTTCCGGCGGGTTCGCGTCGAGGCGAGCCAAGATCGTTTCGATAAGCGATTTATCCATGTTTACTCCTCCAATTCAGCGATCTTGGTGCCAGACGCCGGCTTACGCTTGAGGCACAAGTCGTTCCCTCCAAGCTCCAGAACGATGCGGCGCAAATTCTTCTTGAGCGCGTCCACTTTTTGAGGAGGAACACTCATGGCCTCGGCTATTTCACGCGAGGTTCTGAGTCCTGCGAGCATGTGCATCGCTACTTGGTTGGCCCCTGGGTCCTGTTGTTCGATGAGCCGCGAAAGATTCGCGATCGACAGCGCGTCGTCTTGAGTGGGACGCGCGGGGAAGCGGATCACCGCTTCATCATCGAAATCGAACAGCCTTGCGCCTGGTGACCTCATCTGATCGCTGCGAATGCTTCGCATGATGCCGACGAGATAGACGAAGAGTTCGTATTTTTTTAAATCAACCGTCCTGGTTGTGAAGCTCCGCGTGATAGCTTCTTGCGCAAGTTGTTCGGCTTCGTGCCGCCTGTTCGCTCGACCGGCACTCATCCGATAGGCGACAGCGAGGACTCTTGGATAGAGGTCGTCCCAATCGATGTCGTCCACCCAGTCCGGTCGTTTTTGCATTCTTCACCGCCTTGCTCGAGGCATTCTAAATGGCCGCCGTCCCCATCGCCTTGGCGAACAGCTGAAGTCTCATTCGGGTAGGCGAGCCTGCGGCACGTTTTCATCGCCACCAGACCAAATAAATTCGACAACATAAAAATCTTTGCAAAAACAGCGGCGTGTTCTTTTGGCAAGAGGCTTCCGGCGCGACGTGGCGGCGATCCGCGAGTTCGGCTTCAAGGTGTTCAGCTATGAGCTCTTCACGAAGGGCACCGTCAAGGAGACGCTCTCGACGATCAATCAGCCGGTCATCGGCGGCTTGCCGTTCACCCGGGCGACATCGTCAGCGCGGATGACAACGGCGTGATGGTGATGCCGAAGGCAACGAGCGCCGCGGCCGCGAAAATCGCAGCCGCATGTGACGAGAAGGAAGCCGGGAGCCATGAAGGCACTCCTGGACGGAGGCGACATTCGAGCTTTCCGGGATGAAACGGGTGCTTTCCGCCAAGAATTGCACCTGGGACTGAGGCTGGCGCGGCTCTTCGCGCCGTCGGCACCGACAAGCGAGAATTGGCGGTGAAAGGCGGTCACACGGTTTCCTCCGGCGGCAAGAGCATCGCGCATATCCTGCATCACCTCATCGGCTTCGTTTCGCAAAAATCGCCGGCCACGTCATCCTGTTGAATGGCGAGCGTGCTGTCGAAAGCGAGCGAGACGGAAAGCCGTCCCCTCTCTCCTACCGAGAGGCGGGAGGAACTGTCTGGACCAGATCATCCAGCAGACCAGGTTGACTGCGGAAGACCAAACTTGATGCATGGGATCGGAGGCCTCGAAGGGCGCTTCAATGAGTTGCGGTCTTGGAAAATGCAGGCCGCTACGGGCGCAGCCGGAAGATCCACCGAGCGCCAGGGCCTGGTAACCTGGCCAGTTGCCAAAGGGTGAATGGCGCTTCGGGTCTTCTCATCAGCCCCTAGGTAGCGCCGGGAAGGGGCTCAGAAGCCATCATCACTCTTCCTGGGCCGGAAAACCACCAGGGAACTGAGGGCATCGGCTCTTCCCTGAAAAAGACTTGTTTAGGGATCATTGATGATCCGGAAGATACGTAGACATATCAATTGACGGCGGTTCCTGTGATCTGTATACGTATCATTTAACTCTTGAATGAATTGAGAACGTATCATGTCGCGCGCACCGGATCCACTCCTCAAGGACCTTGGCCTGCGCTTTCGAAAAGCGCGCTTGGCCGCTCGCTTGTCGCAGCAGCAAATCGCCGAGCGGGCCAACATCAGCAGGCCTCGCTATCGGGACATCGAAACGGGCGCTGCCGCCGCCCGTGCAACCACGCTTGTCAACGTCGCCCGAGCGCTTGGCATGGAGATGATGCTGATCCCGCAGGCGATGGTGCCCGCTGTTCAGTCGATGCTCCAGCCCGCGGATAGCGATGATGATCGCCCTGCGTTCACGTCGGATGTCGAAGACGAGGAAGGATCGTGAGCGCGACACCCCACGCCGCCGAGCGTATCCAGTCGCTCGATATCTCGTTGAACAATCTGGCGGTCGGCACGCTCGTCCGGACGCCGGGCGACTACAACGCGTTCAACCTCGTGCCTTCTTACCGGAGCTTGAACAACCCGCCGATCTTCAGCCTGTCGCTTCGATCAGTCGATGGCGGCCTTCGCAAGGACCCCCAACCGATACGCGGCGCACTTCCACCATTCTTTGCAAACCTGCTGCCCGAAGAGAAGCTGCGCGAGGCCATGGAAAAGCATCACGCCGCGTCAGTCAGGCCGGGCAACGATTTCGATCTGCTCGCAGCTCTGGGAACCAATCTGCCCGGCGCGGTGCGCGCGCTGCCAAGTGACGGCATCCCCGTTCCCATTGGTTCGGAAGCGGAGGGCAACAAGAAGGCGCGCTTTTCGCTCGCCGGCGTGCAGATGAAACTGTCGGTCATGAAAAACACGGGAGAGGAAGGCGGGATCACGCTCGCCGTGGACGATGAACAAGGGCAATACACCGCGAAATTTCCCTCCCTCACGCACATCGGCCTATCGGAGAACGAATTCGCGATCCTGGCCCTTGCGGAAGCGCTGGGAATGGACGTGCCCGCCCGCGAACTCGTCGACAGATCAGAGTTTGCCGGCATCCCGGAAGAATTCAACACCATGTCCACGGGCAAGGTTCTGCTGGTCCGCCGCTTCGACCGCGAGGCTAGCGGCGCACGCGTGCACATGGAGGATTTCGCGCAAGTGTTTGGCCGATATCCTTCCGAGAAATACACCGGCGCAGCCTATCACAACATCGCGGCAGCGCTGAACAGCGGCGTCTCCTTCGATGCAGCCATCGAATTTGTGCGACGCCTCGCCTTCACGGCGCTCACAGGCAACGGTGACATGCACCTCAAGAATTGGTCGCTGCTGTATCCCGGAGATGGCCGGATACCAACGCTGTCGCCTGTCTATGACGTGCTTTCAACGATTCCCTACATCCCAAAGGACGGCATGGCACTTAGCCTTGCCGGCGAAAAATCGTTCAAGGCGCTGACCCAGGAGCGCTGGCGCAGTTTCGCAAACCGCAGCCGTCTTCCGGCAGGGGCCGTGGTGACAGCAGTAGCTGAGACCGCGGCGGTCGCACGCGACAAGTGGTCGGTTCTTCCGGAACGCGACGTTGTGCCTGCGCAGGTGCTCGAGCGGATCGATGCGCATGTCGATGAAATGGCAGCCATCCTCGACCTCTAGGGTTGGCAGGTCTTGAAGCGCACATCACCCGATCCTGCCATCGCATAAGGGATGCTGCTGAATGCGCTCGCTCACAGATTTTCCCCGCCGGGTTTCCGGGCATCATGTCCAATCAAGAGGGACGGCTCGTTCTCGAAGACGATCTTCTTTCTACGGCTGAATACGCCGACATTCGCCAGCGCATCAGCTCTTGCCCGATCTCGTCATCGAGGTCGGCCCCCGATGCGGTTGCGACAAATCCTCCTCGCAAGGAAAGCGAGACATGCCGCATCGATCGCACAGGGAGCCGCGCATCCGATTGACGGCGATAAGAACACCGCGATCCGTCCGGGGTGGAGACCGGCACTCTCGGCGTGCCCGGCAGCGAAAAGCGCGGCCGGTCCAGTTCGGAACGGTCGTATGCAAAAGCCGCCCGAGCATCGCGGCGAGGTAGCCGAACAGCATTTCCTCGAAGGTCTCCCGCGAATACGCCCAGCCACAGCGGGATCAACGCGCCGGCAGAGATCAAGCCCAGCAGGAAGAATGCAGAAGCTGTAGGGGGGCCGCGGGACCTTGATAGTTGCGAAGACGCGGGACCGACATACGGACTTCTCCTCCTTGGAGGGGGTCTTGACGGCTTTCATTTCTCGAACAGCGTCGCAAACGTCTGCTTGGACCTTGCCGACCTGCGGCACCGCCTTGGTCTGCTCGATGTTGGTCGGCGTGCGGACCACGATCATCGCCACCAAGCCCACGGCGTAATGCAGCAGGCACTTCCCGCCTAGACGCCGGCCTGATCGAATTTCACGCTCATGTCTTCGCCATTCTTACCGACGAAGGGAGCCGCGCCGTCAGGCAGCATGCCCTTGATGCTCGTGGTATTGTGTCCCTTGTCGGCGCCAACGAAATTGACGGTGTCGCCGGGTTCGATTTTCACCTGCGCCGGCTACACCATTACGCCGCCGTCTGACTCTTTGTTCAGCATCTTGACCTCGATTTGCGGCCGCAGCAGCGAAGTTCGCACCGTCAGCATCGCTGCGGCATCCAGAAGCAGCGCCATGTGCGTTGTGATCTCCTGTCGCCTCGCGTTGACGGACTTCGACGATATCCAGGATGTTTGACCGCGGAGCACGAGTGGAGGAGCTAACCAACGTGAGTCCTTGCCGGGATAAATCGCGCCGCGCCCTTGAAACCTTGTCCGGCCTTCTTAATTTTTCGGCGTCGCCGCCGCGGCGATCGGGATAACCTCGGGGTCCCGCGAATGAGTCGGGCGCTGGACGATGTCCGGAGCCTGCTCGTACCCATCTTGCTCCAAGGAGGATTTGGCTATGAGGTATGATTGGACTCCCCTCGGGAGGTCCGCCATCGGCTTCGACCGTCTTTTCGACGTTCTCGACGAGGTCCAGCGGGCCGCCGAAGAGAGCTATCCCCCTTACAACATCGAACGTCTCGACGAGAACCGTTTCCAGATCTCGGTGGCCCTTGCCGGATTCACGCCGGACGAGGTCGCGCTGACGGTCGAGCAGAACGTCCTGACCCTCGAGGGCCGCAAGAGCGAGAAGGAAGAGAAGACCTACCTGCATCGCGGCATCTCGGCACGCAATGTCAAGCGCCAGTTCACGCTCGCCGAGCATGTCGAGGTCAAGGGCGCCCGCTTCGAGAACGGTCTGCTCGTCATCGACCTGCAGCGGGAGATCCCCGAGGCGATGAAGCCGCGCCGCATCGCGATCAGCGACGTCGCCGCGAGCAATTTCACACACATCGAATCCCGGGTCGCCTGATCGGTCCCGAAAATCTGAAAAATCTCAAATTGCCGCCGCGCGGACCCGCGCGGCGGATGCTGTAACTCGTCCTGGATCAGGAGGTGACCATGCGGCCGAGGGTCGCTCCCGACGGCAACATTGTCGATTTCTACTCTTTGCTTCATCCCGGCGTCGCGTTCGAGCACCCGCGGGATGCAGTCTCACACCCGGGCCTCAGCATTTCCGAGAAGCGCGCCATCCTGGCCTCATGGGCACCGGCTGCGACCGCGATCGCGTGGTGCGCGCCGCTCAGGGCTTCCGCAGGGCTCAAGGCGCCGGTGACCACCGACGAGATCCTGGAAGCGCTCTGCAGCTGTACGGCGGCCCGCGGCAATTGCATGCCGGCGTCGCCATCACTGGCCCGCGTTCGGCCGTCTTGTTCTATGACCTCTCGAAGCTGACGACCGATTCTCGCTGGCAAGACGCCTGCGGTGACATCTATCGGCATCGCGCAGGATCATTATCGACCCACGTCGCCGGCGCCCTGTTCAGACATTCCCGCCCGCCGAAGCCAGGCGAATCTTGCGGCGGCTCGGACTTCCACGACACCTCCAAGGGTGCAAGCTGGCTCGATATGATTGAGATCGGGATTGAGCGTCTTGTGCGGAAAATGCCTATCGCTGGATCAATGATCTAGCCGATCGCGCCGCGAGATCACCCCTTGGGAACGGCAGCGGGATGCCGGCACGCTCCCGCATCAAATGGACGTTCGCTACAGAACAAGGCCCGCGCCGAAATGGGCGAAGAGAACGCGACGCTTCCAAAGAGTCATGGTCACTGTGCAGAGGCACTCGTGCGGTCGGAGGCGGGTAGCGGCGCCCTAGCTTCTTATGTCCGAAAACAAACGCACGGCTTGTCCGAAGCTCGCCAAGCTATCGCGAACGCGACATTGCGCGCGACAAGCCAGAGGCAATGAAGGCCGGTTTGGCGCTGGCCTCAATCCTGCAGTCGCGAAGGCTGCGTGTGTAAGACGGTGTAACAGCATCAGCACGCAACGATCTTGGATTGCGATGAGACCCTCTGCCCGTCGCAGGCGGTGAGCTTCGACGCATTTCCATGTCCCTGTGTCGCTGATGCATGCGCTGTGGCGACACGCCTGAAGCAGATGTCGCACTCGGTCCACCGAAGGACGGGCGCAAATTTCTGAGTGTCATCAGCCTTCGTTCGATGATGACGCGCATTGTGAGGTCGTGATGCGATTTGGAGTTCTCACCTGGGGTGCCGCAACAGCTGCGCTCGTTGCAAGCGGAGCGGTCAATTCAACAGATCTTAGGCCGGCAGCAAAGGCCCCGCCCAAACTGTGGAGCTGGACCGGAGGATATATCGGCGGACACGTCGGCGGGGGCTACGGCCGGACGTCGTTCAGCGATCCCTATGGCCCGTCAATTTACGGGGACGTCGTTGACACGCCTGCATTCCTGGCCGGCGGACAGCTCGGCTACAACTGGCAGAGGGACCGCTGGGTGTTCGGCCTCGAACTGGAGGCAAGCCGTGCTGTCTCGGACGGCACAAACACCTGTCTTGCCTTCTCCAGCGTTGTTGTGATCGCAACCTGCAACGCAGGTCCAAGCGTCCTTGCCACGGGAACCGGTCGTGTGGGTTACGCTTTTGGCCCGCAGGGCCACACGCTGGCCTACGTCAAAGGAGGCGCCGCTTGGCAAAGCAATCGCGGCGCCATCGCCAATCACAACGAATTCCGGGACGGGACCTTTGCCGGCTTTCCGCGGCATAAGCTCGGCGCATTTGTCGGATGGACCTACCACGCCCAGAAGTCTGATTCGACAGGTTGCGTGCAGGCCTCGTCGTCCTCGCTGACCTGGCCATGCAACGGGTCGTTCCTGCGGCAGCGGCTGCTCGTCGACAGTCAAGACACCAATTGGAATGCGCCGCGCATCGGCCTTGGCGCCGCTTTGGTGCTTGAACGCTGGCGCGTGAGCGCCGAAATTGCTTACCTGCCATGGACCGAGTTCAGTGGTCGTGACAACCATCTCCTCCCCTCAGAGACAACGTTCTACGATCAGCGCGGAGACGGTGGCGAGGCCTTCAGGTGGAAGGGGCGATATCGTACTTCCTCACCAAATATGTCAGCATCGGAGTTGGTGGCAGATATTGGTCAATGTGGACCAAAAAGGACAGCGATGTGACCTTCAACGCCAACCGGCAGGGTGCTCAAATTCAGACGCCTGCTCTTGCGAAATACCGCATGGAACGGTGGGGCACGTTCTTCCAGGCCTCCTATAAATTTGACTGAAGACGCGTGCCGATGCGCGACCCGCTTGGGTATATGACCTCCGACCGCAAGAGCCTTGCGCTTGCGATGGCCGATGCGGCCTTGAGCGGCCGCAATAGGGAAGCTGTCCACGCCGAGATTGCGGCCGTCGAACGGAGGCTGGGTCTCAAATGAGCGCAGAAGAGCTCACAGTCGAGCACGAGCGTAGGTCGCGGATCCTGATTCCTGCTACGGGTCCGATTTCTCTCCTCGCAATGATCGGAAGCGATGCGCTGGACTGGCTATTCGTACCGAATGCCGATGTGTGGATTCCAGACATGGTCAAGACGGAGGCAACTCGCCCCCCCAATCCAGGTGACGATCAGCGGCTTGAACACCGCGCAACAATTACTGACTGGTTCAAGCGCAATGAGAACCGTATCCACATTGTCGAGACACACGAAGGTATTGAATACGCGAAGGCGATGGAGGCATGGACGCTCGCCGGCTCAAAACCCGAGTTGAAGCCGTCCTGGAAGGGGCGTGGAGAGAAGAGTGTCCTTCAGGTGCTTGACGTCGTCGAAAGTGTGCTTGCGGACGGCGAGGCCGCTGTCGTGCTTGTCGACGACAATAAGGCGCGGATAGCCATACAGTTGGAAAACGAATTCGACATTGATTTGATGGGGACCGAGAGCTTCGTTACGTGGATGCACGAAAAATTCAATGTGACCAATGCGGAGAATGACGTGGGCGGCGATCAAGATCGCCGCGGGCGGCAACGCTCCCGTGGCAGCTGAAAATGGTCATATTAACATGAGAAAATAACAGGGCCCGTTGATAGCACGAGCTTGTGCCGGGCGGCGGCCGTTAAGCTCGGTAACTTTGAAGTTCCTCGCTGCGCATAGTGGGCGGCCGAGCGCCGAAGGGCGCTCGCAGCGAGGTCGCTAAGCACTTTGCTTTTGCCTGGATAAGCCAACAATTGAAGTGGCTCTGCACTGCTCATCTTCTTTTGTTTCTGCATTTGCCGCATAGAAACCTTGTAGGCGCGCTTCATTCCAGACGTTCGACAGCTCGCCTGACCGCGTCGGAAAGCGGGAAATGCTGCGTCGATCGCCGGCCGGCCGGCCGGTCATCCGATCGACGACATTAAGACGACCACGTTCCGTCCAGCGAGCCAGGTGGAGCAGGGCACGAGCAGCGTGCCCTGCAGCGGAAGCCGCCCGGTCCGTTCGGAGCCGCCGTAAGCAGAAAACCCGCCGAGGATCGTCGCGACGTAGCCGAGCAGCATTTCGTCGACATGCCAGTAGCGTGGTGCAAAGCTCGTGGGGAACAAGGTCTCCCGCGAATACGCCCAGCCACAGTGGGATCACCGCGCCGGAATAGATCAAGCCCAGCAGGAAGAACGCGGAATGTATAGCACGACGGCGTGCGTCCCTCATAGTTGCGAAGGCGCGCGACCGACATACGGGACGTCTCCTACCTGGAGAGGATCTTGGCGGCCTCCACTCTCTCGAACAGCGTCGCAAAAATCTGCTTGGCCTTGCCGACCTGCGGCACCGCTTTGGCCTGCTCGATGTTGGTCGGCGTCCCGACCACGATCATCGCCACCATGCCCATGGCGTAATGTGGCAGGCACTTCACACCATAGACGCCGGCCTGATCGAATTTCACACTGATGTCTTCGCCATTCTTGCCGACGAAGGGAACCGCGCCGTCCGGGAGCATGCCCTTGATGCTCGCGGCATTGTGTCCTTTGTCGGCGGCAACGAATTTGACCGTGTCGCCGGGATCGATTTTGACCAGCGCCGGCTCGAACACCATGATGCCGCCGTCTGAACCTTTGTTCAGCATCTTGACCTCGATTTCGGCGGCAGCAGCGAAGCTCGTCACGGTCAGCATCGCTGCGGCAGCCAGAAGCAGCGCCTTGTGCATCATGATCTCCTGTCGTCTCGCGTTCACGGCCCACTCATTAGCGCTGGATCGACGGTCGAGATTTGAGCTGACGCAAATTTTCCAACGAATCTCCTGTCTTATGACCAGCATGGAGCTGCCGCTGTAGAGAAAACGCCGGCAATCAATCGGTTCGGCGAAATTCCGTTCTTCACCGGGCTTGCACCTGGAGAGCTCAACGAGATCTTGAGCGAGGCGCACTATGTCCGATATGAGAAGGACGCCGCTGTCTTAAAGCAGGGGCCGATCCGAAGTCGTTCTTCGTGCGATTGCATTTGCGCGTTGAAGACAAACAGCCTCGGGGCCGCCACATCGTGCTGCGCTACGTTCTCGCCGGCGAGATCTTGGGGAGCCGCACGGGCGCGCCTGGCGTCATGGCCTTTTTGTGTGACGCAAGCAGAACGACGATGACCGCCTTTGACGGAGCACGGCGGCGCATGGTCCTTGACCTGCGTCAATGCCCCGGCGGCAAGCCTTGCTAGTGTTGCACTCTTTAGAGCAGCTCCGCCAAGAGGCTGGATGCACGACCGTCGCATGCGCCCCGGGCGGGCGAGGATAGCCTGCGAGATGAAGGCAATGGACGAGCGAACAGTGTGGGAAGCGATTTCGACGGCCCCGTACGAGCGAGCGCTCGAGCTCGCCGTGATCGAAGGCAATCGCGTGCATGCGCTGATCTTCGCCTGTCGTCGCACTCCGAGCGGCTGGATCAAGGATACGACCCGTGAGCGGGTCGTCATTGATCCGACGCACTGGCGTCCGTGGTCCGCAAAAGACTAGTGTCTTCCAGCCCCCTCTTGTCGAAAGGACGGCCAGTCGTGCTATGAGGCGATCACGTCCATTCTCGCAAAGACGCGTTCGTTGCCGCATCGGGTCACTGAATGACAGCACAAGGCCGATTTTGGCTTCGCTACGGCGCGGCGGCCGCCGCCTCCGCTTTCATCTTCTTTCTGCGCCTTGCCTTGCATCATTATTTCGAGGATCGGACCTTCACCGTAATCTATATTCCGGTCGTCGTCCTTGCGGCATTTGCCGGCGGCCGTGGGCCGGCCATCTTTGCCACGCTCCTCTGTCTCGGCAGCAGCACATATTTCCTCGGAGCGAGCCTCTACAGCAATCCGGCGAACCTGATCGATGTCTCCCTGTTCGCGGCCATGGGTCCCATCCTCGGGATGATCGGAGACCGGCTGCGGCGAGAGTCCGAAGATGCCCGATATCGGCAGGCGCAGCTTCAGTCGATCCTGGATACCGTCCCGGAAGCCATGGTTGTGATCGATGACCGGGGCATCATGCGATCATTCAGTGTCACGGCCGAGCGCCTCTTCGGCTGGTCGGCCGGGGAGGCGATCGGAAAGAATGTCTCGATCCTGATGCCGACACCCTACCGGCAGGGGCACGATAGCTATCTCGATCGCTACCACGCCACGGGCGAGCGTCGCATCATCGGGGTCGGGCGGATCGTGGTCGGCGAGCGCAAGGATGGTTCGACATTTCCCATGGAACTCGCAGTCGGCGAGGCCAAGGCCGGCGCCGAGCGCTACTTTACCGGTTTCGTCCGCGATCTGACCGAACGCCGAACCCAGGAACGCCGGATGCAGGAGCTGCAGTCGGAGCTGGTGCATGTGTCGCGGTTGACCGCCATGGGTGAGATGGCGTCCTCGCTCGCGCACGAGCTCAATCAGCCATTGTCCGCGATCACAAGCTATCTGCGCGGCGCCGCGACCCTGCTGAAGGCGGGCGAGTTTGACAAGGAGCGCGTGCGCGACGCCATGGAGCGCAGCGCAGACCAGGTGTTGCGCGCCGGCGAGATCATCAAGCGCCTGCGGGAGTTCGTCGCCAAAGGCGAGACCGAGCACACTATCGAGAATCCGGCAACGCTGCTCGAAGAGGCGGCAGCGCTCGCCCTGGTCGGCGCCCGGGAACAAGGCGTGCGCGTGTCGCTGCGCTGCGACCACGATCTTCCCGATGTCGTCGTCGACAAGGTCCAGATCCAGCAGGTCGCGCTCAACCTCATCAGGAACGGCATCGAGGCGATGGAAACGACCAGCCGGCGCGAGCTGACTATCGGCGTCACACGCCAAAACAGGTTCGCCTTCTTCTCCGTCACCGATACTGGCACGGGCATCGCCCCGGAGATTGCCGAGAAGCTGTTTCAACCCTTCGTCACCAGCAAGGCAAACGGCATGGGTGTAGGTCTTTCAATCTGCCGAACCATCGTCGAAGCACATGGCGGACGCGTCGCGGCGCGTCCCAACGACGGCGGTGGCACCGTATTTGACTTTACGCTGCCCTTCGCCGAAACGGAGGCGGCTGATGAACGATAAGCCGCTTATTCACGTCATTGACGACGACGCTGCGATGCGGGATTCGCTGGCGTTCCTGCTCGACGTCAATGGATACAAGTCGCAGGTCTACGAGACGGCCGATGCGTTTCTGGCCGGCGGCGGGGCCGAGCTTTTAAGCTGCGTCATCTCTGATATTCGCATGCCGGGCATCAGCGGCATCGAGCTGGTCAGGAAGTTGAAACGCGAAGGAGCAGCCAGTGCGGTGATCCTGATCACCGGCCACGGCGACGTTGCGCTTGCCGTTGAGGCGATGAAGGCGGGTGCTGCGGATTTCATTGAAAAGCCGTTCGATGATGCGGCGCTCTTGGACGCGGTCCGCGCCGCGCTCGATACCCATCCATCCGCTCTGGGCGAAAATTCACGGCGAAAGCAGGCCGGGGCGCGGCTCGCAGACCTATCGCCCCGCGAGCGCGACGTGCTGCAGGGGCTCGTGGCCGGCAAGATCAACAAGGTCATCGCGCATGAGCTCAGCATCAGTCCGCGCACGGTCGAGGTCTACCGTGCCAATCTCATGGCGAAGACGGGCGCGCGCAGTATGTCCGAACTGATGCGTCTCGCGCTCGCTGCGGGTCTGTGAGGCCTGGCGTCGCCCGGCATCGCGTAGCCGATGCCCGCCGGCCCGACCAGTGCCAGTGCTTGCGAGCGCCCGGATCATATCCTCACGCACGAACAGAGTTTTTACGGGCATTATGTAAATTGACTCTACTTGTTCCCACGCCGAAACTCGTCACAACAAGGAAATGGGCGCTGGCGATGAAGGACTATCAGGCTCAGGTCGAAAAGCTTCGCAGAGATGCCGCTGAATGCGCCCTGATCCGAGACCTTGCAACCGACAAGGCCAAGCGCGATCTGTTTGGTCGGCTAGCTAGCCATCTGACAGGTCTTGCGGAACAAGTTGAGATGGCGATGCGCGCACGGAAGAACGGAACGGAAAAGTAAGGCCGCCTCACTTGGCGGCCTCTGCCGTCGAGACAGCTAGATTGTTCTATCAAATGCAGCACGCGATGCAAATCTCCTCAGCATCGACCCTTATGGCGTGATGCGACATGATCTCGTCGACAGTCGTGCCCATCATGTCATCGTCGTGCGGCAGGATGCCGCTTGACTGGAAACGAAGCCTTCAGTGCATCGGCTTCGAGACGCCCTTGCTCTTAGCCGGGTACCACATTCGTGGTGATGAAAGGTGCAAGAGATGCCGCCGTCATCTCCGGCGTGATCGTCCTGGCGCACCGCCTCATGTTTGCTGAACCGTCTCCTTGAGACATTCATACAAGCCCGGCTCTTCGCCGTCGCGGGTGTGATTGCGCGATCATCAGTTCATCGCGCGACTGCTCCTTGAGCTGGATAAGTGATAGCGACAGTTGATTGAGATCAACACACGCACCGCTCCCCCGGGTTAAGAATATCGTTATCGAAACCGCGAAGCGGGAATACCCGAAACATTGGAAGTGGTACACGCCGAGGCCAGCCTTGCCGCTATCACCTGAGAATGGACCTGACGTTCGAAGGCCTTGGTCTTATGGGCTTTATCTGCGCCAATCTGCTGGCGGCGGCGCACTTTCTCTTTGCCCGCCTTATGGCGTCTTCGGGCTGTCCGCCGATGGACGGCTGGGTGGTTCGGTCGAAGGTTTCCGAGAATTGAAGAGAAGCGGTGTCGCGCCTTCAGCGTTATGAGTTTCGTTGCTGTCATCCTGATCATCGGCTTTGCCGTTATTGCGGTTGGATGGACAATCGGGCGCGATGCCTGATTGATCTTGCTCAAGGACTTCGCTCCGGTTCTGAGCAACATGTCGGCAAACAGGAGAACACAATGCCCTTATTTGAGGTGCGCTTTATCAAGACAGTCTTCGACGACACTGGGCACGAGCATCGCGCGTGCCAGGCGGCGTTCGCCATCGAAGCTCCGTCCCTGACCGACGCAGTTCGACGAGCGGAAGCCGACTTCTGCCGGCAGAGGCACGTCCATGACTGGATGATCTTCGCGGATGCCGTCGAATTCCGGGCGCCGACCGCGCTGGAGCGGGCCCGGGCCTCCTAGCAAGGTCGATGTATCTTGAACCCCGTCGTGCGCCGCTATGCGGGCCACAATGTGCCGCGCTATACGTCTTATCCGACTGCCGCCGATTTCTCGCCTGACATTGGCGCGAAAGATCACGAGACCTGGCTGGCCGGCCTCAACCCGCGTCAGACCGTCTCGGTCTATCTTCACGTGCCTTATTGCCGGAAGATATGCCTGTACTGCGGCTGCAATACCAGGATGGCGGTAAGATTGGATGTGATCGAGGCCTATCGCCGCGCGCTGGAAGCCGAGATCGGTCTTATCGCGAGCCTGGTGGAGGCGAGGCCCAAAATTGCCCGGCTGCACTGGGGCGGCGGAACGCCAAGCATTCTCGGACCTGACGGCCTGCGATCCGTCGTCGCCGCGCTCCGCCGCCAATTTCCGTTTGCGAACGCCCTCGAGCACGCGATCGAGCTCGATCCACGTCATGTGACTGTCGCGCTCGTGGAGGCCCTGGCAGAACTCGGCGTCACGCGTGCGAGTCTGGGCGTGCAGGACGTCAATCCTTTAGTTCAGGCCGCGATCGGCCGCCTCCAGCCGCTGTCTGTCATCGAGACGGCCGTCGAGCGATTGCGGTCGGCCGGAATCAGAAATCTGAACGTCGATCTGATGTATGGGCTGCCGCTGCAGACAACCGCCTCGATTCGCAAGACTTGCGCGTTGGTCGCGGCAATGGGGCCGGACCGCATCGCCTGCTTCGGCTATGCGCACCTGCCGTGGCTCAAGGCCAACCAGCGGCGCATCGATGAAGCCAGGCTGCCGTCGCAGGATCAGCGCATCGAGCAGGCCGAGGTCATGTCTGAGGAGCTGATTGGCGCCGGCTATCTGAGCATCGGCATCGATCATTTTGCCCAGCCCGGCGATGCGCTCGCAAGGGCTGCGGCAGGCGGGAAGCTGCATCGCAATTTCCAGGGCTATACCGAGGATGCCAGCGGCGTTCTTCTCGGGCTCGGCGCCTCCGCGATATCGACCTTCGCGGACGGCTTCGTGCAGAACCTCGCGGATGTTCCGAGATATGTCGGTGCCATCGCTGCCGGCTCACTCGCCTCGGCGAAGGGATGCCGACGCGATGAAAGCGACCGGCAGCGCGCGCAAATCATCGAGCGGCTGATGTGCGATTTCACCGTCGATCTGGACGCCGTCGCGCCAAATGCCGAGTTTCGCAATGAAATGGCGAGGCTGACACCGATGCAATCGGAGGGGCTGGTCGAGATCGCGGGCGCGAAATTGACGGTGACGCAAGCCGGCCGGGCCGTCGTTCGCGTCATCGCCGCAACTTTCGATACCTATCGATGCGCGCAGGCCGCACAGTTCAGCAAGGCAATTTGATCTGCATCAACGACAAAGTCCCTTGGCGGATGTAACACATCATCGAAAAACGGGACCCAAATCGTCAAATGTTGATTGAAGCGGCCGGCAAGAGGTGCAGCACACTGTTCGGCAATCTCCGTGACCGCTTGAAGGGCGCCATGGAGCGCAGGAACGAGTTGCTGCGGCTGGACCAGCGGGACATCGAGGTTATCGCGCGCGAGCTGAATCTTTCCAGGACGGAGCTCGCTGCGCTGATCTTGAAGCCTTCGGGTTCGCTTCAGTCCCTGAGCAGACGCCTCTCCTATGCGGGCCTTGCCGAGGACGATTTGGAAGCATCTCACGGTGACGTGCTCCGCGATCTGCGACGCGTGTGCAGCCAATGCTCGTCGACGGCGCGCTGCGCCCGGGACTTAGAGCACAAGCGGCAAGCGACGCCGTCAAAATACTGCCCAAATGAGCAGACGCTTCAGGCGTTAGCGGAGGATGTGCGGCGGTGCGCCCCACCGATTCCGCCGGGCCCCGCCAGGCGCAATTGATGTCGATCAACCCGGGCGCCGCGGCGTGCCTCCCTGATCCACTCCTCGAGGATGTCGCACCATGACGAACGTCTCCGCTGGCGCAAAATCGATGACGATCGGAGAAGCGACATTGTGGCCGCTGTTTGCGGTGCTCGCATTCCTTTGCCTGATCGGTGCGGGATTCGCGCATGACGCCCCGTTCGCCTTTCACGCGTCGCTTGGATGCGCCGCCAGCATCGCGGCTGCGTTTGCGATCCTCAACCGCTACTATGATCGCCCGGCCAAACCGCCCCCGCAGGAGATCAACGGGCGTCCCAATTACAATCTGGGACCGATCAAGTTCGCATCCGTGGCGGCGATGTTCTGGGGCATTGCCGGCTTTGCCGTGGGACTGATCATCGCCTCGCAACTGGCATGGCCCGCGCTCAATCTCGATCTCCCCTGGACCAGCTTCGGCCGCCTTCGTCCGCTGCACACGTCGGCCGTGATCTTCGCGTTCGGCGGCAACGTCCTGATCGCGACCTCGTTCTACGTCGTGCAAAAGACCTGCCGCACACGGCTCGCCGGCGATCTCGCGCCCTGGTTTGTCGTGCTCGGTTACAACTTCTTTATCCTGATCGCCGGCACCGGCTATCTGCTCGGTGTCACGCAGTCGAAGGAATATGCGGAGCCGGAGTGGTACGCCGATCTGTGGCTGACAATCGTCTGGGTGACTTATCTGCTGGTGTTCTTGGCGACGCTCGTCAAGCGCAAGGAACCGCACATTTTCGTCGCCAACTGGTTCTATCTGGCGTTTATCGTCACGATCGCCGTGCTGCACCTCGGCAACAACCCCGCGCTGCCGGTCTCGGTGTTCGGCTCGAAGTCCTACATTGCCTGGGGTGGTGTTCAGGATGCCATGTTCCAGTGGTGGTACGGCCACAATGCGGTCGGCTTCTTCCTCACCGCCGGTTTCCTCGCGATCATGTACTATTTCATCCCGAAGCGCGCCGAGCGGCCGATCTATTCCTATCGGCTTTCCATCATTCATTTCTGGGCGCTGATCTTCCTCTACATCTGGGCCGGCCCGCACCACCTGCACTATACCGCGCTGCCTGATTGGGCGCAGACGCTCGGCATGACCTTTTCGATCATGCTGTGGATGCCGTCCTGGGGCGGCATGATCAACGGGCTCATGACCTTGTCCGGTGCCTGGGACAAGCTGCGTACCGACCCCGTCCTGCGCATGCTCGTCGTCTCGGTCGCCTTTTACGGGATGTCGACGTTCGAAGGCCCGATCATGGCGATCAAGGTCGTCAACTCGCTCAGCCACTACACCGATTGGACCATCGGCCACGTGCATTCCGGTGCGCTCGGCTGGGTCGGCTTCGTCTCCTTCGGCGCACTCTATTGCCTGGTGCCGTGGGCGTGGAATCGCAACGGACTTTACAGCCTCAAGCTGGTCAACTGGCACTTCTGGATCGCCACCCTCGGCATCGTTCTCTACATTTCCGCGATGTGGGTGTCCGGAATCCTGCAAGGTCTGATGTGGCGCGCCTACACCTCGCTCGGCTTCCTTGAATATTCCTTCATCGAGACCGTCGAGGCCATGCATCCCTTCTACATCATCCGTGCAGCCGGGGGCGCGTTGTTCCTGATCGGCGCCCTGATCATGGCCTTCAATCTGTGGATGACGGTCAAGGCCGGCGAAGCCGAGGAGGCACGCGCCGCCGGCCGGCTCCAGCCTGCCGAATAGGTCATCCCATGTCCTTCTGGAATCGACACAAGATCTTCGAGAAGAACGCGACCATCCTGATCGGTGGAATCCTCGTGGTCATCGCGATCGGCGGTCTCGTCGAAATCACGCCGCTGTTCTATCTCAAGAGCACGATCGAGGCGGTCGACGGCGTCAGGCCCTACACGCCGCTCGAGCTTGCCGGGCGCAACATCTATGTCCGTGAAGGCTGCTATCTCTGCCACTCGCAGATGATCCGGCCGCTGCGCGACGAAGTGGAGCGCTACGGCCACTACTCGCTGGCCGCCGAGAGCATGTACGACCACCCCTTCCAGTGGGGATCGAAGCGTACCGGGCCCGATCTCGCCCGCGTCGGCGCCAAATATTCCGATGATTGGCATGTCCGGCATCTGGTCAATCCGCGGGCGATCGTGCCGCGATCGGTGATGCCGGGGTATCCATCCCTGGCTGCGACCGAACTCGAGCTTGAGGACGTCGCCGCGCATCTGCGGACCAACCGCGCGATCGGCGTACCTTATACCGACGACCAGATCGCCCATGCCAAAGCCGACCTCAAGGCTCAGCTCGATCCCGATGCTGCGGATGCCGAAGCGTTCCAGAAGCGCTATCCAAATGCGCTTGTCCACAGCTTCGACGGCAAGGCGGGCCAACCCACCGAACTCGATGCGCTGGTCGCTTACCTGCAGATGCTGGGGACGCTGGTCGACTTCAAGCTCTACGACGAAAAAGCCAATCTGCGTTGAAGGCATTTTGTGATGAAAGCGATTGTCTCCGTTGAAAACCTGGTGTCGCAGTTCGTGCTCAATTTCTGGACGCCGGTCTTCGTTGGCATTTTCCTTGCTATCGTCTGTTACGCGCTGCGTCCCCGCAACAAGGCGCCGTTCGATGCCGCGGCGAAAATGCCGCTGCGGGAGGATTGACAGATGAGCCAGCACGACGACACCGACCGCGTGTCCGGCCGGTCGACCACGGGCCACGAATGGGACGGCATCAAGGAGCTGAATACGCCGCTTCCCCGCTGGTGGGTGCTGACTTTCTACGCCACCATCGTCTGGGCCTTCGGCTATTGGGTGGTCTATCCGGCGTGGCCGCTGGTGAGCGGCTATACGGCCGGCGTCCTGCACACCACCAATCGCGCCGCCGTTACCGAGAATCTCGCCCAACTCGAAGCGTTGCGCGGCGAAAAGATGAAGGCGCTTGGCACCGCGTCTCTTGCCGACATCGAGAACGATCCGGCGCTGCTGGCCCTGGCGCGGGCGCGGGGCAAGACGGTGTTCGGCGACAATTGCGCGCCCTGTCACGGCAGCGGCGCCGCCGGCGCGAAGGGCTATCCGAATCTGAACGATGACGACTGGCTCTGGGGCGGCACGCTCGACCAGATCATGCAGACCATCCAGTTCGGCGCGCGATCCGGCAATGCGAAGGCGCATGAAGGCCAGATGCTCGCCTTCGGGCGCGATGGCATCTTGAAGAAGGACGAGATCGTTACGGTGGCCAATTACGTGCGCTCGCTCTCGGGACTTTCAACCGCGGCCGGCTACAACCCAGCCGCCGGCAAGACGATCTTTGCCGAGAACTGCGTGAGCTGCCACGGCGAGGATGGCAAAGGCAATCAGGAGTTCGGCGCGCCGAACCTGACCGACCAGATCTGGCTCTATGGCTCGGACGAGTCCACCCTTGTGGAGACGATCACCAAGGGCCGCGCCGGCGTCATGCCCGCCTGGAGCGGACGGCTGGACCCGGTCACGACCAAGGCGCTCGCAGTCTACGTCCACTCGCTCGGCGGCGGCAAATAGCAATGCCGGGCGAGCTTTGAGCGGTTCACCCCGGTGAAGCCGTTCCGCCTTCGGGTAATGGAGCCTTATCGGGGGATTTTGATGGGCCTTCCGATGACCAAGAACGTCACTTCGAAGGTGCTGATGGCCGGCGATGATGATCTGCCGCTCTATGCACCCCAGAAGAAAATCTATCCGCAGCGGATTTCCGGCACGTTCCGGCGGATCAAATGGGGGCTGATGGCGCTCTGCCTCGGCGTCTATTACCTGCTGCCGTTGGTGCGCTGGAATCGGGGCCTCGGCGCGCCCGACCAGGCTGTGCTGATCGATTTTCCCAGCCAGCGCTTCTATTTCTTCTTCATCGAGCTGTGGCCGCAGGAGTTCTACTACTTCACCGGGCTGTTGATCCTCGCTGCCTTCACCTTGTTTCTGATGAATGCGCTCGGCGGCCGCATCTGGTGCGGCTATCTCTGCCCACAGACGGTGTGGACCGACCTGTTCTATGCGGTGGAGCGCTGGAGCGAGGGCGACCGCCGCGCGCGAATCAAGGCCGATGCGGGTCCGCTGACAGCCAATCGCCTGGCGCGGCGCGTGCTGAAATACGCGATCTGGCTGATCATCGCCTGGTGGACGGGCGGCGCCTGGGTCCTCTATTTCTCCGATGCACCGACGCTGGTGAGGGATCTCGCCACGTTCCAGGCGCCGGCGATCGCCTGCATCTGGATCGGCATTCTGACGGCTTCGACCTATCTCCTGGCCGGCCACGCACGGGAGCAGGTCTGCCTCTACATGTGCCCATGGCCGCGCATCCAGGCCGCGCTCACCGATGAATGGGCGCTGAACGTCACCTACAAATACGACCGCGGCGAGCCGCGTTGTTCGACGAAGAAGGGACGAGACCTGCGCGCGCTCGGCGAGAAGATCGGTGAGTGCATCGATTGCAACCAGTGCGTCGCGGTCTGCCCGACCGGCATCGACATCCGCAACGGCGCGCAGCTCGGCTGCATCCAGTGCGGCCTCTGCATCGATGCCTGCGACAACGTGATGAAGAGGATCGGCAGGCCGATGCGCCTGATCGGCTACGACAACGACATCAATGTGGAGCGGCGGACATCCGGCAAGACGGAAGTCTTCAAGCCGATCCGTTCCCGGACGCTGGTCTATGCGTCGCTGATCACTATCGTTTGCGCGGTGATGCTGCATACGCTACTGACGCGGTCGCTGCTGGACGTCAACGTGCTGCACGACCGTAACCCCGTGGCGGTCAAGCTCAGCGCCGGCGCCATCCGCAACGGCTATACGCTGCGCTTCCTCAACAAGCGCGGATTTGATCGCGTGATTGTCGTCGATGTCGACGGCCCCGCCAATGCGCAGATCCACATCGTCGGCGTCGATTCCGTCACGCCGGACCGGCCGATGATCGTCCTCGCGCGCGATGCCACCACTGAGTTGCGGGTGCTGGTGACCGCGCCTGTCGGCGAGAAAGCGGAGAAGACCCAGCCGGTGAAGTTCCGCATCACCGACATCGGGCTCGGCGAGGTTGCCTCCGCCACCGATCATTTTGTGACGCCCTGAAATCGGAAGGAAACCGGACATGACAACGTCTTCATCCGCCATATGGCCCATCACCGGACGCTTCGTCCTGATCGCCGTGGTCTCTTTCTTTGCCGTCGTGATCGGCGTCAACGCGGTCATGATGCGGCTTGCCATTACCACGCTGCCGGGAACCGAAGTCGACAGCGCCTATCGTGCGAGCCTTGCCTATCAGAAGGACATCCAGGCTGCGCATCAGCAGAGCGGGCGCGATTGGAAAATCGATGCGCATATCGAACGTCAAGCCGGCGGGACGGCCCGGCTGGCTCTGGACGCGAAGGCGCCGGACGGCGCGCCGCTTGCCGGGTTGTCGGTCTTCGGCCGGCTCGAGCGGCCGACCGACCGCCGAGCCGACCAGGCGTTTGCGATGATCGAGGGGGGCGGCGGCAACTACCACGGAATTGCGCACGGCGTTGCGGTGGGGCAGTGGGACCTGGTGATCGAGGCCGACCGGGACGGAAAGCGCCTGTTCCTATCGCGCAACCGCGTCGTTCTGAATTGAGGCGTGCTGCCATGCAATCGACCATCGATTTTTCGCACTTCCTGAAGAAATCCGGCCCGGATCACCTGCGCCTCGATCTCGCGGTCGACGGCATCTGTTGCGCCGGCTGCATGGCCAAGATCGAGCGCAATCTATCGCAGATCCCGGATGTCACCCTGGCGCGAGTCAATCTGACCGATCGGCGCCTGGCGCTGGAGTGGAAGGCGGGCGCGGTGGATCCTGCGCTCTTCGTCGATCGTCTCGCCGAGCTTGGCTACAAAGCCTATCCATTCGAGCCGGCAGGCGCAGAGACACGGGAAGCCGATCTCGCGGGCGCGCTGCTGCGGCGCCTGGGGGTCGCTGTCTTCGCGGCGATGAATGTGATGATGCTGTCGGTGCCGGTCTGGTTCGGCAATCTCGGCGACATGCTGGGCGAGCAGCGCGATTTCTTTCATTGGCTCTCGGCGCTGATCGTGCTGCCGGCGGCAGCCTATTCGGCCCAGCCGTTCTTTGCGTCGGCCTGCGCGGCGCTCCGCGCGCGCGGCGTCAACATGGATGTGCCGATTTCGATCGGCATCGCCCTGGCGCTCTCGATGTCGCTGTTCGAAACGGCGACGCATGCCGAGCACGCCTATTTTGACGCGGCAATCATGCTGATCGCGTTCCTGCTGGCAGGCCGCTATCTCGACCAGAACGTGCGGCGGCGCACCCGCGCTTTTGCGAGCAATCTTGCCGCGCTGAAGGCGGAAACGGCAACAAAATTCGTCACTGACGAGGAGATCCGCACCGTTCCCGTCGCCGCGATCCACCCCGGGGACATCGTGCTGCTCCGTCCCGGCGAGCGGTCGGCCGTCGACGGCGCTGTCCTCAGCGGCCGCTCCGAGCTCGACCAAAGCCTGATCACCGGCGAGACACGGCCAACGACCGCAATCGCCGGAAGTGCGGTCTACGCCGGGACCCTGGTGCGGTCCGGCGCGTTGCGCGTGCGCGTCTCTGCGGCCTCCGAAGCAACGCTACTGTCTGAAATCTCGCGGCTGCTGGAAAATGCCCTGCAATCGCGGTCGCGCTATCTGCGCCTCGCCGAACGTGCCTCGCGACTTTATGCCCCCCTCGTTCACGCCACGGCACTGCTGACGATGATCGCCTGGCTTATCGCAGGCGCCACGCTCCACGATTCCATCGTGATTGCCATCGCGGTCCTCATCATCACCTGTCCCTGCGCGCTTGGACTCGCCATCCCAGCCGTTCAGACCGTGGCTTCCGGCGCCCTGTTCGGCTCGGGCGTATTGCTCAATGCGGGAGAGGCGATCGAGCGGATCGCCGAGGTCGATCGGGTGATCTTCGATAAGACCGGCACGCTGACTCTGCCTGAACTCGACGTCGCAAATGCCGGGTCAATCCCTGCCGATGTCTTCGATTTGGCCGGCCGCCTGGCGCTATCGAGCCGGCACCCGGTCGCCGCCGCGGTTGCGCGTGCGGCCGGCGCCAAAGCGCCGCTGCCGGGCATCACGGAGGTGCCGGGACAGGGCGTTTCCGGCGTGGTCGATGGTGTCGACATCAGGCTGGGGCGGCCGTCCTGGTGCGGCGCCGATGAGGCGGCGAACCAGATTCTTCAGAACGATCCCGAGGCGTCCGTCGTCGCGTTTCGACATGGCTTGATGCGCCATGTCTTTGCAGTCCGTCAGCGCATCCGGCCCGATGCCGCTGAGGTTATCTGCGCGTTGCATCGCATGGGTCTGTCCGTCGAAATGCTGTCCGGCGACCGGGAGCCGGCCGTCAGGGCCGCTGCCGAAGCGCTCGGCATTTGCCAATGGCGTGCCGAGGTGACCCCGGTCGACAAGATCGCCCGCATCGACGAGCTCGCGCGCCACGGCCACAAGGTGCTGATGGTCGGAGACGGCCTGAACGATGCGCCGGCGCTGGCCGGTGCTCACGCCTCGATGTCGCCGGTCACCGCGACGCACCTCAGTCAGTCGGTGGCGCATGCGGTGTTTCTCGGCGAGCGGCTTGCACCCGTGCAAGCCGCGATCGCCATTTCGCGCAAGGCGCTGCGGCTGATGCGACAGAACCTCTGGCTCGCGGTGATCTACAACGCGCTCGCCGTTCCGCTCGCCATGGCCGGCCTGGTGACGCCGCTGATCGCCGCGGCCGCGATGTCCGGCTCATCGCTGCTCGTGATGCTGAACGCCTTGCGCGCGCGCCGGCAGAGGAAAGCTGCCTGATGGAAGTCCTGCTCTATCTGGTGCCGCTTGCGATCATGCTCGGTGCCCTCGGGCTTGCAGCCTTTCTCTGGTCCCTCAGGAACGGCCAGTATGACGATCTCGATGGCGCCGCCTGGCGGGCGATCGCCGACGATGAGCCGCCTGAGACATTCTCCACCTCGGCGCACCCGGCGAGCGCCCAGCGTCAGCACCGCGATCGCAAGGCGGGCGAAGGCCATCAGAAGGGCCCACCAGGACGTCTGCGCGGCGAACCGAGCGAGCTTCGACAAACCGCAAGATCGCCACCGCTCAGCCATGGCCGCCCACCCATCAACAGCAGCTGATCGGCGCCGTCATCCGCCGCCCGTAGCGCCAGTGCGTGGCAGTACCATCGACCTGCCTCAGCATTTCGGCATCGAGCCAACCGACGCCGTGACGCAGGCATCAGGCGGCGCACATGAGGATACAGCCGTCAAGCATGGCAACCTCGATCTCACGACAACGGTGCTACTAGCGATCTCGCGCCATTTATCGCGCAGCAGGCGCGACAAGAATGCTCTTGGTCGAATCATGGCTGCATTCCGCCATCATGACGAATGGCGGCGATGATAGCGCAAACATGCGCGGGCCGCCTTGAGCTGCATTGACGGGCGCATGAACCGCCGCACAACCGGCAAGATTGCGGGTGCCTCCGGATTTATACTTAGGGGAATGACACGAGTTTCGAAACCCGGGGAAGCGGGCAGACTGCCGTCACCGACGATCGAAACCGGAGATCTGCCATGCTCACCGCCGCAACCGCCGGGTCCTCAATCCACGCGCGTCCGGCCGCTGCGGTTCGGTCAAACACGCTCCCCGAAGGCCCGCTCGGCTTGATCGGCGCTTCGACACGCTTTGCGCGCAACGCTGAAATTTACGGCGAAGACGATCCGGCGGAATACCTCTACCAGGTCATCTCCGGCGCGGTGCGAACCTGTCGCACGCTGGATGACGGCCGTCGCCAGATCGGCAGCTTCTATCTGCCCGGCGATATCTTCGATGTCGAAGCCAGCGAAGTGCATCTTGCCTCGGCGGAAGCGATCAGGGAGGCGCGTATCCTGGTCGCCAAACGCAGCGCCGTGATGGCCCGGGCCGAGTACGAAACGGTCGTTGCCAAACAGCTCTGGACGCTTGCGGTCCGCGAGCTGCAGCGTATGCACGACCACTCAATGGTGCTGATGAAGAGCGCGGAAGAACGGGTGGCCGGGTTTCTGCTGGAAATGGCGGGCCGCAATGCCGCCGCTCCTTCGATCGAATTGCCGATGCCGCGTCAGGACATCGCCGACTATCTCGGCTTGACGATCGAGACGGTGTCGCGGACCTTCAGCCAGCTGGCGCAGTCCGGAACCATCGCGCTGGAAACCTCGCGCCGCATCGTCCTCCGCAACCGCGTGGAGCTGAGCCGGATCAATGCCTGACAATCGAATCTCCTTTCGCGCTTTTGTCACCAGCTCTTTCGCCTTTGAAGGGCCTGTACCCATCCGATCTCATCCCCCGAACCAGGTGGGTTGGTTTGTAATTTTGCAGGTTTATAAAAGTTGGATTGATTTCAAAGGATATTTTTAAACTGGCAGCGAATCAAAGTTCTGCAGTTGAGGAGCAAATCAAGATCTAAGTGAGCTGGCGCGATTTGCGCGACTCGCGGTATGCCGTTGTCGTCAATCTCCTCACTGCGCAAAAGGAATAAGATGGTTGCAGCTGCCCGTGAATTGCCAGCTTCAGGATATGCGCTCGAAGTAGATGGCCGACTCAAGGCCGAATTTGCGACCAGGGACGGAGCCAAGACGGGTGCCGAAGAGCTGAAGAAGCGTTTTCCCATGCTTCAGATCAGAATCTATGACGCGCAGACAAAGATTCGAGAAGAGGTCTAGGTCCAGGCGCCTGGTCGTTCCATCCCGCACTGGATTTGCCGTGCGTCTCCCTGCGGGACCGGGCTGTCGGCTGCGCTGAAACCCCGACCTTTGGCCGGGTTTTCACCCATTCGGGCTTCCATCCCTGACGCGAAGGCTGGGGGCTCGTCTGAGGCTCTTGCGGCGGCACGCCGTCGCCTGCAACAGACATAACGCTCCTACAACAAACATCGAGAGTGAGAGGGCTGGCCGGGTTCGGTCGCGACGGGTTGGAGCTGCGAGAGAGGCTTGCAGCGCCCGTCGCGAAAGATCCGCGATGTCCAGACATCCTCGCGCGCGCACCGGTCAGGACCGGGCAAGCCTTTATGACGAAATCACCGACAAGATCATCGCCGAGCTGGAGGCCGGCCGCGTGCCCTGGGTTCAACCCTGGGGGACGGAGGCTGCAAAGGCGCCGCTGTCGATGCCAAGGAACGCCGCGTCTGCCCGGCCCTACAGCGGGATCAACGTTCTCATCCTCTGGGGGGCGGTGATCGAGCGCGGTTTTACCGGCCAAAGCTGGCTGACCTTCCGCCAGGCGCTTGCGCTTGGCGGTCATGTCCGCAAGGGCGAGCGCGGCATAACCGTGGTCTATGCCGACCGCTTCGTGCCGGCCGACGAACGGCGCCGTGCGCGTGAGACGGGCGAAGAGGCGCAGGCCGTTCCATTCCTGAAGCGGTTCACGGTCTTCAACACCGATCAATGCGACGGACTGTCCGCCGACATCGCGACCACCGCGCCAATGCCGCTGCCGGGCATGATCGAGCCGCAGGTCGAGGCCCTGATCAAGGCAACCGGCATCGACTTTCGCATCGGCGGCCATCGCGCCTTCTATATGCCGGCAGAAGATTACGTGCAGGTGCCGCCGCCGGCGGCCTATTTCGAACCGATTAATTGGCACCGGACCGCGCTGCATGAGCTTGGCCATGCCTGCGGTCATCGTTCGCGCCTCAACCGCGATCTCGGCGGTTCGTACGGCACGAAAAAATACGCGTTCGAGGAATTGATCGCCGAATTGTGCGCCGCGTTTTCCTGCGCTTCACTCGGCATCGTGCCGACCGTGCGGCACGCCGACTATATCGGTTCCTGGCTGGATGTCCTGCGAGAGGACAACCGCGCGATTGTGCGGGCGGCCTCGCAGGCCAGCAAGGCGGCCGATTGGATTCTCGGCTTCCTGCCGGCCGACGACCAGACCCAGCCCGACATGGACAGGAGCGCGGCATGATCCTCCTGACTCCCGAGATGCGCGAACGCTTGCTCGCCGTCCGGGTCAGCCTTTCCACCGTCGGCCGGACCAAGCGCCGCTTCGTGGAAGGCAATCTGGAGCGGGCCTTGAGCGAGGAGCCGCATCCTGGCGCGGAACGCAAGCTGACCGGCAAGGAAGAGGCCCTGCTGGTGGCGACAGCATGCGCTAGGCCGCCCGCCGGTCGCAAACGCTGGACGTTGACGCTGCTGGCCGACGCGATGGTCAAACTCACCGATCAGACAGCCTGTCGTGTGAGACTGTGCGCCGCCGGCTGGCCGACGACGATCTCAAGCCGTGGCGCAGGACAGTGTCGATGGCGCATACGTCGCCCGCATGGAGGACGTGCTCGATCTCTATGCTGAAGCGCCGGATGACGAGCGGCCTCTGGTCTGCTTCGACGAGACCCCCGTCCAGCTCAATGGACGCAAAGCTGACAATCGTGTGCGGTTGCGCACATTCTCAGGCTAGTTCGATCAGTTGGGATTACTCGGAGGCAGCACTCCGCGGGCTGCTTGTAGGTCCTGGAAACGGCATGATGCGAGCGCCGCGTGCTGCATTTGAAAGGTGCTCGACCCGATTAGCTCGCATATTGCTGGGTTGTCCTTCAGACTGCTCGCTCAGAGATTTGACGGCGTTCATCCGTATCTGGCCGGTGACATAATGTCCGCAACTCAACCCTGAACCTCGGGGCTCGCACCGGCGAGGCGCACCCTTCGTCGCCACTGAAGCATTCACTGCACAAATGCTCTGGTGGCACACCAATTGCTAATTAGGTCCCAGATCGCTGCCCGGTCAGTAGTTCCGGTCCAAGCTCCAGTCGCTACTATCAACCATGACCAATAGCTTTAGATGTCAGCCCATCTGCGCAAGCCAAGTGGAGATGCGATATGATTTCGAGTCACCCGGTCGATGTGGTTGGCGTTAGCGACGAACTCATCGAGCAGGCGCTGCGAGCCGCGATGGGTAGTGCTCTGAGTCCGGTGTCGCCGACTCATCTGCGGGAAGCGCTAGAAGCGGCAGTGTTTCCAGGTGGCACCCGGATGCGCCCCAAGCTCTGCTTGAAAGTCTTCGATGCATCCGGCGCAAGCCATCCGGAGCTGGCTACAAGAGCTGCGGCAGCAATCGAATTGCTGCACTGTGCCTCGTTGGTCCATGACGACCTGCCTTGCTTCGATAACGCCGCGCTGCGCCGCGGCAAACCGGCGGTGCACCGGCTATTCGGAGAGCCGACCGCCGTTCTGGCCGGCGATGCCTTGATCGTGACCGCTTTCAAACACCTAAGCCAGCAGGCTGCGCGGGCACCTGAGTTGGTCGCGCGCATGATCGAGGTGGTCGCGGAAGCGGTCGGCCCCAGTCATGGGCTGATCGCCGGACAGTCGATGGAGGCCGTGACGCACGTCCCAATCGGCCGCTATCACCATTACAAGACCGGCTCCCTCTTTGTGGCGGCGGCCACGTGCGGCGCCCTGACAGGTGGTGCTGACCCGGCCCCATGGGCGACGGTGGGGGAACTGCTCGGGCATGCGTACCAGATCGCCGACGACATCGCAGACACGGTCGGCCGCGTCGAGGTGCTTGGCAAATTGCCTGGCGTGGACACGCAACTGAATCGACCCAATATCGTTCGCAGCCAAGGGCTGGATAGTGCAGCCGCCAAATTTTACGCGTATCTCGAACAGATAAGTGACACCATTCCTGCCAGCCCTCACAAAGGGTCCTTCGTTGACTGGCTGAACCAGGCGCTTTGCAACGGCGTAGCGGGCCCGGGAAAAGCCGGACTGATACAACAAGCGGCGCTGGAATGCGTACAACCTTTGTGAGAAATGAATTACAGCCCGCCTGTCATGGAGCTGATTAGCAGCGGCGCGCGCATGGTCTTGCCCAGCAGTGAGGCGCGCAGGTCGATCTGCGTCAGGTCCAACTCGGGCAATGCGCAGTGTTCGAACCGGATGTACTCCCCGCCGGCGGCGACCGTGGCCGGCGCCGTTCGCCGATCCAGCACAAGGTCCAGATGGTCGTCCTTGCGCCGGCTCAGGGCGGTGTCGCTCATGCTCGCTCCATCCGTCGCATCGGGCGACGGCGTTGCGTCGGATCGGACCGACGGCAGTCCGCGCACGCGCCGCCTCGCGCGCGTTCAGGCCGGCCCACGCTGGCCTCCCCCCGCAGCGTCGCTGCGGTAGCGGCTGGTCGAGGTCTGGTAGTACTGCGCGCGGATGGCCGCCATGGCCTCGATCAATGGTCCCCACGGCGCGGGAAAGCGTTCTTCCGCCATCACCCGGTGCAGCATGCGCGTATGGCCGGCCAGCTCCTCGTTGAGGAACTCGACCACAGGCATAGCCGGATAGCGCTGCAGCAGCAGGATCGCCGCGTTGTCGGCCTCGCCGGTCGACCTGTCCTTGTCGCGTCCATGCAGATCGTTCTGCAGGCGCCCTATCGCGGAGATGAGCCGCAGGACCTGGCGAAACGCCGGACGCGCGCGCAAGGTCGCCATGTCCAGCCCCCACAGCAGCGACAGGCAACAGAACACGTTCGCGTAGGCGATCGAATCGATGCCATTGTGCAGGTACTCGGCATAGGACCAGCGTTCCGCCCCCGCTGCCTGCGCGTGTCCGGCGCGCAGCGCCGCGCAGTAGCACCGGGTATCGTCGAGAAGCTGAGCATAGTCGCGACGATCGTAGGCGAGCGCGGCCAGCGAAGCGCGCAGCACAGCGCAGCCCTCGAATCCGGGGAGCACGCACGGCACGCCCTGCCCCAGCGCCTGCTCCACCGCGGCGAGCTGCTCCGGCGCGATCAGGCCAAGGTCGTTGCAATCGTCGAGCCAGAACAGCAGCGCCAGTTCGCGATAGAACGCCACGATCAGCGTTTCGTCCTGCGGATCGCGGCCGGTGTGGGCGCTGCTGTCGCGCAGGCTCGGGTGGATGCGCTGCAGGATGTACTGGCCGCCCCTGACCGCTTCCACGGCATGCTCGTCGGCGAACCCGGTCAGGGTACGCCCCCACTCCAGCACCTGCTGCAGCGCGCGTTCGCTCTGAATCACGGCGCCGCTCCTGCTCCCTCGGCCAGGACGCGCCGCCCCCAACGAAGCGCCAGCCACAATCCGGCGAGTTCGGCCACGCGCACGACCCGGGTGGGGCAATACAGTTCCTTACCGATCCACAGCGGCGTCTGCGGCAATGCATGCGCCGGGGCGAGCATCCACTCCAGCGCACGCGCCACCGCCTGCGCGATGCGCCGGCGCCCCGTCGGCTCTTCGCTCCCGTCCATCACGTGCAACGCGAACAGCGCATAGGCGGTTTCCTCGAATGTGGACGCGCGACCGGCGCCCCAGCCGCCGTCGTCGCGCTGCGCCTGCAGCAGCGCCGCCAGGGCGCGCTCGTCGCGCCACTGGGGCTTGCCTTGCGCCAGCGCAGCGACCGCATGCGCGGTGGGATACAGCCACGAAACGTGCCATTTTTCGTTGTCCCATAGACCGTGCGGGTTGCGATTGGCCTCGACGTAGGCGCTGGTGCCGGCGGCGGGCTTTCCCAACAGTCGCAACGCATGCAGGGCATGGATGTTGGTCGACACCGAGGCATTGCGTTCGCCGGGGAAGGTGACGAACAGCTCGCCGATTTCGAAATGGCGCAACGCATCGACCGCCGAGTCGCGGCCTGCAAGGCGCAGGACGCACAACGCAACGGCGGTGTCGTCCGCATCGGCCGCGAAGTGCAAGGCCGGGCCCAGACCGCGCACGCCCAGGCGGGCGTCGAGCTGCGCGACGATCACGCGCACCGCCTCGGCGAGCGCGGGATGCGCAAACAGCCCGGCCAGATGCAGGGTGTACAGCGACCAGCATGGCTCGAACACATTGATCGGCCAGACGTTGGGAACGACACCTTCGATGCCGCTGCGCGTCGCCCGCGATGCCGCCTGCAGATACGCGTCGGCACGCCCGACCTGCGGCGTGCTCCCCTGTGTCACGGCGTGCGCACGCCACGCGGCGGTGGCCGCCGGACTGATGCCGATGCTGCCGTCGTCATCGGGGCATGCGGTGGTCGGCGACGTCCCCCAGGCTTCCCAGGAGTGCAGCAACGGATGGCCGCTCGGCAACGTCGCCATCGCCGCCAGCTTGACCAGGCACGCGTGCCGCAACGGCAACAGCGCCGGGTGGCGCGGAAACGCCACGCCGCCCAGCAAGGATGCGGCCTCGCCGCAAAACTGCGGCAGGATCAGCTCCGCGCCGATCGGCGCGTCTTCCGGCACCGCATGCGCGTAGGGATCGGGCTGGCGCTGGAGGAACCGGGTTGCAGCCTGGACTGCGTCGGCAGCACCCGGAACAGGATCGGCACGCTGCAATGCCAGCAACGCCGCCCACGTGGGCGCATGGCGGAACAGTGGGAAGTCCGCGCTTCCCCATCCGCCATCGGCCTGTTGCTGCGCGATGAGCCACGCGTATGCGTCCTGCCGACCGGTGACGTTGCCGTGGAACTGCAGAGCTCGCGCCGTGTCGTAGACGGACGGACCGACGCTGCCGCCATCGCTCATCTCGCTCAGCAGGTGGCGCAATTCGGAAAGGATCTGTTCGGACAGCGCGTTCACGCGGGATGTTCCTTCAGACGGTTGATGAGAACCAGGATCGGGCAGACGCCGCGCACGTCGCCGCAGGCCCGTCGCGGCCCGGCGCCGCAGGCCCGTCGCGGCCCGGCGCATGGGCAGCGCCGGACGGCCGCCTGCTCCGGCGCGGCGACGCGCCGCGATGCTGGCGCCGGTCCGCCGCATAGGCTTGCGCGCAGCGCGCCGCGTGCGCCGCGGCCGTGCTGGGCAACCGCTGCGATCGGCCCCGCGGACTCGGACACAGTGCAGCATGCACCGCTGCCGCCGGCCGATCGCAGCGGCACAGCGGCGCCTCCATGCGGACGGGCGCGCTCATGCGCATGGCGCGTGCTTGAACAGATACGCGTTGGCCCGCTGCAGGATCTGCGCCAACCGTTCCGCACGCGGGCCCAGCGGGGCGATGGCCTCCCCGGCGTCGCGCAACAGATCCGGCACGAACTGGCGCGCTGCCCGCAGCCCCATGATCGACGCGCCGGTCGCTTCTGCGCCGCCGCGTCCTTGCCAGGGGTCTTGCCCCGCGTCGCGGTATCCGCTGTCGCGTCGAGAATGTCGTCGACCACCTGCAACGCCAGAACATGCGCTGTAGCGATCGAGCGCACAGTACAGCGCAGCGTGCGCGGCATCCTCCGCGATGGCGCATAGCGTGCCCATGCGAACGGACGCGCGCACGAGCGCTCCGCTCGTCATCCGGTGCATCGCCACGATCCTGTCGAGCCCGACGTGCTTTCCAACCAGCGACAGATCCATGGCCTGCCCGCCAGCGGCACCCTCGGCGGACACCGCCTGCGCCAGCGCGCGGGAGCGCGATACGGTTGTCGCCCGGCGCATCCAGACTCGCCAGGGTCAGGAAGGCGTGCGCCTGCAGCGCATCGCCGACCAGGATCGCAGTGGCTTCGCCGAACTTGACGTGCACGGTCAGAAGGCCGCGGCGAAGCACGTCGTCGTCCATCGCGGGCAGGTCGTCGTGGACCAAAGTACAGGCGTGCATCATCGCGATGGCGGCGCCGACGTCGTCGAGCATGTGCACCGGCGTGTCGGCCAGTGCGCCGGCCGCCAGACAGAGCAAGGCGCGGTTGCGCTTCCCGCCATGCAAGGTGGCGTAGCGCATCGCCGCCATCAGCTCGGTCTCACCGTCGTCTTCGGCGCAGAGAAGACGCGCCAGCGCCTTGTTCGACCCGCTTTGCGCCGTCCTGCATCCAGATATCTGGCAGCAGCCTGACGGATGCGCCGAAACGCCAGTTCGGTCGTCGTGTAGCGTGGAACCTCTCTGCATGTTGTTCATGTCCTTGTCCCTGACAGGAGACGGCCACGGCGAGCGGCGAGCCGCCGCGGTGTTGCCGGCGTCGCTGCCTTGCCACACGGGGCATGCGATGCCAGCTCATGAGAATCTGATGCGGATTGTCATGGACGGATGTGCGGTCGGGTAATAGCGCCGGCCTTTTTCGACGCCGCTCAGCAACCGCGGCCGCACCCCGGCCTTGTGCATGGTCAGCGCCAAGGAGATGCAGAACTGCACCAGTTCCAGCCATACCAGGTGGTAGCCGATGCAGACGTGTGGGCCGGTACCGAACTGCAGCATGTCCACCGGCCGGATCGGCTCCGTGCGTTGCAGCCACCGCGCCAGGCGGAACTGATCAGGCGCCTCGTGCAGCAGCGCCGAAGTCGAGAAATGCAGCAGCGGGATGCACAAATGGGTGCCCGCGGGAATGCGCCGTTGGCCGAGTTGCAATTCCTGCAGCGCGCGACGCGGCAGGACCGTGGTCGCCGGATGCATGCGCAGCGTCTCGCGGAACAGCGCCTCGGCGACCGGACACTGCGCCAGGTCCGCGTGCCGGGTCGGCACCGCGCCCACACGTTGCGCCTCCTCGACCAGGGCGTCCCACAGCACAGGCTGCCGCGCCAGCTCGATCACCATCCAGGCCATCGTCGAGGCGGTGGTGTCGTGACCGCCAAGCAGCAGCAAGCGGATATTGGCGACCAGGACGTCATCGGAGAGCGCATCGTCGCTGCGATCGAAGGCGCTCACCATGTCGTTGATCAACCCGGTGCGCGCGGCATGCGCGCGCGCGTCGCGGACGTACTGGCGCAACTGCGTGTCGATCCAGTCGAGGGCGGCGCGGCCGCGCCGCAAGGGCAGTCCGGGCAGATCGACCGGGGGCGCGACGATCAACTGCAGCAGTTGCCGGTACTTGCGATGCCATCCCGGCAGGTCCTGCGCGGGGATTCCCATGAGGCTGAAGATGAGCTTGAGCATCAGGTCGCCGGTTTCGCGCAGGATGGTTACGTCGCCGCGGTCGCGCCACGCCTGCACCCGCGCCAGAATGACGGGCGCGAACAGATCGCCGATGCCGGCCTGGGTCAGCCCCTTGGGCAGGAACGCCGCCTTGATCGCATCGCGCGACTGCCGGTGAGCGTCGCCGTCCTGGGCGACCAACGTTCCGCCAAACAATTCGGGCGCGATCTCTTCGATCAGAGCGGAGGACACGTCCTTGTGCCGGAGCAGTGCGAACGCATCCGGATCCACGCAGGTCATCAGGTGTCCGGCAGGGCCGAAATCCAGCCAGAAGTGGCTGCCCAGCGTTCGTTCCGCGCGCCGCAGCAGGCGCGGCAGGTCGCAGACGATGGCGGGAAGATGCCCGACCAGGGGGAAAGCGCCGGGCACGACCGGGATGTCGTCCCGCAGCCGGTGCCGACGGTCGAGCGGGTTGAGCAGCATGTCCATCAGCAGCGCGGCGCCGCGGCCGCTTCGGCGGTCTCGCCGGCAGGCCGCGCGCCGCGGCTGTTGCCACCGTCGGCGTAGGTCGGCACATGCGCCAGCATGCCGCCGTCGATGCACACGACCTGGCCGGTGATGAACGCAGCATCGTCGGAGAGCAGGAACGTCACCAGCGCGGCCACGTCCTCGGGGCGGCCGACGCGCGGCAGGAGCTGGTGCCGGCGCAGATGCCGTTGCATGCACTCGTCCAGCTTGGCGAGGAGACGCTCGGTCATGATGAGGCCCGGCGCAACCGCGTTGCAGCGGATCTGCGCATGACCGTACTGGGTGGCGAGCGAGGCCGACAGCATGTTCATCGCCGCCTTCGACGCGGCGTAGGACGTCTGCGCAGTGTCACCGCTGAGCCCCTGGCACGACGACATGTTGACGATCGCGCCACCGCCGCGGGCGATCATCCGTGAGACGGCCTGCCGGCAGCAGAGCAGCGTGCCGCGCAGATTGGTCGCCATGGTCTGATCCCAGACCGCCAGGTCCAGGTCGAGGATCGCGCGGTCGCGCGGGGTCAGATGCATGGCGCTCGCGTTGTTCACCAGCAGGTCGACCCCACCGAAGTGCCGCTCCGCGGTCTCGAACAGCGCTGCCACCGCCTGCGCATCGGCGATGTCCATGGCCAGGGCCAGCGCGTGGCCCGCTTCGGCCGCGATCTGCGCGGTGCAGGCGATGGCCGCCGAGCCATCAATGTCGGCCACCACCACTCTGCCGCCCTCGCGCGCGATGGCGAGGGCGCATGCCTTGCCGATGCCGGCGCCGGCGCCGGTCACTACGGCCACCTTGCCTTCAAACCGTCCCATCGTGTCCTCCTGGTTTGCGTCGATCTTTCGCGGCATGCCGCTCGGCCTCCGCCGGAGAAGGTGCAGTGTCGGCGCTGGCGCGCTCGTCATCGCCAGCGTCGCTTTCGATGACCCGAATGGCGGCGACCGGGCACTGGCTGGCCGCGAGCCGCACGGCGGCGTGCAGCGCCTGCGGGACCGTCGCCACGCACACTTCGGCCACGCCGTCCGGTTCGCGCTGGCGAAAGGTGCCCGGCAGCGTCAGCACGCACTGCCCGGTGGTTCCGCACAGATACTGGTCGACCACGACGCGCATCTCAGCCCCCCTGCGCATGCAGCCGCACCGGCAGCGCGCGGAACGTCCTAAGGAACGCGGAGGGCTCCCGGGTCGGCTGCTCGGCCAATGCCAGCGTGGGGAAGCGCGCCTGGATCCGCGGCAGGCTCTCGGCCAACTGCACCCGGGCCAGTTGCGCACCGAGGCAGAAGTGGATGCCGTGGCCGAAGCTCAGCATGATCTTCCCGTCGGTCGACATGCCAGGACTGGTGCCGTAGAACCGCGCGGGATCGAAGCGGTCGGGATCGGCGAAGGCGTCCGGGTCGCGATTGCCGGCCGCGATCAGCACACGCACGTCCGCGCTCTTCGGGATCACGACGCCGCCCAGTTCGATGTCGCGCTGGGCGATACGCGGAATGGAGCTGAACATGGCGGGCGCGTCGCAGCGCAGGACTTCTTCGACGAATGCCTTCACCCCCACGGCGTCTCCCTGCAGCCAGTGCCGCTGTTCGGGATACGCCAGCATCGCCAGGACCGCATGGCCGATGGTCGCAGCAGTGGTGGCGAAGCCACCCAGCAGCATGCCCCACAGCATGCTGATCAACTCCGCATCCGACAACGTGTCGGCATCGTCGTCGTGTGCGCCGACCAGCATCGACACGATGTCGTGGCGGGGATCGGTGCGCTTGCGCTGTATGAGGTCGCCGAAGTAGGCCTGCACCCTGGCGCTGGCCGCGTCCGCCGCGGCGAGCTGGGGATCGCTGGCGTGCGGGCTCAGGCCTTCCAGAATGGCGCCGATGCCGGCGGCGAGCCCGAACATGTCGTCCTGGGGCATGCCAAACAGTTCGGCGAAGACCAGCATGGGCAAGGCCAGCGCGAATTCCCGATGCAGGTCCACCGCCTCCCCGCGCTCCAGCGCGGGCGCCATGCCGTCCAGGCGCGCTGCGACGATGCGCGCGATGCTCGGCCGCAGGTTGTCGATCTGGCGCATGGTGAAATCGCGCGAGATCAACCGGCGCAGACGCGTATGCGTCGGTGGGTCCTTCATCGCTAGCGTGGACGCCAGCAGATTGAGCGACAGGCTGGTCGCCGCACGCGGGAAATAGCGCGCCAGTTCGCCCGGCGCCGGTCCCCGAAACGCATCGCCCGTGGCCTCGAGCGCCCAGTAGATGTCGGCGTGGCGGCTCAACAGAAAGAGGCCCGACGCCGCGCGATGCACCGGATCGTACTCGCGCAACCACCGCATGAACGGATACGGGTCGTGGATGCACGCTGGCGACGCCAGTTCGGCGAAGGCGTCCCGGCATGCTGCCGTGGTTTCTTGCACGTCCATCTTGGTTACCTGTTGGCTGGCTGATCTGACCGGGCGCGCCAGGCGCGCCGGCCAATTGCGGAGAAGATCGCGATCCCCGGCGGCGTCCGCGCATCACCAGAGCACCGGGAACGCCTCGAACCCGCCGGTGATGATCTCCTTGCGCAACTTCAGTTCTTCGGGCGCCACGGCCAGGCGCAGCGCGGGAAAGCGCTGGAAGATCGAACCGAACACCACCTTGAGTTCCAGCCTGGCCAGCGCCGCGCCGATGCAGGCGTGCGGCCCGCAGGAGAATGCTAGGTGCGGCTTTGCGTCGCGTCCGATGTCGAAGATTTCCGGGTCGTCGAAATGGCGCGGATCGAACGACGTCGCCGGCAGGCCGACCAGCACCTTGCTCTCCGCGGGAATATGCACGCCCGCGATGGTCACGTCGGTCCTCGGATAGCGCATGATGCCGTCCCAGCCCGCGCCCGGCGGGTACATGCGCAGGATCTCCTCCACCGCCTTATCCACCAGGGATGGATCGCCGACCAGGCGTTCGCGCTGTTGCGGATGGCGGAACATGGCCAGCATGCCGAATTCGAGCTGCGCGACGGTGCTCTCGTGTCCCGCCACCAGCATGCCCGCTGCCAGGCCGATCGCCTCTTCCTCGGTCGCCTTGCCCTGGTCGACCGCCGCGAGCAGATCCGTCAGCAGGTTGTCGCCCGGATCCTGGCGCTTGTCCCGCATCTTGCCACGAACGTAGGCGCGCAGTTCTTCCCAGGCCAGGCGCGACGCGCTGCGCGGGCCGCTTTCATGCTGGTGCGTCATCACCTCGTCGGACAGCCCGGCGAAAAAGGCGTGATCCTCGTAGAGCACGCCCATCAGCGCGCTGATGACCATGGCCGGAAGCGGAAAGGAGAGGTGGCGCCGCAGGTCGGCGGGCTGGGGCTGGGCCGCCAGCGTCTCGAACAAGTGCGCAGCGATCGCCTCGACCTGCTGCGCGAGCAGCTTCACCCTGAGGTTGCTGAACGTTGGCGCCACGATCGTGCGCAGCCGGGCATGCTCGCCCCCCTCGTGCGAGACCAGCCACCCCGGCGAACCGAGAATCACCGAATCCGGGGTGAATGCCGCCGGCGGCATTCCCGCGGGCCGGAACGCCGCGTCGGACAGCACCGCCTTGGCCTCGTCATAGCCTGTCACCCACCAGCCTTCGTGCCCGGACGGGAAGCGCACGCGGCGGATCGGACCGTTGGCGCGTAGCGCCAACATCTCGGGCGAGGGCTCGATGTGATCGACGCGCCACACCGGCAGCGTCGGCAATGGTTGTCCGGACATGGTGGCACTTCACTCTCTAAGCGATGGAAGGGCGGAAGGTGACCGGCAAGCGCTGCGGGCAGCGAATGACGTAAAACGGCATGTAGACGACGTCCTCCGCGGCGATGGTCAGCGCAAGATCCTCAACCGCACGAACAGCGCGGGGAGGGCGCATCGCAATTCCAGGCGCGCCAGCGCGGCGCCCAGGCAGAAATGCGGCCCCCTCTCCGAACGACAGGTGCGGATTGTGCCGCCGGTGACATCGAACCTGCCGGCATCGCCATAGATCGACTGACCGTAGGGATTGGTGAAGGAGGTTCGACCGTACCCGCCACCGACGTGTCCGCCGATTAGCCTCCGAACCAGTCCCGCACCGCCGGTGGCAGTTTCACTCCTGGCTCAAGGTCTGTCGCTTGCACCGCTCGCGACGAGCGCAATTGTTGTGGGTCCCAAAAGAAGAACTCTAGATCGCATCCAACACTTCCCTGCATTTTCTCGGTCCACAACCGAGCGCCAAGTCATTGCCACAGCAAGCCGTCGGAACGGACCAGACGCGAACAGCGACGCGCGCAGTGTCCGTCCCGAAGACCATCGCACTGCGATTGGTGATGATGCCGTGAACAGAGCAAATCGCGTGCCGAAGTGAATTCGCAGGCTCAGCAGGCGCTTCGTAGCGCCGCGTAGTGTCAGGTTTCTGTCATTGAGTCTCAATGCCGACAACCGACGCAGCAAGTGCCCGACAAGGGCCTGCTCTCGCGCTGAATGTGCGGGCAGCCTTTGCGCGATATTTCTAGCATCCGGATTGGCTGCAGCAGGTGTGGCTCGCCGAAAACCACTCCGATGTCCGCGGTAGCTATCCGGAAAACGAAGCCCACCTCTCCGACATCTCCCCGGGTTGGATGGCGCATGCGGCCGAGAACTTTCCCGACGGCAAGACGCCCGACGGCTTCGGCATCAAGGTAGACGATAGATTCCTGAAGCTGAATCCGGATCCGCTTGGTCCGTAGCACGACGAGCGCGAACCCGGTCACTTGCGGGGGCAAGTCAAGTGGACCGATGGGTTACGTCAAGTGCAGAGCTAGGCAGTCCTTCATCCGGCGGTGCTTGGGCGCTTCGCCGCGAAGCGGGGCGTGCAGCATTACTAGGAACGGGGTGCCTATAACGCCACACTCGCGCACGAGTGCGTGCACTGGACGGCGCCGGCGCACCGCGTCAACCGCGATCTCAGCCGCTACGTAAAGTACCGCAGCGAGCGCGCCCGCGAAGAGCTTGTCGCGGAATTGTGCGCCGCCTTTTCCTGCGCATCACTCGGCATCGTGCCGACCGTGCGGCACGCCGACTATATCGGCTCCTGGCTGGAAGTCCTGCACGAAGACAACCGCGCGATTGTGCGGGCGGCCTCGCAGGCCAGCAAAGCCGCGGACTATCTGCTTGGCTTCCTGCCCGAAGTTCCCTCCGTGCTCGCTCAATGATCCAAGCCGAACGTGTGTTTGCCTGCCCTGTAGCGTGAGTGCTGGCAGAAAAGCTTTGCGGTGTGACTGACGATAGAGATGGGCGAGCATCGGCAAGCGGCATGTTTGCGGCGCGCTCTGGGCAATTGACCTCTAAGGACATTTGCAATGTCAGACATCTTGACCTGGCACGTTCCCCACGTGATGTCGTCGTTTTCGCTGACCCCTGGAGCTGTCGCAGGCAGATCGTTGGCCAGACGATCCTCCTGGCATAGCAGTGCGGCTCAGGTCGACCGCCCTGAGGTCGCCGAGCTGAAGGCCGCCGAACAGGACAGAAACTGACAGCAGCTCACGCCTTGGTTCCTGTCCGACGTCATTCTAGCGTTACGGCCGTTTTCGGCCGATGCAGATCAGGCGCCGGCCGATTGCAGAGCTGCAATCGGCAAGAAGTTGCACTTGCGCTTCAATCAGCTGGGCGCGCTATTCAGTTGAAGCCCACATCAGCCGCTTAGTCGGTTCTGAAGTGCCTGCCGATCAATGACGAGGCCGCCGAGGCTCAGATCTGCATGCCGCCTTCCCGCGAGCCGTCTGACCAGCGCCCGTGTACCGTCGACCACAAAGACACCGCAATCATAGCCGTTCCTCTGCTGGCTCATCGGGGCATCTTGCAGATCGGCTCCTATCCGGGCTGCGAGCCTTGCTGCAGGTCCGGCATTGTGTCCCTGGGCGGAGTCGTAATGGTAGGCAATCGGCCTGTCGCGATTGCGGCGGTCCACCAGCAGCAACGACCAATGGGAGCCGATGCCCCCGCGGTCCCTGGCGCCGGCATCACGACGCTGCAGGGATAGCAAGTATCTCTCTTGCTCCTCCGCGTTGCTATCGTTCATCGGAAAGAAGAGGAAGTCGGCTACATCGTTATCATTTCGATCATAGACAATGCGTTGGTATTCGCGGAGCGCTCGGTCATCGGTACCTTCTCGTATCATACCGGCAATGAGAGGATCCACGAACCTGGTTCGGGCGGCTAGATTTGGATTACTTTGCTGCAACTCCTGCGACAGGAGCCCGTAGTCCCGCTGGATATGTTCGTCACCAAGCCATTGCCTGGCTCCGAGCACTCGTCCGCTGCGGTCGCGGTGGCCGGCAGAGGCACTCGCAGTCGAAGCAACGATCCGGGCATCAGGAACCGAGGATGGGCCAGGGTGATGGATCAGCTGAGCGTCGCGACGTCCTCGCGGCCCCAATGTGATGGAATAGGTCTCACCATGGATAGCGACCGGCTGGGGAGTGAATTGCGAGTTCGGCAACAACGTTCTGTTGTCCAGCACATCGAGCAGGAAATCCGACACTGGCTGCGTGCCATGCTGCCAATCATCGCCGACGAGATGTCCGATATCCTCGAGGTCTTGCGGCACGCCTGACGGCCCGATGAAGAACGGCGGTCTGCCCGCTGGGCTGAGCACCGGCCTTGACTGGGCGTCGTCACGCAATTCCTGCGGTGTGGGCGGCAGATCAGTGAAAGAGGAGAGACCACGGTAAATGTCTGAGGACCGAGCTGGCTCGCCCTCCAGCGTTGGAAAGTCGAAGTAGGACGGCAGTTGCGGGGACCAGGTCGAGCTCGACCCGGCCGGTCCTTGCAAGCCGGCTTGGCCAAACGGGTCTAGCACCGGCGGCCACTCACTCTCTGACGGTGGCGTCGGCAAATCCCGCATCCAGGTTGGCGTTGAGCTCAAGTCAGCCGTCTGCTCAGGAATGTTTACACCCATCGCTCTGTTTGCCTCGATGACTTGCACATACTGCCTGAGTTTCTTGAGATTCAGGGTAGCTCTGCCTTTGGCGTCGGTGAAAGCCCGGCGGTCCGCTTCCAGCGAGCGTTGTTGCTGACTGTCGCCGTTGACCCGGCTCGCGATGCTCTCTTTGCCCTCGGTGCGGAGCCAATCACTGAACTTGCGTAGCGCCGATGAAAGATTTCGAACTGATTTTTTTGTCTGTTCGGAGACTTGGCTCCTCAACTCTTCATTGACCAAGCCCTGGATGAGGTTGGCGTCATCGTCATAAGGACGAAGTGCCCGTTGGGGTGCCAGACCCAGGTATTCTCGAAGACTATCGAGTGCAGCCGTCCGCTTTGTGGCTTTGCTGAACGCCGCATAATCTGCGTTCAATGACGACTGCTGCTCAGCATTGCCTCCGATGCGCTCCATGATGCTCGGCCTGTCCTCCCTTTGGAGCCAATCACTAAAGGAGCGCAGCCTGGAGACCATCGCCGAAACGGCGGCTTTCTCTTTGGAGGTCGCGTCGGATCCAAGCTTGGAGAGAGCAGCGGTCAAAAAGTCATCGATGTCGGCGATGTCCTCCGGATGAGCCGACAATGTTTCGCGGCCCATCAGGCGAGCACCGGCACCGACAGATTGGAGCCCGTCGGCCCCGATCCTGCGGAGATGAGACAGTGCCGCACTGAGGCGATCACCATCATCGCCGCCAGCGTTGACGTACTCGTCGATGTCGGCGGCGAGCAATCTTGGCTCGTTGAACGCCCGAGGAGCCAGTGGACGCCTGTTTTGCGCTCGCAGCCAACGAGCAAACGCATTGAGCGCCTGCACATTGGACTTGATCGTAGCAAGTGGAACCTGTCCAGTCCCGCGGCCTCTGGTACCATCGGGCTCAATTCTGTAGTCTTTCACGTTCTTCACGAATTGGCCGAGCATCCGCTCGTCCGAAGGATGCATCGCTTGGTCTTGCGTGTTCACCCAATCTGGCGCTGAGATGGACCTTCCAGCATGGAAATTCCGGAGTGTGTCCAACGCCCCGCCCACATAGTTCCTGCTATTGGCGCTCGCCCCCTTCATAAAATCAGCCTTATAGGCTGTCAGCAGATCAGTGTTGCCAAGGAGCGCTTTCAGAGTGGTGCCCTTGGATTGGAGGAATTCGCTGAACATCCGAAGAGCCGTCACATAGTTCTCGATCGTCTTCGTCTTACGGTTCGCGCTGCCCAATGCCGCCTTGAACTCTTCAATCAGCTGCATGTCTGCCTCGGACGGGCGACCGCGCTTAGCAAAGTCGATGCGAAGCTCCGAGTAGAGGTCATCAGATGCTGGGTCGCTGGACCACTTCTCACGGCGGCCTCCAAAGACTTGGCTTAGTCCTGATTTGACTCGGGAAAACAGTCCACGTGATTTGTTGTGCTTCGACCGGGCCGTGGATTGTGCTTCCGAGGGCGTTGCGTAGCGCATGCTGCCGAATGGCCTGTCCCGCAAGTCAGATCGGTAATCATTTGCAGCCGAGCCAAGATGAGCGTGCGGAACGTCGACGCTGTAACGCGTGCTGCTGAACGAATTGTCCCACAGGTCGGGCGTCGGCGGCATTCGCGTCGAACCACCAATGTCCGTGCGCTGAATGTTTTCATGCGACCGGGCAGCCGGAGTGTCCGGGGAACTAACCTCAGGCGAACTCACCTCGGGAGAGCGGAGCCGCAGCGATTGCAGCTCAAAGCTAGCTTGATCCGCAGGCTCGAGGTTCGACTCTTGCTGCGCACGCTGCAACTCCTGCTGCTCGGCGTACCAGCGCATATAATAGTTTGGATCACTATAGTTCGGCTCCATTCCACTCTCCTTAGCTGAGATGATTCTTCATAGCTGCCCCAGAACCGCACTCCGGTGCACTGACCCAAGAGACTCTCCGGCTTCAAAAAGCGGAGCGCCAACATCGCCAAATTGAAAAAAAACGAACCGTTGTCGCGAGCCGTACACTCTCGCATTCCTCGCATCCTCCCCTGGCTGCCACGAAAGGGTGCCCCGTCTCCTGGGCAACAGGTGACCGCTCGCCAAATCTCAAAACGAATCCGGGAGAAGCGAAAGCCGAATACTCGCCCGATCCAATTGCCACTCCCCTGCCGGCAAGTTCGCACGCGTCACAATCGCCATCGAGACTGAGCAGTCCAACTTGCTGCTGGAAGTCATCCGGGCTCCAATGTCTGCACTGCAAGCTCTGTTTCGTCGTCAGTTCTTCAGCCCAATGGCGTCACATTCGCTACAACCAACCGCACCGTGCCTGCATAGTCACGTCGTCCGGGCCTTCCGGACATTGAAGCCTCTCCTTGCGACCACGAATCATGGCCGAAGGTATGACTAAGGGTATACAACCTGACGCTACGAAGGGTTCAAGCCCCATCGTTGTCGCGTCGGATCAGGTGCCCGTGATGCGCCCAGATCTCGACGTCTGCGAGGATGTCGCGACCGGAACGGGATATGGTCCGGCGCGAACCCTTGTGCTGCTGGACCAACGAAGGCGATTCGCGGCCTCACGCGGGCGCGCGCCTTGGCGAGCACCTTGGCCAGACCGTCTTTGCTGCGCGCTTGACGGGAATGCGTGCCATCTTGCGACGGTACTTTCGCTTGGGATCGTCCACCGCAGTGTAGCGCAGGCAATGCTCCGTCACGTCCGGACCGGGGCTGCAACCGAGACGGCGGGAAATACATCACGCGAGCCTCCCCATTCCCCTCGTCGTCAGCGGCAATCGCCTGCGGTAGAAAGGCAAGCAGGAATTCGGCCGCTTTCGACGCCGCACTCGCCGCGCGCAAGTCGGCGCGGTTGTCCTCGCGCAGCACCTCCAGCAATCAGCAGCAGCTCATAATGTGAAGGAAGAACTTAGCGTAGCCAGCTTGTGGAGATCGGCTAAAAGGCGTGCGATTTATTTCCTGCATGAGACCCTCGGCCGTTGATCCAACACAGTTGAGGAAGCCTTTCATGGGACATGGATACGGTACCGTCGTCGTGGAGCTTATTAGGGATGCGCGCACGCGACAGCGATACAACCGAGTTGCAGTTTACAATCATTGCCGCAAGGCCCGCTACTTTCTTGCGTGGCGGCGCGCAAACTGCTCTTGAAGCGGTTATGCCGGCAGACGTAACGAATTATCTGCTCTTTGCGGCCGATTGTGCCGAGGCAGATCAGGAGGAGCGTGAGCGGAGCAGCTGCCAAACAGAGGAAGAGGGCGGCGCCGCGCGCCACGACGGGTCGTAGGTCGAGAGAGAGGCTTCGGCCGCCCGTCGTGGAGACGAAAAATGACAAAGGCAGTCCAAAAGATCACGCTGTCGCCCTCGCGTGACATTCCCTTCAACAAGCTGGTGCTGAGCCAGTCCAACGTTCGGCGCGTCAAGGCGGGCGTCTCGATCGAGCAGCTTGCCGAGAGCATCGCCCAGCGCACTTTGCTGCAAAGTCTCAATGTCCGTGCCATCGTGGACAAAGAGGGTAACGAGACAGGCATGTTCGAGGTGCCGGCTGGCGGCAGGCGCTACCGTGCTCTCGAGCTCCTGGTCAAGCAGAAGCGCATGTCCAAGACGCAAGCCGTGCCCTGCGTCGTTCGCGAGGGAGGCATCGCGGAAGACGATTCCATCGCAGAGAACGATGAGCGCGTCGGCCTGCATCCGCTCGACCAGTTTCGCGCATTCCAGACGCTGCGCGACCTCGGCATGAGCGAAGAGGACATTGCCGCGCGTCATTTCGTGGCGCCCGCAATCGTCAAGCAGCGCCTGAGGCTGGCGTCGGTCTCGCCGAAGCTGCATGAGGTCTATGCCGAGGACGGCATGACGCTGGAGCAGCTCATGGCCTTCTCGGTGAGCGGCGATCATGTCCGCCAGGAGCAGGTCTGGGACAATGTCAGCCGATCCGGCTATGATGAGCCGTACCAGATCCGCCGCATGCTGACCGAGAACACCGTGCGTGGGTCTGATCGGCGTGCGCAGTATGTCGGCATCGACGCCTACGAGCGCGCCGGAGGTCCGGTCCTGCATGATCTGTTCGAGCATGACGACGGTGGCTGGCTCCAGGACGTTGCACTGCTCGATCATCTTGTCACTGAGAAGCTCAAGCAAGACGCCGAGGTGATCGCGGCGGAGGGGTGGAAGTGGATCTCGGTGGCAGTCGATTTTCCATTTGGCCACACCAGCGGCTTGCGGGAATTGGAGGGAACGCCGGCCTCGCTCAGCATCGAGGAGCAGGGCACGATCGATGCGCTCAATGCCGAGCATGACAGGCTCGAAGCCGAGTATCAGGATGCTGACGAACTTCCCGAGGAGGTCGACCAGCGCCTTGGCGAGATCGAGGCGGCATTGCTCGCGTTCGAGGAGCGGCCAATGATCTACGATCCGGCCGACATCGCCCGCGCCGGCGTTTTCATCAGCATCGATTCCGACGGACGGCTGTCGGTGGATCGCGGCTACGTCCGCCCGGAGGATGAACAGGCGGTCGTCGATACCGACCCCGGACAGGGCAGCGCAACGGTTGACGGGAAGGAGGCCGTTGGTCCGGTGCAGCGGACGGCCATCACCGTCGGCGGTGCGCCAACCGAGCCGGCCGAAGAGGATGAGGACGATGCTGCAAGACCGCTGCCGGACCGTCTGATCACCGAGCTGACCGCCTACCGAACGCTGGCGTTGCGCGACGCGCTCGCCGAGCATCCCTCGATCACGTTCCTGGCGTTGCTGCACAGTTTCGTGCTCGCAACCTTTTACCGGTTCGCATCATCCGCCAGTTGCCTCGAGATCGCGGTTCACACGCCGACATTTCCGGCCCAGGCTCCGGGATTGAAGGACAGCGCGCCGGCCAAGGCCATCGACACCAGGCACGAAGCCTGGAAAGCGCGGCTGCCCAACGATGCGAAGGCGCTTTGGGATACGCTCTGCGCATTGGACGGCCATGCGCAAGCAGCCCTGTTCGCCCATTGCGCATCGTTCTCGGTCAACGCCCTCTATGAACCCGTGAACCGCTATGCTCAGGGGCGGGTATCGGCTGATGGGCTCGCGCGCAGGCTCGGCGCGGCCGACGTGCTGGCGCGGGCGGTCGGGCTCGACATGGTGCAGGCCGGCTGGAGGCCGACCGTCGATAATTATCTCGGCCGCATCACCAAGCCACGTATTCTGGAGGCGGTGAGGCAAGCAAAGGGCGAAGCCTCCGCAGAACTGATCGACCATCTGAAGAAGTCCGATATGGCCCGCGAAGCCGAGCGCCTTCTTGAGGGCACGGGATGGCTACCGGAGCCACTGCGCCTCACTGACGCCGTCCAATCGGCAGACCAAGACGCAGACGCGGGTCCGCTTCCCGAGTTCCTCGCTGACGATGAAGACGGTAGCGGCACCGCAGATGACGCTCGGCCAAACGGCATTGCCGCTGAATGAGTCCGGCGTAGCACGGCATCCCCCGTGCGTTTCATTCGAACTTGCTTCCGAAGCCCGGCATCACGCCGGGCTTCTCATTTCGGAATGCGGCTCCATCGCGCTGAGGCTTCCGCGCGGCGTGGCCCGCGTCCTCCGCGCGCGGTGGAGGCAAGAGGTGAGCAGAGTGAGAGATCGGCCGGGACAGGTTTGAGCCGGTCGGGCCTTAGAGAGCGCCCGTCGGCCCGATCGTTCCCGCTCTCCTCGAAAGCTCAACGCTCATGATCAATCTGTCCTGCTCCGCGACCGCCGCGGCTGCGTCCTCCATCGCCCAAGCCGCGCGGCTGATCCTCTGCGACCTCGAACAGGGGCGGCGCATCGATGCAGCGAGCGTTCTGCGTTCCGCGATGGAAGGTGCATTCGGCGGCTCGGATGCCGCCGGTGCCTGGCATTGGAAAGCCGCCTATGAGGCCTGTGAGGCCGCAACCGTTCTTTTCCTGCGCAAGCACGGCGCCGCCATGCGGACCAAGGCGGGATCACCGGCAGCGCAGCTCTCGATGCTGGCCAAGGTTGCAAGCCTGCTTCCAACCCATACGCGCAGGTCCGAAGAAAGCGAGGCGCTTCAGCAATTCTCGACGCCGATCCCGCTTGGCTTCGTCGCCTGCACCGCCGCCGGCATTACCACCACAGACCTCGTGCTGGAGCCCTCGGCGGGCACCGGTCTTCTCGCCATTCTCGCTGAGATCTCCGGCGGCACTGTTGCGCTGAACGAGCTCGCCGAAACGCGCGCCGGGCTGCTCGACCTCCTGTTCCCGAACGTGACCGTCACGCGCTACGACGCGGCCCAGATTGACGATCATCTCGAGGCGGCTGTTGCCCCGAGCGTCGTGCTGATGAATCCGCCGTTTTCGGCTCTGCCCAATGTTGACAGGCGGATGGCGGACGCAGCACTGCGCCATCTCTCCTCGGCATTGGCCAGGCTTCGCGACGGCGGTCGCCTCGTCGCGATCACCGGTGCAAGTCTCGCTCCCGACAATCCAGGCTGGACCGACGCCTTCATCCGTCTCCAGGAGCGCGGCCGCGTGGTATTTTCTGCTGCGATTGCAGGGGCGTTTTTTGTCAAGCACGGGACGGCGATCGAGACGCGGCTCACCGTCATCGACAAGCAGCCCGCGATAGACAAAAACGTCTTTCCAGCATGTCCGGGCATGGCGCCGGACGCAGCTACGCTGCTGGCATGGGTCCTCGAACATGTGCCGCCGCGGCTTCCGATCACTTCACCTGGTCTCGCTCCCGTCAGCTCAACCGTGCCGGTTCGGCGACCCGCTCGCGCTTTCACGATGCCGCACTCGCCCGGTCAGCGGCTCGGCGATCCGCAGAGCGTAGAGCTCACCTACCAGACGGTCGACTGGACCCCTCCGGACGGAGCTCATCTGACCGATGCCCTCTATGAGGACTACACCCTGCAATCGATCCGCATTCACGGATCGCAGCCGCATCCGACCAAACTGGTGCAGTCGGCCGCGATGGCCTCGGTTGCCCCGCCGAAGCCGTCGTACCGGCCCCACCTTCCGGTCAACCTCGCTATAGACGGCCTGTTGTCGGACGCCCAGCTCGAGAGCGTGATCTACGCCGGCGAAGCACACTCAGCCTTCCTCGCAGGCGGCTGGACGGTCGACGCGACCTTTGATGTGGTGGCGGCTGCACGTGACCAAGCTCCAGATGCCGTCCGCTTCCGCCGCGGCTGGTTTCTGGGCGACGGCACCGGCGCGGGCAAGGGCCGGCAGGTCGCCGGCATCCTGCTCGACAATTGGCTCAAGGGCCGGCGCCGTGCGGTCTGGATCTCCAAGAGCGACAAGCTGATCGAGGACGCGCAGCGCGACTGGTCGGCGCTCGGCATGGAGCGGCTCCTGGTCACGCCGCTCTCACGCTTTCGCCAGGGGACGCCGATCCGGCTCTCGGAAGGCATCCTATTTACCACCTACGCTACGCTGCGCACCGATGAGCGCGGCGAAAAGCTTTCGCGTGTCCGGCAGATCGTCGAATGGTTGGGCTCCGATTTCGACGGAGTGGTTGTTTTCGACGAGAGCCACGCCATGCAGAACGCCGTGGGCGGCAAGGGTGAGCGCGGCGAGCAGGCCGCCTCGCAGCAGGGGCGCGCAGGTCTGCGGCTGCAGCATGCCCTGCCCAATGCACGGGTGGTCTACGTGTCCGCCACTGGCGCCACGACCGTTCACAACCTCGCCTATGCCCAGCGTCTCGGCTTGTGGGGCGGCGAGGACTTTCCGTTCGCCACGCGCGCCGAGTTCGTGGAGGCGATCGAGGCGGGCGGCGTTGCGGCGATGGAGGTGCTGGCACGCGACCTCAAGGCGCTCGGTCTTTATGCGGCGCGTTCACTCTCGTACGAAGGCGTCGAATATGAACTGATCGAGCATGAGCTCACGCCCGAACAGATCCGCATCTATGATGCCTATGCGGCCGCCTTCAGCATCATCCATAACAATCTCGATGCCGCGATGCGGGCGGCCAACATCACCGGCGAGACCGGGACCTTGAACGCCCAGGCAAAGTCGGCGGCCCGGTCGGCCTTTGAGTCCGCCAAGCAGCGCTTCTTCGGCCATTTGCTGACATCGATGAAGACGCCTTCCTTGATCCGCGCCATCGAGCGTGACCTCCAGGAGGGGCATGCTGCCGTCATCCAGATCGTGTCGACGGGCGAAGCGCTGATGGAGCGTCGGCTTGCGGAAATCCCGACCGAGGAATGGGGGGATGTGCAACTTGACATCACACCGCGCGAATACGTGCTCGACTACCTCGCCCATTCCTTCCCGGTCCAGCTTTACGAGCCTTTCACCGACGCCGAAGGCAACCTCTCGTCCCGGCCTGTGTACCGTGATGGTCAGTCCGTGGAGAGCCGGGACGCCGTCGCCCGGCGCGACCGGCTGATCGACAAGCTTGCTTCGCTTGCGCCCGTGCCCGGCGCGCTCGATCAGATCGTCCAGCGCTTTGGCACCGACAGGGTCGCCGAGGTCACCGGGCGCTCACGCCGGATCATCCGGAAACACGACCGCCTCATGGTCGAAAACCGCGCCGGTTCGGCGAACCTCGCCGAAACCGCGGCCTTCATGGACGATCTCAAGCGCATCCTCGTCTTCTCGGATGCCGGCGGCACGGGGCGGAGTTACCACGCCGAGCTGTCGGCGCGGAATCGCCGTCTGCGGGTACATTACCTGCTCGAACCCGGCTGGAAGGCCGATGCAGCCATCCAGGGGCTCGGCCGGACCAACAGGACCAATCAGGCGCAACCGCCGCTATTTCGTCCGATTGCGACCGACGTGAAGGCCGAGAAGCGCTTTCTCAGCACGATTGCGCGCCGCCTCGATACGCTTGGCGCCATCACCCGCGGTCAGCGTCAGACCGGGGGCCAGGGGCTGTTTCGGCCCGAGGACAATCTTGAGAGCATCTACGGCCGTGATGCTCTGCGCCAACTCTACCTGCTCCTGGTTCGGGGCAAGGTGGATGGTTGCTCTCTTGAGATGTTCGAGAATGCGACCGGGCTGAAGCTCGTCGATTCCAATGGCATCAGAGATGACCTGCCGCCGATCACGACCTTTCTCAACCGTCTGCTGGCGCTGACCATCGAGCTGCAAAACGTGCTGTTCACCGCCTTCGAGCAACTGCTGACGGCCAGGATCGAAGGCGCCATCGCGTCCGGACTCTATGATGCAGGCCTCGAGACCCTTCGTGCCGAAAGCTTCGTCGTCACGGATCGGCGGACCATCTACACCCATCTCGCCACCAGCGCCGAGACACGGCTGCTCACGATCGTACAGCGCGAACGCAACCGGCCGCTCACTCTGGATGATGCCCTCGGTCTTCTGTCGGATCGCCGCGCAGTCCTGCTGGTGAACGAACGTTCCGGCCGCGCGGCGGTGCAAGTCCCGGCTCCAAGCCTGATGCTGGACGACGGCGACATCGAGCAGCGCGTCAAATTGGTCCGGCCGATGGAAAGCCACAATGTCCCGTCCAAGGCCATGGGCGAAAGCCATTGGATCGAGACAGACCGTGAGCAATTCAGCGCAGCCTGGACAGCTGAGCTCAAAGACGTGCCGGAGTTCACCGAGAGCACGATCCACGTCGTCGCCGGGCTCCTCCTGCCGATCTGGAAACGGCTGCCGAAGGAATCGACCCGCGTCTACCGCCTGCAGACCGACGCCGGCGAGCGGATCATTGGGCGGAAGGTCTCGTCCGCCTGGGTCGCCAACGCGCTCTTGGGCGAGCGGCCGACGCTCAAACCCGAAGACGTCTTCGCCGCCTTGCGCGAAGGCCGCGCGCTCGTCGAGCTTGCGCAAGGTCTGACACTGCGGCGCGTCCGCGTCATGGGTGCGCATCGCATTGAGCTCGCGGACTTTCACGACACCATGCGCGAGCGCTTACGGATCTATGGGCTGTTCAGCGAGATCATCTCCTGGAAGCTGCGCATGTTCGTGCCCACCGATGCAAGCGGGGCCGTCGTGCTTGGCAAGGTGCTCGAAGTTTACCCGGTCGAGCGCATCTGCGAACGCGAGGCCGCCTGATGCGGCGCAATGCTTTCGAACGGGCGCGCCGCCTCGTGCGCGAGGCCGAGGCTGTGTGCCGCCACTCTCGCCCCAACGGCAAGCGCGAGCGACGCGACTGGCTGCCGGGCGTTGTCCACAACCGGCCTGGCCGCTCCTTGTTTGTATGGCTCCACGACTGGCACAAAGGATCGGCCGGCAAGCGGAGCCAACATGGTGCGCGGCGGCTGATGTTGCGCGTTTGCGCTTGGGGGCTGTCTCACAGACGATCGACAGCCTCTCAGCAACCTGCTGCTAGCGCAGTGCGGGACGTTGCGTGATGCCCCGCGATGCTTCTGAACTGGCGCGCCGGCTCGCCCGCGATGCCGAGGCGGTCTGCCGCCAGTACCTGTCCCATGGACGGCGCCAGGGCCGCTATTGGATCGTCGGCGACGTCCGCAATACGCCGGGCCGCTCGATGTTCGTTCGGCTCAGCGGACCGGATTCCGGTCCCGGCGCCGCCGGGCATTGGACCGATGCCGCCTCGGGCGAACATGGCGATCTCCTCGACGTGATCCGCGAGAGCTGCGGTTTCGTCGATTTTCGCGATGTCGCAGGCGAAGCACGACGATTTCTGAGTCTGCCGCGCGCCGAACCGTGCCGCAGCCCAAAGCCCGGTCGCACACCGGTCCCCGCCGGATCGGTGGAAGCGGCACGGCGGCTGATCGCCATGTCGCAGCCGATCCGCCGCACGCTTGTCGAGATCTACCTGGGCAATCGTGGCATCGAGGCTGTCCACGACGCGGGCGCGCTACGCTTTCATCCGCGCTGCTACTATCGCCCGGACGACGGTTCGCCGATTGAGACCTGGCCGGCGATGATCGCCGCCGTGACCGATCTTGCCGGTCGCATCACCGGCGCACATCGCACCTGGCTCGCGCCGGACGGCTCTGGCAAGGCGCCGGTCGACACGCCGCGACGCGCCATGGGCGGTCTCCTCGGCCATGCCGTGCGCTTTGGCGCGGCCGACGAGGTCCTCGCTGCCGGCGAAGGCATCGAGACGATGCTGTCGCTGCGCTGTGCGCTGCCTGCCATGCCGACGGCCGCCGCGCTCTCGGCCAACCACCTGGCCGCCCTTCTGCTTCCGCCGACGCTGCGTCGGCTCTATATCGCCCGCGACCCCGATGCCGCGGGTGACGCAGCGGTCACGACATTGACCCAATGCGCGAAAGCCGCGGGCATCGAGGCGCTCGTCCTGTCTCCGCGGACGGGCGACTTCAACGAGGACCTGCATGCATTCGGCCTCGGTGCCCTGCGGGCGGCACTGCGCATCCAACTCGCGCCGCAGGATGTCGTTCGCTTTATGCTGTTCGCCGATGCCGGGACGGTTTGAACGATCGGCCTGCGCCGCCACTGGCAATTGGGCAGATCATGTCGTGTTGTCGATGATGTTGCGGACCGCAGACCGGTGGAAGAACGCTACAGCCGGCCTTGCCCATCTCTGCCGAGATGCGCGGTGCAGTCACTCGGCAGCGATCTGAGCTACAACAACGACCGTGGCGCTACCGAATTTGGTAGGTCGCCTTTGACCAAGGCAGAACAGTTGACGGTCGTAATCGACATGCGGTTTGTGCTACGCGACGCCTGACGAAAGGGATATCTGATGGCGTGGCTATACATACTTCTGGCGGACGTATTCGAGATCGCATGGCCCTTCGTTTTGAAGCGCTCGGTCGGGCTTCCGAAATGGACAACACTCTTATCGGGTGTGGTCTTCGCTCTTCCTATTTTTCTTCTGTTGGGTGAATCCGTGAAGTGCTTGCCCGCTTCGACGGTTTACGCGGGCTTCGCCGGAATTGCGACCGTGGGAACTGCGATTGTTGGCATTGCGTTTTTCGGTGAGAGCGCAAATCTTGCTCGCCTCTGTTCTGTCATGTTGGTTGTTGTCGGTCTGGTCGGCGTGAAGCTCTTTTCGGAATAGTCTGCGCTTGCACCTTCGCGGACGGATCAAGGCCGTGGAGAACCGAATGCGGCTGTCGTGTGCTATCGAAGCGCGCACTCTGCGGGAGTTGACGCGCTATGGAAAAACGCATTTCTTGATGACAAGACTTGGAATGCCGCGCCCGCAGACATCCCGCAAAAGACCCTCCTCTGGATCTCTGTTGGTGGCTTGCGAAGCAAACCTGGCTGTCGCTCGATCATGGCTGGATTCGATGTACATCGAGGCTGGATATCGCTGATCGCCGTGCTGAGGTCCCGCGGGAAAAGCGATAGGGCAGGCGCTCATTGCTCGTGCAGAAGAGCGGCTTGCGACACGCGGCTGCGCAAGGCCAATCTCCAGGTGCTCGAATCAGACTCGGCCTTGCGCGCACAGCTCGTGCCTGAGGACATCGCCCGGCTTCTGCGGCGTCCCGGGGTCACTACGGGATAGCGCCAGGCAATTTGAACTCGATCTCGTCATGACCGGTCATTGCGTGGGCTGGCTTTGCCAGACAGCGCCGCGCCCACGGCCTTCTAGAGGGCGATCGGACGGCAAGCGGCCCGGCCCGGCAATGGCAGAGGTGCGGCTATTTTCCGCCGGCGCTCACGCGCCTTTGCATCGCGAAACAAAATAGCCGCACCTCTGCCATCCTCCGCTTCGCTACGGCCCTGCGCTTCCACCTGCGCCCTGCGGGCTTCGGCGGATTGATCGCTCCGGGTTCCGGTCCGTTCCGCCCGCCGTCTGGTGATCGCCACGAAGGCCGCGATGGGCGCGGCCGAACGGCAAAGGACCAAAAGCCATGATGACCGAACACGACGACAACCAGTTCGAACCGCCGCACGGCTCATCACCGACCGATCATCTTCTCAACGAGCTTCAGCTCTATGGCCATCGTCCCTTTCACGACGAGCCTGACCCAAGGCCGCTCCCGGACGCCAAGACGATCACAGGCGCGATCGCCGACATCTTTGATGCGCTCGTGGCGAGCCTGAGCGAAACACGGCTTGAACCCGACCTCGAAGATCTCCTCTGGTCGACCGTCAATCTCTTCCATCGCGCCACGGGCCGCATCGAGCGCGAACTCGACGACAACGAAAAAGCGCAGCAAAAGAGCCAGCGCGAGCAGAATGGATCGGAGGTGCGATCCGTCGAACTGGAAAGGCTCACCGCCGAAGGCGTCACTTTGATCGAACGCCGCAATGCCATGGAGCTGTTCCGCGATCTGGCGACTGAGCACTTCGAGCTTCATACCGGCTCGCCCTGGCGCCCCCGTTCTGGGTCACTCGTCAATCATCGCACGCTCACCTCCGCGATGATCGACAGCCGCGATTTTCTCGCTGCCAAACGCCGCGCGGACACCGAGGCGTTGCTGCCGTCGGGACCCAAGATCGCGCTCACTGGTGGGCTCGATTGTAATGACGTCTCCCTGATCTGGGGCCGCCTTGACAAGGTCCACGCGAAGCACCCCGACATGGTGCTGCTGCACGGTGGCTCGCCGAAGGGCGCCGAGCTGATCGCCGCCAAATGGGCGACCAGCCGCAAGGTTCCTCAGGTCTCCTTCAAGCCGGACTGGACCAAGCACGGCAAGGCAGCTCCGTTCAAGCGCAACGATGTCATGCTTGCAGTGCTGCCGATCGGTCTCATGCACTTTCCGGGCACCGGGATACAGGACAACCTTGCCGACAAGGCCAGGAAGCTCGGCATTCCCGTCTGGAAGTTCGGCGGCGCGTAAGCGCCGTCGCCCACCGGCGCTTCTTCATCCAGGGCCAAGTTGGCCAGCGCAGACCAGTGCAAATTCTTTGACGCGACCGATTTAGCGCTCGAGCAGAAATCGTCGGTTCTTGTCCGATCTGACGAACGAGGCCACGCACTCGCACAGCGGCGCATTCTGCGCTATGATTCTCATCGCGCCGTGGTGGTGGTGGAAGGCGCGAGCGTCATGTCTTTTGTCGCGGAGCTACCACCATGCTTATCATCGCACTCGTCCTCACTATGCTTGGGATCGGCCTGTTCTGCTGGCTGGTTCTCACCCTTGCTGTCTACGCGCTGCCCTGTTTCGTTGCGCTTTCCGCAGGCCTGGCGGCTGTTCACGGTGGCGCGGGCATTGCCTGCGCTACTCTTGTCGCAATTCTTGCCGGCGCCGTGACCGTTCTCATCGGTCAAACCGCCTTGATCTGGGCTCGATCCACCTTTGTGCGCACGGTGATTGCCGCAGCTTTCACCGTCCCGGCGGCTGTCGCGGGCTATCACCTCGCCCATGGGCTGTCGCAACTCGCGATGCCAGCCTCACTTTGGCAGGATATCCTCAGCTGGACCGGTGCCTTTGCCATCGCCGGCATGGCTTGGCGACGGATAACCAGCTTTGCCGAGCCGCTGGCATCGGGCGAGGCACTGTTGGAGGAACATCAGTGGCCCCGCTCGGCCAAGACGCGAGGAGGATGAGCCTTGGGTCTCGACGGCTGAGGCACGTGCGGTCCAAGCGTTGGTGGGTCGACGAGCTTGAGCGAGAGATCGTCGCTGCGCTTCTCGGAACGCTTGGCGCTTCGCACCTGGCACTTGGCACCTGACCTCCCGGCGGAAGGCAGGCCAGCCAGGGGCATCTCATCGCGGATGGTTCACGGCACACGTGATCGCCCTTTCTTCGCTTTTGCTTCCAACGCCACGCCTGACCGCAGCGACCTCTTGTGCAGCCGAACCGAGAGACGCCACAACTTCTTCCGGAGATGCTGTCAGCGCACGGACCACCTGGCCTCTTGATGGCTCGATCTGGCCGAAGAGCGGCTGCGCCTCGATCGCCTGAACGCAACGCCAGCNGNNCGACTTTCTTCCCCTGGGCTACGCCCATTCCTCGCGAGGCAAGAAAGTCGCCCCGCTGGCGTCCTCCGCTGCGCTGCGGCCCGCGGGCGGGTGCGTCGTCGATCGTCTTCGGCCTTTAGATCGCCATCGAGGCCGCGGTGGTCGCGGCTCGAAACTAGCTAAGGAGAAGTAACATGGCTACCATCGGTTCCTTCAAGAAGATCGGCAGCGACTTCCAGGGCGAGATCGTCACCCTCAGCCTGCAGACCAAGGGCG
>NZ_AXAY01000039.1 GCF_000473045.1 Bradyrhizobium sp. WSM3983 | reverse complement strand
ACGATCCTCACGGGCTTCCTGGGTGCCGGGAAATCCACGCTGCTCAACGAGCTCCTGGAAAGCGAGGCCTTTGCGGACACCGCCGTCATCATCAACGAGTTTGGCGATATTTCCATCGATCACGATCTTGTTCGGGTGAACAAACGCGAAATGATGGTGACGACCACAGGCTGCCTCTGCTGCACGGTCGCGAGCGACATCAGGACTTCCCTGTTCGAACTTTACGACGCTGTGGAGAGCAAGGCTGTCCCGCCGTTGAAGCGCGTGATCGTCGAGACGACCGGGCTGGCCGATCCGGCTCCGATCATCAATCAGGTCACACCGGGCGGTCTTCCGGCAGCGGGGTTTCGGGATCATGTCGTCGCAAGGTGCTTCCGGCTGTCCGGCGTCGTCTGCGCAATCGATGTAACGACGATCGAAGCGTCGATGGAGCGGCACTTCGAATGCATGAAGCAGGTGGCGTTTGCGGACTTCGTCGTGCTCACCAAGACGGACGTTGGCCCAGAGCCCGCAGAACGTCGCCCTATTTCTGAACTGGTGCAACAGATCCGCAAGATCAATGCGGCGGCTCCCATCGTGGACCGTCACGGGGCTGAATTCGAATTCGCCACTGCGTTTGCGCCGCGCGGCTACGTTCCCTCCGAGCAGGGGGCCGATGTTGAAGGATGGTTGGCTCTCGAGCAGGCGTTGGCCGAGCAAGAACAAGCTCACGACAATGTCGCGGGCGTAAGCCGCCATGCGGCGGCGGGCATCCAAACTCTGGCGTTGCTGGAAAGCCGTCCTGTATCGGCACGAAACCTCGCAACGTTCATTGAGCTGCTCAACGCCGTGGCCGGCCCGCAACTGCTCCGTCTCAAGGGCCTTGTTGGACTCGAAGACGATCCGGATCGGCCCCTGGTCGTGCACGGCGTTCAGCATGCGATCCATCAATATCGGCTGCCGGCCTGGCCGTCGGACGATCGTCGCACGCGAATGGTCGTCATCACCCACGGCATCGATGAAGCGACGGTCAAGAACCTGTTCACGACGATAACTGGCCTTTCGACGCGCGCAAAAGCGGAACTGGTGTTGACTGCCGCTGGCTTGAGCCTTCTTGGCGTGGCGCTTGTCGCCGGACTCTTGCTCATCTTCCACGAGCGCGCCACCGCCCAGTTCGAACCCTCTGCCGTGATCCACGATGTACCGAACCCCAAAAGCTGAAAAGGACCAAGCATGAACGACACGATTTCACAAACACCGGTCACCGTCCTCACCGGGTACCTGGGCGCGGGGAAGACGACTTTGCTGAACCGGATCCTGACCGAGACCCATGGCAAGCGCTATGCGGTGATTGTGAACGAGTTCGGCGAGGTCGGAATCGACAACGATCTGATCGTCAACGCGGACGAAGAAATATTCGAAATGAACAATGGGTGCATCTGCTGCACCGTTCGAGGCGATCTCATCAGGATACTCGAAGGGCTGATGAAGCGGCGCGGCAAGTTCGACGGGATCATCGTGGAGACTACCGGGCTTGCCGATCCCGCGCCGGTAGCACAAACATTCCTTATCGATGACGACGTTCGCCGCAACACGAAGCTTGACGCGATCGTCACGGTCATCGACGCAAAGCATCTCCTCGGAGAGATCGACCAGGCCCACGAAGCGCAGGAACAGATCGCATTCGCCGACGTCGTCTTGCTCAACAAGACGGATCTCGTCTCGGAAGCAGACCTCAAGCTTGTCGAGGCAAGAATTCATTCAATCAATCCTTATACCGTCATCCATCGCACGGAGCGCTGCGCGCTCGACCTGGAGAAAGTCCTGGATCGCAACGCGTTCGATCTCAACAGGGTTCTTGAGTTCGAGCCGGGCTTTCTCACGGAGGCCCACGACCATGAGCACGACGCCCACGTCAAAAGCCTGTCATTGACGTCTCAGACGCCTCTCGTTCCCGCAAAATTTCTTCCCTGGATGCAGGAGACCGTTCGTCAGTTCGGGACGGATATTCTGCGGCTGAAAGGAATCATTCAGTTCCAGGATGACCCCGATCGCTTCGTTATTCAGGGCGTGCACATGTTGCTCGAAGGAGACCATCAGCGCCCTTGGAAACCCGATGAGCCCAGAACAAGCCGTCTGGTCTTCATCGGGCGCAACTTGCCGGAGGATATTCTCAAGGAGGGCTTTAGCCGCTGTCAAAGTCCAGGTCATTGATGAAATGCGCAGCGTGGCAGGAGACTAGGTTCCCTGCCATGCTGGGCAAGACCCGGACAACGCGAACTTCGAGAGGCTGATCGTGTCAAAGACTGCTTTTTCCTTGGGCCGACGTGTCCAAAGAACCGGCTATCCTGAGGCAGTTCAGCACCTCAAGCTGCAGACGCAGAAGCTGCTCGGCTTGTCGGATGGTGTGACGATCTCGGTGTCGGAACTTTCCTGTCGTGAGGCAGGGTGTCCCGATGTCGAAACTGTCGTTGCGATTTTGAGAGAGGGCGAAAAGCCAACCATCGCTCGCGTTCATAAGCCAATTCCAGATGTCAGTCTCCAGGAACTGCAAGCAGCATTCGAGCTGGCGCTCGTACCCAAACGACCGGGTGAGCCATGAGGTGTCTCCGCGCAGCCGGACTAGTCACGAACAAGATGAACATCAGCATGATGGCGGCGCTCATCATGCTTGGCGCTCTCACGCACGCATGCGCCGCCGATGGCAAGATCGCAATTGTAGCGGCTGAGAACTTCTACGGCGGCGTCGCGCAGCAGATCGGGGGTGATTCGGTCTCGGTCACCAGTATATTGAAGAACCGGGATCAGGACCCGCATCTGTTCGAGACCTCCCCTTCCGTCGTTCGCGATGTCGCCGCCGCGCAGGTCGTCATCCAGAATGGCGCCAACTACGATTCATGGATGGAAGGGCTGCTCAAGGTCACGCCGAAACCTGGGCGCGTTCTGATCATGGTCGCCGACCTCTTGCACAAGAACGCCGGGGACAATCCGCATCTGTGGTACGACCCTGCGACAATGCCTGCGGTCGCAAAGGCGGTCGCCCAAGCGTTGAAAGCTGCTGACCCTGCCCAGGCGGACAATTACGAGGCGCGGCTGAAATCCTTTCTTGCCTCGCTCCAGCCTCTCGACGACAAAATCACTTCCATTCGGAGCAGATATGGCGGGCTCCCCGTCACGGCCACAGAACCGGTCTTCGGCTACATGGCGGCCTCGCTAGGTCTGACGATGCTCGACCAAAAATTTCAGCTCGCGGTCATGAATGATACCCAGCCGAGCGCCAGTGACGTCGCCGCGTTCGAACAGGATCTGAAAATGCACAAGGTACGCGTCCTGTTCTATAACAAGCAGGTTTCGGATAACATGGTACAGCGTCTGGTCGGTATTGCGCATCAATCCGACGTTCCAGTCGTGGGGGTGACGGAAACCGCGCCGGCCGGGCTTTCATACCAGGATTGGATGCTGACACAGCTTGAAGCGACCGAGAAGGCGCTGGCCGGAAACCGCTGATGAACGTCATCGAGTTCGATCGCGTAACAATTGAAATTGGCGGTCAGGTCGTCCTGGAGAACGCCAGCTTCGCGATCGAACCTGGCGAATTCATCGGCGTCCTCGGTCCCAATGGGGCCGGCAAAACCACGCTGATGCGCGCCATCCTTGGCCTGTTGCGGCCAAGCACGGGAACTATCCGGGTGTTCGGCCGTACCCCGCAGCGCGGCGATGCGAATATCGGGTACGTTCCACAGGTGCGCACGGTCATGCCGGGTTTGCGCGTGCGTGGCTTCGATTTCGTCGCAAGCTCGATCCGCGGCGATCGGTGGGGTCTGCCCACACTTGGGCGCGCGTACCGCAGGACGATTGACGAGACGCTCACGGCGGTGGGCGCACGCGACCTCGCCGATCGTGCGCTCTCGGACATGTCGGGCGGCGAGCGTCAGCGTCTGCTGCTGGCTCAAGCGCTGCTCGGCGAACCGAGACTGCTGCTGCTCGATGAACCCCTGATCAGCCTTGATCAGCGTCATCAGGAGTCGATCATCGAGCTGATTGGCCGCTTCGTCCGCGACCGCAACATTACGGTGTTATTCAGCGCGCACGAGCTCAATCAGCTGATCGGCGCACTCGACCGCGTGCTCTATCTCGGCAACGGCCATGCTGCGCTAGGGACCGTGGCGGAGGTGGTGACGGCACCGGTGTTATCGAAGCTGTATGGCGCGGATATCGACGTCGTGCACGCCGATGGACACATCTTCGTCCTGTCGCGAGGCCGCAACATCGAGCGCTCCGGCCATCTGCATGATCATCCTGCTCATGATCGTGCACGCCATGCTTGAATACGATTTCATGAGAAACGCTTTCGCTGCTGCCGGAGTTGCAGCTGTGGTATCGGGTTTGGTGGGCTATTTCCTCGTGCTGCGTGGGCAAACCTTTGCCGGACACGCACTCGGGCATATCGGGTTCGCGGGCGCCACCGGCGCAATCCTGATCGGCGTGCCACCGGTTTGGGGGCTTGTCGGCCTCACGGTCGCCGCCGGTGTCGGTATGGGAATGATGGGCGAACGCGTTAGCGACCGCGATGTCGCCATTGGCGTAGTCTTAGCGCTGTCGCTCGGCTTTGGGCTTTTGTTCCTGCACTACTATACGTCCTTCGCGGCCCAAGCCACTTCGCTGCTGTTTGGCAATGTGCTCGCAGTTGACCGTCCGACGATCGCGGTCCTTGCCGGGCTGGCCCTGATCACGGTGGCCGCTCTCTCCGCAATCATGCGGCCCCTCATTTTTGCCAGCCTGCAGCCGGAACTCGCCGAGGCCAAGGGTGTGCCGCTGCGCTTTGTTTCCACCGCCTTCCTGGCAATCGTCGCACTGGCGGTGTCGGAGAGTGCCCAGATCGTCGGCATTCTCCTCGTATTCAGTCTTATGGTGGGTCCGCCGGCAACCGCGCAACTGCTCGTCGGCGGGCTTTGGAGCGGAATTGCGCTCTCGGTCGGTCTTGCTTTGGCCGAGGCTTGGGTCGGGATCGCCATCGCCTATTATACCGATTGGCCCGTCAGCTTCTGCATCGCATTGCTAAGCGCGCTAGCCTATTTCGTCAGCCGCGGCTGGGCGGCCTACCGATCTCCCAATGCGCAGGTCCAGGCTCCGAGAGAGCCGGTATGAGGGGAGCGCGATCAATGAGCATTGTCTCTCCCATCCGCGTCTTCCGAAGTGCAGCGAAGCAGAAGCCCGTTCAACCTGTTGGGCGCAGGTTTCTTGTCGGTCTGGTCCTCGCGAGCCTTGGCGTAAGTACATCTAGTTCGGCGACGGAGTGCAATGGCAAGCCCGATGCGCTCGGCACCAGTCGCATCATCGCCGTCGACCCGAAGGACCATCCGCGGATCGGCACCATGCAATATCCGGAAACGCTGCCTCTCGCCGACCACGAGGTCGTCATCACCTTTGATGACGGGCCGTCGCCGCGATACACGGACCGTGTCCTTGAGATACTCGCTTCGGAATGCGTCAAAGCGACGTTTTTCATGGTTGGCCGGATGGCGGCGACCTTTCCGGACGAAGCCAGAAAGGTTGAGGCTGAGGGGCATACCATTGGGACGCATAGCTTTAGTCACCCGTTCACTTTCGGAAGAATGACGGAAAGTCAGGCAGGCCGGGAAATCGACGGAGGAATCGCCGCAGTCGGGACTGCGCTCGGAAGTTCGGAGGAAATCGCTCCCTTTTTCCGGGTGCCGGGCTTGTTGACCTCTGAGCGCACTGAGGCCGCGCTCGCCTCCCGCGGTCTCATGACGTGGAGCGCGGACGTTCCGGCCGACGACTGGTTGGGAATAAGCAGCGCCGAAGTCGTGAAACGGGCGATTTCGAGATTGGAAGCGAAGAGCCGGGGCATTCTCCTTCTTCACGATATTCATGAACGCACTGTTGGGGCACTTCCGGACCTTTTGAGCGAGTTGAAGACGAGGGGATACAAGGTGGTGCAGGTCGTCGCGGCCAATGCGACGATCGCAAAAACCGAAACAACTTCCGAACAATGGCGGCTGCCTCCTGCTCGAGCTGTTGGAGCAGAGGAGAACGTGCCGGTCGCTGAGGCGCCGCTGTCAGCTGCGGCACCGGTGAAAAAGGCCGCGGCGTTACGGCGGATCGAAGGAAGCTCAGGCTGCTTAGGAGGCGCGAAGGGCTTCTGACGAAACTCGCAGCGCGTCGCCGGCGCGGGATCTGAATTTTATGTTTGAGAATTAACGCTTGCGCGACCGCGTCAAACCAAATTGCAACCTGCTCGTGGCGGGAGTTTGCGCCGCACTGTCGCTCAGTTTTGCGAAGGCGGTGTTTGCCACGGAATGCAAGCCGCGCCACTTTCGCGCGCCTTATTTTGTCAAGAGTATGGGCGTCTGCGATTTCGACCTGGAGACTTTGAGCTTTGCCGGCACGCCCATGCAGCAAGCCAAATGTCTCATGCGCGGCATGGATGCGAGCAGGAATCTCGGCCCGCCCGTCGAAAGTCTGCCGTCCGGACTCGCACGACGGATCGGCAAAATCACGGACTTGCCCTCGCGCGAAGCGCTGACCGCTTATCTCTCAAGGCAGGACCTGGAGGTTGAGTTTGGCGCCCATCTGTGGGAGTCGTTATCGCGGGCCCGCAACAACGATCCCGATGCGCCCATGGCACGGTACTTCGTGATCCACGATACCAGCGGGCCGAATTACGGCCGCCGCGCATTTCCCGACAACATCGATACCGGGCGACTATACGAAAATCTCGCTTATTATGCTTGTTCGGATGGCTGGGGACGCGCCCATGTCTTCATTAATCGCACCGGCGAAATGCTGCTGGCGCACGATTATTCGATTCCCTGGCGGGAGACCAAATTCGAGCAAGCGGCCGAGTTTGGCGGGGCCCTGCAGGGGCTGTTCCTGCATACCGAGATGGTGCAGCCGCGAGGTACTTCCCCGGGACATGGCGTGCGCAATGATGCGCGTACTCCCGATCCGGCTTTCACCACAGCACAATACGACCGACTGGCTTTGCTCTACACCATCGCCAGCGTCCGCCGAGGGGACTGGCTCGTGCCTGCGTTTCACGCCGCCATCGACGCCGACATTCCTAACGGCCACGATGATCCCTTGAACTTCGACATCAACAGCTTCGCCAATAGTCTTGACCAGCTCCTCTCCAAGCTGGAGTAGTGCGGGACAATTCAGGCGACCTCTACGCCACCGGCTCTTGAAACTTCAACAGCCGGCCAGCATTGGCCATCACCAACAAAGTGCTGAAATTGTGAAGCAGCGCCGCAATGATCGCACCGCTGGCGCCCATGACGCCGGTCGCCGCCGCGGCCACGATCACGACCGTCCAGCCAAGCCCGACGGCGACATTGACATAGATGGTACGGCGACAGCGTCGGCTCAGACGGATGCAGGTCCCGAGCCGGCGCAGATCATTGGTCATCAGCACCAGATCGGCGGAGGCCAACGCAACGTCGCTGCCACGCGCGCCCATGGCAACGCCGACCGCGCCGACCTTGAGCGCGAGCGAATCATTGATGCCATCGCCAACCACCATTGGACGATAGCCGGCGCCAATCTCGTCGAGCACGCAAGCCATCTTCTCGGCCGGAAGGGCCTCGGCGCGGACGTTTGACAGGCCCAGAACATCGGCAATGCGGCGGGCGACCGACATGCGATCTCCCGTCAGCAGCACCTGCCGCCGAAGACCGAGCTCGCGGAGGTCTGCGATGGCCTCTGGCGCCTCCGGGCGAGGCTCATCCGCCATCAGCATCCAACCGAGGAATTTGTTGCCGCGAGCGATACCGGCGATCGGACCGTCGTGGTTCGGCTCAGACGAAACGGCGATGCCGAGTTCATCGAACAACTCGGCGCGACCAAGTGCGACCGTGTCCCCGCCCAGCCGTCCGACCACGCCGAGACCATGCGTTTCTTTGACGTCATCGAGTTCGAGCTTTGCGTTCGTTGCAAACCGAACGAGCGCCCGACTGACCGGGTGATTGCTGGCGCCCGCCAGACTGCCGGCCAATGTAGCGAGTTCGTCCCGGCTGACGCCGGACTCCGGTCTCGCATCGACGACCTGCAATTGTCCCAGCGTGACGGTCCCGGTCTTGTCGAACACGACCGCATCGACGGTCGCGAGGTTCTCCAGGAATCCCGCGCCCTTGACCAAGATTCCGTGACGGCTTGCAACAGCGATCGCGGCGATTGACGTCGCCGGCGCGGCGAGCACCAGGGCGCACGGACAGGCTGCGACCAGCACCGCCAGCATTGCCACCGTACTGCTGGTCAGAAACCAGGTGCCGGCGGCTGTCAGCAGCACCAGCACCATGTAACGTCCGGCATAGCGTTCGAGCAGCCGGGTAATCGGAGGCTTGGCGTTCTCGGCCTCCTGCAGCAGGGTTATCACACGGCCGAGGGTCGAATCCTGGCCAACCCGCGTGAGCTTCACGAGCAGATGACCGTCGACATTGATCGAGCCACTGAACACCTCGCTGCCGGGCTGCACTTCGACGGGAACGGATTCTCCCGTGATTGAAGCCGTATCCATGCTTGACTTGCCGGTTTGAACTACGCCGTCGGCGGGGACGAGATCGCCAGCGCGCAAATCGATCAGATCGCCGGCCTGCAACGATTGCGTGGTCACTTCTTCGAGTTCCCCACCCGGCAGCACGCGGCGCGTCTTGACCTGCGTCAACCGGCTCAGCGCCCGGATCGCCTCTTGCGAACCCAGCAGTGATCGCTCCTCCAGGATGTGTCCGAGAGTCATGACCAGGGGCAGCAATGCCGCCGTCATGAGATCTCCAGCCGCCCAGGCCGCGACCAACGCCAGGGCGATGAGCTGGTCTGTTATGCCGTGCAGATCCGGATAGCGCAGGCTCTCCCAGGCTGCCGAGAGCGCGGGGATGGCGACCAGCAATGCCGCAACACCGGCAACCAGCTCGGCGACTTCAGCCTGGCTCGGCGCCAGGAACAGCAGTCCGGCCGAAAGGATCAGACATCCGCCGGCAATCAGCGAAAGAACAAGCCGCACGCCAAGGGAAATCTGTTCAGATCGGCTGAGCAGGCCCTCGCTCGGCGTGGCGGCGTCGTTTGCGGTCATGGTTTCTGCGGTCATTGCGGCGTCGTCCCGGGCAGTATCAGATGAAGTCCGCCGCTCTGGTCCACCGTATCGACGCGAGCGGCCTTCGCCAATATGGCGCCGATGCGGTCGATATAGATCCGTCTGGCGAGTGTCATGCCGGAAAATCCAGGCGATCCCCGCGCAAGGGCGTTAATGGCGGCCGTGCGCACCTTTGCTTGGGTCGTTTTCTCCGCCGCTTTAGCATCGGCATCCGTGAGAATCCGATCATGCTCTTGATTGGCGCTGAGCGCCGTGGCGGCCGCATCTGTGCGAGCCTCGGCAATGTCACGCTCGGCTTCCTGCGAGGCGACCAGCACCCTGTCGAAGGCATCCTTGGCGCCGTCCGGAATCGATGCCGCGAGATCGACCCGGCTCACCGTGATGCCGAGACCGGCGCCCACGCCGCTGAGATCTCCGAGCCGGTGATTGATCGCGTTCATCAGATCTGAGCGTAGCCTCTCGCGGCCGGCGCGCGCGGCGGCATTCGAACCGGTAGCCAATTCGGGGCGTGCGACCAATATCGTATCCAGATCGCGCGCTGCGCTGACGGAGACAGCGCTGGCGACGAACAAACGCTGCAGGGCAGGCCCAAGGTGCTCGCCGGTCAAAATATAGGCGGCCGGATCCACGATCTGATAGAACAGCGTAGCTTCCAGATGCACCACACTGGCATCACCGCTCAACAGGAAGGCGCCATTCATTCGGGCGTTGTAGTAGAAGACGTGTTTGGGATTTGAGCCCGGCTCGAAGCTGTCGATCCGGAATTCGATTTGCCGGTCGGCTGATGGCAGGATGACAACCTGCTCGATCGGCCGCGGCCATGCGAACAATAGTCCGGCCGGTTGTTGACGCTCGACCTTTCCGAATTGGTAGACGATCGCCCGGCTTTCAGGCGGCACCTGCCGAATGCCCGACAATGACCAAACGACTGCCGCGAAGCAGACGGCGAGGAACAGGAATCGGAATGCGATCTTGGCGGATTGAGCCCATGCTCCTTCGGGTTCGGCACCTTCGCGTATATCGGATACCGTCATTGGCGGCTTCCTTGCGTAGGTTGTGCCGCGGGCGCGGCCGCGCTCGGTGGCCCGTCGACCAGAACCCGGAACGGCGCGGCATCGGTGCGCAGAATCAGCCGTGTATTGTCGCCCACCACCGTGTCCAGGGTGTCGAGGGATCGAAGCAAATTGTAGAGCTCCGGTGCACTGCTGTAGGCCCGACCATAGATGTCGGCCGCTTCGAGACGTGATTTGGCTTCGACTTCGGATGCATCCTGCTTGGCCCTGGCGCGCAGAACGCGCGCATCGCGATCGGCGTTCGATGCGATTTCGGCAGCCGCGCGCCGGCCCTCGGCCTGCCGTTCGGCCGCGACGGTTTCGCGCTCGGCCCGCATGCGCGCGATGGTGGCATTCAGGGTTTCTGCCGGCAGGGTCAGACGTTCGATGCCGACTTGCCGAACGGTCACGCCGTAGACCTTCAGCGCCTGCTCATCGAGACGCTCACGCAGGCGGCTCTCCAATGTGGTCAGTTGAACCTTGGCGGGATTGGTATTTATCAGATCGGCGAGATCGAAGCTCGCGGCTGCGATTTCCAGCGACGAGCCGACGAAGCTTCGCAATTGCTGCGCGGCCACATCGGGCTGGTTGCGAACGGCGCGCAGGAATTGCCGGATGTGGTCGGGCTCGGCCGGCACTTGCCACGCCACATAGGCCTGTACCAGGATACGCAGGCCGTCGCGCGTTCCGACGTCCTGCAGGCCGCTCGATGTGGTCCGCAGCCGCAGATCGACATCGATCGTGCTTTCAAACGGCGCAGGCATCTTCCATGCGACTCCGGGTGCGGTGAGCACGTGGATCGGATCGCCGAAGCGGGTCACCACGATCGCATCGCCTGGACTGACCAGAACGAGGCAGGCGCTGGCGACGGCAGCTGCGACGATCACGAAAGCGACCGCGAATCGTCCGTAGCGCGCGAACAGTCCCTGCTGCCGACGATCCTGCCCATGTCCCGATCCATGCCCCGAATGGTCGTCGTGATCATGATGGTGATGACCATGACCATGGTGATGACCGTGGTGATGATGCCCGAATATCATGGCTTTGATCCTGGTATCGGTGTGGACTTTGGTGTCGTGAATTCGTTGTCCTCGTCTTCCGGATCGTTATTTCTGTCGGAGGGCGGCGCGACGTCATTTTTCCCCGAGGGCGGGAGGACGTCGCGGGTTGCGGCATCAAGGCTACGCAGATCGACAGTTGGCGCGTTCTGGCCGTTGAGGCGGTGATCGACGACGATGATGTCGGAGCCGGTAAGGGCAACGACCAAGCGTTCGAGCCACCGCTCGAGAAGGAATGCCGCGCTGTTGCGCTGCGCTGCCTCGCGATCGGCATCGAACAGCACGCTCTCGCTATTGGCCCCGCCAACAAGCTGAGCGGCCGCCGCGACCGCACCGTTGTGAACTGCCGTTGCGTTCGTCTCGGCCGACTTGAGGGTTTGGATCGCTTTTGCCTTTTCTTTCGAAACCTGCGACGTGGCGAGAATCTCGGCGGCCTGCACGTTGTGGTATGCGTTGGCGGCCCCCGGAGGCGGGTGGATCGCCTCGACCACCACCGCAATGGCCTCGATGCCGCTCGACATCTGATCCAATTGTTCCTGCAACGCGGTGCGAAATTCATTGGCAAAAGCTTCGCGGTTTTGACCGAGCACGTCGAGCAATGTGTACCGCGCGAAATATTGCACCAGGAGCCGGCCGGCTACGGCGCGGATGAAAGTCGTCGGCTCAGCGACTCGATAGACGGAGTCGATCGCAGCGGCGTCTGACGGCCCGATCCGGTAGACTATGCGCAAGTCCGCATCGGCGATTTGGAAGCTCTGCCGGCCGCTCGCTTCGCTCGCGATCAGGTAGCTCTGCTCGGACGGATGCGATGCATTCCACAGACGATCTGCGCTGGGCGGCGCCGGGGCCTCGTCGCCCACCGAATTCTGCTGCTGACCGACGCCGGCGCTGGGCTGCTGGAAATCGATCGAAGCGTCGCCAGGCGATATCGCGATCGGAATGTCGTGGATGATGCCAAGCTCAACCCCACGCATCACGCCCATCGGCCATGGAAGATGAAAATGCAGTCCGGGCCCAAACACGGCGACGGGTACACCCAACCGTTCGTAAACCGCGCGCTGAGTGAGGCTGAGCGCTGTAACTCCGGTTAGCCCCCAGGCCATAAGGGCCATCCCGGCCGCCACTGGCAGCATTGCCCTTTGGATGAAGGCAAGCGCCCAGCTGCGCGACAGATCAATGCCGAACTGCTGACGCACGGCAATGTTAAAGGCGTGGAAGTTGGGTACGGAGAAGCGGAGCAGTCCGGCCACACTGCTGTCTGCAACCGATCGCAATCGTTCGATGGGCGCGAACGGGATGAAAAACATCGCCATGCTGCGCAGCATCAATTCGAGCGCGATGACAACAATCAACAGGCCCAAGGCAACATAGATCCAGATCGCCCATGGGAATCCGAGCGAGAGCAGGACCATCGATATGCCAAGACCAAGGCATGTGGTGAGCGGGACCCTTAGCAACCGATTGAGCTGCGGCGCCTCCGGCAGCATCTCGGCCGGGATCGCCGCGTAGGAGCGCTCCAGCACCAGGAGCGGGAATGCCGCGACGAGCAGCACGCCACTCAGCACTTGTCGAGGCAGCGGGTCGGCAATGCGCATTGGCGGCGCAAGCCAGCCAACGATGACACCGCCAGCCGCCAGGCCGCCGAACAGCAGGACGACAAGCGTCGCCGGCCAGTTCGCCAGAGAGGCTGCGCTTGGCATCAATAATGCGCGCACAACGCCAAGACGACGCCTCAATCGCTCGCTTCTGGCCCAGTGCGGTACGGCCGAAACGGAGTTTTCCGCTTGCGCGACCCCTTGGCGGTCGGACTCCAGCAAGTGGGCACGGATGGAGGCGACAATACCGGCCGAGAGAGATCCCGCAGCTGCGACCAGAAGCGCCGCTCCCACATAGGCGAATGCCGACGGAATGACGAGATAGAAAGATCGATAGAGATGTGGAGGCGCGTAGACCGGCGGCGCGTAGACCATCCCAATCAAGCCCAACCCGATTGATGCAAAGATCGCACCGATGATCAGCAGCGCGCCAACATACCGCTTGGCATTGTTGAAATGCGGCAGCTCGGCCAGCATCCCGGGCGCCTTTCCGAGTTCGCCCGCCGATCGTTGCATGCGGTTCGCCTTGGCAGGAGATTTCATAGGGATTGCATCAAGCTCTTGTTGGCGAAGAACGGCAAGCGAGCGCTGTTCAGTCGTCGCGGCCGGCTGGCACCCGAAGTCGGGATTGCGCACGAAGCGTCAATTCATCCTCGCCGATTGATCGAGCAAACCCCGGGTAGACCGAGGCATACTCAAATGCTGGCGACGAGCCGAGCTGGCAATGAGCTAAGCGATAGGTGGAGCGCGGGCTTGAAATGAACGCCAGACTTGTGTCGATGGCGGCTGGACCGGTGTTTCCAGCAGGCGAGCACGGCGGATCGGTATCGGCTCGACAAGCACCGGGGGGAGGGACGGTAGCGCTGTCGCGACGAGCGCCACGCTGGCGCAGATCGGACAACTATCGTTCGTGGCTGGATGATGGTCCTGATCGGCCGGACCCGCCGGCACGTGCTCCGTATCCGATATGAGTTGCGTCGCATCGGATACAGGTGGTGGCAGTCCGAGATCGTGTCGATGGATATGGCCAAACGAAAGAACCATCTGCACCGCCAGCGCAAACAGCGCCAACTGCGTGCAAGATCGAAGTCTCGATCGGAGCCATTTCATTATTTCAAGCCGCCGTGCCCATTACTTACTGATCGATTCCTGTTCGACGAAGTCTACACATTTTTCTGCGGACGAAGATATATCCACGAAGCAGTCAAATGTATCTGATCTGAATGCGTTGCTCATTTGACAGCCAAATCAGAGCTGTCTTAGACAGGTTAGCTCTAGTCTTTTCCTGAAGAAAGAGCATTTCTGAGGTGTCCAAAATGGCAGATTTCCCATTGCCATCGCCGATCAATGCCTGGTTCTATCGAAGTTTTTTGCCTGGCGCCGCATTCACCTGTTTCGGCGCTCGACTGAGCATTCGGGCGCTCAGGTCGCGAACGAATCCGGTTCAGGCGGCATTTGCGCAGCGCTTCGCCGCTCATGCCATCTGACTAAATAGCGGACCTGATCTGGCCCTGCCTGATGGCTGGAGAACAGCAAAGGAAAGCTGCGCAATGCTCTCGACACAGTCATCGTAGCGATTGACGAGGCCAACCACTGCATCGTCGTCTGCGATAACGAGAATGACTTTGTTGACGTCGAAATCGTCAATCCTCTCCGGAAGGTGACCTGATAGCCGACCAATCAGCATCTGAGCCATTCGGCCATCGGCTTTGGATAATCAAGTATGGGATAGTGTCTTGAAAGCCTTGCCGACTATCAGCTCACCTTGTCCCAGATGATTTCCTAGCGTGTTGATTTTTTGGCTCTTCCGGCTTGCTGGGGAGTACCATCCAACGCCGTCAGGCTGCTGAAACAGCAATTTGAGATGGTTGCGCGTCCGTGATCTGAATCTACTGGGACTTCGCGATCGCGGGGTAGGGCGGAGAGTGCGGGCGAGCGTGCTCCTTCAACGACGTAACGCCATTGTTGACCTAGTTGGACATCGATTGCTGGAGTTAGACCAAACTTGCCCATGATGGATTGGAGCGAGAATTCAAGTATTTCAATTGATTAGAGGGCGTCGTGTGCACGACGTGTGCACCGGGAGATCAAGAAAAATCTCATCAGGTCTAGGTGTTTGATCCCGGACTTTACTGGTGCAGTATTTTCCATTAAATAGAAGGATGCACTATAGGCTAGGTTCTTCATGGCGGCGCAACAACGACTGAGGCAATCCGTCGAGCAATACAAAATAGTCAAGCGAGCCTGAGAGAGATACTCTACCGTCTGCCGTTCCAACGTGGCGCCCCGCGATCTCGACCTTTCTCGAAGACCCTTCGATCGTCGAGGTGATGCTCAACCCCGACGGTCGGCCCTGGATCGATCGGCTGTCCGGCGGGCTGGAAGATAGCGGACGAACGATGTCCGCCGCCGACGGCGAGCGGATCGTGCGCCTGATCGCGCACCATATCGGCGCTGAGGTGCATGCCGAGACGCCGCGCGTCTCGGCCAAGCTTCCCGAGACGCGGAGAGTTTCGAGGGGCTTCTTCCGCCCGTCGTTGCGGAGCCGGTCGCCAGACAAGCTTGCCATCGAGATGGTCAAGACTCCCCGCTTCCGCGGCTATAACAGGGCCGGCTTCGGGCCGGCTTCGAGCTTACGGTGCAACATCCTTGGCTCGCTGGACGTCAAGACGATCCTGGTGGAGCGTAACGAATTCACCTCGGACTTGCCGCGAGCACTGGTCGTCGACGACGAATACATGCGCGTGCTCGATAAACTGGGTATTCTTCCAGTCATGCGCGACGATATCGCCGCGCCTTTCGGAATCTTCTTCTATTCATCGCGGGGCCGCCGATCGTCAGAATTGATCCGTTCATGACGCCGAACGGTTTTGGCACGCGAACCGACATTGTCCAGCCTGTTTTCGAGAAGATACTGCTGTCGAGAGCCCAGCGGTTCGAATGCGCGGACGTTCAATATCAGACAACAGTCACAGGGCTCGGGGAATCACTGACGGTTCATGCTGGCTGATCTCACGAAAGACTGGTTGGGGAATTAGGCCGGATTAAATCTTGGAAATGAAAGTTGAAGCGATCTTGGGATGCCACCCCTGAGTAGCGTCACGAGGTCTGCTGTAGGTTCCGATTTCGCTATCCAGTGGAGAACCTACCGGCGTTGCATCGGCCGCTTCGGGGACGGTCGGTCATGACACCTTAGGCGACGTCCCGGAACGGTCCGAGCGTCGATACTATCGTGGGCTCTAAAACAGTGGTTGATCATCGGCCATGCTAGGGCAACGCCTTCTTGATCGAGAAAAGTCAAAACCCAGTCGTCAGGCCTTCAGCAACTTAGCCCCTTCGAGTTGGTCGGGGAGCGATCGATGTTATGCCGATATTCCGCGGGCGGTGCCTGAAAGGCGCGAACGAAAGCACGACGCATGTTTGCAGGGTTACCGAACCCGGCCCGATGGGCAATTTGCTGAATAGTTAGCGGCGTAGTCTCGAGTAGAATGCGAGCGGCCTCGATCCGGATGTTTTCGACAAAGCGCGCAGGGGTGGTCATCATTTCGTCCATGAACGCGCGGCTGAAATTCCTCGGGCTCATAGCTGCACGCTTGGCGAGCGCGTCGACCGAAAGATCGGCGACGAGATTGTCTAGCGCCCAGTCCATCACCTGGCTGATCTGAGTATTTGTGATTGATTGCGCTTTCAGGAATTCGCTGACTTGAGGGTGGTTGCCCGGACGCCGCAGGAAGAGCACCAACATCCGGGCCACATCGAGAAAAGTCGCCCGACCGCAATCGTTCTCGATGAGATAAAGGCACAGATCGATCCCGGCCATGCCACCGACAGCGGTATAATAGCTGCCGTCCCGCACGAAGAGCCTATCCGGCTCGACACGGACCTCTGGAAACATGTTTGCAAGCTGCTTAGCGTGATCGTGACGTGTGGCGACGCGCCGTCCGTTGAGGAGGCCGGCCGATGCCAGGATGAATGTTCCGGTACATGTGGCACAGATGCGTCGCGCCGAGGGCGCGTTTCGTTTCAGCCAGTCGATAAGAAGCTGGTCGCCGTCAAATGGGTGAAGTTCTTGAGTGCCAGTAATCAAGATCGTATCGTAGGCCGCATCCAGTTCGGGTCCGATAATCTTATCGGGAAGGGTACGGATGCCGGACGAACCCACGATGGGGCCGGGCCGAACGCTGATCAGATCGACTTGGTAACGAAATGGCGTCGCGGCTGATCGGCCGGCTTCGTTGAACGCGTCGCTCGGACCTATGAAGTCGATCGCGTTGGCACCGTTGATGATGACGATGCCGACTCGAAGACTAGGCCCAACTTCTCCATCGCTTTCACGGGGCGGAGGAGGGTCGATGTTCGCCATAGATAGATGCCTCGACGCCTCAGCCGCGCACGGCCTCACGATCCTTGTTGCCGGCTTTTCGGGCCGCCTGTCGTTGATCTAACCGAACGTTCGATGACGATTATGTGTGAGCCCGCTGCAGTCGTGCGGCCAAAGACACGTCACCATCGGCCATTTGCGCACCGACGGATGCTCGGTTCGGCAACCTTCGACGCCTTAAGATTGAAAGAGAACGTCGCATCCGTCTTGCGACGGTGCGCATAGCGCGTGGCGACTTGCGATGCAGGCGCGCGCGATAGCCGCTGCAATAACCTGAGCGTTCTATGGTCTGCTGGGTACTGGATGGTTAGGTGAGGGCAGAGTTGTATCTGCCCACGCACTTCGAAACCGAAGTCGATATTCGCCAGGGCCTACGCCAAGGTTTCTGACGAATGCCCGCCTCATACCGTCGGCATTCCCGAAGCCGCAGCGTAGGGCGATCTGCTGTAACGATTTTCCACTATCTTCGAGGAGCAGTCGTGCCGCATCCAGTCGCGCCGCGTCCACAAACTCGGTCGGCGTCATGTTCATTTCCCGGCGGAACACCCGTGTGAAATTCCGAACACTCATGCCAGCCCGTTCGGCCAAGCTATCGACCGCGAGTGGCGCCGCAAGATTGTCGAGGACGTATTGCTGGACCTGTTGGATCTTTGTCTTGCCGGACATTTGCGCTGCAAGATGGGCGCTAAATTGTGATTGACCGCCGGGCCGTTTCAGGAACATGACCATATAACGTGCAACGATCAGAGCGAGGTCTCGTCCATAATCTTCCTCGACGAGAGCGAGCGCGAGATCCATGCCGGCGGTGACACCAGCGGTCGTGAAGAGGTTACCGTCTCTAATAAAAATTTGGTTGGAATCGATATTGAGAGTTGGATACTGGGCGCGCAGACGGGCCGCGCATTCCCAATGCGTCGTTACACGCTTTCCCTCGAGCAAGCCGGCCGCCGCGAGCAAAAAGACACCCGTACAGACAGATCCGAGTCGACGGACCGTGCTGGAGCGCCGTCGTAGCCACTGCACAGTCGCTGGATCAATCGTCTCAAATGTCGGATCGCCGCCGACCAAAAGAGTGTCGATCGGTTCGTCGGCTTGAAATATGTGTCGGTCAGCCAAGAAGCGCAGGCCTCCCGTCCCGAGAACAGGTTCGGCTGATCCCGCTATCACCTGCACGGTATAGGCGCTGGGATCTCCGAGCCGTCTTGCGGCCTCCCCGAAGACTTCCGCGGGACCGACGATGTCGAGGGATTGAACACCGGGCGGAGCTAGTAGTGCGATGCGCATCAATAATCCCCAGTAGGCCCAAGTTTCATGCAATTCTCGTTCCGGCTATTCGCCACCGATGCGTCATTTTCGGCCAAACTTGCGTGGTATTCGGACTCCGTGCACGGGTTACAGAGCAAACTCCACGTGGGAGCCGCTGGTTTAGAGCACCTATTCAAAGGTAATGCTCAGATCCGCTTTTGGATGCGGCAGCCATCCACAACGCCAGAAGCAGATCTGCAATTCGCGATTTTAGCCGATTTGCTTGAGGGTTGGCCAGTGCACGCGCGGGAAGACCGTTCCATTCGCCGCAGGAGTTGCAGAGCGATCCCTCTCGACTACGCTGCCTCCAAGGCGTCCATAAAAGCGAAGGCCTGCGACATTCGCTTCGAACACCCGCAGGTGTAGCCTGCAGCCAAAAGCTTTGCCAAAAGCTGACCAACGATGTCATGGAACAGTCGCTCGCCTAGTCCCTGACCACGAGCCTGAAGAATCTCTAAGGCGATGAGAGGAGCGCCTTAGGAGAAGCTTGGGTCGCGTCGCCCAGTAAGCCAGACCGCTGGACCATCCGCTCCAGCACGGTAAGCCAAATCTCGTAGTAGTCCCAACTATGGTCGGTATTCTCGTGAGCGACCTCCCATGCGGCGATGCTTGATATCATTTCCGAGCGGAAGTCGTCCCATTCGAACACGCCCTGCTTGGAAAGAGCCAGCGCTATTCCGAAGGCTTGGCGCTGCCAAGGCGCACCGAAGCACAGGCTTCCATTGTCCTTGGGCGGCATGTCGGACTTTCCCATCATGCTGCTCAGGGCGAAATGCTCGAAGTTCGTCTGCATCGTTGTCTCAAGCACTCGGCGGCTTGACGATGGCCACTCCCATCATCGATTCGGGCGTGACTAGCGCCGCAAGTTGCTCTTCGCCGAGATGTTCTGTGCCTTCCGGCCGCTCGGGAACGACGAACCAGCGAATCTGGGCGCTGCTGTCCCAGGTCTTGATCTCCTTAGTCGGATCGATGTTCAGCCCGAACTCGCCGAGCACCTTCCGCGGTTCACGCGCAGCTCGTGCACGGAATGAAGGGTCCTTGTACCAGTAGGGCGGAAGGCCGAGGATCGGCCACGGGTAACATGAACAGAGCGTGCAGATGATGAGGTTGTGCACCTCGGGCGTGTTAATCGCCGCTTTCATATGCTCGCCTTCGGCGCCGGCACCCTTGGTCGCGAAATTCATCTGTTCGACGGCGGCCATGGTGTCTTGGGCCAGAAGTGTCTTGAACGCCGGATCGACCCACGCCTTCGCAACGAGTTTGGCGCCGTTGAACGGACCCATCTCAGTCGCGAAGATCGCCATGATCTTGTCGACGGTCTCGCTGGTGATAACACCCTTCTCGATGAGAAGAGCCTCAAGCGCGCGTGCGCGCGCCGCGTTCACCGCCTCGCGGTCTCTCGAATATTCGAAGCGCTCCATCGAGGTCTCCTCAGGATGCGGTGGCAGGTTCGAGGTAGGCCTCGAACAGATCTGCATAGAAGGTGAAGTTTGTTTCGGTATTGCCTGGCCAGAGATCTTCGGGATCGAACTTGACGCAGTAAGCCGGCATCGCCTTCCCGAGTCCGTCGGGTCCCGTGTCGCAAAGGTAGGCGTAGGCGTCGGGATAGACGCTGTCGATGACGCCCACCTTGTTCCGGAGATGACCCGGCAGGCGCGTGTGGTCGACTGAATTCGGGTCGGCGACCCGAACCGTATCTCCGGCCGCGAAGCGGGGCGGAGCTGATCGCTCGCGTTTCGGGTCGTCCCCAATCAAGAGGTATTTTCGTACGCGAGCATCGACTTCGGCGTCTCCGCCCCTCGGCATCGCCGGTGCCGAAGACAGAAAGGCCTTCGTCCGCGCATCGAGCTCTGCTCGGGCGATATAGCCCTTGGCAACGAAATAGCCGGAGATACCGCCGAGCCATTTTTCGTAGTAGCGGTACTTGAAGTAATCGAATGGATTCATCGACTCGGCGCCTTTGCGCAGGTCCGCCCAGGTCCACTCGGTGTTGAAAGTGCTTGATGTCGCGTCGAGCTCAAGTTGCGAGCTCAGCGCCATCATCGCGGTGTGGATGCCGAAGATCCGCTCCTCCCAAGCTTCCACGAATATCCGTGTTTCGAGCGAGATCGGATCGAGGCCTTCCAGGCCGCCAAGATAGTGTTGCAGCTTCATGTTGGAGCCGTTTTCCTCCGGATTGGGTACGCTGCCGCCAGAATCCAAAACGCCGCGGGATATCGAGACGCAAAGTCGATCGTCTCGTCGGCATGAAACGCGGTAAACCTTCTGAGCTGCCGATCCGCGCTAAGCGACGAGATCCTGCTGTGACAGGTCGGCAATCTCGTTGCGAATACGAGCCGCATCGAGCCCTCTTCCGATGAAGACGATCGCGCTGGTCCGAGGCTCCGCCGCGCCCCATGGGCGACCTGGCCGACCGTCGAGCGTCATGTGGACGCCGTGAAACACCCAACGCCGCGCTTCGCTCGCCAGCGATAATATGCCCTTGCAGCGCAGAAGCCGGTCACCGTTCTGTTGAACGAAGGCGTTGAGCCATCGGAAGAACCGAGGTCCATCCAACGGGTGTTCTTCACGTACCTCCACGCTGATCACTGACAAATCGTGCTCGTGTTCTAGATCGGAGAGCAGCAGCGGTTCGATCGCCAGGCAGCTCTTCAGATCGAACGCCTTCACGTCTATGATTGATGAGACAACCACCCGGCCGTCAACCGGAGCCACCACACGAGCCATCGGGTTGATGGTCCTAATGGTCGCCTCACACTTGGCGAGGCTGCCTTCTCCGGCCAGATCCAGCTTGCTGATCACTGCGATATCGGCAAAGGCGATCTGTTCGGCAGCGACGTTTTCGCCGGAGCTTTGGTCGGCAAGCCACCGATCGATATGGGTGGCGTCCACTACCGTTACGACCGCATCGAGCATGGTCGCTGCTGACAGCACTTCGTCGACAATAAAACTCTGTATGACGGGTGCGGGATCGGCCAGACCCGTAGTCTCGATAAGGATACGGCGAATCGGCTTCGTGCCGGAAAGGAGATTGGTGATCGTCGTAACCAGATCGGTGCGGACCGTGCAGCAGATGCAGCCGTTGTTGATCTGGAGGATTTCATCGTCGACGCCGATCACCAGCTCCGCGTCGATGCTGATCGTCCCGAACTCGTTCACGATGACCGCGGAGCCCGCCATCAGATCGCTTTCGAGGAGCTGATTTAGCAGCGTCGTCTTACCCGATCCCAGAAAGCCGGTCAGGACAGTGACCGGAATTTTTCGCGATGTCGCCATCAACCCCTGCGCTTCTTTGCACCACTCCCTGGGGAAGCTAGTTTTGGGGCGAGGGGCATCGCAACATTGGCATACGTGCAAATTCTGCCAAACAGCGTCAACTTCGTGCATTGGCGGGGGCAAGGCCAAGATACTTAAGCGTCTGGTGAGAGCCAAATTCCTCGTCATCATTGGCGTCGCGCTTGCGGGCATGATCGCTCTGGTGCCAATTGCGTTGTACAATATCCGCAGCCAGATGATGGCGGATCGACAGGCCAAGATCCAGCAAATGGTCGATATCGGGCACGGTATCCTGGCGCACTACCAAAAGTTTGAAAGCGACGGAAAGCTTAGTCGCGAGCAGGCCCAGGCTGCTGCTCTCGCGGAAATCAAGGGGCTGCGCTACGGCAAGGTCGAGTTCTTCTGGATCAACGACATGGTTCCGCACATGATCATGAGCCCGGCCAAGCCTGAGCTCGATGGCAAGCCGGTCGGAGAGTTTAAAGATCCGGCTGGAAATTACCTCTTTCGGGGCTTTGTCGACGTTGTGCAGAAACAGGGCGCCGGCTTCTACGGCTACCTCTGGCCAAAAATGGGCTCCGATCAGCCGGTTTCCAAGCTATCCTATGTAAAGGGTTTTGCGCCTTGGGGCTGGATCATCGGCACCGGCATCTATCTCGACGATGTCGACGTGATCTTTCGGCAGACCGCCTGGACGTTCGCTTGGATTTGCCTTGGTGTCGTTGTGCTGGTGCTCGCCATTTCCCTTGCAATCAGCCGCACCGTGACGCGGTCTCTCACCACGATTACCACTCTTACCGAGAGGCTTGCTTCGGGGGAAGATGATTTCGAGGTACCGTTCACGACCCGCCGCGATGAAGTCGGGAGTCTCGCCCGCGCCTTGCGCGTATTTAAGGAGAACGTAGCCGCGGTTCGGAAGATGAACGACGATCAGCAAAAGCTCAAGCAGAGCGCTGACGAAGACAAGCGCAGGACGATGGTCGAACTTGCCGGCAAGTTCGAGGCAAGCGTCGAAAGCGTGGTGCGGCAGGTCTTCGATGAGGCGAGCGAGATGCAGAGGGCCGCAGAGAGTATGTCAGCGAGCGCCGATCATGCCAATGGACGCGCGAACTCGGTTGCGGAAGCGGGTCGCGAGGCTTCCGAGAACGTGCAAATGGTAGCTTCGGCTGCCAGTCAACTGTCGGCTTCGATCAACGAGATAAGCCATCGCGTGACACAGGCGGCTCAGGTTGCCGACAAGGCCGCCAACGACGGGCAGCGTGCCAATGCCACAGTGCAAGGGCTCGCCGCGGCGGCCTCCAAGATCGGCGAGGTCGTTGGACTCATCAACCAGGTTGCGGCGCAGACCAACCTGCTCGCGCTGAATGCCACGATTGAGGCGGCGCGGGCTGGCGAAGCCGGGAGGGGTTTTGCGGTCGTAGCCGCGGAAGTGAAGTCGCTCGCGACGCAAACGGCCAAGGCCACCGACGAAATCGGGGCGCAAATTTCTTCGATACAGGCGGAGACGACTTCCGTGGTCGGCAACATTCAGAGCATTCTCGCGACCATCACAGAGGTAAACGAGATATCGTCGTCGATCGCCTCGGCCGTGGAGGAGCAAGGCGTTGCAACGCAAGCCATCGCACAAAGTGTGCGGGACGCGGCTTCCGGCACGAACCGGGTTTCGCAGAACATCTCCGATGTCAGCACCGCCACGTCGCAAACCGGTCAGGTGGCGGGCACCGTGCTTGGCTCGAGCGCGCGCCTGACGGGCAAGTTGCAGCTGTTACAGGAGGAGGTCAGCGGCTTTGTTGCAAGCGTCCGGGCGGCATAGGGCGAGATTCGTTCTGTGTGTTGAAAGGAGGCATCGAGACTCGATGCGAGCGGTCATAGGCGCTGCTCCTTCATGAGTCGGTAGAGATGTGCCCGGCTGATGCCCAGCAGCCCGGCCGCACGGCTTCTGTTGCCGCTCGATTGCTTTAGGGCGGCCCTGATCTCCGTCGCCGTCTGGGACTGAATACGCTTCTTGAGCGGTTGCGGTTTGCGCGCCTCGTCCTGCTCGGGACGTAGATCTGCGGGGAGCAACACCAGTTGACTGGTTACGACGAACCGGGTGAGCACGTTTTCGAGTTCCCGAACATTGCCTGGCCATCGATGTGCAAGAAGCGCTGTGATCTCCCTTCGGCTCAAGTCCTTCGGCACCGCACTCAATCGGGCTGCAATCCGCGTCAGCAATTGTCGCGCGAGAAATTCGGTGTCCTCACGGTCGCGAAGGGGAGGGACGTCGATCGGCAGCACGCCGAGGCGGTAGTAAAGGTCCTGTCTAAAGCGGCCAGCGCGCGCCAGTTCGGGCAGCGATTGATTAGTTGCGCAAATGACGCGGGCATTGACGGCGACCGGCGTCGTGCCGCCAACGCGTACGATCTCGTTGGTCTGGAGAACGCGCAGCAAGCTGCCCTGGAGGTGTAATGGCATATCGCCAATTTCGTCAAGGAACAGGGTACCTCCGGAAGCCAACTCGAACTTTCCCAGCTTTCCGCGACTGCGCGCGCCGGTGAATGCGCCGCCTTCATAGCCAAATAACTCGGCTTCGATCAGCTCGCCCGGGATTGAAGCGCAATTGATCCAAACGAAAGGACCCTCGGATCGGCTTGAATGCGCGTGGATGGCGTGGGCGGCCAATTCCTTGCCGGAGCCAGTTTCACCCGAGATTAAAACAGGAAGATCGTGCCCTGCGACGACCTCAAGAGAGTTTCGGTAGGCGTCCATGAGCTCGCCTTGCCCCACGATGTTGCTCATGCCAAACCGCGAACGCCAAGGTTTGTTGCCTTGGGGCAGTGCCAGCTCCGCTTGCGAGATCCGACGGAAGGTTCGTTTCAGAGCAGCGAGATCCGAAAACAGTGCCAAGCCAACGGCACCGATGATTTGACCATCCTGAATTACTGGAACTTGCTTCGTAATGAGTTGATGTCCGCGGACCTTCAAAGGGTAACCAACATGGCTTCCTTCACCACGCGCAACGAGATGGAGCTTGGTCTGTGGACCCACGACGTCGGTAATGTGCCGTCCGATAAAATCATCCGCTTTACCGCCTAATAGTCTGCAGTATGGCTGGTTGATCAATACGATTGTCCCAGAAGTATCAACCGCGACGAGGCAGTCCGATACATGGTCGAGAACAAGCTTCAGGAAGCCTGCTTCCTCGGACGAGCCGACGATCCACTGTGAAAGGACCATTGGAATCTACCTCGGCACGTGTCACTCGGGTGACAGTATTGTCACTTTAATGAGACACTAGCCTTGCAGTCTATGAGCGTCAACTCGGCGCGATCGCGCTGACTTTTGGCAAATTGTACCGAAGTTCCAATAAGATGCGCGGTGGCGCGTCTCTGCGAGCAAATTTGGCACGGAGCTTGCGAACCTCTTGCGTGGGAAACAAGCAAGGGAGGCTCGAGTGACACTCAGCAAAGCCATTAAAATCGGAGACACCATTGTGGAGGTCTCAGGAGCAGGCACGCCATTGGTGTTCGTGCACGGCTTCACGACCACAGCCGAGTTCTGGCGCGAGCAGGTCGAGGCGTTTTCGTCTCGTCATCAGATGGTTCGCATCAACTTGCCCGGTCATGGCCGTTCACCTCGTCCAGAGGATCGGAGATATACGATCGATGCATTCGTGAACGACGTGCTCAGTGTGTATCGCACATTAGCCATCGAATCGGCGGTCCTCGTGGGTCTCTCCATGGGAGGAACGGTGGCCCAGAGTTTCGCGCTGTCTTACCCGGAGCGCGTGCGAGCGCTGGTACTTGTGGGAGCCACACCACATGGATTGGGCGCAGACGTCAACGTCGACAACGTCCTCAAAGCCATCGATGAGTTGGGCGTCGTATCAGCAAGTCAGAGGGTCATCGAACGATCCTTCGGCTCTGCTGCAAGCCCCGAGCTCATCGAATTCGCCAGGAAGGAAGTTGCGCAAACGCCGGCCTTCGTGGCTCGCGAAGCGATCAAGTCGCTCAACGCGTCGGACAGCCGTTCAAGGTTGGGAGAAATCCACGTGCCAACGCTCGTGGTAGTTGGCGACGAAGACATCATTACCCCGCCGAGCGAGTCGCGCGCCCTGGCCGCCGGCATTCCCAATAGCGAGCTTGCGATCATATCTGAAGCCGGTCACTTCCCGATGCTCGAACGACCTGACCGCTTCAATCCCTTGTTCGGCGAGTTTTTGATGAAACAAGGCATTTCGTTGTCACACGTGAGTGCAACGGCCAACGTGCAACAAAACATTTGATGCGGGAGGAAAACATGTCCATTCACGCCATAACGTCTGAGCCCTCGGTCCCCACAACCCGCAATCTCGACCGGGATACCAAACGTATTATCTTCGCCGCCGCACTCGGCACTGTTTTCGAGTGGTACGACTTTTTCATATACGGCTCGCTAGCTGCGTTCTTCAGCACTCTGTTCTTCCCAAAAGGGAATGAAACAGCGGCATTGCTGGCGGCACTGGCGACATTCGGCGCAGGCTTCGTCCTTCGTCCCTTCGGTGCGATCGTGTTCGGGCGGCTCGGCGACCTCGTCGGTCGCAAGAAGACGTTTCTCGTCACCATGCTGGTGATGGGTCTCGCTACAGCGGCCGTCGGGCTGCTACCGACATTCGAGACTTTCGGCTGGTGGGCTCCCACTATCTTGGTTGGATTGCGGCTGCTGCAAGGTCTCGCCGTCGGTGGCGAATTTGGAGGTGCCGTGACCTATGTTGCGGAGCACTCTGATGTGGATAAGAGGGGGTTCACGACAAGCTGGATTCAGATCACGGCAACGCTTGGTTTGTTCCTCTCGCTGGCTGTGATCCTCCTGTGTCGTTCTTCGATGTCAGCGGAGACTTTCGCGAGTTGGGGTTGGCGCATACCGTTCATCGGATCCATCGGTCTTCTCGTCCTCTCCCTGTACATTCGCCTCAAGCTGCACGAATCGCCTGTGTTTCAGCAAATGAAGGCTGACGGCAAAAGCTCGAAAAATCCGATCGGCGAGACTTTCGGTGACCGCCGCAATCTGCGTCTAGTGCTTGTCGCGATCTTCGGAGTCGTGGCAGGTCAGGCGGTGGTTTGGTACACGGGACACTTCTACAGCCTCTACTTCATGACGACCGTGCTGAAGATGAGTCTCGAGCAAGCGAACTTCTATCTGCTCATCGCGCTGGTTCTTGGAACGCCGTTCTTTCTGTTCTTTGGCTGGCTTTCTGACAGAGTGGGCCGCAAACCGATCATCGTCGCGGGATGCGCCTTGTCGGCCATTTTGATCATCCCTCTCTTTCAGGCGTTGGCCAGTTACGGCAATCCTGCGCTTGCTGAATTCCGTTCAAAAACTTCGGTGGTGATTCACGCGAATGATTGCAGCGAGGATCAGTCGTTGTTTGGTCGCCTCTTCAGCCCAAAGGCAACGAAAGAGTGCACCCGCGTGAAGTCGTTCTTGTCCGCGCATGCCGTGCCTTACGTTGTGAAGGCCGATGCTGCATCTCTCAACGTTCAAATCGGAAATGATGCAGCTATGCCCTTTGAGGAAACCATGATCCTTAAGGTGCTCAGCGAAAGAGGCATGCCGGCATTAAAAGCGCCCGCGGAGCCAAACGGTCCCATGGTCGTAGCAGTGCTTTTCGTTCTCGTGTTCCTGGCGACCATGGTTTACGGGCCGCTTGGTGCTCTTCTGGTCGAGCTTTTTCCGGCCCGTATCAGATACAGCGGCGTCTCCGTCGCGCTGCAGTTCGGCAATGGATGGATCGGGGGATTCGCACCATTCGTCGCAACAGCGGTCGTCGTCGCGACTGGCAACATCTTCGATGGACTTTGGTATACCGTCGCGTTCGCAGCTTCGACGGCAATTATCGGAGCTCTATTGCTCCCGGAAACCCGTGGTCGGGACATCAATACGTGATGACTCGTACTGATCCGCTGGCAGACCGGCTCGTCTGCTAATTCTCCCTAGACTAGGCGGGGCCGTTGCTGAATCCCGGCAGCGGCCCTTTTTTCTGCTGTCGAAACATAGGCGCTCAATCCGTTAGACAGTGAGAGATGCAATCGCTTGGGTTTCGAAGCTCATGAGTGCGTCGCTTCGGCGGCGCGGTCAACTTCGCAGGTTTTAAACGCAGCGTTCGGAAGAACTGGTTGAAGGGCGCACGAGTTCTTGAAAGCTGCAGCTACACTATCAACGGGGAATGCTCGATGGGCGCAAACGAGAACAAAACTGCCGTGGAGAAGGTTTATCCAGTTTCGACCGAATGGGCCAAGCGGGCCTTCGTCGGTTACGCTAAATACCGGGAGATGTACGCGCGCTCGGTCTCGGATCCGAACGCCTTCTGGGCGGAGCAGGCCAAGCGCATCGACTGGATGCACGCGCCCACCAAAATCGAGAACGTCTCCTTTGCGCCGGGCAACGTCTCGATCAAATGGTTCGAGGACGGCGTCCTCAACGTCGCCCACAACTGCATCGACCGCCATCTGCACAAGCGCGCCAACCAGACCGCGATCATCTGGGAAGGCGACGATCCCTCGCAGTCGAAGCACATTACCTATCAGGAGCTGCACGACGAGGTCTGCCGGATGGCCAACATCCTGCGCACCCGCAACGTCAGGAAGGGCGACCGCGTCACCATCTATTTGCCGATGATTCCGGAAGCAGCCTACGCGATGCTGGCCTGCGCGCGGATCGGCGCCATCCACTCCGTGGTGTTCGCCGGCTTCTCGCCGGACTCACTCGCCCAGCGCATCAGCGACTGCCAGTCCAAGGTCATCATCACCGCGGACGAGGGCCTGCGCGGCGGCAAGAAGGTGCCGCTGAAGGCCAATGTCGATGCGGCCCTTGCTAAAGCGGAAGGCGTCGACTGGGTCGTCGTGGTCAAGCGCACCGGCGGCAAGGTCGATATGAACCCGTCGCGCGATCTCTGGTACCACGACGCCGCCAAGATGGTGACGACGGAGTGCCCGGCCGAGCACATGCACGCCGAAGATCCGCTGTTCATCCTCTACACCTCAGGCTCGACCGGCCAGCCCAAGGGCGTGCTGCACACCTCGGGCGGTTACCTCGTGTTCGCCGCGATGACGCATCAATACGTCTTCGACTATCACGACGGCGACATCTACTGGTGCACCGCCGACGTTGGCTGGGTCACGGGCCACAGCTACATTCTGTATGGACCGCTGGCCAACGGCGCAACCACGCTGATGTTCGAAGGCGTGCCGAATTATCCGGATAATTCGCGATTCTGGGACGTCATCGACAAGCACAAGGTCAACATCTTCTACACCGCGCCGACCGCGATCCGCGCGCTGATGCAGTCGGGCGACGAGCCCGTGACCAAGACCTCGCGGGCTTCGCTCCGCCTGCTCGGCTCGGTCGGCGAGCCGATCAATCCGGAGGCCTGGGAATGGTATCACCGCGTCATCGGCGACGGCCGCTGCCCGATCGTCGACACCTGGTGGCAAACCGAAACCGGCGGCATCCTGATCACGCCGCTGCCGGGCGCGACCAAGCTGAAGCCGGGCTCGGCGACGCAGCCGTTCTTCGGCGTGGTGCCCGAGATCGTCGACGCCGACGGCAAGGTGCTGGACGGAGAGACCTCGGGCAATCTCTGCCTCACCCGCTCATGGCCGGGCCAGATGCGCACGGTCTATGGCGATCACGCACGCTTCGAGCAGACCTATTTCTCGACCTACAAGGGCAAATACTTCACCGGCGACGGCTGCCGGCGCGACGCCGACGGTTATTACTGGATCACCGGCCGCGTCGACGACGTCATCAACGTCTCCGGCCATCGCATGGGCACCGCGGAAGTCGAGAGTGCACTCGTTGCCCATGAGAAGGTGTCGGAAGCCGCCGTGGTCGGCTTCCCGCACGACATCAAGGGCCAGGGCATCTACGCCTATGTGACCCTGATGGCCGGTGTCGAGCCGACCGACGATCTGCGCAAGGAGCTCGTGACCTGGGTGCGCAAGGAGATCGGTCCGATCGCCTCGCCCGACCAGATCCAGTTCGCGCCGGGCCTGCCCAAGACCCGCTCCGGCAAGATCATGCGCCGCATCCTGCGCAAGATCGCCGAGGACGAGCCGGGCAGCCTCGGCGACACCTCGACCCTCGCTGATCCCGCCGTCGTCGATGATCTCGTGAAGAACCGGCAGAACAAGCGACCGGCGTGAGCTGGGAGCTTGGCGGGCGAAATTACTCTGCTTAGGTGCGGCAGGGCGCGTCACTCGTGGCGCGTTCTCGCGGCGACGAGGGGTAGTTGCCGTTGGGCAGCCACTGAGCGGATGCAACGCTGAATCGACTGCAGCAATATGCAGTTCGGTGGCTACGTGCCGGCGTGCCCGTGCGAACGTTCTCGAAACTTCCGACGCGCCGGTGATCACGGTGCTTGTTGTGACCTTCGGGATGGCGGACCCGTTCGTCAAATACTAAACCGACATTGCTCGGTGTAAAACACAACTTCAGCTTTTGATCCTCAGCCGGCATTCCGAAAGAGCTTTTCGTCGCGCATCTACCGCTTTTTTGGCTCACCGGACCGGACCGGGAGCGCCGAGGCCGAGATCGCGCGATAGCCTGGGCCAAGCTTACGTTGGCTTCTGGTCAGGTGGATGTGCAAGAACGGCGACATCTCATGATTGCGGGCGTTGTTGGGAGCATCCCTAGATACGTGACCTGCTTCGCAATCTGATGTCCGTGCGCGCAATACGGATAAGGTCCATTGCTTGATTTGATCGGCGGTGGCCTTTTTTTGAATCTCGGAGCGCGAGCGATGTTGCGGTGCCCAGTTCATTTCCCGCTATTCTTGGAGACGGCGCGATGTTCCGCCTGCAAAGCAGGTGCCATTGATCTGTGCGTCGTCTGGCTCGCGGTATTCCCACATCGGAACTGGATCTGGATTGTAGTGTTCAGAGCGTGCGACCCAACCGAAGTATGGGTTTGTTTGCTTAGCGTGGATTGTACGACGCCGACGGTCGGCAGGATCAGAGAGAACCTCTCCGCCGTGCCTACAGCAGTGCCCGTCCATTCTGCATTTCCCTGCCTCTTCCAGATCTGGAGATGCGGCGTCGATAGAAAACGCACATGCCAACGAAACTGCTTCGGGTGCCTAACATCAAATCGAGCGCCAGGTGAGACTGTCTGCAATGCAGCGACGACCTCCTCGAGAGACGTGTTTGATCGTGAAATCTCTTCTCATGTCCGGCCCGGAACATTAGAGTCCCCGACTACGGTCAGAAGACGGATCCCCCCATCTATCCTCCAAAGGTCGGGTCGTCTGAATTCGCCGCAAAGAAAAGCGCGGTCACTAAATCAACTTGCAAATTGCAGAAGTCGCGCGGACCGGGTTTCGTTCCACGCTCGGGGCGTTGTTCAGATTTCGTACCAATCTAGTGTCGTAATATCTGGGCCAGGAACAGCTTCGAGCGCGCGTGCTGCGGGGCGGCAAAGAATTCCCGTGGCGCGTTCGATTCAATGATCTGGCCGGCATCCATGAACACCACCCGGTTAGCAACCTCGCGGGCAAATCCCATCTCATGCGTCACGACGAGCATAGTCATACCCTCCTTCGCAAGGTCGACCATGGTGTCCAGCACCTCCTTTACCATCTCGGGATCGAGTGCAGAGGTCGGCTCGTCGAACAGCATTACCTTGGGGTTCATGGTGAGCGCGCGCGCGATCGCGACGCGCTGCTGTTGACCGCCGGACATCTGCCCTGGAAACTTGTTGGCCTGGTGAGGGATCTTAACCCGCTCCAGAAATTTCATCGCGGCCGCTTCGGCGTCCTTCTTCGGGATGTTGCGTACCCAGATCGGCGCCAGAGTACAATTTTCCAGCACGGTGAGATGTGGAAACAGGTTGAAGCTCTGGAATACCATGCCGACTTCGCGCCTGACCGCGTCAATGTGCTTGAGGTTGGGTCCGAGCTTGATGCCGTCGACGACGACCTCACCCTCCTGAAATTCTTCCAACGCGTTGACGCAACGGATCAGCGTCGACTTGCCGGAGCCCGAGGGGCCGCAAATCACAATACGCTCACCCTTACCGACCTCGAGATTGACGTCTCGGAGCACATGGAAGTCGCCGTACCATTTGTTAAGATCGTTAATTCCAACGATAGAATCAGTAGCCATCGCCTGCCTCAATTGCGCTGGTGCGCGTTTAATCTATGCTCGACAAACAGCGAGTAACGCGACATTCCAAAACAGAAGACGAAATAGATCGTGCCAGTTAGGGCGAAGCCCGTGAATAGGCTCGATGGTGTCGCCCAGAGAGGGTCGCTGAAGGATGCCCGCATTGAACCTAGCAGGTCGAACAAAGCCACAATTGATACGAGCGACGTATCCTTGAACAGCCCAATGAAGCTGTTGACTATGCCGGGAATGACGTGGCGCAACGCCTGCGGCAGGACGATCAACGCAGTTGTCTTCCACCAGGTTAGGCCCACCGCGCTCGCCGCTTCGGTCTGGCCGCGTGGGATCGCCATCAGCCCACCGCGAATAACCTCGGCTTGATAGGCGCCTGCGAACAGCGAGATCCCTATAAGCGCACGCACCAGTCCGTCGATCGTGAAGCCGGTTGGCACGAAGAGCGGCAGCATGTAGGTCGCAAAAAATAGCACCGTAATGAGCGGCACGCCGCGCCAAAACTCGATAAAGGCGATCGAAAAGGTCCGGACTAGAGGGATCGTCGATCGCCGGCCGAGCGCCAGACCGATGCCGATTGGCATCGACGCGACGATGCCCGTTACGGACACGACAAGCGTTATCAGCAGGCCGCCCCATAGCCTGGTATCAACGACCGGCAGGCCGCCACGATCGAGGCCCATCACAGCGATCAGGAGACCGATACCAACGAACGTCGTCAAGCTCGCCAGCAACGGCCGCCAGCCCGCACGCGCGCCCCCGCCCAGCATAAAGATCAGCGCCGAGATAATTGCCGTCGTCAGGAGTAGGTCGATCCACACCGGACGGCCCGACGATTGAATCGAAATGTGCAGCCAAACCAGCGGCGTAAGCACCCACGAGATCGCGGTGCTGATTCCAACAATCAGCTTGCCAGCCAGCCACAAAAACGGACCGATGACCGCAACGGCGTCTCCTGCGAGGACGAGCTTCCGTCCGACTTCTCCGATCGAAGCATTGAAGCCGGTGAGCAGAGCCGAGATCCAACTCACCGCGAAGCCGTCGAGTCCACCGCCATACAGCAGAAAGAAGGCCACGATCGGGAGCGCTATGAAAAACAGACTCGCATTGAGCCCCTTAGCAGGTAGCTTTGGAATCAGTAGCGGGAGCAGAAGCACTGCGGCGAGCATGAAGGTCAGATTGACCCGCCACCGTTCAGGCTCCGGATAGAATCCATATACGAATTGGCCGAATTTGGCATGAACGAAGGGCCAGCATGCACCAACGACGTGACCAGCATTTTCGGCTAGACAGGCACTACGGTCTGCACCGCTCCAGACAGCATCGATCAATAGGAATTTGACCGTAGGCACCAGCAGCACCCACAGCAACAGCGCGCAAACGATCGTGACCAGGATGTTAGTTACAGAATTGAACAGACGTACGCGCAAAAAGCCGACAAAACCCGTGGTCTTCACCGGCGCGGACCGTTCAGACACCAAGTCTTGGCGCACGAACGAAGGTGTTTCACCGTCTCGCATCAAATCGTGCTCCTGCTGATCCGCCACCCGTACAGGTTCATGATCGCGCTGGTCACGAGCGAGATCAGCAGATAGACCCCCATCGTGATGCCGATGATCTCGATCGCTTGCCCGGTCTGGCTCAACGTCGTTCCAGCAAACACAGAAAATAGATCAGGATAGCCGATCGCGACGGCAAGCGAGGAGTTCTTCGTTAGATTGAGATATTGGCTCGTGAGCGGCGGCAAAATCACCCTGAGCGCCTGTGGAATTACGATCAGCCGCAGCGCGGTGCCGCGCCGCAACCCAAGCGAGGAGCCGGCTTCCATCTGTCCCTTGTGCACCGACAGTATGCCGGCGCGCACGATCTCGGCGATGAATGCCGCCGTGTAGGTCGATAGAGCCAGCGTCAGTGCGACGAACTCGGGAATGAGACGAGAGCCGCCGGCAAAATTAAATCCTTTCAGCACAGGGGTCTCAAACGTCACCGGCGCGCCGAACGCCAACGCCGCGATCAATGGCAAGCCGACCAGATCTACCAGAGCATAGGGCCACACCTTGATCACCCGGCCGTGTCGATAGAGCTGCTGACGGGAGTAGCGCCACAGTAAAAACGAGATGACCATAGCCAGCAAAATGGCACCGACGAACGGCTCGAGACCAGGTTCACCGGTTGGCCGCGGAATGATGATGCCGCGATTGTTGACGAAAGCGCCGCCAAAGAACGAGAGGCTTTGTCGCGGACTTGGAAGCGCCGCGAGCACCGCCAGATACCAGAACAGGATCTGGAAAAGCAGCGGCAGGTTGCGCACCAATTCAACGTAAGCACCGGCGATTCTCGACAAGAGCCAGTTGGACGATAGCCGGCCAAGCGCAACAATGAAGCCAATCGCCGTGGCAAAGAAGATACCAATGACGGAAACCAGAAGAGTATTGAACAAACCCACCAGAAAAGCGCGGGCATAGGTGTCGGATCCCGAGTAGGAGATCAGGGTCTGATTGACGTCGAAGCCCGCGTTGCTCTGCAGGAAACCGAAGCCGGCGGTGATCCGCTGCGTCTGCAAGTTTGCGCGGACATTGGCGATGATTTCATAGGCCAGCCAAGCGAGGATGGCTGCGAACAAAAGTTGGAGCGCGAATCCGCTCCAACCTGCTCGCCCGCCCAGCGCACGCTGCAGTCGTTGTATAGATTGCGGAGGGGGTTTCCGGGGAGCAATGGTCATTGCGTTGCTCTAGACGGTCGTCAGCCGAGTGAACGAGCGTGTCGAATCAACAACCGAGCCTCGGGACGCCGCGAAAGCGACGATCGCCCAGCAATTCAATGGCTCGCGCCCGGACACAGAAATACCGTTGCTTGACACGCGCTTCCTTCCCTAGTGGGCAACTGTTGTTTATATGGACAACTAATTGCCTTTGAGGCACGTATATGGCCTCTCGTTCAATGAGACAAGAGGCTCATTCGGGCTGCTGCCATGGAACCGGTTAGAGGCTCGTGACGGAGCTTCTCGAGTCAGGTGAAAAACGGCTGCGTTAATCGCGACTTATGACGATGAGCACAGTGGCGTTTGCACCGATCCGTCGCACGTGATGTACGAGATGGCCGGGAAACTGGAGGTAGTCGCCAGCCGACATCGCGACGCTTCGGTCAACGAACTTCACCTCGATCCGCCCTGAAAGAACGTAGAGCATCTCTTCGCCTGCATGTTCAGCGTGTGTGGCTTCGCTGAAGTGGCGAGGGGGCGTCATGAGAAATGCTTCGTTCCGTCTGTCACTCCCTGCTGGCGACAGCGGAACAAAGGAATACCCGTTTATCGGGTCGTCCTCAGGCTTGTGGTTTGCGGTGCGAATAAGATGGATATCGGAATCATCAATTTGCTCGCCGAACAAGCGAGCTACGGGGATGTCCAGTGCCCGCGACAACTTCATAACAGTCGCTATCGACGGGGCCTTGGCGTCCTTTTCGATCCGCGAAAGAAATCCCTTGTTGAGGCCCGTCGCCTCGGCTAGCTCGTCTAGGGTCATATTCTTCTGCCGACGGCTCGACCGTAGGCGAGCGCCTATGCGGCCGGCGGCTGCTGTGTCGATCTCTTCAACTCTCTGTCTCGCCAGCAAACTGGTCTTTTTGATCATTGCCATCGCTATCTGCATTCACCGGCATACTATCAGCTCGGCGGTGCGTCTCTCCCACTCTGATTAGCGGAAGCGTCAAGTTGACCGATTAATCTCAATTTTTTGAGAACGAAGGGCGCTTCCGCGCGCCATTTCCAGCCGCCAGTCCCCAAGAAGGGGGATCCCAGCTGCCAGCCGGCCCAGGCGGACAACTAGTTGCCTTTGCAACAACAATTGGTCGCGATACGGCGTTTGTCAAGGCAGTTCAGGGCCCTTGTCCGGTGAGGAAAGCACCCGTGGCGGCTTTAAGCTGCTCCGCGGTCTTGATTGGCGGCTGCGAACCAAAGTCTGCCGCGCGGAAGCTTCGTTTCAGAGCGAGAGCGCTAGAGCCGGTTCAGCGCTTGCCTCAAATCGGCCAAGAGGTCGGCCTCATCTTCGAGCCCCACCGACAGCCGGACGAGATCTTCGCCAACCCCGCCTTGCAAGTGAGCCTCGGGTCGAACGGTTTGCCGCGCGCGGACAATGCTTGCAGGATGGGAGACGAGTGTCTCGACGTCGCCAAGACTGACGGCGATTGTCATCAATTCAAGTTTGTCCATCATGCGCCTTGCCGCGTCAAATCCTCCCCGCAGACCGAACGACATCATTCCGGATCCGCCTGACATCTGCCTTTTTGCAATCGCATGCCTCGGATGCGATGCAAGGAATGGGTAATTCACCCAGGCAACCGCAGGATGCTCGTCGAGCATACGCGCAATAGCAAGCGCATTGGAGCCATGTCGCTCCATTCGAAGCGGCAGCGTCTTCAACCCTCTCAGTATCAGAGATGACGCCATGGGAGAAGGGGCCGCGCCGGTGATGAAGCGTAAGCCCTGGTTGTGGATCCTGTCGATGAGCTCCGATCTTCCCAAGAGAGCCCCGCCAAGCACGTCTCCGTGGCCGCTGATGTATTTGGTCAGCGAATGCAGAACGATATCGGCTCCGTGCTCGAGAGGACGCTGCAACGCCGGTGAGGCGAAGGTCCCGTCGACAAGGACCAGAAGACCCGCACGATGAGCCCGTGCCGCGATGGCGGCGATATCGAGTACGTCCCCCGTTGGATTAATAGGCGTTTCGAAATAGACCGCCCGACTGTGAGGTGTGATGACCGCATCCAGATTGACTGGGGCGCCGAGGTCGACGGGAACGACTTTCACACCGAAACGCGGCAAACCCTGCTCGGACATGGCCGTAGTGTTCGAGTACAAGGTGCGGTGGACGATCAGTTCATCACCTTGCGACAGCAGGGACAGCGTCAGGGCTCCCACAGCAGCCATTCCCGATGCCAGGACCAATCCGGCCTCGGCTCCTTCCAAATTGGCGAGGCGGGTCTCCAACAACTCGGTGGTCGGATTGTGCTCCCGAGCATAGAGCTTGCCTCCGAGCGCGGCGGCGGCGTCGACGTCGGCCATGCTCTCGAAGCCGTAAGTAGAGGTGAAGTAAACCGGGTGAGACACCGCCCGATGATGGTCGGCCGGATCATACGCGTAGTGAATGGCGCGCGTTGCGAACCCTAGCTCCGAGCCATGACTTGGCGCTGTCGCGACCTTTTGGACAGAATTGGGAGCTGACATTCGAAAATCTCCATTAGCGGGCGGTTCCTGACTCTTTGCACCTCAAGGAGCGAACCGCTGCATCGCAGTTTATGTTGACTCAACTCTGCCGCTCAGGCAACAAGTTGTCCATAAGAAATAACTGCACCGGAGGATTGCAAATGCGTAAGAGCCGCGCGCCCGCGCTTGTTCAATTGGCTTTGATCTCGACAACCTTTCTCTTAACGGTGGGCCACGGAGCATTGGCCCAAACGACCACTACCCTGGAGAAAGTGAAGGCGAGGGGACACATCGAGTGCGGCGTTTCTCAAGGGGTCGCAGGCTTCTCATCTCCGGACAGCGCCGGCAACTGGAGTGGTCTCGACGTTGATTTTTGTCGTGCGCTCGCGGCGGCAATCTTCAACGACCCAACCAAGGTGCGTATGTCGCCGCTTTCGGCAACCGACCGTTTCACGGCTTTGCAATCCGGTCTTATTGACGTCCTGGCGCGAAATACGACGTGGACTTTGCAGCGCGATACGGCGCTCGGCTTCAACTTCGCAGCCATTACTTATTTCGACGGACAGGGCTTCATGGTCAAGAAGTCCCTCAACGTTAAGGGGGTGTCCGAACTTACGGATGCCTCGATCTGCATCACGGCGGGGACCACGCACGAGCAAAACGTTGCGGACTACTTTCGTGCTCACAAGATGAAGTTCGAACCCGTGGTGTTCGGCACGGCCGACGAGACGGTCAAGGCCTATGATGGAGGGCGTTGCGACGTTCTGACGGCAGACGCCTCGGGACTGAGCGCCTACAGGGTGAAGTTACAGAATCCGGCCGAGCAGGTGATCTTGCCTGAAATTATCTCAAAGGAGCCGCTGGGACCAGCCGTTCGTCAAGGTGACGACCAATGGCTCGATATCGTCAAGTGGACGCACTTTGCGATGCTGACCGCCGAGGAGTTGGACGTTACCAAGGCGAACGTGGATGAAATGGTGCGCTCGGACAAGCCTGACGTCAGGCGCCTCCTCGGTATTGATAACACGCTCGGCCAGAGCCTTGGCCTGACGGCTGATTGGGTGGCGCGGATTATCCGGCATGTCGGCAACTACGGTGAGGTCTTCGACCGCAATCTGGGACCGTCCACACCCCTGCGAATTGCCCGAGGCCTGAATGCGCAATGGACCAAGGGCGGTCTGCAGTACGCGCCTCCCATTCGTTGAAGCCCGGAAGCAAACATGATCTTGGATCCCCGGCGGGTGAGAGAGAGCTGCAGGGGATCGCTTGGGCGGTTTCGACAATGCTGTCTCGGTTAGTTAGTCGCTAGGGTTACGGCGGGGCTTGTACCGGACATGGAAAATACCGACCGGCAACTGCGGTACTTCGTGAAAATTTCGGAGCTCAAATCCTTGTCACGTGCGGCGGATGCGCTCGACCTCACCCAATCGGGAATTAGCCGCCAGCTTGCGTCACTCGAAGCCTATGTCGGCAAGCCGTTGTTTTCCCGTACTGGACGAGGAGTTGAGCTGACGAGAGCCGGTGAAAGACTCTTCGATGTCGCAAAGGCGGCCTACGCGAACATCGATGACGCTCTTGAATCTGTGCGTGATAAAGAAGGTGTGACCCAAGGACATATCAGGATCGCTGTCATCCACACCTTAAGTTATTACTTCATGTCCGACGTCGTTGCCGAGTTCATGGTGCAGAGGGAGAGCGTCAATCTTTCACTGATAAGCCGGAGCTCGCCTGAGGTTGTCGCGCTGGTCGAAAGCGGGAAGGCCGACATCGGATTCGTATACGATTCGGCTGTCGACTCCGCAGAACTTCAGGCAACTCCGTTGTTCGAAGATGAGATGTGCATGATCGCACGCGAGGACAGCGTATGGCCGGACGATATCGACCTTACAACATCGCGACATAAACTCGTGGGATTCCCGCCACACTATGCACTGCGGAAGATGCTCCAGGGCGGCGGCCTTGCTCCGGAGTTTGTGGCGGAGGCAGAAACAATCGATGCGATGCTCAAGTTGGTTTCTTCGGGCGTTGGCGCTTGTGTGCTGCCGGCTCGAATTCCAGACAGGCTACTCGTCGATTATGGTCTTAAGAAACTTAGGATCATTCGACCGATGCTGCGCCGCCGCGTCGTCGCCATCGTGCGTGACCACAAGCATTGTCCTCCGCTGGTGCGGGAAGTCGTGAAGATCGCGCTCGCCAAGGTGCGATAGCGCCTCATTGGCTGCGCAGCGGCACGCAAGCAGGATAGCGCTTGAGCCACGCTCAACTTGTCGATTTAGGGAGATTGACGTGAATTCCTCTGCCAACAAAGAACTCCTAACCTCAAGCATTGACGTTGACCCGACCGAGACAGATGATTGGCTGCGGTCGCTAGAGTCAGTCGCACGCCAAAATGATGGCCGAAGGGCTCGCTTTCTGCTGAACGCGCTCGATCGCCGCGCTAAGGAAATCGGCATTGTCGAGGATAGTCATCCTTATTCTCCCTATCGGAACACAATCGAGCTCGAGAAGCAGCCGCCGTTCCCCGGCGATTTGGCGATAGAGGAACGCATTACCTCGATCATTCGCTGGAACGCGCTGGCAATGGTCGTGCGCGCGAACCGAGCCTATGGCGAACTCGGTGGGCATGTAGCGAGCTACGCGTCTGCGGCAGAGATCTTCGAGCTGGGCTTTAATCACTTCTTTCGTGCGCCGAGCGAGAGTGATGGTGGTGATCTCGTCTTCTTTCAACCCCATTCGGCTCCGGGCATCTATGCACGCGCCTTCCTCGAGGGACGATTGAGTGAGAACAGCCTTGCCCACTATCGGCAGGAGATGTCGGGCAACGGCCTGTGCTCCTATCCACATCCCTGGCTGATGCCGGATTTCTGGCAATTCCCGACAGGATCGATGGGTATCGGTCCGATAAGCGCGATCTATCAGGCGCGTTTCATGCGCTACATGCGGGATAGGAAACTGCACGACACCGACGCTCAGCACGTTTGGGGGGTGTTCGGCGATGGTGAGATGGACGAGCCGGAATCTGTCGCCGGGCTTTCCCTGGCTGCGCGGGAACGTCTCGACAATCTGACGTTCATCGTAAACTGCAACCTGCAGCGACTTGACGGGCCCGTGCGAGGGAATGGCCAAATCATCCAGGAGCTAGAGAGCCTCTTCAAGGGGGCGGGCTGGAATGTCATCAAGGTGCTATGGGGTTCTGAATGGGATCCAATCTTCGCCCGTGACACCTCGCATAGCTTGCTGCGCCGCTTCGCGGAGACGAACGACGGCAAGTACCAGACGCTCGGCGCAAAGGACGGCGCCTATAACCTCGCGCATTTCTTCGACGGGGATCCGGACGTCCGCAAGCTCGTCGCACATCTGTCCGACAAAGATATCGACCTTCTCAAACGCGGCGGCCACGACTTCCGCAAGCTCTACGGGGCGTTCCTTGCCGCGAGGAGCACTAAGGGGCGTCCCACAGTCATCCTTGCGAAGACCAAAAAAGGTTACGGTATGGGCGGGGCAGGCGAGTCCCGTATGACGGCGCACCAAGCCAAGAAGCTGGATGTCGACGCGCTGCTCGCGTTTCGCGACAAGTTTTCGCTGCCACTAACCAATGCGCAAGTCGAAAAGCTCGAGTTCTATCGCCCCGCGGAAGGGTCGGCGGAACTGGGGTACCTGCATGCGCGCCGCCGTGCTTTAGGTGGCTACCTGCCGGCGCGTCGCAAAAGCGCGAAGCCCTTATCCGTGCCAGATCTGGCGAGCTATGGCGAATTTGCGCTCAAGGCAGATGGCAAGGAAATGTCGACCACCGTCGCGATGGTGCGACTGTTCAGCAATCTACTGAAGAGCAAGGACTTCGGACCTAAGATCGTTCCGATCGTCGCTGACGAGGCTCGTACCTTCGGCATGGACAATCTGTTCCGCCAGGTCGGTATCTATTCCCCGGTCGGCCAGCTCTACGAGCCGGAGGATGCCGGTTCGATGCTTTACTACAAGGAAGCCGTCGACGGACAGCTCTTGGAGGAGGGCATTACGGAAGCGGGGGCGATTTCGTCCTGGGTGGCGGCCGCGACGTCCTACAGCGTGCACGGCAAGCCCCTGCTGCCGTTCTACATCTACTATTCGATGTTCGGTTTCCAGCGCATCGGCGATCTGATCTGGGCGGCTGCCGACCAGCGTGCACGCGGCTTCCTGATCGGAGCGACCGCCGGCCGGACCACCCTCGGCGGCGAGGGCCTGCAACACCAGGACGGCAGCAGTCATGTCATGGCGGCGACGGTGCCGAATTGCAGGGCCTACGACCCGACCTACGCTTATGAAGTGGCAACGATCGTCGATCATGGTGCCCGACGGATGATGGAGCAGGGCGCCGACGAGTTCTTCTACATCACGGCGATGAACGAGAGTTATGCTCAGCCTTCCATGCCAAAGGACGTCGCCGAAGGCATTATCAAGGGCCTCTATTCGCTGATGGGACCGCAGACCGGTCGCGCCAGTGTGCGTCTGCTTGGATCGGGGGCGATCCTGCCCGAAGTTGTGGCCGCAGCCGGGTTGCTCTTAGCCGATTGGGGTATCGAGGCGGAGGTGCTAAGCGCAACTAGCTTCAGCGAACTGGCCCGTGAAGCCCGAGAGGTCGAGCGTCGCCGCATGCTCAGCGGCGACGCGACAGGACTCAGCCACGTCGAGCGCCTGCTCCCCGGCGATGCTCCGATCGTGGCAGCAACTGATTATGTTCGTGCCTATCCCCAACTGATCGCTTCCTATATCGAAGGTCCTTTCGTCGCCCTCGGCACGGACGGCTTCGGCCGCAGCGATACACGATCGGCCCTGCGGGCCTTCTTCGAAGTCGATCGCAAGCATGTCGTTCTTGCTGCCATCTATGCCCTAGCGCGCAAAGGCAAGGTTTCACAGGACATCGTCGCAAAGGCGACCAAGGAATATGGGCTTGGAGCCGTGCCAACGGCGCCTTGGCTTTGTTGACCTCCGGCAGCAGCCACTTCGCGACAGCAATGACCGGATTTTCTGGAGAACCCCTTTGGCTTCATTTCAAACCGTCGAGTTGCCTTCAATCGGCGATTACAAGGATGTCCCGATTGTCGAGATTTTGGTCAGGCCAGGCGACGTCGTCCGCCTCGACGAGCCTTTGCTCGTACTCGAATCTGACAAGGCGACGATGGAGGTACCTTCTCCCTATGCGGGCCGGATCGTCGAACTGAAGGTCGATATTGGCCGTAACGTCTCCCAGGGGATGCCGATCGCCGTCATCGAGGTCGCGGACCCGGCTTCGGTCCCTTCGGCAACCGTGGCCCAGGCAGAGGCGGCGGTCCCGGCTCCCACGCCCGCAGTCCCGGTAGCTGCGCCTCCTCAACCTGTCCTGGCTTGCGCTCCCGAGCAGGGCAATGGCGGGGCGGGTAAGGCGGGCGCGCATGCCACGCCGTCGATCCGCGCCTTCGCGCGAGAGCTCGGAGTCGATCTCGTCGACGTAAAGGCGAGCGGGCAAAAGGGCAGGGTATTGCGCGAGGACGTGCTTGCCTTCGTCAAAGCCCGGATGACGGCACCCGCGCACGTAGGGGCCACCGGATTCTCGCTTCCGCCCGCGCCGTCCTACGATTTCGAGAAATATGGGCAAGTGGAGCGGATTCCGCTGTCACGGATCCAACGCATCTCGGGCACCGCGCTGCACCGGAATTGGCTGACCATCCCTCATGTCACCAATTTCGACAACGCCGATGTCACCGAACTCGAAGCCTTTCGCTTGGCGACCAACGCGGAGAAGCGCGAGCCGTTGGTTAAGCTCACTATGGTTGCTTTCCTCATAAAGGCCTCGGCGATCGCTCTGGCCGCACATCCGCGCTTCAACGCTTCGCTCGAAGGCGAAACAGTCATTCAGAAGAAATACATCCATGTTGGCTTTGCGGTCGACACGCCGAACGGCCTGTTGGTTCCCGTCGTCCGTGATTGCGACCGCAAGGGTCTCCTCGATATCGGCGTCGAAATGGCTGCCCTGTCGGAGAAAGCTAGACAGGGCAAGCTGCAGGCCCGCGAAATGGAGGGCGGCAGCTTTTCGATTTCCTCTTTGGGGGGAATTGGTGGCACCGGTTTTACGCCGATTATTAACGCTCCGGAAGTGGCCATCCTCGGGGCGGCGCGCTCGCAGATGGAGCCGCGTTGGGATGGGCGGGCGTTTGAACCCCGGCTGATCACGCCCCTAAGCCTATCTTGGGACCACCGCGTGGTGGACGGCGTCGCCGCCGCGCGATTCCTTGGCTGTATCGCCGAGATCCTGAGCGACCTTCGCCGCGCAATGCTCTAGGGAAACACCATGGCCAAAATCGAACTGATCGTGCCTGACATCGGGGACTTCCACGATGTTCCGGTCGCCGAAATCTTCGTGCAGGTCGGAGATAGGATCAACCTCGAGCAAGCAGTGGCGTCGATCGAGAGCGACAAGGCGACGATGGATATTCCCTCGCCCGTCGCTGGGAAGATCCTGTCGCTGAACGTCTCGGTCGGTGATCGCGTCTCGACGGGTAGCCTACTCGGCCTGATCGAAACCGATGCTGTGAATGCACCAGCGACTACGGGCAGCGAGCGAGCCGCGACCATCGCTGCGCCGGGGGCGGGACGCTCTACCGCGGCGGTCGCGCCATCGGGCGGCGATTTTGACCTCGTCGTTATCGGAGGCGGCCCGGGTGGGTACTCAGCCGCTTTCAGGGCTGCCGATCTTGGTCTGAAGGTGGCTTTGGTCGAAACCAGAGCGCAACTCGGTGGCGTCTGCCTCAATGTCGGCTGCATCCCCTCCAAGGCTTTGCTGCACGTTGCGGCGGTCAAGGAGGAGGCAGGCCGCCTCGCCACACATGGCATCACTTTCGGCCCGCCGCAGGTTGATCTCAATGCGCTCCGCGACTTCAAAAAGTCAACGGTGAAGAGGCTCACCGATGGGCTCGATTTCATGGCGAAGATGCGGAAAGTGCAACGCATTACAGGAACAGGCCAATTCACCGCGCCGAACCGGATTGAAGTCGTGCTATCGAGCGGTGGAGCGCTGGCCCTGCAGTTCAAATCATGCATCATTGCGGCGGGGTCTTCGCCGATCGCGTTGTCACATCTGCCCGACGACCCGCGAATCGTTGACTCGACTGGCGCGCTCGAACTCCCGCTTGTCCCCGAGCGGATGTTGGTTGTTGGCGGTGGTATCATTGGACTTGAAATGGCCACCGTCTACAGCGCGCTTGGAGCGCGGGTCGATGTCGTCGAACAAACGGATCTCATCCTGAATGGCGTTGACCGCGACCTCGTAGCCATCTGGATGAAACAAAATGCCAGACGCTTCGATCGCGTCATGATTGGAACGCGCCTGGAGGCGATTGACGCCAAGCCAGACAAGCTGACCGGGCGCTTCAGTGGCGACGCCGCCGACGGCGACTACGATCTCGTTCTCCAAGCAGCTGGCCGGCGACCAAATGGCGCAAACCTGTCGCTCGAAGCTGCCGGCCTCACTGCAAATAATGGCTTCATCAAAGTAGATCGGCATATGCGGACACAGGTCGCGCACATCTTCGCGATCGGCGATATCGTCGGTCAGCCCATGCTGGCGCATAAGGCGGTCCATGAGGCACACGTCGCCGCTGAGGTTGCTGCTGGGCACAAAGCCGCATTCGACGCGGCGGTCATTCCTTCCGTCGCCTATCTCGACCCAGAGATCGCTTGGGTGGGCGTGACGGAGGAGTTGGCCAAGGCCAATGGCCTGGCGATCGAAGTCGCAAAATTTCCGTGGACTGCCTCTGGGCGCGCCATCGCCAATTCTGCCGATTTCGGTGTGACCAAGTTGATCTTTGCAAAGGAAACGGGCCGAATCGTCGGTGGCGCCATCATCGGCCCGAACGCAGGCGATATGATCGGAGAAATCTGTTTGGCGATTGAGATGGGAGCGGACGCCATCGATATCGGTCGAACAATACATCCGCATCCTACGCTTGGTGAAAGCATCGGAATGGCGGCAGAGATAGCCAAGGGTACCTGTACCGACGTGCCGCCGAAGGCGCGTATCACGTCGTCAGTTGGCAGTGTGATCGAGAGTTAGTGACCGAGGCAGACAATTGATTCGTTCTGTCTTCGCGGATCGTGGGCGCGACCAGATGATCCCTCCGTTGCTGCAGGAACCGGTGATGAACGGGCTCCCGAGCGGAGCAAGCACGGTCGATTGTAGCTCAACGCCGAAGAACTCATCTCAGATATGACTTGAGGTTCATGGCACGCTTGCACCTCCTGCGACATGTTAACTTTTTGATGCGGGATCATCAGGCTTCCCGCAAAATGCAGGAGAAGACAGATGAAGGCGGAGCTGCGGGCAAAGGAATATTTCGACGACCGCGCCACGCGGGAAATGGCTGAGCATCTCAAAGGCGCGAAGCGCAGCTACAAGGAGACGCTGGCTTACGCCTGCCGGATATTGGCCATGACCGGTCAGGAAGCGGGGCTCGCGGGCCAAATCAGCTTTCGCTCCGAACGCCCCAATGCCTATTGGACCTTGCGGTTTGGTCTGGGCTTCGATGAGGCGACTCCTGATGATTTCATCGAAGTCGACAGGGACCTCAATACGCTGACTGGGGAAGGCATGGCAAATCCTGCCACGCGCTTCCATCTATGGGTCTACGACGCAAGGCCTGACGTAAAGTCGTTGATCCATACACATTCACCGTGGGCCTCGGCGCTGGCTGCGGCGCGTCAGCCGCTCGTGATCGCGCAGATGGACATGACGCCGCTGCACGATGACTGCGCGTTTCTCGGAGAGTGGCCCGGTGTTCCGATCGCGGACCAGGAGGGCGTTCTCATCTCGGAAGCACTCGGTCGCAAGCGCGCAATCATCCTGGCTCATCACGGCTACCTTACTGCCGGCGTATCGATCGAAGAGGCGACATATCTGTCGGTCTACCTCGAGCGTGCCGCGCGGATGCAGATTCGCGCGCAGGCGTTCGGTCCGCTGACGCCTGTCGATGATGCGCTGGCGAAGGAAGCACACGACTATCTGCTCAAGCCGTCCATCGTCGGAGCTACCTTCGACTACTGGTGCCGGCAGACCCATTCGGCGGGTCCAGCCGCGAAGTAGCCGGGCGCGAAGGCCGTATCTTCGTGGGGTTTCCGCGTGAAAAGGAAGGGGCCCGTCCAGCGGGCCCCTAACTATCAAAAATAAAAACCGGAGGAGGAGAACGATCATGAAATCCGTCGAGGAGCGGGGGCGCCGTCACTATGTGATCGCCGGACTTGCCAGCATGATGGGGACGACGATCGAATGGTATGACTTTTTTCTGTATGGAACGGCGGCCGCACTCATCTTCAACAAGATCTTCTTTCCGAGTTTCGATCCTGTTGCGGGGACGATGGCGGCATTCGCGACCTATTCGGTTGGGTTCTTTGCGCGCCCCTTAGGGGGCATCGTCTTTGGTCATTTCGGCGACCGGATCGGACGAAAATCGATGCTGCTCATCACATTGGTCTTGATGGGCGTGCCGACGATGGCCATCGGCATTATTCCTTCCTACGAGAGCATCGGCTACTGGGCCGCCGTTTTGTTGGTAGCGATGCGGTTTCTTCAAGGCGTGGCTGTGGGCGGCGAGTGGGGGGGCGCGGTCTTGATGGCGGTTGAACATGCTCCCGAAGGCAAGAAGGGCTTGTTCGGCAGCTTGCCGCAAGCTGGTGTCGCCCCGGGTCTCATTCTGTCATCCTTGGCGATGAGCATGGTGGCGGCGCTTCCTGAGAAGGACATGTTGAGTTGGGGCTGGCGTCTGCCATTTCTTGCCAGTGTGGTTCTATTGGCGGTCGGCTGGTTCATTCGGGTCAACGTTGCCGAATCCCCGGATTTCGAAAGAGTGAAGGACAATGGCAACGACGTTAAAGTCCCGATCGCCGAAGTCTGCCGGAGCTATCCGCGGGAGGTTCTCCTGGCGATCGGCGCGCGGTTCGCGGAGGTGACCTGGTTCTATACCGTGTCGAGCTTCTCTCTTGCGTACGCCGCGGGTACGCTTGGCATCCCGCAAACAGTAATTTTAGACGCGACGATCTGGGGCGCCGCGGTCGTACTGTTTACTATGCCGCTGTTCGGATTGCTTGGCGATCGTATCGGCCACAAGCACGTCTTCATGATTGGTGCGGTCGGTATCGTGATCGCAGCCCCCGTCTTCTTCAATCTTCTGGGCAGCAAGGAGGTGTTCTGGATCAACGTCGCGATGATCATCGCCATCGGGCTCGTCTACGGTTGCCTGTATGCCCCCGAAGGATCGTTGTTCTCTTCGCAATTTCCGCCAGAAGTACGCTACACCGGCATCTCCCTGGCCGTGCAGGTCTCCGGGGCGGTAGGCGGTGGTCTTGCTCCGATCGTTGCGACTTGGCTCTTGGCGCGAAATGGAGGTGATCCACAATATGTGGTTTGGTATCTCATGGTCCTAGCCGCTATCGCCCTCCTTTGCGCGTGGCGTATGCGCGCAGCGGCATTCATTGCCGCCCAAGAGCCCGCAGACAGGGCGAGCGCGGCTTCTAGCGTTTCGGCGAGCGTGGCATCATGAATAAGATCGACTACTTTTTCTGGATGAACTCGGACTGGGCCTATCTCGGCACTGACCGGCTAGAGCAAATTGCTGCCAAATATCAACTGAAGATCCGCTACATGCCGGTCGATCTTCCTGACGTCTACCGGCGGACGGGCGGACAATTGCTAGGCAATCGAGCGCCCGAACGACAAGCCTACCGGATCGTCGAACTAAACCGTTGGTGCAAGAAGCTCGGAATCCACGTAAATCCAATGCCGAAATTTATGTGCCCGAATGCAGACGCGGCTTCGCGGATCGTGATTGCCGCGGATCGCATGGGATTGAGCATAGTCTCGCTCTACAAGGCCATTTTGCGTGCCGAGTGGTGTGACGATCGCGATATCTCCGATCGCGAAGAGCTGAAGCGCATTTTGGCAGAGGAGGGGCTCGACGCAGACCGGTTGCTATTGGCGGCCGATGTTCCCGAGATTGAGGCGTTGTATCGACGTTTCACGGATGACGCTGTGGAAGCCGGCGTTTTTGGGTCGCCATCTTATGTCTTCAACAACGAGCTGTTCTGGGGCCAGGACCGACTGGATATGCTTGAAGAGGCGATCACAAGCTCCATTGGAGGTGCGGCGCGTCGTAGCAATTCTCAATCGAGCACTGGTGCAACAGGAGGGCGATAGGCCGCGCACGCCCCTTCGGCACGAACGCTTCTGATCTCGGATTCTCAGTTTCGGCCCCCTCCCTGGGCCGGACCACGGGGCCTTACCTAAGTGCCCTTATAAACTTGCGCCCGGCACTTAGTTTGCCGGGCGTTTTTTGAAATGTAGGCTTAGCTTGGGGGCACTTGAATGGCTTGCCCCTGATTTTGGACTACAAGCGAAGTAAACATCGGCGCGCCCATTTACAGGCATGACGTGCAGTGACAGCCTGTCCAGCATTTCCGTGCGTGACTGCCGCCCGGTCCCAAATTCAGTCGTCGACTCGCTTTGTGTTCTCCCAACGCATGCGCGGTGACTGCGAAGACTTTGTACGCCTTGGGCGAAGTCGGTAAACCCCCGTGCGCCATCGTTTGTGTACCGCTGATTTGTGGCAGGCCGAGTTCCGTCAGCCATTTCGACAGGACTTCGTCGCCGGCCACATCGACGCGGGTAAATCGGTCTGTGTTGACTGCAACCCAGTGGAGGATCAGAGCCTTTGCCGCGTTGAGATCGATCGCCACCACCGGTGCGATGCACCAGCCCTTGCCAAACTGTCGCAGCATGGCGAAGCCCACGGGCGTATCGTCGCGAGTCAGCACGATCCCCTTCTCCTGTGCAAACAATGCTTTCGCCAGGTCGCTTCGATCGGAGCAACTCGCCTGTGAATAAAGTGTGGCGAGATGCGAATCGGCGGATCCGATTGAGCGGATCCGCTCGCCTGGCGATAGCGTTGGCTGAGGCGCTGCCGGCGCGATGCCCTGATGCTGATATAGCAACCCGATGTCTTCGAAGCCCAATTTGGCATAGAGCGACGCACCGCTCGGGGTGGCCTGCAGGACAATCGTGCACCCCTTCAGACGTGCCATCACATCCAGCATGAGCTCCCGGGCGACGCCTTGGCCTTGCATCCACTTGTCAACGATCACTATGCCCACAGTCGCCAAGGCGGGCCCGTAGCGAAAGGCCATGATCGTGGCCCGCACTCGGCCGTCCACCTCGGCCACAAGCCCTTCGCCCAGCTCAAGCAAAAATGCCCGATCTTCGCGGCGATGAGGCCAAAGAAACCGTTGGGACAGGTTCCAGGCGTCGTCGAGATCGGTTTCCTCCATCGAGCGAACTATGGTGCGAGGACATCGGCAGTTCCTATTGAAGCGGATTGAAGCGGGCCGACGCTCAGGACTTGACGGCAACCATTTCGATCTCGACCTTCGCTACCAATGGCAACGAGGCCACGCCGATTGTTGTGCGTGCGGGATAGGGTCTGAGAAGTGCTTCGCGTAGACAGCGTTCATCGCGGTGAAACCGCCCATGTCCGTCAAGAAGACGTTGCACTTGACGACATTATCCAACGAGAGACCCGCCCCTTCCAGAGCCGTTACAAGGTTGCGGAAGCATTGGGACACTTGGGCCTCTATTCCACCTTCGACCAATCGGCCAGTGACGCTATCGATAGGGGTCTGACCGGAGAGATAGACGAAACCATTCGCGGCCACACCGTGGGAGTAAGGACCGACTGCAGCGGCGCCTGGGGCGTTGATTGCTTCTCTGCCCATTATTGCCATTCTCCTTTTGTTGACCTCATCTCGCGCTATGCTCCACGGAGAGCCAGTTGAAGAATGGTAGCCCAGCGAGATCACCCGGCTGAAGTTCACCCGGGCTCGCTCGCATCGCCGCAGATCGCCGCCGGTATGGCAACGGCCAAATAGATGCGGTTGCGGTGAACCGCTTCGTCGCGATGATCGGCGCAAGATCTCCGTCGATGGCGGCAGCAATCTGAACACCGAACGACATTCTGTTGGACCAGATGGGGTAGTCGGTCGCGTCTCCGACTGCACCAGTGACCGGCTCTCTAATTCAACGCGACAGAGGTGGCTTGAATTCCGGCGGCACGTCTTGGGCTCCATCGAGCCGGCCTAGCAACCCATGAATATCTCCCAGAACCCATAGATCCTGAACCTTCCCGCCGCGGAAGATGAAGATCGGAGTGCCATACCACCAGATATGCTGTCCGGTGGGCTCGCGCCCAAAGAGCGGCTTTCGATGAATTCCGTGAAAACGCAGCTTTCCAGATACCCGATCACCCTCTTCGATCAAATCCAGAATGTCCGAGGTGTAACCGTCGAGAGCGTCGCTGATCCATCGGACATAGTCCTCGAACTGCGAGTGTCCAACCAGAACAGGGCCCAGTGAGCCACGGAACGTGAAATCTGGATGAAATATTTCGGGAATTAAGCTGACATCCGCGCGATCCCACATGTCTTTGTAGAATCGGAAGACCATCTTTTTTTGTGGAGTGAGGCTGCGGGGATCCAATTCCATCGCGGTCTCAAGCCCGGGTGGCGCGGCAATCATTTGCTTCTCCTGCCTGATTTTACTCGTCTTATGACTCGCCTTTCGGATGAGTCCTCTTAGTCCTCTTCCACGAAGGCGTCCTCGCGGGTCTTTCGGAACGAGGGAAGAAGGACCATCAACAAGGCGAGCAGTGCGATGATTAGCATCGTCAGGCTGATGGGGCTCTTCACAAAGACCAACGGATCCCCGCGCGACAGCGTGAGCGATCTCCGCAGGTTTTCTTCCATCATTGGCCCGAGAATGAAGCCGAGCAGCATGGGGGCAGGTTCGCATTTGAGCTTGGCGAACACGTAGCCGAGCAGGCCGAAGACGGCCATGAGGTACACGTCGAAGGAAGTGTTGTTCAGGCTGAACACTCCGATGGCGCAGAACACCATGATGCCGGGAAACAAGATGTGGTAGGGGATCGTCAGCATCTTCGCCCACATCCCGACGAGGGGCAGGTTGAGCAAAATGAGGAAGAAGTTGCCGATCCACATCGAAGCGATGATCCCCCAGAATAGGGCGGGCTGCTGGGTCATGACCGCCGGTCCCGGCTGAATACCGTGAATGATGAGCGCGCCGATCATCAGCGCCATCACCGGGTTCGAGGGAATCCCAAGCGTGAGCATCGGAATGAAGGAGGTCTGCGCGCCTGCATTGTTTGCAGATTCTGGCGCCGCAACGCCCTCGATCGCTCCTTTGCCAAACTCTGATGGCCGCCGCGAAATCTTCTTTTCGACGGAGTAGGCGGCAAACGAAGAGAGCATCGCTCCGCCGCCTGGAAGAATGCCGAGCGCGGATCCCAGCGCTGTTCCACGAAGAATCGGTCCGACGATCCGCCGCCAGTCCTCGCGGTTCGGCATCAGATTCGTGACCTTGCTGACAAAGACGGAGCGGTCACTTTCGTTCTCGAGGTTGCGGATGATCTCGCCGACACCGAACATGCCCATGGCAACGGTGACAAAACCGATCCCGTCGGCGAGCTCGGGGATGTCGAATGTGAAACGCTGCACCGCCGAGTTGGCGTCGGTCCCGACCACGCCGAGTAGCAAGCCGAACACGATCATGCCGAACGCTCGCAAAAGCGATCCGTGTGCAAGCACGACCGAGGCGCTCAATCCAAGGACCATGAGTGAGAAGTATTCCGGCGGCCCGAACTTCAGCGCGACCTGTGCCAGTGGCGGAGCCGCGAGCGCAAGGAGGAGGGTGGATACCGTGCCGGCGAAGAACGAGCCGATCGCAGCCGTCGCGAGTGCGACGCCGGCCCGCCCGTTTCGCGCCATAGCGTAACCGTCCAAAGCAGTGATAACGGAAGACGATTCTCCCGGCAGGTTGATCAGGATCGCCGTCGTCGACCCGCCATACTGGGCGCCATAGTAAATGCCCGAGAGCATGATGAGCGCCGACACCGGCGGCAAGCCGAAGGTGGCGGGCAACAGCATGGCGATGGTGGCGACCGGTCCGAGCCCCGGCAGAACGCCTATCAGAGTTCCGAGGAAGACGCCGATCAGGCAATAACCCAGGTTGAAAAGCGTTCCCGCTGTCTGAAATCCGAGCAGAAGATTGGAGAGAATGTCCATTGTGCCAGCCCTTCAATCCACGAACCAGGATCCGAACATCGGCATAGGCACACCGAGTCCATAGACGAAAACGAGCGCGCAGAACGCCGAAAGCACAGCGGCCATGATCAGTCCCTGCTTCCAGGTGAACTTGACGCTGGCATAGGCGCTGACAAGAGTGATCGTGGACACCGCGATGATGATGCCGGCACGCTCGATCAGTGCGCCGAACAGGAGCGAGCCAAGGGTGACGAGGAGCAGCCCCTTGACCGCGAATCCTCCGATCTTATCGCCAGCGACGGTGAAGGATCTCAGAAGAGCGACCAGCCCGATCGCCGCCAACGCGATCGAAAGCACGACAGGGAAAAAACTCGGCCCCATGCGTAGGGGCGAGCCGAACTCGTAGTTGCGGGCGATCCAGAGAAAGGTAGAGGCGACCGCCACAAACAGGAGTCCGGACCAGAAGTCGGCTGGATTTCGAATACTCAGACGCATCGGGGCCCCCTCGGCACTCACCTGTTCACGTCAACGATCGTACGACCGCGCACCTGGCCGTTCATGAGGCGAGCAGCGGCAGGCACGACCTCACCCAATCCGATCTCAATCGCGGTCTTTTCGAGATCCGACGCCGACAGGAGCGAGGCGAGCCGGTCCCAGGCCTCCACACGTTCGGCCTTGGGCCGCGTCACGCTGTTGATCCCGTACAGGGTGAGCCCACGAAGGATGAACGGCGCGACGCCGACAGGCAGATCGAGGCCCTGCGCCATGCCGCAGGCCGCCACCGCGCCATCGGCCTTGGTGCTGGCGCAGATGTTGGCCAGCGTATGGCTTCCGACCGAATCGATGGCGGCGATCCATCGCTCTTTCTGGAGAGGCTTTCCGGGCTCGGAAAGCGAGGCCCGGTCGATGATCTCTGCGGCTCCGAGACTTTGCAGATATGGCCGTTCCTCGGGCCGGCCGGTCGAGGCGATGACACGGAAGCCAAGCTTGCTGAGCAGCATGATCGCGATGCTGCCGACCCCTCCGCCGGCGCCGGTCACCAGCGCGTCGCCCGGGCCAGGACGGATGCCATGCTTCTCGAGCGCCATGACGCAGAGCATCGCCGTATAACCGGCGGTCCCTATGATCATCGCGAGGCGCGAAGGCATTGCGGCCGGTAGTTTGATAAGCCAGTCGCCCTTGACCTTGGCTTGTTGCGCCAGACCGCCCCAATGTTGCTCGCCGACGCCCCAGCCGTTCAAAACCACGCGGTCGCCTGCGGCGAATGCCGGATCGGAGCTCGATTTGACCACGCCAGCGAAATCAATTCCCGGCACCATAGGGAATGATCGTACGATCGGTCCCTTGCCCGTAATCGCGAGGCCATCCTTGTAGTTCAACGTGCTGTATTCGACATCGACCAGCACGTCGCCCTCGGGAAGCCGGCTTTCAGGCAGTTCGGTCACCTTCGCCTGATACCCCTGTTCGTCCTTTTCGATCAGTACGGCTTTCAACATCACCAAACTCCTGTCTACGAGGTCTGCTTTCGGCCGGATTTCGATGATCGCGGGCGCGGTAGCCCGGCCATGAATCCCGCAATGAAGGTGTCGAGCGGCGTGCTATTCCTGACGAGGCGAGCCCGCATCACCGCACCCTCCCAGCCGATCCAGAAGAACTCGGCCAGCGCCTCGCAGTCGGCGGACGCTTCGATCTCGCCGGCTTCACGCGCAAGCTCGAGGCAGCGTGCCACCTTGCGCTGCCAGCCCTGCACAATGTTGTCGAGTGCGACGCGGTAGTCCTCAGGGAGCGCCTCGACATCCTGGCTGAGATTTCCGACAAGGCAGCCGCGCGTGTACTGGTACTTGGCCATGCCCGACTTGGCATCCTCAACGAAGGCGCGCATCCGTTCGGACGGTGCGAGGCTCTCGTTGTTCAGAGCCCGATCGAGCTTTCGGCAGAAGAACGCATCATAGGCCTTCATGACTTCCCGGACGAAGTCCGCCTTGCTGCCGAAGTAGTGATAAAACGAGCCCTTCGGCACCGTCGCGCGGCGCAACAAGGCGTCAAGACCGGTCGCCGCAAACCCCTGTTCCGTCAGCACCTCCATGCCACAGCGAATGAGGACTTCGCGCGTTGCAGCGAAGCCGAGGTCGCGCCGTTCAGCCTGCGTAACTATCCGGGGTTTGTTCTTGTTCTGCGTCATGTTTCACCATTAGACCGATCGTCTAGAAACACGCCAGGCTCTTTCAGGCAACAGAAAAGCCGTCGCAATCGCGTTAAATCGTCCTTGCGACGCAGCAAAACTCGTATTTTGTGCAGCTTGTTAATCGAAGTGGCACAAGTCGCCGCGTGATTGTGCGTCTGCTGTTTGCTGCGGAGGTGCGGTGCATGGACGCCATTCAGGTTTCGTACTTGACACAATGTGTCCTAGCTTCGATGGTGAAACCATCCTTTGAGAGGACGTCCCCATGATCCAGTTCTTCGGAAGAGCTTTGCTGCTTGCTGCTGTCTCGCTGTGCTTCGGTTTACCCTCTGCCCCGTCGATCGCGGCCGACGTCTATCCATCGAAGCCCATCAAGCTCGTTGTCGGCTTTCCGCCTGGTGGTCCCACCGACATTATCGGACGCGTGATCGGACAAAAACTATCGAAGGAGCTGGGGCAGCCCGTCGTGATCGAAAACAACGGTGGCGCTGCTGGCCTCATCGGTGCAAACAACGTCGCTAAGGCGAAACCCGACGGGTATACGCTTCTGGTCTCGGTCGAATCGTCGAACACCCGGGCGCTCGCGCTCAATCCGTCCGTTCCGTATGACCAGGCGAAGAGCTTCACTTACATCCGCAAGGTCGCAAAGCAGCGCAATCTTGTCGTGGTCAATCCAGGTTTGCCCGTATCGTCCATTTCGGAACTCATTTCATATTTGAAAGCGCATCCCGGCGAAGTGAACTTCGGTGGAACCTTCGGGGCGACGTCGCACATCGCTGGTACGCTCTTCGACAAGGCCAACGGCACCAAGATGACGTTCATCAATTATTCCGGTGGTGGCCAGCCGGTCGTCGATACGATTGCGAACGTCGTTCAGGTCGGCTTCTTCACCGAATCGACGGTCGCGCAGCACATCAAGGCGGGGACGCTCAAGGCGATTGCGGTCGCTTCAAGCGAGCGCTCGCCGGCTTTCCCTGATCTTCCGACTGTTGAGCAGGGTGGTGGCAAGCCGCTCGACGTTTCACCTTGGTTTGGTATCGCCGGGCCGGCGAAGTTGCCTCCGGACGTCGTCGAGAAGATTGGCGCTGCACTCGACAAGGCCGCCGACGACAAGGAATTTCTGGCGCAGCTCGAGACGCTTGGCGCTCTTCCGATCCATGGCTCGACAGCGGAGAGCGTTACGACCGACATCGGACAAGAAGTCGCGTTCTGGAATGAATGGGCCAAGGAGATGGGCGGGTCCCTTGCGCGCTAGTCGCAGAGCCTGATCGGAACGCCGATGCTGGACTTTTATCATCAGTTTGACGAGCTTCTCTCCGAGGAAGAGCGAAGGCACGTGGAGGCGACACGCGAATTCTGTTCGGGTGTGTTCGCAGAATCCGTTCTGGCGTCGCACGTCGCCGGCGAGGCGTTTCCCGCAAAGTGGATCGCTGCATGGGCGGCAACCGGCAGGCTGGGTCTACAGGCGAAGCCGGCTCATGGCGGCTTCGGAGCGTCCTATCTGTGCAAGATCCGTGTCGCCCAGGAAATGGCGCGCCATAGCTTTGCGACTGCCTTCTGCTTAAACCATCACCAGGGCGGCGTGACGCGCCTGTCGCAGACCGGTACACCGGCGCAGATCGAGCAACTCCTGACGCCTGCACTGCGAGGCGAGCTCCTTCTGACCACCGCCATGAGCGAGCCCGGCGGTGGAAGCGATGTCGCCGCGCTGACCACAACTGCGAAGCCTATCGCCGGCGGCTGGTCGCTGAATGGGACCAAGGCCTGGCTCACCAACGGCATGATGGTTGGCGGCCTCATCGTGCTCGCGCGCGTGCAAGACGCTGGGGGCGGCGGTGGCGACATCGCGAGCTTCTATGTGCCACTGAACGTAGCGGCAACCGTCCGCCGACAAGAGATCGTCGTTCCGGGCGCCCGGTCCTTTCGCTTGGCCGAGATTGCCTTCGCCGATCATTTCGTGCCGGAATGGGCCCTGATTGCTTCTCCCGGTGCCGCGCTGAAAGCGTCGATGGCCTCGGTCAATGCGGCCCGGGTGCATGTCGCGGCGATGTGCGTTGCGACACTTCACGCGGCGCTCTGTGAGGCCGTAGCCTATTGCGAAGGCCGCCATGCGTTCGGAAAGCCGCTCGTCGCGCATCAGGGTCTGCGATGGGAGCTCGCAGAGGTCTCCGTCCGGCTAGAGGCCGCGCACGCGCTGGTCTTTCGCGCCGCCGAGCAGGTCCAGATCGGCGGAAACCCTGTGGGTCTCGCGGCGCAGGCCAAGAAGTTTGCCGTCGATGCCGCTATCTGGGGGATCGATCAGTGCGTGCGGATCATCGGCGCGACCGGCGCGAGCGCGGCGCACCGTCTGAATATGCATCTCGCCGAGGTCCGGATGGCGGTTTACGCTGATGGCACGAACGAGATGCTGCTGGATCGCATCGGGCGTGGGCTACCGTCGGATTACCGAGACCGAATCGAAATCGAGCCTTTGACGGACAAGACAAATGCGCAACGTAGTGGTTAGGGACGCCGAGGCGGCCGTGAAAGACATCAAAGACGGTCACACCGTCATGGTTGGCGGTTTCGGAGGCGCTGGCCTGCCGAAAGGGGTGATCACGGCGGTGCTTGACGCAGGCGTGCGTGAACTCGTTGTGATTTCCAACAATGCCGGCTCGTCCGACGACGACCTTTCGCTCTGGTTCGGCGCTGGAATTGTGCGCAAGATCATCTGCTCGTATCCGCGAAATGCGCAACAATTCGCGGAGCAATATCGGGCGGGCACGGTCGAACTCGAGCTGGTTCCGCAAGGCACGCTGGTCGAGCGTATCCGGGCCGGAGGCGCCGGCCTCGGAGGCTTTCTCTCGCCGGTCGGCGTCGGAACGGTGTTCGCGGACGGTAAGGAAAAAATCGCCGCGCAGGGCCGGGAGTTCATTCTCGAGCTGCCGCTGCGAGCGGACTTCACCTTCATCAAGGGAAATCTGGCCGACAGTCTCGGCAACATCACCTACAACAAGAGCGCGCGCAACCACTGCGCCGTCATGGCCACCGCCGGCGATACCGTGGCGGTGGAGGTGGACCGGATCGTGGACGTTGGGGAGCTCGATCCGGAAAACATCGTGACACCCTGCATTTTCGTTGACCGCGTGTTCACAAGGAGCCGTTGATGAAGCCGCTTTCGCGAGACGCGCTCGCCCGCATGGTAGCGCTGCATCTTCCAGACGAGGGGTTCGTCAACCTCGGCATCGGCGCGCCCACGCATGTCGCAGACTATCTGCCGTCCAGTTCCGGCGTAATGCTTCATAGCGAAAACGGCGTTCTCAACGTTGGGCCAAAACCTCCGGAGGGTGAGGAGGACTGGGACCTGATCAACGCCGGAAAGATGCCGATCTCGCTCAAGCGAGGCGGATCGTATTTCGATTCCAGCCTGTCGTTTGCGATGATGCGGGGGGGCCATCTCGACGTCGCCGTACTCGGAGCTTTCCAGGTTTCCAGGAATGGCGATCTGGCGAACTGGACGACCGGCGACAACGGATCTCCACCTGGTATCGGCGGCGCGATTGACTTGGCGGTCGGCGCGAAATCAATCTGGGTGATGATGGACCACACGACCAAGGACGGACGTCCGCGGATCGTCGAGCGCTGCGGATACTCGCTCACCGCACGGAAGGTGGTCACGCGCATTTTCACGAATCTCGCTATTCTCGACGTGACGGAAAATGGCTTGGCGATGGACGCATTGCTCGAGGGTGCGACGGTCGCGGGCTTGCAGAATCTTACCGAGGCGCCGTTGCTTACACCTGGCAAGCTCCGCACTATTAAGCAGGACGGAACCGTCGTTCCATGACCTATCGTATTGCCGAGTTGATCGCGGACAGCCTCATTGCCCACGGCGTCGATCGTGCCTTCGGCGTTCCCGGCGAAAGTTTTCTGCCGCTGCTGGACGCGTTGCATGACAGAGACCAAATCGATCTGGTGACGTGCCGCCACGAGGGCAGCGCGAGCCTCGCGGCGGTCGCTGATGCCAAGCTGACTGGGCGTGCCGGCGTCGTGATGGCCAGTCGCGGACCAGGTGCCTTCAACGCGGCGCTCGGTCTGCATGTGGCGGCGCAGGAGGCGATTCCGCTCATGATGCTGGTTGGACAGGTCGACCGTCCAAACCTCGATCGCGAAGCGGTGCAGGAGGTCGACTGTAGTCGCTCCTTCGATGGCGTCCTGAAGTGGGCGGTTCGATTGGACGTCGCGGCTTTGGTCCCGGAGATGATGGCCCGCGCATTTGCAATTGCGCAGTCCGGCACGCCCGGTCCGGTTGCTGTCGAACTGCCGGAGGACCTTCTGGCCGATATGGCGGATGGACTTGTTGCTAGAACCCACGGAACGGTGCAGCCAGAGGCCGGCGCGGATGCAATCGAGAAGGCCGGCGTCATGCTCGCCGCTTCAGAGCGGCCTATTCTGCTAGTCGGCGGGGAGTGTCGGACGACAGCATTCCGGCAAGATCTGGTCGCCCTGAGCGAAAAGTGGAATGTGCCAGTCGTTGTCGCCGCCAAGATGCAGGACCAGTTTCCCAACGATCATTCCCTCTGGGCCGGCCAGCTCGGGTTCTTCACCGCTCCCGCGCACATGAAGCTCTTCGAGCGCGCCGATCTCATCGTCGCGATCGGAAGTCGCCTCGGCGATCTTTCCTCTCTCGGATTCTCGTTTCCCCGACAATCTGCGCCGCGTCAGCCGCTTGTGCAGGTCTATCCGGACCCCGTTTCGATCGGGACTCGCTTTCAAACCGACCTTGCGATCGTGTCTGGGGCGCACGCCTTCGTCCGCGGAATGCTTGCCTTATGTGCTTCGCCACAGGAGCGGACCGCCTGGCGCCAGAAGATTGTCGCTGCACGGACAGCGACGCACGGCTGGCCTCGGTCGGGCGTGCCCCCGAATGACGTTTTTGGCCATGCCGTTGCGGCCATTGCCTCGCACTTTCGGCCGGATGGGGTGGTCACGACGGACTCCGGCAACTTCGCCGGATGGGTCCACCGGACTTTTAGCTTCCAGCCAACTGCGCGATTGCTCGGTTCGGCATGCGGTGCGATGGGAAGCGGAGTTCCGTCCGGGCTCGCGGCAAGCCTGCGGTATCCCGATCGACAGGTGATCGCGTTTTGCGGAGACGGTGGCTTCCTGATGACTGGGAACGAACTGGCCACTGCGGTTGCGAGAGGAGCCGATCTGAAGATCGTGATTTCCAACAACAACTCGTATGGCACCATTCGCTCCCATCAGGAGAGAACGTTTCCGAACCGGCCGTACGGCACCGATTTGTCAAATCCTGATTTTGCCGCCTTGGCCCGCGCGTACGGCGCCGCTGGATACTGCATTTGCGACGCAAGAGGCGCTCCGGCAATCGTGGCCGAGGCAATGTCGACAAAGGGGCCGGTCGTAATCGAAGTGCGGTCCGACGTGCACCAATCTCCCGACAAGTCGATCGCAGCAGCCTCGCGCTGATCGAGAGGTGGGACAGCTCTGCCGCATGAATATCGAAGGTAGTCAAATGGACGGCATCGTATCCGAGAAAACGCAGATCGCGGCCTCATGGCGGGGTGTCGTGCGCTTTCTTCACAAGACGCCACGTGCGTTTCTTCCCATGCGCGAATTCCCCGTACTCCAACTGATTGCCGGCCGCGGCATCGAAGGCGACCGTTACCTCATCGGGCACGAGACCGGCTTCTACTCGCACAAGCCGGAGGAGGGTCGGCAGATCACCCTGTTCGAGATGGAGACCCTCGAGGCCCTGCGCCGCGATCACGGCATCGAACTGCTGCCGGAAGAGCATCGACGAAACGTGACGGTCGAGGGTGTGCCGCTGAACCACCTCGTCGGCCGGCGCTTCAGGCTCGGCGAGGCGATTGTCGAAGCCACGCGTCTGTCCACGCCCTGCCGTCATATCGAGGAGATTCTCGGTAAGGCCGTGTTCGATCCGCTGATCAACCGCTCAGGATTAAACTGCAAGATCATCGCAGGCGGTACCTTGCGCGTGGGTGACGCCGTAAGGCCTTTGTAATGGCTAAGCCGATCAAAACTGTCTCGACCGTCGTTTCGCGGGTCGAGGATCTCGGCAATGAGACCAAGCGCTTCACGCTGACGGATCAGGACGGTTGGGAGCTGCCTCCTTTCAAGCCCGGCGCGCATCTTGATGTGCACCTGCAACCTGGCCTGGTCCGTACCTATTCGCTTTGCAACGAGCCCGAAGACAACACACGCTATGTCATAGCAGTTAAGCGGGAGCGCGACGGCCGCGGCGGCTCAAATTTCCTGCATGATCGGGTACGTGTCGGCGACTCTTTCGGCGTCTCCCTGCCGCGGGGCGGCATCGCACTGAATCCGGACGAAATGAACGTGTTCGTGGCGGGTGGCATCGGCGTGACGCCATTCATCTCTGCGATCCGGCACCTCGAGCGACGCAGACGCACGAACTATAGACTGCATTGGACAAGTCGCGGGTGGCCGGTCCTCTCCGACATGATCTCGCCCGCAATCGAGGCCGGTCGCGTTCGGCTGTACGACACGGCCATGCAGCCGAAGCCCGCGATTGCCGAGCTAGTTCAGGAGTTCGCCGGCAGCGGCTTTGCGGCCTGCTGCGGGCCGGAGCCTATGCTCAGGGATTTCGAAGGCGCCGTGGAAGGCTGGCCGGACGAGCGCAAGCACATCGAGATGTTCACCCCGCCGAAACGGGTCGCCCAGAGTGACGTGCCACCCTATGAACTCGTTCTGCGAGAGAGCAAGAAAGTGGCAACGGTTGTGCCCGAGGTCGGCTTGCTCGGAACGCTCGAGGCGTTGGGCATCGATGTGGCGGTCTCGTGCGGGGGTGGCATCTGCGGAGCCTGCCGGACGCGGTGGATTGAAGGGCCTCCTATCCACAGGGATCGTGTCCTTTCGCCAGCCGAGCGGCAAAGCGAGCTCATCGTCTGCGTAGGCGATTGCGCCGGGCCCAAACTGGTGTTGGACCTCTGATTGGCCTCGGATGGTGATGCCGATCCCGGCCCCAGCCCCAGCCCGGGGCAGTGTTGATCTGCGGCACAATATCACACAGATTGGGGTCGAGCGTATCGCATGCTCCATTCTGCTGATTCGATTGATATGACCCTTAACCTGAAATTCCTCCGCGTCCAAAGCGGGATGACCCTCGAGCAACTTGCGGCCGATTCCGGGCTGACAAGAAGCTACCTGTCCAAGCTGGAGCGCGGTCTCTCGTCGCCCTCGATTGGTTCAGCGCTCAAGATAGCTGAAGCACTGGGTACGTCCCTTGACCGGCTGTACGGACAACAGGACGACAAGGATCCGGTCGCCATCGTGCGAGCAGAGAACGGCAAGCCAGGAGATGCCACGACATATTTGTCACTGGTCGCCGGGCTGGCACCGGATCGCATCATGCGCGCCTTCATTGTTCGACCCACGAAAACGGCAAAACGGGGCCGGATCATGAGTCATCATGAAGGCGAGGAAATCCTTTTCATCCTGACCGGGAAGATCGAGATTCTTATCGGAAACCGAAAGGAAGCTCTTTATCCGGGCGACTGCGTGCAATTCGATTCAACGATTCCTCATAAGCTAACTGCTCTCTCGTCGGAGGCCGCGTCCGCGTTGGTGGTGATCGCCACAAAAGAGACCTGAGTGTCGGGGCGTGGTGCAGAATGATGAAGCTTTACGATACGCAGCGATCGGGGAATGCCTGGAAGGTCCGACTTCTCGCCAGGCTCCTCAATAAACCCCTGCAAAGGGTTACGTTGTCGATCGACCGAGGCAACCTCGGCGATGCGGAGTTTCTCAAACGTAGTCCACTCGGCATGGTGCCGGTCTTGGAGCTCGAGGATGGGCGCACCATCGGCGAATCTATTGCCATCTTGCAGTTTCTGGCTCACGGAACGCCGTGGTGGCCGATCACCGCTCTTGATCAGGCATATGTCTTGATGTGGTTGTCGTTCGAGCAATCACAGCACATGCATCCATTGGCGCAACTGCGATTACACTTAAGCCTTCGCCGTGACCGCGAAGCTGGAGACGAAGACATGGTTCGTTTCAAGGTCGAAGCAGAGCATGCGTTGCGCCTGTTGGACGAGCAACTCGCAAGGCAAGGCTCATCTGGCTGGGTCGCTACGCAAACTCATCCGAGTATCGCCGATGTGGCCCTTTATCCGTACACGCGCCTTGCAAGTATGGGCGGGATTGATTTGGAGACGTTTCAAAACGTCCTGCCTTGGCTTGCGCGAATAGAAAGGCTGCCCGGCTATCAACCCCTATTTCCGGGGCGCGCCGATCTTAATTTTGCGACGGTCGAAATGGCCGACAAGACGAAATGAAGCATCTCTAGGCCGTACCAGGTGCGGCACCGCCGTTGGCGGTGTGTGCTTGCCGATCGTTAACTCGCGCGACGTGCGAAGAGTAGCGTTGCTCCCAGCCCGCACATGACAGCGCCCGAGGCCTGTCGGGTCTTGACGATGAATGATGGCCGCTTCGCAAACCCGTCCCGCGCCTTCGCAGCCCAATAGGTCACAATCAGGTCTACGCTCGTGTTGAGTGCAACCGAGATCAGCCCCAGCACGATGAACTGGGCGGCGACGTTCGCGGATGGGTCGATGAACTGCGGGATGAACGCGAGAAAGAACGCGGCCGTCTTGGGGTTCAACGCCTCGACGACGATGCCCTCGCGAAAGGCCCGGGGCGCTCCAGTGGTGTGAACGTCGGACGGCTCGATGATACGTGCTTCGCGCCATGTCTTAATCCCCAGCCAAACGAGATACAGGCCTCCCAAGATCTTCAGTAAAGTGAAAGCTTCCGCGCTCGCCATGACGAGGGCAGAGAGGCCGACGGCGTCAGCCAGTACGTGCACAAGTCCACCGAGACCCAGACCGACGCTCGAGGCCAAACCTTCCTCTCTGCCACCCGCAAGTGTTCGCGCGACAATATAGAAGATGCCTGGTCCTGGGGTGATTGCGACAATCAGCGCAGCCGCCAAGAACAGGAGGATCGTCTGGTATGCGAACATGGCTTTGCCTTTCGTTGCGGTCCGGAGCGCCTCGGCTCAAGGTCTGCGTTGGGATAAGGCGGGCCCACTTCAGGACCCCGAGCCTGCTCGCCTTCTGCAAGGGCCGGCGGGCCTCTCCGGCAGGGTTAGTTCGTCTTGCGCTTGCCTTTGAACTCGATCACGGGAATACACTCGCTGGCAGCCCCGCGCAACCGAGCGGCGACGAAATCCGCAGAGGCTTGCTGAAAGTCCAGAACTGTCATCCCGCCGAGGATTGCCCATTGGCAAGCTATTGCTGGGTCCGCGCCCGCGCTGTCATCTGCTGCTGTCGCTGGTTCGTGGAATTTTGGCGTCGATTTGGTACGGGACGACTCCTCTTTCGATTGTGCCGACGTCAAGCGGATGTCCGATCGGCGGCAACGCCCGGTGACGACAATCTCTACGCTCGCAGGCTCTGCATCCTGGGCCGATAGGATCGGTCGCATCGAGGTCGTCCAGGTTCAGGCCTTTCGCGTAGACCGTCTCGTTTGCATAGGCAATTTCGCATCCGAGTCCGACCGCGACGGCGCGCGGACGGCTAAGATAGGAGCCTGCCGAGAGGCTCACGGTCCGGGCTACGGAAAGATACCTCGTCCCATCCGGCGTGGCGGCCAGCTGGACCAGGATGCGACCAGGATGCGAAAACGACTGGTGCACGTTCCAAAGGGGGCAGGGACCTCCGAAGCGGGCGAACTGGAATCGGGTAGCGCTGCTCCGCTTTAGCACGTTTCCGGCGATGTCGATCTTCAAGAAGTAGAACGGAATTCCGGGAGAGTTCCGACGTTGAAGCGTGCTTAGGCGATGGCAGACCTGTTCGAAGCTCGTGCCGAAGCGTCGCTGAAGGCGTTCGATGTCGTACCGAACTTCGCGCGCGGTGGCGAGGAATGCTTCGTAGGGCATGACCAGAGCGCCCGCAAAGTAATTGGCGAGGGCGACACGTGCCAGCGATGCGGCTTCCTCGTTGCTCAATCGGGCCTGTTTGATCTGGCGCTCGATGCTGTCTCGCTGCTCCAGGAGGCCGATGACGTGAGCGATCCAGAACAGTCGACTTTCTGCCGGGGCATCCTCGGACAGAAAGAGCGTCTTGGCGCTGTTATCGAGCCGCCAGATCATGCCTTTGCCGAGATCCTCCGGAGCTTGCTCCGTTCGGATCCCGTATGCGTCGCGCAGATATCTGATGAAGTCTTCGCTGCGATTCTCGGGATGGAAGCTTCTTGCTCCTGCGAGTTTTTCGGCAGCGCGGTCTAGCGCATCGAAATAGTTTCGTTTCGACTGCACCCAATCCCGGACCTCATCGTAGGGAAAGCGGCTCGCGGCACCCACATCGTTCTGTGTGACGCGCGTTTGCAGCGAACGATGCTCTTCCTCGAGCGCAAGATAACCGCGATAAAGATGGAGAAAGCGCTGCGCGATGTCGGGGGCGACCCGAACGGCCGCGCTCGCCTCGTCCGCCGAGATGGCCGACCCGAACAGCGGGTCGCTAGCGGTTTCACGGAGTTCGCTTGCGAGACGCAAGTCGTCATCAGCTGCGAAATAGTTCGGTTCAATGCCGAGTAGGCGGCTGAGCCGCATGAGCAACTTGCGCGTGATCGGCCTCTGATCCCCTTCCATTTGGCTCAGATAGCCTGCCGAAATGCCAAGAGCGTCTGCGAGCTCCGCTTGTGTCGTCCCGCGTTGCTCGCGCAGCCGCCGCAGGCGGTCGCCCGCAAAGATCTTGTGATGCTTCGTCACTTTGCAAACTTTACAAAAACTGCAGCGCTATCAGCAATAATGAGCACTTATTTAGTCCTCCTGCGGCCACTGATTTGCTAACTTTGCATACATCAGAGTGAGGTGCAAAGGTCGTAAAGCCTCCGGCCGACGCGGGGAACTGCCCGCGGCCGCCTCACTTCGAAATTACAGAAGCTTGTGACCGCCGGAGGAATCTGTCCGTCGGTAGAGCCTACTTGCGAGGCTTTGGGACAGTGATCGCGCAGGCCGCGGTTCGCTCGTGGGATCAATGGCGGCGCCGACAAGACAGGTTATTATGAGCGTGATTGACCAAACCGATCAAGCTGACGCCGCCCCGACGGAGGCGGTTCGTCACCAATGGACCCGCCCCGAGGCCGAGTCGATCTACAATCTTCCGTTTTCCGATCTTGTTCTCCGTGCCCAGAGCACTCACCGCAGCAACTTTGATCCCAACACCATTGAGTTCGCAAGCTTGCTCAGCATCAAGACCGGCGGTTGTCCTGAGGATTGCGGATATTGTTCGCAAAGCGCGCGCTACGATACTGGCGTCGGTGCAACTCGCTTATTGGATCAGGCTGACGTAATCGCTGCCGCGGAGCGTGCCAAAGACGCCGGTGCGACCCGATTCTGCATGGCCGCCGCATGGCGTAGCCCGAAAGACCGGGAGCTTGATCGCGTTTGCGATATGGTCGCCAAAGTGAAGGGGCTGGGCCTCGAAACTTGCGTCACGCTCGGTATGCTGACGTTCGAACAGGCCGAACGGCTCGCCGCGGCCGGCCTCGACTTTTACAATCACAACGTCGACACGTCACCCGAGTTCTACGACAAGATCATCACAACGCGTACCCTGCAGGACCGCCTAGACACGCTGACGCATGTACGCCACGCCGGCATCAGCGTCTGTGCGGGCGGCATCATCGGAATGGGGGAGGGAATCGAAGATCGGCTCGGCATGCTCGTCTTGCTTGCCAATCTGCCGGTCCATCCCGAAAGCGTACCGATAAACCTCTGGAACGAGGTCAAGGGGGTACCGGTTGCGGATACCGCAGCGCGTCCCGATCCGATCGAGGTGGCGCGACTGGTTGCGGTCGCTCGCATTTTGATGCCGCGCGCCGTGGTCCGGCTGTCGGCCGGACGACAATATATGACCGATGAGCTGCAGGCGCTGTGCTTCCTGGCTGGCGCGAATTCCATCTTCATCGGCGACGTACTGCTTACGACGAAGAACCCGCAACGCGATCGGGATGAAAGTCTTCTCCGGCGGCTCGGCATGAGCTCCAAGCCGGGCTGAAGAAGGCGTCGCACCATCCGCGAAATAAACTGTTGCCCGATATCCACTCCGTAATGAGTTCTTGGTTGACACCAAGTCGGACCTGACCACGAGGACGGATGCTGCCGTGACGACATTGGTTGAGCTCGAACAAAGACGTGCCTGCGCAAAGCTCGGCGGCGGGGAGAAGCGCATCGAGGCGCAGCACGCCCGCGGCAAGCTGACCGCGCGCGAGCGCATGGAGCTGCTGCTCGACAAGGGATCGTTCGAGGAGTTCGACATGTTTGTCGAGCACCGCTCCATCGAGTTCGGCATGGAGAAGAACAAGATCCCCGGCGACGGCGTCGTCACCGGCTGGGGCACCGTCAACGGCCGCAAGACTTTTGTCTTTGCCAAAGACTTCACTGTGTTCGGTGGCTCGCTCTCGGAAACGCATGCGCTGAAGATCACAAAACTCCAGGACATGGCAATGAAGGCGCGGGCGCCCATCATCGGCCTCTACGACGCGGGCGGCGCCCGCATCCAGGAGGGCGTCGCCGCGCTCGCCGGCTATTCCTACGTGTTCCGCCGCAACGTGCTCGCCTCGGGCGTGATCCCGCAGATCTCGGTGATCATGGGCCCCTGCGCCGGCGGCGACGTCTATTCGCCGGCGATGACCGACTTCATCTTCATGGTGAAGAACACCAGCTACATGTTCGTCACCGGACCGGACGTGGTGAAGACCGTGACCAACGAGGTCGTCACCGCCGAAGAGCTCGGCGGCGCCTCGGTGCACGCCACGCGCTCCTCGATCGCCGACGGCGCCTTCGAAAACGACGTCGAGACGCTGCTGCAGATGCGGCGCCTGATCGACTTCCTGCCGTCCAACAACACCGACGGCGTGCCGGAATGGCCGAGCTTCGACGACATCGGTCGCCTCGACATGTCGCTGGACACGCTGATCCCCGACAATCCGAACAAGCCCTACGACATGAAGGAGCTGATCCTGAAAGTCGTGGACGAGGGCGATTTTTTCGAGATCGCGGAAAGCTTTGCCAAGAACATCGTCACCGGCTTCGGCCGTATCGCCGGCCGCACCGTCGGCTTCGTCGCAAACCAGCCGATGGTGCTGGCCGGCGTGCTCGACAGCGACGCCTCACGCAAGGCCGCGCGCTTCGTTCGTTTCTGCGATGCCTTCAACATCCCGATCGTCACCTTCGTCGACGTGCCGGGCTTCCTGCCGGGCACGAGCCAAGAATATGGCGGCCTGATCAAGCACGGCGCAAAACTGCTGTTCGCCTACTCGCAGTGCACCGTGCCGCTGGTGACGATTATTACCCGCAAGGCCTATGGCGGCGCCTTCGACGTGATGGCGTCGAAGGAAATCGGCGCCGACATGAACTACGCCTGGCCAACCGCCCAGATCGCGGTGATGGGCGCCAAGGGCGCGGTCGAGATCATCTTCCGTGCAGACATCGGCGACCCCGACAAGATCGCCGCGCGCACCAAGGAATACGAAGACCGTTTCCTCTCGCCGTTCATCGCCGCCGAGCGCGGCTACATCGACGACGTCATCATGCCGCATTCGACGCGGAAGCGGATCGCGCGCGCGCTTTCGATGCTGAAGGACAAGAAGATCGAAATACCCGCAAAAAAGCACGATAATCTGCCGTTGTGAGATAGCAGTGTTCAAAAAAATTCTGATCGCCAATCGCGGCGAAATCGCCTGCCGGGTCATCAAGACCGCCCGCAAGATGGGAATTCAAACCGTTGCGGTCTATTCCGAGGCCGACCGCGACGCCCTCCATGTCGAGATGGCCGACGAGGCCGTTTTGATCGGCCCGCCGGCCGCGGCCGAGAGCTATCTGGTGATCGAGAAGATCGTCGAGGCCTGCCGCAAGACCGGCGCCGAAGCCGTGCATCCCGGTTACGGCTTCCTGTCCGAGCGCGAGGCGTTTCCGCGCGCGCTGGAAGCCGCCGGCATCGTCTTCATCGGCCCGAACCCGGGCGCGATCGCTGCGATGGGCGACAAGATCGAATCCAAGAAGGCGGCTGCGAAAGCCAAGGTCTCGACTGTGCCGGGCTATCTCGGCGTCATCGAGGACGACAAGCACGCGGTCAAGATCTCCGACGAGATCGGCTATCCCGTGATGATCAAGGCCTCCGCCGGCGGTGGTGGCAAGGGCATGCGCATCGCACATTCGAAGGCTGAGGTCGCCGAGGGTTTCAACCTCGCCAAGGCCGAGGCGAAAGCCTCGTTCGGCGACGACCGCGTCTTCGTCGAAAAGTTCATCGTCGATCCCCGTCACATCGAGATCCAGGTGCTGGGCGACAAGCACGGCAACGTCATCTATCTCGGCGAGCGCGAATGCTCGATCCAGCGCCGCAACCAGAAGATCATCGAGGAGGCACCGTCGCCGCTGCTCGACGAGGCCACCCGCCGCAAGATGGGCGAGCAGGCGGTCGCGCTGGCC
>NZ_AXAY01000038.1 GCF_000473045.1 Bradyrhizobium sp. WSM3983 | reverse complement strand
TTCGCTTTCGAATGAGCGCGCAGCTCTTTCACGTCAGCCTTTGTGTATTCGCGACGCACTGTTTTCTTCTTCGTAGCCGTCTTCTTTGCCTTCTTCGCCACTTTTAGCTCCTCGATCCGAGAGTGGGCGTACTAGCACACCCCCGTTGAGGCGCAACTCTCCGCCAGTTGACGCTGTATGCTGGTACGATCCGTGAACTCTCTCGTGGAGTCCGTATTTCAGGCGACTTGCCCGACCTATCGAATTGTTCTGGCAATTCCTGGTGGGCCAACGTTACAACTTGAAGTAATCTGACCGATGTAAGGTCAAATGATGTTTGGTAACGCAGCTAGTAGAAGATGCGCGGAGGCCCATGCCAACTATTAGATTGCCGAACGGACCCTATGCAGCCCTCCAAGACTCCTCGCCTATCCGCGCAATGGGTTGTCGGCAGACGTTTTGAAACGCTGAGAATCGTCAATGCCAATATGAGACTATTTTGATGCCAACGCCACCGCGTACGTTAGAAGACATTGTAGAGGCGCTGCGGCCGAAACCAGGCATAACGCGAAAATGCACCGTGCTACTCGGTGCTGGCTGTTCGATCAGCGCGGGGATTCCATCGGCAGGTGCCGTGGTAGAGCATATCAGGACCGCATATCCTGCCGCCTACGCGCGTGCGACACCGAAAGACTATCCTGGCTGCATGGCCGCTCTAGACCGGGGGGTCCGGCGCGATCTTATTGGCGGATACATCGACAATGCAAAGATCAATTGGGCCCACCTCGCGCTCGCTCAACTCATTGATCACGACTTCATCGATCGGGTACTTACTACCAATTTTGATCCTCTCGTTTCCAGGGCCTGCTCCCTTATAAATTCGTTCCCGGCGGTTTATGACTTCGCCGCATCGCATCTTTTCAATCCCGACCAGGTGAGTGAAAAGTCGATCTTCCATCTCCATGGTCAGCGTGATGGCTTTGTGCTTCTCAACACGCGTGAAGAGGTGAACAGGCATCGGCGCTATGTGAAGCCTGTTTTCGAGGATGCGCACAAAGGTCGGATTTGGATTGTGGTCGGTTATAGTGGCGAGAACGATCCGGTTTTTGATCTTCTGGCCGATGTCCGGACGTTCGAGTATGGGCTCTATTGGATAGGCTATGGAAAGACGCCGCCGGACCATGTCTCCAAACGGCTCCTCACCCCGGGTCGCGGCACGCACTTCTTGGGTGATTGGGATGCCGATGATTTTTTCGTCACGCTGGCTCAAAGGCTTGGATGCTTTCCCCCGCGTTTTGTAACGCAGCCGTTTTCGCATTTGAAGTCTATGTTTCAGATGCTGAAGGACTACAAAGCTCCGAGAAACTATCTAGGCGACGAACCTGGGCTCCGCGAAAGCCGGTTTGACGTCGCCGCCGTCATACGGCCCCAGCTCGACGCGCTGATCGCGGGCCACGAGCAGGCCCTATCTGCTGAATACTATTTCCTCGCAGGCGAGCATGAGCGCGTTGCCGCGTTGTTCAAGGGCCGGCAGCTGAAGAAGCTGACCGAACGGGAACGGGACACTTACGGCTGGTCGCAAATGATTCTGGGCGATCGTGCGCACTCAATAGCGAAAATCGACGATGATCGTGACGTTTATCGGAAAGCCGCTGAGCATTTCGCCATCGCGGCGAAAATTCGGGTCACAGAAGCTGATGCTCTCTACAATTGGGGCAATGTCCTGTTCGACCTGTCTATGGCAGTCCGGGATGGCGCGCCGGAAATGATGACCAGGGCGGCGGAAGCGCTGCTCAACCGCGCCGTCGTGAAATATCGGGCTGCACTGGCAATAGATCCTCAATTTTCAGAGGCCCACAACAATTTAGCGAATGCGTTGGCGGATCTGGCGCGCGTAGAATACCCCCGCAGCGACAGTAGGATACTGAGAGAAGCATTTGTTCACTACGAAGCGGCGCTACGACACACCCAGACGCCCGACGTCGTTCACAATAATTTTGCCAAGGCATTACATGATTTGGCGCGGATCACGGACGACCTCGTGCTGTTTAAGAAGTCGATGGTGCATTTCCAAGCTGCGGGAGCGGCTAATCCAAACTATTACAGCGTCTATCTGAGCTGGGGCCACGCACTTGCCGATCTCGCCCGTAGGACCGGCGCTCCCAAGAGCTATAAGGCGGCATTTGAGAAATACCGCCGGGCTGCAGAGATTGAGCCGACGGATACCGCTGCGCATCACAGCTGGTATTATACGATCCTGGAATTCGCCAAGAAATTGAAGGGAAAGGAAAAGGCGGCTTATCTGAAACAGGCCGCGGCGGTGTCCGCTGAACAAAAGCGCCGGCGCCGTAATCTGGAGCGTCGCATTCTCCAGTCCGGGGGAGCAAGGTAAGGGGGTGGTGGATGCCGAGAGGCTTGCGGTTGAGCTTCAGCCCCCGCGGCGTAGATCGAGCCATTTACGCGACCGCGGCGAGTTTGAGCCTTAGATGGCTCAAAATGAGGCGAACGCGACCATCCGCGAGCTGTGCTCAAGTGGGCCAGCTCACATTTAGGCTCATGCAATCTGTGATATGGATTGGCCTTTGGCGCACTTTTGGGGACGATGTGCAATGCCGAAGAATATTGTGATCTTTTCCGACGGCACAGGCCAGGCCGGCGGAATCAATTTCGACGAAGCGAGGACGAACGTTTACAAGCTCTACCGCGCGTGCCGCGTCGGCCCGGACACGAAGGTTGAACCATCCGAACAGGTCGCCTTCTACGATGCCGGTCTTGGTTCGGCGTCGGACGGCGGCCATTTCAAAATCGGCTGGATGCGCTGGCTCTACAACCTCGCCAGCATGGCGACGGGGCTCGGGATCACCCGGAACATCGTTGATTGCTACGCCGCGATCATTGCACTTTATGAGGAAGGCGACCGCGTATTTCTCATCGGTTTCAGCCGAGGGGCATACACGGTCCGATCCGTTGCCGGCGTCATGACCTATTGCGGTGTCCCGCGCCATATGCCCGATGGCTCGCCCCTGCGCCGCGATCCAAAGAGCATCCACAAGCTGGCCGAGCATGCCGTCAAGGATGTCTATCAATTCTGCCCATCCTACTCGCGCAAAATTCTCGGATATCGGCAATTCCTGTTGGAGACTCGAGACGCAATCGCCGCCCAATTCAGAAAGCAGTACGGCAGCGCAATGACCGTCGACGGCGCCGAGCACGCGAACGTCTTTCCCTACTTCATCGGCGTGTTCGATACCGTCGCCGCCCTCGGCCACAAATATCTGGGCGCGGCGCTCGTGACGTCGGGCATTGCGCTACTGATCGGTCTTCACTGGCTCGGTGGCTTCCTTCAGCCGGTCTTTCCATGGGCCGGATGGGTGGCCTGGATTCTGAGCTACCTCGGCATCGCCACAGCGCTGATCGCCTTTCTCATGAACTATCTCAAGATCGCGCCATCCTTGCCCGGCTATGGGTTCTTGAAGCGCGTCCGGACCGCGCATTTGGCGCCGCCAAAGCACAAATTTTACGACACGACACTGAATCCGAACGTCGGCTACGCCAAGCACGCGATTTCCATCGATGAGAACCGCGCCGACTTCAAACGCGTCGGCTGGTCGCCGACGGCCGAGAAGCAGGACGAGCGGGACGCGCACGGCAACCTTTACTTCGAACAGGTCTGGTTTCCGGGCGTGCACGCCGATGTCGGCGGCGGCTATCTCGAGAATGAGGCGCGGCTCTCGGACGTCGCGCTCAATTGGTTGCTCGCCGGAGCCTCGCTCATTCCGGGCGGCCTGAAACACGACGGCAGTGTGTTACGGCTGTCGCCCAATCCCGCGGGTCCCCAGCACAATGAGCAGGCGGGAGGCTTCCTCAAGGCCGGGGTTCGTGACCTGCCGATCGACCCCGAGACGGAAGAATCGAGATCACCGATGCACAAATCGGTCTATCGGCGTTTCGAAGCAGCGTCCGTTCTTCTCTACGATCGCATGGCGGCCTACCGCCCGGACAACATGAGGGTCCACGTCGACTTCAAGCATTACTTCGATGGGAGCGCGGCGCAGCTGCCCCAATGCGTTGCCGATGACATTGAAAAGAAGTGGGAAGATGCCGGCCATGTCGGGCGGCTCTGACCCAGATACAACATTCAGGATGCGGTTCTGTCGGGCGGCCTTCGCGACGCCTTTGGCCTCCGCGGAGACGAGGAGATCACATCACAATGCCGAGAGTGCACTCGCCGCCCACCGTCAAAAACACCGTTTGAAAAACCGTTTTAGTTCGGCTCTCTCAAACGGTTTCTCTCGCTAAGGTCTTGATTTGTATGGTGGGCGCACCAGGGCTCGAACCTGGGACCCGCTGATTAAGAGTCAGCTGCTTTCAGGGAAACTTCGCTGGTGAGTTCACCCGCTGTGAAAAATCCGATGCGGCAGGCGCTCTCGAAGTCGCCTGAGCTACTGCAGACGTCACGTTACTTCAAGGGGTGATCGCCCACGCTTGCCCTCAATAGATTTTTCTTGATCTCCCGGTGCACACGTCGTGCACACGCCGCGTTCTAACCGATTGAAAAACCTATACTCTCGCTCCAATCCATCATGGGTGCAATGCAAAATCGATGCGCTAACATATTGATGTTATTCCGCTTTATCGTCTCACCTGGTATAACTGATATTTGGGCCAACTAAAGTTTTCAAGCCGACAGTTGAGGCATTTTCCTTTCGTTTCAAGTGCTTATTCAGAGGGCTTCGTAGCCGCGCTGAACATGGTGCATCTGCTCGGTACAGCATTGCAGTACTAGGTCAGCGATTTCTTGGTTCGAATCATATCAGGCGGCCTCGGCGAGTTTGTAGGACCAAGTGTGGATGACCGGATGGCGATTGACGTCGTCGATACCAGCCATGATGCGCTCCCTAAGTTCGTGTTTTGAGGCCACCCGGATGTGGCGCAGGACCGAACGGGCGAACTTGGAGAAGAGTCCCTCGATGAGATTGAGCCACGAGCCGTGCTTGGGGGTGAAGGTGAGTTCGAAGCGTTCGCTTGGTCGCGTGGCGAGCCAGGCTCTGGTTTCTCTCGATATGTGCGCGGAATGATTATCGAGGATCAACTTGATCGCAGTGTTCGGCGGATAGGCGGCATCGATAAGCCTGAGGAACTCGATGAACTCTCGACTGCGGTGGCGATCTTTGACAAGGGCGTGGACCTTGCCGGTGAGCAGATCAATCCCAGCCAACAGGCTAAGCGTGCCATGGCGTTTGTATTCATGGTCGCGCGCAAAGGTGGCGTGGACGCCAGGCTTGGGCGGCAAATCCGGCGCCGTCGTTGCGATGGCCTGGATTCCCGGCTTCTCGTCACAGGAGACGATCGTCACCGGCTTGCCCGATTTCTTCGACTTGGCAGCGGCCTTTTTCAGGATCTGGACCTCGCGATAGATGCACAGCACCTCCGCCATCTTTTGCTCGAACTCGGCGTCGCGGTTTTCAAGATAGTAACGCACCTTGTGGGGCTTGATTTCCTCTCGCGCGAGGATCTTGCACACCGTTCCCTGGACCAAATTGGCCAAACACGCATGCCCTGCCGCCGGTCCGTGCTCGCGTGCATGGCGTGCCAGCAACCGCGTCGTCCACAACTCATGGGGATAGCCGTGATGGGATAGCCGTGATCCTTGGCCTTGTCGCATGCCAACGACACCAACCAGGCTTTGGCCTCAGGCGTGATCGTTGGCTCCTTGCCCGGTCGCGGACGATCATCGAGGGCCGCCAGTGGCCCAGCGGCCAGTGCTCGCTCGACACAGCGCTGCACCGTCTGATGATGGACTCCAAGTCGTTGGCCCACCGCGCAGAACGACGGATTCTCTCGATACGCCAGCAGTATCTGTGCTCGCGATACCCGGCTCGCCAGCTCAGTTCTCGACCGCGAAAGAGCCGCCAAGGTCGCTATCTCTTCCTCACATTGCTAATTCGACCGCCGCCATCCTGCCATGTTCCTCGTTGCGCCAACCGCAAACGAAGAATCCGCCAACCACCCGTCCGTTCCACCAATTCAGCCTGCTCCATGACCGCAGAGTTCATGGAATCGGTCGTCTAGTTTGAGCCAAATTAAGGAAGTGTCGTCGAAGGAAATCAATAGGTGCCGGGCATGGCCAATATGACGGGATGGATCGCTTGGACAAAATCGGTGCGAATTGCGCCTCCGTTTTTGAGCAGCCAATGGGGCGAATTCCCGGCGTCGAGACTTCAGGCGCATGCTGACGACGCCTCTCGCGCTCGGCAAAAGTGCCACGAGGCCAGGTACTGGAGATCCCAGACGGCCCGCGGCTGCGTTCTATTTCATCGTCGTGAAAGGGCAGCGGACTAGGTGCCCCTAGCCCGCTGTCATCAAGCTCGGACTACTTTGCAATGCAGCTGTCGACGTTCTTGGACGTGCAAACGTCGAGTCCCGTATAGGTCGGATCTTTGGGCGCAGCCTTGCCCTCCTTGACGTCCTTCAGCGCGAACATGGTCTTGTAGCCCATCTCGAACGGACGCTGTCCCACTTGGCCGAGCGAAAACCCCTCCTTCATCTGGTCGATCTGAACCGGCAGTGTGTCGGCAACCACCAACGCCAACTCTTTCTTGGCGATCTTGTCCTTGAAGGGCGCAACCGCAGCGCGGTTGGCGTCCGGCACGAATTGCGGGAATCCGCCCGTCGGTGTAAACGCGTCCAGGGCCGGGTTCTTTGCCATGGTGTCCTGGAATTGCTGCACCGACAGAGGGAAATCGTCGTTGGTGTAGAGCGGGCAGCCGTCGATCTCTTTCCAGCCATTCTGTCCAGTCAGCCGCTCCCCGGGCGATTGGGCAGACTCCTTGCCGGCCAGCGTATCACGGATGCCCTTCATGCGCTCATTGTGGTTGGCTGCAGCTGCGCCACCGGACTGGATACAGATCGTGCCGCCTTTCGGCTTGATGGTCTGCACGATCTTGGCGATGTTGACGCCAATTTCGTAGTTGTGGGTGCCAATATAGGCAAGGCGCAGATCCTTGTTCTCGGGGAGAACGTCGGAGTCCCAGGTCAACACGGGAATGCCTGCGCCCTTGGCGGCCTGCAGCGCAACGGCCATCGCTGCCGCGTTGGCCGGTGCCACGGCAATGCCGTCCACCTTCTTTGCGACGAGGTCCTGCACGATCTGCACCTGCTCCTCACCACCGCCGTGCTCTCCCGGACCGATGTACATGCATTGGAAGGAGCCCTTGGACTCGGCTTCCGCCTTCTTGCAGCCGTCGCGCGCCTGGTCGAAGAACGGATTGTTCATGTTCTTGGGAACGAGCGCAAAGGTGAACTTCTGCTGCGCGTAGGCCTGTCCTCCCATCAGCGCTGAAAACGCGACGGCGGCCATTAGTAGATGTTTATGCACGTGTCTCCTCCCTTTTGTTGACTCCAAGTCTCCGACTCTCATGCCATCGGATTCCTAACCCCGCTTCCAGGCAACCCACTCGCGGATCGTAGCAACAAGCGACGTTCCGCTCGCCTGCATGCCGAGAAGAACGGCGATGACGATGAACATGCCAACGAAGGCGCCTTGCCAGTTCGAATCGATGCCGGCCATCAGAAGGGCGTTGCGGATCACCTCAAGGAAGGCCGATCCGATCACGGCGCCGAAGGCGGTTCCGTAGCCGCCCATCAGGTTGGCACCGCCGATGACGGTGCCGGCGATGACGCGGAGCTCGTAGCCGGTCCCCATCGCGTTGATGGCCGAGCCGCTGTAGCCAAGGAGCAGCAGCGAAGCGATGGACGCCGTGAATGACGAAAACAGATAGGCTTGAAACTTGATCCAGTCGACCGGCACGCCGGTCAGGCGCGCGGCGTTTTCGTTGGAACCGATCGCATAGAGGTGGCGCGCCCAAGCCGTGAATATGAAGATGGCGCCAAGAATGAAGGCAAGGATCAGCATCACCCAAAAATGGGAGGACAACTCCGGAATCCAGCGTGGCGCCCAGCCAGCTGGCGCATGGAGCGGCCATTTTGCCTGGCCGATTGCCCTGACGATCGGCGCGTCCGGACCAAACTGGTACAGCATCTGGTTGCCGGACAGCACGACGGCCAGCGAGCGCGCGATCGACAGCATACCGAGCGTCACGACGAAGGACGGCATGCCAACATAGGCAACGAAGAAGCCGTTGAAAGCTCCGCACGCCAGTCCCGCGAGGAGTCCGGCGGCGAAGGCGACGTACCAGGGATGATGCCAGGTCAGCAGCAACCCGGTGACAATGGCAACGAGCCCCATCACCGAACCGACGGATAGATCGATGCCCCCCGTGATGATGACCACAGTCATGCCGAGGCTCATGATCGCAAGCGGAGCGAAGTTGCGCGTGATGTTTGTTACGTTGTCGACTGTGCCGAAACTCGGCTCCAGCCAGGTCATGAAGATCACCAGAGCCAAGAGCGCGGCTGCGACCCAGAATGCCTGACTGGTCACCAGGCGTTGGAAGGCCGTCTGCTCGCGAATGCTGACGACGTCACTGATTGCGGCGTGTGTTTCTTCTATCACTTTGGCGGAGCTAGGCTTCACGGATCGCCCCCGTAATCAGGCCGGTGATCTGCTCCGGCGAGGTCGTCGCAGTTTCCTTGTCGGCCACTTTTGAGCCACGCCGGAGCACAATGATACGATCGCAGACGGTGAACACGTCAGGCATGCGATGGCTGATCAGCATTACCGAAACCCCGCGAGACTTCAGCCGGCGAATGAGCTCAAGCACTTCGGCGACCTGTCGCACAGAAATGGCCGCGGTCGGCTCGTCCATCAGGACGAGCTTGGCATTGGACAGCCGGGCCCGCGCAATCGCAACAGCCTGGCGTTGCCCCCCCGACATCTTCTTCACGAGGTCCCGGGGACGCGTTTCCGATTTGAGCTCCCCGAAGAGCTCGCCGGCCCGCTTGATCATTGCCTGCTTGTTGAGGATGCGGAGCGGCCAAAATCCCTTCTTGATCTCTCGCCCGAGGAAGACGTTCTCTGCTGCGGTGAGATTGTCGGCGAGCGCAAGCTCCTGATAGACAACTTCGATGCCCTCGGCCCGCGCCTCGATTGGCCGGTGAAAATGGCACGCCTTGCCGTCGACGACGATGGCGCCCTCGGTTGGCGGGAAGTTTCCGGCAATCAGCTTCACCATGGTCGATTTGCCGGCGCCGTTGTCGCCCATCAGCCCGACCACCTCCCCCGCATCGATCGAAAAGCTGACGTCGGCCAGTGCGCGGATGGCACCAAAGCTCTTCGAAATGCTTCGCACATCAAGCAAGGCCACGCGTTCCCTCCATCGTGCGGCGTGGCGGCTCTATCTGGCCGCTTCACATCGTCTTTTATGCAATTAATATTGCAACACCCGCAATTACGCAATACCTATTTCAGATACTGCAATGAACGAAGCTAGGGCGCATTCCGTCGCCCGCTTGTCACAAGAAGGCTTTGGCCCCGGAACGTCTCAGAGCGGCGCTTCCGGGTGCGGTGACGTATCGTAGGCGCCCCAGATGCTTTGATCGAAGTTGATTGTGGCTCCCGTCATCATTCCGGACTCGTCGCAGGACAGGAACGCAACGGCGCGCGCGACCTCGATGGGATCGAGCAATCGGCCGAAGGGCTGCTGCGCGGCGGCCTCTTCGAGCCAGTTCGCAGACCGGCCATGGTGGACTTGCTGCGTGTTGAACTCGCCTTCCGAGGCCATCCATCCAATATTGAGACCGTTGACGCGGATGCGGTTGCGCAGCAGCGCATGAGCCGTATTTCGCGTCAGCGTATCGAGCGCCCCCTTCGATGCGCAATAAGCCGCAATGAAGGACTGGCCCCCCATCGCCGACATTGAAGAGACATTGACGATCGTGCCCTGCGCTCTGTCGCGGCGCATGAGCTTGATCGCGTCTTGCATCAGAAAGAAGGGGGCCCGCGTATTGACGGCGAAGATTTTGTCGAAAAGTTCGGGGCTTGTGTCGATGATGGTGCCGCGGCTTGTGTCGCCCGCAGCGTTCACCAAGGCGTCGACGCGCCCGAAAGCCCTGTCCGCTTCAGCCACGACTTTGGCGCAATCCTCGATCTTTGTCAGGTCAGCGCGCACAAATGCCACGGCTGCGCCCGTGGCTGTGGCGATTGCATCGGCCTTTGCTCGCCCCTTCGTCTCGTCACGACCGCACGTTACGATGCCCTTCGCGCCGCGCTCGGCGAAGAGTTTGGCGATGGCGGCACCGAGCCCCTGCGTACCACCCGTGACAATCGCGATCTTTCCATCCATCGAAGTCATACAAGTTCTCCAACGATCGGATCGGGCTCTCGGTTATGAGACCTTGCGTAGCCTGACCCTGCTGCTAGTCGACGCCCCGAAGGCACGTTCAACGTCATGCGATATTGCGGACCTCGATCTTCTTGCCGGTCTTGGCGGAATCGATCGCCGCCTCCGCGAGCACGAGCGCACGGTAACCGTCATCGAAAGTCGCTTGGGTCGGCCGACCATCGCGAATGGTGGCAATGAACGCGGCGATCTCGGCTTCGTAGGCCTCCGCATAGCGCTCGATAAAGAAGTTGAGGTAGGGCTCGGCCGCGTCGGTAGTGGTCGAGCCATAAAATTTCAGCTCGTGCGCCTTCTTGTTGTCGGAGATGACCATCCCCTCGCTGCCAAACAGCTCGATCCGCTGATCGTAGCCAAAGGCAGAACGTCGAGAGTTATTGATATGGCACAGCTTTCCATCAGCAGTGCGCATAACAATCATAATAGAGTCGAAGTCGCCAAAATCAGTTCCGATGGTGGGATCAACAAGCGCGCTGCCGGTCGCGAAGACCTCGGTCGGCTCGTCGTTCAACATGAATCGCGCCACGTCAAAATCGTGGATCGTCATGTCACGGAAGATACCGCCCGAGACTGCTGTGTAGCCTCGCGGTGGCATCCCCGGATCACGCGATGTAATGACGACCTGCTCAAGTTTCCCGATTTTGCCTGCGGCGCAGGCGTTGCGAGCGGCGCGGTGCCCGGGGTCGAAACGGCGATTGAAGCCAATCTGAATTGGGACGTTGTAGCCTTCGATCGCCTTCCGGCATGCGCGCACCCGATCGAGACTGAGATCGATCGGCTTCTCACACAATATCGGCTTGCCAGCTTTTGCCGCGAGTTCGATCAAATCGGCATGCGTGGCAGTCGATGTCGCGATCAGAACTGCGTCGGCCCTACCAATCGCATCTTCCACGCTTGCGGATACCCCGCAGCCATGCACTCTGGCGACCGCTTCGGCGGCAGCTGTGTTCGGATCGAATACCGTCTCCAGGCGCGCCCCGTCCGCCTTCGCAACATTCCGAGCGTGCAAGACGCCAATACGCCCGCACCCGAGCAATGCGAATTTGATCGCCACCATGTCCTCCCGCGACGCCTGTTCGATTTACTTGCAAGAGTTATTGCTAATATGCAAAAGTGTCAATAATTGTTCGCCGGCACTATCAATGATTCTGTGCCGCCGCCAGGGATGGTGACGCGAGGGCGCGTGAGTCTTTGTCGGCATCCGCAGGCAATGAAACGAGAATGGTGAGAGCACTGTAGATGCAGGACGTGAAGACACCGGAAGACTACGAGGAATTGATCCGTGTCATCCACGATCGCTACGATGACATGAGCAAGTCCTATCAAAAGATAGCTGTTTACCTGACCCAGAACCCGAATGATGTCGCGGTCCTGTCGGTAAACGCGATCGCCGATCGCTGCGGCATCCATGCTTCAAGCTTCGTGCGCTTTGCGCAGTCGCTTGGCTATGAAGGCTTCAAGGAACTCCAGGTACTGTTTCAAAGGCGCTTGTCGACCGCCGCCCCGGGTTTTGAGGCGCGCATTAAAGCTCTGGAAATCGAGTTGGGTACTCGTACGGATCGCAGCGAAGTTGGCTTTCTGCGCGACCTGGTCGTCCGTGACATTGCTTCTCTTCAGGACATGCTCACGGATATTTCGCCGAAAGCTCTCTCGGAAGCGGTGAGTCTCCTTGAGAGAGCCGACTCGATTTTTCTGATCGGGCAACTACGTTCAGCGCCCGTGGTTGAATTCCTTCGCTACATATTGACCATGCTGGGCAAACGTTGCGTGTTGCTCGACGCAGGCGGCGGGCTTGCTACGCACATGGCGCGTACGATCCGCAAGAAGGACGTGCTTGTTGCCGTGTCGTTCCGATTCTACGCAAACGAAGTCGTCAACGTTGTGGAGGAAGCCGGGCGCAATGGTGTTCCCATCATTGCGATGTCGGATAGCACGCTATCGCCGCTGACCAAGAGCGCCCGCGTTCTGTTCGCTGTTCCAGAGCATGAATACACCTTTTCGCGTTCGCTCGCCGCTCCGATGTGCCTTGCACAGGCTTTGACCGTAGCGCTGGCAGCGAGGCTACAGAAAAACGACGTCAATCCGCGGATTCCAACAGTGACCAGTCAGTAGAACTACTCAAGTGGGCTTACGCTGAGATGCCACGCGATGCGAGCAGGCGAGCAGCGCCTCAGAAAACCAATCGTCGATCGGTTACAGGGGTAACTCGCACCATGTCGGGCGTCGGATGGCGGTCACGTGGAGGGGATGCGATGGTTTGTGGTTGTCCGGTCAGGGCGGCTGTCTCAATTGCGACCAGTGCGCGCAAGTCCGCCAACCCCTCTTCGCCATCAGCCTCGGGCGATGTTCCAGCTTTGATACAATCTGAAAAGTATTCCGCCTGCGCGCCAAAATGGTCGATTTGCGGAAACTGAGTTTCGCGGACCTCGCCATCGCGGCGCAGACGGAGTTTTGTTGCAGTCTCGAACCTGAAGCCGGGATCGAGTTCGAGATCGCCCGCTGTCCCGACGACCCGATAATTGTCGACGGCGGCAGCCCCGAAGCTGGCGACAAATTGCGCCAGGCCGCCCGAAGGGAAACGCAGCATTGCTGCGACGGACGCTTCCACCTCGCAAAAGCGCGGGTCTCCGTTCGGTCGGTGCACCATCGCCATTGCCTCAATCGGCTCTTCTGCAAAGACGTGACGAGCCGCATTGACGCAATAGACCCCGACGTCCTGGAGCGGTCCGCCCCAACTCGCAGCTTTCAATCTGTGGTTCCCTGGCGGCGCTTGAAAGCTGAACACCGATTGAAAGAAGAGCGGCCGGCCGATCGCGTTGTTGCGGATATGTTCGAGCACCGCGACGGTTCCGGGCTCGTTGTGAAGCCTGTACGCGGTCATCAGAAATACGCCGGCCTCCCGTGCAGCGGCGATCATGGCAAGAGCATCTTGTTCGCTTGTGGCCAGCGGCTTCTCGACCAAGACGTGCTTGCCGGCGCGAGCCGCGCGAATGGCGAAGTCGGCATGCAAGTGGTTGGGAAGAGCAATGTACACCGCATCGACATCGGAGCCCCTCAAAAGGGCATCATATCCCTCATATCCGACAATCTGCCCAATACCATAGAAATCAGCCAACCGCGCAGCCTTGTCCGGATCGCCCGTCACAATCGCGGTAACCTTCGAGTTTGTGGACTGTCCAACTCCCGGCAAGAAGGCTTGTTGCGAAATCCAGCCCGCGCCGACAACTGCATACTTGATCATCATTTCCTCTCGAGCACTCGCATTGGATCGCGTGAGACGCTGTCGAATTCCGTGCAGCCTCGTTCGCTCTGTCAGTCATACAGCGAGGGACGTGGCCCATATCTCAGCGGAGCCACACCATTTCCGGCGAGGGCCTCAGCGACTTGCTCTGCGATGGCCGAGGCGACATAGCCGTCCCATGCACTTGCTCCGACCGACGCTCCGGTCTTCACAGCGCTGACCCAATCGGCCATCTGCTTGCGATACGCCTCTTCGAACCTCGGCACCCAATTGTCCGGATACGAATGACCACCAGCTCCGTCTCTGTTCAACAGCGTCAGCGATGCCGGCGCCAGCGATACCGTGCCCTGCCGACCGACCAGTTCGACATGGACATGGTAGCCGTAGCCGGCGTTTACGAAAACCTCGGTCGAAACAATCTCGTCCTTGTCGGTCTTCATCGTGATCATGAGGGGCTCGCCGCCGGGCCCCGCCTCCACGTGCGCAGAAACCATCTCCGATCCCAGAAGCCAACGGCTGATGTCGATCTCGTGGACGAACGAATTCGTGACAGCCATCGAACCGTTGAACCACTCCGGCGCGCGAACGTTTCGGTGCACGTTGTGCAACAACACGGGACCGCCCAATTCACCGGTGTCCCTGACGCGCTTGATCTCCTGATAGCCGGGGTCAAACCGGCGCATGTATCCGACCTGGATGAGCCTGCGACCCAAAGCGACTTCCGCCTGCACCACGTCCAGGGCATCCGCCGCTGAGGACGCCAAAGGCTTTTCGCAGAGAACAGGCTTCCCCGCCGCGATGCAGGCGCGCGTAAGCGCCGCATGTGTGGCGTCGGGCGATGCAATCACGATCGCGTCGATCTGGTCCGACGCGATCAACGATTGAGGATCCGAAAAGACGGTTGCTCCAGAGGCAACTGTCTGCGCTCGATCCGCGTTGGCATCAAAAATCCCGGCAAGATGAGCGCCGGGAGTCTCATGTCGGAGTATCCGAGCATGCTCGGCGCCCATTACACCTGTACCAATGACTCCAATCCCGATGCTCATTTCACCTTTCCCTCCGACCTGGCGCCAAGATGAACCCGCCGGGAAAGGGCGAGAGCTGAGCGCCTTTTCGCGTACGCCGACACCCGATCCGTGCGGTTCATTGCACGACTTCGTATCCAGCAGACGCCATCAAGCGCATCAATTCCGCGTGGCCTTTCTTGGCCATTTCCAGCGGCGGACTGACCTTCGGATCCTGCTCCGCCTCGACGACGAACCATCCCTCGTAGCCGTAGGACGCGAGGCGGGCGATGATCGCCGCGAAGTCGAGCGAGCCGTCGCCCGGCACGGTGAAGGCTCCTTTCACCACCGCGTCGAGGAAGCTCTGCCGTTTCCGGTCGAGCTTGTCGATGACGCTGCCGCGAACGTCCTTGGTGTGCACATGGCTGATGCGGGAATGATGCTTATCGATCACACGCAAAACGTCACCGCCGGCAAATGCCAGGTGACCAGCATCGAACAACAACGGTAACGCCTCACCAGAATTCGCCATGAGCAGGTCGAGTTCAGCTTCGGTCTCGATCGCCGCAGCCATGTGGTGATGGTAGGCGATCGGCATTCCCTGCCCGGCACACCATTCCGCGAAAGCCGTCATCTTGCGTCCATACGCCTTGATCTCCTCCTCCGAAAGCCTGGGTTTGGTATCGAGCGGCGCGGAGCGAATGCCCTGGATCGAGCGCGCTGTTTCGCCGTAGACGATGCAGGGCGCCTTCGCCGCAATGAAGAAATCCATTTGAGCGCGAATGCGGTCCATTTCCCGTTCGATGTCACCGTCGAGCAGAAGACCGGAGAACCAACCGCCGCACACGGAAATGCCAAACCGGGCGAGTATCGGGCCGAGCTCCTTCATGTTCATGGGGAATCGCCGTCCGGTCTCCATTCCCGTAAAGCCGGCGACGCTCGCCTGCCGTAAGCACTCCTCCAGGCTCACGTCGTCGGACAGTTCGGCAAGATCGTCGTTCCACCAGGCAATGGGGGCAATTCCAAGTTTCGCCTTCATGACTCATCACACTCCAATGCGCTGCTTCGCGCGGATCTCGTCCTGCTGCTTGCGCGCGCTTCGAACCGTCTCGCGCGAAGATACCTGGGGTACGCCGACGTCCCAGTCGGCATCGCCAGGAACCCACGAATACGCGTCCGAGGCGATCGAAAGCACGGTGGTGCGGTCGTTGCCTTTGGCCCATTCGAGCGCGGCAACAAGATCGGCAAGACTCTCGCAACGCCGTGCAGCCGCCCCCATGGACTCCGCGTGCTTGGCAAAATCAACGTGAGGAGGATTGTCGCGATTCTGAACGCGACAATCGGTCAACAAATTGTTGAAGCCTGGCACGCCCTTGAACTGTTGCAAACGGTTGATCACCGCGAACCCGCCATTGTCACAGACCACAACAATCATCTTGTGACCGCTCAGAACCGTCGAGTAGATGTCCGAGTTCATCATCAAATAGGTACCGTCGCCGACCATCACAATCGGCGTGCCGCCGAGTCCACCGGGCCCGGAATTGGCCATCGCATGGCCCCAACCGGCCGCGACCTCGTAGCCCATGCAAGAGAAGCCGAACTCAAGGTCAAAGGTATTCGGCGCCTTGACGCGCCAGCCTTTTGCGACTTCGCCAGGCAGCCCGCCGGCGGCTGAAATCAAGGTATCTGTCTCACCGGCGGATGCATTCACTGCCTGGACGACCTGCGCGTAGGTCGGCACCGGAGCGTTACTCGGGGCTTGTAGCGACTCGAGCAGCGCGTCCCATTCCCTAAAGAGCAACTGAGCACGCGCCATGTGGGCGGGGTCGACGCGCCACGCGCCGAGCGCCCCATCGAGTTCTTCAATGGTCTCCCGCGCGTCGCCCACCACCGCCAGCGCACGATGCTTCACCGCATCGAACCTCGCCGCGTTGATCGAGATGAAACGCGCGTCCGGGCTAAAGGCGGTCCATGATCCCGTCGTGAAATCCTGAAGGCGCGTACCCACCGCAAGGATGACATCGGCTTCGGCTGCGAGCGCATTCGCTGAGGTTGAGCCGATAATTCCGATCGGCCCAGCATGGGCCGGGTGATAGTGAGTCACCGCGCCCTTGCCGGCGACCGTCTCCACAAGAGGAATTCCACGCTTGACCGCAAAATCCGCGACGACACTGCCCGCCAGTGAGTAACGCACGCCGCCGCCAGAGATGAGGATCGGCTTCTTCGCGGTCTTGAGCAGCGCGGCTGCTTCCGCGAGCTTCTGACGGTCGGGACGCTGGCGCGGGATGGCCCAAATTCGAGGCTCGAAGAAAACCGCGGGATAGTCGAAGGCTACCTCCTGAGTGTCCTGTGGCAGCGCGAGAAAGGCCGGACCGCAATCGGCCGGATCGAGCATGGCGGCCACTGCTTGCGGCAGCGAAGAAATGATCTGCGCGGGATGAGCGATCCGATCCCAATAGCGCGTGACCGCCTTGAAAGCGTCGTTCACAGTGACGGTCGGGTCGCCAAAATGCTCGACCTGCTGGAGAACTGGATCCGGCAGCCGGTTGGTGAACGTATCGCCAGCGATGAGAAGGAGAGGCAAGCGATTTGCGTGAGCTGTTCCCGCCGCCGTCACCATGTTCAGAGCGCCGGGCCCAATGGACGACGTCGCTACCATGATTTGCCGCCGAAGCTTGGCCTTGGCGAAACCGATAGCCGCCAACGCCATCGACTGCTCGTTCTGTCCACGCCAGGTCGGCAGACGATCCTGCAGCGCCTCCAAGGCCTCGGACAGGCAGGTCACGTTTCCATGACCAAAAATGCCGAAGACGCCGGCGAACAGGGGCACGCGAACACCGTCGATTTCGGTGGACTGTTGAGTCAGCCATCGCACCAGGGCCTGGGCCATTGTGAGTCGGATTGTGGCGCCAGTCATGTGATCTCCTCCTTCGACGGTTTGTGAGAAACATAACCTGCTGCATTGAATATTGACAATGATATTTTTTCGCAACAATTATTGCTGAGGGCGTCTTCCATTCAGAACGTGCTCGATTTCTTCGCGGGTCGCCTCAACTCCGACCTCATCGTGAACAAGGATTTCCGGCATGACTAAACCGAAGCTTTGCATCGGCCTCATCGGTAGCGGATTCATGGGGAAAGCTCACGCTTTCGGTTACTCCATCGCCGCGCGTGTCTTCGACCTCCCGTTCGAGCTGGAACTGCATACGATCGCGGATATCAGCGATGAGGCAGCCGCGAAAGCAGCCTCCGCGCTGGGCTTCGCGCGCGCGACCTCGGACTGGCAGTCGCTCGTTGCGGACCCAGGTATCGACGTCGTGAACATCACGACGCCCAACGCGCTCCACAAGGAAATGGCCTTGGCTGCGATTGCCGGGGGCAAACATGTGTATTGCGAAAAGCCGCTGGCGCCGCTTGCGATCGATTCCCGCGAAATGGCTGACGCCGCTGAAGCGGCCGGAGTCAAGACGCAAGTCGGCTTCAACTACCTGTGCAACCCTATGGTGAGCCTCGCACGCGAAATGATCGTCGCCGGAGAACTCGGCGAAATACGCGGCTACCGCGGAGTCCACGCCGAAGACTACATGGCAGACAGCGCTGGGCCGTTCACCTTCCGGCATGATCCGGTTGGCGGCGGCGCACTAGCCGACATTGGCAGCCACGCATTGGCGACGGCCGAATTCCTATTGGGTCCAGCCGCTGGACCGATCACCCGGGTCATGGGCGATTGCGTCACGATGATTGAGGAGCGTCCGGATGGCAAAGGCGGCCGGAGGCGCGTCGAAGTCGACGATGTCAGCCGAGCTTTCCTCCGTTTCGCGAACGGCGCCTCCGGCTCGATCGAAGGGAATTGGATTGCGACAGGGCGGAAGATGCAACACGACTTCGAGGTCTATGGAACAAGGGGCGCCCTCGCCTTTAGCCAGGAACGATTCAACGAGTTGCATTTCTTCTCGACCGATGATCGCCGTGGCCGTCAGGGATTCCGCCGGATCGAAGCAGGCCCGGACCATCCGCCGTACGGCCTGTTCTGCGTTGCGCCTGGCCACCAGCTTGGCTTCAACGACCTGAAGGCAATCGAAGCCGCGGGCTACCTTGACGCGATCGCTGGGCGTCGGCCGGAGCCATTCAACTTCCGCGCCGGCCTGCGCGTCCAAACGCTCGTCGAGACGATTCTCGCCTCAAGTCGCGCAGGAACGTGGAAGGACGTTCCTTGAGAAGTTCTTCCTTCGAAAATCGCCACGTGGCGTGGCACCCACTTCTGCGGGCGTCACCGTCACTCCAAAGAGCGATCGCGCTCACTGGAGCCTAATAGATTTTTCTTGATCTCCCGGTGCACACGTCGTGCACACGCCGGCCTCTAACCGCTTGAAAAACTTGAGCTCTCGCTCCAATCCATCATGGGGGCCACGGAGAAGCGGCGATCTAACATGTTGTTTTCATTGATCTTCACAGATTGAGTCGGTCCAACCGATTTCTGGGCCGACAAATGATCGAAGGAATAGACCTAAGGCAATTTCCTTTCTTTTCAACGGCTTGATCCGACCACTCGATTATTTTCGCTTATTTCAGCCTTGCCCGGTACTGCACCGCAGTACCAAAATCCCCCGCGCAGTACCGCCCGGGCATCGACGTCGATCGCGCGCATCGCACCGCCTTCGAAGCGAGGCTTTCGGATAACACTCGAGTGGCGGAGATAAGCCGGCAGCGCCTTATCTGCCGCGCGAACGCCGAATTAGCTTTCATCGAGATCGCAACCTGAATCTCAATAGAGCTCGCGGAGCGTGTTGGTGCGACATCGATCGAGCTCATCTCGTTGCCTCGCTTCATACCGCGGCCTCGCGGGGCGGGCCGATTCAGCGACTGTGGCTGTGAAGTGGCTCACATCCGGCAAGACAATCTAGGTGTATCCCTCGTACCGGGTGGAAATGGCAGACGGAGATTCGCATGAAACGCCTCATGCTCTCGCTCATTGCTACCTTGCTTGTCGTCGGTACAGCCACCGGCGTACTCAGATCGCACGCACTCCTCCATATTGGACGGAGCGGCATGCCATCTATTCAAGAATTGCAGACAGGCCAGGCAAGTAAATTGCCCGATCAGGATATCCAGGACCGCTCTGTCGTATTTGCGAGCGAGCCGGCACAGTGAAGCAGACCATCCGCTTCGGATGATCTGCCTCACCGTCTCACTCGGCTGCCGCGTTTGCGGGTTGTGTCTGGCTACCGCCCGGTCCCGTTCGCGCCATCTGCTGATCGAGCCAGAGGCTGTGGTGTTCGCGCGCCCAGTTGACGTCGACCTCACCTGAGCCCATAGCCTCGAACGCACCTTCCATTCCAATCGTACCGATATAGATGTGCGCGATCATCGTCGCGACGAACAGCACGGCCACGACGGAGTGGACGATCTGGGCCAGCTGCATTCCCTCGATCCCAGTGACGTAGAACGGGAACATCAGCTGGTATCCCGTAACGGCAACCAGGCCGCCGCCGATCACGACGATCCAATAGATCATCTTCTGGCCGGCATTGAAGCGATAGGCCGGCGGATGATCATGGCCGACAATGCCCCCTCCCCGCCTGATCCAGGCAACATCCACCTTGTTCGGGATATTGCCGCCGATCCACATCAGGAAGATCACGACGACGCCGATGGTGAACGGGAAGCTCAGATAGTTGTGGGCATATTTAGCCCATTGCGACCACTCCGAGAAGGCCTCGAAGCCGATCAGCGGCAGCAGCACCGGCCGACCGAAGGTGATATTCAGTCCGGAGATCGCCAAAATGATGAAGCAGGTCGCTGTCATCCAGTGCACGAAACGCTCAAAGGTGTCGAAGCGCACGATCGTACGGCCGGATCGTCCGCTCTCCAAACGGACCATGCCGCGGGTGAGATAGAAGATCACGAGAACCGCCATCATGCCGACGATAGCGACGCCACCGATCCAGCGGAGCACAACGTTGCGGAATTCACGCCACTCACGGCCAGCCGGCTGCATAAGCACGCTGGAACGCTGGTCGGGGATGCTGACGCGGCCCTGGATCCGGTCCGCCTCCTGCAGCAACTGCCGCTCGTTGACCGAACTCGCGGTCGGGTTGATCTGCTGGGCCAGTGACGGTGCCGGTGCCGCCGTGATCAACAGAAGCAATGCCCACGCACCGATAGCGAGGCGAATGACCCTTCCAAATGACGACATGAACTCCTCCCGGCATTTACGACACGTGACGGCCGCCTCAGGATTCAATCGACTCGCGATAGGCGGTCTTCCAACCCCAGGCACCCGAGCCGTAGCCGCGTTTCATCACGCGTTCCTTGTAGATCTGGGCGATGATCTCGCCGTCACCGGCGAGCAGTGACTTGGTCGAGCACATCTCGGCACAGAGCGGCAGCTTGCCCTCGGCGAGCCGGTTCGCACCGTACTTCTCGTATTCCTCCTTGCTGCCGTCGGCCTCTGGGCCACCGGCGCAGTAGGTGCATTTGTCCATCTTGCCGCGCGAGCCGAAGTTTCCGACTTTGGGATATTGCGGCGCTCCGAACGGACAGGCGTAGAAGCAATAGCCGCAGCCGATGCAGAGATCCTTGGAGTGCAGCACCACGCCATCGGCGGTGGTGTAGAAGCAGTTCACCGGGCACACCGCCGCGCAGGGCGCATCGGTGCAGTGCATGCAAGCCATCGAGACCGAGCGCTCGCCGGGCTTGCCGTCGTTGATGGTGACGACCCGGCGCCGGTTGATGCCCCAAGGAACCTCGTGCTCGTTCTTGCAGGCCGTGACGCAGGCGTTGCACTCGATGCAACGGTCGGCGTCGCAGAGAAATTTCATACGTGCCATCGTCGTTGCTCCTTATGCCGCCGCGATCTGGCAGAGAGTGACCTTGGGCTCCTGCATGCCCGTCGCGGGGTCGTATCCGTACGTAGTGATCGTGTTGGCGCTTTCGCCGAGCACGATCGGGTCGGTGCCCTTCGGATAATTCCCGCGAAGATCCTTGCCCGCGAACCAGCCGCCGAAGTGGAATGGCATCCAGGCAACGCCCTTGCCGATGCGCTCGGTGACGAGCGCTTTCATCCTGGCCCGGGAATTGTTCTCGGCACCCGTGACCCAGACCCAGCCGCCGTCCTTGACGCCGCGATCGGCGGCATCGGCAGGATTGATCTCGATGAACATGTCCTGCTGCAGCTCAGCAAGCCACGGATTGGTACGCGTCTCCTCGCCGCCGCCCTCATACTCGACCAGGCGGCCCGACGAGAGGATGAGCGGAAACTGTTTGGCAATCCCCTTCTCCACGGCTGCCTTCTGCACGGAAAACCCGATATTGGGCATCCGGAACTGCTTGGCGTCGGGCAGCGTCGGATATTTGGCGACGAGGTCGACGCGCGGCGTGTAGATCGGCTCGCGGTGAACAGGAATCGGATCGGGCAAACCGAATGCATTCATGCGCGCCTTGCCGTTGCCGTAGGGAACACAGCCATGCGCCAGCGCCACGCGCTGGATGCCTCCCGACAGGTCGAGCGCCCACGACACCGTGTCCGGATTGGCGGGATTGATCTTGTTGATCACCGCCATTTCCGCTTCGGAGAGCTCGGCGTCCCAGCCGAGCTTCTTCAGGCTCGCCAGCGTGAACTCCGGGTAGCCGTCCTGAATTCCCGACCCTAACGAGTACGAGCCATCCGCGAGCAGGCTCACCTTTCGCGTCGTACCGTCCGGCAGCTTCTCCTCGCGCTCGATGCCGAACCGCGGCCGGAACGTGCCGCCGCCATCCATCACGTGCAGATTGGTGTTGTAGAGGAGCGGCGTGCCGGGATGCTTGACGTCCGGTGATCCCCAGCATGGCCATGGCAGGCCGTAATAGTCGCCGCCGACCTCGGGATCGTCCTTCGGCGCCCGCATCGTCAGCATGTCGAACTTCGCCTGGTTCTTCATGTGCGCCTTGAGGCGCTCGGGCGATTGCCCGCAATAGCCGGTCGACCAGCTGCCGCGGTTCATCTCGCGCAGCACATCCTCCGCCTCAGGAAGATTGTTCTCGACCTTGATGTTCTTGAACATCTGGTCGGCGAAGCCGAATTTCTTCGCCATCAGATAGATGACCTCGAGATCGTCTTTCGATTCGAAGATCGGTTTGACGATCTGCTCGCCCCATTGCAGCGAGCGGTTCGAGGCGACCCGCGACCCCTTGCACTCGAATTGTGTGGCCACAGGAAGGATGTAGACGCCATCCTTGCGTCCGGCCTCGACTGCGAGCGACGCCCAGGTCGTCGGATGCGGGTCAGCAATGACAAGCAGTTCCAGCGCCTTCAGGCCTTTGAGAGACTCCGGAATGCGGGTGATACTGTTACTGGCGTGTCCCTGAACGAACACTGCCCGAACATTGTCCTTCTGTGCGACCTGATCTTTCGGCAGCGTCACCGCCTCGAACCAGCGGGTCAACGGAATGCCGGGAGTTTCCATGATCTGCTTGGAATCGAAGCGCGACTTCAGGAAGTCATAGTCTACCTCCCAAACCCGCGACCAATGCTTCCAGGCGCCTTCGGCAAGGCCGTAGTAGAACGGCAGCGTGACGATATCGAGCCCGACATCGGTCGCACCCTGCACGTTGTCATGGCCACGGAAGATGTTGGCGCCCGCGCCGGCCTTACCGACATTGCCGGTCATCAAGAGTGCGATGCAGCTCGCCCGCACGTTGGCGGTGCCGACGGTCTTCTGGGTCTGACCCATGGCCCAGATCAGGGTTGCCGGCTTCTCGGTGGCGAACATCTTGGCGACGCGCTTGAGCTGCTCGCCGGGAATGCCGGTGACGCGCTCGACCTCATCCGGGGGCCACTTCTCAACCTCCTTCTTAAGGTCATCGAAACCGTAGACGCGCTGCCGGATGAACTCCTTGTCCTCCCAGCCATTCTGGAGAATGTGCCACATGATGCCGTAGAGCACCGGAATGTCGGTGCCTGGCCGCATCCGAACATATTCGGTCGCGTGTGCCGCCGTACGCGTCAGGCGCGGATCGATAACGACAAAGTTAGCCTTTTGCAGCTCCTTGCCCTCGAGCAGATGTTGCAGCGATACCGGATGCGCTTCGGCCGGATTGCCGCCCAAGATGACCTGTGTCTTCGCATTGCGGATATCATTGTAGCTATTGGTCATCGCGCCATAGCCCCAGGTATTGGCGACGCCGGTAACGGTGGTCGAATGGCAGATGCGTGCCTGATGGTCGGTGTTATTGGTGCCCCAGAACGCCCCGAGCTTGCGAAACAGGTAGGCGCCTTCGTTGGTCATCTTGGCCGAGCCGAGCCAATAGACGGAATCGGGACCCGATTTTTCACGAACCTCGAGGATCTTGTCGCCGATCTCGTTGATCGCAGTGTCCCAGGAGACGCGCGTCCATTGCCCGTTCACGAGCTTCATCGGATAGCGCAAACGCCGCTCGCTATGCACCAGCTCGCGCACGGAAGCACCTTTTGCGCAATGAGATCCACGATTGATGGGGGAATCCCAGCTCGGCTCCTGTCCGATCCAGACTCCGTTCAACACTTCCGCGGTCACGGTGCATCCGACCGAACAATGCGTACAGATGCTTTTCTTGACGGTCGCGCCGGCGGTCAGCGGCCCCGCCGTGGCCGCTTCCGCCTTGCGCACGCCGGAAACCGGCATGGTACCGAGTGCCGCGAGTGCGCCACCCGCAAGACCGGACCGGCGCAGGAAGGTGCGGCGATCGAGACCACTGGTCTGGCTCGCGAGGACGTCCGCGACAGAGCCGCGGCGGTCGGATCCGGAATGCTGATGTGTTCGCTTGATAAGCACGGCAGCCTCCCTCAGGCGGGATAGCGGTTGACGCGGTAGTAAGCCTTCACGTGATCGGATTCCTTGTAGCGCGCCTTGCGCTTCTCATCGTTGTTCTCGCTGTCGGCCTCAGCGGATCCGACGAGTGGCGTCGCCAGCGTGGCGCCAGCGCCTACCGTGCCGATGCCAACCTTGCGGAGGAAGTCGCGCCGTCCGACGATCGCTTTCTTTTCATCGCTCATCGCATCTCTCCCGGACCAACCTGCGCTAGTCACTTGGCGAAGGAGAATCCTTGCCTCTCGATCTCGATAAATAGGCGGCCGAGCGTGCCGACCGCACGATAGAACTTTGCACTTGCGGCCTTCTCCATGTCGGCGAACAGACGTCCCATCCAAGGCGAGACGTGCTTTTCGAACAGGGTGCGTTGCGCATCGGACGACGCTTCCAGGCGGCCGTCGGCCATTCCCGCCATGATCTCGCAGAGGACAGCGGCATGATCCTCAGGCTCAGAACTGTTCGCGGCGCGCTCGATGCCGAGCGCTGCGAGATCGGCCCGCAAGCGTGACAGCGGCCGTTCGTTGAGGAAGCCGGTCAAATAATAGGACTCGTAAGGCAGCAACTCACCGCGGCCGAGACCGACGAACAGGTCAAAATATTCGCGTTCGACTTGACCTGTGATCTCGCGCATGGCGGATTCCGCCAAGGCGGCGTGAGCCTGACCGAGCGGCGTCCCATCTCCGCTCAAGCCTGCAAGCCGATCGAGCAACTTCTTGGAGGGCGCGGCGGCCAGCAAGGTGGCGAGAAGAGCGTATTCCTGCGCTCGCGCAAAATCGACCGGATCGATGCTGTTGTGCGATACCGTGCGGTTGTGAGGGAGATCTGGATAGAGATCAGGCCGCAGCACCGCGCGGGGAACACCCGTTGCCGCTTCCACTGCAATCACCCGCTGAGCGGGTACCTTGCTCCAGTTCGAAACCGAGGGTTGGCTGATGCGGATCTTGCGCGCAAGCTGGGCCACGCCGCCTGCGGCGTCAATGGCGCGATCAAGTCCGGCGTCACGCATAAGGACCTCTGTTGCCTGAGACCCGAGTGACTGATTTTGCTTGCGCAACAAAGCGCTAACGAAGCGTAAACCTGGTTCCGCAGATGGTCAATTGCCGACCTATAGTTTGAGGCTATCGCCTTTCGTCGCAATATTAGCGAGGCAGGGCACCGCCGTGTGTGCAGCGCCGAACTGCATCCGCTTCCATGGTCGGTTGCGGTGCAACGGGAGGCGCGATCTCCGTGTGGTCCGCTTGATCAGGCTTCTCTGTACGCATCGCAGAGTGCACAACGTCCGTGTTCGGAACGTCGGAGAATTCCGGCAACTGCGTCGGCGTGTCAGCCTGTGCCTCTGCCGCGTTACGCAGGCCACCGACAATCCGGTCGACCCAGGCGGCCAGCTCAGCCTGCGAGCAATCGAGCGGTCCGAACCCCGGCATGGCGTTCGGATCGTTGAAATCCCAGGCGTTCTCGGCGAGACCAACAAAATCGCGGATCGCCGGGTCGGCCGTCCAGGCGCGGCGAAGGGCTGCGCGGGTCAATTCCCGCGGAATACCTTCGCGCAGGAATACGGTGATGTCGGTCATGGCCGTGATTGAATCGATGGACGGCAGGCTCGCAAGATCGACTTCGGGGGCGACCTCGACCTCCGTGGATGGCGCGGGGGTCTCGCTGGCAGGCTTGGCCGTTTGCGGAACCGGAACGCTCGACTTTGCCTCGCGCTTGCGGCGCGACCAGCGCGCAAGGAATTCTTCCTCAGTCATTCTTGCCCGCTTTCATGCTGCCGACGCGCCAGGGCCTCGGGATCGGCGCGCCTTCGCTCGCGTTTGACGAACTCCCTCTCGACGTGGTGTTCGGCGATGAAGCTTTCAATCACCTCGCGCACCACCTCTGGCATTGGTACAGCTTCAACCAGATTGTCAGCGGCCTCGGTAAACCCCTCTCCTTCCGCAGGATCAGCGGTCGCCGCGGCGACCGTATAAGGCCAAGCCCCCTCGGATGGGCTCAAGACCACCCAGATGCTCGGTATGCCGGAGGCGAGATTGTCACGATAACGCGCGGTTTCCGACACGTACAAATCAACCGTTGCGCTGCCAGCATAGAACAGGGTCGTGCCTTCCTGCTCGCGCAGGATTGTCCAGGCCTCCGTGTCCGGTTCGTCAGGCAACGCGGCGGCGCTCCGCCAGATGAAATCCACCCAGGGCGAATCCGCCTTGCGCCGTTCGACGACGATGCCGACGGGGATACGCAGGATTGGCAGGGCGGCGCTCATGAGATGGCTTCCAGGCGCTTGATCGGCAGTCCCGTCAACAGATTCTGCGGTTTCATGCGTAGCTTCTGATCGGCTGTCATCGCGAGGATCAGATAGACTGGCTCGCCCCGCAAGGTCCCCCCGGCGAGCCCAGAATCCGCAAAGGTCAGGCGAAACAGCGAAAGCACTCGCCGTGCGCTGTGCTCGTCAAGCTCGTCGCCGTGCCAAAGCCGATCGCCCATCCTGGTGGCGTCAGCGTCCAGTCCAATATACCAGCTCAGCCTCACCTCGCGTAGTTCCGTCAACGGCTCAATGGCAACATCGATCCCGAGCAGATGGGAAACCCAGCGCGTCATCACCTGCGCCAGTGCGCGAGACCCTCGCGCACCTGCGGACAGATCGAGGGCCATATCGAACTGGTCGCTGCGTTCCCAATAGGTCTCGGCGTTTTCTTCGCTCAGCACATCGAGATGGGCGTCCGTCTTGGTATCCAGCATCGAGATCAACGACAAGATGGGCGTCGGGCTGCGACCACCGACGACCTCGTCATCGCCAAGCAGCAAGGCCTGTTCGTGCGGAAGAATCCGCTGCGGTCGGAAGAACAGCTCGCCGGCACGCAGCACGAAGGGATCGTCGTTACCATCAAGAGCGTTGCGCAGGATCACCTGCACGAGCTGATTGATGAACAGCGGCGGCAGGTCGTTTGATCGCGAGCGGACGGCCGCGAGATACGCAGCTTCGAGCGTTGGGTGCCGCAACATGAGATCGCGGAACCCCAGCACGAAGCGCCAGTTCTCCCGCGCGTCCTCATCAGCGATCGCAGCGACCTCATCCGCACCGACCGCCTGGCGCGGATCGGCAAGCATCCCGCGATGCAGTCTTTGTTCGACCAGGCACGCGTCCTTCGGCGGCATCAGCTCGGGACGGGCAAAATAAGCCTTCAAGAATTCGTCGGTAACGGGAAGCCCCCCGCTCTCGTCGCGATCGAGTAGATGATGTCCGCACGCGATCCAGAAATCGTTCATCGGAGGCGCCGCTCCTGGCCCATATCCGCACCGTTCAGATCGCTGTTGGGTTCGACATCATCCTCGACTTCCATGAACGAGAATGCCTTGCCATGCTGCCCCTCCCGCAGTTGTAGCCTGCGGAAGGCCTCGTGGACTTCGCTATTACTTGCCGAACGGTGAATCGCAATGAGAGAGCTGATCGGATGCGTGCAGAGCGACTGCGCAAAAGTAACTTCTTCTTCCGCAGCGATCCTTGCAATTGCTATGTCCGGTGCGCCGAACCGATCAACGAGTTGCCTGGCAAGGAGTTCGATCAGCGTCTGGCAATCGTCCTCGGTCGCCGGAACAATCTGTGCCAGCGTCGACCATCCCCAGGATTGCACGCCGAGAAAGCCGCTGCGGAAGGCGGCGCGCGCCTTTCCGCTCAGCTTCACCGGATCCTGATCGCAGAAGCGGAAGGCGCCGGAGACGGCCCATTCGCCTGATACTGCCGGCACGTCGAACATGAAGGTGTCGGAGGCATCGAGCGCAATGGTACGCAGAAGTTTGACGGTCTTTTTCACCGCTTCGGCCCTCCAAGCGTCGGATCGAGCCAGGATGGCGAGGCTAGAGCCTTAACGAGGTCTGCCCGCTCAGTCGTATCACTACCGGTGCGGCGCGTGACCAGATCGCCGCAATCGTCGATGCGTCGAAGCGTTTGCCGCTCGCGAGGGATGCGGCTGAGATACTCGCGCGCGACACTGTCGAATCCGTCGACCCGCCAATTGTCGATCGCGCGCATCAGGTGCCGCACGAAGCTCTCGGTCACCTGCACCGCTCCGGCTTCGCCAAACCCCTCCTGATCCAGCGCGGAGGCGAGCGGATAAACACCGGGATCATGATCCGCCATCACCACCGTCCGGATCATGGCCCCGAATACAAGCCAGGCCGGCGGCTCATCCTCGTCCGCGGACGTCGGCCAGGCCATCCGCCCCCCGCCAACCAGCCCTCCGTCGATCCTGACGGAATCCGGCCAACCGACTGCAACCTCCTTGGTCGGTGGCGCATGGGCGCGCAGGGCGTCTGTGAGGGCAACCATGCAAGCGTAGAAAGCTCGCCGCGCGGTCGTCAGCGGCTCCGCTGGCTCCAGCACCACCGCGAACTCAGCGAGGTCGAACCGCCCGACATAGACCAGCGTGCCGGCGCCGCTTTCGGGTGCAATGCGGCATGCATAGGCAAACGCGTCCCCGCTCTCGCGCAACCTGACCAAAGTGAAGGGTGGCGGCAATTGAATCTGTTCCGCCGTGGAAACGTGGCTGGTTGGGATCGACCGCAGGCCGGCCTCCACTTTCCCCTTTTTTCCCGATTGACAATATCTATACGAGGCAAAGGATCGGCGCGAGTCCGTCATTCGTCGCCTTCCCGGGAGGGATGAACCTGGAGCAGCCAGCGAAGACCATCCTGATTTGCTCGTGCGAAGACACGATGCGGCTTGATGTGGCCGCGATCGAGCGCGGATGCGGCAACTGCAACGTCAAGAGTTTTCGTCACCTGTGCGGGGCCGAGCTCGACCATTTTCGCAGGCTCGCAAAGGCGGAGGGCCCCCTGACCATTGCCTGCACCTATCAGCAATCCTTGTTTGCGGAGGAAGCCGCCGAGCGTGCCGCGCCGATCGCTTTCGCAAACATTCGCGAGACGGCAGGCTGGTCGACCGAAGGCGCACAAGCGGGCCCGAAAATGGCGGCGCTGCTCGCAGCGAGCGCCGTGCAGGCGCCGGATTATCCGCTGGTCACGCTTGCGAGCGACGGGGTCATCCTGATCTATGGCCGGGATGAGGCCGCGATCGAAGCCGGACGGCTGCTTTCGGATCATCTCGATGTGACGGTGATGCTGAAGGAGTTCGGCGAGATCGCCGCGCCTGCGGCAACTCTCTTCCCGGTCGTGAAGGGAATGATCCGTACCGCCAGAGGACATTTTGGCGCTTTCGAGCTCACGATCGACGACTACGCGCACCCGCGCCCGTCCTCGCGCAATCTCTACATCTTTGAAAATTCTCGCAGCGGGGCCACCTCGCACTGCGACATCATCCTTGACCTATCGGGAGAAAGACCGCTGTTCCCGGCGCATGATCTGCGCGATGGCTATCTGCGAGCAGATCCCAAGGACCCGAGCGCCATGCTGCGCACCGTGCTCAGCGCGCGGGATCTCGTCGGGCATTTCGACAAGCCCAGATATATCGAGTTCGCGCCCGACCTTTGCGCCCATTCGCGCTCGAATCTGACCGGCTGCCATCGTTGTCTCGATCTATGTCCCACGAGTGCGATCACGCCAGCCGGCAATCACGTCGCCATCAACGCCGAGATTTGCGCCGGCTGCGGCCAATGCGCCGCCGCCTGTCCGACGGGAGCGGCGTCCTATGCTTTGCCGCCCGCGGACACCCAGCTCCAGATCATCCGCGCCATGCTGCTCGCTTACCACCAAGCCGGCGGATCGAACCCGGTCCTGTTGCTGCATGAGGCTCAGCATGGCACGCCGCTGATCGACGCGCTCGCCCGTCACGGCGACGGTCTGCCTGCGCAGGTCATCCCTCTTGCCGTCAACGAGGTGACGCAGGTCGGGCTGGAAGCCGTCATCGGCGCCTTTGCCTATGGAGCATCTGCGTTCCGATTTTTGCTGCGTGGCAGGCCGCGGCATGACGTGACCGGCCTCGCGCAGACAGTCAGCATGGCAGAGACCATCCTTGCGGGTCTCGGGTTTGAAGGGCGCCGGGTCGCGGCGATCGAAACGGACGATCCCGATGCACTGCTAGAGCAACTGAACGGCATCGGGCAATTTGCAGCAGTGAGGGCGCCCGCGACATTCAAGACTGTCGGCAAGCGGCGCGACCTGCTTCGCTTTGCCTTGAGTGAACTGCATCGCCTCGCGCCGAAGCCGGTCGATGTCATTGCGCTCCCGCGGGGGGCACCGATCGGCGCGGTAAGCGTCAATACGGACGGATGCACTTTGTGTCTCTCCTGCGTTTCTGCCTGCCCGACCGGCGCGCTTCGCGACGATCCCGAGCGCCCGGTGCTCAAATTCGTCGAAGATGCCTGCGTGCAATGCGGCCTGTGCCAGAGCACCTGTCCCGAGAAGGTCATCACCCTCAAACCCCAGATCGATTTCCACGCCGGCCGCGCGCCGACGATTGTGATCAAGGAGGAAGAGCCTGCGCTTTGCATCCGCTGCGGCGCGGCGTTTGGCGTGAAGAGCACGATTGATCGGATCGCGGCGAAGCTCGAGGGCCGGCATTGGATGTATCCGGCCGGCGACAAGCGCCTCGACACCATCAGGATGTGCGCAGATTGCCGCGTGATCGCGATGAGCGAACAGCAGTTCGATCCGTTCGAGGGCGTGCCCGAACGCGCGCCACCCCGAACCACTCAGGATTATTTGCGCCGGCCGGATCGCAAGATCTGAGCGCGAACGTCCCTCATCATCGGCATTGCGGTCCTCACCTATTGCGACGTCGCCCGGGCCAGGAAATCGGTCAATGCGCGGCGGTCTTCGGCCGAGCCGATGCGCTGCTCCGGCATCTTCGTTCCCGGCGTGTAGGCATTGGGTCCCAGTTCAAACAGCTTTGCGACCGTCTCGGGGGTCCAGACGATATCCATGGTCTTGAGGGCCTCGGAAAACCGATAGCCGGGGAGCGAGGCGATTTTCCGGCCGAACAATCCCGCAAGCGTTGGCCCCGCACGCTGCGCCTCCCTCGCCGACAGCGTGTGACAGGCAACGCATGCGCGAAAGACGTCGGCGCCATGATCGCCCGCATACGCGGCCAGCGGATCCGCTGTTGTCCCGAACAGGTTCGAACCGACCGGCTCACCGCTCTGCACATTCCAGCGCCGGATCTTTCCATCCGCACCTCCGGTCACGAGCGTCGCTGCATCGTGCAGGAAGATGACCGACCAGACCGGGAAGCCGGGCCCCACCAGCGTCCGCAACACACTCCGCGACTTGCGCTCGACTATGGCAACCGTGCCGCCGATGCCTGCGGCGGCAATCAGCGCCCCATCATCGGACAGCGCCAAGGCGACGATCGGTGCCGGGCTTGCGGCCACCTCGCCCACCAGCGTTCCGTCCTCCGTCAGCATGCGCAGCTTGCCGTCCGCCCCTGCCGCGACGATCTCACCATCGGGCGCAATAGCGACCGCATTCAGCGGCACCGGCAATGCCACCGCTTCAGACCGGCCCTCCGGCAAGCGCCAGATGCGCAACGCGAGATCATAGCCGACACTCACGAGCGACTTCCCGTCCGGCGCGAAGGCGACACCATTCACATTCTGCCCGTGACCTTCCAGCGCGCGGGACGCGCCATCAGCCAGGGACCAGAGCCGCACGCTGTGGTCCCACGCGGCCGAGGCGAGCTTCGATCCGTCCGGCGCTACGGCAAGTGCCACGACGGGACCGGTATGTCCCTCCATGACCCGATCAGGCTGCTGCCGGCCTGCCGTCCACACCGCAATTCGTGCGTCGGCACCCGCGGTAATCATGCGCCCTCCCTTCAGGAAGGCAACGGCATTGACGGCATCAGAATGATACCGCAGCACCTCATCCGCCGCGTCGATCTTCAGCGACCACCGAATGGCGGACGTGTCGAAGCTGCCCGACAACAGGCTGTCGCCGTCAGGCGAAACGGCAAGCGCCCGGACGGGGCCGCCGTGACCCGCAAGCTGGGCGTGCGCCGCGGACGCAACAACCGCCAAGAGGGCTGCTGCGGCCCGCGCGCACGAAGCCCATCTCATCAATCTTTGCCGGCCATGGTCACGTCCATGCCTTCAAGGGTGCCCCGAAATAAATGTCCGCGGCATCAGTTTACTTCTCTGGCGCCACGGGTCCTAACCTCAACGGGAAGGATCGAGATCCGTTCCTCAAGGTGCACTGCATCAGTTTGTCCACTTGAATGCCGGCAGCGCGAGTCCTACCCTTGCTCGTCACGTCTTTGCTCGTCACGTCAAGGAAGACGGCATGCAGGGGCGATCGAGGCCATTGCTGCGGATGATCTCATGGCTACGCGCCGTGCGCGTGATCTCGGTCGCTCAAAATCCAGCGACACGTGAAGCCTCGCCTCTCCTCGTCCTCACAGTCGTCGTGCTCACGCTGCTTCTCGCCATATTGGAAGTGGACTTGTACAGCCCCGAGCTTCAATCGCTGGGATTGATGGGCGATGCATTTTCAATCGATCCGGCTTTTAAGGGCCCTTAGAGCCGGCAGGTACAGGGCGAACTTCAAATCGTTCGTCACAGTTGCGCCCAGCAAGCCGCATCGTAAGATGCGTGCAGCGTGTAAATGATGGAGTTTGCGATGAAGGCTTTTCTGCTCGGCTGCGCTGCTGCCGTCGTGATCGCAATCGCAGCAATGGCGATCCTGGATCAGGTGCAGGAGCCCGTTGCCCAGGCGTTTTCTACAACCGCTGTGCGTCTGTAAGATCGCCGGCCGCTAGCTGCGCCGGGACCGCCCGCCTGTTGCTCGGGTACTTCCTGGACAGAATGGGACGCGGTTGAATGGCGGCGAGATAAATGGTCGGTCGCAGCGTTGGAGCGCTGATCACGCGTCAGGAACGGCATCCAAACCGGGTTCGCAGTGGTTGTGATCCGTGGCGACGAAACACAGCCCGGCTGGCGAGCCATGAATCGTGCTCGATCGACCATCAACGAGAGCGCGAGCATAGTAACGGTTCAAGCCGTTCATCACTCATCCGCATCCGGCCATCTTGGAGGAGCAACATGAAGCAGCAACAGATCCTAGAAGAATTCGCCGCCGGCTCGATCAACTGGGGTCCCTTGGTCCTCATGGGCAACATGATGCCGCCCCGAGATCCTGATGAAGACGACGAGGACGAAGAGGACGAAGAGGACGAAGAAGAACCGCCGATCGTGCGCGAGCCAGACGAAGACTAGCCAGAAATTGGGGGCCGGCGTTATAGTATCTCCATGAGCTGGGATGACAGAGACCTAACGCTGCTCAAAGAACTCTGGGCCCTAGGACACAGTGCCACGGAGATCGCGCGCCGTCTTGAGTGTAGCCGTAACGCGGTTTGCGGAAGGCTGACTCGTTTGGGCCTGAAACGTGGTCGCAAGCCATCAACAGCAAAACCCAAGATAAGGTCGATCCCAAAGCAAAGGCCGGCGTTATCCGCAGCTTGCGCCCGTCCGCGAGGAAAGAAGGTGTCGAAACCACTGGAGAGGCAGCAGCCAGAATTCAGCAAGGGCCAGCTTTATGCGATGCTGGCTGAGGCGGTCAAGAATACGGGCGACGGCTGACCCGCGACCAATGGCGGTGCTTCGAATCGTCATCAACGGATCAATCTTGTCAGCACCGTACAGGTGATCGCGTGCGCTACTGCTTGTGGCCTTCACTGACCTTCCCCTCTCGCCAACGTTCCCATGCCAGGAGCTCCCCTCCCGCCAAGCGGCACCTTGCCTCCAAGAACGCGCGCTTAATCTCGGTGAGGTCCATGGTTGCCTCTCAAGTCGACCGGCCTTGGTGTTGTTCCGCTCACCGAAGCGATGCGGCCGTTAGGAGGGGCCGAAGGCGCTTATGAACCCGATCGTGATGGGGACGAGCGCGACAGCCATCCACCAGGTGGGGGAGCTGGAGGACACGCAGCTACAAAGATCCAGACTCCAAAGCCGACGATGAGAGCCGAGATCGCATATGCGAACGCTTTGTCCATCTGTCGATCCACGAGCTACACAGGACCGGCTACGCTCACAAGGACTCACCGGGCCCCGAAACGTTCCTAAGCGCCGAAGGAGAATGGAGCGAGCGCGATAGGGACGCGCTGCCGATCGGTCCCCTGCGGACCGATGCCGGTGAACCTGCCGTGCAGCAACAACCCCGGCGCGCGTCAAGGCGGCGCCGCCGTGGTCGTGCATCGCCGCGGCACAAATACCAATTGAAAGAGTTAGTAGAAGGCATAATCGCTCCTGGAGTAAGGGCGTGGCCAGCCGCAGGGTAAACGAGGATCTTCCCATCATCGCGCGTTTCGAGGTGCGTCATCGCAACTACCTCGCGTCGGACGGCTCGATACAGCGGCCGCTTCCTGCCTTCGCCTCCGATGCTAAGCTGCTGGTCGCCCTTTACCGGTCCATGGTGCTGCTGCGCCTGTTTGACCGCAAGGCTGTTGCGTTGCAGCGCACGGGCCGCCTTGGGACTTATGCCGTTTCCCTCGGCCAAGAGGCCGTATCGGTAGGGATAGCCAGTGCGATGCGGGAAGAAGACGTGCTGCTGCCGTCCTATCGCGACAATGGCGCGCTGCTCTGGCGCGGCGTCAAGCCGGAGGAGATCCTGCTGTTCTGGGGCGGCGACGAACGCGGCAACCAGTTTTCAGGACCACCCCACGACTTCCCGTTCTGTGTTCCGGTCGGATCCCAGGCGCCTCATGCCGCCGGCGTCGCCTATGCGTTGAAGCTACGGAAGGAACGGCGGGTGGCCGTGTGTCTGTTCGGCGATGGCGCCACCTCGAAAGGCGACGTCTATGAAGCGATGAACTTTGCTGGCGTGCACAGATTGCCGCTCGTCTTTGTGGTGGCCAACAATCAATGGGCCATATCGGTACCGTTACGGCTACAGACGGCGTGCGAAACGCTGGCACAGAAAGCGATCGCCGCAGGCTTCGTCGGCGAACAGGTGGACGGGAGTGACGTGGTGGCGATGCGGGCCGCCGCTGAAGAGGCGATTGCCGCCGCCCGCGACGGCAATGGCCCTCGCCTCATCGAGGCCGTCACTTACCGGCTAGGCGACCATACGACCTCTGACGACGCGGCGCGCTACCGCGCGGCTGAGGAAGTCCAGGCGCGCTGGAAGGAAGAGCCGCTCGCGCGGCTGAGGGCCTATCTCGTTGCGCAGAAAATGTGGACCAAGGCGGACGAGGAGCAACTCGCCGCCGAATGCCATGAGCGCGTCGAAGCAGCTGCCGAACGCTATCTGGCAACCCCCGCCCGCCGGCCGGAATCCATGTTCGATCACCTTTATGCCGAACTGCCCGACGCCTATGCCGCGCAACGCCGCGAACTCGCGGGAGAGCACGATGCCTGAGGCAACGTTGGTCGAAGCCATCAATCTGGCACTCGGACGCGCGATGCAGGATGATCCTGATGTGGTCGTGCTTGGCGAGGACGTTGGCGTCAACGGAGGTGTCTTCCGTGCGACGGCGGGCCTGCAGAAGCGTTTTGGGCCGGAGCGCGTCCTCGATACGCCGCTTGCCGAGCTTCTGATCAGCGGGCTTTGCGTCGGCATGGCCGCGCAGGGACTGAAACCGATCGGCGAGATCCAGTTCATGGGGTTCATCTATCCCTGCCTGGATCAATTGGTGAATCATGCGTCCCGCTTGCGCAACCGGACCCAGGGACGGCTCACCTGTCCAATGGTTCTGCGTACGCCGCACGGGGCCGGCATCCGCGCGCCCGAGCATCATTCCGAAAGCACCGAGGCGATGCTCGCCCATATTCCCGGCTTACGCGTCATCATGCCTTCGTCGCCGAAGCGCGCCTACGGACTGCTGCTCGCCGCGATCCGCGATCCCGATCCCGTGGTGTTTCTGGAGCCGACGCGCCTGTACCGCGCGGCCAAAGGCGAGGTGGAGGACAATGGCGAAGCCTTGCCGCTGGATGTCGCCTTTGTCCTGAGGGAAGGCCGCGACCTCACGCTGATCAGCTGGGGCGCCATGCTGAAGGAAACCATGGCTGCCGCCGATGCACTGTCGGCCGAGGGCATCGCCGCCGAGGTCATCGATCTCGCCGCGCTCAAGCCCTATGACGAAGACACCGTGCTCGGTTCGGTGGCAAAGACTGGCCGCTGCGTTATCGTGCACGAAGCGGCACGGACCGGCGGATTTGGCGCGGAGATCGCCGCGGATATCGCCGAGCGCCGCCTGTCCTCGCTGCTTGCACCCGTGGCTCGCGTCACCGGCTACGACACCGTCGTTCCGATGGCACGCCTGGAGCAATATTACATCCCGTCGGTCGAGCGCATCATGACCGCCGCCCGCAAGGTTTGCCAGTTCAGCTAGATTTTAACGGACCAGATTAAAGGACCTGGGCCCATGCGCCAGTTCACGCTGCCAGACCTTGGAGAAGGCCTCGAGGAGGCCGAGATCGTCAGCTGGTATGTCGGCGAAGGCGACCACGTCGTCACCGACCAGCCCCTCGTTTCCGTCGAGACCGACAAGGCCGTCGTTGAGATACCGTCGCCGTCGAGCGGACGCATCGCGCGCGTGTTTGGCGCCAAGGGCGATATCGTGAAGGTCGGCATGCCGCTCGTCGAATTTGCCCAGGGTACCGAGCAGGACACTGGCACCATCGTTGGCGAGCTCGGCAGCGGCGAAGCCGCACGGGGTGCGACAGCAGCTTCCGGACAACCGGCCGGGCAGCAGCCTCAGGTGTTCCCCGCGGTGCGAGCGCTCGCGCAAAAGCTCGGCATCGCGCTCGAGCAGGTCGAGGGCACAGGTCCCGGCGGCACCATCACACGGGCCGACGTCGAACGCGCTGCGAAGAGCATGTCCGATACGGCACAAGCGGAGCCGCTGCGCGGCATGCGGCGTGCGATGGCGCAACGCATGGCGGCATCCAATGCCGAAATCGTACCCGCGACCGTCGTCGATGAGGCAGATATCGGCGATTGGCGGCAGGGCGAAGACGCGACGGTCCGCCTGGTGCGAGCGATCGCTGCCGCCTGCAAAGCCGAGCCCGCCCTCAATGCCTGGTACGATTCCGGCTCAGCAGCGCGGCGTCTGATGGACCGCGTCGATCTCGGCATCGCCGTCGATACCGAGGGTGGCCTCATCGTTCCCGTGCTGCGCAATGTCGCCGCGCGCGAGGTGACCGACCTGCGGGCCGGCCTCGATCGCCTGCGGCGCGACGCCATCGCGCGCTCAATACCCCCAGAGGAGCTGCGGGGCGCCACGATTACGTTGTCGAATTTCGGAATGATCGGCGGCCGGTTTGCCAATCTGATCATCGTGCCCCCGCAGACCGCAATTGTCGGTGCAGGCCGGATTTCGGAGCGGGTTGTCGCGCATCGAGGCCAGCCTGCGATCAGGCGCCTGCTGCCGTTGTCGCTTACCTTCGATCATCGCGTTGTGACCGGCGGCGAAGCCGCCCGCTTCCTGGTAGCACTCAGATCGGATCTTGAGCTGACGTAAGTCACGTGCTTTGCCCCCGACTGCTGGGCAATTTTTGCTTCGTCGACCGACGTGTTGGGATCCACGGCAAACGAACTGAACCGACTGCGGCACCGGCGGTCGCAAGGCGCACATCGGAGGCTCGATCTCCGCGGGTCGTGGTTCCCTTGGAGCAATCGGCCGTAAAGCTCGTCATGCGGCATAGGCGCGGCTCGCCAAATGTCGTACAATCGGACGTGCCTCACGTAGAATGTCCAACATGCCGTGGAGATGGCCATGAAATACGTGCTGCTCGGAAATCTGAACCCGGAGTGGGCAAGCAAGCAGTCGGACCGGATCGGCAAGGCCAAGAAAAAGCTCGACCAACTTGGCATCAAGATCGAGTCAATCCACTATACGCAGGGTTACTACGATTTCGTCGACATCGTCGATGCCCCCAATCCGGAGGCGCTCCTTGCGTTTTCCGTCTGGTACTCTACCCAGGGTCTCGGCCGGATCCAGAGCATGCCGGCTTTCGAAGCAAAAGCGTTCGAAGCCGCGATCAAGCACGCAGCGAGCTGAGCGTCTCAAAGTGCGCGAACGGGCACTGACGAGTTTTGGATGTGGACTGATCTCCGGGTGAAGGCGCTCCCTGGTCGCCAAGGCTTCTGCGTGTGAGAGCGCTCACCTTCGTCGACGGCTCCATCGCGCTGGATGGGATGGCCGTGTTTTGCGAGATCAATCCCGCAACCATTAAGCAGCTGCGCGGCTCGGCTGCGACATGCTCCCCACTGGGGGCATTCCTTTCGGCTTCCAAAGTCCCCGAGATAGTCGAAAACAGCACACGGTGCTTGGATCGCGCCTGCTTGTATCCCTGCACGACAGGCTCCGAGCAAAGCGCTAGCACGGAAATTGCATAAATGTTGGGCGAAACGGGCACCTCATGAACCTCATCAGCCTAGACATACGCATGCTCAGGTCGCTGATATCGGTCGTCGAGACCGGCAGCATCACCGAGACGGCGCGCCGCCTTGGCCGGACCCAGCCGGCGATAACCCTGCAATTGCAGCGGCTGGAAGAACTGACCGGCAAGCAACTTTTCCTGCATGCCGGACGCCGGCTAACTCTGACCGAGGACGGTACGACGGTCCTCACCTATGCCAAGTCCATCCTCCGGCTGCATGACGAGTTGATTTCGCAACTGGCGTCGCAAGAGATCGAAGGCCAGGTCGTGCTCGGTACGCCGGATCTCTATGCGGCGTTCATGCTGCCCTCTATCCTCAGCGTGTTCCGCAAATCCTTTCCGCGCATCCAGGTCGAGCTCAACTGCGCACTGTCCACGCCGCTCGTCGGCCTCGTCAAGCGCGGCGACGTCGATATCGCGCTGGTGACCCGCATGAACGATTTCACCGGCGGCCAGGTGGTGCGGCGCGAGCAGCTGGTCTGGATGACCGGCGAACAATCCTCAGCGCATCAGGAACGTCCGATCCCGCTCGCGCTGCTGCCGCCCGGCAACATCTACCGCGACTACGCGATCGATACGCTTGAGCGCGCAAACCTGCGCTGGCGCGTTGCTTGCGTCAGCGAAAGCGTCGGCGGCTTGCAGGCGGCCGCCTTCGCCGGCATGGCCGTGACCGTGCTTGGCCGCAGCGCGCTGGTACCGGCCATGCGGGAGATCAATCCCAATGAAGGCCTGCCGCCGCTGCCGCAGGTCGAGCTTTTGCTTTACAAGTCGAGCGGTGCCACCTCGAAGGCCGCGACCGCGCTGCACGACTATCTCGCGCACTATCTGCGCCTCGACGAAGAACTCAGCGGGCGCGGCGCGCCGATCGAGCTGGGCTAGGCCCACACAAACATCGAAAACAACCCCATGCACAGTAGAATGGCCCCTTGTCTGCAAAGGGGTTTTTTAGCGCGCCCTTCCGGAGGACTGCTGCGCAGTTTGCGCTCACGCGGCCCTTCGGGTCGGGGTCATGCTTTTAGAGATTTGACACGTCGGGCAAAACACCGGCACTATTGCATCATGGCCGCTTCACCCCTTGGCGCGCCCTCCACCAACCTCACGTAACACGAGCTGCGGCCAGAACTTCGCCCAGGGCTGCGCCTGCTCGAACGCCGCAGCGATGCGGAAGATCGTGGGCTCGTCGAGCCAGGGCGCGACGATCTGAAGGCCGATCGGCATGCCGTCGCGATCGAAACCGCAGGGCAGCGTCGCCGCCGGAAGACCAGCGAGATTGATCGGCCAGGTAAAGGGCGACCAACCGAGATGCGGATCGACCTTGCTGCCATCGATCGTGCCGACGCCGATCCGGCCGGCCTCGAATGCGGTGACAGCGACGGTCGGCGTCACCAGCACATCGACGCGTTCGAACAGCTTGACGAAGGCACTGCGCGCCTGGCCGCGGCGGTAACTCGCTTCGATATAGTCCGTTCCGGTGTAACGGCGGCCGGCGCTGACGACATCGCGATAGTCCGCTTCGGAGTTGGCGAGATCGGCGGTGGTCCTGGTCGCGACCGCGGCCGCCTGTTCGGTGAACGCGATTGGCTTCAGCGTATGCTCAAGGATGCCGGGATCGAGACCCGGGCCGTCCATGGTGACCTGCGCGCCGCAGGAATCGAGAATGGCGAGCGCCTTACCAAATGCCGCACAAACGTCCGGGCTGATGGCGGCGTAGCCGAGATCGGCGCTGGCGCCGATACGAATACCATCCAGACGCCCTGCGTTGGCATCGAAGCGACGCCCGGGCACGGGAAGGCTTGCAGCATCGCGCAAATCGTAGCCGGCGATGATCTCCAGCGTCAGCGCGGCATCGGCAACAGTCCGCGTGATCGCCCCGGTATGCGCGAGCGAGGCCCAGGATGGCGGCGAGAAGCCGGGCGAGCGCGGCACGAGGCCGAAAGTCGGCTTCAACCCGAACACGCCGCAAAAGGAGGAAGGCACACGGATCGAGCCGACGCCGTCGGTGCCGATCGCGATCGGGCCGCAACCGGCGGCCACGCCGGCCGCGGCGCCGCCGCTCGACCCGCCGCTGGTGCGACCGGGATTCCAGGGATTGCGCGTGATGCCGGTGACCGGGCTGTCGGCCGTCAGCTTGTAGCCGGACTCGCAGGTCGTGGTCTTGCAGGTGATGATCGCGCCGGCGGCCTTCAGCGACGACACCGCGGCGGCGTCGGCCTCGGGCACAAAGCTCGTGTTCATCGGCGAGCCGGCATAGGCCGGCACGCCCGCGACGAAGACGAGGTCCTTGATCGTGACAGGCACGCCGGCGAGCGGCCCCTTCGCCTCGCCCGCGCGCATCTCCTTCGTGAGGCGATCGGCCTCCACTCGCGCCTGCTCGTACATCGGCGTCACCACCGCATTGCAGGCCTCGTTGGTCGCCTCAAGCGCAGCAATCGTGTCGTCGACGACATCGCGCGGGGTGAACATCTTGCGCCGGTAGCCGGCCATGATCTCGGTTGCAGAAAGCGCGCCAAGACCAGTCGGCGCCGGCGGGAAGGCCGCTCGGCCGGAACCATCAGTCATCATCAACCCTAAAGAGCTAGCTGAGCGCCGCGTCGACGGCGCGCTTGGCCATGACCGTAACGAGATGCGCACGGTAATCGGCTTCGGCGTGGATATCGGAGGTGAGGCCGTCGTTATCGATCTTGATCGCCGCAACTGCAGACGGATCAAAATTCTCCGACAGCGCCGCCTCCATCGGCGGCACGCGGAACACGCCGGGACCCGCGCCGGTTACGGCGACGCGGACACCATCAGCGAATTTCGCGACGAACACGCCGACCAGCGCATAACGCGACGCCGGCGCCTTGAACTTTGCGTAACCTGCCTTGAGCGGCACCGGGAAACGCATCGCGGCGATGATCTCGCCCGGTTCGAGCGCGGTTTCGAACAGCCCAAGGAAGAACTTGTCGGCCGCGATCTCGCGCGTGCTGGTGACGATGGTGGCTCCGAGACCGAGCACACCGGCGGGATAATCGGCGGCCGGATCGTTGTTCGCGACCGAGCCGCCGATGGTGCCGCGGCTGCGCACGGCGGGATCGCCGATCATCGAGGCCAGCGCTGCGAGCCCCGGGAGTTTGGTCTGCACCAGCTTCGAAGCTGCGACCACCGCATGCGGCGTCATTGCGCCGATGGTGATGGTGGCGCCGTCGTCGGTGATGCCCTTGAGATTTCCGAGCTTCGAAAGATCGATCAGAGCGGGCGGATTGGCCAGCCGCTGCTTCAACGTCGGGATCAACGTCATGCCGCCGGCGACGAGCTTGCTGTCCTCGATCGAGGTCAAAAGCCTGGCCGCATCGGGAATCTGGTTGGGCTGGTGGTAGGCAAATGGTTTCATTGTTGTCCTCCCTATTCCGCGGCAACCGGCAGCGACGCGTTTTGCAGCAGGCGCCAGATCCGGTTCGGCGTTGCCGGCATGTCGACATGGGTGACGCCGAGATGCGACAGGGCGTCGACCACGGCGTTGATCACGGCAGCCGGCGAGCCGATGGTGCCGACCTCGCCGCAGCCCTTCACGCCCATCGGCGTGTGCGTGCAGAGCGTCGAATGGGTCGCGACCTTCATCATTGGCATGTGGTCGGCGCGCGGCATGCAATAGTCCATCAGCGAGCCCGACAGCAGTTGGCCTGAACTCTCGTCATAGACCGCGTTCTCGAACAGCGCCTGGCCGACACCCTGGACGATGCCGCCGTGCAACTGCCCCTCGACGATCATCGGATTGATGACCGTGCCGACGTCGTCAACGGCGGTGTAGTTGACCAGCGTCACCGTGCCGGTCTCCGGATCGACCTCGACTTCGGCGATGTGGCAGCCGCCCGGATAAGTAAAGTTCACGGGATCGTAATAGGCCTGCTCTTCCAGTCCCGGCTCCAGCACTTCGAGGGGATAATTGTGCGGCACATAGGCCGCGCCCGCGATCTGCTCGAACGTCTTCATGCGATCCGTGCCGGCGACGGAGAATTTTCCGGCCTCGAACTGAATGTCCACTTCGGCCGCTTCAAGCAGGTGGGATGCAATCTTCTTGCCCTTGGCGATCACCTTGTCGGTCGCCTTGGACAGCGCGGCGCCGCCGACCACGAGAGAGCGCGAGCCATAGGTGCCCATGCCGAACTGCACGCGATCGGTATCGCCAAACACGATGTCGACATTGTCGAAGGCGACACCGAGCTTGTCAGAAACGATCTGCGCGAACGTTGTCTCGTGACCCTGACCGTGATTGTGCGTGCCGATCATGACCGTCACCTGGCCGGTCGGATGCACGCGCACCGTGGCGCTTTCATAGAGACCGCCGCGCGCACCCAACCGTCCGGCGAAGCGCGACGGCGCGAGGCCGCACGCCTCGACATAGGTGGAGTAACCGAGCCCGCGGAATTTGCCCTTGCTCGCGGACGCCGCCTTGCGGATGCCGAAGCTCTTGACATCGGCTGCGGCCAACGCACCGTCGAGGCAGCCCATCGGATCACCGGAATCGTACTGCACCAGCACCGGCGTCTGATACGGATAGGCCTCCTTCGGGATCATGTTGCGGCGGCGGATCTCGACGCGGTCGATGCCCATCTCGGCGGCCGCGACGTCGACGATGCGCTCCAGCACGAAGGTCGCCTCGGGTCGACCCGCACCGCGATAGGCGTCAACTGGCACCGTGTTGGTGAAGACCACCTTTACGTTGCAGTAGATCGCCGGCGTTGTGTAGACGCCGCCGAGCAGCGGACCGTAGAGATTGGTCGGGATATTCGGTCCGAAGGTCGAGAGATAGCCGCCCATATTGGCGAGCGTATTGACGCGGAAAGCGAGAAACTTTCCGGTCTCGTCGAGCGCAAGCTCGGCCTCGGTCACGTGATCGCGGCCGTGGCGGTCGGAGACATAGCCCTCCGATCGGCTCGCGACCCATTTGATCGGCCGCATCACACGCCTGGCGGCCCAGGTGATCACGGCCTCTTCGCCGTAGTGGAATTGCTTGACGCCAAAACCGCCGCCGACATCTGGCGCGACCACGCGCAGCTTGTGCTGCGGAATGTTCAGCACCAGCGCGCCCATCAGGAAGCGCACGACGTGCGGGAACTGGCTGGTGGTCCACAGCGTGAAGCGATCGGTGCCCGGCTCGTACTCCGCGATCGCCGCCCGCGGCTCCATCGGATTGCCGATCAGGCGGTTGTTGACGAGGCTCAGCTTTGCGACATGCGCGGCCTTGCGGAACGCGGACTCGACCGCGGCCTTGTCGCCGAGCTCCCAGTCGCAGCAGATATTGTTCGGCACGTCGTCGAACAATTGCGGCGCATCAGGCCTGACAGCTTCGAGCACGCCGACCACCGAAGGCAGCACGTCGTAATCGACATTCAAGAGCTCGGCTGCCGTATTGGCCTGCTCCGGCGTCTCGGCGATGACGAAGGCCACCATGTCGCCGACGAAGCGCACCTTGCCCTGTGCCAGCATCGGGAACGGCGGCTCCTTCATCGGCACGCCCTTGGCGTCCGAGATGCCCCAGCCGCAAGGTAGCGAGCCGAGGCCGTCGGCCCTGACATCGTCGCCGGTCAGGACCGCGATCACGCCGGGCGCTGCCAGCGCCGCGCTCTTGTCGATGCTGCGCAGGAACGCATGCGCATGCGGCGAGCGCACGAACACGCCCGCCGTCGCGCCGGGCCGCTTGATGTCGGAGACGTAATTGCCGCGGCCGGTAAGAAAGCGCTGGTCTTCCTTCCGCTTCGGTGCAGCGCCGATCCCGATCACATTGCCCATGGTCACTCTCCCTTGGCGGCGGTCATGGCGGCCGCGCCCGCCATGACCGAGACGACGATGTTCTGGTAGCCGGTGCAGCGGCAGATATTGCCTTCGAGGCCATGACGGACATCGGCCTCGGTCAGATCAGGCTTCTCCGCAGCAAGCGCGATCGCGGTCATCAGCATGCCCGGCGTGCAGAAGCCGCATTGCAGGCCATGATGCTCGCGAAACGCCTCCTGCATCGGATGCATCTGGTTCGAGCCGGGCGCGCCCTGCAGACCTTCGATGGTCAGCAGGGTCGCGCCGTCGAGCGCGGGCGCCAGCAGCGTGCAGCTCTTCACGGGCAGCCCGTTGAGATGAACGACACAGGCGCCGCACTGGCTGGTGTCGCAGCCAATATGGGTGCCGGTGAGGTTGAGCTGCTCGCGCAGCAGCTCGGCGACAAGGGTCGCCGGTTCGACCTCGACAGTGGTGGGCCGGCCGTTGAGTGTGAAGGATATCTGCACGGTCATACTCCTGTGCGCGACGGGTCTTAGGCGAGTGGCAAGGCGCTGCCGGTGGCCCATGTGGCCATCACGACATCGCCGACGGTGAAGGGATCTGCGAAGAAGGTCTTTTCCGGCACATAGGCGACAAACTCGTCGTCCGGCACGGTGTCGAGCATGACCTTGACGAAATAGCCCTGGTATTCGATCGCGAGCACGCGGCTCGGCAGCGACGTCGTGCAGCCCGGTGGCAGGTCCCTGCCCGGCCGAACCAACGCGACATCGTCGCGGCGCACGGCAATGTCGACCTCGTCACCGACGCTGATGGTCGCACGGGCCTGAAGCGGCACCTCGATGCCATCAGACGCGGCCTGCGCGAGCGTAAAACTCGCGCCGTTGACCTTTTCGACGCGACCAGACAGCACGTTCTGGCCGCCCATGAACTCGGCGACATAGCGGTCGTGGGGATGAGCGTAGACGTCCCGCGCGGCGCCCGCCTGCTTGATCTTGCCCTGCTCCATCACGACGACGAGGTCCGCGAGCGCGATCGCCTCGAGCTGGGTGTGGGTGACGTGGATGAAGGTAATGCCGAGCTCCTGCTGCATCCGCCGGAGCTCCTGGCGCATCTGGACGCGGAGCTGCTCATCGAGCGCGGACAACGGCTCATCAAGCAGCAATACGCGCGGCTCGGTGATCGCGGCCCGCGCCAGGGCGACGCGTTGCTGCTGGCCGCCGGAGAGCTGCGCCGGCAGGCGGTCGGCGAACTGCGTCAGCCGCACCTTCTCGATCATGGCGTCGGACACGCGCAGACGATCGGCCTTCGACTGACCGCGGACGCGCAATGCAAAGGCGATGTTCTCGCGCACGGTCAGATGCGGGAACAGCGCGTAGGACTGGAACATCATCGCGGTGCGACGCTGTACCGGCGCCAGCCCGACGACGTTCTGGCCGCCGATCACGATTTCACCCGCCGTCGGGTCTTCGTGACCTGCGATCATGCGGAGGATCGTGGTCTTGCCGCAGCCGGACGGGCCGATGAAGCAACAATAGGCCCCGTCCGCGATCCTGAGATTGACGCCGTCGACCACGTAGGTCGCGCCGTCAAAGCTCTTGCAGACGCCTGCCAGTTCGATATCGCCGCGATCGCTCTTCATTCCCAAATCAACCTTTGGCCTGGCTGCCGCGCTTCTTCTGGATCAGCACGATGGTGCCGAGACTTGCGCCGATGACGATGAAGGACACGATGGTGGTGACCGTTCCGAGCGCATAAAGCGAGGGCGAGGTGACGTTCAGCGTCATGCTCCAGATTTCCAGCGGCAGCGTGTTCAGCGAACCCGCAGTCTGGAGGCTGCGCGCAAACTCGTCATAGGACAGCGTGAAGCCGAACAGCGCGACCGCAACGAGGCCGGGCGCCAGCACCGGGATCATCACCAGCCAGATCGACTGCCAGCGGCTGGCGCCCAAGTCATAGGCCGCCTCTTCCCAGACATGGTTGAAGCGCGACATCACCGCGAACATGACCAGCACGCCGAACGGCAGCGTCCAGGAGAGCTGCGCCCCGAGCGCCGAGGTGTACCAGCTCGCATTCAAGCCAAGCGCCTGAAACAGGAGGCCCGTGCCGAGGCCGAGCACCAGACCCGGCGCGACCAGGCTGCCGATCATCATGTAGAAGACAAAAGTGTCGCCGCGAAAGCGCTTGCGGAAGCCAAGCCCGGCAAGGAACGACACCACAACCGTGATGATGGTGACGATGACCGCGAGCTTGATCGAACGGTCGAACGAACCCTTGACGTCGCCGGTGCGCACCTGGGTGAAGAGATCGACAAACCAGTGCAGCGAGTGGCCCTTCATCGGGAACACGAGACCGCCGCGGATGTCCTGGAACGACAGGACGTAGATGCAGAACATCGGGCCATAGAGCGCGACAACATAAAGCGAGAACAGCGTTGCCAGCACGTAGAAGGTCCAGGACCGACCGCCCTTGCTCGGCGCGATTGCCTTGGTCGTCGCTGGCATCACCGTCTTGGACATGTCGCTCTTGGGCATCTCGGCGAGAACCGCGCTCATCGCGTGATCTCCTGCCGGATATCGACGGTGCGCAGGATCAGCGAGACGATCGCGACCAGCACCAGCGTCAGCAGCACGGCGCTTGCGGCCGCAGTCGGATACTGCAGCACGCCGACGTCCTCGTAGAAGGCACTGACAACGGAAGCCGAGCCGCCGCCGGATATCACCTTCACCACGAAGAAATCGCCCATCACGATCGAGACCACGAAGATGGTCCCGAGCGCAATGCCGCTCTTGGACATCGGCACCACGATCAGGCGCATGATGTCGAAGCGGCTGGCGCCGGCGTCGATTGCGGCTTCGATCAGGTTTTTGTCGATGCGCGCCATGGAATTGAAGATCGGCACAATCATGAAGATCGTGAGCTGGTGGACATAGGCGATGATCACCGCAAGGTCGGAGAACAGCAACACCTCAAGCGGCTGATGGATCACACCCATCGCCAGCAGCGCCTGGTTGATCAGGCCTTCCTTGCCGAGCAGCGGAATCCAGGAGATCATCCGGATGATGTTCGAGGTCCAGAACGGCACGGTGCACAAGAGGAACAGGCCGATCGCCAGTAACTGATTGCGGACGTGGAACACCAGGAAATAGGCGACGAAGAAACCGATGATGAGCGTGAAGATCCAGGTCAGCACCGTGAACTTGATGGTCGCCAGATACAGCTTGAGCGTCAGCGCCGAGTGCAGTACCTCGATATAGCTTGCGAGCGTGAAGCCGGGCGTCAGCCCGCCAAAGCCATCGGTGGCAAAGAAGCTCGCGGCCAGCACGACCAGGATCGGTGCCACGAAGAACGGCACGAGCACCAGGACCAGCGGCGACACGTAGAGCCAGCCGGCGAGATTGGCACGTGACGGACTCGAATTTGGACTTGGACTGGGCTGCATATCAGCAAATGCCTCGAAGTCGATCGTGTCGCACCGGCGCGTGACGGCGCCGGTGCTTTGTTCAGTCAGGGAAAGCAGGTTTCAGGCCACCTTGAAGTCGTTCCAGCGCTTGTTCATGTAGGCCGCCTCGTCCATCAGCGTGTTCCAGCACGAGATGTTCTTGACGCGGTCGAGGAACGAGCCGCCGTCACGCTTGGTGCCGGCCTTCTCCATCGCCACACCATAGGGATCGTTGACCACCTCAGGCGCGGGCTGGCCCTCATACCAGAACGCCCATTCGGCCGGCGTCAGGAATTTCTTCGCGGTCGACGGCACCGGGCTGTAATAGCCGTAGCGCGCGACGAAGCCGCCCTGCCAACCCGACAAATACCAGTTGAGATATTCGTAGGCAGCGTCGAGCTTCTTGCCGGAGAGATGCTTCATCAGGCCCATGCCGTTGCACCAGCCGCGATAGCCTTCCTTGCCGTTCTTCACGTTGACCGGCGCGTAGACGCATGGGATCTCCTTCACGCGCACAGCAGCGACTGCCGGCGACCACATCGACTGGATCACCACTTCGCCTGCGGCCATCAGCTGCACCGACTGGTCGAAGGTGGTCCAGGTCGCGCGGAACTGGCCCTGCTTCTTCAGCTCGATCAGCTTGTTGCAGGTGAAGTCGATCTCCTCCTTGGTCATGTTGCCCTTGTTGCCGTACTTGATCAGCCCGGCACTTTCGAAGCAGAGCGCGGCGTCCATGATGCCGATCGCGGGCACGTCGAGGATCGCGGCCTTGCCCTTGAACTTGGGATCGATCAGGTCCTTCCACTCGGTCACTTCGTGGCCGACGAGGTCGGGGCGATAGCCGATGGAGTCGGCATTGTAGACCTGCGGCAGGAAGGTCGCCCATTCGGTGACGCCATCGTTCAGATCGGTTGAATCGGGCTTCGCGATATACATCGCCTCATAGGGCGAGATGCCCTGGCGCGGGATCTTGTGGCCGTCGATCTCACCCTTGGTGAAGATCGGCAGGATGTTGTCGAACTCCTTGATCTTCTTGACCTCGATGCCCTGGATCACGCTGCGCTTGGCGGCAAGCTTGGCCTGCCAGCCCTCCAGATCGGCGATGTCGACCGTATTAGGCTGGCTTATGAAGCGGTTGATGGCAGCGGAGGTGTCGAGGTTCTGCATCGTCACCTTGAAGCCGAGATCCTTGGCAGCCTGGTCGCCGATTGCCTTCACCACCGAGTAGGAGACGCCGACATGCCGCAGCTCGATGTCCTTGATCTCCTGCGCCCAGATGGTCGGGAATCCGCGGATCGCATCCGACCCTGCGGCTGCGCCCGCAACGGCGGCTGCACCCTTCAACAGCGTGCGCCGGCTCAGCTTTTTCGTCGACTTGACGTCCGTTTTGGCCTCCGTTCCCGCCGGATCGGAAGTGAACGTCCCCTTAGTCCCATCAGACATGGCAACCCTCGTTGGTTACGATGAACGCTCGCACCGGTCGCCATTGACCGGCTGCTTATGTGATCAGATGCGCGCGAGGCTAGGGGCAGGATTTTGCGAAGTAAAATTGGAAGTAAAAATTTGCGACATAAGCGCGACTAATGACCTCGTTTTCTGCAACTCCTTTCAGCACCCGGGTTAGGAACGCAGCAGGGCATGTCTACGGCCGGCAGGCACGCAAATTCGGCGGCCTCTTGAGCTTCGGCGAAAGCTTGAAACGTCAGACCCGAGTCCGCATCGCGCCACGAGCTGGCGGCTCTGTGGATTTCCCGGCCGCGTGGTGGGCGTCGAATCGGCGAAGTTCAAGACGCGGCTGATCGAACCAAATATACGCGGTGACATTTGTCGCAACGGCGAATTTCAAACCGATACCCGTGCTCGTCAACGTGGAACAACGGCAGTCGCCTCGATCTCGACCCGCGCTGCCGGCTCGACAAGACGTACGACCTGGACGAGCGCCATGCTGGGGTAGTGGACGCCGATGACGTCTCGATAGGCTTTGCCGAGCGCTTTGAGATTGGAGACGTATTCGTCCATGTCCACGACGTACCAGGTCAGACGCACCAGATGTTCGGGTGCCGCACCACCCTCCGCCAGGATCGCCACGATGTTTTCGAGCGCCTGCCGGACCTGCGCGACAAAGCCGTCGGCAAATTGACCGGCAACGTCCCAACCCACGACGCCGCCCGTCACGACGAGGCGTCCTTCGGCCATGATGCCGTTCGCATATCCCTTCGGCTGCGGCCAGCCGCCGGGCTGAAGCACCCGCAGACCATAGGTCGCGGCAGGCAGTTCCGCTTGTTTCATCGTGCTAAAACTCTCTGCAGTTAGCGCGGCTTCAGCAGCTCACGCGCCACGATCAGCTTCTGGACCTCGGTCGCGCCCTCATAGATGCGGAGCGCGCGGATTTCGCGATAGAGACTTTCGACGATCTCGCCCTTGCGCACCCCGCGACCACCGAACATCTGCACGGCGCGGTCGATGACGCGCTGTGCGGTCTCGGTTGCGGTCAGCTTCGCCATGGCAGCCTCACGCGTCGTCGGGAGCTTCTGGACATCGCGGCGCCAGGCAGCGCGGTAAGTCAGCAGCGCGGCGGCGTCGGTGTCGGTCGCCATGTCGCCAAGTGCGGCCTGGGTCAGTTGGAGATCGCCCAGGGTCGCCCCGAACATGTGCCGGCTCTTCGCATGCCACAACGCTTCGTCAAGTGCCCGCCGTGCAAAGCCAAGGGCGGCCGCGGCGACCGACGCACGAAAGATGTCCAGCGTCTGCATCGCGAGCTTGAACCCGCCACCCGGCGCGCCGAGGCGGCGGCTTGCCGGAATGCGGCAGCCCGTGAAACGCAGTGTCGCCAGCGGATGCGGGGCGACGACATCGATACGCTCGGCAATGCTGAAGCCGGGATCATCGGGAAAGACGACGAAGGCCGAGATGCCGCGCGCGCCCGGCGCTTCGCCGGTTCGCGCGAACAGCGTGTAGACGTCGGCAATGCCGCCGTTCGATATCCAGGTCTTCTCACCGTCGATGACGTAGTCGTCGCCGTCGGCCCGCGCCGCGCAGGACATCGCCGCGACGTCAGATCCCGCTTCCTTCTCGGACAGCGCGAAGGCCGCGAGCCATTCGCCGGAGCGAACCTTCGGCAGCACCGCCTTGCGCAGCTCCGCGGCGCCGCCGAGCGCGATCGCGCCGGAGCCGAGCCCCTGCATGGCGAAGGCGAAATCGGCGAGGCCGTCGGCATAGGCCAGCGACTCCCGTGACAGGCAGATCGAGCGGGAATCGATCGTCGCCGCATCGCCATCGGGCGCCGCGACCGCGCAATCGAGCACCCCCGCCTCGCCCATCGCGCGCACCAGCTTGCGGCAGGCGCCGTCGACATCGTTGTGGTCGACCTTGTCGAGAACGCCCGACTGCACGAAGCGGTCGAGCGCCGCGCCGATCGCCTGATGGCGCGGCTCGAAGAACGGCCAGTCGAGCCATTCGCGCCGGATGACCTTCGCAACGGAGCTCATCTGATTCCTCCTTCGCTCACTGCGCGCTCGCAGCCGCGGCGCGCGCCAGATTGGTCTCGTATTGCCCCTTGGCGGATACATATTGCTTCGGCCAACTGACCGCGGTGATGCCGATGCGTGCGGCCTCGTGCAGCGTCCAGGCGGGATCGGCAAGATGGGGCCGGGCAATGGCGCAGAGATCGGCGCGGCCGGCCGCAACGATCGAGTTGGCGTGATCGGCCTCGGAGATTGCGCCAACCGCGATGGTCTCGATGCCGACCTCGTTGCGGATGCGATCGGCGAACGGTGTCTGGAACAGGCGACCATAGATCGGCCGCTCCTCCTTCCAGACCTGCCCCGACGAGCAGTCGATCACGTCGGCACCGGCCTCCTTGAACATCGCGGCGAAGATCGCCGCATCGGCCGGCGTGTTGCCGCCCTCGGTCCAGTCGTGGCACGACAGGCGCACCGACATCGGCCGGTCGGACGGCCAAACTGCGCGTACCGCCTTGAACACCTCCAGCGGAAAGCGCGCACGGTTCTCGTGACTGCCGCCGTATTCGTCGGTCCGCCTGTTGGTCAGCGGCGAGAGGAAGCTCGACAGCAGATAGCCGTGGGCACAATGGAGCTCGAGCCACTCGACGCCAGCCCCGGCCGCGCGGCGGGTTGCCGCGACGAAATCGTCGCGTACGCGGCCCATGTCGCTGCGGTCCATCGCCCGCGGCAGCTGGCTGTGGGGCAGATAGGGCAGCGCCGAGGCCGAGATCAGCGGCCAATTGCCGGTCTCCAGCGGCCGATCGATGCCTTCCCATGCAAGCCTGGTCGATCCCTTCCGTCCGGCATGGCCGAGCTGGATGCCGACCTTGGCGTGTCCGAGGCGGTGGATCAGATCGACCAGCCGGCGCCATTGTGCCGCTTGCTCGTCGTTCCAGAGCCCGAGGCAGCCCGGCGTGATCCGCGCATCCGGCGAGACACAGGTCATCTCGGCGAAGATCAGCGCGGCACCGCCCATGGCGCGAGCGCCGAGATGGGCGATGTGGAAGTCGTCGATGAGCCCATCCTGCGCCGAATACATCGCCATCGGCGAGACCATGATGCGATTCGCGAGCGAAAGGCCACGCACGCGGTGCGGCGTCAACATCGGCGGCGGCACGCGTTCGCCGTCCTTGACCGCGATTCCCGAACGCGCGGCGAACCATCGCTCAAAACCTTCCAGCCAGGTGCGATCACGCAAGCGCAGATTCTCGTGGCTGATCCGCTGCGAGCGCGTCAGCATCGAATAAAAGAATTGTGGCGGCTCCAGTGTGTCGGCATAGCGGTGGCCGACCACCTCGAACCATTCCATGGCATTGCGCGCGGCGTTCTGGATGCGCGCGACATCGACGCGGCGCACTTCCTCATAGGCTTCCAGCACCGTGCCGATGTTGTCGCCGCCGTGACCATGACGGTCGAACTGGTTGGCAAGCTCGATGGCGTCGTCGAGCGCGAGTTTGGTGCCCGAGCCGATGGCGAAATGCGCGGTGTGCGCGGCATCCCCCATCAGCACGACATGGGACTTGCCGTTGAACACGCTCCATTTGCCGCAGATCAAACGGCTGAAATTGAGCCAGGCCGAGCCGCGCAGATGGCGGGCATTGGTCAGGAGCTTTGCGCCATCGAGCGTTTCGGCGAAGATCTTCTCGCAGAACTCGATCGATCCTTGCTGGTCGAGCTCGCCGAGGCCATGGGCGTTGTAGGCTTCTTCCGTGGTCTCGACGATGAAAGTCGATGTCTCGGCATCGAACCTGTAGATATGCGCCTGGAACCAGCCATGCTCGGTCTTCCGAAAGTCGAACGTGAAGGCATCGAACGCCCTCTTGGTCCCGAGCCAGATAAAGCGGTTGGGGCGGATCACCATGTCGGGCCGGAACTGCTCGGCATAGCGGGTGCGAATCCTGGAATTGACGCCGTCGCAGGCGACGATCAGGTCGGCATCGGGAAATTCGAGATCGGACTCGACGTCGCGCTCGAAGACGAGCTCGACCCCCAGCGCCTCGCAGCGCCGTTGCAGGATATTCAGCAGGTGCTTGCGGCCGATACCGATGAAGCCATGGCCGGTCGTGCGCTGGCGCGTTCCCTTGAAGACGAGCTCGATATCGTCCCAGTGATTGAAGGCCTCCTCGATCTCGGTCGCACTTTCGGGATCGGCAATGCGCATCGCCTGCATCATCGCGTCCGAGAACACGACGCCCCAGCCGAACGTGTCGTACGGCTTGTTGCGCTCGACGACGGTGATGATGTGCTCCGGGTGACGGCGCTTCATCAGCAGGCCCAGATAAAGACCGGCCGGGCCGCCGCCGATACAGACTATGCGCATGATCCCTCGCTTTCGCGCGCCGCGCCATTTGCCGAGCTGCATCCGCTAGAGAATGCCGGTCCGCAAATTATTTTAAGCATAAAATATTTCGACGGCGCACGGATTGTCAAGGCGCTTGTCGGAGGCTTTTGATGTCGCCACTGCGTATCGCTACAATCTTGTGACTGGCCGCAGGTTTACCGCAAGATCAGACCCGGCTCGGCGGGAATCCGGCCGAGCCTTGAATTTACTTTTGGCACGAACTATCTTGCGAATTGTTCACGACGCCGTCCGTTGTCGGCAGGCAAGACACTCCCAGGAGATTCGATTTGGCACTCGCGAAGGAGTCCCCGCCTGTTTCACCCAAGAATGGGGCCGACCAGGAGGCCGAGTACAGGGCTCAGACACGGCTTTGGCTCCGGTTGCTGGCCTGCACGACCCTGATCGAGGGCGAGCTGCGCCGCCGGTTTCGCGAGGAATTCGATTTCACCATGCCCCGCTTCGACGTTCTGGCCCAACTCGACCGCGAGCCGAGCGGACTGGTGCTGGGAGAGCTGCCCAAGCGCCTGATGGTGTCAGCCGGGAACCTGACGCCGATCGTCGACCGCCTGGTCGAGGACGGCTACATCACCCGCACGCCCTCGACCCTGGATCGCCGCGTGCAGATCGTCTGCATGACGGTCGAGGGCCGAAAGGCCTTCAGGCGCATGGCGAAGAGCCATGGCTCCTGGCTCGCGGAGCTGCTGGCGGGATTCCCCGCTGACAAGCTCGACGGATTGATCGGCAAGCTGGACGAGCTCAAGGGCGTCGTCAGGGATTCGCTGGAAAAGCCGTGAAGGCTCGCGCGCCGGACGTTAACGCCTCACTTTGATTCCAGCCGCCTCGCGGTCCCAGATATCCGCCGTGACACCCGCGTCGCGCAGCACGCCCTTCTTGATCTTGCCGTTCTCCGTCAGCGGCATCTCTTTCACGATCCGCACGTAACGGGGAATGGCGAAATAGGCGATCCTGCCTTCGCAGTGACGGATGATGTCAACGGGCGCGAGCGATTGGCCGGGCTCCGGCAGGATCGCCGCGGCAACCTCGTCCTCGCCCAATTCCGAGGGCAGCGGATAGATCGCGCAGGCCGCAACCGCGGGATGGGACTGGATCGCCTGCTCCACCTCCCACGAAGACACATTCTCGCCGCGCCTGCGGATCGAATCCTTCATGCGGTCGACGAAGCGATAATGCCCGTCGGAGTCGCGGACCACGCGATCACCGGAGTGGAACCAGAGATTTCGCCAAGCCTCGACCGTCTTCTCCGGCATGCCGAAATACCCGGTCGCGAATGCAAAGGGCTCGCTGGCGCGCAGCAGCAACTCTCCCGCCCGTCCAATGGGAAGCTCGGCATCATCGGCATCGGCGATCCGGGCTTCGATGCCGTCAGCGAGATATCCCATCGTCCCTGGGCGGTCGGACGGAATTGCGCCCGCGAACACGAAATTGGTCTCCGTCGATCCATAACCATCGACCAGCGGCACGCCGAACCGCTCGAAAAACGGCGCGTGGATCTGCGGCGGCACGCCGCCGCCAAGTGCAACGCGAAGGCGATGCGCCCTGTCGTCTTCGGTCCCTGGCTGCGCCAGCAGCATCGAGGCCATGGCGCCGAGCAGATAGCCGACGGTCGCATCATGCCGTCGCGCGGCAGCCCAGAAGCCGGAAGCGGAGAATTTGGGCTCGAGCACGTAAGTACACCCGTTCAGGACAGCCTGATAGAACGCATTCAGCGCGTTGGTGTGGAACAGCGGCAGCGTCGTGAACAGCACGTCGCCTTCACGAATGCCCAACGCGCGCGCCGAGTAGATGCCCCACCAGAACAATTGCGCCTGCGGACAGCACACACCCTTGGCCGGGCCCGTGGTGCCGGACGTGTAGAGAATGGCCACGGTATCGCCGGGCCGCACGAGGCTGGCGGCTGCTTGGTCCCCGAGAGCGGGCAGCGGGACCGGCGCGATCTTCGCGCAGCCTGTCTCGGCGGCCGTTCCAATCACCCAGGTCTGTGAGGGAAGCTCGACATCTGCGTCGACCGTGTCGATCGCAGCAAGTAACGACGCTTCGACGACGAGGAGAGAGGGTTGCGAATTGCGGAAGATGTGGGAGAGCTGGAAGCCGCGCAGCGCCATGTTGATCGGCACCACGATCGCACCGAGCCAGGCACATCCGAGATAGACTTGAAGAAACTCCGGCCGGTTGGAGCACATCAGGGCGACCCGGTCGCCGGGCTTGATCCCGGCGTCGACAAGCGTCCGCGCCGATGCGGCGGCAACCGCCGCCGTCTGCGCGTAGGTCCAGCGCGTCTCTCCCGCGACAAGCAGGACACGATCGCCGTAACGTTCGGCCTGCCGCGTCAGGATGGTGGAGAGAATCCGGTCGGATGGTGGAAACAGCTCGACCGCGCGAGCCCAGGCCGGGGCCGCAGCGCCGTCCCTGGCCCCCGATAGCGCGCCGGACTTTGCCATAGGCGCCTCAGTCACGGCAGCAGCTTGTACTTGCCGTCCTCGATCTGAACCAGAATGCGCGCACGGGCGTCGACGCCGTGCCGATCCGCCTGCGTATAGGTGTAGATGCCTTGCGTCCCCACCACGTCCCTGGTCGTGAACAGCGCCTCGCGCAGCGCGGTGCGGAATTCCGGCGTACCCGCCTTGGCGCCAGTCGCCATCGCACGCTTGGCGGCGTCGACGAACACCAGCCAACCGTCAAAGGAGTACGACGAGAACGAATCCGTCGGAGCCTCGCCATTCGCCTTCTCGAAGGCCGAGCGGAAATCCAGCGCCATCTTCTGGATCGGATTGCTGGCGGGCAATTGCTCGGCCGCGGTCACCGGCCCGGTCGGACAGATGATGCCATTGGCGGTCTTTCCGGCAAGGCGCAGGAAATCGGCGCTGATGAGCCCGTGATTGCCGTAAAGCGGTCCCTTGTATCCCCGTTCGGACAGGGCGATGACCGGCAATGCGCCGGGCGTGCCGGTGCCGCCGAGCATGATGGCGTCGGGGCGGATGGCGAGAGCGCGCAGCACCTGGGCCGTTACCGAAGAGTCCGATCGCGCATATCGCTCATTCGCGACGACCTTGATGTCGGCCGCCTTCGCACTTTGCTCGAGCGAATTGTACATGAGATCGCCGAACGCATCGGAGAATCCGATGAACGCCACCGTCTTCAGTCCATGGGCCTTCATGTGATCGACGATGCCCTGGACGAGCAACGGCGTCGGCTGCGGCGTCTGCACGACCCAGGGACCGCCATTGCCCGGTGGCACCGGCGCGATCGGGGATACCGCGATCATCGGGATTTTCATCTCGATCGCGGCGGTCGCCATTGCGAGGGTCTGGGGCGCGCCTGAGGTGCCGATGAGGATGTCGACCTTCTCCTGCTCGACGAGCTTGCGTGCGTTGCGCGCCGACGCCGTCGGATCGGAGCCGTCGTCGAGCTGAATGATGCGGAGCTTCTCGCCTCCGACCTCGCCGACATAGGCCTGGCCCGCCGCGATTCCCTTCCCATTCGGAATCCCGATCGACGACACCGGCCCGCTGAGGCCGGTGACGAAGCCGACAAGAATCTCCGCCTGTGCAATCTGCGGCGCCGCAAGAAGCAGAACGGTGGAAGCCAACAGGCTCTTCATCAAGTTCATGGCACCTATCTTTCGTCAGTGGTTTCTTCTGTTGTCTCGTTCGGCAAGCGCCATGCCTTGGTCAGTTCGCCCCAACCAGTGCGATGACCCGGAGCGGACTGCCGGACCCGTTCTGGATTTTCAGGGGTGAAGCCACGATGACGGCGCCCGTGGCCGGAAGCTGGTCCAAATTGCAAAGGCACTGCAGGCCGTAGCGGCCCGCGCCATGCAGGAAGTGATGCGCGGGATAAGGCGGCTCGAAATGTCCGGCCTGGCCAGCATCGGTGCCGATGGTCTCGGTGCCGAAGCCGATGATGCCGCGCTCTTCCACCAGCCACTTCATAACGGCGGGGTTCGGTCCCGGCGTGTGTGCGCCGTCGTCCTTCAGGTTGGAATAGTCGCGCCAGCCCTTCTTGGACCAGTCGGTTCGCAGCAACACCCAGTGGCGCGCCGGGATGCGTCCATGCTTGGCTTCCCAGGCCTCGACGATCGGCACCGTCAGCACGAAGTCGGCATCCTGCGCGGCCTCCGCCGAACAGTCGATGACGCAGGCCGGAGCGATCATGTCCTTGGCCGGCATCGTGTCGACGGCATTGTTCGGCAGGTCCTTGCCGGTGAACCAGTGGATCGGCGCGTCGAAATGCGTGCCGGTGTGTTCGCCGAACGTCACGTTATTCCAGTACCAGGCCGGGCCGCGGCCATCATATCGCGAGATTTCCTGGATACGCACCGGCGCCGCCTGGCCGAACTCGGGCGGCAGCACGATGACCGGAAAGTCCGGACTGAGCGTAAAGGCCAGATCGACGACGCGGACCGCGCCGGAAGAAATCGCACCGGCCAGCTCCAGGAGATTCTTGCTTTGCATAGTCACGTCCTCCGGCTTGGTTGAAATCCGTCCCTCACCTGTCGAGCTCGCGCTCGAGCGCTTTCGGATTGGCCGCGAGACGTTGCCGGACCTCCTCGGCAACATCCCCGACATACATTTCTTCAAGCCCGTTTTTCAGCCCCGACTCGATCGCCTGCGCGATCGCGCGCGGCGCCACCTTCGGCGGCGCCACGGTCTGGAACCACTCGGTGTCGACCGGCCCCGTGAAAAGGTTCATGACCTTGATGCCCCCCGGCCGCAGCTCCGCGCGAAGGCAATGCGACAGCGACAGGCACGCGGCCTGCGAGGCCGAATAGGCGCCAAAGGCCGGCCAGTTCGCAAGCGCATAGACCGACAGGATGTTGACCCATGCGACGCTGTTGTTGACGCCGTCAGCGCCGCGCAACCGCATGGCGGGCCCGAAGGCCTGGGCGAGATTGATGAAGCCGAGATACGTCTGGTCGATCTCGTCCCTCGCGATGCTCGTGCCCTTGCGGTCGAGTAGGCCGCCCGCCCGCACATACTCCGTCGTATTGACGAGGATATCCACCTTGCCGCCGATGTCGGCGGCAAGGTCGGCGGCAGATTTTTCGTCGGCCGCATCGAGCGTGACGACCTCAACCCCCTCCTGCCGGCGCAGCAGGTCTTCGCCGGCAAACGGCCGCCAGGGTTCAGCCACGCCAACGAACACGGTCTTGGCGCCCGCGGCCTTCAGGGCAACGACGGCTTCCTGACCAATCACGCTGCGGCCGTTGGTGACGAGCACCCGCCTGAATTTCGGGTCGGCCGTCATTTCCCGCCACTGCCTGTCGTCTGCCATGTTGGGAGTCTCCCCCTCGGGTCGGGCAAAGGCCACCGCCTGACCGCTCTTGTCGAGCTGAAACGACATGCGGACTGGTGCGCCCTCGGCACAGTCCGCATGAAGATGCGCAACGATCGTCGGACCGCAATCCATCTTGACGAGACCGATCCGCCAGGGCGCCCGTTCGCGGAAATAGACATCGCTCGGCACACGCGCCGTCGTCTCGGCAAGAAGGACGCCGCGGCGCGGCGCGTCCGCAAACGCAAGGTCAGCCGACAGGCAGGAGGGGCAAGCCTCCCGCGCCGGGTAAGCGAATGCGCCGCAGGCCTCGCAACGCTGGAGCATGAAGCGCCCCTCGGCAGCCGCCCGCGTGAAGCCGTGCGATGTCCGGCTGCGCGGCCTCGGGGGCGATGCCGGAAGCCGCGTCCGCAGCAGCGGGTTCTTGCGGCGGGGCGGCTTGATCGGATCGATCATCGTGAAGGCCCTGCAAAGATTGCGGCACCTGAGGCGAGGCCGCGGTCATAATTGATCATACCGAACCCGGAGGCCAAGCCGAGGCGCGCATTGCTGACCTGCGTGGGACCCGCGGCTCCCAGCACCTGCCGCAGCCCCTCGACGAGACCAAGATAGGCGCCGGCGGCGCCGGCCTGCCCGACGGAGAGCTGCCCGCCGGAGGTATTGTGCGGGAAGTCGCCGTTGATGGTGAGATCGTGCGCACGGACGAATTCGGCGCCCTCACCCTTCTTGCAAAAGCCGAGATCCTCGAACTGCATCATGGTGATGACGGGATAGTCATCGTAAGTCTGGACAATGTCGAGATCGTCGGGCTTCACGCCGGCCATGGCATAGAGTTCGCCGACGTCCATCGCCCAGCCGCCGCGCACCTGCATCGGGTCGTCGGCAAAGGCATTGTGCCGCTCGATCGTCGACAGCAATCGCGCCGCGCGCAGGTTGAGCGATGCGGCGGTCTCCTCGCGCATCACCAGAAAGGCTTCCGCCCCCGCGCAAGGCATCACGCAATCAAAGAGGTGAATTGGATCGGAAATCGGCCGGCCCGCCAGGTACTGCTCGAGCGTCAGCGGCGCCTTCATCAGGGCGTGCGGATTGCGCAGCGCATTGGCGCGCTGGGCGATCGCGATCCTGCCGACGTCCTCGCGCGTAACCCCGAAGGTCCGCATGTAGTTTCGCGCGATCAGCGCGAAGCTCGCATTCGCGCCGCCCGTGCCGTAAGGATAGACGGCATCCTGGTTGAAGCGCGAGAAATTCTCGAGCGTCAGGCGGAAGGAATCGACATGATTGGTGTCGCCCGCCACGCAGGCGACGATGTCGGCGTCGCGGGCCTGGACTGCGCGCGCAGCCTTCCGCAAGCCTGCGATGGCGCTGGCGCCGCCAAGCGGGATCGTGTCGAGCCAGCGGACGCAAAGACCAAAGTGCTGCGTCAGCCCAATGCCGCTGTCGGTGCCCATGGTGAAGCTCGAGACGCAGAGACCGTCGATGTCGGAGGCCTTGATGCCGGCCTCCCCGACCAGCGCGCCGAGCGCGCGGCCGATCCACCATTGCGCGCTCTCGATGGAATAGCGCACATAGGGAATCGTGACGGGAGCTGCGATCACGATGCCGTCGTATGGTGTACGCTGGGATTTCTTCACCGGTCGCTCGCCTCAGATCACTGTCAGACTGACCTCGATATTGCCGCGGGTCGCGTTCGAATAGGGACAACGCTCATGCGCACCGGCGACGATTTCCTCGGCGACGGCTTTCTCGACCCCGGGCAGGTTGACCTTCAATTCGACGGCGAGCGCATAGCCGACGGGGACCGGCCCCATCGCGACCTTCGCCGTCACCGACGGCTTCGCGGACGGCACGATCTTCCGTGTGCGCGCCACCAGCTTGACCGCGCCGAGAAAGCACGCGGCATAGCCGGCCGCAAAGAGCTGCTCCGGATTGGTCCCCTCGCCGCCGGGACCGCCCATCGATTTCGGCACGGACAGCGAGACTGACAACAGACCGTCCGCGCTTACGGCCTTGCCGTCGCGACCACCGGTGGCCGTCACCTCTGTCTCGTACAGGACCTTCTCGGGTGTCATCATGCCTTGGTCTCCAAAATTCGGTGCTGCGCCTTAGCGCTTGTTGCGGGCGAGCATTGCGCGAAAATCGCTGCGGGCGAGGTCGCTGGCGCGACTGAAGCTTGGCCCGCGGCTGGGCTCGGTGCCATTGAGGCGCTTGAGCTGCACCCACATCTCCGCGCTCTTGAGCGCGACGGCCGCGCAATTGACGACGGGCGCGTGCCCGACCTTCAGACCATGCTCGCGCCCGATCAAGAGACCGGGAAGGACACCTGCGGGGATCACGACATCGGCGCCGCGCTCCGTCAGCGGCAGCGCGCAGGTGACGAAATCCCTGATCATGCGGGCCTGGGCCGCCTCATCGCCCGCGAACGCTTCGGCAAAATCCTCGGGCTTACAGCCCATGCCGGTCACGTGAACGACGCGGTCTCCGAGGCCGTAACGTTCGGCCTGCTCAAAGTGCCAAACTTCGAAAACCGGATCGAGCGTGACGAGACCGAGGCGCCGGCCGAGCTGCGAGGCCGCAAGCAGCGTCGCCTCGCCGGTCCCGATCACGGGAATGGCGAGCGCGGAACGAAGCTCGTAGAGGCCGGGATCCTGGAAATGGCCCATGACGAAGGCGTCGAATCCACCCTCCTCGGCCGCAATGCCATTGTCGATGGCCTGGACTGCGCAGCGCAGTTCGGCGAGCCGTCCGAACTCGCGGTCCGGCGGCGAAATCCCTTCGACATACACTGTCGTCCCGGGCGCCGCGATCGTATTGAGGTAATCGGATAGCCGCGCCATGTAGGGCGCATTCACGCTCGCATCAACGAAGCTCTGCCAGAAGATGCGCATCGTCCTTCTCCTCGAGCGATCCATCGGAGGATCGGCCGTCGGCTGCCACGATATATTTCAACCATAAACTAATTGAACCGTCAAATGTGCGCGGCAGCGCCGACGGACAACGCTCTCGCAACGCGGCGAGGACGCCCTTTCGGCGGGGCAAAGAGATCAAGGAAATGGCGAAGTCTGATGGAATTGTATGCAACGACATTTTTTTCTGACGGTGCCGTGACACGTGTTGACGGGCCCGCCAGGAATACTTTAGGCTTTAAGTAATCCTCCATCGGCCGCAGCCGGTGGCCAAGACAATGATGTTGCAGGGCACCGATTTTGAGAAACTCGATCGCGTGGACAGTCGTCGGGCTTGAAGAGCCGGCAGCAGCATCGTTGGTCGCGCATCGCGGCTGCGGCAATCACTTCCCATTACGTCGAGTGGCGCCCGCCGGTTTCCGCCGATGGGCCCGCGATTTGAGCGGCACGCGTCGCCATGGTTGCTGACGCCTTGCCGAGCGAACTCTTCTCGGCCGCGCCCGGCCTTTGGCGCTGCAGCATTGCTTTCAATCGATTTGTCGTACCCAGCATCAACGGAGGAGAACGCACATGCGAAAGACTCTGAGCTTCCTCGCACTTGCCGCCGGCGTCCTGGCAGCGCCGGCGGCGCAGGCCGACATCACCATCGGCTTCGTCACGTCGCTGAGCGGCAACGGCTCCTCGATCGGCATTCCCTATGGCCGGGGCATCAACGCCGCCTATGAATACAAGAAGACGATCAACGGCGAGACCATCCGCCTGATCCAGCTCGACGACGGCTCCGATCCGTCGGCTGCGACCCGCAACGCACGCAAGCTGGTGGAAGAAGAGAAGGTGGACCTGTTGATCGGGACCGCCACCGCGCCGTCGACCATCGCCATGGCGGCGGTCGCGAGCGAGCTGAAGGTGCCGATGATCGCGGTGTCGCCGATCGGCAAGCTTCCTGAAACGCCCGAGCAATGGGTGGTCTCGGTGCCGCAGCCGGCCTCTCTCCTCGTCAAGATCATCGCCGACCGCATGAAGCGCGACGGCATGAAGAACATCGGCTATATCGGCTTCACCGACGCCTGGGGCGACCTCGTCTATAACGGCGCCAAGGCGGCTGAAGCGGCCGGCGAAATCAAGATCCAGACCAACGAACGCTACGCCCGTACCGACACCTCGGTGACCGCGCAGATCCTCAAGGTGATGGCCGCGCGTCCCGATGCCGTGCTGGACGGCGGTTCGGGCACGCAAGGCGCGCTGCCGCTGCTCAGCCTCGCCGAGCGCGGCTTCAAGGGAAACACCTACGGCACCGTGGCGCTGGTCAATCCGGACTTCGTGAACGTGGGGGGCAAGGCGGCCGAAGGCATTCAGGTCTCCGCCGGCCCCGTGATCGTGGCCGAGCAGCTTCCCGACGATCACTTCGCCAAAAAGATCGCGCTGGACTTCCGCGCGGTCTACCAGAAGACCCATAATATTCCGACCACCGACGGCTTCTCGGCCTATTCCTTCGACGCCTGGCTGATCTTCGCCAACGCCGCCGAGCGCGCGCTGAAGAGCGCAAAGCCAGGCACGGCCGAATTCCGCACGGCGCTCCGCGATGCGATCCTCAGCACCAAGGAGCTGCCGGGCGTGCATGCGGTCTACAATTTCAAGCCCGGCGCCGTGACCGGCGTCGACGAGCGTTCGCTGGTCGTCGTCCGCCTCACCGGCGGCGCCTGGAAGTACGCACCGTAAGCGCAGATAGTCAGAACGGGGGAACGGCGTCTCCATGACGAGCGACATCGCAGCCATCCTTGCGATCGATGGAATCGCCACCGGCGCAGTCTATGCGTTGGTGGCGATCGGAACCGTCCTCATCTTCACGGTGACGCGAGTTATCTTCATTCCCTTTGGCGACATCGCCGCCTTCACCGCGCTGACGCTTGCCGCGCTCGATGCCAAGCGCTTTCCGGGAACGGGCGCGCTGGTCGTGATCCTGGCCTGCCTTGCGACCCTGATCGAAATCATCTCGCTCATGCGCAATGGCGAGCTTCGCCTGCTGCCGCGCGCGCTGCTCTTCTATCTCGTGCTCCCCTTCGCCGTGGTGGGCGCCGCCTGGCTGACCATGCGGATGGATCCGCCCCTCGCCGTCCGGCTCGTGCTGGCCTTGATGCTGATCACGCCGATCGCCCCGCTGCTCGACCGGATCGTCTTCCGCCCGATCGCCGACGGCACCGTGCTCTTGCTGCTGACGGTCTCCGTCGCATTGCACTTCGCGCTGGTCGGCCTCGGCCTCTTGTTCTTCGGACCTGAGGGGGTTCGAACCGAACCGCTGACGTCGTTCTCGACGGAGTTCGCCGGCGTCCTGATCTCGGGGCAGACCATGCTGATCGTGATCGCGGCGCTCGTGTTCAGCGGTTTTCTCTACCTCTTCTTCGACTTTACGCTGGTCGGAAAATCCCTGCGCGCCACCGCCGTCAACCGGACCGGATCGCGCCTGATGGGAATCCGGCCCGCGCGCGCCGGCACCATCGCCTATCTGCTCGGCTCGCTGATGGCCGGCGTCTCCGGCATCCTGATCGCGCCCGTCAACACCGTGTTCTACGATTCCGGCTTCCTGATCGGCCTCAAGGCGTTCGTCGGCGCCATCGTCGGCGGCATGACCAGCTATCCTGGAGCCGCGATCGGCGCGGTCGGCGTTGGCATCCTCGAAAGCTTCGCGTCCTTCGAGAGCAGTGCGCTGAAGGACGTCATCGTGTTTTCGCTGCTGATTCCGGTCCTGATCTGGCGATCCCTCGCCTCGCTGCATTCCGAGGAGGAGATCGAGGAATGACGCGCTTCCATGTTCAGCTTGCGGCGCTGGCCGCAGTGGTGGGCCTTGTTCTGGCGCCCTTCGCCCTCAGCCCGTTCAGCATCACGCTGATGAACTACATCGGCATCTATTCGCTCGTTGCTATCGGCCTTGCGCTTCTCACCGGCGTCGGCGGCATCGTGTCGTTCGGGCAGGCGGCATTCGTCGGCGTTGCGGCCTATGCCACCGCCTGGGTCTCGGCGCTCAACGGCTATTCGCCCTGGCTTGGCCTGGTGTTCGGCGTGGCGCTGACCTGCGGTGTCGCGGCGATCCTCGGTGTCGTCACCCTGCGGCTTCAGGGCCATTTCCTCTCGCTCTCGACGGTCGCCTGGGGGCTTGCCATCGGCTTCCTGTTCGGCAATGTCGAGGGACTCGGCCGCTTCAACGGCATCTCCTCGATCCCGCCGATCAGCTTCGGCTCGTTCGCGCTGGTCTCCAGTTCTCAGATCTATTTCCTGATCTGGGGCATCGTCGCTGCGGTTCTGTTCCTCGGCTACAACCTGCTGGACTCGCGGCTCGGCCGCGCCATGCGGGCACTGCGCGGCGGCAACACGCTGGTCGAAAGCCTCGGCATCAACGCCTTCCGGATCAAGCTCGTGACCTTCGTGATCGCGGCCGCCCTCGCCTCACTCTCCGGCTGGCTCTACGCCCATATGAGCCGCTTCATCAGCCCGGGTCCGTTCGATGCCGGCATGGGCATCGAATATCTGATGATGTCGATGGTCGGCGGCGCCGGCAGCCTGCTCGGCGGCGTCGTGGGCGCCGCGGTCGTCACGCTGCTCAAGAACAGCGTGCAGGACTATCTGCCGCTGATCGCCAAGGGCGCGTCCGGCCAGCTCGAGATCGTCGCCTTCTCCGCCCTGTTCATCCTGTTCCTGCAATGGGCGCGGCAAGGCATCGTGCCATTCGTCGCGCGCTATCTGCCGAAGGTGCGGCGCGAGCGCCCGCAACCAGCCCCGCCCCTGCCCCGCCGCGCACAACCGGCGCCGGGCGAGCTGCTTCTGAAGGTCGAAGGCGCCGAGCGCCGGTTCGGCGGTTTGGTCGCCGTCAACAATGTCAGCTTCGAGGTGCGAGCTGGCGAAATCCTCGCCGTCATCGGCCCGAACGGCGCCGGCAAGAGCACGATGTTCAACTGCCTGACCGGCGCGCTCCGGGTCAACAAGGGCGAGATCGTCTTCGCAGGGCGGCCGATCACGCGCGACGCGCAGTCGCGCATCGCCAAGGCCGGGATCGCCAGGACCTTCCAGCATGTGAAACTCAGGCCCCGCATGAGCCTGCTCGAGAACGTCATGCTCGGCACCTACGCCCGCACCGGCACAGGATTATTTGCCGGCGCATTCCGCCTCAACCAGCACGAGGAAGCCAGCACCCGGCACGAGGCGCTGATGCAACTCGAGCGCGTCGGGCTCGGTGACAAGCCGTTCGAGCTCGCCGGCAATCTGCCGCTCGGCAATCAGCGCATCCTGGAGATCGCGCGTGCGCTGGCCGCGGACCCGACCCTGCTCGTGCTCGACGAGCCGGCGGCGGGCCTTCGACGCCAGGAGAAGCTGCGGCTTGCGGAACTGCTGCAGGCGCTGCGGGCCGACAATTTGACCATCCTGATCGTCGAGCATGACATGGAGTTCGTGATGTCGCTGGTCGATCGCATCGTGGTGCTCGATTTCGGCTCCAAGCTCTGCGAGGGCGCACCGGCGGCGATCCGCAGCGACGAGCGCGTCCAAGAGGCCTATCTCGGAGGCGTCGCGTGAGCGGGATGTTTTCCATGACGGATGTGACCGTCTGCTACGACAATGTCGAAGCCGTCCGTAACGTGTCGCTGTCGGTCGAAGAAGGACAGATCGTCACCGTCATCGGCCCGAACGGTGCCGGCAAGACCACGCTGCTGATGGCGACGATCGGGCTGCTCGCCTCGCGCGGCCGCATGGTCTTCCAGGGCGGCGATATCGGAAGAATGTCGGTCGAGGATCGCGTCGAGCGCCGGCTCTGCCTCGTTCCGGAAAAGCGCGAGCTGTTCTCCGACATGTCGGTTGCCGACAACCTTCTGCTGGGCTCCTACAGCCTACGCGACCGCTCGGGCGTCCGGAAGACGCTGGATGAGGTCTATGACCGCTTCCCGCGCCTGAAGGAGCGCCAGCGTCAGGCCGCCGGCACACTCTCCGGCGGCGAACGTCAGATGCTCGCGCTCGGGCGCGCGCTGATGGCCAAGCCCAAGCTGCTGATGCTGGACGAGCCGAGCCTTGGTCTTGCACCGCTGATCGTGCGCGAGATCTTCTGCACCATCGCGTCCCTGCGCGACCTCGGCGTCTCGATCCTGCTGGTCGAGCAGAATGCACGGGCCGCACTGGAGACGGCCGACTACGGCTATGTGCTGGAGACCGGCGAGATCGTGCAGTCCGGCCCTGCCAAGGACCTCATCCACGATCCCCGGCTGATCACCGCCTATCTCGGCGGACACTAGAACCGGTGGGGTCAGGCCCGGCGAGCTCACAACAAAACAGCGAAAACAACCCCATGCACAGTAGCGGTGATAGCGATTTTAATGGCTTGCTCACCGGCATCTACGGATTTTACGAAATCAACTTGATGCGTCGGGCAAAACAGTGGCATGATGCCATCATCGCCGCTCATGGGATGCCGGCGGCTTCAACCACCAACCCAGATATCCCACATCGAGGGCATCGATGTTCTGCTCGAGCAGGTGGGTCGCGAAGCTGTGGCGCAAGGTGTGCGGCGTCACCCGCTTGGTAATCTCGGCCATGTCGGCCGCAGCGTGGCAGGCGCGCGTGAGCTGGCGTGTCGTCATCGGGCTGGCCGGCTTCAGTCCGGGAAACAGCCAGCCCTGTGGGCGGGAAATGCGATACCAATTGCGCAGACGTTCGAGCAGCACGGGAGAAAGCATCGCGTGGCGATCCTTGCGGCCTTTGCCCTGCTCGACGCGCAGCATCATGCGCTCGGAGTCGATATCGGATACCTTCAGCGAGACGACCTCGGAAACACGCAGCCCCGCACCGTAGGCCGACACTCAGCGCCGCCTTGTACTTGACGCTCGGCGCCGCTTCCAGAAAACGCGCAACCTCCTCGGGGCTCAACACCACCGGTACCTTGCGCGGCTCGTGCATGAACGCCAGATGCTTGGCGAGGTCGGGGCGATCCAGCGTCACATTGAAGAGGAACCGCAGCGCCAAGACGGTGGCGTTGATCTTTGGCGCGCCGGCGCCGCTCGATGCCAGATGCAGCCGAAAGCCGCGCACCTGTCGAACCCCTCGATCTCAAGACAGTCCGCCCCGTTGCGCTATCGTCTTGGCTTCGTCGCCAGCCGCGGCGCCCTACCGCGCGAGCGGTTTTAGTCCGCTGACCCAAGGCCGACACATGGCCTCGCTGGTTGGCCGGGGACAAAAAAGCCTCGCTTTATCTGCGTTTAGGCGTACCGTCGGGCCATTGACGGCAGGCCACTGGCGCGCCGCTGACTGAGAGCTCGCTGCGCTCCCGCCACAACCGAGGGAGCGCAATATGCCGCACAGGGACAACTTCCTTCTTGCATCGCTTTCGCCGGGCGATCTGGCTGCCCTTCAACCTCACCTCAAGCTCGCGCATTTCGAACAGGAGCAGGTGTTGTTCGAGGCGGGCGGTAGCATCGAGGCGACCTATTTCCCGACAAGCGCGGTCATTTCTATCGTAGTCGCGCTATCGAGCGGCCAGGCGGTAGAGGCCGCGATGGTTGGCCGAGACGGCGTAGTTGGCGCGTCAGCCGCGCTCGATGGCAAGTTCTCGCTAAGCCGGGCGGTGATCCAGCTGAGCGGCGCGGCGGTCGTTTGCAGCCTGGCGGGGCTCAGGAGTGCAGCCATGCAGAGCCAGCCGCTTCTTTCGCTGCTGATCAGACATGAGCAGGTCCTTTACGCGCAGGCGCAGCAATCCACTGCCTGCATGGCGGCGCATCATGTGGACGCCCGCCTTTGCCGCTGGCTGCTCAGGTCGCGAGACCTATCACAAAGTGACACCCTTCTATTCACGCAAGAGTTCTTAGCGGAGATGTTGGGTGTCCGTCGAACAAGTGTGACGGTGGTGGCGCACACCCTTCAGAAGGCGGGGATCATCAAATACACCCGGGGCAAAATCCAGATCACCAACCTTGAGGGGCTGCAAGATGCGGCCTGCGAGTGCTACGAAGCCGTGAAATCACAGTACCAGAGCCTGCACAACCGCGGCGAAGCGGGAGCTCTAACCTAGGTCGCCGTTAACAAGCATTGATCGGCTAAAATCGGCGCAATGTCAGGAACACGACATAGCAGCCCGCGTTGAGTCTACTTGATCTCAGCGAGCCGATCTCAAGGGCCTCCTTCCCATTCCGAATGTTATTGTTCGGGCAGAGGGATCTGATCAGAAAACTCACAGATGCAAATCCCGTTGGAGGCCATCATGAATGGTTCTCGAAGCGAGCGCGCACGCGCGCGTGCACGATACCTTTTGGCTCAAATCGCGCCGTTACCGGATGACTCTGAAGTCCAGCGCTTGCGCGAGCTATCCATGGACTATATTCGCGAGGCCGACAGACTCGACGTCGAGCCTGCCACCCCGCGAGAATCCGGCGAACAAATCTCTGCAGCCCTGGATGCGATAGCTCGCGATTTCTTTGCTCGTACTCTTCGAGATACGGTACAGGGTGGTCCGCCAGTGAAATCGGCGAAGGAATGATCGCCCGTCTGTTGCGGTGCGATCACTCGTCCAGGCGAGGAACCAAAGGCCAAAAACGCGGTCCTAAGATACGATAAAGGCGAGCGGTCCCGCCTACTCGCGTTGGGGTACGGCTCCGGCAACAGGTCGGCCTCGCGGTCGGCAAGCCAGTCCTTCGCGGCGGCGCCTTGGCACTTCGGGCAGTGCCGGTTGCGGCAGGAGTTGTAGGCAATGGTGGGATAGGCACGGTCCGCGCAGCGCGCGACATGGCCGCCGAGGGCTGCCGTACGGCAGCGCTCGATCGCCGACATGACCTTCAACTGATCGAGGCTGACATGGCCGGCATGGGCTTGACGCCAAGCCGGACCATGGCTGCGGAAGATATCCGTAACCTCCAAAGCCAAATGCGACATGCGCGCCGCATCAGCCGCTCGGCCTTATCTCCTTGAGCTTGAGCGCGATATGCTGCAGCGGGCTCATGACCTCGCTGATCGTCTTGGTGGCGACGCGGGTATAGAGTGCCGTGGTGTCGAGCTTGGCATGACCGAGCAGCACCTGGATCACGCGGACGTCGATGTTCTGCTCCAGCAGGT
>NZ_AXAY01000037.1 GCF_000473045.1 Bradyrhizobium sp. WSM3983 | reverse complement strand
CTTACGTTCGCCCGGCAATATCAAGCCGGTGCAATAGTCACGCAGCGGCCTCATCCGCACTGCCTGACCGATCACACTTCCAAGCCCAGCTACATAGGCCGCAAACCGTGCCCCGCTGCTTTCACCCTGATTGAGATCCATCTGGCCCTCCGCATGCCAAATATTGAATCTCCTCAAATATTTGATTCTCCGCCCACCGCGGCCGCGACCGAATGACTCAGTAAGATTAGCCGAAGGCGTAACCCACCGCTTATTCCTCCGCGGAAAGCAAGTCGGTGGATTACGCTCCGCTAATCCACCCTACAAACTGCCACTCACGCCAATCCATGCTAAGACGCCATCCTCATGCGTCTTTCCCTGACAACCTGGAACATCAATTCGGTGCGGCTGCGCATCGATCTGGTCGCGAAGTTTCTCAAGAGCGCGCGGCCGGACGTGCTGTGTCTCCAGGAGACCAAGTGCATCGACGATGCCTTTCCGCTAAAGCGCTTCAAGCGGCTCGGCTACGAGCACGTCGCGCTGAACGGGCAGAAGGGCTATCACGGCGTCGCCATCGTCTCGAAGATTCCGTTCGAATCCCGCGACATCCGTACCTTCTGCGACAAGGTGGATTCGCGCCACATCTCGGTGTCGTTCGGAGAGAAAGCCAACATCGCAAACCCGCTGGTGCTGCATAATTTCTACGTGCCCGCCGGCGGCGACATTCCCGATCCAGCGCTGAACGAAAAGTTCGACCATAAGCTTCGCTTCCTCGACGAGATGAAGGCGTGCGAGCCGCTGCATCCGCGCGGAGAAGACCGCCACATCCTGGTCGGCGATCTCAACGTCGCGCCGCACGAGAACGACGTATGGTCGCACAAGCAGCTTCTGAAAGTCGTCTCGCACACCCCGATCGAAACCGAAAAGCTGCAGGCCGCGCTCAGCGCCGGCGAATGGATCGACGTCGCGCGCGACCGCATCCCGATGTCGGAAAAGGTCTACACGTGGTGGAGCTACCGCTCCGCCGACTGGACCGTCGGCGACCGCGGCCGACGGCTCGACCACATCTGGGTCTCGCGTGCGCTGAAGGATGCGGTTCAGGATTTCAGGATTCTGCGCGATGCCCGCAGCTGGGAGCGACCGTCGGACCACGTGCCGGTGACGGTGACGCTGGACGTCTGAATTTTTGTCTTGACGCGTTTTCTTAACGCGAACCGGTATCCATTTCGCTGGAAAACGCTCCCAGCCTTCGGAGAGGATGATGCGCACACAGGCGCCGTCAGACCCCACAAAGCCGCGCGTTGATGCGTGGTGGAATTCCCGTTTCGTCGTCCCGGGATTGATGTTGCTGAGCACGATACCCTTCTGGTTCGTGCACACGCCGCCGCTGATCGATTTCCTCGCCCATATCGGCCGCTACCACGTGCAGCTGCATCTGGCGAACTCGCCCGCGCTGCAGCAGAACTGGGATTTTCACTGGCAGCTGGTCGGCAATCTCGGCGTTGAATTGCTCATCGCTCCGCTGGCACCGATGTTCGGTCTGGAACGCGCCGCGTGGCTGATTGCGCTGGCGCTTCCGCTCCTCATGATCTCCGCCATCGGGCGGATCAGCCGAGCCTTGCATGGAGAGCTCACGCCCTTCGCCATCGCCGCCGCATGGTTCGCGATGTCCTATCCGTTCCAGCTTGGTTTCGTGAATTACTGGCTTGGCTGTGCCTTGGCGCTTCACGTTTTCGCATCCTGGGTCGGGACGACAGGGACGAATGGCTCGGTGTTGCGCGCCGCGCTGTTCGCGGCGGCCGCCTGCCTGGTCTGGCTCGCGCACGCCTATGGCTGGGTCGTTCTGGTCGTCCTCGTCGGCGCCTTTGAGCTCTGCCGCAACTGGAATCGCGCGCCAGCGACGTGGCCTTCCATGGTGATCGTCATTCTGCGACGCGCCTGGCCCGTCATGATCCCGGCCGTGCTCATGATGGTCTGGCGGCAAGGCAATGGCGCCGCCTCGACGGGTCATTTCTTCGACATCGGCACCAAGACCCTCGGACTGGTATGGACGCTGCGCGACCAGAATATCTGGCTGGACACGCTGAGCCTGCTGCTGGCCATCGGCCTGCTGTATTTTGGCATCCGCAGCCGTGACGTCAGCCGCAATCCAGCACTGCTGGTCGGAGCAGCGAGCTTCCTCGTTCTGATCCTGCTGATGCCAGGCGAGATGTTCGGCGCCGTCTATGCCGATGTCCGGCTATGGCCGGTCTTCTTCATCATCGGCCTCACCGCCATCGCGCCCACCGACCGCATGCAGCGCGGCTCGGCGATCATTGCGGGCATGGCGCTGGCTGTTTTTGCGATTCGGATCGTCGCCATGGCGGTCGGATTCGCAGCCTATGATTCCGGTTACACGCAACATTTGCAGGCCCTGAAGGACGTCCCGCGCGGCGCAAGCATCGCCGTGCTGACACGGCCGCCAAGCTGCGAGCAATGGCGTGCGCCGCGTGTTGCGCATCTGGGGTCGCTCGCCATCGTCCGGCGGGACGCCTTCGTCAACTCCCAATGGGATGCATCGGGTGGCCAGCAACTCCTGACACCGCTCCGTGCGCGCGGCACCGCGTTCAACGCAGATCCGTCTCAATACATCGAGATACCCCCGGGCGGCTGCGACGGCGATCTGAGTGCCACGCTCGCGCAAAGGATCGCGCAGATTCCGCGCGATCGCTTCGACTATGTCTGGCTGCTCGACGTCGATGCGCCGCACCTGGCGGTCATGCCCGGACTGCGGCGCCTTTACCAGAATGACCGCAGCGCGCTGTATGAATTCAACAGAGAATGAAACCCGCGGAGTAGGTCCCGGGTAGATCCATCGCGCTCAGGTGCTCAGCTTCGCACCGGCCATCAGGATGTCGCTCGCGATCTGGCTGGAGCGAACCGCGAATTCGTCGCGGAGGCGGACCGCGGCGGCGGGGTCGCTCTCGAGCACGCGCTGAAACAGGCTGCGCGCGACGCGGATGACAGAGGAGTGCTCCAGCGCGACCGCGCCGGATGGCCGCTTCATCGGCACGACCAGCGCGAGCTCGCCAATCAGCGTGCCGGGACCTGCGATCATCTCGGCGCCTGCGCCGTCATCGACGCGAAAGGCGCCGCGCTGCACCACGAAGCCGGCGTCGGCATCGTCGCCGAGATTGAACAGGGTGTCACCACGGACGAAGTCACGCTGCTCGGAGCCGATCGCCAGCATGCGCAACGAGGCGTCTCCCAACAGGCGGAGTGTCGGGACACGCTCGAGCAGCGCTACGTCGTCGTCGATTGACATTCCGGTCCGAGGCTCGTGGAACGCGCTAATTTACGACGAATCGCGCGCTCCTGGAACGTATCACGGCACCAGCTTGTAGCCACCGGCTTCCGTCACCAGGATTTCCGGGTTGGCGGCATCCTTCTCGATCTTCTGGCGAAGGCGGTAGATGTGGGTTTCCAGCGTGTGGGTGGTGACGCCGGAATTGTAGCCCCAGACCTCCTGGAGCAGGGTCTCGCGCGACACCGGCATCTGGCCGGCCCGGTAGAGGAAGCGCAGGATTGCTGTTTCCTTCTCGGTGAGGCGGACCTTGCGCGCATTGGCAGCGGTCAGCATCTTGGAGCCGGGGCGGAAGGAATAGGGGCCGACCGAGAACACCGCGTCCTCGCTGGCCTCGTGCTGGCGCAGCTGGGCGCGGATGCGGGCCAGCAGCACGGCGAAGCGGAAGGGCTTGGCCACATAATCGTTGGCGCCGGATTCCAGGCCCAGAATCGTGTCGGAATCGGTGTCATGCCCCGTCAGCATGATGATCGGGGCCTTGAAACCGCCTTTGCGTAAGGAGCGGACCACCTCGCGACCGTCGGTGTCGGGGAGGCCGACATCCATCAACACGAGATCGGGGGCGTTGGCCTTTGCCGCGCTGGCACCCTTGGCGCCGGTATCGACGGCGGAGGCTTCAAATTCTTCGTGTAGCGATAATTGCTCCACCAACGTGTCGCGCAGATCGGTATCGTCATCCACGATCAGGATCTTGCGGGCATTGGCCATAGGGGATCATCCTTTTGGGGTCGACCAGGCGCGCATGCATGCCGCACCCAGCCGTGATGGGAAGTTTGAGGGGTCGCTGTTTTTGTTGTTGTTCGTGTTGAAGTAGTGGGCTGTTACCGATTCACAAGCCGGAATTACTCTAACCTAGAATAGCAGGGCCAATTGATGAATGTCCTGTAATGAATTCGACACCGCGCGTTCACATGGAAAATAACGTCAATTCAAATGCTTATCCCATGAATCGGCGCTTCCGGCAGCTCTCCACGATCCGCGTCAAGCCTGCCGCCGGCAATCCGTGCCGGGGCTGGCTGACCGCCGGACAGCTGACGATTCCGGTAGCGCTGGGGCGCGGCGGAATTCTGGCCAACAAGCGCGAGGGCGACGGCGGCACCCCCAGGGGCAGCTTTCGTCCCCGACGATTGTGGTGGCGGGGCGACCGCCACAGCCGCCCCCACACATTGCTCCCGGCCCGGATCATCACCGGCGCGGACGCCTGGTGCGAGGATCCCGGCGATCGCCACTACAACCAGTGGATCCGGCGCGGCGACGGCGAGGGCGGCGACCGGCTCAAACGCGACGACCAGCTCTATGACTTCATCATCGAAATCGACCACAACACCAGGCCGCGTATCGCCGGCCGCGGCAGCGCGGTGTTTCTGCATCTGGCGCGCGACAATTTCGGCCCGACCGCGGGCTGCGTCTCCATGACGAAATCTGCGATGCTGCAATTGCTGCGGCGATTGGGGCCGCGAACACGAATCATCATCGGGTGAGGGCGGAAAGTGTTGGTGAGATTCGAATAGACTCTGCTGTCGTCCCGGCGAAGGCCGGGACCCATAACCACAAAATTCAGTTTGGCGAAGACTGATCGTTCGGTACTCCGACCCTCCGCAATCGATGGATTCCGCGGTATGGGTCCCGGCCTTCGCCGGGACGACGAGAATCACCGGTGTCCGAAGATCGCGCTTCCCACGCGCACATGGGTGGCGCCGAGCATGATGGCGGTCGCATAGTCCGCGCTCATGCCCATCGACAGATTCTGCAATCCGTTGCGCGCAGCGATCTTGGCGGTCAGCGCGAAATGCGCCGCCGGCGGCTCGTCAACCGGCGGGATGCACATCAGGCCCGAGATCGTCAGCCCATAGGTGTCACGGCAGCTCGCAAGGAAGGCGTCGGCCTCGCCGGGCGCGACACCGGCCTTCTGCGGCTCCTCGCCGATGTTGATCTGAACGAAGAGTTGGGGGTGCTTGTTCTGGGATTCGATTTCTTTGGCTAACGCTTGGCAAATGCTCGGACGGTCGACCGAATGGATGGCATCGAACAGCGCGACCGCCTCTTTCGCCTTGTTGGATTGCAGCGGCCCGATCAGATGCAGCGCGATATCTGAGTAAACAGACGTTAACGCCGGCCACTTGCCTTTGGCCTCCTGCACGCGATTCTCGCCGAATACGCGCTGTCCGGCGCCGATAACCGGAGTAATTGCATCAGCCCCAAAAGTCTTGGACACCGCGATCAGCGTCACGGAGGCGCGATCGCGCCGCGCATCCTTGCAGGCGCGTGCAATCTCCGCTTCGACCGCGGCGAGCGCGTTTGGTGAATCGCCGGTTACCGGCGCGGCATTGGCTTCTGTCATGACGTCGATCAACTGCAGGAGTAACGGAGTTAATTCCAATTTTACCGAGTTCAAGAAAGAGTTTTTGAACCCTTCGCTTTACCTTGCCCGCGGGGTGGGTAGCGAAGATGGCAAGCGTTAGTTTCAACCGCAAACGAGCAAAACTCAAGCAGGTCCTAGGCATCAGGGCCCGGCTTGCGTTGCTCGCGGTGATTCTGGTCGCGCCCTTGATGCTCGAGCGGATTCGTTCGCTCGAAGACACCCGCACCAAGCAGATTGCGCAGGCCACGGCCGAGTTCACCACGGTGGCAAGGCACGGCGCCGATGCGCAGCGCGAAGTGATCTCGTCGGTCGAGACCATCCTGAAATCCGAGGCCTTCATCCGCGCCTCCGCCGGCGGCGTCAGCAAGAGCTGCGACGTGTTGCGCGCGAGCCTGCCGACGAGCCTTCCGTGGATCCGCACGCTCCTGATCGCCGGCCAGGACGGCCGCATCCAGTGCGCGACCAACAACATGTATGTCGGCCTCGACCTCTCCGACCGGCCTTATTTCCGGCAGGCGCAGGAGACAGGCCGCTTCGTGCTGTCCGACTTCATCCTGTCAAAGCCCGTGCAGTCGCCGACCGTCATGGCGGTCTATCCGGTCTCCGCGTTCAGCGGCGTCGCCGACGCCGTCGTGCTCGCAACCGTCAACCTCGACTGGATGTCGAAGGTCATGAACAATCTGGGCGGCCGCGCCGGCATTACGGCGGTGCTGGTCGACAGCGCAGGCACCGTGCTGGCTGCGCCCGCCGACCAGCACAGCGCGGTCGGACGTCCGCTCGACAACATGCCGCTGATGTCGGCGATCACCGACAAGGCCTTGCGCTCCGATCAGGACGAAGGCTCGCTGTCGTTTCTCGCCGCCGACGGATCGCGCCGCGCAGTCAGCTTCATCCGCATCGCCGGCACCAATTCCCGCCTGATCGCCAGCATCGACGAGGACAAGGTGTCCGCGGCGGTGAGCCGCGACATCCGCACCGCCTATCTCCAACTCGCCTTCGTCGTCGTGTTCGTGCTGCTCGGCGCGCTGATCGCCGCCGAGAAGCTCGTGATCAAGCCGATCGAAATGCTCGCCGACATGGCCAAGCGTCTCGGCGAAGGCGACCTGTCGGCCCGCGCGGCGCGCAACCGGCTGCCGTCCGAATTCGTGCCGCTGGCGCGCGCCTTCAACGCGATGGCGGCCCAGCTCAGCCAGCGCGAGCGCGAGCTGATCGCGACCAACGACCGGCTGACGGTGATGGCGTCGATCGATATGCTGTCGGGACTTGCCAACCGCCGCGGCTTCCAGAGCCGTCTCGACTTCGAATGGATGCGCGCGCAGCAATATGGCAGCGAGCTCGCGCTGTTGATGATCGACGTCGACCATTTCAAGCTGTTCAACGACACCTACGGGCATCTCGAAGGCGATTCCTGCCTGACCCGGCTCGGCGAGTCGCTGTCCGGCATCGCCGCCGACACGATGGGCTTTGCGGCGCGCTATGGCGGCGAAGAATTCTGCCTGCTGCTGCCGAACACCGACGTGATGCGCGCGGTCGAGATCGGTGAGCTGGTCCGCGCGGCCGTACTGAAGCTCTGCCTGCCCCACATCACCTCGGCCCACATGATCGTCACCGTCTCGATCGGCGTTGCGGCGACGCGGCCGAACGAGACCTTGCGTCCGGGCGATCTGATCGAAGCCGCTGATGCTGCGCTCTATGCAGCCAAACATCGCGGCCGCAACAATGTCGTCGAGCACGGCATTTTGCGGATCGAGGGGACCACCGCTGAAATCGCGATGGCGGGCTAGCTCTATTTCTTGAGCATGATCTTTTCGGAAAACCGCTGCACACTTTTCCGGATCATGCTCTAACCCGCAGCCTCGGCGCGATCGAGCTCGTTTTCCGTCACCACGCGGTTGCGGCCACCTCCCTTGGCGAGATAGAGCGCGCGATCGCAGCGCTCGATCAAATCGGCGGTGGATTCGCCAGTCCGATACTGCGCCACACCGATTGAAACCGTGATGTTCGGCAACACCTCGCCGGTCGAGCGGCGCGTGATGGTGCATTCCGCGAGCGCGCGCCTGATGCGCTCGGCCGTCTCAGCGCAAGCCGCAAGATCGGCATCCGGCAGCACCGCGATCAGCTCCTCGCCGCCATAGCGCGCCGGTAGATCCTGCGGGCGCACCTTTTCGCGCAACACGTTCGCCATCAGGCGCAGCACCTGGTCGCCGACGCCGTGGCCGAAATTGTCGTTGAAGGTCTTGAAGTGATCGATGTCCAGCAGGAGCACACTGAGCGGCTCGCCCCAATCCGCCGTCGTCTGCGCCTTGCGCAGGAATTCATCCAGTGCCCGACGGTTTGCCAGCCCAGTCAGCGTGTCGGTCCGGGCGCGTTCCTCGGATTTGGAGAGCGAATCACGGATGACGTCGAGCTCACGGGTCTTTTCCGCAAAGCCTGCCTCGAGCCGGGTCGTCCGTGTGGCGGCCCGCGCCAGCTCGTTCATGAGCTGGGCGACCAGCGCCTTCGGATCGACGCCGGCCTGGCCCTGGTCAGCAACCTGGCTGATCACCTGCATCTGGGAGCGATTGTCGGCAATCGCGGTGGCCAGAAACCCCTTCGCCGCGCCCATCAGGGCATGCAGCCGCTCGGACGTGTCGACCACGACAGCGCTGACTTGGGGCGCGATATAAGTCTCGAACAGGTCCTGATTGGTCCGGCTGTCGAACGGACGGTTGTGGTCGATCAGGAGATCGATGGCGTTGCGCAAATCGTCATGGGTGCCGGCGTAATACTGGAACCAGATGGCAAAATTGGTCGGTGTCGGCGGAATCCGCTGCTCGGCCATGCTCCGCACCGCCCGCCCGGCGATGGACGCGGCATAGTCGTAATCGGGATCGTCGAAGCTGGAATCCATCGCCTGCGCGGGTGCTGTTGGCGGGCCAACCTCGCACCGAGCCCTTAATCCGATCCCAATAGGCTCATCCGTACTTTTGCGGAGCAGCATTGCGGTGAGCCGCCGCTGCGGCAACCCATTGACCCCTTAAGGACTTCTATGGCCTAGTCCGGCCTCTTCAGCCGGCCGAAACCACGAAAACCTAACGATTCCATGACCTCCGAACGCTATAACGCCCGCGACGCCGAACCGCGCTGGCAACGCCAGTGGGACGAACAGGCGATCTTCGTCTCAAAGAACGACGATTCCCGGCCGAAATACTATGTGCTGGAGATGTTCCCCTACCCGTCCGGGCGCATCCATATCGGCCATGTCCGCAACTACACGCTCGGCGACGTGCTGGCCCGCTTCATGCGCGCCAAGGGTTTTAACGTGCTGCACCCGATGGGCTGGGACGCTTTCGGCCTGCCGGCCGAGAACGCCGCCATCGAGCGCAAGGTCGCGCCGAAAGCCTGGACCTACGCCAACATCGCCGCGATGAAGAAGCAGCTCCGCTCGATCGGGCTGTCGCTGGACTGGTCGCGCGAGTTCGCGACCTGCGACCCCAGCTACTACAAGCATCAGCAGAAGATGTTTCTGGACATGCTCGCCGCCGGCCTCGCCGAGCGCGAGAAGCGTAAGCTCAACTGGGATCCGGTCGACATGACCGTGCTCGCCAACGAGCAGGTGATCGACGGCCGCGGCTGGCGTTCGGGTGCCGTTGTCGAACAGCGCGAGATGAGCCAATGGGTCTTCAAGATCACGAAGTACTCGCAGGAATTGCTGTCCGCGCTGGATGGGCTCGACCGCTGGCCTGACAAGGTACGGCTGATGCAGCGCAACTGGATCGGCCGCTCCGAAGGCCTGCTGATCCGCTTCGCGCTGGATCAGGCGACCACGCCGGCCGGCGAGAGCGAGCTGAAGATTTTCACGACGCGCCCCGACACGCTGTTCGGCGCGAAATTCATGGCGATCTCGGCGGACCATCCGCTGGCGCAGGCTGCCGCCGCGAAGAACCCGAAGCTTGCGGAGTTCATTGCCGACATCAAGAAGATCGGCACCGCGCAGTCGATCATTGACACCGCGGAGAAGCAGGGTTTTGACACCGGCATTCGCGCGGTTCATCCGTTCGATCCCTCTTGGAAGCTGCCGGTCTATGTCGCCAACTTCGTGCTGATGGAATACGGCACCGGCGCAATCTTCGGCTGCCCCGCGCATGACCAGCGCGACCTCGATTTCGTCAACAAGTACAATCTCGGCAACACGCCGGTGGTGTGCCCCGAGGGCCAGGACCCCAAGACGTTCGTCATCACCGACACCGCCTATGACGGTGACGGCCGCATCATCAATTCGCGCTTCCTCGACGGCATGACCATCGACGAGGCGAAGGAAGCTGTTGCGAAGCGTCTCGAGAGCGAACTCCGCGGCAATGCGCCGGTCGCTGAGCGCCAGGTCAATTTCCGCCTGCGCGATTGGGGCATTTCGCGGCAGCGCTATTGGGGCTGCCCGATACCCGTCATCCACTGTCCGAAGTGCGACGTGGTGCCGGTGCCGGATGCCGACCTGCCGGTGGTGCTGCCAGAGGATGTGAGCTTCGACAAGCCGGGCAACGCGCTCGACCATCACCCGACCTGGAAGCACGTGACTTGCCCGAAGTGCGGCGGCAAGGCGCAGCGCGAAACCGACACCATGGACACCTTCGTGGATTCGTCCTGGTATTTTGCGCGCTTCACAGATCCCTGGAACGAGAACGCGCCGACGACGCCTGCGGTCGCCAACCGGATGCTGCCGGTCGACCAGTATATTGGTGGCGTCGAGCACGCGATCCTGCATCTGCTCTACAGCCGCTTCTTCACCCGCGCGATGAAGGCGACCGGGCACATCGCGTTGGACGAGCCGTTCGCCGGCATGTTCACGCAAGGCATGGTGGTACACGAGACCTACCAGAAGGCCGACGGCAACTGGGTGCAGCCAGCCGAGGTGAAGATCGAGGTCGGCGGCAACGGGCGCCGCGCGACGCTACTTGCGACCGGCGAGGACATCCAGATCGGCGCGATCGAGAAGATGTCGAAGTCGAAGAAGAACACGGTCGACCCCGACGACATCATCGCGACCTATGGCGCCGACGTCGCCCGCTGGTTCATGCTGTCGGACTCCCCGCCCGATCGCGACGTGATCTGGAGCGACGAGCGCGTCCAGGGCGCCTCGCGCTTCGTGCAGCGGCTGTGGCGACTGGTGAACGACGCCGAAGAGCTTTGCAAGGAACTCGGCAAGGCTGCCCCCGCGGCCCGGCCGGTCTCGTTCGGTCCGGATGCGACCGCTTTGCGCAAGGCCGCCCACGGCGCGCTCGACAAGGTCACGACCGGCGTCGAGCGGCTCCACTTCAACGTCTGCCTCGCCCATATCCGTGAATTCACGAACACGTTTTCGGAGGTGCTGCAGCGCCCCGGCCAGCCGGCCGCCGATCTGGCTCCAGATTTGGCTCCAGATTTAGCTTGGGCGATCCGGGAGGCCAGCCAGATCCTGGTCCAGCTGTTCTCCCCGATGATGCCGCATTTGGCCGAGGAGTGCTGGCAGATTCTGGGCCAGCCCGGCATGGTTTCCGAGGCCGATTGGCCCCAAATCGAACGCGATTTGCTGGTTGAAGACAGCGTGACGCTGGTGGTTCAGGTCAACGGCAAGAAGCGGGGTGAGGTCACGGTTGCAACAGCGGCCCAGAATCCGGAAATCGAGGCTGCCGCTTTGGCCCTCGATGCTGTAAAACTGGCGCTGGACGGCAAGCCCGTTCGCAAGGTGATCATCGTCCCCAAGAGGATCGTGAATGTTGTCGGCTAGGATCCGCATCGCAGCCCGCTTGCTGGCAGTCGCCGCATTGGCGGCGCTGACGGCTGGCTGCTTCCAGCCGATGTATGCCGAGCATACCGACGGCACCCCCGGCTTGCGCGAAAAGCTGATGGGCGTCGAGCTTCCGCCGATCGACAAGCCAAACGCCTCGCGTGAAGCCCGGGTCGGGGTCGAGGTCCGCAATGCGTTGGCGTTCAAGCTCTACGGCTCGGCCACAGGCATGCCGCCGACCCACCGCTTGGTGATCCGCTTCAACTCCAGCAAGTCGTCCTTGATCGTCGATCCCAACACCGGCCTGCCGAACAGCGAGAATTACGGCATCGACTGCCAGTACAATCTCGTCGAGGTCGTGAGCGGCAAATCGGTGATGACCGGCACGACGTTCTCGCGGGTGTCCTACGACATGCCCGGCTCCTATCAGCGTTTCTCCCGCAACCGTGCGGTGCGTGACGCCGAAGACCGTGCCGCCAACGAGATCGCCGAGAACATCAACACCCGGCTCGCCGCGTTCTTCACCGCAGGCACCTGACGTAGTCTGTCATTCCGGGGCGCCTGACGGGCGAACCCGGAATCACGATCCATATTGGGCCCGATGGTCGCGCTGCGCGGAAAAGAGATCGATACCTTCCTTGCCCGTCCCGACGCGGGCCGTCCGATCATCCTGCTCTATGGTCCCGATGCCGGTCTCGTGCGCGAGCGCGCCGACGCGCTGATTGCGTCCGCCGTCGACGACCCCAATGATCCCTTTTCGCTGGTCAAACTCGACGGCGACGAGCTCTCCGCAGAGCCGTCGCGCCTGGTCGACGAAGCCATGACCGTGCCGCTGTTCGGCGGCCGCCGCGCCATTCGCATCCGCGCCGGCTCACGCAGCTTTGCCAGCGGCGTCGACACGCTGGCCGAAATGTCGGTGAAGGATTGCCGCATCGTGATCGAGGCCGGCGAGCTTCGCCCTGAATCGCCGCTGCGCAAGGCCTGCGAGAAGGCCAAGACGGCCGTGGCGATCGGCTGCTATCCCGACACCGAGCGCGACCTCGCAAAACTGATGGAGGACGAGCTCCGCATCGCCAATTTGCGCATCGCGCAGGATGCTCGCGCCGCGCTGATGTCGTTCCTCGGCGGCGACCGCCAGGCCTCGCGCAACGAGCTGCGCAAGCTCACGCTCTACGCCCATGGCAAAGGCGAGATCACCCTGGATGACGTGATGTCCGTCGTCGCCGATGCGTCCGAGCTGAAGCTCGATCCGATCGTCGACGGCGCCTTCGCCGGCCGGCCCGATATCGTCGAGACCGAATTCGCAAAGGCCATGATCGCCGGTACCTATCCCGGCGTGATCATCTCCGCCGCGCAGCGCCAGGCCGCATGGCTGCACAAATCCGCCCTCGCCATCGCCGACGGCACGCCGGCCTCCGCCGTGCTCGACGGCGGATATCCGCGGCTGCATTTTTCGCGAAAGCCCGCGGTCGAAACTGCGCTGCGCAATTTGAGCGTGGCAAGGCTTGCCGGCGTCATCGAGCAGCTAGCGACCGCCGCGCTCGACACCCGCAAGCAATCGACGCTGGCCGCCGCCATCGCCCAGCGCACGCTGATGGCGATCGCCGTGAATGCGAAGCGGCGGGGCTAGGCTCGGGCTCTCACCACATCATTGCGATGCGGAGGCGGCGCGCCGACGTCTCCCCGCGTCGTCCCGGCGAAGGCCGGGACCCATAACCACAGGGCGTGGTTTGGCGAAGACTCGTAGTTTGGTACTGCCGCCATTTGCAATCGATAGATCACGCGGTATGGGTCCCGGCCCCCCGTGCGCAATTGCGCACTAGGTCAGGACGACATCGGTGACCTACAGCGCGCCCTTCGCCAGCCGCTTCATTACCTCGTCGAGCTGATCGAGGTTGCGGTAGTTGATCTGGACCGAGCCGCCGGGATCGCGGTGATTGACGGTGACCTTGAGGCCGAGGGCGTCGCTGACGCGCTTCTCCAGGTCAACTGTGTCTGGGTCCTTTTCCTTGCCACCGGTGGCGCGCGCCTTTTGCGGCTTGCGCTCCGGCACGCCCTCTTCATGCGCGAGCGCCTCAGTCTGGCGGACGTTGAGGCCTTCCGCGACGATGCGCTTGGCAACGGCGAGCGGATCGGGCACGCCGATCAGTGCGCGGGCGTGACCGGCGGTCAGCTCACCGGTCGCGATGAAGGCCTGCACCTCGGCCGGCAACTTGGTCAGCCGCATCATATTGGCGACATGGCTGCGGCTCTTGCCGACGACCTTTGCGATGTCGTCCTGGCTGCGTTTGAACTCGTTGGCGAGCGCGTGATAACCCTGCGCCTCTTCCATCGGGTTGAGGTCTTCGCGCTGAACGTTCTCGACGATCGCGAATTCCAGCGCATCGCTGTCGCTGATGTCGACCGGGACGATCGGCACTTCATGCAGGCCAGCCATCTGCGAGGCGCGCCAGCGCCGTTCGCCGGCGATGATCTCAAAGCGGTCCTGCGCGCCCTTCACGGGGCGCACCACGATCGGCTGGATCACGCCGTGCTGCTTGATCGACTCCGAAAGCTCCTTGAGCTCGGTGTCCGAAAAAGTCCGGCGCGGGTTGCGCGGATTGGCCTTGATGAATTCGATCGGCACCTTGCGCTGTGCGCGCGGACGATCGACGTGCTGAGCCTCACCGCCGACGTCACCGATCAGACTCGCAAGACCCCGGCCCAGTCGCGAACGCGCTTCGTCGGCCATCGCCAGCTCCCTTGGATTCACGCTGCAGCACTCCAGTACTGAATTTCGAAACTTGTAGGGTGGGTTAGCGAAGCGCAACCCACCTCTTCTGTTTCCGCGGAGATAGACAGTGGTGGGTTACGCCTTCGGCTAACCCACCCTACGGATGGTCAATGCGTGACGCGCAGCTCGCGCTCGCGCTGGATCACTTCGGTGGCGAGCCGCAGGTAAGCTTCGCTGCCGACGCATTTGAGATCGTAGACCAGCACCGGCTTGCCGTAGGACGGCGCTTCCGAGATGCGCACGTTGCGCGGAATCATGGTCTTGTAGACCTTCTCGCCCATGAATTGGCGGACGTCGGCGACGACCTGGTTCGAGAGGTTGTTGCGCGAGTCGAACATCGTCAGCACGATGCCGTGGATCGACAGGTTCGGATTGAGCGTCGAGCGCACCTGCTCCACCGTCTGCAGCAATTGCGACAGACCTTCGAGCGCGAAGAACTCGCACTGCAGCGGTACCAGGATCGCATCCGACGCAGCCATCGCGTTCACCGTGAGCAGGTTGAGCGAGGGCGGGCAGTCGATCAGCACATAGGTGTAATCGGCGTCCGGCGAGACGTTGTTGTTGAGCGCGCCGATCGCGTCGCGCAGCTTGAAGGCGCGGCCCGGCGTGGTGCCGAGCTCGAGCTCGAGGCCGGAAAGGTCCATGGTCGAGGGCGCGATGTGCAGCCGCGGCACCGCAGTCGAGACCACGGCTTCACGCAGAGGGGCTTCGCCGATCAGCACGTCATAGGTCGAGCAGGAGCGGTTGCGACGATCGATGCCGAGGCCGGTCGAGGCGTTGCCCTGCGGATCGAGGTCGACGATCAAAACACGCTCGCCGATCGCAGCGAGTGCGGTGCCAAGATTGATTGCTGTGGTTGTTTTTCCCACACCGCCCTTCTGATTCGCCAGCGCCAGGATGCGCGGGTGACCATGCGGGACCTCATTGCTCTCTTGGGAAGTCTGCTCTTGCTGCGGCTCGTCAATCACGGTCATTAAAATTCCCCCACCACCCCTGAACGCTCACCCGCGCCGTTCGACTGAAGTCAGCTCGACGATCCAACCGTCACCTGTCCGGCTTCGGTGGAGCCGCGACTGAATATTCCAATATTTAGCGGCTTCGGTCAATTCAGCCTCTACATCTTGACCCTTCGGAAATAACGCTTTTGCGCCCTGGCGCATCAGCGGCTCCGCAAAGCCGATGAGCTGATGTAGCGGAGCCAGCGCACGCGCGGTGACGCAATCGACGGAGCCGGTGATTCTATCCACATTATCCCCGATCTCGGCGAGATGTACGATTCCCGGAGATGTGGTGACGCGAATCGCTTCGCGCAAAAAGGCGGCCTTCTTGGCGATTCGCTCTACAAGGTGAACCTTGGCATCCGGCGTCCCGGCCATGGCGCAGGCCAGCACGACGCCGGGAAAGCCGCCGCCGCTGCCGAGGTCGGCCCAGCGCTTGGCGGATGGCGCGAGATCGACGAGCTGAAGCGAGTCGGCAATGTGCCGGGTCCAGAGGTTTGGCAAAGTCGAGGGCGCGATCAGATTGGTCTTGGCCTGCCACTCCCGGAGCAGCGCGATGTAGCGATCGAGCCGCGCCTCCGTTTCATGTGAAACGGGCGCGAGCTTCAACGCCTCACGCTTGTCAGCGGCGATGATGGAGTCGAGTGCCCGATCGTTGGCGCTGGCCTTGTCGATCTTCGGCTTGGCCGGCGCCGGCTCGGACCGACGAGGGGCACCCTCACCTGCTCCGGGTCGTCGGGATAGCGGTCTGTCCCCGCCCGGTCCGCGCTGTTTCACGTGAAACGCCTATGCGATTGCCTTGGAAGTCTTGCGCGCCTCGCGACGAAGATAGGCCGCGAGGATGCCGAGTGCCGCCGGCGTCATGCCGTCGATCCGGCCGGCCTGGCCGACCGTGAACGGCCGCGCCTTCTCCAGCTTGGCGCGGACCTCGTTGGAGAGACCCGGGACCTGCTGGTAATTGACCTCCGACAACACCATCCCCTCGTCGCGCCGGAAGGCTTCGACGTCGGCGCTCTGGCGCTCAAGATAGACATCGTATTTGGCGTCGATCTCGAGATGCGTGGCAATCACAGGTTCGATGGCGGACAGCTCCGGCCAGATCGCGCGGACCTGGCTCCAGCCGATGTCCGGATAGGCCATGAGCTCGAAGGCCGAGCGGCGCTGGCCATCCCGGTTCAGGGACAGCCCGTGCTTGATCGCCTCGTTCGGGGTGATGGTCAGCGACTTCGACAGCGTCCGCGCCGCGTTCAGGGCGTCCATCTTGGCGCGATGATGCTGGGTCCGGGCACTGCCGATACAGCCCAGCGCAATCCCCTTCTCGGTCAGGCGCTGATCGGCATTGTCCGCCCGTAAGGTCAGCCGGTATTCGGCCCGCGACGTGAACATCCGATAGGGCTCGCTGATCCCGCGGGTGACGAGGTCGTCGATCATCACGCCGAGATAGCCGTCTGCCCGGTCGAACACCGTGAGCGCAGCGCCACTGGCGGAGAGTGCCGCGTTCAGGCCGGCCACGATTCCCTGCCCGGCAGCCTCTTCGTATCCCGTGGTCCCATTGATTTGCCCGGCCAGGAAAAGACCGCGCAGACGCTTGGTCTGCAAGGTCGGATCAAGCTCGCGAGGATCGATATGGTCGTATTCGATGGCATAGCCCGGGCGGACCATCATCGCCCGCTCCAGGCCCGGAATGCTGGCGAGGATCGCGAGCTGAACCTCCTCAGGCAGCGAGGTCGAGATGCCGTTGGGATAGACGGTCGTATCGTCGAGGCCTTCCGGCTCCAGGAAGATCTGGTGGCCATCGCGATCGCCAAAGCGGACGATCTTGTCCTCGATCGAGGGACAATAGCGCGGCCCGGAGCTCTTGATCTGGCCGGAGTACATGGGGGAGCGATGGACATTGGCGCGGATCACCTCATGGGTGACGGCCGTGGTCCTGGTGATCCCGCACTGGATCTGCGGGGTCGTGATCCGCTCGGTCATCACCGAGAACGGCTCCGGCGGCTCGTCGCCGGGCTGCATTTCGACCGCAGACCAGTCGATCGTGGAGCCGTCGAGACGCGGCGGAGTCCCGGTCTTGAGCCGTCCCAGGGTGAAGCCGACGCGTTCAAAGGAGGTTGAAAGACCCATCGCGGGGGCCTCGCCGACCCGCCCGGCGGGCCAGTTCTTCTCACCGAGATGGATCAGACCACGCAGAAAGGTACCGGTGGTGATGACAACGGCCCCTGCCCGAAGCTCCCGACCGTCCGCCAGCCGCAGTTCGGTGACCCGGCCATCAACCACGATCAACTCGTCGGCCTCGCCTTCGATCACGGAGAGATCCTCGGTCTCCTGGATCGCGGCCTGCATGGCGGCGGCATAAAGCTTTCGGTCCGCCTGGGCCCGCGGACCACGGACAGCGGGACCCTTCCGACGATTGAGCACCCGGAACTGGATGCCCCCGGCATCTCCGACCCGGCCCATCAGGCCATCGAGAGCATCGACCTCGCGGACCAGATGGCCCTTGCCGAGACCGCCGATGGCGGGGTTGCAGGACATCGCGCCGACAGTGGAGAAACGGTGCGTTACCAGAGCGGTCGTCGCACCCATTCGGGCCGCCGCGGCCGCAGCCTCACAGCCGGCGTGGCCGCCGCCAATGACGATGACGTCGAAACTTTCTCGCTCTGCACGCATGGCGGACTTCTAGCTCAGAGGCAGGAAAGCCGGAAGTGGAAACTGGCTGGGACGTATGTTTCACGTGAAACGGGATGACTGGGCAGGCTCGTTTCGCGAAATCAACCCCATGCACAGCAGGAAGTATGTTGGCCTCGTGTTTCACGTGAAACAATATGGAGGCGTGCAGCAGAGGAAGGCGCGCGATGTCGCCTAGCTGACGCGCGCTGGATGAAACCCAGAATCCCTTTCCGCGTGACAGCCTGGGTTGCCTCGTCGCAAGTGCGCCTCGTAATGACGAGCGCGAGCACCCAGCCCGATTGCCATCATCTGCGAAGCGAGATCCCAGGCGCAACCGAGATCGCGCTGGGACACCATCATTGTTTCACGTGAAACAAGCCTGAACGGCCCGAAACCCAAACAATGGAACAAGCGCTAGTCCTACATTGAAGAACTAGCGCTACTTTCCGATGCAAAATTTCTGAAAAATCGCCCCGAGGACGTCCTCGACGTCGACCCGGCCGAGCAGCCGGCCTAGAGCATAGGCGGCGGACCGCAATTCTTCGGCGGCGAGTTCCTCGCCCTCTTCTACGAGCTCCAGACTTCGGCGCAAGCTATCTGACGCCCGCGTCAACAGATCTCGTTGGCGAGCCCGGGTCACCAATGCACCCTCGGTGGTTCCGAAAAAGTCCGCCGCGAATCTGACGAGGGTATCGACCAGCTCGGGAATGCCATCGCCCCGGCTCGCCGATATCCCGAACTCGCCGCTCAGACCGGCGGCAGCTCCGCCAAGATCGATCTTGTTGCGCACGATCCAGACCGAGCTGCTAGGCCGATGACCGTCGCTGGACTTCCAGAGCGACCGCATCGCGTCCGGATCTGCGGCGCGCTCCCCCTCCACCAGCCACAGCACGAGGTCAGCGTCCTCGGCGCGAGCCCTCGCCCGGCGCACGCCTTCCTGCTCGACGGGATCGTCGGTCTCGCGGATGCCGGCGGTGTCGATGACCGTGACGGGATAGCCGTCGAGATCGAGCTGCACCTCGATCACGTCGCGCGTGGTGCCGGCATGCGGCGAGACAATCGCGACCTCGCGGCGGGCGAGTTGATTGATCAGCGTCGACTTGCCGACATTCGGCTCGCCGGCGATCGCCACCACCAGGCCTTCGCGCAGGCGTTCAGCTTGTCCCTGTGCCGCAAGGACCTTTGCAATTTCATCGTGCAGCGCCTTGATCGCCTTCATGGCCGGCGCCATCAATTCCGCCGGCACATCGCCTTCGTCGGAAAAATCGATGCCGGCCTCGATCAGTGCGGACGCCTCGATGATGCGCTCGCGCCAGTCACGCGCGCGATCGCCGAGCAGGCCCTGCAACTGACGCAACGCCTGGCGGCGCTGACGATCAGTGTCGGCGTGAATGAGGTCGTCGAGGCCTTCGGCCTCAGTGAGATCGAGCTTGCCGTTCTCGAAGGCGCGCCGCGTGAACTCGCCAGGCTCAGCCGCGCGCGTATTCGGAATTAGAGAAATAGCGGCGAGAAGTGCCGATAGCACAGCACGGCCGCCATGGATGTGGAATTCGGCGACATCCTCGCCGGTCGCAGTCCCCGGCCCCGGAAACCAGAGTACGACCGCATCGTCGATCGGTTGGCTCTCGCTGTCACGAAGCAGCCGGCGGCTGGCTTGCCGCGGCACCGGCAGCTTGCCCCCGAGCGCCGTCAGTACCAGACCAGCTTGTGGACCCGAGACACGGATCATTGCGATCGCGCTCGGCGGACGGCCGGACGACAGCGCAAAGATGGTCTGGTCTCGCGGATGCATGGCCTATTTGTCCGGCTCATGGGGAAAAGGCAAACATCCCCTTCGGGCGGTCGTAACCCCGGTTTGCTGCGTTGCAATCCGCAGAGATAGCTATATTGCATTGCAATATATAGCGCAGCATGCGCTGCAAGACCGCTATGGCGAACGCTGCTCGGATTCAGTGAAGTCAAGTATTAATCTAGGTATATCAATAGGATCAAAGAATTTTAGCGGCGGCGCCAAGCTGATCGTCATGCTGCACCTTCCCCGCAGCAAAGCCGCACACAACAAAAAGGGCGCCCGAAGGCGCCCTCTGATGTCTTGCTGTACCCTGACTCAGGTGTTCATGGAGTCGAAGAACTCCGAATTGCTCTTGGTCGAGCGCAGCTTGTCGAGCAGGAAGTCGATCGCGTCCATGGTGCCCATCGGGTTCAGGATGCGGCGGAGCACGTACATCTTCTTCAGCACCTGATTGTCGGTGATGAGCTCCTCCTTGCGGGTGCCGGAGCGCGAGATGTCGATGGCCGGGAAGGTGCGCTTGTCCGAGACCTTGCGGTCGAGGATCAGTTCCGAGTTACCGGTACCCTTGAACTCTTCGAAGATGACTTCGTCCATGCGGCTGCCTGTGTCGACCAGCGCGGTCGCGATGATGGTCAGCGAGCCGCCCTCCTCGATGTTGCGGGCGGCGCCGAAGAACCGCTTCGGGCGCTGCAGCGCGTTGGCGTCGACACCGCCGGTCAGCACCTTGCCCGATGACGGCACGACGGTGTTGTAGGCGCGGCCCAGACGCGTGATCGAATCGAGCAGGATGACGACGTCGCGGCCGTGCTCGACGAGACGTTTGGCTTTCTCGATCACCATCTCGGCGACCTGGACGTGACGCACCGCCGGCTCGTCGAAGGTCGACGACACGACCTCGCCCTTCACCGAGCGCTGCATGTCCGTGACTTCTTCCGGACGCTCGTCGATCAGAAGCACGATCAGATAGCATTCGGGATGGTTGTGCGTGATCGAGTGCGCGATGTTCTGCATCAGCACGGTTTTACCGGTGCGCGGCGGCGCGACGATCAGCGCGCGCTGGCCCTTGCCGATCGGCGCAACGATGTCGATCACCCTTGCAGAAAGGTCTTTCCGCGTCGGATCGTCGATTTCCATGCGGAAGCGCTGATTCGGAAACAGCGGCGTGAGGTTGTCGAAATTGACCTTGTGCTTAGCCTTTTCCGGGTCCTCGAAATTGAGCGTGTTGACCTTCAGCAGCGCAAAATAGCGTTCGCCCTCTTTCGGGCTGCGAATGTGGCCTTCGATGGTGTCGCCGGTACGCAGGCCGAAACGGCGGATCTGCGAGGGCGAAACGTAGATGTCATCAGGGCCCGGCAGATAATTGGCATCGGGTGAGCGGAGGAAGCCGAAACCGTCGGAGAGCACTTCGACGACGCCCTCGCCGACGATGTCGGTTTCCGCGAGCGCAAGCTGCTTGAGGATGGCAAATAGCAGCTCCTGCTTGCGCATGGTGCTGGCATTCTCGACCCCGTTCTCTTCCGCGAACGAGACGAGCTCGGCCGGCGTCTTCGACTTGAGGTCCTGGAGTTTAATTTCCCGCATTGGGGTGGTCCTGTGGGGTAACCTTGGGAGGGGGTGCGAGGAGGCTCTGAAATGCGGACGCGAGAAGGTAAGGTCCGCAGGTCTGGCAAGGTGAGCGCCGGTGGAGGCTTCAAACCTGATGCGGTGTCCGGCCTTTAAAAAAGCTCAGACACAACCACATCCGCCTGCGTTGGGTGGGATATCGCTAATATAGAAAATCGCTTCCCACTCCGCAAGCCGAAGCGCTGAGCGATCGTTCACGTTTCCTGCCTAGAACGGCTTCACGATCACCATGATCACGATGATGATCATCAGGACGGTCGGCACCTCATTGATAATCCGAAAGAATTTCTGATTGTGCGGGCGCCTGTCGGCGGCGAAATCCTTAAGCCAGCGGGAAAAAAAGCCGTGGACCGCAGACATCGCCAGGACCAGTGCCAGTTTTACGTGCAGCCAGCCGAACGTGAACCAATGGCCGGCCCAGGCAAGGTAGAGGCCGGCGAGCCAGGTGACGATCATGGCGGGGTTGATGATCGCCTTGAGCAGGCGGCGTTCCATGACCTTGAAGGTTTCGGACTGCTTCGAGCCGATCTCGGCCTCGCAGTGATAAACGAACAACCGCGGCAGATAGAGCATGCCGGCCATCCAGGCGATGACCGCAATCACGTGCAGCGCCTTGATCCAGAGGTAGACGTCTTCAAACATGTTTTGCATCCGGCTTCGCCCGCTCAGGGAACGCTGGGGATAGTAAGAACTCGTTAAGGTCTTACCTGCACACATATCCGTCCGTAGCGCTCCTCTTAAATCTAAGAATCTTAGATTCTTAAGGTTTGAGTCTATGTGACCGTGGATTGGACTCACACAATTCCGTCCGTAAGTTCACGCGTGCTTGTTCACATCCATCAACATATCCCTGACCGCTCTGGCGGCTTCCGATAAGCCAGCCAGCTTCAAAGACTTGCGCGTTTCTGTCGGCAGCTTATCAAGGGGGTTGTCCGCGCAATCCCGTTTTCCGCTCGGCAGGGCGCCGGACTTGTTCCGATGGGCAGTGGTGTGAAGAAAATTGGCACTTGTCCCGCCCCTGGTGTCGCGCAACCCTTTCCGAGCGGTTAAGGTCCACAGAAATCCACAAAGCACACCGCCCCCATACAAAGAGTTTTTGTGCCGACCTCGAACAATTATTTCCATCTGCACCTCGTCTCCGACTCGACCGGCGAGACCCTGATCACGGTCGCGCGCGCCGTTGCCGCGCAGTACGCGAAAGTCACCCCGGTCGAGCATGTCTATCCGCTGGTGCGCAGCCAGAAGCAGCTCGATCGCGTGCTCGACGAGATCGAGGAAGCGCCGGGCATCGTGCTGTTCACGCTGCTGGAGAAGGATCTGGTCTCCAGGCTCGAGGACAAGTGCAAGAATATCAACGTGCCGAGCCTCTCGATCATCGGCCCGGTCATGCAGCTGTTCGAAGCTTATCTCGGCGCTGCGACCACAGGTCGCGTCGGGGCGCAGCACGTACTCAACGCGGAATATTTCAAGCGTATCGACGCGCTGAACTACACGATGATCCATGACGACGGCCAGCATGTTGATGGGCTCGAGGAAGCCGACGTCGTCCTGGTCGGCGTGTCCCGCACCTCGAAGACGCCGACGTCGATCTATCTGGCCAATCGCGGCATCCGTACCGCCAACGTGCCGCTGGTGCCGGGCATTCCCGTGCCGGCACAATTGGAGACGCTGACGCGGCCGTTGGTTGTCAGCCTGCACGCGACGCCGGAGCGTTTGATCCAGATCCGCCAGAATCGCCTGCTCTCCATGGGCGCCGAATCAGGCAGCGACACCTATACCGACAGGCAGTCGGTGACCGAGGAGGTCGCATTTGCGCGCAAGCTGAGCGCCAAGCACGACTGGCCGCTGCTGGACGTCACGCGGCGCTCGATCGAGGAAACCGCGGCCGCGATCATGAAGCTCTACAGCGATCGCCAGCGCAACCGGCCCTCGGAATAGTTTTCGCGATGAGCCTGTGGCGCGGCAAATCTCCGTTGATCCTGGCCTCGCAGAGCGGCGCGCGCAAAATGCTGCTGGCGAACGCCGGGCTCGAATTCGAGGCCGTCACGGCCGACATCGACGAGCGAGGCATTCAGGCTGCTTCAAAACTTTCGAACCCGCGCGAGATCGGCCTGCTGCTGGCGCGCGAGAAGGCCAAGGCGGTCTCGGCCCATCGTCCCGGAAGCTATGTGATCGGCGCCGACCAGACGCTGGCCCTCGGCGACCGTCTCTTCAACAAGCCCGCCGGCCGCACACAGGCGCTGGCGCAGTTGCGTGATCTCGCCGGCCGTAGCCACGAGCTGAATTCGGCCGTCGCGGTGGCGCATGACGGCAAGATTATCTTCGAGGATGTGTCGGTCGCGCGCATGACCATGCGGCAGATGTCCGAGGCCGAGCTTTCCGCCTATCTCGACGCCGCCGGCGACGCTGTCGCCACGAGCGTCGGCGCCTATCAGCTCGAAGGCCTCGGCATCCATCTGTTCGAGCGCATCGAGGGCGACCATTTCACCATTCTCGGCCTGCCGCTGCTGCCGTTGCTTGCGTTCCTGCGGCGCGAGCGGCTAGTTGCGGTGTGACTGACAGGGATGGTTTTGCGCTGATGCGGATTCTCGGACTGACCGGCTCGATCGGGATGGGCAAATCCACCACCGCAAGATTGTTCGCGGAGGCCGGCGTGCCCGTCTACGACGCCGATGCCGCCGTCCATCAGCTCTACGAAGGTGAGGCCGCGCCCGCGATCGAGGCCGCCTTCCCCGGCACCACCGCAAACGGCAAGGTCGATCGTGCCAAACTGTCTGCGCGCGTGGTGCACGATCCCGCCGCGATCAAGCAGCTCGAGCAGATCGTCCATCCCATGCTCGGCGCCTCCCGGCAAAAATTCCTTGCCGATGCCGAAGCCGCCAAGGCACCGGTCGTGGTCCTGGATATTCCCCTGTTGTTCGAAACTGGCGGCGAGAAGCGGGTCGACGCCGTGGTTGTGGTCTCGACCTCGCTGGAACTGCAGCGCGAGCGTGTGCTGGCGCGGGGAACCATGGACGAAGCAAAACTCGACGCCATCATCGCCAAGCAGATGCCCGACGCCGAAAAGCGCAAGCGGGCTGATTTCGTGGTGGATACGTCACACGGACTTGAGCCGGTGCGGGCGCAAATCACGCACATCCTGGCCGAGGTCGTTAAGATGCCGCAGCGGCGAGCCTGATTCGCCGTCCCACACGGCACTTCAAATCATGCGTGAAATCGTTCTCGATACCGAAACCACCGGCCTTGATCCCTTGCGCGGTGACCGCCTGGTCGAAATCGGCTGCGTCGAGATCTTCAACCGCATGCCGACGGGGCAGACGTACCACGTCTATATCAATCCTGAGAGGGACATGCCGGCGGAAGCTTTCGCCGTGCACGGGCTGTCGGCCGAGTTTCTCTCGACGAAGCCGCTGTTCCACGAGGTGGTCGACGCGTTTCTCGAGTTCATCGGCGATGCGCCGCTGGTGATCCACAACGCCTCGTTCGACATCAGCTTCATCAATGCCGAGCTCGACCGGATCAAGCGTGCTGCGATCCCGCGCGAGCGGCTGGTCGATACGCTGCTGTTGGCGCGGCGCAAGCATCCGGGCGTGTCGAACCGGCTCGACGATCTCTGCTCGCGCTATTCAATCGACAATTCACACCGCACCAAGCACGGCGCGCTGCTCGATTCCGAACTGCTCGCAGAAGTCTATGTCGATCTGGTCGGGGCGCGGCAATCGCAGCTGTTGCTGGCTTCGGACGCCCGGGACATTCGCGTCAATGCCGCCGGCGATGCGCCGCGGCGGCAGCGGACTGTGCCGCTCGCGCCGCGGGTGTCAGACGCCGAGCGCGAGGCGCACCTGGCTTTCATTGCAACGCTCGGGGATAAGGCGATCTGGAACGAGTTTTTGCCCGTTCCAGTTGCCGTCAATCCGGCTGGTTAGGCCTATCAGCTAGGCTTGGCCTGCCTGACCACCGGCGGCCATTTGCCGCTCCATGTTCTGGCGATAGAGGCCGACGAAATCGACCGGGTCCAGCATCAGCGGCGGGAACCCGCCGTCGCGCACGGCGGTCGCGATGATTTCGCGGGCGAACGGGAACAGCAGGCGCGGGCATTCGATCATGACCAGCGGATGCAGGTTCTCCTTCGGCACGTTGACGATCCGGAACACGCCGGCATAGGCGAGCTCGAACGAGAACATCACCTTGCCCGCGTTCTCGGCCTTGCCCTCGACCGACAGCGTCACCTCGAACTCGGCTTCGCTGAGGTTGTTGGCGCTGACATTGATCTGGATGTTGATCTGGGGCTGCTGGCTCTGTGGCTGGAGCGAGGTCGGTGCGTTCGGATTCTCGAACGAGAGATCCTTGGTATATTGCGCCAGCACGTTGAGCTGGGGAGCCTGGGCCGCCTCGGGAGGGGTGCCGTTACCGTTGGTCATCGAAGTGTCTCCTTACCCGATTGGGGCTGAATTTCGCGGCGGTTGGCTAACATAGGGCCGCCTCATTCCACAAGGACGAACGGCTCCGGAGGGTCGATCCGGGCCGCGCCCACAACTGTGACGTTCCACCCGCCCCGGACACGAAATCGCACGTTAAACGCTTGAAGATGCGCGATTTCCACCCACGATCGGGTTTCCCCTTAAGCATAAAACGCGCTACACTTCCCGCTGTGCCAAAAGGCGCCATTGGCCGGGCCAGATTTCGTGCCTACATCCGGCGGACGAGACGCGCGGGCCTAAAATGGTGATGTAGTCTTGCCGTTCCGGTATGGAACGGTCTACTGGCCGGATTGATTTTCCCGGCAGCGACCCCAAAGAAGACCTGAGTAAAGACCAGAAAGCGATACGACGTGGACATCTACACCATCATCTTCCTTGCGCTGGCGGTCTTTATTTTCCTGCGGCTGCGCAGCGTGCTGGGGCAGCGGACCGGCAATGAGCGGCCGCCGTTCGACCGCACGGCTCGCAATGCGCTCGGGGGTGCCCCGGACAAGAACGTCGTGACCATGCCGGGCAAGGTGATCGACCAGGCGCCGCTGGCGCCGACGGCCGAGCCTGCCCCGCCTTCCGACCGCTGGAAGGGCCTGACTGAGCCCGGCACTGCGCTCGCCCTGGGTCTCGACGCGATCGTCGATAAGGATTCCACCTTCGACCCACGCCATTTCATCTCGGGCGCCCGCGGCGCCTATGAGATGATCGTGCTGGCCTTCGCCAATGGCGATCGCCGCGCGCTGCGCGACCTGCTGTCGTCCGAGGTCTATGAAAGCTTCGATGCCGCCATCAAGGACCGCGAGAAGAACGAGCAGAAGACCGAGACGCGTTTCGTCTCGATCGACAAGGCCGAGCTGGTCGGCGCCGAGCTGCGCGATCGCACGGCACAGCTCACGATTCGCTTCGTCTCGCAGATGATCTCGGCCACCCGCGACAGGGCTGGTAACATCGTCGACGGCAGCGCCGACACGGTCGCCGACATTACCGACATCTGGACTTTCGCCCGCGATATCACCTCTCGCGATCCGAACTGGAAGCTGGTTGGCACCGGAAGCGCGAATTAGGAGTTTCCTGAGGAACAGCGCGACGGCGCTTTGCGCTGGTATCGTCGTGCTGGCTTCGTTTTCGCTCGGCGCCGAGGCTGCGCGGCGCCACTACCGCAGCCATTACCATCATCCTCCCGAAGTGGCTGCGATTCCTCCGCGGGCCTTGCCCTATCCGCAGCTCCCTCTTCCATTTGAAATTCCCGGCGCACAATATCTGCCGCTGGCCTGGGCGGACGTGAAGGGCTGGGGCGATGACGATCATCTCACTGCCTACAAAACCTTTCGCGCAAGCTGCCGGTCGATCAACGCGCAGACCGGTGCTCCCGAGCCGAAAGCGCTGGGCGGCTCATTGAGTGAACCCTGCCGCGCCGCCAAATCGCTCGACCTCGCCGACGACGCGAAAGCAAAGACCTTCTTCGAGGAGAATTTTTCGCCGCTGCGCATCTCGCGTCTCGGCGAGCCCGACGGTTTCGTCACCGGCTATTACGAGCCGGTGCTGGAGGGATCACGCACGCAGACCGACGTCTACAATGTCCCGGTCTATCGCCGGCCCTCGAACCTGTTCGTCCGCGGCTACAATCAGGCCTCAGTCAGCCTGCCCAACAAAGGCGCGGTCTACCGCAAGATCGGCCGCCGCAAGCTCGTGCCCTATTACGACCGCGGCGAGATCGAGGACGGCAAGATCGCCGGCCGCGGGCTGGAGATCGCCTGGCTGAAGGACCCGACCGATCTTCTGTTCGCCCAGATCCAGGGCTCGGCGCGGATCAAGTTCGATGATGGCGCCACCCTCCGGCTCAACTACGATTCGTATAACGGCTATCCCTACACCGCCGTCGGGCGCGTCCTGATCGAGCGCGGCATCATTCCGAAGGAAGAGATGTCGATGCAGAAGATCAGGGAGTGGATGGCGCAGAACCCCGACGGCGCCAAGGAGCTGCGGCGCCAGAACCGCTCCTACATCTTCTTCCGTGAGGTCAATCTGTCCGACAAGGACGAGGCGGTTGGTGCGCAGGGCATCCCGCTGACCGCGGGCCGTTCGATCGCGGTCGACAAATCGCTCCATGTCTACGGTACGCCGTTCTTCATCGAGGGCGAGCTGCCGATCGAATCCGACCGCGCCAAGACCTCGTTCCATCGCCTGATGATCGCGCAGGACACCGGCTCGGCCATTATCGGCCCCGCGCGCGCCGATCTCTATTTTGGCGCGGGGGCTGACGCCGGCCGCGTCTCGGGCCGGCTGCGGCACCCCATGCATTTCGTGATGCTGGTGCCGAAGAGCCTCGATCCCGCCGTGCGCGCCGCGCGGCTGCCGGTGCCGGATCCGCGGCCGTCGGGGAGAATCGCAAAGCTGTTTCCGCAGACCGATCTCAAGGGTCCGGCGAAGGGCGAGACGGTTGCAATTGCCGGCCCGGTGCCGCTGCCGGCGCCGCGTCCTGTGATAGAACCTGTCCGCGAACCGCGCAGGCACATGAAAAGTCGTCCCCACCAGCAATGAAGCGATCGTCCCGTCCGCCCGTGCTGGATCCGCGTCCCTCGCCGCGCCGTCGCGTGCTCAGCGAGGAAGATCGCGAGCTGTGGGAGCTCGTTGCGAAACAGGTCAAGCCGCTGCGAAAGCAAAGGGCGACGAAGGTGCACACCACGCCGCGCGCTGAGCCGTCGCCGGTCGCGCCGGCCGCAAAGCCCGCGCCGTCGCCGCGGCCGTTGGCTCAAGCGCCAACCCCGCGTCCATCCAAGCCGGCGATACCGCCGCTCGCCCCGCTCGGCAAGCGCGAGCGCACAAAGCTGTCGCGTGGCCGCAGCGAGATCGAGGCGCGGCTTGATCTGCACGGCATGACCCAGACGCGCGCCCACCGTGCCTTGACCAGTTTCCTGCACCGCGCCCATCACGATGGCCTGACCTTTGTGCTGGTCATCACCGGCAAGGGCCGCAGTGGTGGCGAAAGCGGCGTGCTCCGCCGGCAGGTGCCGGAATGGCTGAGCCTGCCGGAATTCCGCGCCTTCGTGGTCGGGTTCGAGGAGGCCGCTATCAGCCATGGCGGCGAGGGCGCGCTTTACGTGCGGATCAGGCGCGCGAGGTTTTAGGGATCAAGCTAGCCCCGGGCTCCTCTTGCCTCTCCCGCTTGCGGGAGAGGTCGTCGCGCGAAGCGCGGCGGGTGAGGGTTCTATCCTCTTGGGGGTTCTCGATCGCGGAGAAAGCCCTCTCCCCAACCCTCTCCCGCAAGCGGGAGAGGGAGCTCACCGTCTTCGTAGTTGGACTGAATCGTCTCAGAACGGCCGGACGATTCCGACGCGTGGGATCAGGGTGACGATCAGGCCGAAGATGTTGGTCTTCTGGTCCGCGGCCGGGATCAACGGCGTCTCCTGCGAGGCTGGCAGCATCTTTACCGCATGCAGGATCAAGAACATGCAGACCGCCCAGTTCGAGATCCAGCGCGAATAGTCGAACACCATCGCGAACATCACGAGATAAGCAAAGCTGACGCCGATCAGCGCCGCGATCACGAGCCGGCGGTGCGTCTCGTTCGCGAGGGAGCCGATCAGCTTCGCAAAATAGCGCCACAGCGGCGTGTGCAGCCAGATCAGCAGGGCGAAGACGGGCACGCCAAGGATGTTGTGCGGCAAGCGGCCCCAGGTGTCCGAGATCTCCTTCGCCAGCGGCTGATACCAGATGTAGCTGAATTGCAGCAGATCCGTGCGCGAGGGATCGGCCATCCGGGTCTTCAGATACGCGACGAAATCCGCCTCCGGGATCGGCATCGTTCCCAGGAATTGGGCTGCGAAGAACAGGATGCTCACGGAAAGCAGCGCGGCCAGACCGAACGCGACGTTCGTCCGGGCGATGCCGTGAGCGAGATAGTGCCTGGTCACGACGATGGTGATGATGGTCGGCACATACATCAGGAGATGGATGTGGTGGATCAGGACGAGAGTGATCGCGAACAGCGCGGCCGTCGCCACGAATAGCAACGAGCCGGCCGGCATCAGCAGCAGGATGAGCGCCAGCGCGCAGCCATAGATGTCGAAATGGCCGAGCGTGTGCATGAAGTTTTTCAGGAAGAACGGCGAGCCCGCGATGAAGACGAACAGCGGCAGCGTCTTCGCGGTGAAGCCGAATGTCCTCTGAAACAGTTTTGCGTAGAGCCCGAGCGTCACCAGCCACGTCGCCCCACCGAGCACGAACACCAGCCAGACCGGCACCTTGGCCGTGAACAGCGCGACGATCGCCCCGATCAGCGCACGCTTGATGAAGCCGAAATGATAGTCGACGAGGAGATGGACGTAGGGGACGTAAGGCGGCAGCTGGATCTTGTGAACGAACACGCCGACGATGACCGCGGCGTTGATCGCGAGCAGAAATCGCCAGGGGTTTTGCAGGATGCGCGCGGTCACGCCGCATCCATAGCGCGGCAGCCCGGAATTACAAAATAAACCGGCTCAGATCGGCGTTCTTGGCGAGGTCGCCGACGTGCTTCTGCACGAAATCAGCATCGATCCGGACGGTCTCGCCGTTGCGGTCGGGGGCTGTGAAGGAGATCTCGTCCAGCACCCGCTCCATCACGGTCTGGAGCCGCCGGGCGCCGATGTTCTCGACGGTGGAATTGACGGCGACCGCGACGTCGGCGAGCGCATCGATGGCGCTGTCGGTGATGTCGAGCGTGACGCCTTCGGTCTGCATCAGCGCGACATATTGCTTGATCAGCGAGGCCTCGGGCTCGGTGAGGATGCGGCGCATATCGTCCCGGGTCAGCGCCTGCAGCTCGACGCGGATCGGCAGGCGGCCCTGCAACTCCGGCAGCAGGTCGGATGGCTTGGCGACGTGGAAGGCGCCGGAGGCAATGAACAGGATGTGGTCGGTCTTGACCGCGCCGTGCTTGGTCGAGACCGTGGTGCCCTCGATCAGCGGCAGCAAATCGCGCTGCACGCCTTCGCGCGAGACGTCGCCGCCGACGCGGCCTTCGCGGGCACAGATCTTGTCGATCTCGTCGAGGAACACGATGCCGTTGTTCTCGACCGCACTGATCGCCTCCAGCGTCAGCTGATCGGTGTCCAGCAGCTTGTCGGATTCCTCGTTGACGAGAAGCTCGTGCGAGCCTTCGACCGTCAGCCGCCGCGTCTTGCGGCCTCCGCCAAGCTTGCCGAAGATGTCGCCGATCGAGATCGCGCCCATCTGCGCGCCCGGCATGCCCGGGATCTCGAACATGGGCATGCCGCCGCCGGACGACTGGGTCTCGATCTCGATTTCCTTGTCGTTGAGCTCGCCGGCGCGCAGCTTCTTGCGGAAGGATTCGCGGGTTGGGGCGCTGGCATTGGCGCCCACGAGCGCATCGAGCACGCGTTCCTCGGCGGCGAGCTGCGCGCGCGCCTGCACGTCCTTGCGCTTGCGCTCGCGCACCTGGGCAATCGCGACCTCGACGAGGTCGCGCACGATCTGCTCGACGTCGCGGCCGACATAGCCGACTTCGGTGAACTTCGTGGCCTCGACCTTCAGGAATGGTGCATTGGCCAATTTTGCCAGTCGCCGCGCGATCTCCGTCTTGCCGACGCCGGTGGGCCCGATCATCAGGATGTTCTTCGGCAGCACTTCCTCGCGCAAGGAGCCTTCGAGCTGCTGCCGGCGCCAGCGGTTGCGCAGCGCGATCGAGACGGCGCGCTTGGCGTCGGCCTGGCCGACGATGAAACGGTCGAGTTCGGAAACGATTTCGCGGGGAGAAAAGTCTGTCATGGGACCTTAGCTAGGATTAGAAGCCGGCGGGGACAAGCCGCTTTTTTGACCGTCAAATGATCGGCGGGCCGGATTGCCATTGCTTCACGGCCTCGATCGGATGGATGAGCATCAGGATGTTGAGCGTCAGATTGTCGCGAATGTGCAGCGCCAGCATGATCTCGAAGGCGAGTCCGAGGACGACGGTCGCCGTGACAGGCAGCACGCGCGCGGTGAGGAACCCCAGCATCATGAACAACGTGTCCGAGACCGAGTTGACGATGCTGTCGCCGTAATAATCCAGCGAGATCGTGCCGGCGCGGTAGCGCTCGATGATGACGGGTGAATTCTCGACGATCTCCCAGGCGCCCTCGATCAGCATCGCGATGATCAGCCGCGCGGGCCAGGAAAGCTTAAGAAAGGACAGGCGTCGCGAGAACAACAGCCACGTCAGTCCGTAGAACAGCAAGCCGTGCAGCACGTGCGAAAAACTGTACCAGTCGGCGATGTGCTGGGAATTCTCCGAGCTGTTCACCACGCCATGCCAGAGCTTGACGTATCCGCAGGTGCAGATCGGCACCCGTCCCATCGCGAACAGGATCGAGGCCTGCAGCGCCAGCAGCAAGAGCGCGATGCCGACCCAGGCGAGCGGCGGAAACGCGGGTTGGGTCGGGCTCGTGCTGCGGGCCAATGCCATCCGCTCAGCCGGCGGTCAGCGCTTCGATGGTGACGTTGCGGTTGGTGTAGACGCAGATGTCGGCGGCAATGTCGAGCGAGCGGCGGACGATGGTCTCGGCGTCCTTGTCGGTGTCGATCAGGGCACGGGCCGCGGCCAGCGCGTAATTGCCGCCGGAACCGATCGCCATGACGCCGGCCTCGGGCTCGAGCACGTCGCCGGTGCCTGTCAGCACCAGGGAGACGTCCTTGTCGGCCACGATCATCATGGCCTCCAGCCGGCGGAGGTAGCGGTCGGTGCGCCAGTCCTTGGCGAGTTCCACGGCAGCCCGGGTCAATTGCCCCGGATATTGCTCGAGCTTGGATTCCAGCCGCTCAAAGAGCGTGAAGGCGTCGGCCGTGGCGCCGGCAAACCCGCCGATCACGTCGCCCTTGCCGAGTTTCCGGACCTTTTTGGCGTTGGACTTGATCACGGTCTGGCCGATCGAGACCTGGCCATCGCCGCCGACCACCACCTTGCCGCCCTTGCGGACCGTCAAAATCGTGGTGCCGTGCCAGACCGGCGAGCTGTTCTGGGAGTCCTGCATGAAGTACCTCTTTGTCCGGCCTGATTTAGGCGGTCAGGGCCAAGGGCACAACGGGCCGTTCCGGCCTCAAATTCGCTCACCATAGGCGGAAGTAGAGGCCCGGCCAGCCGTTCCCGCAGTAGCGAAGGTGTCATTTGGCTGTTAAAAGACCGCCGTTTTCGGCCCTCAAGCCAGGATGGAAACCAGCTTTCAATGCGCACCGCGACGATCAAGCGCAAGACCAAGGAAACCGACATCGAGGTCACCGTGAACCTCGACGGCACCGGCGTGGCCGATATCGCGACCGGCATCGGCTTTTTCGACCATATGCTCGATCTCCTCGCCCGCCATTCCCGCATCGACCTGACGGTCAAGGCGGTTGGCGACCTGCACATTGATCATCACCACACCACCGAAGACACCGGCATCGCGCTCGGCCAGGCGGTCAGGCAGGCGCTCGGCAACATGGCGGGCATCACCCGCTATGCCGGCGTGCACATGCCCATGGACGAGACCCTGTCGCGCGTGGTCATCGACATCTCGGGCCGTCCGTTCCTGGTGTTCAAGGCCGACTTCCCCCGCGACAAGATCGGTGAGTTCGACACCGAGCTGGTGCGCGAGTGGTTCCAGGCCTTCGCCATGAATGCCGGCGTGACTCTCCACGTCGAGACCCTATATGGCGATAACAGCCACCATATCGCCGAGTCCTGCTTCAAGGGCCTGGCGCGGGCGCTGCGCACCGCGGTTGCGATCGATCCCAAGGCGGCGGGCGAAATCCCGTCCACCAAGGGCTCGCTTGGCGGCTGACATCTCCGTCTCGGTGGCGAAGCGCTGCCGGCGGCATCACTGAATTCTCGAGAACGGGGCATCGAAAATGCCTGTCTACACAGTTCATGCTCCCACCCCAGGCGGGGCCGATCTGCGCGCGACCGACAGATTCGTGTTCGTGCGCGACGGCTTCCATTTCTGGGCGATGGTGTTCGGCCCGTTCTGGTTGGCCTGGAACAGGCTCTGGCTGGCGCTGATCGGCTGGATCGTCTTCCTCGCCGCGTTCGATGCCGGGCTGCATAGCCTCGGCGTCGGTCGCAGCGCGATCTTCTTTGCCAACACCATCGTCGCGCTTTTGATGGGTTTCGAGGCCTCGAGCCTGCGCCGCTGGACGCTGTCGCGCGGCAGATGGCGGCAGCTCGACGTCGTCGTCGCTGACGACGAGGACACCGCCGAGCGTCGTTTCTTCGAGCGCTGGAGCCAGAAGCAGCGCGGCATCGTCAACGATCAATGGGCTGTCGATCGCGGCGGGCCGCCGCCGACCCGCAATTTGCCGGGTCAGCAATTTTCCAACCCGCCGCCGATTCCGGCCGGCGGCATCATTGGATTGTTTCCAGAACCGGGAGGGTCAAGATGAGCGTCGCCATCATCGATTACGGTTCCGGGAATCTGCATTCCGCCGCCAAGGCGTTTGAACGCGCCGCGCGCAGCCTGGAGAACGGCGAGAAGGTCTTCGTCACCAGCGATCCTGATCAGGCCTATGGTGCCGACCGTCTGGTGCTGCCGGGCGTCGGTGCCTTCGCCGATTGCCGGCGCGGGCTCGATGCCGTCAACGGCATGGTCGAGGCGATCACGGAAGCCGTGCGCGTCAAGGCGCGGCCGATGTTCGGCATCTGCGTCGGCATGCAGCTCTTTGCCACCCGCGGCAAGGAGCATGTCATTACGCAGGGCCTGAACTGGATCGGCGGCGACGTCGAGAAGATCACGCCGCGCGACGAAAGCCTGAAGATCCCGCACATGGGCTGGAATACGCTCGATGTGCTGCAGGAGCATCCGGTGCTGAACAAGCTGCCGCTCGGCCCCGGGGGTCAGCACGCTTATTTCGTGCACTCCTACCACCTCAACGCTGCCAACGAGGCGGACGTGCTCGCGCGCGCCGATTACGGCGGGCCTGTCACCGCGATCGTCGCGAAGGACACCGCCATCGGCACGCAGTTTCACCCCGAGAAGAGCCAGCGTTTTGGCCTGGCCCTGATCTCGAACTTCTTGCGATGGAAACCGTGATTCTCTTTCCTGCCATCGACCTCAAGGACGGCCAGTGCGTGCGCCTCGAGCAAGGCGATATGGCGCGCGCGACCGTGTTCAGTCTCGATCCTGCGGCCCAGGCGCAGAGCTTTGTCACGCAGGGCTTTGAATATCTTCACGTCGTCGATCTCGACGGTGCGTTTGCCGGCAAGCCGGTGAATGCGCAGGCGGTCGAGGCGATGCTGAAGACGATCAAGATCCCGGTGCAACTCGGCGGCGGCATTCGCGATCTCGCCACCGTCGAAGCCTGGCTCGAAAAAGGCATCACCCGCGTCATCATCGGCACGGCTGCGGTGCGCGATCCCGAGTTGGTGAAAGCCGCCGCCAAAAAATTCCCCGGCCGCGTCGCGGTCGGGCTCGACGCGCGCGACGGCAAGGTCGCGGTCGAAGGCTGGGCCGAGACCTCGCAGGTCACGGTGCTGGAGATCGCGCAGCGTTTCGAGGATGCCGGCGTTGCCGCCATCATCTTCACCGACATCGCGCGCGACGGCCTGCTCAAGGGCCTCAACCTCGATGCGACCATTGCACTCGCCGACGCGATCTCGATTCCCGTGATCGCTTCCGGTGGCCTCGCCTCGATCGATGACGTCAAGGCCATGCTGACGCCGCGCGCGAAAAAGCTCGCCGGCGCGATCGCTGGCCGCGCGCTCTATGACGGCCGGCTCGATCCCGCCGCCGCCCTCACTTTGATCCGCAACGCGCCCAGGAGCTGACCCATGTTCAAGGTGCGCGTGATCCCCTGCCTCGACGTGAAAGACGGCCGCGTCGTCAAGGGCGTCAACTTCGTTGATCTGCGCGATGCCGGCGATCCCGTCGAAGCCGCGATCGCCTATGACGCCGCCGGTGCCGACGAGCTGACCTTCCTCGACATCACCGCGACCCATGAGAACCGCGGTATCATGCTGGACGTGGTCCGGCGCACGGCCGAGGCCTGCTTCATGCCGGTGACCGTCGGCGGCGGCGTGCGTGAGGTCAACGACATCAAGACATTGTTGCGCGCCGGCGCGGACAAGGTCTCGATCAACAGCGCTGCGGTGTCGCGGCGCGAGTTCGTCAAGGAAGCCGCCGAAAAATTCGGCGAGCAGTGCGTGGTGGTCGCGATCGATGCCAAACGGGTCAAGCGCCCGGGCGGCGACCGCTGGGAGATCTTTACCCATGGTGGCCGCAACTCGACCGGCATCGACGCGATCGAGTATGCCCAGGAAGTGGTCTCGCTCGGTGCTGGTGAAATTCTGCTCACCTCGATGGACCGCGACGGCACGCGGCAGGGCTTTGACATTCCGCTGACCCGCGCGATCGCCGACAGCGTTACCGTTCCCGTCATCGCCTCGGGCGGCGTCGGCAATCTCGATCACCTCGTCGACGGGATCCGCGACGGGCGCGCCACCGCCGTGCTGGCCGCCTCGATCTTCCATTTCGGGGAATTCACCATCCGTGAAGCCAAGGAGCACATGGCCCGGCGCGGACTACCCATGCGCCTGGATGCCTGACGACTCCCGTTCATAAAAGTGCTACATCAACCGGCGGGGACTGGCCCAACCGGCCAGACGCGCGTTTCGAGTATTCATTATGCCGCGTTTCACGATCCACGATCTCGCCGTAACCATTGATGCCCGCGCGGCCTCCGGTGGCGAGGGCTCCTATACCCGCAAGCTGCTCGACAGGGGCGCCGAACATTGCGCCAAGAAGTTCGGTGAGGAAGCAGTCGAAACCGTAATCGCAGCAGTCGAAAACGATCGCGCGCATCTGATCGCCGAGGGCGCCGACCTGCTCTACCATTTCCTTGTGCTGCTCAAGGCTCGCGGCGTAAAGCTGGAAGAGGTCGAAGCGGCGCTGGACAGGCGTACGAATATGTCAGGGTTGGAAGAGAAAGCGTCTCGCAAGAGCGGCAGCTAGCCGAGCTCTTAACGGAGAAGGTCGCGTCATGGATATCCGCGCACCCGAGCAGCAATATAATCCATACCGCGTCTATTCGCGCGAAGAATGGGCGCGTCTGCGCGACGATACGCCGATGACACTGGAGCCGGGCGAGTTCGACCGGCTGCGTTCACTGCACGATCGCCTCGATCTCAAGGAAGTCGAGGACATTTATCTGCCGCTGTCGCGCCTGCTCTCGATCTATGTCGATGCGATGCAGCGCCTGTATTACGCTGAGCGCCAGTTCCTCAACATCCGCGATCGCAAGGTCCCATACATCATCGGCGTCGCCGGCTCGGTTGCGGTCGGTAAATCCACCACCGCCCGCGTGCTCCAGGCCTTGTTGGCGCGCTGGTCGCCGCGTCCGAAGGTCGACCTGATCACCACGGACGGATTTCTCTACCCGAAGGCCCTGCTCGAGCAGCAGGGCATCCTTCAGAAGAAGGGCTTTCCGGAGAGCTACGACCTGCCGCTGCTGCTCAACTTCCTGTCCGACATCAAGTCGGGCCGCCGTCATGTGCGCTCGCCGGTCTATTCGCATTTGACCTACGACATCGTGCCGAACGAATGGGCCGAGATCGACCAGCCCGACATCCTGATCGTCGAGGGCGTCAACGTGCTGCAGACCGGCAAGCTCCCGCGCGACGGCAAGGCGGTGCCCGTGGTCTCCGACTTCTTCGACTTCTCGGTCTATATCGACGCCGACGAGGCGGCGCTGCGGCGCTGGTACATCAAGCGCTTCCTGGCGCTGCGCGACACCGCGTTCACCAATCCAAAATCCTATTTCAACCGCTATGCGCTCTTGTCGGACGAGGAGGCCACCGCCACCGCCACCGCGATCTGGGAGCGCACCAACCTTGCCAATCTCGAGGACAACATTTTGCCGACCCGCCCGCGCGCGACGCTGATCCTGAAAAAGGGCGCGGATCACGCGGTGGAGAGCGTGGCGCTGCGAAGGCTGTAGGCCACACACTCGTCATTGCGAGCGCAGTTTCGTAGGGTGGGCAAAGGCGCGAAGCGCCGTGCCCACCATCTACTTGCGTTGCGGGACATGATTGGTGGGCACGGCGCAAGGGCGCCTTTGCCCACCCTACGGCAGCGTCGATTGGCGCTACACCGCCGTCTGCCGCGCCGCCGCCAAGCCAGCCAGCGCCTCGTCCAGCTTTTCGCGATCGAGCGGCTTGATCAAAAATCCGTTCATGCCTGCCTCGAAACAGGCGTAGCGATCTTCCACCAGTGTGTTCGCGGTGAGCGCGAGGATCGGGGTGTGGTGGCGGCCGGTGGCGGCCTCATGGGCGCGGATGCGTTTTGTTGCTTCGATGCCGTCGAGCTGCGGCATCTGGATATCCATCAGAACCAGATCATAGGGCGTGCCGGCGGAGCTGGCCGCAAGCCAGGATTCCAACGCGGCCTCGCCATGGACCGCGATGACGACGCGGTGACCGAGCTTCGTCAGCAATGATCGCATCAGCAGCGCGTTGATCTCGTTGTCCTCGGCGACGAGGATCGAGAGGCCGTGGGCGTGCGTTCGGGGTACAGCCGGTTCGACAGGCTCAGGCGCGAGATCGGGCGAGGCGACTTCCGGCGTCAGCGCGAGACGCGCGGCGAGGGATGCTGCGCGCAGCGGCTTTACCAGGAAGCCGGTGAAGGCCGGCGAAAGCTTGTCATGACGCGAGCTCGGGGTCAGCAGCACCAGCCGCTGCGTCGCATGGACGCGGGCGGCTTCGCCCAGGCGGTCGGTGACTGACGGACCGAGTGCGCGGTCGATCAGCACCGCATGCCAGGAGCGCTCCGGGAGAAGGGCTTCGGCCACCGCCGCATCCGCGACCAGGCAGGTCTGGCCACCCCAGCGTTCCAGCCGTCGCGCGATCAGGGACGCCTCGATGCCGTCGGCCACCAGCAGGATCGACTTGCCGGCGAGGTCGGGACTCGGGAACGCGATCTGTCCAGCGTCGCCTGGCGATGGCGCAAGCGGAATCGCGACTTCGAAGGTCGAGCCCTTGCCGGGCGCGCTTTCCAGGGTGATGCGGCCGCCCATGCGCTTGACGATGCGCTCGCTGATGGCGAGGCCAAGCCCGGTGCCGCCATAGGTGCGGGCGACGCGATCGTCGGCCTGCTCGAATTCGCGGAAGATCCGCGACTGCGCTTCGGGCGCGATGCCAATGCCGGTATCGCGGACCAGGAAGCTGATCTCGTTCGGCCAGATGCCGGGTTCGACGATCAGCGCCACGCCGCCGATCGCAGTGAACTTGATCGCGTTGCCGGCGAGGTTGAGCAGCACCTGGCGCAGCCGCGCGGCATCGCCGGTGACCTCGAGTGGCAGCCGCTCGTCGACATAGGCTGCGATCTCGAGGTTTTTCGCCTGCGCGCGCGGTGCCAGCAGCTCGGTGACCTCTTCGATCAAGGTCGAGAGCGCAAAGGGACGCTGGTCGAGATCGAGCTTGCCGGCCTCGATCTTGGAATAGTCGAGCAGCTCCTCGATCAGCGCCACCAGCGCTTCACCCGAAGTCTTCACCGCCCGGGCGTAAGTCGTCTGCTCCGGCGTCAGCGTGGTGTCGAGCAAGAGGCCGCCCATGCCGATGATACCGTTCAGGGGGTTACGGATCTCGTGCGAGGCCATCGCGAGGAAGCGCGATTTGGCGCGGTTGGCGGCGTCGGCCTGGTCGCGCGCATCCGACAGCGCGCGTTCAGTCTCGGTGCGGTCAGTGACGTCGCGGCCGACACTCTGCAGTTCGGCGGGCTGGCCCGCATCCAGCCGCACGAACCCTTCACGCCAGGCGATCCAGCGCGCGCCGAGCGGGGTGGAGATCCTCTGGTCGTGGATGCGCGTGCCGTTGCTCTCGCGCGCGCTGTCGCCCTGCTCCAGCACGTCGAAATCGAACCGCGTGCCGACCAGCGCGCTGCGCGCCTGCCCGGCCAGTGCGCAATAGGCGTCGTTGGCGAAGGTGATGCGGCCCTGATGGTCGCGCAGCACGATGAGGTCGCCCTGCGATTCGAACAGGCTGCGGGCGCGCTCCTCGGCTTCCTTCAGCTCCCAATTGCGGTCGATCAGCGCCTCGTTGTGGGCGGCGAGCTTGCGCATCCGCTTGTTGACGAAGCGCAGCCGCATGCTGAGCGTGGCGAGGCCAAGGCAGGCCAGCGCGAACAGGAAGCTCGCGCCGATCGCAAAGGTGTTGGGATCGTAGCCGGAATTTGGCGCGCGGCTGCCGGTGACGAAGCCATAGGCGCCGCCGAACGTCGCCGAGAAGATCATGAAGGAGCGGATCGCGAAGGCAATTCGGGGATGCTGCCGCCTGAAGCGGCGCATGCGCACCTTGATCCGGAACGTCCGATCCATTGCCACCGACCCTGACTCTTGTCCGAAATCCCGCCACCGCCGTTTGCGACGATGTCTTGCCGACCTTGCGAACAGCTTGAGGCCTTGGGGCGGCCTCGAAACAGGGTTGACGAGGTATTAACGTGTCAAAGCGAGGCAGCCTGGAGAGGCCGCAGGTGGTCGCCACGAGCGCCGACGATCAGGGCCGCGGCCTCGCGCTGCGAGAACGTCTTCGAGCGCACATAGATGCGGTAATCAGCCGGGCCTTCGGTGGAGAGATAGATCACCGGACCGCCGTCGACGGGCTGCGAGGCAATCGTAATGAGGCGGGTCGACGGATTGCCCTGGCAGGCGCCCGGCTCGTCGCTTGCGCCATCATCGACGACAGCGAAGTCAGCAGCGTCTGCATCATCGGTGATCTGGACCCGCACCGTGGCCCGCGACGGATCGTCGGTGAAGGCGACGTGGATGCCGGCTGTCCAGAACAGGGAGGTGAGCTCGACCGAGGTGTCGCCGAGGGCGATGCAGGGATGCGAGACCGACCCGATCTCGTTGCGGGCGAACACCGCAGCCGCCAACAGGGGAACCACTGAGGCCAGGATCTTGAAACGCAACATGACACGCTACTCGCCGGGCCCGGACTGGAGCTGATGGGCCTTATGGTTTGCAGAGCGTAAAGGAAACTCGTTACCGCCGGGTTGATGGGCGGGCCATTGGCAGGTCTGTCGCAATACTTTCGTCTTGGACCGCTACCTCTAGCTGGTCGGCGGGTATCCCCTCATTCTTCGCTTGCTGAGATTCGGGGCGCCGAAACGAGCATTTTGAACCGAGTAACCGATGGCGAGTACAATAGGCGCAGCGGGCTTGCGGTCCGACGCGATGAAGGTTGGCGGCACGGTGGTGCGTAGCTCGCAAGCTCACGCACAACAGAACGCTGGTCCGTTGATCATCAATCTCGGCTGCGGTGCCAAGACGTCGGAGCTCTGCATCAATGTCGATTGGTCGATTTACGTCATCCTGCACCGGCATCGCTGGCTGCTCCCGCTAGTGACGCCACTGATCCGGCGCGACCGGGCCGAGCGTGTTCGGGCCATGCGCGGGACCACAATCTGCCACGATCTCAGGAAAGGGATTCCCTTTCCCGACAATTCGAGTGATGCGGTGTATCACTCGCACATCATGGAGCATATCGACCGCGACGCCGTTCTCGGCTTCCAGAAGGAGATTTTTCGTGTCCTCAAGCGGGGTGGGATACAGCGCCTTGCGGTTCCTGATCTCGAGCGATACGTCGCCGCATATAGCGCAACTCTGACGACGGATGACGGTACGCGCGAAGCGTCATTGCGCCACGATCGGGCAGTCGCCAATATTCTCGAGCAAAGCGTCCGGCGCGCCTCCCAAGGCGTCAAGGACAAGAGGGGAATGCGGGTCCGGATGGAGAACTTCGTTCTCGGCGATGCGCGCGCCCGTGGAGAAACACATCAATGGATGTGGGATCGGGTCAACCTTCGCACCGTGCTGATGGATGCCGGTTTCATTGATATTAAGGTCTGCTCCTGGAACAGCAGCGACATCGATGGCTGGCAACGGTCTGGTCTTGAAGTGGCGTCCGACGGAAGTGAATACAAGGCCGAGTCGCTTTACCTGGAATGCAGGAAGCCGTGAACGGTTGAGCTTCCGGGGCTGACAGCGCGAGTTTGCGATCTGAAGCAAATTTCGTGCGTCGACCACCGCTTGGCATTTGGCTCGGGGGAAGAGAGAAGCCTAGACTCTCTCGCCGCCCCGGCGTTCCGATCTCCAGTTTAGCCGTTTACAAAACTCAGCGAAGCGGCAGGACCTCCAAGCGGTACCGCACCAATGGTTGGATTCTGAACCAAACTGACATACCCTTCAAAAACGCCTGACAAATTTATCGCGCCCGACGCGCCTGGAGCCACTTGTAGATCTAGGCCGAAGGCCACACGGTCGCTAGATAAGGTCAGACGGGCAGCGCTTATAGCCACAAAGGAGTCGACGGCGAGCGCGACGCCCGTTCTGTTTACAAGCGTTGGAGTATACGTGCTTCGCGACGAAGATGTGCAATCGAATTCCCAATCATTCCATCGGTCATGGCCATCGTTCGCACTCAGGCGCATGCGTCCTGCGAGAGCGAACCCAGCTCCGCTTCCCCAAGCAATGCCGGTGCCGATCCTGAACCACGCTCCAGATGTCGTACCAGGGACGATTGTTGTGAAGAAGGTTCTTCTGGAGAATGAATCTCCATAGAGCGGCGCAACAATGCTGGCCGGCGCGAGAACCTCTCGGCGAGTTGTTCTTCCCAGCGAAACTTCGTAGCAGTTGATCCGAAAGTTGGTTTTCCCCGTGATCTGCCACATACCGAAGTACGGTGTGTACACGGTACCCAGTCCAGTGACGGACAGTGGAGTGACGGACCCGTCGGGACCGTAAACCGTAACAATTTGCCCAGTGTAGTCAAATTCAATGGCAATGGAGTATTCAGTTCCGTCGGTAATGCAGGGAATTTTCCATGAAATGGGACTGCCAGGAACTGGAACGAAGCCGCTTGGTCCAGTGCTGGTTACTTCCAAATTGCAGCCATCTGGCGTTACTTGGAGATGGACCAAATTCAGAAGCACGTTACCATCTGTCGCCGAATAAGCACTTCCGATCAGTGTGAACGATGCTGCAGCTCGGTTACCATCGCCACCAGCGACGGGTGCCCACGAAATCCGCGCGCTGATGCGGGGCAATAGTTGGCCAACGGGATAAGGTAGCGACGCGTACATATTCGCGTCGCAGGTCATTACACCGTCTCTAATCGTGGGAGGCTGGCCGCCCGCTTCTGATACGGCCCACTGCTGGCCGGAGGAGGAGAAGCGTTGGCTGAGATTTGCGTTATCGACGTCGAAATTGTCGTAGACAGCCGGAGTACGTGTCGCCAAGCCATCAATGCCATAGATGTGGTTGAACATTCTTGAACCTCTAAAACCCGCGGCGTAAGGGTAGTCGGAAAAGATGACCTCCCCACGACTCGACCGAAGGTGCCGTGACCCGGTCCGGGACCTTTTCGAGCGCCTTCATGCGAAAGCGCTATCCCCTGCAAGAGCCAGTGTCTTTGTCACGGAAAGCGCCTCCAGCAGGAAGGTCCGCCGCAAGAGGCGAGCCTCACGCCATCTGCCGCACATCCTCCGCGAGTGCGCGGTAGGACAGCGCCTCGGCGAGATGCAGCCGGCCGATCTTCTCGGTGCCGTCGAGGTCGGCGAGCGTGCGCGCCACCCGCAGCACGCGGTGATAGCCGCGCGCCGACAGCCGCATGGTCTCGGCGGCATCGCGCAGCAGCTTTTGTCCCTGTGCGTCGGGCTTGGCGATGTCTTCGAGAACCGAGGCCGGCGCCTCGGCATTGGTGCGGACCTGCGGCAGGCCGATATCCGCAAAGCGCGCGAGCTGGATATCGCGCGCCGCTGCTACGCGCGCGGCGACTTCGGCTGAGCCTTCGGCCGGCGGCGGCAGGATCAGATCGGCCGCGGTCACGGCCGGCACCTCGATGCGGAGATCGATGCGGTCCATCAGCGGGCCGGAGATGCGTGCCTGGTAGTCGCCGGTGCAGCGGTCGATGCGTCCGCGCTTGCAGGCATAGCCGGGCTCGAACGCATTGCCGCAGCGGCAGGGATTCATCGCTGCGATCAGCATGAAGCGCGCAGGGTAAGTCACGCGGTGGTTGGCGCGGGAGACCGAGACCTCGCCGTTCTCCAGCGGCTGGCGCAGCGAATCCAGCACGCGCGGATCGAACTCAGGCAGCTCGTCGAGGAACAGCACGCCCTGATGTGCCAGCGAGATCTCGCCGGGCTTTGCACGCGCGCCGCCGCCGGTGAGCGCGGCCATGCTGGCGGAGTGATGCGGCGAACGGAACGGCCGCCGCGCCGTCAGCGCGCCGCCCTCGATCTCGCCGGCGACAGAGGCGATCATCGAGACCTCGAGCAATTCGCCGGGCGACAGCGGCGGCAGGATCGAGGGCAGCCGCGCCGCCAGCATCGATTTGCCGGCGCCGGGCGCGCCGATCATCAAGAGGTGATGCCCACCTGCGGCTGCGATCTCCAGCGCCCGCTTGGCGCTCTCCTGGCCTTTGATGTCACGCAGATCGAGCGGCGAGGCGGCGGCCTCGTGCACTTTTGGTATGGGGCGCGACAACACCTGCGTGCCCTTGAAATGGTTGGCGATCTGGATCAGCGAATGCGCGGCGACGATCTGGATATCCGGGCTCGCCCACGCCGCTTCCGATCCGCAGGCCGCCGGACAGATCAGGCCTTCCTCGCGCACATTGGCGCCGATCGCAGCGGGCAGAACGCCGGCCACCGGCGCGATCGAGCCGTCGAGGCCGAGCTCGCCGAGCACGGTGAAGCCGGTCAGCGCATCCGGCGGGATCGCGCCGATTGCCGCCATCAGCCCGAGCGCGATCGGCAAATCGTAATGGCTGCCTTCCTTGGGCAGGTCGGCCGGGGCGAGATTGACGATGATCCGTCGCGCCGGCAGCGCCAGCCCCGAGGCGATCAGCGCCGAGCGGACCCGCTCGCGTGCCTCCGACACCGCCTTGTCGGGAAGACCGACGATGGCGAACGCCGGCAGGCCCGGCGCGACCTGCACCTGCACGTCGACCGCGCGGGCCTCGATCCCTTCAAAGGCGACTGTCGAAACCCGCTGAACCATGCTGCCCCCTCGCACAATCGAGGGTAGCAGAGTGGGATCGCTCTGACAAGAACAATAGGGGAACGAAGGCGAGGGCGCCTCGAACCCTAACCAATCGTAAAGGGGCTCCAGACACTACGCCTCGAATGCGAGCGGCTGCGCACAGCACATCCCAACGAATGTCCGCTAATCCTGAGGGTGCGGGATGGGCCGTGATCTAACGGGTGAACAATTCAAATGCTTGCAAATCGCCGCAGAAGCGAACGTCGGGTGTGCACGCGGCTCGCCAAGATTCATTTTGGCGCGGGCTCGCTGCCGCGGGACTGCACGATCACGGATATCTCGGATGGCGGCGTGAAGGTCGTGGCGGAATTCCTGGAAGTGCCGCCGCAGTTCACCATTATCTTCGCGCCCGATTATTCCCGCCAATGCCGCCTGCGCTGGCGCATCGGCTGCGAATTCGGTGCCGAGTTCACCGATTAGGCCGGATACGCGCGCGTCCTTAACGGGAATTTAGCGTTAATCGGCAAAGCATCTCTGATCAGTCCGCCGGCGGTGATCAGAGTATGTCCAAGCGTTCGTCCCTTGCCTCCCCCCCGGCGAGATTGCTGTTTCCCGCGCTCCTTGTGCTTGCCCTCGGCGGCTGCCAAACCACGAGCCTGGAGGACGTGACCGGCGCGCTCGGCGTCGGCGGCAAGCCGGAAGCTGCCGCCACGGCGGACGCCAAGCCTGACATGGACGGCTTGCGCGAGCGCTATCGCGCCAAGTCCAGCGATCCCAACATCGCGCTCGCCTACGGCAAGGCGCTGCGCGAGACCGGCCAGCGTGCCCAGGCGGTCGCGGTGATGGAGCAGGCCGTGCTCGCCCATCCCAGCAACAAGGCGCTGCTCGCCGGCTACGGCCGCGCGCTCGCCGACAATGGCAATTTCCAACAGGCCTTCGATGTGCTCAGCCGCGCGCATACGCCCGAGGATCCCGACTGGCACATCCTGTCGGCGCAGGGCGCGGCGCTCGATCAGCTCGGCCGCAACGAGGAAGCGCAGCAATATTATGCGTCGGCGCTGAAGATCGTGCCGGACGAGCCCTCAGTGCTGTCCAATCTCGGCCTGTCCTACATGCTCCAGAACAATCTGCCGCGGGCCGAAGACACCATGCGCCGCGCCTATCAGCGCAACCCGGCCGATTCCCGCGTGCGGGCCAATCTCGCGCTGGTGCTTGGACTGGAAGGCAAGCAGGCCGAGGCCGAGACCATCGTGAAGGCCGATCTGCCGCCGGATCAGGCGGCGGCAAAGGTCACGGCGCTGCGCCAGCTGCTGTCGAAGAAGCAGCAGCAGCGGGCGGAGAAGTAATCCGCCGCCGCCGAGATTCTCGTTCGCTCGAAAACGTTCTGGCGCTTACGACGCTTTGCGATGCGGAGCGGATCCGCGTCCCGTCCTGCCCTTCAGCTTCTTCAGCAGCGGCCCGAGCAGCGAACGCTTCGGCTTCTTCACCTCGCCGCGCCCGGCGAGGCGGTTGGCCATGTTCTGGAACAGCTCGGTGGTGCGGTGGCTCTTCGAAACTTCCGCGATCATCTGGCCGTTATTGGCGGCGGTCGAGAACAGCTTTGAATCGAACGGGATCACCGCGAGCGGCTGGCTTTCCATGGTCTTGGCGAATGCCTTGACCTCGATCTCGGCCCGCTTGTGCATGCCGACCTGGTTGATACAGTAGAGCGGCGGCCGATCGTTCGGCCGCGCCGCCTTGAGCACGGTCAGCATGTTCTTGGTGTTGCGCAGATTGGCGAGATCCGGCTCGGCCACGATGACGATGTCGTCGGCGTTGATCAGCGCGCGCTTGGTCCAGGCCGACCATTGATGCGGCACGTCGAGCACGATGCAGGGCGTGGTCATGCGCAGGGTGTCGAAGATCGCATCGAAGGCTTCCGCGCCGAAATCATAGACGCGATCAAGCGTGGCCGGGGCAGCAAGGAGGCTGAGGTGCTCGGTGCATTTGGAGAGCAGGCGCTCCATCAGCGCCGTGTCCGGCCGGTCCTGCGACAGCACGGCGTTGGCAATGCCCTGCGCCGGATCCTGGTTGTAGTCGAGGCCGGCGGTGCCGAAGGCGAGGTCGAGATCGATCACGACGGAATCGAGCGCGAGGTCGCGCGCGATGGTCCAGGCCACGTTGTGCGCGACGGTGGACGCGCCGACGCCGCCCTTGGCACCGACCACCGCGATGACGCGGCCGGTGATGATGGCCTCGGACGCCGAAAACAGGCTGCAGATCGAGCGCACGACGTCGAGGGTTTCGACCGGCCCGATCACGTAGTCGTTGACGCCGCGACGCACCAGCTCGCGATAGGGCGCGGTGTCGCTGGGATTGCCGATCACGACCACGCGGGTGCCGGGATCGCAGACGCCGGCGAGGTCGTCGAGCCCTTCGAGGATGTCGCGCGTGCCGTCGGATTCGATCACGATCACGTTCGGCGTCGGCATCGTGTCATAAACTTCGATCGCCGCGGCCAGGCCGCCGCTCTTGGCGGTGAGATGCGCCTTGGCGAGACGGCGGTCCTGCCCGGCCGCGGTCACCGCGGCGAGCGTCTGCTCGGTCTCGCAAAAGGCCTGCACCGAGATACGGGGAACCGGCGCAATGTGTTCCTCGGGATGTTGCGGATCGTCCGCCTCTTCGTCGTGGATGCCCGTCATTTGCCTGTATCGCTGAGTTTGGCCTTTTCAGCCTCGGGATAAGTTGTCGCGGTGGTAGTGCCCTTGCGGTAGCGGTCGAATGCGATGTCGCGCCGCGCGGTATAGGCCGGCGTCTCCGCGCGCGGCTGCTCGAGGTCGGCGGGATTGTCGATCATTGCGGCGAGATTGCGCTGCGTGGCGCAGCCGAGATTGAAGTAGGGCCGGTTCTCGTTGTAGCCGGGGTCGAGGATCGACGGTCCCATGTCCTCGGGCCACAGCCCACAGGGGCCGGCGACCGCAGCGATCCTGGAATAGCTCAGCCGGATGGTCGGCAGCAGGGCGGGATCCTCGGGGCGATAGGGATGCTGGACGATGGCGCGCGACGGCACGCCGCCGCTGCCGAGCACGGCGCGGATCTCGCGATACGTCGCCCCAGCGGCGCGCGAATTCGTGGTGTCGATGGGCACGTCGACGACGACCGAGCCGGTGCCTTCGCGCACCCAATCCTGGGCAATGCCCATCACGTCGGCATGCTGTGCGGTCGAAAGGCCGCCGCGCGCCTTGCCGACGAAGATCACGATCGAGCGCTTGGCTTCCTGCACCGCGATCGGGTGACGCATGCGGTAGTCGGTCGGCACCGTCTGGGTGGTCACGACGTCGCCCGTGGTGTTACAGGCTCCCAGCATGACGGAGAGCCCCGCCAGCGCGAGCGCGATGCGCAAATTGCGACGTCGATCGATTGTCTTCGTCATCGCCTGGTCCCCTCTTGCCCGTGTCTTGCCGCGGTCCTTGCCCCGGTCCCCAAACCGTTGGTGTCAGTCGATGATGAAGCCGAAATCGCCGCGATCGCCGTCGATCGGATCGACGCGGCGTGCGATGCCGTAGAGGCGGTTCATGCGGCCGAGCAGCGCCGACTGCGCATCCGAGGACGGCGCGAAGCCGTCATCGGGCCGCGACAATTCCTTCTGGGCGACCGCGCGCACCACATAGGGGGTCACGATCACCATCAGCTCGGTCTCGTTGTTGACGAAGTCCTGGCTGCGGAACAGCGCGCCGAGGATCGGCACCTGGTCGACGCCGGGCAGGCCGTTGATCGCCTGCTTGGTCTGCTGCTGGATCAGGCCGGCCATCGCCATCGAGCCGCCCGAGGGAATTTCGAGCGTGGTCTCGGCGCGGCGGGTCTGGATCGAGGGAATAGTGATGGAGTTGCTCGCGGTCGACGATAACGCCTGCGTCACCGTGATCGCCTGCTGGTTCGACAGCTCCGAGACCTCGGTCATCACGCGCAGGCTGATCCGGCCCTCGCTGAGCACGACCGGCGTGAAGTTCAGGGAGATACCGAACTTCTTGTAGGAAATCTGGGTGGTACAGACATGCGTGGTCGGATCGCAGGAATAGCCTGCGGGGATCGGGAATTCGCCGCCCGCGATGAAGGTCGCGGATTCGCCGGAGATCGCGGTCAGGCTCGGCTCGGCCAGCGTCCGCATCACGCCGGCGGTTTCCATCGCGCGCATCGTGGCGTTGACAGTGGCCACGCCCTTGGCGAGGCCGGTGACGCCAAGCCCGTTGCTGGAGACCAGCGGGCCGCCAGAGACCGAGAACGGGTTGGAATTGTTGAAATTCACCACCGCGGTGCCGGCATTCAGGCTGGCGCTGAGATCGACGCCCAATTGCTTGACGATGTCGCGGCGGACTTCGCCGACGACCACCTTCAGCATCACCTGGTCGCGGCCGCGCACGACGATGTTGTTGACGACCTTGTCGGCGCCGCCGACGAGCTTGGCGGCGACGTCGCCGGCCTGCTGGGCCTCGACCGGGCTCGACACCGAGCCGGTCAGCATCACGCTGTCGCCGATGCCCTCGATCTGCACGCCCGGCAGCGACTGGCGCAACGCCGTGCGCATGCCGTTGAGGTCGCGCTTGACCGCGATATCGTAGGAAGCAACCTGCTGGCCGTCGGCGGTGAAGAATACCACGTTGGTCTGGCCGACCTGGCCGCCGATGATATAGGCGCGCTGCGCCGAGCGGATCACCGCATTGGCGATCTTGGGATCAGCCACCAGCACGTCCTTGACCTCGCGTGGCAGGTCGATGACGACCGACTTGCCGATGCCAAGCGACAGCGAGCGTGTCCGCGCCGGCGCGATGGTCGCGACCGGCGACACGCCGAGATCAGGCGCCTGCATCGGCGCCTGGTCTCCGACCGGCGCATCCGCAGCGCGGACCAAATCGGGGGCCGCGACCAGCCCCAGTATCAGCATTGCCCCGGCCCAGAACGAGCCAGCGCGCTTCCCCCGAATGCGCAGGCCCGTCCGATTATCCCCGTAGTTCATCATGTCCCCATCACTTCTGTGACGTCAGTTGTCGCGCCTGCACGCCGTAGCGGATCACGTTCACGCCGCTCGAACGCTGCTTGAGTGCCTGATCCTCCGGCCCACCGTCGGAGGCGCTGGCATCGGCGATGCTGCGCAGTGCAAGTGTCAGCGTGCCGCCCTGGCGCGAGGCCGAGAGCGTTGCGACCTGGTCGGGTCGAAGCTCGAGCGTGACCGTCTTGCCGACCACGGCGTTCTGGCCGTCCTTCTCCTTCGGCGCCTGGTCGATCGCGAGCACGCGGATGTTGGTCAGGATGACCTCTGACAGGATCAGGTCATTGCCGCCGGTCGAGCCGCTACTGTTGGCGCCGTCGGGATTCTTCAGGCGGCGCGTCAGGACGATGTCGACGCGGTCATTCGGCAGGATGAAGCCGCCGGCTGCGGTCTCGGCGGAAATCTCGGTGGACACGGCCCGCATGCCGGACGGCAGGATCGCGGCCATGAAGCCCGAGCCGTCGGCCTTCACCAGCTTCTGCTCGCGGATCGGCTCGCCCTGCATCAAGGGCACGCGTGCGATCGAGCCGGCGATCTGGGTCTGTGCGTCGGGCCTGCTGTCGCGCCGAATGAAGGCGCTGCTTGCGGTCGCTTGCGGCCAGGTCTGCCATTGCAGATCCTCGGCCTTCACGGCCTGGCCGAGCTGAATGTCGGATTTGGCGACGAGCACCTCGACCGTCGGCAGCTTCTCCGTCACCGGGAGCGCGGGCGCGGGCTTGTTGTCGTAACCGCTTGCCAGATACGCAGCGACGCCGCCGGCGCCCAGTGCGATGACGAGAACGACAATGCGTGCGGTGTTCATACGCTTCTACTCTTACGCGGGGCACTCGAACCGCACCTGGCGGGTTCCCCGGCATCGATGAGTAGGGAGTAAAAGTATAAGGGGTGTTGCGAGGCCGAGTGTGATGGTCCGTGACGGCGCGGGTTTTGGGCAGATGGTGAATGCCGCGTTAGCCGCTCGGCCAGTGGCTCCGTAGATTCACGCAAGCGCGCTCATGCGTTCGCATGAGGCTCGGGGTGTCATGGTGAACAGGTGGTTAGTGACGGGGCACTACAGCGATGAGATCATCAGGTGTCGTCCCGGCGAAAGCCGGGACCCATACCGCGTGATCTTTCGATTGTGGAAGGTAGAAGTACCCACCCACAATCTTCGCCAAACTTTTCCCTGTGGGTATGGGTCCCGGCCTTCGCCGGGACGACGCGGAGAGAGATCGTGGATTACACGAATACTATCGTTGCAGCCCGCCTACTTCGCCCGCTTCTGCTCGATCGCGTCCCAGATCTTGGCCGCCACATCCGGGCCGCCGAGCCGCGCGATGGCGCGGATGCCGGTGGGCGAGGTCACGTTGATCTCGGTGAGGTTGCCGTTGATGACGTCGATGCCGACGAACAGCAGCCCACGTTCGCGCAGCGCCGGGCCGACAGTAGCGCAGATCTCGCGTTCGCGCGGGGTGAGTTCGGTCTCCTTCGCCGCGCCGCCACGCACCATGTTGGAGCGGAGGTCGTCGGTGGCCGGCACGCGGTTCACCGCGCCTGCGAACTCGCCATTGACCAGGATGATGCGCTTGTCGCCGAGCTTCACCTCGGGGATGAACTGCTGGATCACCCAGGCCTCTTTGAAGGTGACCGAGAACATGTCGAACAGCGAGCCGAAATTCATGTCCTGCGGCATCACGCGGAATACCGCGGCGCCGCCATGGCCGTGCAGCGGCTTCATGACGACGGCACCGTACTTGTCGCGGAACGCGTTGATCTCATCGAGGTCGCGCGAGATCAGGGTCGGCGGCATCAGCTGCGGAAAATTCATCACGAACAGCTTTTCGGGCGCGTTGCGCACCGAGGCCGGGTCGTTGACGACCAGCGTCTTCGGATGGATTCGCTCGAGCATGTGCGTCGAGGTGATATAGGCGAGATCGAACGGCGGATCCTGGCGCAGCAGCACTACGTCAAAACCGTTCAGCGCCTCGCGCCTGGGCTCGCCGAGGGTGAAATGATCGCCCGGCTCGTCGCGCACGGTCAGGAGCTGGACGGGCGCGACGATCTCATCGCCGACCATCGAGAGCTTGTCGGGCGTGTAATAGGATAGGCCGTGGCCGCGCTTCTGCGCCTCCAGGAGCAGCGCAAAGGTGGAATCGCCCTTGATGTTGATGCGGGCGATGGGGTCCATCTGGACGGCGACGTTCAGTTTCATGGTCTGCCTTTCAGGTCGAGGCGTCGAATGCCGCCAACACATGGCGCGGAAGTGACCGCGGCGCAATCAGCATGGCGTCGAATCGCATTTCGAATTCCGCATGCTCGGGATGCGTGGCAAGCCAGCCCTGGGCGGCATCGATGATGCGCTGCTGCTGGCGCGGCGTGACCGCGTAGGCGGCCTCATCGAGGCTGGCGCGCGCCTTGACCTCGACGAAGGCGATCAAATTGCGACGGCGCGCCACGAGGTCGATCTCGCCATGAGGGGTGCGGTAGCGTTTGGCCAGGATGCGATAGCCCTTCGCCATGAGATAAGCGGCGGCGCGGCTCTCGGCCGAGATGCCGGTGCGGAACGCGGCGACGCGCTCGGGCGAGGCGATCTTCGGTTCCTGTTTTGGCTCCTGTTTCGATCCTTGGGCGTCCTTAGTCTTCGCCATCGCCGCCCCGCAAATCTTTTGCGAGCTCGAGCGCGCGGGCATAGACCTCGCGGCGCGGCCGCCCCGAGAGCGCGACGGCGTGTGCTACGGCGTCCTTGACGCTATGCGTGGCGAGCTGCTCGCGCAGGAGATCGTCCAGCGCATCCGATGTCAGCACGTCGGCATCCGCGGCAGGCGGAGCGATCACCAGCACGAATTCGCCGCGTGTCTCCAGCGTATCTGCCTCGCGCGCCAGCTCGTCGAGCTTCGCGCGCGAAATCTCCTCATGCAGTTTGGTCAGCTCGCGGCAGATCGCGGCCTCGCGTGTGCCCATGATCTCGGCGAGTTCTGCGAGCGTGTCTTGCACACGGTTGCCGGATTCGAACATCACCAGCGTCGCGTCGATGCGAGCAAGTTCAGTGAGGCGCGACCGCCGCGCGGCGGATTTCGACGGCAAAAAGCCCTCGAAGAAGAAGCGGTCGGTCGGCAGGGCGGCAACCGACAGCGCCGCCAGTACCGAGGACGGGCCGGGCAGGGCATAGACCGCATGGCCGGCCGCGCAGACCTCCCGCACCAGCTTGTAACCGGGATCGGAAATCAGCGGTGTGCCTGCATCCGATACCAGCGCGACCGAGCCGCCTGCGGCAAGCGCCTCCAGGATCTTTGGCCGGGCGGCCTCGGCATTGTGCTCGTGATATTGCTTGAGCTGCGCCGAGATGTCGTAACGCTCGGTCAGGCGCCGCGTGATGCGGGTGTCCTCGCAGGCGATGGCGTCGACCCCGGCCAGAATCTGCAGCGCACGCAGCGTGATGTCGCCGAGATTGCCGATCGGGGTCGCGACCAGATAGAGGCCAGCTGCCGGCTTCGGCGCCACGAGACGGTGGGCGTCGATGGAGAAACCGCGCGGGGCGGCGTCCGTAGCTTCAGTCGTATTTATTGAGGCCGGCTTTGAGCGCATAATGAAACGAACTTAGGCATGATCCCCGGGGCTGGGAACCGGTCATTCGAAAAAGATCGTGCCGAGCCAAGGTATTGAATTGGGGCGAGGAAGGACTGGAATGTGATCCATCCGGCATCACATTCCCTAGCGAATGAAGCGTCAGCGCCATATTCGTGGCGGAAACTCCGCCTTGATGCTGGATGATGGAGGGCGAACAGCCAGCCAGGAACCGAGGGTAGCCGCGTTAAGCGGTCATTATCCTTTTGTTTTGGTTAACTATTTGCCGACAATATGCCTGAATCCGCGGCTTCTGTCGCGGCAAGATTTGTTGTGATCTACCGGTGACGGAAGATCAGAAGAAGAGCTGCCATGGTGGGCCCGCGTGATCCGAAGTCTCCCGTTCAGGGGCCCCGATTAACAGGGGCGACCCGGCGGAGTGCGCTTGGCCTGTTGCTCGGCACGCCCTTGCTGTCAGCCTGCGCTGGCGTGCAGCAGAGCCTCAGCCAGTTTTCCAACCCATTCTCTAGTTCTTCCCCGCCGCCGGCCCAGCCGGCCGGTCCGCCACAGCAGGCGACCACCGCCGGCACCGGCGGGGTGAAGGTTGCGGTGATTCTGCCGCTCTCGGCCGCCGGCAATGCCGGGCTCGCCGCGCAATCCATGCGCAACGCCGCCGAGATGGCGCTGGCCGAGTTCCAGAACCCGAACATCCAGCTCCTGATCAAGGACGACAATGGCAGCCCGCAGGGCGCGCAAGCCGGCGCGCAGCAGGCGGTCGACGAAGGCGCCGAGATCATTCTGGGGCCGCTGTTTGCGCAGTCGGTCCCGGCGGTCGCCCAGGTCGCGCGCACGCGCGGCATCTCTGTGATGGCGTTCTCGACCGATTCGAGCATCGCCGGCCGCGGGGTCTACCTGCTGAGCTTCCTGCCGGAGTCCGACGTCAATCGCATCATCGAGTATTCCGCCAGCATCGGAAAACGCTCCGTCGCCGTGCTGGTGCCCGACAATGCCTATGGCAATGTCGTTGAAGCCGCGGTGAAGGCCGCGGTGCCCAGGCGCGGCGGCCGCATCGTCGCATTCGAGAAATACGGCGCCGATCGCGCCACGCCGGCGCGCACCGTGGCGCAGCAACTCGGCAGCGCGGACGCCCTGTTCATTGCCGATGACGGCGATGCCGTCGTCGCGGTGGCTGATGCGATGACCGCGGCAGGCGCCAATTTGCGCAACATCCAGCTGCTCGGCACCGGCCTGTGGGATAGCCCGCGTGTTTATGCGAGCCCGGCTCTGCAAGGTGGCCTCTACGCCGCGCCGGATCCCGCCGGTTTTCGCGCTTTCTCCGGCCGCTATCGCACCAAATACGGCGCGGAGCCGATCCGCACCGCAACGCTCGCTTATGACGCGGTCGCGCTCGTGGCGGCACTCGCGCGCACGCAAGGCACCACGCGCTTCTCGGCTGACGTGCTGACCAATCCCTCGGGCTTCGCCGGCATCGACGGCCTGTTCCGCTTCCGCGCAGATGGAACCAACGAGCGAGGCCTTGCGGTGATGAAGGTGACGACCGGCGGCGGTGTCGCGGTCGCGGGTTCGCCGAAGAGTTTTGGAGCTTGATAGTTCACCTCTCCCGCTTGCGGGAGAGGTCGGCGCGTAGCGCCGGGTGAGGGCTCTTTCCTCTGGGGGATTGTCCCGCTGCGGAGAAACCCTCTCCCCAACCCTCTCCCGCAAGCGGGCGAGGGAGCGCACCGTTGGTTTGGCTCAGACTTACGCCGCCAGATCCGCGACCACCGCATCGAGCACCGGGAAGCCGCTGCTCGTCACGCGGAGCCGGCCCGTTGCATCCACCGCGATCGCGCCTTCTTCGCGCAAGAGCGCGATGCGCTTGGGGTCGAGCGGGCGGCCGGAGAGCGCCGTGTAGCGCTCGGGGTCGATGCCTTCGGCGAGACGCAATCCCATCAGCAAGAATTCGTCGGCGCGTTCTTCGCTGTTGAGGAGATCGTCGGTGACGACACCGTGGCCGCTGCTTTCGACGCGCATCAGCCAGGCTTCGGGACGCTTCTCGGTGGCCGTGGCATGGCGCACGCCGTCGATGTCGAGGCGACCGTGCGCGCCGGGACCGATGCCGGCATATTCCTCGCCGCGCCAGTATACGAGATTGTGCCGGCACTCGGCGCCGCGCCGCGCGTGGTTGGAAATCTCGTAAGCGGGCAGACCGAGTTTGTCGCAGGTCTCCTGCGTCACGTCATAGAGCGCGCGCGCGACGGCTTCGTCCGGCGTCTTCAGTTTGCCGGCCTGGTGCAGGCCGAAGAACGGCGTGCCTTCTTCGATGGTGAGCTGGTAGAGCGACAGATGCTCGGCCGCCTCATCGATCGCGAGACGCAGCTCATCGGCCCACATCGCCGGCGTCTGGTCGGGACGGGCGTAGATCAGGTCGAACGAATAGCGGTCAAACGAGCGGCGCGCGATCGCAACCGCATCGAGCGCCTCGCGCGCGCTGTGCATGCGGCCCAGCGCTTTCAGCGAAGCGTCGTCGAGCGCCTGCACGCCAAGCGAGACGCGATTGACACCGGCTGTGCGATAGCCGGCAAAGCGCGTGGCTTCGACACTGGTCGGATTTGCTTCGAGCGTCACTTCGACGTCGTTGGCGACGTTCCAGTGCTTGCCGATAGCATCGAGCACGGCGCCGACCGTTGCCGGCTGCATCAGCGAGGGCGTGCCGCCGCCGAGGAAGATCGAGGTGACCTCACGGCCGGGCGAGCGCTGCGCGGTCGTTTCGATCTCGCGGGCGAAGGCGGATGCAAAGCGCGCCTCGTCGATCGCGGCGTGGCGGACATGGCTGTTGAAGTCGCAATAGGGGCACTTCGACAGGCAGAAGGGCCAGTGCACGTAGACGCCAAAGGCTTCCTTAGCGCGGCTCAAGGCAGATCTCCGCCAGTTTCACGAAGGCGCGGGCGCGGTGCGACAGGCCGAGGCCGAGCGGCGGCAGGCCGTGCTTCTCGATGCTTTCCATCTCGCCGAAGGTGCGCGCGTGACCGTCGGGCAAAAACATCGGATCGTAGCCGAAACCGGACGTGCCGCGCGGCGGCCAGACCAGCGTGCCGTCGACGCGCGCCTCGACCCCTTCGAGATGATCGTCGGGCCACGCGACGCAGAGCGCGGAGACGAAATGCGCTTTGCGCTTGTCCGGCGTTGTGGCGCCACGCTCCTGCAACAGCCGCTCGATCTGCGCCATCGCTGCGGCGAAATCCTTGGACGGTCCGGCCCAGCGCGCGCTGTAGATGCCGGGCGCGCCGTCGAGCGCGTCGACCACGATGCCGGAATCATCGGCGAACGCGGGAAGCTTGGTCGCATGCGCCGCCGCGATCGCCTTGATCGCGGCGTTGCTGCGGAAATCGTTGCCGGTTTCGTCCGGCTCAGGCAGGCCGAGCTCACCGGCCGACACCACCTCGATGCCGTGAGGCGCGAGCAGCTCCCTCATCTCGGCAAGCTTGCCGGGATTGTGGGTCGCGATGACGAGCTTTCCGGTGATTCGGCGATGCATGGGTCTATTGACTACGCGACAGCCAGTTTCTGCAAGTCCACGAGACGCGCGATGCCTTTTTGCGCCAAGGCGATCAGCGCCAGGAACTCGTCCTGCGTAAAGGGCTCTCGTTCCGCGGTGCCCTGCACTTCGATGATGCGGCCGTCGCCGGTCATGACGAAATTGGCGTCGGTCTCGGCTTCCGAATCCTCGGCATAGTCGAGATCCAGCACCGGTGCGCCCTTGTAGATGCCACAGGAGATCGCGGCGACGTTGTCGCGCATGACGTTGGCCTTGATCATGTTGCGCGCCTTCATCCAGTTGATGCAGTCGGCGAGCGCGACCCAGGCGCCGGTGATCGAGGCGGTGCGGGTGCCGCCGTCGGCCTGGAGCACGTCGCAATCGACCGTGATCTGGCGCTCGCCGAGCGCTTCGAGATCGACGATGGTGCGCAACGAACGGCCGATCAGGCGCTGGATCTCGACGGTACGGCCGCTCTGCTTGCCTGCGGCAGCTTCGCGGCGGGTGCGTTCGGAGGTCGCGCGCGGCAGCATGCCGTACTCGGCGGTGACCCAGCCGCGGCCCTGGCCCTTCAGCCAGGGCGGCAGGCGGTCTTCCAGCGTGGCGGTGACCAGCACATGGGTATCGCCGAATTTCACGAGGCAGGAGCCTTCCGCATATTTGACCACGCCGCGCTCAAGCGTCACGGGGCGCAATTCGTCGGGCGCACGGCGGCTTGGCCGCATGGGAAATCCTCCAAAACTCACGGGAATAGGCTGTTCGCGGTGCTTGTAGGTGGCGTGAGGGTGAGCAGCAAGGCTTTTTCACCCACGGTTTTCCACCCCGCAAACGCCACGCTTGTCAGACGCGTCCGGGATGGACAAATTACAAGTAACTGACAGGAGTTACCGTCTGTGGCCCATCACGATCCGATCCATCTGATCGCGCCGCGCGCAGGCCTCGCCCAGCTCAACGAGCGTTCCCGCGACATCTTTCGTCAAATTGTCGAAAGTTACCTCGCGACCGGTGAGCCTGTAGGCTCGCGCAACATCTCGCGCCTGATCGCGATGCCGCTGTCGCCGGCCTCGGTGCGCAATGTCATGGCCGATCTGGAACAGCTCGGCCTGATCTACGCTCCGCACACCTCCGCGGGCCGGCTGCCGACGGAACTCGGCCTGCGCTTCTTCGTCGACGCCCTGATGCAGGTCGGGGACCTCAACGACGCCGAGCGGCAGTCGATCCAGAGCCAGCTTACGTCCGTCGGTCAGGTGCAGTCGGTCGAGGCCGCGCTGGATCAGGCCCTGACCCGGCTCTCCGGTCTGACCCGCGCCGCTGCGGTGGTGCTGACGCCAAAATCCAATGCGCGGCTGAAACATATCGAATTCGTCCGGCTGGAACCCGAGAAGGCGCTGGTGATCCTGGTCGGCGAGGACGGTCAGGTTGAAAACCGCGTGCTGGCATTGCCGCCGGGAGTTCCCTCCTCGGCCATTACCGAGGCCGGCAATTTCCTCAATGCGCGGATTCGCGGCCGGACGCTGGCCGAGGCGCGGCTCGAGCTGGAAACCGCGCTCGGAGAAGCCCGTGCCGAGCTCGATCAATTGACGCAGAAGGTCATCTCCGCCGGGATTGCGAGCTGGTCGGGCGGCGAGAACGATGACCGCCAGCTCATCGTCCGCGGTCACGCCAATCTGCTGGAAGATCTGCACGCGCTGGAGGATCTCGAGCGCGTGCGCCTGCTATTCGAGGATCTCGAGACCAAGCGTGGCGTGATCGACCTGTTGGGGCGCGCAGAAACCGCCGAAGGAGTGCGGATTTTCATCGGCAGCGAGAACAAGCTGTTTTCGCTGTCCGGCTCCTCCACCATCATCTCGCCCTATCGGGATGCCGCCGGCCATATCGTCGGGGTTTTGGGCGTGATCGGGCCGACGCGGCTGAATTATGCCCGCGTCATCCCGACCGTAGACTACGCCGCCCGCATCGTCAGTCGGCTCCTTGGGGGGCTGACCGACATTTGAGCCGATCACGGGCGCTTGATTTTCAGCGCCCGAAGCACGATATCCGGGCCAGCAAAATCCCTAAGACCAGTTCGAAAAGAGAGCCGATGACCGATCGAGACCGGCAACCCGAAGACACGAGTGCTGCGACCGGCGAGCCCGTGGTGTCGAAACCCTACATCATGCCCGATGACCCCGAGCCCGATTCGGTGGAATTGCTGCAGAAGGAAGCCGCCGAGGCGCGCGACCGCATGCTGCGGACGCTGGCCGAGATGGAAAATCTGCGCAAGCGCACCGCCAAGGAGGTCGCGGACTCCAAGCTCTACGGCGTCACCGGCTTTGCCCGCGACGTGCTCGACATCGCCGACAACCTCCAGCGTGCGCTCGATGCCGTTCCGGCCGAAGCGCGTGCCGCGGCCGATCCCGGCCTGACATCGCTGATCGAGGGCGTCGAGCTCACCGAGCGCTCACTGCTCAACGCGCTGGAAAAGCACGGCGTGAAGAAGTTCGATCCGCAGGGCCAGAAGTTCGATCCGAACTTCCAGCAGGCGATGTACGAGGTGCCGGATGCGTCGGTGCCCGCAGGCACCGTCGTGCAGGTGATGCAGGCCGGCTATACCATCGGCGAGCGCGTGCTGCGTCCGGCGCTGGTTGGCGTTGCCAAGGGCGGCGCAAAGCCCGCGCCTGCCGCGAATAACAACGAAGCGAACTGAGCGGCGTCAGCTCTCAACCCTCATGGTGAGGAGGCGCGAAGCGCCGTCTCGAACCATGCAGGCCGAGCTGCGGCAGCGGGGCCTCTATCCTTCCGAGACGCGCGCTAAGAAGCGCGCTCCTCAGGATGAGGTTTGGCAGAAGCGCGCGCCTTACGCGCTGACCGCGATATCCGCAGACTGAATCCGCTTCACACCGGCCTTGGCCATGTCGGCCCAGGCCTTGGCGAGCGAGCCCTGATTGTCGATGCCGCGGCAGGCGTCTTCCACGACATAGACCTCGAAGCCCGCCTTGCGTGCATCGAGCGCGGTCCAGGCGACGCAGAAATCCGTCGCGAGACCCGCAACGAAGACGCGCTTGATCTTGCGCCCCTTGAGATAGCCGGCAAGTCCGGTCGAGGTCTTGCCGTCGGCTTCGAGGAACGCCGAATAGCTGTCGACGTCCTTGTGAAAACCCTTGCGGATGATGAGCTCGGCCTGCGGTATCGAAAGGTCCTTCGACAGCGATGCGCCGTCGGTGCCCTGCACGCAATGGTCGGGCCACAGCACCTGTTTGCCGTAGGGCAGGTCGATGGTCTCGAACGGCTTCTTGCCGGAATGGACTGAAGCGAACGAGACATGACCCGGCGTGTGCCAGTCCTGCGTCATCACCACGTTCGAGAACGCTTTCGCCATTTTATTGATGACGGGCACGACCTGCTCGCCTTCCTTCACGGCCAAGCTGCCGCCCGGCAGGAAGCAGTTCTGCACGTCGATCACGAGTAGCGCGGATGCATCATCCGGCTTGATCGTGGCCGCAGCGAACAGCGTGGTTGGAGCGAGACTCGCGAGCGCCGTCGTCCCCAGCGCCACCAAGATTTGTCGTCGATCAAGCATCGTCCGCCTCCCTCCAGGATGATTCAATGGAGGGAAGCCTAGTTCCGTTCGTGTACGAACAAAAGCCTGAAAAAGCAGTCGGCTCTGGCGAGTATTCGAGCTTGAGCCGCGGGCTCGGTGCACCTCTCCCGCTTGCGGGAGAGGTCGGCGCGAAGCGCCGGGTGAGGGCTTTCTCCTCTTGGGGGTTCTCGGTTGTTGAGACAACCCTCTCCCCAGCCCTCCCCCGCAAGCGGGGGAGGGAGCGCAGCCTCCTTGCGGAGGCAGCTAGCCCTTGGGCTGGATGCCGTCGCGAACGGCGCGGAAGCGGGGGAAGGCGTCCGACCACTGGTCGCGCGGGGCGCTGGCGATGATGCGCAGCGAGGTGCCGCCGCCGAAGCGGATCCACTGCACCACCGTCACCGGGGTCTTGTCCTTGCCGCTGACGCCGTCGATCCGGGTCTCAAAGCCCGGCTGGCCGTTGATGCGGATCGGCTCGGACATGGTAACGCGCGACTCGCGCACGCCGGGGATCTGGAGCGCGGCTTCCTGGGCGAAGCGGGCGCGGTCGTCGGCCTGCTGCGGGGTGGCGCCGATCAGGCCGAGGATCAAGAACGGCTTCGATTCATAGCCTGCGCTCTCGTTGCCGTCGGCCAGGATGATGCTCGAACCCGGCACCAGCGTGCGGACGTCCTTGAAGCCGGCGAGATCGGTAATCTTGAACGGCAACAGCCCGATCTGCTCGTCAGCCGACACCTCCTTGCGGGTTACGGCAGTCGCAAACATCTGCCGCACCGCCTCGTCGGTATAGATCTTCGACGCGTTCTCGGGGACCTGCACCGCGACATAGCCGGAGAATCCGGCGCCCGGCACGATCATCGAATAGCGCTTCACCAGCGTGGTGCCGGCCTTGCCGCTCTCGGTGGTGAAATAGGCTAGTCCCGCGGGTGTCTCGATCTTGTCCGGCTTGACGCCGTTACTGCCGGCCGGATTGGCGTTGAAGGCGCCCACGACTTCGCCATAGGCCGCCAGCGGCAGCTCGGTGATCAGCACCTTGACGCTGCCGTCCTCGCTCTCGAAGCCCGGAAAGGATTTGGCCGTGTTCAGCCCGACCAGCGGCACCATGCCGAGGCGCAAGCCGGGCGGGTAGACGGCATCGGCGGCAAACGCCGGAAGTGCCGAGGCAACGAGGAGGGCGAGCGCGGCGAGCGGGCGGGTCAGCTTCATGGGCACTCTGATTGGTTCACATTGAGGCCGTTCAATGGTCGGCGATTGGGCCGCTTTGTCGCGCGAGGCAGTCCCATGACGAGGCTGTCCGGCCGGTGCGCCTTTTAGCGGGTTTGGTCCGCCGGTAACAGGGCCGGGCCGATCATGGCGGCGGGGCCGGCTGAGACCTGAACCTATTAATAAATCCTCACCCGCAAGTGCGGTGAAGTCCGGATATGATCTTCCAAAACCCAATGTTTTCACGGCCGAAACTTGCGTTCGGTCCTTGCGGGCCCCTCCCCCCCTCCTATATGAGCGTCAATCATCGCAATATCGCGGATGTTTGATCTTAGGGGGTTCGGTTCGGGTGCCTTCTGGGCCCAGCCGACCTGCCGCAAAAACAAGGATATCAGGACCATGGGAAAGGTCATTGGGATCGACCTCGGCACCACGAATTCGTGCGTCGCCGTGATGGATGGCAAGAACGCCAAGGTTATCGAGAATTCCGAAGGCATGCGCACGACGCCTTCGATCGTCGCCGTGACGGACGATGGTGAGCGCCTCGTCGGCCAGCCTGCCAAGCGCCAGGCCGTGACCAATCCGGAGCGTACGTTCTTCGCAGTGAAGCGCCTCATCGGCCGCCGCTACGACGACCCGATGGTCGAGAAGGACAAGAAGCTCGTTCCGTACAAGATCGTGAAGGCTTCCAACGGCGACGCCTGGGTCGAGGCCGACGGCCAGACCTACTCGCCCTCGCAGGTTTCTGCTTTCATCTTGCAGAAGATGAAGGAGACCGCGGAAGCGCATCTCGGCCAGAAGGTCGACCAGGCGGTCATCACCGTTCCCGCCTACTTCAACGACGCCCAGCGCCAGGCCACCAAGGACGCCGGCAAGATCGCCGGCCTTGAAGTGCTGCGCATCATCAACGAGCCGACTGCGGCAGCGCTCGCCTATGGTCTGGACAAGACCAAGGCCGGCACGATCGCCGTGTACGATCTCGGCGGCGGTACGTTCGATATTTCCATTCTCGAAATCGGCGACGGCGTGTTCGAGGTGAAGTCGACCAACGGCGACACCTTCCTCGGCGGCGAAGACTTCGACATGCGTCTCGTGGGCTATCTCGCCGACGAGTTCCAGAAGGAGCAGGGCATCAACCTGCGCAACGACAAGCTCGCGTTGCAGCGCCTGAAGGAAGCCGCTGAAAAGGCCAAGATCGAGCTGTCGTCGACGACGCAGACCGAGATCAACCTGCCCTTCATCACCGCGGACCAGACCGGCCCGAAGCATCTGACGATGAAGCTCACCCGCGCCAAGTTCGAAGCGCTGGTCGACGACCTCGTTCAGAAGACCGTCGAGCCCTGCCGCAAGGCGATCAAGGACGCCGGCCTGACCGCCGGCGAGATCGGTGAAGTCGTTCTGGTCGGCGGCATGTCGCGCATGCCGAAGGTCCAGGAAGTCGTGAAGCAGCTGTTCGGCAAGGAGCCGCACAAGGGCGTCAATCCGGACGAAGTCGTGGCGATCGGCGCCGCGATCCAGGCCGGCGTGCTCCAGGGCGACGTCAAGGACGTGCTGCTGCTCGACGTGACCCCGTTGTCGCTGGGCATCGAGACGCTGGGCGGCGTGTTCACCCGCATCATCGACCGCAACACCACGATCCCGACCAAGAAGAGCCAGGTGTTCTCGACCGCCGAGGACAACCAGAACGCGGTCACCATCCGCGTCTTCCAGGGCGAGCGTGAAATGGCGGCCGACAACAAGATGCTCGGCCAGTTCGACCTGATGGGCATTCCGCCGGCTCCGCGCGGCATGCCGCAGATCGAGGTGACCTTCGACATCGACGCCAACGGCATCGTCAACGTCTCGGCCAAGGACAAGGCGACTGCTAAGGAGCAGCAGATCCGAATCCAGGCCTCCGGCGGCCTGTCGGAAGCCGACATCGACAAGATGGTCAAGGACGCCGAGGCCAATGCCGCGGCCGACAAGCAGCGCCGCGAGGCGGTCGACGCCAAGAACCATGCCGACGCGCTGGTGCACTCCACCGAGAAGGCGCTGGCCGAGCACGGTTCGAAGGTCGCCGAGACCGAGCGCCGCGCCATCGAGGACGCCGTCAGCGACCTCAAGGAAGCGCTGAAGGGCGACGATGCCGAGGCGATCAAGGCCAAGACCAACACGCTGGCCCAGGCTTCGATGAAACTCGGCGAAGCCATGTACAAGCAGCAGGCCGAGGCCGATGCGGCCAAGGACGCTGCAAAGGACGACGTCGTCGATGCGGAATTCACCGAAGTCGACGACGAGAAGAACAACAAGAAGTCCGCATAAGCCCCGAGAGGGTATGATGCGGACGGCTTGGACCCCACACGCTCAGTCGGCCTCTCCCCTCAGGGGGGAGGCTTTCGTGTCGGGCTCGACGGGCGGTTTGCCCGTTACGATCGATCAATTCCCTATAGCTATGCTCAACGCTGCCATGCGGCCCTCTGCCGTAACGCGGAAGGCTGCCTATATCGTCGCGTGGCGACGTTGTTTCGCTCCGACTTGAAATCGCGATTGGATAGACCGAGTCCGACATGTCCACGTCCACCAAGCGCTGCTATTACGAAACCCTCGAAGTCGAACGCGACGCTGACGAATCCGTCCTGAAGTCGTCGTTCCGCAAGCTGGCGATGAAGTTTCACCCCGACCGCAATCCCGGGGACAACACCAGTGAGGTCAAGTTCAAGGAAATTAACGAGGCCTACGAGGTCCTGAAAGACAAGGACAAGCGCGCGGCCTATGACCGCTTCGGCCATGCCGCCTTCGAGCAAGGCGGTCCCGGCGGCGGCGCCGGTTTCGGCGCGGGCTTCGCCTCCTCCTTCTCCGACATTTTCGAAGATCTGTTCGGCATGGCCGGACAGCGCGGCCGCGGCGGCCGCGAGCGTGGCGCCGATCTGCGCTACAACATGGAAATCACTCTCGAGGAAGCCTTCGGCGGCAAGACCGCGCAGATCGAGATTCCGGTCTCGGTCACCTGCGAGGCCTGTTCGGGCATCGGCGCCAAGGCCGGCACCAAGCCCAAGACCTGCTCGACCTGCGGCGGCGCCGGCCGCGTACGGCAGTCGCAGGGCTTCTTCACCCTCGAGCGCACCTGCCCCGGCTGCCAGGGCCGCGGCCAGATGATCGAGGACGCCTGCCCGTCCTGCTCGGGCCAGGGTCGCGTCACCCGCGAGCGGAATCTGTCGGTCAACATTCCCCAGGGCGTCGAGGACGGCACCAGGATCAGGCTCGCCGGCGAAGGCGAAGCCGGCGTCCGCGGCGGCCCGCCCGGCGACCTCTACATCTTCCTGTCGCTGGCCCAGCACCAGTTCTTCCAGCGCGACGGCGCCGATTTGCATTGCCGCGTGCCGATCTCGATGGTGACCGCGGCGCTCGGCGGCGAATTCGAGGTGCCGACCATCGACAAGGGCAAGGCCAAGGTGAAGGTCCCTGCCGGAACCCAGTCTGCCCGCCGATTCCGCATTGCATCAAAGGGCATGCCGGTGCTGCGCTCGCGTCAGATGGGCGACATGTACGTGCAGGTCGTGGTCGAGACTCCGCAGAACCTCACCAAGAAACAGCAGGAATTGCTGGCCGAGTTCGAAAAGCTCTCTTCTGGCAACACCCAGCCGGAATCCGAAGGCTTCTTCACCAAGGTCAAGGATTTCTTCGGTAATCGGGCGAATTGAGCCGTCTTGACCGTGCCGCCTTCGGCCTATACCTGTTTATGACCATTTTCTGACACGCCGCGGTCACGCGGTCTCGTCCCGTCCGGTCCAGACATGCCATTGCCGTCGTCCGCGCGTGCGTTGAAGAAGCCCCGTCTTGATGACGAGGTGCGCTTTCTCAGGTCGTGGATCGAAAAGCCCCTCCACATGGGCGCGGTGATGCCGTCGGGCAAGCTGCTCGCCCGAACCATGGCTCATTACGTCGACGTCGATTCGGATGCTCCGGTGGTCGAGCTTGGGCCCGGCACCGGCGCCATCACCTCGGCGCTGGTCGAGCGCGGCGTCGACCAGAAGCGCCTCGTCCTCGTCGAATACAATCCCGGCTTCTGTGCGCTTTTGCGCGACCGCTATCCGCAAGCCAAGGTGGTGCAGGGCGATGCCTATCGCCTGCGCGACACGCTCTGGAACGTGCTGAGCGCGCCTGCCTCCGCAGTGGTCTCGGGCCTGCCGCTGGTGACAAAACCGATGCTGACGCGCCTTCGGCTCATTCGTGACGCCTTCACGGCGCTCGCGCCCGGTGCGCCCTTCGTCCAGTTCACCTATGCGGTGGTGCCGCCGATCCCGAAATCGCTGCCCGGCGTGTCCACAGAGGCCTCGGAACGGATCTGGATGAACCTTCCGCCGGCCCGCGTCTGGGTGTATCGCAAGGACTAATTCCGCCGGCTTCCTTTTATGCGCGGCGGGCTCGTTTCGCCGAACGTATTGGATTGGATGTCAGCCCCGAAAATCCTGGTCATTCCCGGCTCGCTGCGCACCGGCTCGCACAACGCGAAGCTGGCTGCGGTCGCGGCGTATGAATTCGCCCAGGCCGGCGTTGACGTCACCCGCGTCTCGCTCGCCGATTTTCCGCTGCCGATTTACGATGGCGATCTCCAGGCCAAATCCGGCGTGCCCAAGCACGCGATCGATCTCAAGCGCATGATCGGCGCGCATCATGGCGTGCTGATCGTCTCCCCCGAATACAACGCCTCGGTGCCGCCGCTGCTGAAGAACGCGATCGACTGGGTCAGCCGCGTGCATGAGCTGCACGAGGCGCGCGGTGACGTGTTCCGCAACCGCGCCTTCGCGCTCGCCGGTGCTTCGCAGAGCCGGCTCGGCGCCGCCCGCGCGCTGCAGGCGTTGCGGCTGATCCTGACCTCCTGCCACGCCAATGTGATTGCCAGCCAGCTCTCCCTCGCCTTTGCCGATCAGGCCTATGACGATATGGACAGGCTCAAGAACCAGGGCGATATCGACGCCATGAAGGAGATGGTGCGGCAGTTGATCGACAATTCCCAACGCATGATGTGAGGTGACATGACGCCAACCGAAATCGCCCCAAAGGACCGCCTGATCGTTGCGCTCGATCTGCCCAGCGTCGATGCCGCGGAGGCGATGATCGCAAGGCTCGGCGACAGCGTCACTTTCTACAAGATCGGCTATCGCCTCGCTTATGCCGGCGGACTGCCGCTGGTCGCCAGGCTTGCCGACAAGGGCAAGAAGGTCTTTCTCGATCTCAAGCTGCACGACATCGGCAACACCGTGACGCAAGGCGTCGAGAGCATCACGAAGCTGGGTGCGACCTTCCTCACCGTGCACGCCTATCCGCAGACCATGAAGGGCGCCGTCGAAGGCCGCGGCAGCTCGAAGCTGAAGCTCCTCGCGGTCACGGTGCTGACCTCGTACAACGAGGACGATTTGCATGCGGCCGGCTACCGGCTCGGCGTCTCCGAACTCGTCGAAGCGCGCGCACAGCAGGCGCAGGTGCTCGGTATCGACGGCCTCGTGTCGTCGCCTGAGGAAGTCGGGAGCCTGCGCAAGGTCGTCGGCCACCAGATGCATCTCGTCACGCCCGGCATTCGCCCGGCGGGTTCGGCAACCGGCGATCAGAAGCGCATCATGACGCCTGGTCGTGCGATCAGCGCCGGTGCAGACTATCTCGTCGTTGGTCGGCCGGTGGTGGAAGCCACGGAGCCAAGGGCGATCGCTGACGCCATCCAGGCCGAGATCGCGCAGGCGCTCGGCTAATCAACAACAACCAAGGAGAAGAACAATGGCAAAAGGCTACTGGATCGGGCGCGTCGACGTGAGCAATGACGAGGGCTACAAGCCCTACGCGGTCGCCAACGGTCCGATCTTCAAGAAATGGGGCGGCCGCTTCGTTGTCCGCGCCGGCAAGTTCACCACGGTCGAGGGCGCCAGCCGCACCCGCAACGTCGTGATCGAATTCCCGGACTACCAGACCGCGATCGCTTGCTACAACTCGCCGGAATACCAGGCCAACATCAAGGTGCGCCAGCCGCACGCGATCGCCGACCTCATCATCATCGAGGGCTATGACGGCCCGCAGCCCTGAAGGCGGATTGTCACGAGAGCCTATCCTGGATTGACGCGAGTATCATCCGGCTCTCGCGGACAGAACGCGCGTACGATGATCGAACGCGATCGGGAGAGCGTCGGGGACATCTCCGATCGCACTCACCGACATCACCTGACGGACTCATTCTATTGAACGAGTGAGAGCCGTTCGGGCCTGAGACGAAGACTGTCGCCGTCATTGGGTCTACCAGCTTGCCGTATTCTTTTGTCCCCAAATGGGGATTGCTGCATCTCTCTCCTTTCATCCAAGGTTGCTTGATCGGAGCCCACATCGATCGGTGATGGGCATCAAGCCAAACCCGAAATCTGCGACGTCCACGACGGGCCGCATGCGACCCGCGTCGCGCATTTCCATGTAAAGGGAGCGGAAACCATGGCACTCATCAATGGAACAGCAGGCGACGATGCGCTGGTTGGCACGGCTGCGGACGATCAGATCAACGGTCTGCAAGGCAACGACACGATCACCGCTCTCGACGGAAACGATACCGTAAGCGGCGGCCCGGGCAACGACGTCATCGATGGCGGTGCCGGCAACGACACCTTGGATGGAAATGCCGGTATCGACACGATCGCCGGTGGCGATGGCGATGACACGATCAATGGCGGCGCGGGCGACGATACGCTGAACGGAAATGCCGGCGTGGACACCATCCATGGAAACGCGGGCAACGATGCAATCGATGGTGGAACCGGCGACGATCACCTCTTTGGTGACGCCGGCGACGACAGCATCCATGGCGGTGACGGCAATGATGACGTCCATGGCGGCGCGGGTGCCGACACCCTGTGGGGCGACGCAGGCGACGATACGTTGAGCGGCGACGCCGGCAATGACGTATTGAACGGCGGCGACGGTAACGACGTACTCAACGGCGGCCTCGGGGATGACACCCTGAATGGCGACGCCGGCAACGACACGCTGAACGGTGGACTTGGCAACGACCTGCTGAATGGCGGCGCGGGCGACGACATCCTGAATGGTGGCGCCGGCGCGGATACGCTGGACGGTGGCGCCGGCAACGACACCATGCATGGCGATGCGGGCGATGATCTCATGGATGGCGGCGCCGGCAACGATACGATGTTCGGCGATGCCGGAGACGACCTCATGGCCGGCGGTGCCGGCGACGACACCATGAGCGGCGGTGCCGGAGATGACGAACTCAGCGGCGGAACCGGCAACGATACGCTCAATGGCGACGCCGGAGACGACACTCTGGCCGGCGGCGATGGCAACGATGTCCTGAATGGTGGAGATGGGAACGACTCCCTGTCGGGAGGGGCCGGCAACGATACCCTGAATGGCGGAGCCGGCGATGACGAGTTGAGCGGCGGCAACGGCGCCGATGTCCTCAGCGGCGGGCTCGGCGACGATGTGCTGACGGGCGGCGGAGGTACCGATACGCACAACTTCGGTGACGGCACGGCGACCAACTTCGGCAATGATGAGGTCACTGATCTCAGTGCTGCTGACGGCGATGTCGTTCATGTCGATGCACCGGCAGGCTTTGACCCGGCCACGGTCGTCGTGGCCGACGACGGCACCAACACCGTGCTGGATTTCGGCTTCGGCACAATCCAGCTCGACGGCGTCTCAGGCGGTGCGACGCCGTTCGAGTCGATCGGTGACATCAACACTGCCGCCGGTTATACGGCGATCGAAGTTGTCTAGCGTCGATTAGCAGCGGGGCGGCTGTCAGGCCGCCCCGTCCTCTGCATGATTTCAATCAGTGATAGTGCCGGCAAGTTATGGATTCGCGTAACCGTGGTGCGATCCCAGCATCTGGACAGAGATTGCTGGTGACCTTGATTCCGGGACGATTCGCGTTGGTGTGGATCGTCTGCTTCAGCGTGTCCGTAAACCTGCTGCTGCTGGTCGTGCCTTTCTATTCCATCGAAGTGTTCGACCGTGTGCTCAGCAGCGGTAGCGTTGAGACGCTTGTCGGCCTTACCGTCATCGCCGTGGGCGCTATCGCCTTCAGCGCCGCCTTCGACACGTTTCGTAACCGCCTGTTGAGCCGGTTCGCGGTTGGGTTCGAGCACTGCCTCGCGCCGATCATCCTTGAAGGCAGCATCATCGGCACGGCGCCGGGCGACGGCCGACCGCACGATCTCGTCAAGCTTCGCGAGTTGAGAAGTTTCCTGTCGAGCGGAACGGTCACATCGCTGATAGATGCTCCATTCCTCCCGGTGTTTATTCTCATCCTGTTCTTCCTGCACCCCTGGTATGGAATCATAGCCCTGATCGGGGTGGGGGTCCTGTTGGCGATGGGCGTTGCAAGCCACTGGATCGCGCGCGAGGAAATTGCGCAGGCTTCACAGGCCGCGTTGAAGACGCAGGCGATGCTCGATGGAATCCTCCGGCACTCCAGCGTGGTGCGGGCGATGGGCTGGACCCGAGGCGCCATCCGCGCGTTCATGAACCTCAATGACGAAGCCCTGTCTCCGGTGGTGCGGGCCAGCGAACGCATCTACACGATTACGGCCGCCGCACGAATGGTCAGGACCATCCTGCAGATTGCCGCAATCGGCGCCGGTGCCTGGCTCGTGCTCCAGAACGAAGTGCTGTCCGGCAGTCTGATCGCGAGTTCAATCCTGATAGCTCGCACATTGCAGCCCATGGAGGGGTTGGTCTCGGCTTGGCGCGCGTTGGCATCTGCGCAGGACGCCTGGACGCAAGTCTGCAACGCCGCGATGCCGGTTCTTGCGCGTGCGCCGAAGACGTTGCTTCCGCCGCCATCTGGCATTCTCCAGGTCGAACGGGTGACATTCCGGATTGGCGGGACGCAGCGTCCCATTCTCGGGGGCATATCCTTTCGATGCCGGCCCTCCGAACTTGTCGTCGTGATCGGACCGACCGGCGCTGGAAAATCCACATTGCTGCGCTTGATGGCAGGCCTCGAGCGGCCGACCAGCGGTACGATCCGGTTGGACCACGCAGCACTCCATAACTGGGATCCCGACCAGCTTGGGCAATTCGTCGGCTATCTCCCCCAGGACGTGCAGCTCTTGGATGGAACGGTGGCCGAAGCCATTGCCGGGTTTGATGAAGGCGCACGGGACGAGGCCATCGTCGCCGCGGCCATGCTCGCGCAGGCGCATGAGATGATCCTGTCCCTTCCGGCCGGCTACCAGACCGAGATCGGCCGCGACGGCAGCAGGTTATCCGGCGGCCAGCGTCAGCGCATCGGTCTTGCACGCGCTTTCTTCGGCAATCGCAAATTGATCCTGTTGGATGAGCCCAATGCCAATCTCGACCCGGATGGCGAAGAAGCGTTGTGCTCCGCGATTCAATCGGCCAAAGCGCGCGGCGCAGCGTCGGTGATCGTCACCCACCGGCCGCGGCTGTTGACCATCGCCGATGCTGTGCTGCTGTTGAGGGACGGCAACCAGGTCGCCTTCGGACCGCCATTTGAGGTTCTTCGCGCCCAGCGGCCGGCACCGGTACCGGGTTCGCCTGGGCTCCCTCGCAATGTCGAACCTCAGAAGCTGCCAGGCAGGAGGGTCCTTCCATGAGGCAGATCGGTCATGCCTCCGCGATTTCCGCGCCTGTTGCCGGCCTCGGCTCGAAGACGTGGTCGACGGAGCGACCGCGATCCGACATGCGACGGATCATCGCCTGGGGCTGTGTGTTGCTCGTCCTGCAATTTTGCGGCTTCGGCTTGTGGGCAACCACGGTTCCGCTCCGCGGCGCCGTCGTGGCACCAGGATTCATCAAGGTCCATTCAAAGCGCAAGGCGGTGCAACATCTGGAAGGCGGAATCATCAAATCGATCTATGTCCGGGAAAACGATCACGTCGAAGCCGGTCAACTCATTGCACGGCTCGACACCGCGCAGATCGAAGCGACCCTTGGTTCCCTCGAAACGAAGTTCTTTGCTGACCTGGCGATGGAGGCCCGGTTGGCGGCGGAGCAAGACGCCGCGAAGTCAATCCGGTTTCCGGACGAATTGCGGGAAAGTGCGACCCGTCTCTCCGCACGTATCGCCATTCAAACCCAGGAGGCTGAATTTGCCGCGCGACTGGCCGCGATCGAAAACGAGCGCAAGGTGATCGATCAGCAGATGCTGCAAGACGCGGACGCCATCCGCGGCCTGCAGAGCAACACTCAAGGACTCGAACAGCAACTCAAACTGCTGCGAGAAGAGATAGCCGACACGAGCTATCTCCTGGCAAAGGGCCTCGCCCGGAAACCACGTGTGCTGGCGTTGCGACGCGCCGAAGCCGAGGCCGCCGGACAGGTCGATCGCAATGCCGCGTCAATTTCGGAGATGCAGGGCAAAATCTCGGAGTTGCAGGACAGACGCCGGCAGCTGGGGTTCAACCAAAATCAGGATATCGCCAAGCAGCGGCATGCGACGAGCGAGGAAATCGGCGACCTCAGACATCGAATTGCCGCGTTGCGTGCCCAGCTTGTCCGGTCTGAATTGCGTGCCCCGGAAAGTGGAAGGATCGTCGGCCTCAACAGCAGGGACCTCAATGCCGTGCTTGGACCTCGGGAAACCCTTATGGAAATCGTTCCGACGCAAGATCGGCTTGTCATCGAGGCGACATTGAAGCCTGCCGATCGGGAAGAGGTCTACGTCGGACAGATGGCGCGTGTGCGGGTTCACGCGCTGAACATCCGTCGCCGGCCGATGCTCGAGGGAAGGGTCGTCGGCGTTGCGGCAGACGCGCTGACCGATACCCATTCCGGCGAGAGCTCCTATTTGGCCGAGGTTGAGCTGGACCCCAACGCACCGACGGCCTCCTACATCTCCACATTGATGCCTGGAATGCCTGTCGAGATATTTGTCGAGACCGGGGAACGAACCTTTGCGGAATATCTTTTGCAGCCGATGACGCTACGGATCAACCGTGCGTTCAGGGAGAATTAAGCGCTGGTAAGGGGTGGGCCGGCCTACGAGGGAGGCGACCGTGCATGAGTGCAGTAAGGCACTACCTTCCGCACAGGATGATTTTCATTCCGATTGCGTCGAGCGCGCCTCGAAGCAAGGCAGTGACGGACCTGGTCCATCAGGGCCTTGTCCGGAGCTGCGCCCGCAACAGGCCGCAATGGAATATTTCGCGAGGGCCATGGCGGAATTGCTCGGTTGCCGGAGCTGCTACGTAGCCTTGATATCCTCCTCCGGGCTGGAAGAAGTCAGAATCGGAGACGCCCCGACCGACCCGTCATGCACGACGATGGTTGAGCGAATTGCGCGCAAGGGCATCGCCGAGGACGTCGCCTCGCTCGAGCCGATCAATTCCCGGACCTCCTTCGTCCGCAAGTTGATCGGCGCGCAACCCCCGGTGAAGAGTCATTCGGTCATTGGCAGGTTTGCTTCCGATGAGCGAGCCACGGTCGTATTCGTGGCCGGATGGCGACCGGCCCCGCTTGCGGCAGCCGAGATTCCCGGTTTGGCGCATACCGTGCGCCCATTATGGAAGGCTGCTTATTCACTTGCCCGACAAACGCCGGCGCGTGTCGATCCGCAACTCTGGCTTGAAGAGCTGACCTTTCCTGCCATCGTCGCGGACCAGGGCCTGCACATTTGCGCGGTCAATCGTGGTGGACGAGCGCTGCTTGCCAAGCGCGAGCTGCTAAGGATCGACGGAGGCAGGCTCGCTGGCTCATGCGGTTCCGTGACCGAGAGCTTGCGGGAGGCAATCGGGAAGGTGCTCATCGAGAGCGGGACTCATGGAGGGCTCAACACTACGGTACCGCTCTCGATGGATCGCCAGCAATTCGCCTTCGCCAAGATCGGCGCTGTTCCAACGCATGACAAGCTGGGACAGGCCCTCATTGTCGTGCCGCAATTCGATGACGTGCAGGGTGCGCACTGCATTGGATCTGCCTTCGGGTTGAACTGGGCTGAGGAAAGAATCGTCGCCAGGATTCTTCAATTCCAGTGCCCTCGCGATATTGGAGCCGAGCTGCGGCTGACCGAGGCAACGGTGCGAACCTACACCAAGAGGATCATGCTCAAATTAGGGATCAATCGACAGTCGGAGTTCTTTCTTCTGTATCATCTCACACAGTCGCCTTTTGGCGCTGGCAGACGCGAGAACACGGTGAGCCGGTCGGCCTCCGACGGTCGATTGGACGAAGAGGGTCCGATGGGCTTGCGGACGGCTGACAAGCGTTCGCCTGACTGAGTACGGGGCCCTGATGTCGAGGCGCATGAGCTGCGCAGGTTTCTTCTACCGGGCGTTCGCTGCCCTGGCATTGGCTGGGACCGGCTTCCATGCCGATGCCCAGAACATTCAATTGGCGCTTCCGGTTGCCTGCGAGCTTGGCCGTACCTGCTACATCCAGAACTACACGGATATCGATCCGTCTCGGTCGGCGCGAGATTACAAGTGCGGCACGCTGACTTATGACGACCACAACGGCACCGACTTTCGTCTGCCCTCACTGGCCGTGCAAAAAGCTGGCGTGGAAGTGCGCGCAGCGGCAGGCGGCCGCATTATTCGTACCCGCAATGACGCTCCGGACGGCGCTTTCACAAAATCGGGACGCGAAGCGGTACGCGAGGCCGAATGCGGCAATGGCGTCGTCATCGAACATCCGGAGCAGTGGGAAACCCAGTACTGTCACTTGGCCACCGGCAGTGTGTTGGTCAAGTCTGGAGACAAGGTCGACCTTGGACAGCCGATCGGCCGTGTCGGACTCTCCGGCCTCACGGAGTATCCTCACCTGCATTTCACCGTGAGGCATAATGGCGTGGTCGTCGATCCCTTTGCGTATGGCGTTCGTCCCGAGTCTTGCGAGGGCGGTCAATCCCTCTGGCTTGCAGCCCTCCGCTCGAAACTCGAATATCGGGAACGAGCCATCCTCAATGCGGGCTTTACGACGGGGCCGGTCACGATGGAACTCGTCGAGGACGGCAGTGCCGAGAGCCAAATGCCGTCTGTCAGTTCGATGGCGATCGTCGCGTTCGTGCGGGCTATCGGGCTGAAGGCAGGCGATGCGCAATGGCTGGTCATCAAGGATCCCCTCGAGAACGTCATTGCGGAAAATCGGTCTGCACCACTTCAGGCCAACAAGGCGCAATTCATGCTCTTCGCGGGGAAGAAGCGACCTCCTGGGGGCTGGGAACGTGGCTCCTACAAGGCAACTTACGTTGTCGAGCGCGATGGCAAGGTCGTGCTCAGGAAAGACCTCGAGCTCATGCTCTAGTGCTGCGCCTGCGTTCTGGGGGACCCTCTCCACGGGCCTTTTGAAGGTCTGATCGGTTGCCGGAACGGCCCGCTCCCGCTATAGGGCGTGGAGAGGGTGAACCATGGCCGATATGCGTTTGATTGTTGCTGGGGCCGGCGGCCGGATGGGCCGGGCGCTGGCGCGAGCGATTGCCGACACCGAAGGCGCGGTGCTCGCGGGAGCCCTGGAGGCGCCGGGTTCGGAGTTGCTCGGCAAGGATGCCGGCGTGCTCGCGGGCCTGCCGGCCAACGGCATCAAACTCTCGGCCGACCTCTGGGCGATGTCGAAAGACGCCGACGGCATCCTGGATTTCACCGTGCCGGCTGCGACCATCGCCAATGTCGCGATCGCGGCGCAGCGCGGGCTCGTCCATGTCATCGGCACCACCGGGCTTTCGGCTTCGGATAATGCCGTGATCAAGAGCGTCACCAACCGCGCGGTCGTGGTGCAATCAGGCAATATGAGCCTGGGCGTCAATCTGCTTGCCGCGGTGGTCAAGCGCGTCGCCAAGGCGCTCGACGAGAGCTTTGACATCGAGATCGTCGAAACCCATCACCGCATGAAGGTCGATGCGCCCTCCGGCACCGCGCTGATGCTGGGCCAGGCGGCCGCAGCCGGCCGCGGCATCTCGCTCGAGGACAATGCGGAACGCGGCCGCGACGGCATCACCGGCGCGCGCAAGCCGGGCGCGATCGGCTTTGCCTCCTTGCGCGGCGGCACCGTCGCCGGCGAGCACAGCGTGACCTTCCTCGGCCCGTTCGAGCGGCTGACGCTGTCGCATCTCGCCGAGGACCGCATGCTGTTCGCGCACGGCGCGCTGAAGGCGGCGCTGTGGGCGCACGGCAAGAAGCCGGGGCATTACTCGATGGCCGACGTGCTCGGCCTCGCTGACATCTGAACGAAACAGATAACGGAAAGCAGTCAATGAGCGAACGTCTTCTCGTGCTGGTGCGGCACGGCCAGAGCGAATGGAATCTCAAGAACCTGTTCACCGGCTGGAAGGATCCTGACCTCACCGAGCTCGGCGTGAAGGAAGCCAAGGAGGCCGGCCGCAAGCTGAAGGCACAGGGCCTCGTGTTCGACGTCGCCTTCACCTCGGTCTTGACGCGCGCCCAGCACACGCTCGACCTGATCCTCGACGAGCTCGGCCAGACCGGTCTGCCGACATCGAAGAACCTCGCGCTGAACGAGCGCGACTATGGCGATCTCTCTGGCCTCAACAAGGACGACGCACGCAAGAAATGGGGCGAAGAGCAAGTGCATGTCTGGCGCCGCTCCTACGACGTGCCGCCGCCCGGCGGCGAAAGCCTCAAGGACACCCTTGCGCGCGCACTGCCCTATTACGTCCAGGAGATCCTGCCCGCTGTGCTCGACGGCAAGCGCACGCTGGTTGCCGCCCACGGCAATTCGCTGCGCGCGCTGATCATGGTGCTGGAAAAGCTGTCGCCCGAAGGCATTTTGAAGCGCGAGCTCGCCACCGGCGTGCCGATCATCTACCGCCTCAATGCGGATTCGACGGTGGCGTCGAAGCTGGATCTGGCGGGCTGAGCAATCGCAGAATTGTAGGGTGGGTTAGCGCAGCGTAACCCACCACTTCTGTTTCCGCGGAAACCAAAGAGGTGGGTTACGCTGCGCTAATCTTACTGCGTCATGGGCGTCGTCGTCCATTGGATGCTGCGCCGATGCCACAGCATGGACATCGCGGCAAGGTTTTAATGAGCATGCGGATCAATCGGGCGCGCATGGTTGCGATCGAGTTCGGGACGTGGCGTTCAGGCCGCGTGGGCGGAGCCTCTCGGTCGATAATCGTCGGGTAAGCGAGGTACCGGGACTGACGGGGCGGAACGTGGTCCTGAGGGGGGAATCGTCGCCTGCTCGGCGATCAGAAAGCCATAGGCTGCGATGCACAGGGTTGCGTGGTGATGGAAG
>NZ_AXAY01000036.1 GCF_000473045.1 Bradyrhizobium sp. WSM3983 | reverse complement strand
GTGCCCGGTCCGGTCGCGACCACCAGCGGAATGCCGGCGAACAGCGCCGCCATGGTCGTCATCAGGATCGGGCGGAAGCGCGCCTGGCAGGCCTCGAAGATGGCTTCGGCCGACGACAGGCCGCGCTGACGCTCGGCATCGAGCGCGAAGTCGACCATCATGATGCCGTTCTTCTTGACGATGCCGATCAGCAGGATGATGCCGACAAAGGCGATCACCGTCAGCGGCGTGTTGGTGATCTGCAGCGCAAGCAGCGCGCCGAGCCCAGCCGAGGGCAGCGTCGAGATGATCGTGAGCGGGTGGGCAAGGCTCTCATAGAGCACGCCAAGCACGATATACATCGCCACCAGCGCGCCGAGGATCAAGAGTGGTTGACGCCCGCTGGTCTTGGCGAAATCGCCGGCATTGCCGTCAAAACTGCCGCGGATCCCTTCGGGCATGTGCAGCTCCTCGACCGCGCGCTGGATGTTCTGGGTGGCGGCCTGGAGCTGGACGTCGGGCAACAAATTGAACGACACCGTGGTCGAGGGAAACGACTGTGAGTGATAGACCGCGAGCGCGGCGAGCCCCCGGCTCGCGTGCACCACGGCCGACAGCGGCACCTGCGAATCGTTCGCCCCGCGGACAAAGACGCGATCGAGGTTGGACGGATCGACCTGGAATTTCGGATCGATCTCCAGCACGATCATGTACTGGTTGCGCTGGGTGTAGATGATCGAGATCTGGCGCTGCGAAAACGCGTTGTTCAGCGCGTTGTCGATGTCCTGGACGCGGACGCCGAGGATCGAGGCCTTCTGGCGGTCGATTGCGAGCGTCAGCTGCAATCCGTTCGGGTCGCGGTCGCTGGAGACGTCGGTGATGCCCTCGACCGTCTCCATGCGCTTGGCCACGATCGGCGCCCATTGCTGCAGCAGGCCGAGGTCGGCGCTGGTGAGCGTATATTGGTAGTTGGAGTCGCTTTGCCGGCCGCCGGCGCGGACGTCCTGGGCGGCGAACATGAACAGGCGGATACCCGCGACCGGATAGAGCGCGCGGCGCAACCGGTCGATCACGGTTTCGGTCGAGACGTATCCGCGCTGGTCCGGCGGTTTCAGGTTGATGAACATGATGCCGCGGTTGGCGCCCTGTCCTCCGACACCTCCGCCGCTTCCGACAACCGAGCCGAGGCCGGCCACCGCCGGATCCGCGAGAACGATGTCGGCGAGCTGTTGCTGCAGGCCCAGCATCGATTGGAAGGACGTGTCGGCGGAGGCGCGCGTGGCCCCGATGACGAATCCGGAATCATCCGTCGGGAAATAGCCCTTGGGGACCTTGATGTAGAGCGTGACCGTGAGGGCGATGGTGGCGAAGAACACCAGCAGCGTCAGCAGGGGGAATTCGAGCGCCGTGCGCAGGCTGTGGGCATAGAATGCGACGATGCGCGACAGCGAGCCTTCGATCAGGCGGTCGAACCATGTCGCGGAGGCGGACGTGGTCTCCCGGATATAATGGGCGCAGATCATCGGCGTGACCGTCAGCGACACCAGGGTCGAGACCAGGATCGCGAAGGTCAGCGTCAGCGAGAACTCGCGCAAAAGCCGGCCGACGATGCCATCCATGAAGATCAGAGGCGTGAAGGCCGCAACCAGCGACAGGCTGATCGAGACCACGGTAAAGCCGATCTGCCGGGCGCCCTCCAGCGCCGCCTGCATCGGCCCCATGCCGCGCTCGAGATTGCGGTACATGTTCTCGATCATGACGATGGCGTCGTCGACCACGAAGCCGACCGAGATGGCGAGCGCCATCAGCGACAGATTGTCGATCGAGAAGCCGGCGACCCACATCCCGGCGCAGGTGCCGGCGAGCGCCAGCGGCACCGAGATGCCGGCGGCGATCGTCGGCGTGAGCCGGCGCAGGAACACGAACACGACGATCATGACGAGGAACGCGGTCGCGAGCAGCGTCCACTGCATGTCCGTCACGCTGGCGCGGATCGTGCCGGTGCGGTCGACCAGCGTGGAGATCTCGACGCCGGCGGGGATCCACTGCTTCAGCGCGGGGATCAGCGCCTTCACGCCGTCGACGGTGTCGATGACGTTGGCATCGCCCTGTTTCCTGATCTCGATCAGCACCGCGGGCTGCTTGTTGAACCAGGCGACCGAGCGCACGTTCTTCACGGAATCCTCGATCTCGGCGACGTCGGAAAGCCGCACGAAATTGCCGTGGGAGCTCTTGACCAGGACGTCGCGAAACTCCTTCGCCGAGCGCATCTGGCGGTTGAGCGACAGGGTCTCGCTCTGGCGCTCGCCGTTGAAGATGCCGACGGGACCGAGCGGATTGGCGTTGATGATTGCGGTCCGCACGGCGTCGGTTGCGATCCCCGCATTGGACAGCGCGACCGGGTTGAGCTGAATCCGCACCGCCGGCTGGTCCGCGCCCGAGACCGTGACATTGCCGACGCCCGGCACCTGCGCGATGCGCTGCAGCAGCACGGTGTCGGCGACGTCGTAGAGGGCGGCGGTCGAGAGCGTCTTCGAGGTGAGGGCGAGGACGTAGACGGGGGCGCCTGACGTATTGGCCTTGCCGAAGCGCGGCAGCGAGGGCAGGTCGCCGGGCAGGTCGGGCAGGGCGGCGTTGATGGCGGCCTGGACGTCCCTGGCGGCGCGATCGAGGCTGCGGCCGATGTCGAATTGCAGCAGGACGCTGCTCAGGCCGAGCGTGCTGGTCGAGGTGATCTGGTTGACGCCGGCGATTTCGCCGAGCCGCCGCTCGAGCGGCGCCGCCACGGTGCTGGCCATGATCGAGGGATCGGCGCCCGGGCGAAACGCGTAGACGAAGATCACGGGGAAGTCGACGTTCGGAACGGAGGCGACCGGCAGGAAGCGGTAAGCCACGATCCCGAGCAGCAGCAGCCCGACCGAGAGCAGCGTCGTGCCGACCGGCCTGCGGATGAAGGGCTGTGAGATCGACAGCATGGCTTTCCTGTCGGCTTTCTTAATCGTTCGATCCTGCAGTGCTAGCTGCATTTGTTAAGGCAAGTGGATCAAGTGTGCGCTGATGCCTCGCAGGCGCCAATTTCGGCCCTTCACTACGCGACTAACAGTGAAAGCAGGAGTTCTTCACCGTTAGTGAAGCTGCGCGTAGTAGGATCGCACGTGCTATCGTCAGGAACGCGCCGGTAGGGGGTTGCTCCGTCGCAAGCTGTTCGATCGCTTCAGCTGAGATCGGCTGCCGTCTGTTAGGATATGACCCAGATCGGGCCTTGGTTGATTTTTAGAGTTATACATGAGCTTGATCCTTAAGTTGACAAGGCATTTGGCACGAATCTGTGGTTTCCCGGCGCAGCCGAAAAGCCGAAGATCTCCTGTCGGACCGACTGGCCGGCCCAAAGTGCTCATTATCGGCATATACATGGCTCAGAAGAGTAACTATGTGGAGCACTTGGTTAAAGTGTTCGGAAGCGGGCGCTGCGTATCCATCGAGCAGCGCTGGGTCTGCGTGATGGGGGAGCCTCCAAGTGAGGAGGTTCGTCTTGTGACCGCCGAGACACTCAAGGCTCTCAAGCCAAAGTGGCAGATCATCAATGACCTAATAACACCTGACGACTTGGTGAATTTCGACTACTTTCTTTTTTCTGACGATGATGTGCTTATCGCAGATGATTTTGTGGACAGTTTTTTTGCCGAACAGCAGCAGCTGGGCTTTGCCTTGGCTCAGCCGGCTAGAACTTGGCGGAGCTTCACGGACCACGAAATCGTCAGGCGTCGACCACTCCTGCGGGCGCGCCAGACGAACTTTGTTGAGGGCGGGCCTGTGGTTTCCTTCCGACGCGATCTTCTATCGCTGGTTTATCCTTTTAGTCTCGAAAGTCCTATGGGGTGGGGATATGATTTGACGTGGCCAATCATCGCCCGAAGCAGGGAACTACCGATCGGCATAATCGATTGCGTGCCGGTCGATCATAGTTTGCGTCCGCGCGGCGCCCTCTACCGTGATCAGGAACAGCTTGCGCTGATGTCCGCCTACTTGGCGCATCGCCCACACGTTGGTCCGGGAGAAGTGCAAGCACTTATTCGAAAATTCTGGTAGGAAGCGAATCTGCAAGAAGGATCGCGCCAACCGCCGCTGGATGAGTGCGTGCTCCGGGGAGAGGTGCTGGACGTCGCGGTCGATGTCCACCTCGACAGCCCGACCTCCCGCCGACATGTCGCCGTCGAGTTGAGCGAGGAGTGTCGCGCGACTTTGCGCACGGCTTCTCGGTGTCGTCGAAAATGGCCGATTTCTTCTACAAATGTGACGATTATTACAGCCCGCAAGATGAGGTCGCGGTGCGGTGGGACGACCCGGCGATCGGGATCTGGAGGGTTGAGAAGCCCTCGTTGCTCTGAAAGGACGCGCGTTACCCCTGCTTGCTGAAGTTAGAAATTCTGTCGGACTATGGACAAGTCTGATGCGCATCCTCCTGACGGGCACGAGCGGGCAGGTCGGGGGAGCGCTGTTGCCGTCGATCGGGAACGAGGGCAGTGTGCTGGGCCGAACGCGTCCGGAGAGGTTTGGCGAGCGCTCGATGCGCTCGCGCCGGATTTGATCGTGAATCCCGCGGCCTATACGGCCGTCGATCGCGCAAAGGACGAGGTGATCTTGCGTTCCGCGTGAAACGCGGAAGCGCCAGCGATGATGGGCGAAATGGGCGGCGTGCCACGGCGTGCCTATGGTGCAGTCTAGACCGATTATCTGTTTGACGGTTCCGGCAGCGAGCCCTGGCGCGAGCCCAATCCGCTTTCGGTCTATGGCGCGAGCAAGCTCGCCGGCGACCAAGCGATCATCGCGGCAGCGCCCGCGCATCTGCCGTGGGCGCGTGCACTTGAGATTGAACTGGACGAGCGCGAAGGAGTCAGTAGAATTACGGATGCGTTGCAAAATTCGGCCGGATCGACTTAGCCACGCCGGCGGGCATGTCAGCGCAGCATGGTCGGGAGTGAATGAGGCGTTCGCAATTCGCGCAAGAATGCGCGTGGGCCTTAACCCGAACTTTACAGTCACTCTTTCGGGTTCCCGGTATCAACCATTTGGATATAAGTTGCCGCTCAGGATGTTCGACATATCCGCAGTTGCGAGTGTTTAACCCAATCAGACAGCCCATGAGCGAGCACCCAAAGATGACGACCAATATGGACCGCAGAACATTCCTCCAGGGCGTTAGCGCCGTTGCATTGACTGTCGCTGGGCGCACGACCGCCGCGGATGCCGCGCCGACGACGTTGGCGGCTAAGCCGGCTAACACCGTGTCGAGCCTCGGCGCGTTTGTTGCACCGACGTTCAACGCAGGTCGCTCTCAGGTGAACCTGAACTTCATCCAAACGGGCGGCGACTACCCATTCATCAATCTTCTGAAAACCGCTCAGAATTGGGCGCTGTCCAACAACACTGGTTGGCCCGATCCAAGCACCCTTGATAGTGACGGCTACCCCACAACTCTCCCTAACGGGGGAGTCTATACCGTTTTCTTCGTGCCTTCACAGGCCAAGCGGCCTGGAAATTACGTGATCACGTGGAGTGGTAACGGCACGATCAGCGTCGGCATGGCGAACACGTTGGTCAGCGGCAGCAAGACGAGCACCAGCGGAAGCGGTCGGTATGTTTTCTCGACCACGGAAACGCGTTTCGTGATCGGCATTTCAGCCGTCGGAAATCCGCGTATCTCGAATCTTCAGGTTTTCCACGCCAGCGACGAACCGGCACTGAGCGCCGGAGAGGTGTTTGGTGCGAAGTTCAAGGCGCGATTGAAGGAAGCGAATTTTGGCGTGATTCGCTTCCTGAACTGGCAGCTGGGCAATACGACCAACGTAACGACGTGGGCGACGAGAAAACCGGTGTCCCACGTGTTTTACGCGGGGGCCGAATTCCGGGCATCGCTCTACGCGGGCGTCACCACGAATTCGGGGAGTGACTACTCTGCGCAGCTCGCGAATTTCAAGCTTGTCGACAAAGCCACAGTAATCGTGAAATTCAACGCCAGCTGCAACGGTCCGTGTACGCTGAACGTGAGCGGTACCGGCGCCATTCCAGTTCTGAGCGAATATTCGGGCCAGCTGGCGACCTGGAATAATGCCTTTGTAGTCGGAGGCACGTGGCAAAGCTATGCAACGCTCGTCTATGATGCGACGCTGAATTCCTGGATCAAGTATGGCGGTGACGTTGCAAGAGGAAGCGTGGGCATCGACAGCGGTTGTCCGCCTGAACTAATGGTGAGATTGTGTGCGGAGGTCGGCGCGCATCCCTATTTCGTTACCCCTGCCCTCGCAATAGATCCGGCAACAGACTATATGCCTAGCCTCGCCACATATTGCCGAGCCAATGGACCATCGTGGATGATTCCTCGCTTCGAGGGTCCCAATGAACTCTGGAATAATGCCGCGAATTTCTACTCGACGGGCTACGCGAACGCGAAGGCGACCGCCTACGGATGGGGAGCGGACAATCACAATTGGTACGGAAAGGTCATGTCGGTTCTGGGGCAGGCGGTGAGCAATGCTTACGGGGGCGATCGCACCAAGTATCAAGTTCTGTGCGCTGTGCAGACCGCGCTGGGCCAGAGCACCGCTGGAACGCAGGCTTGCGATGCTCGGATTGAGTCCACCAAATTCCTCTTACAATCCAAGCCTGTCCAAGCGCCGTACACTAAAACGCCGGCGAAGAATTGGGTAACGCACGTCGCATGCGCTCAATACATCACTCCGAGCGAGTACAACACGACGCAGGAGCAGACCGACGCCGCCGCATATGCGGCGGCCGCCGGAAACTCCTCTTTGCAAGCGGACATTGCCTCGGCGTATGCCGCGACAGTTAACAGCGGCACTGGAATAGTTACCGTCGCCAATGTCGCGAAAATGTACGCAAACTGGAAAATTTGGGCATTGAAGCACGGCATCACTAAGATGTGCGGTTATGAGGGAGGGTATTCTCCCGACTTTGGTGGCGGCGCCACCACTACGGCTCTCAGATCTGCATCCAAATCGGCACCCGCGCTCGTGACTGTCACCTCGCTGAATTACGCCAACTTCATCGGTTTGACAGATGCAAATTTCGTTGCCGAGTTCCCGTCGTGCTTTGTGTTTTCGGCACTGATCCCCTCAGCCTGGTCGGTGCTGGACGATATTTACCAAACACCAAATTCACCGCAGTGGACGGCAATCGCAAGTTTCAATCGGCCGTCCTGAAATCGGCAGGCAGCAATGGCGACGACCAGCGGCAGCCGACATTAACCTCGGCTGCCGCTGGTGCTTGTGCTTGTATTCTTGTAGTTCCTATAAGGTCGACTTCGGCCCTATTCCTCCATCCGGGCTGATCGAGGTCATCTAAGGGAACACAATGGCCGAAGCGGCTGCGGGAAATTGGCTGGCCTATCTCGCCATACTGGCGTGGCCTTTGGTGGCCGTCGCTTTGTATTCAACGAGGCCATTTGCCGAGGCGTCTGCTTGGACGGTTCTAGGCGCAATGCTGCTCTTGCCCTCCTACGTGTCGATCAAATTCGCAATGATCCCTGCGATCGACAAGACGTCCATGGCGACCATCTCGTTATTAATCGGCTCCGCCCTATGTCCTCCGCGCGCAAAGCAGCTTTCCGCGTCCAGCAAATTGATCAGCTGTCTTGCAGGGATCTACGTTCTTGCTCCCGTCGCGACCTCATTGCTGAACAACGATCTCGTGACAGTGGGCCCACGGGTCATTCCCGGCGTCGGTTACTACGACGGAATTTCAGCGTTGCTGAGCCAGTCAATCCTCTTCCTGCCATTCCTTTTCGGGCGACGATTTTTGACGCGCGCCAGCGATTTGGAGAGTCTATTGAGAGTCCTAGTGCTGTCGGCCCTGATCTATTCGTTGCCCATGCTTTTTGAGATCAAGTTCAGTCCTCAATTGTCGATGTGGATCTACGGAACGTTCTCCGCTGCGACATCCGTTGAGATGAGGTATGGCGGATTTCGTCCGGTTGTCTTTATGGTCAATGGCCTGGCTGCAGCCTTCTTCTTATCCACAGCGATTCTGGCGGCTGCAGCGTTCTGGCGAGCTCGAGCCAAAGTAGCCGGACTGCCGCCGGTAGGCATATTTTCATTTCTCGGGCTGTTGCTTGTGTTCTGCAAATCGGCCGGAGCTCTCGTATATGCGGTTATTTTCGGGACGCTCATTCGCTGGTTCGGCCCAAAGTTGCAGATGCGAGTGGCTGTTGTCCTGGCGATTCTTGCGATCAGCTACCCCGTACTCAGAATGAGCAATCTTGTTCCCACGGAGCAACTGCTTGAACTATCGGCGACGTTTAACAAAGAGCGCGCATCCTCTCTGGGCGTTCGTTTCAACCAAGAGCAGCAATTGCTGGCGCATGCGGCGGACCGATTTTGGTTTGGTTGGGGACGATACGGACGAAGCCGAGTCTACGATGAGTATGGCCAGGATATAAGCATTACAGATGGGCAATGGATTGTGACATTTGGCCAATTTGGCTTTGTAGGATTTGTAGCTCAGTTTGGCCTGCTCACATTGCCGATATTTTTCGCTGCAAGAACCCTTAAGTTTGTTCGGTCTCAGCGAGAGGCGATTTTCTTGGGCTGTCTAACTCTCATTGTTGCACTTACGGCGATCGAGCAAATTCCAAACGCTTCAATCAGTTCATGGAGTTGGTTGATCGCTGGAGCGTTGGTAGGAAGGTCCTTCGCCATACGCGTCGAATCCGCAAGCGCCAGGAGAGCAGTTCCTCGCCGATTGGATTCGGTTGCGAAGGTTCGCCATCCGGCTCTACCATCTGTTTGAAGCGTGGAAGGTTGCCTTCATGTCGATGTCACCGTCTTCGGTAGCCGGCTTCAACTTGAAGCAGAAGGTGTTTAGTGCCGGAGCCTGGAGTCTTGCTAGCTACTTCTTCAACTACGCGTTTCGTCTAGGCAGTAATTTGTTGATGACGCGGCTGCTGCTTCCGGAGACGTTCGGAATCATGGCCGTTGCCATGGTTGTCATTACCGGTCTGGTATTGTTTTCGGATGTCGGACTTAGACCGAACGTTGTTCGAAATGAACGTGGCGACGACAGGTCGTTCCTGAACACTGCGTGGGTCATTCAGATTGTTCGTGGGTTCATTCTATCGTTGGGAGCGATAATAATCGCTTTCATCATTGCGATTGCCAACAAGGTCGGGCTGGTCCCCGCGGGTAGCGTGTATGCCGATCCCGCCCTACCTTACGTTGTCTGCGGGCTCTCGCTCTTTCCTTTGATTGGGGGCTTCGAGTCGACAAAGTCGCTGCAAGCGTATCGCAGTCTCCAGTTGGCGAAACTCACGAGAATGGACATTGCGGCGCAGGTATTGAGCTTTCTGGTCACGGCCAGCTGGGCAATAACCTATCCATCCATTTGGGCGTTGATAGCGGGCACTGTAGCCGGTGTCGCAGTGCGCGCGGCTTTGAGCCACGTTTGGCTTTCCGGGCACTCCAATCGCTTCCAGTGGGAGCGCAGCGCATTCGTCGAGATTATCCATTTCGGAAGATGGATATTCTTGTCGACGATCCTGTTTTTCGTCGCGAGCAATGGAGATCGATTGATGCTGGGGGCCATGATCCATCCGGCCTCTTTGGGTGCTTACTCCATTGCGTTTCTGATATTCACATCGGTCGATCAGATCTTGAGCAAGGTGATCGTCGATGTATCGTTTCCAGCCTTAAGCGAACTTATTCGAGAAAGCCGTCCCCGCTTTCAGAAGGCTTATTATCGATTTCACTTCGCGATCGCCTCGTTCTCGTATTTCGCCGCCGGGAGCCTCTTGGTTTCAGGAAGCTCGATTATTGCGGTCCTGTACGATCGGCGGTACCAGCAGGCGGGTTGGATGTTGGAGTTGTTGGCGGTAGCCCTAATGGTCCAGCCCTATCGGCTTGCTACGCAGACGTTCCTGGCGCTAGGGTTGGAAAAGATTTACTTCCAACTACATGCCACGCGCATTTGCGTGTTGTTCTTGGCGCTGCCCATTGGATTTTATGTTGCCGGATTGGAGGGGGCGGTGTGCGGTGTGGTCTTGTCCTACTTCGCAAGCCTACCTCAAATCTGGAAGCATGCCAGATCTTCGGGCCTGTTAGACCTTAAAAAAGAACTGTTGCCGCTCCCGGCGTTACTTGTCGGAATCGGATGCGGAGAGCTGTTCAAATTGGCTGTCGGTGCCTTTCTGGCGCACTGAGCGGTGATGTCAAGATTCGTGAATCTACGCGTGAAATTGCTTGTCGTGCAGGAGTGGAGATTCTGGCCGCACGAATAGAATGTCGATTTGATTGGTCGCGCGATCGAGAGGTCTGCGGTGAATTTCCATGATGTCATAGGCGACGAAGCCGATCCCACGCATGAACTGAACCACCTCATCTAGCAACGGCGCTCCTTCGTTGATCTCGATGATCGCGACCTCAAGCAAGATGGCGCCGAGTCGATCCAATAGCCGGGTTGCTCCCCTCAAGACTTCGAGTTCGTAGCCCTGCGTGTCGATCTTAAGAAATCCGGGTGCCTCAATCATCGGAAGAAGCGAATCCAGTCTCTTCAATTGACGGGTCTCGCTTGTTCGATCCAATGGGCTCCGCTCATTGTATACTGATGAGCCTGTGCTCATTACGTTGAACACGACAGCCGCGTCATCCTGAGCGCCGAGGAGATCGCCGAATACGGTCGCGTCGATGGCGCGAGCCACGCCGGCGAGCTTGTCTTGCTTTGATCGATTGGGTTCGACCATATAGATCTGGCTGGCTGGCCATATGGCGCGCGCCATCCTGCTCCAATCGCCTTCGAAGGCGCCAACGTCTACGACCGTTTTGGGAGTCATTCCACGCTTGGCTACGGCGGCCAGGCCCAATTCCATGCTGGGCGCGTGGTTAACCTCGTAGGCAAAGCGATCAAATTCCGACGGCGCCAGATGGAATGAAAGATGGAAGAGGGAGCGCTTCAATCGTTCCGGCAAAGTCTTGTTCAGCATGGAAATGACGGCGCGTTTAACTTTGTTCATTGATAGGTCCAGGTACTAAGAAACAAGGGACATATTAGTCGTGGCAATCATCGAAGGAAACCAGTATTCGCTAGGCCGTTGAGCTGAAGCTGGATAGGTCTCTAGCGTGGATATCACATTTATTTTGCCGGAAGCCAATATGAGCGGGGGGACGAGGGTCGCCGCCATTTACGCTCGTGAATTGATGCTGCGTGGTCATAAAGTCCAAGTGATTGCGCCGCCTCAATGGCGAATGTCCTTCCGTAACAAGATTAAGGATTGGCTGCGAGGCCGAGGCTGGAAGGCAGAGAGCACCAGGCTGAATGAATCTTACCTGGATCATTCCGGTGTCAATCTAAGGATCATGAAAGAGCGGCGCCCCATAGCCGATCGGGATGTCCCGGATGGCGACGTCGTTATTGCGACGTGGTGGGAGACCGCTGAATGGGTTAATGCATTGAGCCCAAGCAAGGGCGCGAAAGTCTACTTCATTCAGCACCATGAGGTGTTTTCTTACATTGCCGTGGAGCGCAGCCGCGCGACATATCGGCTAGCCTTCCATAAAATCGTCATCGCGAACTGGCTCAAGCGAGTGATGGAGGACGTGTATCAGGATGCGAATGTCGATCTCGTTCCCAACAGCGTTGATCGGCAGCAATTCTTTGCTCCTCGTCGAACCAAGCAGCCCATTCCGACCGTCGGCCTTCTCTATGCGACAGCCGAATTCAAAGGGCTCGATGTCGCGCTCGACGCCGTCAGGCGTGTGCGTCAGCGATTGTCGCAGACGCGACTAATCTGCTTTGGCACGCAATCTCCAACGCAAGATTTGCCGCTGATCGAGGGCGCGGAATTTTACCCGTCGCCGCCGCAGGACGAGATCAGACAGATCTACAGTCGATGCGATGTTTGGATCACGGCGAGCAGGAGTGAGGGCTTCAATCTTCCGGCGATGGAGGCGATGGCCTGCCGTACCCCGGTTGTTTCAACGCGAGCTGGCTGGCCTGAAGAGGCAGTTCGGTCCGGCTGGAACGGGTGGCTCGCAAATGTGGACGATGTTGACGAATTGGCGCACGGCCTCGAGTGGGTTTTAACGCGCAGCAACGAGGAGTGGGAAAGCCTGTCAGACAATGCACTGGCGACTGTGGCCGCCACCTCTTGGCAGATCAGTGCCGACCTATTCGAGCAGTCGCTTCGGCGAGCATGTGAGAGAGCAGCTCGGGGCGAAATAGCAGGAGGGGGCGGGCGCCAAACATTCCTTCTTTAGGAGCGCACTAGTAGCCTCCCGTAGACGCTATCCGTGCGAAGCGCACGCTTCTCCTCAGCTACCTTTAAGTTCGCTCAACCGGGCCTTGGCGTGTCGTCCCATTCTGACGAGTGGCTGAAGGATTGATATCTTATCGAACAATCTTTGATTGCCGATGTCTGTCCGTGATGGTCGCTGGAATCCCAGACTTGGTGCGTAGCAAAACGTGACCAATTCCGGATGTTTCGCGCGGATTGTCGAATAGGCTCCATCGACATGCATCGGCCCTCCTTCAGGCGAGCCAGGCGGCCGTGCAAGTATGGCTTCCAGTTCCGCGCAGATCGGGCCTAGTGCTGTTCCGCTGAAAAGCATGAAGTGCGTACATCGAATGGGGGTCGCGGATTTGATCGGCGTAAGGCCATCGCCCGTCAAGTCGAGAGTATGCGCAGGATAAAAGATGGACCAGGATTCTTGTTCAAGCAGCTGTTCGTAGGCTTTGTTCCAAAGATCAGGGAAGCGCTTGCTGAAGCTCAAATCATCTTCCATGATCATGAGACGGCTAATCCCATCGTCGCGCGCCTGCTGAAGAATGCCCAGGTGGCTCATAAAACATCCGCGCGCTCCAATTGACTCGAACCCGCCTGCATCGATTGGGCGCACTGCAGGGAAGAAATCAGCTTGCCAGCCAACGCGCGCTAGCTGGCGCGTCATTTCGGCCCGACGATCCCGGCGCGTTTCAAGATTGATCACAACTTTTCTGATGGTCGAAGTCACGAACTTCTCCAAATATCAAGCCTTTAATCTACCGGAAAGCCAAGCCGAACGCGAGTTCGGATTTGACGAGCAATGGTTAGAAATAATTTTGCCGCGCAGTCGCTCCAACTTAAGTTTAATACCTTTTGCCTGCGAGGCATGGAGCTATTGCAAGCGAAGGCAGAGGAGGCGGCTAGTTTGCCTACGGCCATCCTAAGATACCCGCTAGGCGGCGACGCGACACCGACCTTCGTCAGGCAAGACGCTGTCTTCTCGCTTGCCGTGAACCCAGACTTTGTATTCGATATGCTGCAGCTGGCGCGAGAGCCTATCAGAAACGAACCGGTGGGCCGAAGCGCAGCGAGATCACGATGCCATGCTGGAATGACTCGCCATGATAGAATATTAATCGCATAGGATGCTGGCAAACCCAGTAACCCGGTCGATTTTTCGGAATTTCCTTGTTAATGGATAGAAAATGGCACTTGAGCGGTTGAATTCTCTTTGGGTAGGCGAGCGTCTTGGATACCTTGAGCAACTGTGTTTCGTATCTGCCCTTGGTCAGGGGCATGAAGTGGTCCTCTATTCCTACACCCCGGAATCGCTACAAGGTGTCCCGGATGGTGTTGAGATCCGCGACGCGCGCGAGATAATGTCTGAGCAAAGACTTGTAAGATATTCGGACACAGGTTCCTTTGCTCTCGGCGCGAATTTCTTTCGCTATCGCCTTCTTGAAAAGGGCCTTGGCTACTGGGTGGATGCCGATGTCTATTTTATCAAGCCACTGGATTTCTCAGAGAAATTTGTGTTGGGCTGGGAGGACGAATCCAAGATAAACAGTGCCATTCTGTTGCTGCCATCAGATTCAAAAATCGTGCAAGACCTCTGCAACTTGCCAAGCGACAATGTTCGTCCAGCGTGGTTTGGTCCCAAGAGGAGCTTGCTGTACTACATTGCCCGCACGACGAGGAAGAAGGGCATGCGTGTGCAGGATCTGCCGTGGGGAACGTACGGTCCAGAAATGCTCACGTATCTCGCGAAGAAGCACAAGATCGCCGAACTCGCAAAGAAGCCTAGCGTATTCTATCCAGTCGGTTGGCCAGAAGCGCGCCGCTTGTATGGGCCGGCCGAGCAGATTGAAGCAATGATAAGGCCTGATACGTGCGTTGTGCACCTGTACAACGGCGCTCTTTTTGGGTTGCGCGATAAGAAGCCGCCGCAAGGCTCCTACATCGAGTTGGCTTGCAAGAAATACGGCATAGAAACACCGCGGCATTGATCTCCGCTCGCAATCCGGCAAGGACCTCGCGCCGTAAATTCTTTCCGGCGAGCCTAAGATACTCTTTCGATGATCGGTTTGGTTCTTTGAGCGCGCGCCAATGCGCTCGACGTCGGCCTGTAAGGGTACCAGGCGGGAGAGGCAGCAGTGCGGTCCATTCAACCAAACAACCAAATGAATGGCGGGCGACTTCTCACATTGTCCGAGGAAGCGGGCGCGAGCTTGCTCGCGAGTAGCAGATGCACGGGTCGGCAGCTTGAATACGTGCGTGGTCATTGACTGAGCCTCATTGCTGCATGTCATGTGCAGCACGTGCGGCGAGCAATACGAGCGCATCACCCTTGAGCGGTAACGCGCTTTTCCAACATTTCCGATATTTCTAATTTTGTTTGCGGAAGAGCGGCGGCGAGACGGCGATGCATTTCTAACCAGGCCGCCATTTAGGGGCTAGGCGAGAGCGGGCAACGTGAGATAGCGTTGCCCCATGCTTACCGGAGAATCCACCCCTCCGGTTAGAATTGGAATTGCGAAATGAGTAGTATATTTTTGGTTTTGCAGGTGCCCGTGACTGGCGCACCCGATAACCTGCAAATCGAGTCTCAAGCGCACAACGGGCTGCGTCTCTGGCTTCAGCATTTTGAAAATGTGGTTGCCGCATGTCCCTACGCTCTAGAAAGCGTAGAACCAACGCTTCCGGTTTCCACAATCCCAGGGGGCGATCGGCTGAGAATCATAGGCCTAGATCAGGCTTGGCAGCCTCACCATTTTTTCAAAAAAATGCCTGCCGTCTCCAAAATCCTAGCCGACGAGATCGATAAAGCCGATTACCTCCAATTCGGAATTGGCGGCCTATGGGGGGATTGGGGCTCCGTTGCAGCATGGATTTCTAACAAGAAAGGGCGCCCCTTTTCCGTCTGGACGGACCACGTCGAGTCTGACGTACATTTCAAGCGCGCGCAGGGAAAGCGAGTCCTGCCGAGGCTCTATACGAAAGCCACGGCCGCGGCGATGATCCCCTACGAAAGAGCCGTCATCGCTCGCTCAGCGCTTGGGCTTTTCCACGGAGCGGATTGTTACAACGCTTACGCCAGATTTTGCCGCAATCCCCACTTGGTTCACGACATACACATAGGCGCAGATCAGCACATAACCGACGAACAGCTTTCATCAAGATTGAACGGCAGGGCGGGCGGGCCGCTCCGCGTTGTCTATGCGGGAAGGGCGGCGCCGGAAAAGGGGGCCCTGGATTGGGTTAAGGCCATAGCTCACGCCAACAGCAACGGCGCTCGCATAGTAGGTACATGGTATGGAGCTGGGATTGATTTGCCGGCAGCCAAAGAGCTGGCCGATAGCTTGTCGCTTCCGATATCCTTCCCCGGATCGATACTACATGAGCAGCTGCTCCAGGAAATGAAGCGGTTTGACATATTTGTTTTTTGCCACAAGACGCTTGAATCGCCTCGCTGCTTGATTGAGGCCTTGGCGTGCGGGCTTCCGATCGTCGGCTACGATAGTCCCTATCCTAACGACCTTACAAAGAAGCACGGCGGATCGGTATTAGTGCAGAAGGGCAACATAGCCGATCTAGGCGAGGCAATCGCGAGATTTAGCCGCTCGGATATCCTGCCTAAACTATCGTTTCTTGCAAAGCAATCTGCTGCCGATTTAACCGACGAGGCGGTATTTGCCCATAGGTCCAGATTGATCAAGCTGCTCTCGACTCAATCACGATAGCCAGGAAGCCATATGGCAACAGCGGCACGGCTTGTAGCTGCATCCGGCCGCGTTGCCATTCCACGCACGGATAGATTTCCATAGCGTGATCGGATTGTTAATCGACGACGTCGGCGCGATGGTTCCGGTGATCGAGTTGCTGGTCATCGTGCCCCCGAACGAAATCGGACAGACATCGTTGGCGCCGGCCGGGAGCGAGCCGGTCTGTGAGCAAGCACCGGTGATGGTAGCTCCAGAAATGCCTCTTCGGACCGGGAGGCGGAGCGCCGGCGATCCCAGCGATTATTCGCGCGGGGTGATGCGGCCGCTCGGCTGTGTTGGAGACAGTAAGTCGTGATGATCTCAAAGGTATGGGGCTTCGGGCACTCGAGGTGGCTAGGAGCAGAACCCATCGATCCATGCATCAGGAACGAAGCCATCTCATCGCGAGCCACGCAGCTGGAATCGTTGTCCAGCAGCACGAGCGTTAGGCTCCCGACCGACCGCAATGCCAATGCCTTGCAGGAGACGGTCGCCCGCGGGCCGCACCACCGTTGCGATGCGTCGTGGCCGGTGCACTGTGGGGGCCCATTGCGATAACTAACTCTTGTATTCGATCAGTTCCGTCTTGCGCCGTCGCAGCCGCGACAGGCCAAACCATACCACCCCCTCCGCCTCAGGAAAGCGCGCCAGCACGTTGAACAGAGCGAGGGCCGCACGGTCAGGGTGGCTCGAGCGCAGCCACAGCCGCAGCACCTGGAGTGGGTAGATCATCCAGGCCAGCAGGCCGAGCGGCCAGAGCACGATCGAGGCGGCAAGGCACGCTAGCGGCAGCAGCAGGCCCCAGGCCACAGCCCGGACGGTTTCCTTAACCCAATGCCCGTGCTGTCGGCCGTGCGTCCAGGCGCCCTCGGCGAAGGCGTGCCCCCCACGCACCATGCGCCGCCACCATTGGCCGAATCGCGTCATTGCCGCGTCATGAACGGTCATTGCGGCGGGGAGGCGCTGGATCTGCCAGCCGGTCGCCCGCAGGCGCACGCAGAGCTCCGGCTCCTCGCCGGCGATCAGGTCGCCGCGATATCCGCCGGCGGCCGCCAGCGCCTCCGCCCGCACCATGACGTCGCCGCCGAAGGACAGCGCGGGGCCGAGCGGTACGTCCCATTCGATGTCGCACAGGCGGTTGTAGATCGACCTGTCGCGAAAGCGTTCGCGGCGCCGGCCGAACACGGCGCAGACCTCCGGACGGGCCTCAAGGAATGACTGCGCCAGGCCCGGCCAGGCGGCGTCCAGTTCGCAATCGCCGTCGATGAACTGCACGAAGAGGATGTTGGGGGCGCGCTCACGCAACAGGCCGAACCCCGCATTGCGTGCCCGGGCCGCCGTGAACGGTTGATCCGGGGCGAGCACGTGAACCGCAAGACCGCGGTCGCGCACCCAGTCTGGCGAGCCGTCGGTCGAGCCGGAATCGACATACACGACCGGCGCGCCTGACGGCAGCGAGAGGATGCAGGCCTTCAGCCGCTCGCCCTCATTCCGTCCGATTACCACATAGCCCGTCGTTTGCATCGCCAGCCCCGGAGCTCCTTCAGGATCGGCCGTAAAAATAGGCGCCGACGAAGCCGATCGCGATCAGCGAGAAGCCGAGCGCGGCAAGCAGCCGGCCGCGCTGCTCGGTGAAATAACGATGCCGGTTCGCCATCACCCGACGATCCACAAGCGCATAAAGCAGGGCCGCGACCGCAACCGCGAGAATGATCGCAATGATGCTGCCTGTGATCGTCCCACGCAGGCCGATGCGCCCGAGCAGCGCGTTCGCGGCGAAAATTCCAATCCAGTGATTGAGATAGAGCGGATAAGAGATCGCCCCGACCCACTGTCCAAACGGAGTGGACACGCCATATTGTGCGCAGGCGAGAACGATGAAAATGGCGGCAAACGGCGCCACGACGTCATAAGGCAGCCATGCCGAGGCCGTCACAGCGAACGTTGCAACAGCCAGCACCAGCACGACCGCGCGGGCGATCCTGCCGCTCTGCCAATCGCCCCAGGTCAGTCGCGAGATCGCGCACAGTACGCCGAGCGAGATCGCGCCGAAATAGAGCGAATATCGGCTCGCCAGCACGCCGGCCGCGATCGGCACCCATAGCCAGATCGATCGGCCGATGCTGCCGCCCAGGACGAGCAGAAGCGGCGAGACCAGATAAAATTGTTCCTCGGCGCAAATGCTCCACAAATGGTTGCCGGTGCCTTCGAGCGGCATCTGGCTCCCGAATCCGGCAAGCTGCGGCGGGCCGAAGAAATTGTAGGTGAAGGTGAGGTCGTAGAAGAAGATCTCGACCCATTTCCGCGTGATGGGTTCCTTCATCAGGCTGACGACGACGAGCAGGAAGATCGTCAGGAAGTAGGGTATCCAGATGCGCGCGGCACGGTTGAAGTAGAACCGCGCCAGGTCCTTAAGGGAGGAGTTGAGCAGGATGGCGCCGATCAGCCATCCGCTCATCGCAAAGAACACCTGGACGGCGAAATTGCCCGACTGGTCCCACCCGTGGATGCCGGCATGGCCCGCAGCCACGGCGAGGGCGAGAATGATGCGCAGATAGTCGAAGGCGGGATAATATTTAAGTTCGGAGGCCGTGGCCATAGTCAGAAAATTCCGGAAAGAACTGTAATGGCAACGCTATATACGCTGCGAACCGCCTTGTGCGAGCATTTACCGTCTCGGGCGAATATTGGCACGTATTAATGTAAATTCCCCCTATGATGCGGCCACTGCGTTCCCTGGGGCGCAGGCCATGGGCGACGTGTGACAATATGAATATTCTGGTGACCGGCGCGGGCGGTTTTCTTGGTCAAAGTGTGGTCGCGACCCTCCTCTCCCGCAACCACCACATCCGCGCTGTAGTTCGTTCGACCCCTGCGCCCTCCAAATGGCCTGGGACGATCGAGATTTGCCGCTGTGACCTCGCCAAGGATGACCTGACAGCTGTTCTAGCGGGAGTGGACGCGGTCATTCATCTCGCGGGGCATTCCTCCGCGGTCGACCGGCTCGATGCGGCGGTTCTGGGCACCGCGCGGCTATGCGAAGCGATCTCCGCGAGTCAGGTGAAGCGAGTTTGCCATGTCAGCAGCCTCGCGGTTTACGACTGGAGCGGCGCCGACAATATTCTGGACGAGCAATGCCCCCTCGCAGAGATCGCGACGGCTCCTACCGACTATGCAAGGTCGAAGTTGCGACAGGAAGAACTCGTCAGAGGTCTGGATGGATCCAAGCTCGTCGTGACGATCGTTCGTCCTGGTTTTATCTGGGGCCGTACTCGCCTTTGGGTAGACGGAGTAGGGCGCCGGTTGCCGCGTGCCTATCTACTCGTTGCGCCGGACGCTTCGGTGCCACTGACACACGTCGACAATTGCGCCGATGCAGTCGTCAGCGCGGCGCTCGAAGGCGAGGGTACATTCAATATCGTCGATGGACCCTCGGTCAGTCGCAGGCAGTATCTGCAAGCCTACGTCGCTGGTTCTGGCGCATCCGGGATCGTGATCCCGATCTCATACCAAACCGGTTTGAGCTTGGTGACTTCTTTGCGGAAGGTCTTCAGACGGGTATTCAACGTCAAACGGCTTCCGTCGCTGCTAGATCCCATCCGCTTTGAAGGTCAATTCAAACCGATCGTCGTTTCTGCCGACAAAATTCATCATGAACTCGGCTGGACCCCGCCGCTGGGTTTTGCATCAGCAGCCAATCGTTCCTTCGCCGGCCGTCTCTGACCGATTGTTGATCAATAGAATGCACGCTTCAGTCGTCTACATCCTACATCGTTTCCCGCGCGTCACTGATACCTTTATCTTTCGGGAGATCAGGGCACTTCAAAAGCAAGGCTTGCCAGTCAAGGTGGTGTCTGTCTGGCATCCAAAGAGCAGCGAGACCTTGCCTCAGGTTCTCAAGGATTGGGAGGACGATGTTTCGTTCTTGCTGCCAGCTAATGCCGTGAGCGCCGTGCGTGACATTCTCACGTTGGTTGGTCTGCACCCGATACGCTTTGTTGATACGCTTCTCTTGGCGTTGCGAACCACGCGGCCCGGGCTGAAGGGGGTATTGTTCCAGTTGTTCTATCTTATGGAGGCGCTTCTCGCGGCCTCTCGACTTCGCGGTCAACGCGGAATTCAGCTTCACAACCACTTCGGCGATCAGAGCGGGACAGTAACGATGCTTGCCGCGAGATTTTGCCGGTTGCCTTACAGCATTTCGTTCCATGGTCCGCACATCTTCTTCGACCCCCTGGGACAACGAATCAAGGACAAGGCACGCAGTGCAGCCTTCAATCGATGTATCAGCTTCTACTGCCGCAGTCAGATCATGCTGTTCATGGACAACTATGAGGCGGCGCGTTGTCCCATCGTTCATTGCGGCGTTAATAGCGGTGCATACTCGTATCGAGATCCTGGGCCGGGCGTATCGAGGATCCTCTCGGTCGCGCGGCTCGCCCCCGAGAAGGGTTTTAGATATTTGCTTGAGGCTTTCAGCGCTGCTGCGAGAAATAACCCAGCTGTTCAATTGCGGCTCGCAGGTGACGGCCCGATGCGGTTCGAGCTTCAGGAGCAGGCGCGCCTGCTCGGTATCGCCGAGCGCGTCGTGTTTTTGGGAAGCGCAACCGAAGCAGAAATACGAAACGAGCTGGCAGCCGCAGACATCTTCGTGCTCCCGAGCCTTGCTGAGGGCCTTCCAGTCTCTCTGATGGAAGCAATGTCCGTCGGCGTTCCTGTAATTGCGACAAATGTCGCGGCGGTTGGCGAACTGATCGACGATGGTCACAGCGGCAGGCTGGTCCCACCAACCGACGCCGGCTCGCTCGAACGTGCACTGTTAGAGCTAACGCACGATCACGAGAAGCGCATCGCCTTTGCACGAGCCGGACGCATTAAGATTGAAGCCGAGTTTGAGCTTGAGCGCGAAACTCTGAAGCTCGCCGAAGAATTCGAGAAGGTTGTTGCGGCCTAAGGAGTTAGCAAACTTCACGACGTACGGGCCCAGTCCATAGGTTCGATCGGAGGGCAGCGCGTGCTCATCTCATGAACACCATCGCCTTGCTGAATTGCGAGAGTTGCCTCGGTAAGATGTAAGGCAAATTTCGATGACAGTCGATTGGCACGTGATTCGGCAATTGCGGACAAAACTTCCGCTGGGCCGAGAGCAAAATTCATCGAGGCCGCGCCCCAACGCCCAACCTTCGGGTGGGTGGGTTGTTTGAGCCGAATGCGAGTGGCGATTGGGCTTGTGATCAGTTTTCGTCTTAACGCGTAGCGCCGGCGCAGCTTGACCGGCGAATTGTTGTCCCAGCTCCGTGCGATCTCGAGAGTTCCGTTTTCGCCAAAGATACGCAGCCGATGGTCGTGGGAAGCAATAATGCTGCAGGTTAGCCGCGCCACGGTTCCTGATTCAAAATAGAGGGTCGCGCAGGAGAAGTCAGGCGCGGCGCGCGGCGCATTTCCGATCGGCTTCTCGGGGATCAAATCCCCGGTCGCGGAGATCACGCGCGTGATGCTCCCGAACATCGCTATCAACCATGTGAGATAATAGCCTGCGTGTTCCAAAGTGCAACCGACCGCAAATTCATCTTGGTAGGGCCAGGGCGCGCCAGATTCCGAACGCCATTTGGTGTAAGGAGCCCGCGGGATGAAATCGTCGTCGAGCTCGGCATAGACCAGATACGGGGTTCCAATTTTTCCAGTTCTCACCGCTTGCCACGCCGTCTGCGCAGCTTCGCCAAGCAGAGAGCAGGGGGCGCTTGCAAGTTCGAGCGAATGTTTGGCTGCCAGCTCGCACAGCTCGCGCGCATCGGCAACACTGAGGGCGAGAGGCTTTTCCGAGTAGACGTGCTTGCCAGCGTCGAGACAGGCCTTGCTCACAGTGAAATGGGACGCTGGGTTGGTCAGGTTCAACACCAGCGCGACCGACTGATCGGAAAGCAATTGCTCGAGGTCTTGCGCCGGCCTTATGTTCCAATAGCCGCAAAACCTCGCCCGATTGGCTGGATTAATGTCGTAAGCGCTGACCACCTCGATTTCCGGAAAGGAGGCGAGGGAACGCATGTAGAGATCAGCAACAAATCCGGTCCCTACGATCGCAACACGCCCCTTGGTCATGTCGAACCGTCGCTCGATGAAAGTCTGGCCGTGCGCCTGTTTGGGGGCCAAGAGGTTACCACCGAGTTTGCCCGGACTTCCGAGTGTGCGGGTATCACGACTGCTCCGAAAATCTTTGCCCCCGCTCCCACATCGACATGCCCCTCGAGCACGGGAATGCCGCCGCCCCGTCGTGTGCCAAGCGTGACCTGCTGGAAGAGAAGGCAATTAACGCCGATCTGTGCCTGGGGGTGGATTACGATCCCATTTGGATGCGGTATTGCAAGGCCGCCTCCGATTCGGCAGTTGATGGGGATCTCCGCACCTGTCACTACGCTCCAAAAACGATACTCGAGAACGTATAGCTTGCGGCGCAGCACCGCGGGAAGCCCGGTGCGAGCCGCACAGCGCTGGTAGCCGCGAATGGTCTTGAGGAGTTGCTTTCCCGGCTCCCAGAAGCTCGTAACCCTCTCGCGAGACCAGTCCGGCTCTGTCGCGGAAACCCCTACATCACCTGTAAACTCGTTCATTGCGAAAATCGTGTGATGCGCCTCTTCAAATGCTCGATTAGCCATTAGATCATGTCCGCAAAAAAATCTCTAAATCCCAGCGGTTTTTAAACTATGCTATATTTAAGAGGTTATATATTACCTACGATGCTTAAGGAACTTTGTCATTTGAGCGTTTAAGCCGTTTCGTTCGTTACGAGGAGTTCGAAAACGGGTGATATCTCTGGAAAAGCAGCCGGCAGCCTTTTTGCATATGGCTGGCAATTTGGGATCAAGATGGCTCAAAAGACCGACCAGACCAGATCAGTAGTCATCGCGGCCACGTTTACGGCCGAGCCGCTTCAGCCGAGTTTGGAGTTTCTCTTTGAGAAGATTGGATTGCGTCTCGATGTCCGATTTTCGCCCTACCATCAGGTCTTGCAGGAGCTGATTTCCACTTCAAGCACGCTCGCCAACCTCGACAAGGGTGTGGCCGTGATCCTCGTGCGTCTGGAAGATTTCATTCGCGACATTAACGATCATTCGCGCGCGCTAGAGACGATTTCGTCAATCGCGGGCGAAATCGCCTCCAGCCTCGCAGCATTTGCCGCCCGAGCTAAATCCCCCGCGGTGTTATCGGTTCTGGCCGCATCCCCGGAGGTGCCGGAGCAGTTGAGAGTGGCGATTGAAAAAGCCACCGAACAGCTCGTGGAGCGAGTGACTGGTCTGTCCGGGCTCACCGTTCTCCATCCGCGGGATATCGACGTCGTCGCCGGCAGCGACAGATTTGACCGCGAAAGCGACCGACTCGCCCATGTCCCGTTCACGGAGGATCATTACGCGAGCCTGTCCTTGGCGATTGCGCGAAAGGTCCACGCCTTTCTCGTCCCCGATCGGAAGGTTCTGGTTCTCGACTGCGACAACACGCTGTGGCGTGGTGTTGTTGGCGAGGACGGGGTAGATGGCATCGCAATTCCTCCGAGCTTCGCTTATTTGCAGAAGTTCGCGCTGGGGCTCCAGGCGCAGGGAGTTTTGATCTGCCTAGCGAGCAAGAACGTGGAACGCGATGTTCTTGACGTGCTGGAGCAGCGGCGGGACATGTTGCTCAAGCCCGAGCATATCGTCGCCCATCGGATCAACTGGAATCCCAAGCCGCAGAATCTTGCCGATATTGCGCAAACGCTTAATCTCGGTTTGGACTCGTTTGTATTCTTGGATGACAATCCGGTTGAATGCGAACTCATGAAGGCGGAGCTGCCGCAGGTTTTGACGCTTCTGCTACCTCCCGAGGATCAGATCGAGGCTTTCCTTGATCATCTTTGGGCTTTCGACAAGGTCGCGGTCACGGAAGAGGATAAGCGGCGTACTAGTCTTTACAAGGAAGATGCGGCCCGCAAGGCCTTGGAGAAAGATGCAACCAACATCGTTGACTTCGTTGCCTCTCTGGAGGTGAAGGTTGATGTCGATCCGCCAGGCGAGGGGGACTGGCCGCGCCTTGCGCAGCTCACCCAACGTACGAACCAGTTCAATTTCACGACAGTCAGGCGGACGGAAAGTGAATTACGGACGCTCGTTGATGGCTCGCCTAATCGAGCCGGACAAGTGCTCAAGGTCAAAGTTAGCGATCGTTTCGGCGATTACGGGTTAGTTGGTCTCGTTATTTGCGTCGAGGCCGATCGCAAATTGCTCGTCGACACGTTCCTTCTGAGCTGCCGCGTTCTCGGCCGAGGCGTCGAACACGCAATCCTTCGGTATCTTGCCGCGATTGCCAAGTCGCGCGGGTTCGAAACAGTCTCCCTGCCCTTCGACAAGACCGCGCGAAACGAGCCTGCCTCTGCCTTTGCGGACAGTGTTGCCGAAGCCTTTAAGGGCGCGGAAGGTGACAGAACAGTCTATCGTATTCCCACGCATGTGGCGTTGGAGATCCATCATCGTCCGGGGTTCGACCCTGACGCAGTCATCAAGGCAAGAGAGTCCGACGGGAAGAAACCCTCCGTGCAGGTGACGACGGCAAATGTCAGCGAGCGTTACACGATAGTTTCTCAGGCGTTGCTCACTGGCAAAGACGTACTCAGCGCCCTGAGCAAGTCGAACGTGCGGCATCGAGCGCTTCCGGGGACGGCCGCGTTGCCTGCAACCGAAGCTGAACGCCATATGTTGGCGATCTGGGAAGAAGTGCTCGGTATCGAGGGGCTCGGAATCGATGACGATTACACCGACGCAGGCGGTACCTCGCTTCTTGCTGCGCGTTTGTTCGCCCTGGTGTCTCAGCGCTTTGGCGTGAGGCTGCCGCTGACGTTCATTTTGGAGCATCCAACCGTCCGTCGATTGACTGCGGTTGTGAATCAGGATCGTTCGCAGATTTCATCGCTGGTGGAGTTGAGGAGTGGCGGACGTCACAACTTCTTCTTCGTGCACGACGGCGATGGTGAGACGCTGTTATATCAAAACATCGCGCGGCGGCTTCCTGAGGGGTTTAACGCCTATGGAATTGAGCCTCGTCAGTTGCAGAACATTCCTCTGGCGCACGTATCGATCGAGGATATGGCCACACACTACCTTGATTTGATCCGGGAAAAGCAGCCCGTTGGTCCGTATTTCGTCGGCGGGATGTGCGCAGGTGGCGTTATCGCCTTTGAGATCGCCCGCCAGCTGACGAAAGCCGATCAGCAAGTGGGGCTGGTTGCGCTTCTGGATTCAGCATTGCCCGGGACGCCTCGCCGGCGTGGACGGATCGCCAAGCAACGGGCGAACCGCGTGGCGGAATTGCTATCGGGGCACCCCGAGCAACGGGGTGGATTGGCCGCAAAGGCAGCCATGCTGTGCCGCAAGGCCTTCAACGCCGCGACGTGGGAGGTTAGCAACCGGATGGGCCGGTTGTCCGTTAAGGCACGCTTCGAATTTCTTCGGCATGCTCTGCGTCGCGGCATTGCTTGGCCTGGATTGATGCCGGCACTCACGGTGCGTCAAATCTACGATTCCGCCGAATCGAGCTACAGCCCAGCCCCGACGTCTTTGCCCGGCTTGATGCTAGTGCGGGCTCGAGCGGGTCAGGGGGGCGACACCCCATTCCGGGAAGTGTACGCGGACGACGAATTGGGCTGGCGACGCGTGAGCACCGATCTGCTGATCGAAGATGTGGATGGCGGGCACTACACGATGCTGCAAGAGCCCTTTGCAGAGGCAGTTGCCGAGAAGATCGCAGTCGTTCTTGATGGGAATTCCGGAGTAGCGACACCGCCCGCTTACTTCAAGGCAACCGCATGACCAGGCTGGATGTCGTCGTTGCCATTGTAACCTATAAGTCTGCCGATTTGACCGTCGCTTGCATTCGCTCCATCGAGGTCGAGCGGGCGGCGTCGAAGCTGGCGATATCGGTCGTCGTCGTCGATAACGTGTCCGGTGACGCCCCTGTAATCGCGCAGGCAATTGCGGATAATCATTGGAACGCCTGGGTGAAGCTCGTTGTTGCCCCAAAGAACGGCGGCTTTGCCTACGGAAACAACGTTGCGATCGGCGAAGCCGCGCGAATGGGGCCTCCGCGCTATTGCCATCTCTTGAATCCCGACACGGAGTTGCGGTCAGGGGCAATCGATGCTTTGGTTTCATTTCTTGATCAAAATGCGTCCGTTGGTATAGTTGGCAGCAGCTTTGAAAACTTGGACGGGAGCGATTGGCCGATTGCGTTTCGTTTCCCGACGCTGTTGAGCGAAGTTGAATCCGGATTGCAAATCGGAACGGTCAGCGGAATCTTGAGCCGTTGGGTGGTGGCGCGGCAGATGGGCAAGAGCGCAGAGCCGATCGATTGGGTGCCCGGTGCGTCGATGATGGTCCGCTGGCAGGTGATCGAGAGGATCGGCGGTCTCGATGAGAATTACTTTCTCTATTTCGAGGAGACCGATTTCTGCCATCGTTCATCGCGAGCGGGCTTTCAGACCTGGTATGTCCCGGCGAGCCGTGTGATGCACATTGCTGGTCAGAGCACCAAGGTTACGGAGCGGGACGCAAAGGTGAAGCGATTGCCCGCCTACTGGTTTGAATCTCGAAGGCGCTTTTTTGCCACGACTTACGGGCTCGGCTACGCAATGGCGACGGATTTGGCTGCCTTGGCCGCGCACGGATTAGGTCTTCTCAAACGTTTGTTGTTGGGACGAGGCCACGAAGCGGTCCCGCATTTCATCAGAGATCTTTGGACTTATAGTGTGCTCCGCCCATGCAATCGGCGCGCGGCAATCAAGCACAGTGTTGGACTCGATGGCGGGGCTGGCAAAGTTCGGGTGAGCAATGGTTGATGTATTTCTCGCTCCATTCTTGCCGGTCATGTAACGCAGTATCGAGTTTTGATGGGCCAGGCAGGGGCGGCTACGATCGTCCGGTACCGCAATATTAAGCGGCTTCCGTCTTCGCCGGCCAGGCGGTTCGGCCTAGCCGTAACGTTAATTTCGACCGGCGGGGCAATCGACCACATTAATCACCCTAATTAATTGGCGTTTCGAACGCGACTTCCAGCATTCTATGAGAATCGGCCTTTCTTATTGGGCCGGGCAGGGGCGGCTGCGATCGTCCTGCGACGCTATATCGAGCGGCTTCAGCCTTCGCCGGCCAAGCGGTTCGCCTAGCCGAACCGTTAATTTCGACCGGCGAGGGGCAATCGGACGCATTAATCACCCTCAATTAATTGGCTTTCGGACGCGGCCTCCAGCATGTTATGGAAATCCGTCTTTAAGAAAAGCCATTTGGGATTAATTCGTTCGGTCGATTTGGTCCCAATTTTAGAGAGTTCAGTTTTGAATATTTTACGGACCGCTCGTTTGGGCTCACTTGATGCTCCCGCTATGCGCGTTTCCCCGCGCGCGGTCGAGCCGACTGACTGTCACGTGAATGCAGCCCGGAAGGTGTATGGGCTGCTCGGCTTGCCTGTTGACGCAATTGACTTCGAGACGTTGATCGCCGCGATGGATATGGCTGCTGCAAAGCGAGAGCCGTTTCTGATTTCAACACTCAACGTAAACTTCCTGATCAAAAGCCAAGAGAACGTCAGCTTCCGAGACAGCGTGCTGTCGAGTGATCTTTGCCTCGTCGATGGCATGCCGCTGATCTGGATGGCAAAGTTCCTGCGAGTTCCGATTTGGGAACGGGTTGCCGGCAGCGATCTCTTTGGTCGCTTGAAGGCCAGGACAGACATCCGCTTGCGTGTCTTTCTGTTCGGGGGAACCGGGGATCTTGCCGCAAGAGTGGGCGAGAAGCTGAATGCGGAGAAGGGCGGGCTGGAGTGTGTCGGCGTTCTCAATCCCGGATTTGGGTCGGTCGAGAAACTGAGCTCTTCCGAAATCATAGATCAGATCAATGCCAGCGATGCAGACCTGCTTGCGGTTTTCCTGAACGCTGAAAAGGCTCAAGCTTGGCTGCTGCACAATCATCATCGCTTGACCGTCCCAATTCGCGCGCAATTCGGTGCAACCGTCAATTTCGAGGCGGGCACCATTAGGCGTGCGCCGCCGCTCCTGCGCAGCACGGGATTCGAGTGGCTCTGGCGGATCAAGGAAGAGCCGTATCTGTGGCGGCGCTACTGGAATGACGGTAGGTCGCTGCTTCAGATCTTTCTGACTTCTGTCTTGCCTATTGCGATTGCCGCAAGGCTAAATCCTGGTCGTTCGGAATTTGCTATTCGTCAAAACCACAGCAGTGGAGGCTACGTGCTTGCCCTCTCGGGTGCGGCAGTAGGAGAGAGCGTCGACCGCTTGCTGCCCTTTGCCAATGAGGCTGAGAAGGAGCATCGTGCCGTTACGATTGATCTCTCTGATCTAGACGATGCGGATGGCCGCTTCTTTGGCCTGCTTCTCGGTTTGAGAACCCGGCTCGCCAAGCGAGGTCTTGATCTTCACCTTGCTGGCATTTCTCCGCGCATGCGACGAATTTTCCGACTGAACAGGTTTGAGTTTCTGCTCACCGGGCGCTAATTCGCTTGCGCGTCGCGGCCAGTGCGAGTGCGTGAACATGGGATCCAAAGTAATGACGAATAGCTTCGAAAGGCGGTTGGTTGGTCAGGCTGTCGGGGCTGTCATCATGGCAGGCTTGCTCGCCGGTTGCGGCTCACCTGAACAGAAGGCCCAGGACCTCTATGAAAAGGGAATGGCGCTCGTCGCAAAGAATGACGACCTCAATGCGAGAGTGGCGCTGCTCACGTCGGCCAAATACAGGAGCGACAGGATCGAGGTCTGGAAGGCGTTGGCCGGGATCGACGAGCGTACCAAGTCCAGCTCGCTCTTCGTCGACCTGCGTCGCATCGTTGAGCTTGACCCCAATGACCTGGACGCACGGCTGAGGCTTGCCAGAATTATGGTGGCTGGCGGAGCTGCCGAACCGGCGATCAAGATTCTAGATGCCGCCAATGAGGGCGACAAGCCAAATGCAACGCTTCATGCCGTCCGCGCGCTCGCCCTGGTTAGAACGAATGATGCAGCAGGGGCTCTCCGGGAAGCACAGCGTGCCTACGACATCGACCCCACTAACATTGACGCCGTAACCTTGCTCGCATCCAAGAAGCTCGCTGACGGCGATAGCGGGGGCGCCCTAAAAATGCTGGATACGGTTCCGTCGCAGGCTCAAGACGCGGACCGCTTGCGTGCCATACGGTTGCGGATCGATATTCTCGTAAGGAAGGGCGAGTTGGCCGAGGCTGAAAAGCTGGTGCGCCAATTGGTAGCCGACTATCCGCAGGAGGCCTCGTATCGGCTTCTGCTGGTCCAAATTCTCACAACCGAGCGCAAGTTCGACGATGCCGAGAAGGAGCTGCGAGCGCGGGTCGCGTCCAATCCATCGGACAGCAAACTCGAACTCGAGTTGGTTCGTTTCTTGACCACGTTCAAGGGGGCCGACGCGGCACGTGCCGAACTCGTGTCCCGGATCAAGGCCGGCGGCGATACGTTCGACTTCAGATTCACAATGGCTGAGCTCGATTTCGTTGGGCAGCGGCAGGGCGAAGCGATTTCCGAATTACAGAAGCTGGTTTTGGAGGCCGATAGCGCCGATCGGAAGCTCAAGGTCCAGGTCAGGCTTGCCGAGATGCTGATTGCGAGAGGCGATAAGGCCACGGCGGAGCCCTTGATTTCGGAAATTCTTGCGAAGGACCGCCGGAATGCTGGCGGGCTCCGCCTTCGCGCGGCGCTCAGTCTAGACAAGGGGCAGACGGACAGCGCCATTGCGGATTTGCGCGAAGCGCTCAACGACCAGCCAAAATCGCCTGAACTGCTGATCGCGCTTGCTCTTGCCTACGAGCAGGGTGGGAAGCCCGAGCTTGCTGACCGCCAATATGCCGACGCACTGAAGAATTCGAACCTCAATATCGAAGTTGCCCTTAGATACGTTGCCTTCCTTCAACGACGGAACGATGCCACGCGCGCCGAGGATGTCTTGACCGAAGTCGTCGCTCGCTATCCGGGAAACCTGCAGGTTCTCTCGTCGCTCGCGCAGGTGAAGCTTAGTCGTCAGAACTGGGATGGCGCTCTCTCGATTGCGCAGACCATTGCTGCTAACAAGGACGGTCGCGTCGTAGCCGATCAGATTAAGGCTGCAGCTTTTGCCGGCCAACAACGTATTGGGGAAAGTATCGCTGCGTTGGAAGACGCACGCAAAGCCGCGCCGGAGGCGATCCAGCTAGCGGTTGCGCTGGCATCCGCCTATATTCGAGCCGAGCGAGCTGCCGATGCCGTGACGGTTTTGCAGGAGATGAATAAGCGCTATCCTGATAACGCGGAACTCCTAGTTATTATCGGGCAGGCGCAACTGGTCCAGAAGAAGGATCAGGACGCGATCGCGAGCTTCCAGGAAGCGACTAAGCAAAAGCCGAAGGATGTGTCCGGCTATACTGCGCTGTCGGATTACTACACCCGTGTCAAAAAGTATGATGCCGCCGAGGGTGTCTTGCAGAGCGGCTTGAAGGAAAATCCCCAGAATATGACTCTGAGGATGTCAACGGCGAGTCTCCAGATTCTGAAGAACGACAATGCGGCAGCTATTTCTCAGTACGAGTCGATCCTGAAGGACCAACCTCAGGCGCAATCCTTGATCGTGGTCAACAACCTTGCCAGCCTGCTCCTCGATACGAGGTCTGACAAGGAAAGCCTAGACCGAGCTGCTGCCCTGGCTGAAACACTTAAGGCTTCCAACGTGCCGCAATTCCAGGATACAGTGGGATGGGCTCGATTCAAGCAGGGCGACATCAAATCGGCGATTGCTATCCTTGAGCCTGCGGCAGCGAAGTCCGCAAACCTCTCCGCGGTGCACTATCATCTAGGCCTTGCTTACGCTGCTGACGGGCAGGCTCAGAAAGCCAAAGAGGAGCTGGACACCGCTGCCAAGCTTGAGCCCGATGGAACCCCGCTCAAGAAGAACATCCAGGACGCGATAAAGAAAACGCTCTAATTTCCGTGCGGAAGCACGAGGAAATTGTGTGTGGCAACGAACATCACGCTATGCGAATCCGCGGGACCGGTTCCAGAAACCGTGGGGGTGCCGGTCAGCGGGTCGAAGATCGTCGTTCCCGTGCTCGCGAAGCGGTGCTGGTAGCGATAGTTGAATTGCAACGAGACGTCTTGTATCGGATTGTAGCCATAGGTGGCGGAAACTGAAGCGTAGTCAGTGGTCGTCCCGGTGATCTGTCGGTTGCCGCTGGCCGAGATGGTCAGGTTCTCGCGGCTGTTGATCAGATAGTTCACGCTAGCGCTGAGGCTATCTCGCTTGATCAACGAGCCTACGATGCTCGGTCCGACGGACTGGCTGGCGAGCACGGACAGCGTCGCGGTTTTCATGAACTTATAGGTCAGAATGGCGTCGCCGATCCAGTCGAGGGAGGTGCTCCCGATTGGGATATTCGAGTTCACGCCGCCAATCGCGGATGTCGACACGCCGCGATCGGTCACCAGATACGCAGCGCCGATATTGCCTCTAAAGGACAGCAAGGAGGACAGGGCAGTGTCAACCCCAACCTGATTGCGAAAGATGTTTACCTGCGTACTGAAGGCATTGTCGTAGGCTAGCAGCTCGGTTTCGGACGACAGGTTCACACCGGTCGTGGAACTGATGCCGTGTCGCCAGGATCCCCGAGCGATCGTATCGGTAAAAGCGGTCCCGCTGCTCGAAGGTTCGTAGTAAGTGCGGGTTGATGTCGCGAGCAAGTTGATGCTGTCGCGCGCGTTGAACGCGCGATCAATGCCGCCGGTTGCCGTGAACCGATCAATGAAGCCGCTGGCTGGCGAGATGACACCGAGGTCATTCAACAGCGCCAGCGAGGTGCTCTGCTGCCTCCAGGCGGTTTCAACGAACTCTCGGTCGAATTTGTTTTTGCCGTATTGATCGTAGCGCGCCGTCGCCCCGTAGGAGATAGATTCTGGTACTCCCTGAGCGCCTGGTCCCCAATAATTTCTGTAAGAACCATCTCCATCGAGGGTGAGCTTGGACGTCGGTGTAAGAGCCTCTGCGGTTCCTGTAATCGTGGAGTACGAGCCGAGCGAACCAGCGGGGGATGATTTCAAGAACTGGTTGCTGTTGAGTTCGACCGTCTGGCTTTCAGAAGTTCTGAGCGACCAATCCCACGCGAACGCCGTCGCCGGTGCTAACCCGAGCGAAATCGAGACCGCAGTCGCAATCCTCTTCACTGTCGGTCCCGCCCCAGGCTGCACTTCACTTGCGTTTTAGTCGAAGAATCCTCGCTCCGGGACCATGATCACGTCGCCGGCTCTCAAAGCGATGTTGCCTTCGAGATCGGCGCCGGCCTCATAAGCCCTGTAGTTGAAGACATAGATTGTCTCGTCGCCGCCTGGGGCGCGCCGACGCACCTGGATTCGCTTCTTAGCCGCGTACGGACCGAGGCCACCGGCAAGCGATATGGCTTGCATCAGTGTGGTGGGCTGCCGGACGACGTAAGGTCCAGGCCTCAAGACCTCTCCGGTGATGAAGATCTTCGGCTTCAGATCCTCTTCCGGAACATCCTTGGGGGCATTGGCCAGCGCGACCGTCACGTCCAATGCATCATCCTTGTAGTTCGGCTTCAGCTTCGCTCTGAGGACGTTTTCAAGTGCGAGGGGCGTTAACCCGCGTGCTCTGATGTGCCCGGCCAGCGGAAATGCGATTTCTCCAAGCGGGTCAACGACCACCGTGCGGTCGAGTTTCGGGTCCTGCAATACGGTAATCGACAGGGTATCGCCCGGCTTGAGCGTCTGTGAGAACGCAGACGTGGCGAAGATAGTAATCAATACTGCCAGCAAAACCGTCCGCATGTTTCTATCCTCTTCGCGAAGGGCGCAGATGCGCGAAGTAAAGTGTTAATCTTAATCTTTGCTGAACAACTCAAGCTGAGACACCCCCAGCGAGCCGAGGACAACTTTCGGAAATTAATGGGTTTCAGCTACTTAAGGAACCCGCGAGAGCTGCTTCACGGGAAAAATACTGTACTGTTGCTTGTCTGCAATAACGTCCCGGACCAGTTGGTCGCTTATGGTCTTTTGGTCATTGGCAAACCCATACACGAGGGCTGTGTCGCATAGGACGTTGATCATTCGTGGAATCCCGCCGCTGGCGGCTCCGATCAATGTACAGGCTTCTTGGGTGAAAAGCGGTCGATGGGCGCCGACGGCCTGAAGGCGGAAGGCGATGTAATTGGCGACTTCACGGGCATCCAGCGGTCGCAGATGGAAGTCGGATGAAATGCGCTGGGCGAATTGGTGCAGTTTGGGTAGCAGGAGCAGGTCGCGCAGTTGCGGCTGACCAACAAGTATAAGTTGCAGGACCTGGAATTTGTCTGCATTGATGTTAGATAGCATCCGCAAATGCTCAAGCGCTTCCGGCTCGAGATTTTGCGCTTCGTCAATGATCAGGACGGTGCGCCGGCCAGTCGCGTATTGGCCATGCAAGAAGTCTTGTAAGTTTTTGAAAAGATGAGGGTAACTCCCATCGAAGGGTTGCCCTAGCGCCATTAAAATCCACTGGAGAAGCTCCTCGCGCCCTTGGGGTGAACTGGAGATTAGCCCGAGCGTCAGTGTCGGGCTGAGCTTCCTGAGGAGGTGCCGCACGAGGGTCGTCTTGCCCGAGCCGATTTCGCCCGTGATGACGGTAAACCCGGCATTGTTCATGATGCCAAACTCCAGCATCGTGAACGCCATCGAGTGCATCTTGCCCCAATAGATCAGGTCTGGGTCGGGCAGAATCGAGAATGGCTTCTCGCGCAGTTGATAAAATGACTCGTACATTCTGCCGTTCTCTAGCCTGCCTCCGCCGCCTTATAGCGCATAACCAGCTATCCAGGCTGCCGCGAGTATTGAACGAAATTGCCTAAAGAACGACTCACGATCGTCATTAAGGCTGACAATTCAAATCCTTCTCGCGGCGCAATAATTAATGAGCCTCTATGCAATTTCGATGCTAAAATCCATTCGAAATGATCGATTGCAGGCTGACCGAACTTACAAAATTACGTTTTCGCGCTTTGCAGGTCGCACCAACCAGGTTTCAGAAAACGCATGCTGCAAAAGATTGATTTTGAAGACAGTTTCGACGGTCAGGTCGAGCAGGATCGGTCTCATCTGCTGCGGCCTTCCTATTATCTGGATATCATGAAACGGCGCTGGCCCTTCTTTGTCCTGCCGTTCGTCCTGATTGCCGTTGCCGGAACCGCTGCGGTGTTGATCTGGCCCCCGACTTATCTTTCCGAGGGCAAGATTCTCGTCCAGTCGCAGCAGATTCCCACCGAACTTGTGCGGCCGACCGTCACCAGCGCGGCGCAGGAGCGAATCCAGGTCATTCAACAACGCACGATGACGCGGGACAACCTCATCGCGATCGCCGACAAGTTCCAGCTTTTTCCCGAAAAGCGCACGCTCATGTCGGTGACCGAGTTGGTCGAGTTGATGAAGAAATCGACCAAGATCACGCCGGTCGATCCCATCCTCGATTTCAAGCAGCGGACCAGGGCCGAAAATCCGACGATCGTCTTCTCGGTTGGATTTGAGTACGGTGATCCTGCTGTCGCAGCTCGTGTTGCCAACGAGTTGATGACTCGAATTCTAAACGAGGATCTTCGCGATCGGACGAGCCGTGCGACAGACACATCGCGTTTTTTGTCCCGCGAAGTTCAGCGGCTGCAGACCGAGAATGCGACGCTCGATGCGAAGATCGCCCAGCTTCGGATTGCCCAGGGCAAACCGGCGACGACATCCGGCCAGGATCAGCCGACGAGCACGCTAGCTCAATTGAAGGCGGAACTGATTCAGAAGGGTGCGCTCTATTCCGATAAGCATCCGATGATTCAGTCGCTGAAGCGTCAGATCCAGGCGATGGAAAGCGTAGCTCAGGGGCCGGCTCAGACTTCAACTGGAAATGATGCCGCGGCAGCAGCGAGCCTCGACGCTCTTGTAGCTCAACAGGATAGCTTGCAAAAAAATCTCGAAGCGGCCATGGGCAAGCTGATGGCCGCAAGGCTGGGCGAAAACCTCGAAAAAGATCAACAGTCCGAAAAGCTTGAGGTCATCGAGCAGCCGACCGCGCCTCAGGAGCCGATCAAGCCGCATCGGCCAAAGCTGTTGGTCTTTACGCTGGCGCTGGCGTTTGGTGTTGGCGCGGGCCTGACCCTTGTTCTCGAACTGACCGACAAGGCGATCCGACGCAGCAGCGAGTTGTTTACGATCGTCGATAATCGTCTCATCGTTCCGATCCCATATATCGCAACGAGGGGTGAGCTGCGCCGACAGAAGCGTCGCAGGATCGCCGTGGTCGTGCTGGCCGTCGTGGCTGTGATAACGCTTCTTGGGGGCGCCTACTTCTTCATGCCACCGCTCGATCTCATGCTCGCGAAGGCGCGGGCAGGCCTGTTCCGCTAATCCGAGAGGTTTCCATGGACTCGATCAAGCAGGCCGTGGAGCTGGCGCGCTCCGGTGACAGTCTGGTACAGCAAGAGCTCATCGGCGGATCGACGCCGATCGCCGGGGGGCAGCGCGAGCCAGTCTCGGTACGAGAAGTCCGGCTCGATGCGGATCATCTCGAGGCCAATCGTATCGTGGCTTTCGCGACCGGTAGCGAAAGCGGCCGCTACTACGATATGCTGCGCACGCAGGTGTTGCAGGAGATGGACAAGAAGAACTGGCAGTTTCTGGCTGTCACTTCGCCCACTGCAGGATGCGGAAAAACCGTGACTGCGTGCAATCTCGCGATGAGCATCGCAAGGCTTCCTGAACGGTCGGCGCTCATCGTGGACCTCGATTTGCGCAAGCCTATGGTCGCGAACTATCTTGGATTGCCACGTAGCGGCGGCGTTCTCAGTGTACTCGATGGACAGGTGCCGATTTCCTCGGCGGTCATCAGGGCGGGAGTCGGACCGAACAGCTTGTTCTCGTTGCCAGGCTCGGCACCAGCTTCCGGTTCGTCGGAGTGGATGGCCTCACAGACCATGACGGCGTTGCTTCAGGCGATCAAACGGGAATTTCGTTCTCATACCGTGATATTCGATTTGCCTCCCATGCTGCTCGGCGATGACGTGATCTCGATCCTGCCGCGCATGGATGCGGTCCTGCTAGTAACCGGCGTGGGAAGCTCGTCCGTGGCCGACATCAAGGAATGTCAGAAGCATCTCGAACGTGTTCCCGTTGTGCGTGTCGTCGTCAACAAGGCGTCTGAAAAGATCGATACTTATTACGGATATTATTAGGGACCGAGACCAATTCGGCTTGATCATTGACCAAGCGGGGGCTTACCGAATATCGAACGTTCCGGGAGGAACGAAAGCTGAGATCTCCGCGGCCGATACGAAGTACTTCGCAACGTCGTACGTCTCTTCTTTTCGGGTCACCGGATTGGACCGCTTCTGACTAATCTTGCGACTCATGATGCCGAGTAGGCACTTCCGCTTCGCGTCGAAGACACCTGAGCCCGAATTGCCGGTCTTGGCAACATCAACAATCGCAGTGCTGAATCGCCGTGCTCCCGCGGGAATGCGCTCAGGGGCGATGATACGGGACGGAACGACGGCTTCAGGCACAACGGTAACGACTTCCTGACCCGGCCGAGGCGGACCGTCACAGAGGCGCATGCGCCTGAGCCTTAACCGCATCGGCAACAGATTCTCCTCCACGGCGAGCAAGGTCAGGTCGGTCCCCTCGAGTTGGCCTTCCTTGACGACCCGGGTCGGATACTCACGACCCGCAATCGTGACTTTGGGCCGCGTCAACCAGGTTCGTCCGGCCACGTGGGCGGCAGTCAGGAAATAGCCCTTTCCGAGATAAATTCCGTAGCCCGGTCCCCATGTCTGCATGGGCGTCTGATGAATATTCACGGCATAAGCGAGCAGGGTATCTTCGAGCGCCTGTGCGACGGCGGCTCCGATCCCCGCCACTTGCATCGCTATGCAGGCTGCGACGTGGATGAGAATCCTCGGCGTTCTCCGGCGCCCGAAGCATGATTGGTTCGCTTCCCCACTCCGCTCTGCCGGGCGCATCGTCATCCATGACTAATTAGGAACTTCCTAGGAAGAAGCCTCTCTCCTGGGAAGGCAGAGCCACCAGCAAGTCCTTGATGAATTGATCTTGCAGCTTGAACGAAGCGTCTTTGGGAAGACCGATGGTCGAGACCCTGAATAGGGCGCCGTCCGGAAGGATACCGCGCAGACCGTATTTCAGCCGACTGATCTGATTATCGACGACCCCGTTGGAGACGTCGTCCCCGATTTTCATCCAATAGGTGATGGATTCGAACCGCGACTCTCGTTCCGCGATCAGTCTCGTAGTCATCAGAGAGCCCCCGGGATAGTCCAGATTGGAGCTAGTTTTTTCAGACACGCGAAATCCGTTGGCCGTGTAGCAGATTTCGGGCCGGTGCGCCTTGAGCTTGTAATTCTGCACAGGGCCGTAGGCAACGAGCAGCATGACAATATGACCGGCGCTATCCGTATAGCCGCGCGCCACTTCCTGGCTGTAAACCTTCGCGGAGAGAGGATCCGGTGGCTGGACATAGGCTTCAGGATCAACGGGCTTCACCGGGCTGATCTCGGGGACAAGCTTCCAGGTTCCAAACTGTTGGGGAATGACAGTTTCGAGGCTTTGGGATGCCGTCGTACGAGCCATCAACTGCCGCGGTGCAAAGACCTCGGCAGCAATCGCGGTGCCGGCAATTGCAACCGCCGCGAGAACAACTCCAACCCGGCTGGACTTCATGGTATGGTTCCTGTTCGGCCAATTGTTAGCTGTCCTGCGGGATTAAATAAAGAGGGCAATGGCACTGGACTTCCTCACAATCCGTCACGAGCGGCCTTCCAGTCCAGCATTTCCTAATTAATCTAAATATCGGGTTTTCGGCTTGGGGTGACCTGCTGTCTCGACGGCTCGGCAATAGCCAATTATTGACTATTCATGCGGTCACATTTCCGATCGACCAAGTTCAGTATGGCTTGCCGATTGTATTCGCTGAATAAAAGCACGGAGCGTCGGGTGAAAAGATTTGGTAATATGCGCACTTGGAGTCTGGCTCTCTTCCTGACTGCGTCCGGTCTCGCCCTGGCCGCGTGCGGTCAGCGGAGCGGCGATCAAGCGACTGCGGCAAAAGGACAAGTTGTCGCGCGTATTGGCAACGAGGTCATCACGACGCAGGAACTCGATAACGAGTTCAGGCTGGCTGGTATCGCTCCGGCCAAACAGAAAGATCCGGAGACCGTGAAACGGGTTCTCGGCGAGATCGTTGTTCGGAAGTATTTGCTGCAGCAGGCGATGACCGCGAAATTGGACCGCGAACCAGGAGTTCTGCTGGATCTATTGCGCGTGCGGGAGCAGGTCCTAGGTAACGCGATGCTCAACCGCGCCGCATCGGCCAAGGCGTCAACCAAAGCTGACATCGACCGCTATATTGCGAAGAACACCTGGAAGTTCGCTGATCGCAAGCTCTACAGCGTGGACGAAATCGTCATGCCGCTCACGCCCGCGACGCAGACTTTCGTCAACGCGAACAAGGACGCAAAATCGCTCGAGGAATTGCTGCAGCAATTGACTTCAAGTGGAATTCCGCATGGTCGTCAGTTGGGCGTCTTGTCGAGCAGCGACCTTCCTGAGGAGCTTGTCGGCCTGATTCAGAAGCGAAAGGACGACGATATCTTCTTTACCAGGGTTGGCACGAACGGGCTCTTCTTTAAGGTCAGGGCCGAGGAACCTCGTCCGATTGAAGGAGATGCCGCGATCAACCTGGCGCGACAGATGATGCGGGCGGACGCCCTCACAGCAGAACTAGGCCTTGCAGCCTATTCGGCGAAACTCGAGGCCAAATATGAGGGCGACTACGCTGACCTCATGAAGCAGGGTGAGGCCAAGTCACAGTAGATCGTCTAAGAGCTCCTCGCTGAAGCCATTCCCTTTTGTATAGTGTATGGAACATGGCAACCTTATTTGACATCGTCACCGTCACGAGTTTTGTCGGACTGGTGCTCGCATTCTTTCAATTTTCGGACCGCGAGATGCGGACGCTCATGCACCTCATGTTGGCCGGCATCGTGTTTGCCGTCGCCAATCAGGTCGGCAATGCCGGGTATTTTATTCTCGCGGCGGGGTTGATCCTTGCGGGAATACTATTTGCCGTGCTGGCGATCAAAAGATAGTCGATTGTTGGCGTGGGCAGGTAATGATACTTTCCGGCACGAACTGGAATCGATATTTAAATCACAGAGTCCGAATTGATGACTGATATCCATATCCGCAAATCGATTGGAACCGGTCTGTCTGCCTCGCTTCTAGGACCTGCTTTGATAGCGGTTGCCATACTTGGCGCCTACACCCCAACGATCCGCGGCTTGATCAATGGCCCATGGCAGACGGAGCAGGAAGGCCACGGGCCCCTGATCATCGCAGCGACGCTCTGGCTGGTTTGGCAATCGCGCGAGCGTCTGATGCGCGCTAAGGTCGCACCCGCGCCTGTCATGGGATGGATCGTCTTGGCCCTTGGGCTGGTGCTTCTGTACCTGTCGCGGTTGCAACAAGGGCTACTCACTGTTGAGATGGGGTCGATTCTGCCTGTGATCATGGGATCGGTTCTGATTTGTGCCGGATGGCCCGCACTCCGGGCGCTGGCCTTTCCGCTCAGTTTCCTGGTCTTTGCGGTGCCAATGCCGGATTGGATCGTCGACTCGATGACGGTCCCGTTGAAAGTATTCATTTCCGACACAGTGACCCGAGTTCTGTATGCTGCGGGTTTCCCGGTGGCGCAGAACGGTGTCATGATCATGATCGGGTCCTACCAACTCCTGGTCAAGGATGCTTGTTCGGGCATGAATTCGATCTTTGCCCTGTCGGCGATCGGTGTGTTTTATGTCTATGCCTTCCGATGGAGGGAAAAGCTGCGCGGTTTCCTGCTTCTGTTGGCAATCATTCCCATTACGATTCTCGCTAATTTCTTCCGCGTCTTTGCGTTGGTCCTGATGGCCTATTATGGCGGCCCTGATCTGATCGAGGGCATTGTGCATGACCTGACGGGAATTAGCCTGTTTGTCGTGGCGCTTCTTCTATTGTTCGCCTTTGATGGTCTTCTCGGGATTGTCCGCAGCCTCGTCATGAGATCCCGAGGCAAGTTGGCCGCAGCGTGAAACGCCCTCGCAGCAGATCTTGAGCAACGTTTGTCCAAGAGAGCTGCGGAGGAGGGTGACCACTTTCAAAAAGTGGAGCCGGTGCCGACATCATTTGGGTGCTGTCTTCAAGAAGGTCGGTGGCGGTGCAGATCTGTGCGCTCCTCTTGAGGCCTGCTCATGAGTCTGACTTATGCCATACCCGACCTTCACGGGCGGCTCGATCTGCTCGAGCAAGCGTTGTCGCGTGTTCTTGAGCACGCCGGCAATCAGACTGCGCGCGTTGTCACCCTTGGCGATTACGTCGATCGAGGACCCAACGCTTGCGGCGTGATCGAATTCCTGATCCAGTGGTCGTTTCCCAATTTGCAGCTCGTCGCCTTGAAGGGAAACCACGAAGCCATGATGTGGGAGGCTTGCAACAATTTCGTCGAGGCCGAGTGGTGGGTCGAGAAAGGGGGCGGCGAGACGTTGGCTTCCTATGGCATTGAATATCGTGTGGAGGTCCCGCTTCAGCGGATCATTCCGGATTATCATTTGCAGTGGATCGACCAGCTTCCGTTGATGCACACGGATTTGCATCGGGTTTTCGTGCACGCCGGGGTGGATCCGAGGATCCCACTCAATCAGCAAAGCGATCGAACTCTGCTCTGGAAGAGATATCCTAAGGGAGCCGATTCAGGGCACGGCCGCCGCCATGTCGTTCACGGCCATCACGCGGATGAAAAAGCTCCGCTCGTGTTCAGGGGAAGAACCAACCTGGACGGTCTGGCCTGGAAGACGGGGCGGCTCGTCGTTGGTATATTTTCTGATGACCAGCCGGGTGGCGCGGTCGAGTTTCTAGACGTGAGATGATTCCATGTTTTTTTTGATCGTCGTCATTACCAGCCTGGTTTTGATTCCAACGCTTGTGCTCTTGACCGAGGTCTTCGGTTCGCTTTGGGCAGGTGCGTCGTCTGCCGGGGATGACCGAGTATCCGCCGGTCGGGTCGCAGTCGTAGTGCCCGCACATAATGAGTCCATCGGAATCATTCCCACCCTTCAGGACGTCGCCTCGCAGCTCAGAGAGTGCGATCGTATGATCGTGGTGGCCGACAATTGCTGCGATGATACGGGGCCAGTTTCAGCGGCTCACGGCGCGCATGTGCTTCCGCGCAACGAGCCGGACCGGCGCGGCAAGGGCTACGCGATGGCCTGGGCGATCGCACATTTGAAGGACGATCCGCCTGAATTCGTTCTGTTCGTGGATGCGGATTGTCGGCTGCAACAGGGTTTCCTCGCCAAGACGCTCAATTATTGCGCGCGAACAGGCGAGCCCATTCAGGCGCTCTATCTCATGACCAGCGCCGAGGGATTTCAGGTCAACCAGTGTGTCGCGGAGTTCGCCTGGCGGCTGAAGAACTGGGTCAGACCGCTGGGGCTCAATCATTTCGGCAGGCCGGTGCAGTTGATGGGCACAGGGATGATGTTTCCCTGGGAGGTGATTAAGTCTGCGCCACTTGCGAGCGGCCATATTGTCGAGGATTTAAAGTTAGGCTTGGACTTGGTTTTGACCGGTACCCCAGCCCGCTTCCTGCCAACAGTCCGGATAACGAGTGAGTTTGCAACCACGGAGCGAGGTGCTGAAAGCCAGCGGCAGCGTTGGATCGAGGGACACTTGGCAATGATCGTGAGCTACGTCCCGCGGCTATTGGTGTCGTCGATCGCGACGCGCAATTTCGATGCTTTGGTGCTCGCACTCGATTTACTCGTGCCGCCGCTATCGCTTCTCATGGCTATCGCAGGAGGTGTTGCGGTTCTCGGAGGCGCCTATGCCTTGCTGGCTGGGGCGCTACTCCCAGCCGCACTGGCCATTTTAAATCTCTCGGCGTTGGCCGCCGCGCTGACATTGGCCTGGCTTAAGTTTGGCCGCGACATCCTACCTGCCTCGCAGATTCCATTCGTTGCGAGGCAGATCCTGCGACGGTTTCATCTCCTGCGTCATCTTGCCCGGCGCGGCTCCTCTGAATGGATACGCACCGATCGTAGCAGACCCGATTAGGTCGAACATCCTCGGGCCGGCGCGGTCGCAGAGAATTATTTAATTGCTCAATTTAATGGTTTACCGAACTATTACTGCATCCGACTTGCTCGCTTATTCGGCAGCCTGCCGAAATCTGTCGATTTTTGACGCCAAGCTGACAAATTCAAAACGATTCGGCGCGGTCGCGCCGGCTCCGTCAGTGCCCATATCCGACGTCTCCGGGCTGGCCTTTGCGGCAGAGAAGTCACTCCGCACAGAAATTTCGCGATGAGCGGGAACCGCCGCTTCATACGCGGGGAACTCAGTGGTAAGTGGGCATGCCGGCTGAGAGGCTCCGAAGAACATGTCCAATCAAATGCCAGACTCGATTACGCGCGTCCTGCTGGCGGCGCTTAATGCCGCAGAGGAAATCGTTGAGCGTAACTCGGATCTTGCCATGCCCGTCAGCGCCGAAGCGGCGCCGGTAGTCAAAGCCCTGGCTGGGCTGACCAGGATGCCGATCTTGGATCTTGCGGATGATCGTCAAAATCGTTTCGCGGCAACGATTTGCTTGAGCATGGATAAGTTCAAGTCGGCGTCCTGACGCCGGCAACGCCTCTTGCAAATGAGCCCAATTGTCGCCCCGCCAGGGCAAATTGGCGAGCGCGCGCCGCTTTCGATTCGGATATAGTCTGAGTGACGAATCAGTAGCGTTCGATTCGGTAGCCCAACAGTTCAGAGAGTATGGTGCGCGAGAGCTTTCCTTCGCGTCAAAATCGTTTGTGTGGCGCATGTGCGCTACTCAACTGGAATGATATTCTTAATTTTTCAAAGAAGGACGAAACAGTGAAGATTGTCACGCTTTTCGGGGCTGCGATTGTCGGCGTCACGCTCATGATCATGCCAGCCCGCGCCGCGGTCTTGACCGAAAGCTTCACCTTTACCGGTTCGGTCTACAGCGTTATGGGCCTATTCACCTATGAATCGTCGGGTGGTCAGCTGCAGTCGATAAAGGGAGATGTCATAGTCGGCGGCGAGTCGAAGCCGATCACTGGCCTCGTCACGGGGAGCTCTCCGTTTTATCCGGTTCTCGGCAATACCAACGGCTTCAACTTCGACAATCTCTTCGATGCGGCGTCCCAGCAATTTACTGAAAACGGGATTTTGTTTTCCTTCGGCGGGGATAACTACGGCAGCTTTTACTACTTCCCCACGCCCTTCTTGGCGACGTGGTTGCCTGAGGGGCCGGGGTCTCCCTCCGACTGCTCTGCGGGGGATCTTTATTGCCCTGGCGATGCTGGAACGCTCAAATTTGTCGCCGTGAGCTCCGTCCCCGAGGTGTCAACCTGGGCGATGATGCTGCTCGGGTTTCTTGGAATTGGCTTCCTCGGACCAGCTGTTCGTCTATTCCCTGCCGCTCCTCGCTAAGCTCCTTGCCGCCCGTTGCTCGTCGGACAGGGTAGTCAGACCCTCCCGCGCGTTCATTTCTAGTTTCGCCAAATTCGCTTGGCCAGTCTGTTCGAGGGCATGTGCCATCAGGATCGACAACTAGGGAGCGTAAAGCTGGCCTATCCAGTTTGACGCTCTGAGTCAGTCCGCTGCCCTAGGTGGCGCCTCTAGCCGATATAAATGTCGTGCTGGACGGCGTCGCTCACTGGCTGGCTCGCATATTTAATAGAAACTTACTTTTATTTAAAATATTGAATTGACTAAATGTACCGTCAGGCTTAGCGTGTTTGCATTGCCGAAGAGTGGCATGCCCAAGTGACGTTTTGTCTATCGAGCCTTTCTTGCCGATTTCCGGCAAGCCCATCAGGAGTATCTATCATGACGCGAAGGAGCGGGCTGCTAGGCCTAATCGCCGGAGCAGGATTATTGCTTTCCACAGGCGCGAACGCCGCGGTGGTCACCTTGGGTGGTGTTGCCGCAGGCGACGGTTCGGGCCTCACTTCGTTCTACGGAACGACCTATAATTTCGATACGAGCTTTGCGGCTATTTCTGCCGGCAACGTCGTGTCGGGCTCGTCGAGCGGTCAGTACGCCGCGCCGAACGGCGATTCGACCAGCTACTACACCGTTGGCTCATTTATCACCCCGCAGACCGCGACCCTCACCTTGGCGGGCAACTCCAACTATCTTGGCCTGCTCTGGGGCTCGGTCGACAACTACAACGCGATCACGCTTCATCTGGCCAACGGCGGTACTGAGGTCATCGACTCGTCGACTCAACCGCTCCTGAATCCTGCGAACGGAAATCAGGGGCCGGGCGGTACGTCGTACGTCAACATCTATGCCTCGGATTATATTACGAGCATCGATTTCTTCTCGGGCAAAGCTGCATTCGAGTTCGACAACGTGACGGTTGCGGCGGTCCCCGAGCCGGCCACTTGGGCGATGATGATCGTCGGCTTCCTGGGCCTCGGCTTTCTGGGCTATCGCAAGTCGGCTGGCGCCTCTTTCCGTCTCGCCTGATGCCGTTCAATTGATGAATACCGAAAGGCCGCCAGCAATGGCGGCCTTCATTTCGTGTATACGGCCAGCAAAGCGGCCCAAGAGAGCATTTTGCATTGGAAGTCATTGGTTCATGCCTCAACTGTTTTCCTTCGTCCGGCTGCTTGCTGGCGAATTGCGCGGGAGCTCTTGCCGTGTTGGGCTTCGCAATTTGGCGTGGAAATTTCGGCAGCTCGGTTCGCTGAGAGAGACTCGGTAGTCGGAGCTTGATGACATTCCGCGCAGGCGGCCTCCGCTGCGACTGTCATGCACGACCTGTTTGACACAATTTCTGCCGGTTGGGGCGCAGCCTGGACGCGCGACCGCTGCTCGGCGGGAGCGGCGTACGGAGCGCTTGGCCTATGACCACCAAGCATCGACGTGATAAGCACCCGCTGAAGTGGCCGAACCGCAATCGCAAATACGACTCGGGCTCATTGGCGTCAAGGCATCGAGCTCGTGAGGACGTCATATTGCGCGGAGTTTTGTCCGTCGAAGCGCCCCCAAGGTGGGAGCTTGTTTCCCTGAGACGTTGCGATCGGACATGGCGTTGGAGCCTTGCTCTCGCCCCAATGAAAAACCTGGTTCGGGGGTGAGATCCGAGCCGGGGTTCGGGCTTTCAGGAAGGCTTGTCCTGGGGGCGGTCTGCCAGATGTTACGCGGCGATCAAGGCCCTCGTTCAGGCCCGCACGGCCGCGACAGTCCGCTTGCGGCGATAAGTCATGAAGCCCAGCCCGCCGAAGCCCAGGAGCATCATCACCCAGGTGGACGGCTCAGGCACCGCGGCGACCCCGGGGCTGGTTTCACGTCAAAGACGTGCCCAGTGATCGGATCCTTGGCATCGAGCGAGAACAGATAGATGTCATCGATCGCCAGTTTGAACGAGCCGCCGTCGTATTTCATAGTCTGGGGTCCGCCAAAGTCGATCTCGACGTAGCCGAGGCCCAAGAAATCAGACCGACGAAGTCTGCCGTGAACACGCTCGAGCCGGGTCCAGTGGGCGAGGTGAAGGTGACCTTTAGATCGAATTTGGTGGCCGAGGGATCGTCGAACAGGATGTTATGAAGCGATATGCTACCATTGGCCGACGCGCGCTGCGCTCTGTCGCCGGCTCTCTCCAGATTTTTGCTCGAAATGTCGTGGAGCTGCGTGGCAACCACAGTCCCCTGTTTTTAGCTGGGTGTCATGTTGCGAGGATATAATTGTCGATGCTGGACACTTTTTGCAGTTCGCTGCGCGAAGGCGCGTCACGGAACCTTGATCGAACTCCTTTGCGTGAGCCTCTGACCAACGCAGGGGACACAAGCGGACAATCGATCTGCTTGGATCCAGTCTGCTGGTTTTTGGGGCGGGGGATTTTCATGAAAGAAGTTTTGCCGAAGGCACGCAAGCTGCGCGAGGCAAGGAAATCGAAGCAGACTCCTAAGAAGGCTGCGACTCCCCAAAATATCGCGGAGCAATATTTTGAAGTATTGCGGCTAAGGCAGCAATTGCTCGAGGCCCATGCTTGGCGGACCACCCGTCAGTGAGAATTGCTGTCTGGGCCGAGCCAAGGCGTGCTATCCGGGCTGGCTCCGGTGCTCCGTCATGGTCGCCATAGCCCGCTTGAGGCGATGGTCATGAAACCGAGGCCGGTAAAGCCCAGTAGCATCATGGCCCAAGGGGAAGGTTCAGGCACCGCGCCGGCAACCGGAGGCGGGTTCGACGTCACGTCAAAGACGTGTCCGGTGATCGGATCCTTGGCATCGAGCGAATGCAGATAGATGCGTCGAACAAGATGTTCTGAAGCGACAGGCGTGCGCGGTCACGCGCATATGGCAGGACTAAACTTTCGTAGCGGTCGGACGTCACGCCCGGGCCTTTTTTCAGCACTCGCGCGATCAGCGTTCGCCAGACCTGTTCATCTTCATAAACGGTCATTCATATCCAACGCGCATGTTATGCCGTTCGCCAGAATCGAATTGACGAAAACTCCGCCACGGCGTTAGGCTTCGCGATAATACCCCACCAGGAATCTCATCACGCGCGTCCCCGAATTTTCGTGCGCTACGTTCCCGACGAGGAGTGGGTGGTCTATTGCTTGGCTTGGAATTTTTTCGTGTTGAACGGGCCCAAGGGACTTTGATCGAACCACGCTGTACGGCTGCGTGACCAACATTGCTTCGGTAAGTCATGTTTCAATGCCTTGGTACGCGTTTTGCTTCTTAATTATTGGACTTGGAGATTTTCATGAAAGATGCATTTCCGAAGCGACGGAAGTCCGGTGGATTGAAGAACGCCAAGCGGATGCCAAAGCGGCCTCCGGTCGGCGAAACCATTGCCGAGCGGTATCTTGAAATCTTGCGGCTAAGGCAGCGTGTCCTCGAGGCGGGCACTTGGCGCCTCGATCGTCACTAAGGATTTGAAAATGCGTTCGCTTTACGTTACGTCGCTCGTGGTCGGGATGGTTGCGTGGCTCTGGGCAATTACCGCGGGAATCGCGTAGGTCTTTGGCGCATAAGATCCGCGAAGAGTGAAGGGCAGCCGGGGCGCTCCTTGCTCTCGAGCTGTGGGTAGGGTGAATCAGGTCGCACCGGCGGGGATCCGATCGCAGCATTGAGAGGTAGGAAACTTTCTTTGCAGAGTTCTATCGTGGAGCTGTCGGTTGTTTCGAACGTTAGATCTCGGTACCCGCACCAGTCTTGTGGTGCAACAGCCCACCGGCACTGGCAGCATTCAGCTCAAGCACGGCGAGACAAGTCGAAAGCTCTGCGAATTTGCGGTTCGGAAGACTCGCGTGGTGACCGTGACGCTGACGGCGGAGAGCGCGTCGCTTCGGTGTTCGGTCCAGTCGTAGGACTGTTGATCCACCACGGACGCCTCTAGGTTTTCGACCATGCCGCTGGGGGCCCGGGATGGTGCGCCAATTTCGGCTAGGCCCGAAAAAGCTCGGGGCGGCGTGAGATTGACGTCACCACTCTCATCGATCATGGGGGCAAAAAGCGAGTGAACGGGGTCAATTGCAAACCCGTTTCTTGTGATGGCTGGTCGTGTCCCGATCGGTCGATGCCCTTCCTTCGCCTTATCGGATCGAGATGCACCGCGTCGTACACGGCTGTAAGGTTGGCCATCGAAGTCCACCTAGCCAAAATCAAAAATCACTATGGGATAGCGCTTATAGATAGAAAGGCTGGCCTCGACTGTAATCGTTGCTTAATTTGCGCAGTATTGACAAGCGTACGCTGATCGCTGATGGACACGATGTTGCGCTGTCGGTCGACGCGCACCTGGCCAATATAGGTGGGAACGAAAGGAGTGTGGGGTAGTTTGCTTCTGGGGCATGCGAAGGAATATTCGGTGAGTTGGTTCCTGATCGTCGCCTCTGTATTGGTTGCGGTTGTCATAGCCGGACGGGCTCACTCTCGCTATCTGGACGGCCTGCAGGTAGATCCCGAGCGCCAACTGATATCGGGAAGCAGTTTTGAGCGGTCGGTTCCAATGCGGCCGCTTCGTCACCGCGCATGGCTTCAGCAAGCAATGTTGGATTTGAGCTAAGGTCGCGCGAGTCAGGCATTGGTCGCGAAGCCGCCGCCGATTGCCTCGGCAATCGACGCAGACGGCGATACTACGTCGTCCCGCGTGGATACATTTTTGGCAGGACGCACGAATTGCCATAAGCGCCGCCGGACTAGTAGAGTTAGCAGAGATCGAGATGTCGCAGCGATATGCTCGTGTTCGCGATAGGCGCGGCCAATGGGCAGACCAAACCCTGGAGCTAGATCCAGGTTTGCAGTTCGCGATGCTCGATTCGTGTGAGTTTGAGGTTGTTATTTTTTGGTCGACGCTCTGGCCTTGAGAAACCAAATGCAACGAGCATCGTCATGAAATATCCAGCCAGCATGTGTCTCTCTCCAGCGAAATAACAATGGGAGACGCTATGCTCTTGCAGCCAAATAATTCAATCGCGGTTCTTCCTTAGCCCTAATTATCAATGTTACTGCCGATCAGAGCGCGCTCTTCAAAAAAAATCTCAATATCAAAACGAGAAGAAGCCGCCAAGCACGGTCCTTTTGTCAGCATTCGGGAGCGAAATTAGGCGACGCGCATCGCCGAATTACGGCGCCGATATGTGAGGAAGCTGACGCCGGAGAAACCGAGAATCATCATCGCCCACGTGGAAGGCTCAGGCACCGCGGTGATCGTGAAGACAAATTGTTCGTCGGTGTAATTATTGTCACTCCAACCTGTCTGATGCAGGCTGAGATCTTCGAAGCCGACATAGGTGCCGGCGGGGATATTCCCATCGCGCTTGAAGGCCGTCGAGTAGACGTGGTTCACGCCATCGGAATTCATCTTGATGTCGGAGTAGTAGGTGTAACCGGTCGTCTTGACGTCGATGTAGAACACCAGTGTGTCGCCGACGCTGACGTTGCCGAAATCATGCGCCTGTCCGTACGTACTGCTATGATTGTCTAAAGCAGCACCTCTATCCTGGCCGTTGACGAGCAGGCCCAGGCTCTCGCTAAAGGAGGCGCCTGAACCATAAAAATATGCGACCAGCGACCCGTTCGAGGTCGAGGTGAAAGTGTATGTAGTCGGGTTTTCGGTGCCGGGGTTCGGGTAGACGACGTCTGCTTTCGCAGCTGTGGCTAGAACGAGCAGAAGCATGGCTGTGGCAACACACGTCTTGATCATCACGGGCCTCACGCATTAACATTTTAATATTTCCATTTAATATTGAATATAATTTGGAGTCAATCGTTTGATTTGAACTGCTTTTTTGAGCGCGTTAAATGTTTCGCAGAGCGTGCAGCCACCTTTGGGCCGAGGTGGTCGCTTATGACAATGTCCCCGGCTCAACAAGCCCTCGCTGCGAAAACTACCGGCGCTTTCGCGCGCGCCTCTTCGGGGCCGCTATGGCCTACCGGCCTCGATGAGCGCTGAACGCGGAGTTCTGCCTGAGCCACCTGTTCTCGCCTTCCGGGCGGATAGAACCGGCAGGGAGAACTAGTCCCCAACAGTCACATGGGGCACCAGTTGTGTTCACCATGAGGTGGCAAATGCGAGACCAACCTCCTTTAGGGGCTGGGTGCGGGGCGCTATAATGTTCGAATGCACATTGCCTGGACACTCATGAATTATTTCGACCCCGAAGACTTGGTCGGCTTTGCCGGAGGCTGTCTTTGTGGGCTCTTACTATTGGCGACGAGAAGCCGCTGAGGCCAGACCGCAGGGCCCCGCAGGCGTGCGATCTCGAACGCCGGCACCCCTCAGGCGCAACTTGAAGGTGTCGCAGAATAGGGTTGGAGAGGTCCAGAGGCCAGGAGCGACCTCCTTCGGGCGCGAGCAGGGGGAACCGATAATGTGGGTCCTCCTGTTGCAGCCGAGATAATCCTTTGGTAATTATAATGCGCGGCATATGATTTAATTCGCAAATGCCGCATTGGGAGTCTGGAATGTCATTGCGTTCGTCTTTGCTGATTGCTGCGTCTTTTGTCTGTCTCGGATCGACCGCCGCCTTGGCCGCCACCGTCGCGGTGACGAGCTATGACATGAACAACGGCAACGGGATTACGCAAAACGGTGGGTACAATTATTTTGACACGACCTACAATGGTTCCGGTAATCCTAATCAGAATGGTTCGTCACTTGTGGTGCCCTCTAATGGAGCGGCCAAGGAGTCCATCCTGACCGGTGGGACCGGCAAGCTGACCGATGGCGTGATCGCAGACAAGAATTTCTCGATCTCTCACGATCAATATGTTGGCTGGAAGTATCAGGATCCTACGATCGTTTTCCACCTAGCGTCAGGGCAATCCGTGAGTTCGGTTTCACTTTACGTCGCGAGTTCGTATGCGGGCAGCAACGGCTGGCTGGGCTTAGTGGGAACCCCCAGCGCGGTCGACGTGCTTCTTACACTCGGCAAAACGACGTTGACCCCTATTTATTCGACAATCGTGGCCACTTATCAGAACAACGTCTACACCAACATGGACGTTGTAACGCTCACGTTCGCTACGCCGATTTCCTCTGATTATGCTTTCAGTCTCACGCTGGACCGGGCACCGCTTCTGCAAGATGGCACGAACTACTACAACAACCATGTGGCCAAAAAGGGTTGTGACGCGAACGGTTGCTTCCTTGATGACGTGAACGATTTCAAGAACAGCGCATATGACGTCAACAAGGAGCCATGGATCATGTTGAGCGAGGTTGCCTTCGCGGCCGCTGTTCCAGAACCGTCGACGTGGATGATGCTGATCGCTGGGTTTGCTGGAACGGGCTTTATGGCCCACCGCCGCCGCCGCGATTTGACGGCGGATCTCGTAACGTCCTGAACTTCGCGAATTGCTTAGAGCGATCAGCCGCTGGACTGGGCCGCCTTGGGCGGCCTTTTCTAGTTGTGGCTGCGATGCTGGATCGCTCGAGGCGTCGGTATGAGGAAAGAGCAGGAAGGCATTGAAAGTTCCTGAACTAGTCAAGATACTTGGTTTGCGTGCAGACAAGGAGTTTGCCTGGCCGAAACGGAAAACGCACCTGTTGCCCCATCAGGACGATGCGGTGAGGCCGTCCGAGTGGGCAGGCTGATTGGCGCGTTGCGCGATTAATAGTTCAACGAAGTTTGCGCGAAGATACCTTGGGCTCGTCCTTCGCCGGCCAGCCGAAATCGATACTGCAATGTCAGCTCAAGATAAGATGGCGGTGCGAGGTACTTTGTCTCGCCGAACCAATAGCGAAGCGATGCGCCAACGCCAGCCGAATAGGCTTGGGGCTTTGCGAATGAGTCGTCATAGCTGGCGGCAACGACCGCATGCGGGAACAGTACCAAGTTGCTGCTGATCGGATCGAGCCGGAAGCTGTGGCCAAATCGACCTTCGAACAACCAGACGAACTGCTTGTGCTCAAGAAAGCGATCGACCTCGGTGTAGACGTACCAGGTCGGCCAATGACTATCCAGCACGCGCAGATCCGTGCCGACCGTGTACGAATACAGTGCTCTCAGTAATGTATCGGCGCGGGCCGCATCTCCAACGGCAAACAGCTTGTCTGCCTCGAAGACCAGGTTGTGGTCCGAAAAAGGCTTCCAGCGAGCGCCGACCATTCCTTGGGTCGTCCGCCAGCCGGTTGGACCGCCGCCCTGATCGTAGAGCGTTTCAAACAACCTGCCGAAGAGATCGAAGACTGCCCCGTTTCGATTGCCCCATTCGGGCCGGTAATAAAGCTCGGTGCCGAGCTGCGACGTGTAGTTGCTCGGAACATTGTTGAGTGTGAGAAACGGGTTCGGTGCAGAGCCAACCTTGCCATAGGTGATCGAGCTATTGACTCCCCACTCACGCGACAGATCCGCAACCGTTCTCCTCGTCTCGAACAGCTTCTGGTCGTCGAGATCGATCCGAGAGTCCGCCCTGGCATCGATCCCTTGTTTCAGATATGCGATCGCTTTGGCATTCTCGAAGCGACGCATTGCGGTATATCCCGCGTCGATCGTCGCGCGCGGCGGCAATTGCCCTATGGATGCCGCGCGATCGAACAAGCGGAGTGCCACCTCGTCATTGCCGACCGCTGCAGCCAGATAAGCGACATCGGCGTCTCGGATGGTTCTTAGCCGGCCACGCGCTATCGCCTCGTCAAACTTTGCGCGAGCCTCGGTTTTGTGTCCGAGATCGACCATAAGATTGATCTGGGCGCGCAGAGCATCGTCGCGCTGCTGCTCGGCTGGCGCCAATCGTTCGGCGGTCTTGAAGGCGGCCAGCGATGGCTCCTTGCGTCCAAGCGCTTGCAGGGCATAAGCTCGCCGAATAGCGGTTTCATAGCTCCCTGGCAGTCGATCGAGAGCGCGCAACGCTCGGGCAGGCATCTTGGCTGCCAACGCCGCATCCGCAAGGGCGAGGCCGACGCCTCGTGCCTGATCGCGCGAAAGTCCCTTTTGTAAGGCGATTTCCCAGTCGGACATCGCTTTTCGGTCTTCATGAAGCAGCTTTCTCGCATAGCCGCGCTGGGCGTACACCTCGGGCGTTGCTGAGCCGGTATCGATCAGCCGAGTCGCTTCAGCTTCGACCTCTGCCGACCGTCCGGCCGCCGAAAGCACGTTCATGAGCAGAAGATGATTCGCCAGCTCGCCCGGATTATCCTCGATCGCCGTTCGGGCCTCGCGGATTGCGACAACGTAGTCTTTGTTGCGGGCAGCCCGATAGGCTCTATCGCCGGCCTTGTTGCTCTCCGCGACTTTGTCGATCGGTGTGACGATGCTCTGAACTAGCGGTGCCTGAAGGCTGCAGACGGTCCCGCTCGCGGTCGTGCGGCAATCCTGCAACGGCGCTGGCATATTCTTTCCGTCGCCCCTCAAGGTCCCGGTACCGGCCGCAGCTGCCTCCGCATCGGCGAGACGGACGATGACCTGCGGATCGCTACGGGGGTATCCAGCCACGAGCTTTTGTGCGGCGGCGAAGTCGCCTGATGCAAGCGCCGCATCCGCCGCAATCAGACGAATGGTCTTCATCTCTCTATCGGTGAGATTCGGGAGAGCGAGCGCCGCATCAAAGTCGACAATGGCTTGCGCGCGCTTGCCGAGCTTCTGGTAGATATAGGCCCGCCAGACCACCGGCACGTAGTTGCCGGGATCGAGCTTGATCGCCTCCGATGCGGTCTCGGCGGCACCTGCAAGACTATTGTCGGCGAGTTGGGCCGCGAGCAAGAGCAGGCGATAGGACATCACGTCCGGCTCGTACTCCACGGCCTTGCGAGCAGCACGTATGGCCGCCTTGGCGTCACCCCGTTCCAGCGCCTTATAGCCCTCGCCAGCCGGCTGTTGCGCAAGTCGCTGGCGAATGCTGGCTTGTCGGGACTCCAGTTCCTGGTTTGCGGAGAATGTTGCTAGTGCCGCGGCCGTCGCCTGCTGCGCGCCAGTAAGGTTTCCGGCGGCAATCAGCGCGTCGATCAGCAGCAATCGCAGACGCACGATGTCGGGCCGCAACGCAATCGACTCCGCGGCTCGGTTTGCGGCGGCTTGGTAGTCCCCCTTGTCAAAGGATTTGTACGCGTCTTCCGCTGCGACGTACGCTTCGCCATCAAGCGGGCGATCCGAATCCGTTGTCTGTGCGGCTGCCGGACATGTCAGGGCGAGCGAAAGCGCCAGGCCGCCCAAGGCAGCCCGCAGCTTATGTCGTCCCAGACGCCCCGCACCCCAAAAAACCATGGCCCCCAACGGCGGATGAATCTATCAGCCAGATTAGCGGAGCCGCTGTTCTGGCGGAACCCGGAATGCGATGTCTGGTTGCTGCAACGCCTTCAAGTATATTCGTTTTCCAAGGCGTGTTGCTGAATTGCTGCGGTATTTCATCAGCATTTTCAGGCCGCAAACCGCTTGTCAGAAAAAATTAAGCTTTTCATCTATTTGTCGAAGCTTCCGTTGCCTTGGCTGGCCGCTCCCTCGTCGCCGCCATACTCTTTAAGAGATCTTATCGTCAACCGCGCTAGTCCCGCGCCGAAGTTGAGCTCCGGTGAGTTGCTAATCAGCTCATAACCAGGCTTTTGGGTTCGATATCGCAAGGATTGCCGCAGACCGATTGATCGCAACGGCGGTTCGGCGAGAGCCGGGGGGCAACAGGCAGGCCTTTGTGGCCTTGTCCTGCGGATAAGGGACCATTAAGACTGTTAACCTCTGTGGAATTTGAATCGGGCGGATCAGAGGGGCGCGACAATGCTGAAACTGGCTGGAGCAATCGCCGGTCTTTCGATGATGCTGGCAGGAGGGGCCTCCGCGGCGCCGCTTCAGGCTCAGACCACCGTGCCTCATTCCAGTCTGGCGGTCGAGCAAGTCAAAGTGATCTGCGACGAGGGCGGGCGCTGCTACCGTCCCCCGGTTCGCAAGCCGGTCGCGCGCTGGGTCTATGGGGACGGCAATTTCTACGGCCCGTATGATGGCCCCGGCTACTACGGTAATCCGCGGCTGAAGTATCGGGTATTTCCCTACTTTTGGTGGTAATGCGCTGCGATTGGCATGGATGATCAGCGCCGGCTGGTCGAGCCGGTCGACACTCAATTAGTCTTGGCAACGATTCTTGGCAACGATCCTGGAGGTTTGCGATGACCGATTTGTTCACCCCCAGACAGTTGAGCTCGTTCTTGGGCGGGGCCATCTGCGCCGCTTTGCTTTGCACTGCTATGGTCGCGACAACCCCGGTGCGCGCCGCAGAGAACGGACCGTCGTCCCCGGCGTCCGCTACCGCCCCGTCCACCCCGCTCAATGATTTTCGCAGCCAGCTGGGCGATGTCCGCAAGAGCCTCGAAGGGGTAAACGCGAGGATTGAGGAAAAGGCGAAAACGATCGAATCCCTGTCGAAGCCCGACGCAGCGAAACAGCAGGTCGAGGAGCTTCAGGCCCTGATCTCTCAGACGCTGGGGCTGGTCGCGGACAATGGCGAGATTGCGAAGCTCGGTGCCCGCGCGCTGGGATATGCTCGCTCCAAGCAGGAGCAGATGCGCAACGACACCAAGTTCACGCCGTCCGAACGGCAGGCCCTGCAAAAGCGCTGGGATCAGAACGTTGCCGACATGGTGAAGGCGACGGACGATCTGGCTAAGGCCAGCGGCGAGTTTGCGCAGCTTCTGAAAACCGTGCAGACCCGGGGCGACTATGCTGCCGAGGTGCTGGAGGTCGAGAACGCTGACGAGATGGTCAGGGTGGTGCGGAATCTCGCCGGTGACGTGCGGGGCGCCTCGGAAGGATTGAAGCTCTTCATCCGAAGCCTCACTCCGCCGGAGTCATGACGCCGAAGCTAGCTCGAGCCGTCTTGGTTGCGCTCGCGGTGGGATTGGCTGGGTGTGGCTGGCGCGAGGAAACGGGCTTCGTCGAGGTGAAGAAGAGCTTTGCCAGCTTGGCCGTCGGCGACACGCTGATCCTCAATGCAACGACGCTCGATTTCGGCGCGCGCAGCAGCCTCATCATCCAGCATCCGACCGGCACGGGCAGTCTGCAGGTCAGACGCGGTGAGACAAGCCGAAAACTCTGCGAATTCGCGGTCCGGAAGAACCGGATGGTGACCGTGACATTGGCGTCAGTAAACGGCGGTCTTCGCTGCTCAGTGCAATTGTGAGACTGAGCCGAGAGGAGGTCCTGCCTCCCGGAGGCGGCTCTATGGCCGGCTCGCTCGATATCGGCATGCTTGCAGGGGCGGACCGCGAGGGGCAGAGCAACGATGTTCGGGCCGGACCACCCTTGGCGTATATCCAGACCACCCTTGGCGCATATAATGAGTCCCGTATTAATTCGCTGTTGACCGGGATTAAAAAATCGAGAACATTGACAATTATTTAAATCGACTTTTTATCCTACTCCGCGAGGGGGTCGGTTTGGGCAACGACATATCGAGATCGAAGGTGCGGCCCTTCGCGGTCCCGCTTCCACCGGATGTCGAGCCCCTCCAGACCATTGAGACTCGATCCCTCGCCGAGTCTTCGCGTGGGGCAACTTATGGGCCGAGCAGAATTTCACCTTTCCGATCTGCGGCGCCTTCAGCAGGCGCTGGAAAATATTGCGTCCGATCTCGATGAAATCGAAGGACGCTCCCATATGCGTCTTCGTGATCTGGCAAGGAATTTGTATGAAAGCCCAAGTCGGAGCCTCGAAGCCTGTATGTCCAACTTCGAAATCGCGGTGCGGGGCCGCTTGGCGAACTAAGGCGTCTTGATTTGGTATCTCCGCGCGGAGCGGTCACCGCGCCTCCCTTGAGGGCGGGTTGCGGGTGATGCCGCGCTTTCTGACGTGTGGGCCATCTGTTGGTTCGGCAGATGCGCGTCTTCGTTCTAGTCCGCGAGCAAACCGCCAATTCGTCAGGGCTGACTTAGGCATTCACCGCAGCTGAAATACGATCATCACAGATTCTTTCGTCAAGTAGACTCCGATCACGGCGACGTTCCTGATGGGAACAGCATCGAACCTGCCGGCTGTTCCACCGGCAAGATCATTTCGTGCTTTTGATTGGCTCTTCATCCCGCCCGCAACAATGCGGCAAGGTCTGCGCCGGCTGCAACGCTGGAGCGGGATCTATGGCGGAAATGCTTGCCCACGTCTTCTTTTGCGATACATCTTTAGATGGCAATCCATTGTAGTTCTCGTAACTGATCGACGCGTCCGCGAGCACTGCTGTCCGATGCGCATCCACGCATCTGCTCGAGATCAATTTCGAAGCGGAACTTGATTGGAAATGCGGCAACGAGCGCATTGGTGTGTCAGCGTTGTGACGAATACTTCCCGAGTTGCAAATCCATCAAAGTGCACTCGTTTGATTCTTGCATCGCAAAAGTTTTGCGTGCGACGCCACAATGTCGCTGCGATCACTTAACACCTTGTCTCGCGGGAATGAGGCGAGTCTTCAGCATCACGATGAGCGTCAGGCACTTCCTCGATATGCAGAGGTTCGAATGGCTGTTGCAACTTACGGTTATGAAGGCGCGCCTGCGCTGTCGTCCGCGCGCGGCAGCGCTCTTCAAAGACCGTTTCAGATCGTGATCATAGCTGCTGATTTCCTGCTCATCCTGCTGAGTTATGTGATTGGAGCGTCCCTCTACGGTGCGGCAGTTGCTTCACCCGCAGACGGCCCGTCAGTAGGAGCCGGGTTGTTCGTCGGAGTCGTATTTGTCACGGTCGCCTATTTTCGGGATGTCTATGCTACGCACCGTCTGCTCGATCTCGCCTGGCAGCTTCGAAAGGCGCTCTTCATCTGGTTGACGTCACTGACCATTCTGGCCGTCGTGGCTTTCTTGTTGAAGTCAACGGACAATCTATCCCGAGGGACTGTCATCGTCTTCGCTGCCATCGGTGGCACCGGCCTGATGAGTCTCCGCTTCGTTTGGCAGGCCGTGTTCGGTACAAGCTTTGCGAGAAGTCGTCTGGTTGATCGCAAGGTGATCTTGCTGAGTCTGAGGCCGCTCGATTTCACCTCCAGCCGCTTTAAGGATTTGCGGCGGAACGGCTTCGATGTCGTTCGCCATTTTGTCCTCGGGATCAATTGCGAAGATGACCACTGGGAGCGACAGATCCGCGACGTCATCCGCCAATCGCGCTCGGCTGATGTTGATGAATATCTGCTTGCGATCGATTGGGATGAGTTGCCGCTGCTTCGCAAGCTGGGGTCGTATTTGCGCGCTGTGCCGCAACCGATACGTCTGTTGCCAGACGATCCCATCGCAGATCTCGTGGCCCGTCCGTTTCTTCCGGTCAGTGGAACCGTCGCGATCGAAATTCAGCGACCGCCCCTCAGCATCTTCGAACGGTTGCAAAAGCGCTGCCTCGACGTCGGAGTGGCGCTGTTTGCGCTGGTGCTTCTGACGCCGCTGTTGCTGACCGTTGCCGTTCTGATCAAGCTGGATTCACCGGGAGCCATTATTTTCCGGCAGTCGCGGCGCGGGTTTAATGGCAAGCCGTTCGAAATTTGGAAATTTCGCACGATGACCGTCTGCGAGGATGGTGAGACGGTCAGGCAGGCAACCAGAAGGGATGCGCGGATCACCAGGATCGGGCGCTTCCTTCGCATGACGAGTATCGATGAACTGCCCCAGCTCTGGAACGTATTGCGGGGCGATATGTCACTGGTGGGGCCGCGTCCGCATGCGGTTGCTCATGACAACTATTATGACGAGCTCATCAGCAAATATGTCTATCGCCATCACATGAAGCCGGGTCTGACGGGCTGGGCTCAGGTAAACGGATTCCGCGGTGAAACGCCGACGATCGACCTGATGGAAAAACGGGTCGAGTATGACGTTTGGTACGTCGGCAACTGGAGCATTTGGCTTGATCTCAAGATCATGGCGCGCACGGCCTCGGCTGTGCTGTTCCAGGAAGCTTATTGAGCCGACATCTCAAGGCGGATCAGCAGGGGACTCGGGTTCAGTTACGGGGCGGCTTTCGAAAGAAGCGAATAATCGTGTCGCCTAGCGCGATGAGCGGCGGTGCGAGGACGAAAAAAGCGCCCATCGCGACGGAAACGATGACGTGTCGAAGCAGGAGCGGCTCGTCCTGTTCTGCTTCTCTGCGGCTCCGCTCGATGGTGGCTGGCGAGAGCGTTTTCGCATCGGCGATCGGCTGCGGCTTGCGCGGGCGAATGACGAGCAAGACGAACAGAATGTTGAGCAGGACCCAAACAATCAAAATTGTGAGGACGATCCGCATCCCAAGCCACCGGAAATGAACGAAGAATATAGGTTCAAAGCTAACCTCTTGGAACTCGAAAGACAAGATGCCCAAATTTTCGGCAGTCGAGGCGCCAATCCTAGCTTTAAACTAGGGCAGGAGCAGCATCTTGCGAATTCCGGACGAATACGGAGATTGAGCGGGGGCAGGGCTGCGCACGTCAGGGGTCCTCCTGAAGTCTTTGCTCTTCCACCAGCCCTTATTGGGGCTAGCCAAGCGACGTAAGCCTCACCGGAGCAAATATCAGCTAGCCCGAGCGGATGCGGCGCCCCCTGTGCCAGGAACCGGTGCCGAGATTGAAGCTGCCGCCGGAATATCCCGCTTCCAGGAGCTTCAACGCGGCGACATGCGCTGCGGCTCGGTCGATGATGTGGATGTAGTCGCGGATCGCGGTACGATCGGGCGTGTCGTAATCGTCGCCGAACACCGCAAATTCGAAATGGCCCTGCAACGCCATCATGGCGCGCGGAATTGGGCGGGTCTCGTTGTCACGCAACTCGCCGATGCCGCCGGCCGGATCGGCGCCGCTGGCATTGAAATCGCGCAGGCAGAACGCGCCGTAAGCCGCGCGGTAGTCGGCGAGCATGCGCTCGATCCTCGGGTCCTTTCTGTCCTGAATGGACCACCAGTCGTTTTTCATGCCAACCGGCGGCCACTCGGGTTTGCAGATCTCTTCCTGGCTAGAGGACGGCGCGTGCACCGGGGGATCAAGAAAAACCCAACGACGCCCACTGTGATCAGACGTTCCGCGCTACGGGACGCGCTGCGAGAAGCGCCGAATTGGAGTCGCGGCGGTTAATTTGAGCGCAGACTTCCTCGGCCACGCGGAGTGTACACAGGCTGTTCACCATGGACTGCAAGTCAAGCGTGCCTCGACGATTGACAAGGCAATTATTATATGTCTAAAAATATGCAAATTCATACAATTGTGAGATGCCTGAATGGACACGCATCCGCTCAACTTCAAGGTGAGGTCGTATACCGCGGAAACGCCGTTGGTGCGGAGCCTTGTGTTTGACGTGGAGGGCGGAGTCGCGCCGCAATGGCGGGCGGGCGCGCATGTTCGCGTCGCACTCCCGAATGGCGGCGACCGGCCGTATTCGCTAATGGCCTTGCCGGGGCTCTCCGACGGTAGTCTGGCGCTTGGCGTCCTGCGCGAGCAGGCCTCGACCGGAGGCTCGCAGTTCATGCACGCGCTGAAGATCGGCGATGTCGTGAGGGCCACCGCGCCGGTCAACAATTTTCATCTGCACGGGGAGGCATCACCCGCGCTGCTGTTTGCCGGCGGCATCGGCGTCACGCCCATCCTGTCGATGGCGGCTGAGCTGAAGGCCCGCGGCAACCCATATCGCCTGCACTATGCGGGCCGCGCGCGCGGGATGCTGGCGTTCCTGCCGCAATTGCAGGAGATCTGCGCGGACAGCCTCTCCATCCATCACGACGACGACGCTTCACGCCTCGATATCGCGGCGGCGCTGGGCGATGCGCCGGCGGGCTGCCACATCTACGTCTGCGGCCCCGCTGGCATGATCGAGGCGGTAAGGGCGGCCGCGCTGGCCAGGAGCATTGCGCCGGACCACATCCATTACGAGCTCTTCAAGGCGGAGCAGCCGCGCGCGCCTGACGCGCCGTTCGAGGTCGAGCTCAAGTCGAGCGGGCAGGTCGTCACCGTCGCGGCCGGCCAGAGCATCATCCAGGCGCTGGAGGCTGCGGGTCTCGACGTTCTCTACGACTGCCAGCGCGGCGATTGCGGCATCTGCCAGTGCGGCGTGATCGCGGGCGTTCCCGATCATCGCGACGTCATTCTCAGCGACGACGAGAAGGCGTCCAACACGGTCATGCAGATCTGCGTATCGCGCGCGAAATCGGAGCGGCTGGTGCTGGATCTCTAGCGGGAGGCAAGGAGCGTCATGGACAGGTATCGGAACAATGCCTTTGCGCTCGGGGAGCTAGTGCGCGACGCCGAGGTGCATCGCGACGTCTATGTCGACCCCGAGATCTTCGATCTCGAGATGGAGCACTTGTTCCCCAACAGCTGGATCTATGTCGGGCATGCGAGCCAGCTCGCAAAGCCCGGCGATTTCATTACCGCCAATATCGGCCGCCAACCGGTGCTGGCGAGCCGTCATACCGACGGCTCGATCCACGTCTTCTACAATCGCTGTCCGCACAAGGGCGTGAAGATCGCGTCCGAACCCTGCGGCAACACCGGAAAGTTCTTCCGCTGTCCCTATCACGCCTGGTCGTTCAAGACCGACGGCTCGCTGCTCGCGATTCCCCTGAAGAAGGGTTACGAGGGGACAGGGTTCGGTGATGCACGCGCCAACGAAGGGCTGTCGCGGGTCAGAAACGTCGTCGTCCATCGCGATTTCATCTTCGCGCAGCTGAACGACAACGGCGTCTCCTTCGAGAACTATTTCGGCGAGAGCCTGTCGACCATCGACAACATGGTCGACCGGTCGCCGGAGGGGAAGCTCGCGGTCGTCGCGGCGCCGATCCGCTACATGCACACCTGCAATTGGAAGATGCTGGTCGAGAACCAGACCGACACCTGCCATCCGATGGTGGCGCATGAAAGTTCGGCCGGCACAGCGGTCAAGGTCTGGAAGCGCGAGCAGGGCGATTCCACGGAAACGCCGATGGCGGTGCAGCTCTACGGGCCCTTCATGAGCCCGTACGAGTTCTACGAGCAGAGCGGCATCAGGATCTGGCCGAACGGCCACGGCCACACCGGCGTCGCCAACTCGATCCACTCGAACTATTCGGACATCGAAGGCTATCTCGGCCAGATGGTTGCGGCCTATGGCGAGACGCGCGCGCACGAGATCCTCGGCGAGGTCCGGCACAACACCGTGTATTTTCCCAACATCATGGTGAAGGGGGCTGTCCAGATCCTGCGCAATTTCATTCCGGTCGCGGTGGACAAGACGCTGGTCGAGAGTTGGGTCTATCGCCTGGTCGGCGCGCCCGACAAGCTCTACGAACGTGCGCTGATGTACAACCGCTTCATCAACGCGCCGACCTCGATCGTCGGTCACGACGACCTCGAAATGTACGAGCGCGCCCAGGAAGGTTTGAAGTCGAACGGCAATCAATGGGTCAATCTGCAACGCCTCCATGAGGCCGGTGAGCAGGCGGATGTCACCGCCGTCATCAACGGCACATCCGAACGACAGATGCGGAACCAGTTTCATGCCTGGGCCAAATTCATGACCATCGACATGGACAAGCGCGTCGAGGCCGCGGAATGATCACCGAGAAGACCATCACAGACTTCATCTATCGCGAGGCCGATCTGCTCGATACGATGCAGTGGCAGGCCTGGCTCGACCTGTTTCATCCCGAAGGGCGCTACTGGATGCCGCTGGAATGGCAGCAGCAGGACCCGGTGCTCCAGCCGTCCCTGATGTACGAGGACCTGCTGCTGTTGAAAGTACGCGTCGAGCGCCTCGCCGGCGAGCGGACTTTCAGCCAGAAGCCGAAGAGCCGCTGTCATCATCTGCTCCAGGCGCCGCTGATCGTCACGTGCGAGCCGGCAGCCGGAATGTTCAAGGCGAGGACGTCCTACATCTACACCGAGACGCGCGGCGACGTGCTGGAGCGTTTCTCGGGATGGGCCTCGCACGATCTCGTCCAGGTTGGCGACGCCCTGAAGATCAGGCTCAAGCGCGTTGACCTCGTCAATTTCGATGCGCCGTTCGGCAACATCCAGCTCTTCATGTGAGAATGCCTTGACCGCAGCGACCACCGTTTACGCACGCTTTCGCGAAACCGCCCTCCGCCGCGGCGATGCCGGCTTCCTCAACGTCCTGCCGGAAACCGCAGATATTTATGGCATCGCGGCCGGCGAGATTCCCTACCGCGCCATGCTCGAACGAGTCGAGCACTGGCGGTCGGCGTTCGCGAGCAGGGGCTATGGCGAAGGCCACCGGGTCGGGCTGCTGCTCCAGAACCGGCCGGTGTTCATCGAGCTGTGGTTCGCGTTGAACGCGCTCGGCGTCTCGGTCGTGCCGATCAATCCGGACTTGCGGATGAGCGAGCTCGAATACATCATTTCCCATTCCGAGATGAACGCGGCCTTCGTCCTCGCCGAACGGCGCACCGAGGTTGAGACCGCGGCGCGTCAGGCCGGCCGCGCCATTGCGGTAGTGACGGATGGCGATGGGGTCCCCCCGCCATTCGGCGGCGCGCTGGCTGCGACGGCTGGCGACGGCGCGAGCGAATGCGCGCTACTCTACACGTCGGGAACCACCGGGCAGCCCAAGGGCTGCGTGCTGACCAATACCTATTTCCTGCATTCCGGGAACTGGTATCGCGACGTCGGCGGGCTGTGCGGGCTGAAGGCTGAGGGCGAGCGCATGATCACGCCGCTGCCGCTGTTCCACATGAACGCGATGGCAGTGTCGCTGATGGCGATGCTGTCGGTCGGCGGCTGCCTGACCATGCTCGACCGCTTCCATCCGCGTAGCTGGTGGAGATCGGTGCGCGAGAGCCGCGCCACCTGCTTGCATTACCTCGGTGTGATGCCGTCGATGCTGATGAGCGCCCCTGAAGCAGTGCAGGATAGGGCCCATACCGTGCGGTTCGGCTTCGGCGCCGGCGTGGACAAGCTGCTGCACGCGCCGTTCGAAGAGCGGTTCGGCTTTCCTCTGATCGAAGCCTGGGCGATGACCGAGACGGGCAGCGGCGGGGTGATCGCCGCCAATGTCGAGCCGCGCAAGATCGGCACCAGCTGCTTCGGCCGGCCCGCGCCCGAGGTCGACATCCGCATCGTCGACGAGGGCGGCAATGACGCGCCGGTAGACATGGCGGGCGAACTGCTGGTGCGGCGGGCGGGAGTAGATCCGCGCTACGGCTTCTTCCGCGAATATCTGAAGAATCCGCAAGCCACCGATGAGGCCTGGGCAGGTGGCTGGCTGCACACCGGCGACATCGTCTTGCGCGATGCCGATGGCGATTTGCATTTCGTCGACCGCAAGAAGAACGTCATCCGCCGCTCCGGCGAGAACATCGCCGCGGTCGAGGTTGAATCCGTCCTCAACCGCCATCCCGCAATCCGGCAGGCCGCGGTTGCGGCGATGCCTGATCGGGTACGCGGCGACGAGGTGGCGGCAGTGATTATCGCCGGGCAGGCCGGCGCCGATCGGCAGCTTGCCGAGGACATCGTGCGGTGGAGCCTGGAGCAGATGGCCTATTACAAGGCGCCGGGCTGGATCTGCTTCGTCGACAGCCTGCCGCTGACCGCAACGGAAAAGATCCAGCGCGGCGGGCTCAAGGATTATGTGGCGAAGCTGATGGGCGAGGGCGCATTCTTTGACCTGCGCGACCTCAAGCGGCGGCAGGTCTGAGGGCATCGGTCATGAGCGCGATCCGCACCACACTCGTCACCGGCGGAAATTCGGGAATCGGGGAAGCGCTCGCCAGGAGGCTCGTCGAGAAGGGTCAGCGCGTCGTCTCGGTCGGGCTGGAGAAGCCGGGCTGGACCCATGATCTGCTCGCCGCCTATTGCGCCGACCTCACCGACATCGAACAGACGCGCGCGATCGCGCAGGAGATTTGCAGGGATCACGCCGTCGATCGCCTCGTGCACAATGCCGGAATCATTCTGCCGAACCTGCTGGAGAACGCTAAGCCCGAAGACATCCTGACGCTGGCGCAGCTGCATCTCGGCGCGCCGATGCTGCTGACCCAGGCTGCGATGGAGGGGATGCGCGCGCGCCGGTTCGGCCGCGTGGTGTTCGTCTCCTCGCGCGCAGCGATGGGCGCGGCGACGCGTTCGGCCTATTCGGCCACCAAGGCCGGCGTGCACGGCATGGCCCGGACCTGGGCGCTGGAGCTTGCCGCCAGCGGCATCACCGTGAACGTCGTCGCGCCAGGGCCGATCCTCACCGACAATTTCTGGGGCATCATCCCGAAGGGCTCGGAGCAGCAGGAGCGGATGGCGCGCAACGTGCCCGTCGGCCGGCTCGGCTCGCGCGAGGACGTCGCCCACGCGATCGAGTTCTTCCTCGATGAGCGCTCCGATTTCGTCACCGGCCAGGTGCTCTATGTCTGCGGCGGCACCAGCCTCGTCGGTCTTGGTCCATAGAGCATGATCCGGAAAGGTGTGAAGCGGTTTTCCGAAGAGATCATGCTCCAAACAAACAGAGCTAGATCTGGTTCTGCCTGATGTTGTCGACCATCTTCGCCAACACGCGGGCGCAGATTTCGATCTCGTCGGGGTCGATGCCCGCGATCAGCCGGTCGTAATTGGTGACCATGATCGGCCAGATCTTGCGCAGCAGCCCTTCGCCATCCGCCGTCAGCGCCACCACCCGGCGCCGCTGGTCTTCCTCCGCGATCTCGCGCATCACGAGGCCCGACGACACCATGGATTCGACCATGCGGCTCGCGGTCGATTGCTCGGTGACGGCGAGAACGGCGATCTCATTGACGGTCAGGCTCTTGTAGATGAACAGCACCGACAAGGTTCGAAACACGACATTGTTGATGCCGTGCTCGGTGAGATCGCGGTTCTGGTCCAGGTTCCAGCGATTGGCGAGCCGGTTGAACAGATACGGAATGTAGCCTTGCAGCTGGTCCCTGGTCCGGGGCGGACCCGATTTCCACCTGCTCCTGGAATCTTTGGCCATTGTCTTTTGCGACTTTACTTCTTGTTTTCGGGACGAATCTTCAAGGAGAGGGAACGCAGCACCGACAATGCGGTGTCCAGCTCCCGGGCCGGAATGTTTTCCAGCCGCTTGCTGAGATGCTTCTTGTGGACGTCGGCAGCCTTCCGGAACAGCGCTTCACCCTTGGGCGTCAGGCGCACGATGAACGATCGCCGGTCCTCGCTCGACATTTCCTTGCTGATGAGGTCGTCGGCGAGAAGGCGCTGCACCAGCCCCGAGACGTTGCCGCCGGAGACTTTCAGGTTCTGCGATAATTGTCCGAGCGCGAGGCCGTCCCGGGTGCGATCGAGCTGGGCCAGCACATCGAACTTCGCCAGCGACAGCCCGAACTCCGCGCCCAGCACCGCATTCAGCGACGCGAAAATCTCGCCATGCAGGGACAGCAACTGAAGCCAGAGCCGGGTTTCGATCTGCCCATAGGCGGGACCAATGTTCTCTTTGAGTGCTGCCGGCATCGCATGACCATCAGGTACGAGGTGTGGCGTCGAGGGGGATTATCGCTGGGTATCGCTCCGATGAACGAGATGAGAATCGTAGTCAAGCCGCCTGATTCTGGCGTCCTTCAGTCCGGGCGGCAACCGAATCATCGGCCGGCCGGGGGCCTCATACAAAACTCTTGATGGTCTGGATCACGCCGTCGAGCTCCTTGCCCGGGCCGTCCTTCAGCGCCACCTCCCGCAGCCGCCGTGCCCAGTCGGCGGCATCCTCGCGCTGTTCCACCAGCTTGATCGCGGCCAGCGTTTTGTCGAACTTCGACAGTCCGCGGCTGTGGGTATCAGAATAGCCTTTCACCATCCGGCGGCATTGCAGGATTTCGACGCCGAGCTGGTAGTTGATGCCGACGGCATCCATCGCATCCTTGAGCCAGTGGTCCCGATGATCGGTCTCGACCGCATGACGCAGCGAGCGGCGGCGCAGGCCGCGCAGCCCGCCCACCACATAGAGCGCGAGGAACCAGGGCAGCGAATAGGTCCGCACCCGGCGTCCTTTGTTGACGCGGCGATCGAGCCAGCCGAGCAGACGCGGCTTCGCGCCAAGCCAGCGTCCGAAGCTCGCCGGCAGCATGCCCATGACCTCTTCGATGCGCGGATGCATGAACTCGGTGGTGTGCAGCACCTGGTCTTGCGACAGCTCCAGCTCGCTCTCGATCCGCGTGCGACGACTGCTGCGGGTCTTGAGGTCGGCAACGCGGATGACGTCGTCATAGCTCATCGCGTTGGCGAGATGTTTTGCAGCGGCCTGCGTGAATGCGTAGCCCTTGTCGGCGCCACCGGAATTCTTGTCGGCCACGTGCAGCTTGCCGAGGATGTCGAGATACTCGCTGCCATAGGCGACGTCCTGGAAATCGACCACCTTTCTCAAGCCAGCACGCGCCATCGCCTGCGCGGGCTCGGGCAATTCCCGCGTGATCCGCGCGACAAGCCCGCTGAGCCGCGGATCGAGCGGCGCGGGGGCGGGCGTTGTGCTGGCCTGCGCCGGCTGGATTGGTGCCGCAATGTCCGCGGCCCCGGTCTTGACGCGGTCAAAGGCGGCGTCAAAGGTCTCGATGCTGGCTTTTGCGCCCTTGCCACCGGCACGGATCACGTCGAGATAGCTCTCGCGGCTGAACGGCAGCACGTCGGCTCCCGCCAGCGCACCGAACATCGCCGCCGAGATGACGCTGCCATGCGCGATCGCCAACGCGTTCAAATCGAAGATGATCTCGGTCTTGGCGGCAATGCCGATCGCACCCGTCACCGCGCCCTGATCGGCAATGCCGTTGCCCGGCGCGATCTTCTCGCCGATCGCAAACGAGCGGTGATTGGACGCGATCAGCGTCGTCCGCTCCGGCGTCACGAGGCCGCGAAGGATCGAGCGTCCGGCCTCCATGAATTCCGCGGCCATCACCACGTCGACGTCGCCGGGTGTCGGCATCAACGACAGGATCGGCTTGCGGCCGTCAAGCAGCGGCATCGCCTCGATGTAGTAGATGGTGGCGCCGGTGCGCTGGGCGACGCCGGGCACCGAGGTCGATTGCGCGGCCCAGCCGTGGTTCTCGGCGAGCTGCACGATCCAGTCGGTGAGGACGCCGCCGCCCTGGCCGCCCATCGCGACGATCGCGATCGAGATCGGCCGCTCGGTTGCATCGCCCGCAGCCGGCAGGGCCTGCCGTACCGTCTCGTCTCTCATGCCAGCGCCTCGAGCGCTGGACGCCGGCGGTCGCGCCGCCGTTGCAGCCAGCCGATCACGGACATCGCGACCTCAGACTTGAACTTGTCCCATCGGCTTGGATTGTGGATGACGTCTGCGCGATAGAAGGAGGGGCAGAGCACGGCAGCTTCGGCAACCTCGCCGCAATTGCCGCAGCCGACGCAGGAATTGTCGATCGCCGCGACCGGATCGTCGCGCAGCGGATCGTCGAGCTGTTTCACGGAGAGCGACGGGCAGCCGGAGAGCCGGATGCAGGCATGGTCGCCCGTGCACACGTCCTCGTCGACGCCGAAACGCTCCTTGACGGTGCGCACGCCGTCCTTGATCGCCTTGTTGATCTGCGGCTTCACGCGGCGCTGTTTGTTCAGCATGCATTCGGACGAAGCGACGATGACCTTGGGACCTTCCTCCTTCGTGGTCAGCGCCTCCTTCAGCGTGTCGCGCATCTTGCCGACGTCATAGGTGCGGTCGAGCTGGCGGACCCATTGGCCGCCGATACCCTTCACCGCCTGCACGATCGAATTGTTGGTCTTGCGCCGCTTGTTGGTTGCGCGCGAGGACAGGATGTCCTGGCCGCCGGTCGCGGAGGTGTAGTAATTGTCGACGATGACGAAGACGCCGTCATGCTTGTTGAAGACGGCATTGCCGATGCCGCTGGTCAGCCCGTTGTGCCAGAAGCCGCCATCGCCCATCACCGCGATCGAGCGCTTGTCGGCCTTGACGTTGAAGGCCGAGGTCGAGGCCGGACCCAGGCCGAAACCCATGGTCGTCGCGCCGATGTTGAAGGGCGGCAGGATCGAGAACAGATGGCAGCCGATGTCGGCCGAGACATGGTGCTGGCCGAGCTCCTCCTCGACGAGCTTCATGGCGGCGAAGATCGGCCGCTCCGGGCAGCCGGTGCAGAGCCCGGGCGGGCGCGCCGGCACGACCTGCTTGAGCTTTTCGACGGCGGGATGATTGAGCACGGGCGCGGCATCCGGCGCGGGCGGCCGGTTGCCGAGCAGCCGCGGCTCGGTCTTCTCCAGGAATTCCCTGACGCCGCCGAGCAGGACCTGTGCGGTGTAGTCGCCGCCCATCGGCAGCACGTCCTTGCCATGGATGCGCGCCCGGATGTCCTTGCGGCGCAGCACGGTGTTGATCGCCTGCTCCAGATATTCCGGCTGTCCCTCTTCGACGATCAGCACGGCCTCCTTGTCGAGGCAGAACTCGGCAACCTCCGTGTCGATCACGGGGTAGGTGACGTTCATGACGTAGAGCGCAACCTGCGTGTTGCCATAGGCGTCCGACAGCCCGAGATATTGCAGCGCGCGGATCACGTTGTTGTACATGCCGCCCTGCATGATGATGCCGACCTTGCCCTGCTTCGGTCCCATCCATTCGTTCAGCTTGTTGTCGCGGACGAAGCCGATCGCAGCCGGCATGCGGGTCTTGATCTTCTCCTGCTCGTGCTCATAGGCCGCCGGCGGCAGCACGATGCGATTGAGGTCGCGCTTGGGATTGTTCAGCGCGTCCTTGATGGTGTGCGCCGGCCTGACATTGTCCTTGCAGGCAAAGCTTCCATGCATGTGGCAGGCACGAACGCGGACCTCGAGCATGACAGGGGTGTTCGAGACTTCCGAGAGCTCAAAACCCTTCTCGATCAAACTGACGATGCGTTCATGGTCGGGGCGCGGGTCGAGCAGCCACATCTGCGACTTCATCGCAAAGGCGTGGGTCCGCTCCTGCATGATCGAGGAGCCTTCGCCATAGTCCTCGCCGACGATGATCATGGTACCGCCGGTGACGCCGCCCGAGGCGAGGTTGGCGAGCGCATCGGAGGCGACGTTGGTGCCGACCGTGGACTTCCAGGCCACCGCGCCGCGCAGCGGGTACATCACCGAGGCCGACAGCATGGCGGCGGCCGCGGCCTCGTTGGCCGAGCTCTGGAACACGACGCCGAGATCGTCGAGCACGTCCTTGGCATCCGCAAGCACGTCCATCAGGTGCGAGATCGGCGAGCCCTGATAGCCGCCAACATAGGCGACCCCCGATTGCAGCAGCGCTTTCGTGATGGCGAGGATGCCTTCGCCGCGGAACGTGTCGCCATCACCGAGCCGGAGATCCTCGACCTCGCGAGCAAAAGACCGTTCAGCCATTGCACCCTCCAGAAATATGCGATAGCATACGTTTACATATAAAGTAAGTCAACGCCGCGCCCATGCTATCACGCCTCCGGGGCCTTGCTCCGAAAGCGCGGATCATGAGCCAGCGACAGGGTAGGGCCAATGCTGAAGCTGCCTCGCTTTAGAGCCGCCGCCGTCCAGGCCTCACCTGTATATCTCGACCCGGGCGCGACCGCCGACAAGGCGGCTTCACTGGTCCGTGAGGCCGCTGGCCACGGCGCGAAGCTCGTCGCGTTCCCCGAGGTGTTCGTTCCCGGCTATCCCTATTGGAACTGGATCACCGATCCCGTCACGGGCAGCGCGTGGTTCGAAAAGCTCGCCAAGGCATCGGTGCTGGTGCCGGGTCCGGAGATCGACATCGTCAGGAAGGCGGCGCGCGATGCGGGCTGCCATGTCGTGCTCGGCGTCAACGAGCGCAGCCCGGTGTCGCTGGGCGCGATCTACAACACGCTGGTCTTTATTGGGCCGGACGGCGCGCTGCTCGGCAAGCATCGCAAGCTGGTGCCGACCTGGGCAGAGAAGCTGACCTGGACCGGCGGTGACGGCTCGAGCCTGCGTGTCTATGATACCGAGATCGGGCGTCTTGGCGGGTTGGCCTGCGGTGAGAACACCAACACGCTGGCGCGCTTTGCCCTGCTCGGTCAGGGTGAGCTCGTGCACGTCGCCAGCTACATCTCGCTTCCCGTCGCACCTCCCGACTACGATATGGCGGAGGCGATCAAGTTGCGCGCGATTGCCCATTCCTTCGAAGGCAAGATCTTTACGATCGTCTCGTGCTCGACCGTGTCGGAGGAGATCATCGCGGCGATGGAGAGCGTCGTTCCCGATGCGCGGGCGCGCCTGCAGCGCAAGTCGAGCGCATTCTCAGGCATCATCGGTCCCGATGGCCGCGTGGTCGGGGATCCCCTGATCGATGACGAAGGCATCGTCTATGCCGACATCGACCTCGAGCGCTGCATCCAGCCGAAGCAGATGCATGACATCGTCGGTCACTACAACCGGTTCGACATTTTTGATCTGCGGGTCAACCGTCGTCCGCAGACGCCGCTTGGTCTTGCGGAGACGGAAATAGTCGCGGGACATGAGCAGGCGGGCTTCTCGTCCATTCCAGGTAAATCGGAATGAGGGTTGGGCTCGCCTCGAACACGCGGTGCCGTGAGACAGGACTTGGAGGATAGGATGCGCGAGAACGTGATCGGCCGGGCCAATGTCGAGGACACACCCGAGCTCAAGGCCTATTACAAGGACCTCGAAAAGTACGAAGCGGGAGCGCTCTGGACCGTCGCCAACAAGATCGAGCCGTGGGCGCCGCAATCGGCATCCGTTCCCGTGCTCTGGCGCTACAAGGATTTGCGCGAGCATGTGCTGCGTTCTGTCGAGCTGGTTTCGCCGGAAAAGGCGGGCCGGCGGGTGATCTATCTGAACAATCCCGGCCGCCGCGAGGTGTCGGCGGCGGTGGGCTGGCTCTATTCGGGGCTCCAGGTGATGCATCCCGGCGAGGTCGCCACCGCGCACGCGCACTCGGCCTCCGCGCTCCGCTTCATCATGGAAGGCGCGGGCGCCTACACCATCGTCGACGGTCACAAGATGACCCTCGGAGCGCGCGACTTCGTGCTCACGCCGAACGGCACCTGGCACGAGCACGGCGTCGATGGCGACGGTTCAGTCGGCATCTGGCAGGACGGGCTCGACATCCCGCTGGTCAATGCGCTGGAAGCCAACTTCTTCGTCGTGCATCCCAAGATCCAGCAGGATGCCTCAGGCTATCCCGTGGACGACATGACGAAGAGCTGGGGCAATCCCGGTCTGCGGCCGGCCGACTCAAAATGGTCGAAGGGCTATTCGCCGATGTTCAAATATGAGTGGGAGCCGACCTACGAGTCCCTGCAGAAATACGCCGTCGCGACCGACGGCTCGCCCTATGACGGCATTCTCATGAACTATGTCAATCCGGTCACGGGCGGGCATGTGATGCAGACGATCGGCGCCAGCATGCAGTTGTTGCGGCCGGGCGAGACGACGAAGTCGCACCGGCACACCGGGAGCTTCATCTATCAGGTCGCCAAGGGCAGCGGTTATTCGATCATCGCCGGCAAGCGTCTGGATTGGGAGGAGCGCGACATCTTCTGCGTGCCGTCCTGGGCCTGGCACGAGCACGGCAATGCGTCTGCGAGCGAGGATGCTTGCCTGTTCTGCTTCAACGATCTTCCCGTCATCGAAGGCCTCGGCTTCTACCGGGAGGAGGCCTATGGCGACAATGCGGGCCACCAGCCGGTCGCCGCCTGACGTCTTCGCAGAATTCAATCGAAAGAGCCGGATAAAGCTGCCATGCGTCTTGTCACCTACACCACGGGCTCCAGCGGGCCCCGCCTCGGAGTTCTCGTCAGCGGATTGGTCGTCGATATCGAGCGCCTCGGGGCGTCGCATGGCCTCGCCTGGCCGAGCGACATGCTCTCGTTCATCGACAACAGCGTGACGTTGCTGCCGGCGCTGCGAGAGTGTTTGGAAAGCGCCAATGGGCGCCTGCCGACCGGCTCGGCTGTTCCGGTCGAGGACGTGAAGCTGCAGGCGCCGATACCACGCCCGCGCAAGAACATCTTTGGCATCGGATTGAACTACCGTGAGCATGTTGCTGAGTCCGCCAAGAGCCTGGATACCAGCAAGGATCTGCCGAAGCAGCCGGTGGTGTTCTCGAAGCCGCCGACGTCGGTGATCGGCCCCGGCGCCGCAATCCACCACAACGCAAAAATGACGCAGCAGCTCGACTGGGAGGTCGAGCTCGCCGTCATCATCGGCAAGACCGCGACGCGTATCCCGGTCGACAAGGCCATGGACCACGTCTTCGGCTATTCGGTGATGATCGACATCTCCGCGCGCGACAATCGCCGCGCTGGCCAGTGGATCTTCTCCAAGGGCATGGACACCTATGCGCCGTTCGGCCCCTGCATCGTGACCGCGGACGAGATCCCCGATCCGCACGATCTGCGGCTGTGGCTGACCAAGAACGGCGTCATGAAGCAGGACTCCAACACCAAATACATGATCTTCGATATCCCGGTCCTGATTGCCGACATCTCGTCCGGGATGACGCTCGAGCCCGGCGACATCATCGCGACAGGGACGCCCGAAGGCGTCGGCGCGGGGATGAGCCCACAGGAATGGCTGTGGCCGGGCGATGTCGTGGAAGCCGGGGTCGACGGTGTCGGTGTCATCAGGCACCCGGTTGTCGCGATCTGATGACGTCGTTCTCGTTCGATCGCGAGCTGCGCTTCGGGGACTGCGATCCCTCGGGGATCGCGTATTTCCCGTCGTACCTGAACATTCTCAACGGCGTCGTCGAAGATTTTTGGGCGGGAATCGGTTTTCCATGGCCGGAATTGATCACGGTCCGGAAGATCGGGACGCCCACGGTGCACCTGAATTGCGATTTCTCCCGGCCGTCGATGTTCGGCGATCTCCTGACGTTCAGCGTGCGCATTGTCCGGGTCGGCGGATCGTCCCTGCATCTGGAGCATGTCATCTCGGGTGCGAATGGCCCACGCTGGCGCGCGCGCCAGATCCTTGCCGCGACATCGCTGGTGGATCATCATGCGATCCCCTGGCCCGATGACATTCGCGCCGCGCTGATGGCGCATGTGAGCATGGGCGAGGGCACCGAGGCAACGCCAGCATGATCTCGCTCTTCATGACATTCTCCGATTCCACAGGCGAACGGCGAATTCTTCCTGACGAGGCTGGCGCCGTCGCAGAGCTGGTCGGATCGATCCCAGACTTGACCGAGGGCCTGCTGTTCACGCCGCTCGAACAGTCGGTCGATCATCCCTACAAGGCCGACGGCTCCGGCCCCGTGTTTGCGCTTCAACTGCGGTTTGCCGACCTGTTCGCCTGCGAGGCGGCGATGGACCGCGGTCGTGTCCTTGCCAGCCTCGCGACAGGTGCCGGACTATTCGGCCTCGCTGGCCTCGACGTCACGCACCAGGTGATGTTGACGCGCGCATTTCCCGTCGATGTCGCCGAACATCCGGCTGGAACGACAGGTCCCTGCAGCTACCTCGTCCACTATCCCGGGCCAGCCGATGACATGAACGCCTGGAACCTGCACTATCTGGAGCATCATCCGTCGATCATGCGGACCTTCCCTGATGTCCGCCAGATCGAGATCTACACCCGCATCGATTGGGTCGATCGGCTGCCCTCACGGCGCGTCGAGCACATGCAGCGCAACAAGCTGGTGTTCGACAGCCCGCAAGCCCTCGCGCGTGCGCTCGGCTCCGACGTGATCAGGCACATGCGCGCGGACTTCGTCCAGTTCCCGCCATTCCAGGGCGGCAACAAGCATTTTCCGATGCTGACGCGGGTGGCGAGGCCTGGATTGCCGAGAGCTTGAAAAATGGAACGTAAGCTCGCAGATTTTGATTGAGCGCCAGATGTCCGCCTTGGCGCGCATTTCAGACTCAAGTCTCGCGTCACGGCACTCCCGAAAAGGGCCTGTGCCGACTTGATGAAATCGAGACGCGGGAGATCACGATGCAACGAACGTTTGCTGACTTTGAGGATTATTGGACGACCAGTACGCTCGCTGCGACCGTTAGCCAAACCATCGCGGCCATGCATCCAAACGATGTCGAACTCCTTAGAGCCCGAATGCAAAGGCGGCTAGCTGCGAATGGAGCGGGGCGGATCCGCGGCAGATGAGCGAGATATCTTGTCAGAGTCATTTGGAGGCAGCGGTCTCCTTGAATAGCTCAACCCTTCTGCACGTATTGTCGGTCACCGCAAAGACCTCGTAGAAATCGATCTGTGGCTTCATGCCGTAGCGCTGGATGATGCCCTTGAGCCACGGCCCGGTGTAGAACGCCTTGGCGTCCTCGATGCGATTCCACTGGTACACGCCGCCCGCCCAGCCGCTTTCGGTCCAGATGAAGTGCTTGCTGATCAGCCCCGTCACCTCGCGGAAGTCGGGTGCGATCTTGTGAAAGTGCTCGCGGCACGCGGCATAGTCGATCTGCGGCGGCAGTTTGTATCGTACAATGGCGGTGATCATGCGACCTCCTTGTAAGGATGGCCCCGGCGCAACATTGAGGGCATTCCCGCGATCAAGCAAGCGAAGCGGGAAGCCGATATGGGCAAAAGCGCAAAGCCAGTAGCTTCCGTTCTACTGCGATAAACCGATTAACCTAGAGCCATGCTGGGCCACTAGCTGAAGTTCAGCCTTGTCCTGCTGATCTGTGGTTTTCGTGCGGTGCGCGGCACGTCGCTCATTTTGGGCAACCCAGGCTCTATGCAGGTGCACGCGCACGACGGAGACATCGATCATCTACCCGCGCCGATCGCGACCAAATGCGACAGATGCGGCGGCGATTAGGTCGGCAACGCGATTGACAAGTGCCTTTGATCGGCGCGTAGTTGCGCCCTTCCAATTTTTTTCTCCAATGTGAACGATTTCACACTTGTAAGGCAGATCGGCTCGGATGATGCCGAATGAGGGGCGAGCCAAGCCTCCACGAAGTGCACCCGGTTCCAATGGATTTACTCCACCCACACGCAAGTTTGGGAGTGACATCATGGAAAAGCGCAAAATTGGCAGCAACTTAACGAAAGGTCTACCCGAGGCGAAACGGCGCGCCTTCTCCCGGCGCTCGGTGCTCGCCTTGGTTGGCACCCTCGGGGCCGCGGCGCCGTTTGGGATCTTTGGAGGGGCTCGCGCGCTGACGGCATCCGGGGCTGGATCGCTGTCTTATATTCCTGGCGAGCTTCCTATTTGCCGCACCGGGGCGAGCAGCGAAGAGCTACAGGGCCCGCCCCGCCAGCTCAAAATCGCCTGGAACGCCAACGCGGCGTGCACGGTCGCTGCGGCAGTCGCAAAGGAACGGGGCATCTTCGCCAAGCACAACCTCGACGTCGATTTCGTCAATTTCGGCGGTACGACCGACCAGTTGTTAGAGGCGATTGCGACTGGCAAGGCGGATGCCGGTTTGGGATTGGCCCTGCGCTGGCTCAAACCGCTGGAGCAAGGTTTCGACGTTCGGATCACCACCGGTGTGCACGGCGGCTGCATCCGGCTCCTCGGCTCCAAGGCTGCGAATATTGACAGCCTGGAGTCCCTGCGCGGCAAGGCTATCGGGATTAGCGATCAAGCGAGCCCAGCGAAGAACTTCTTTTCAATCTTCCTCGCCAAAAAGGGCATCGATCCGACCCAAGAGGTAGAGTGGCGTCAGTACCCGGCCAATCTGCTCGCGCTTGCTGTCGATAAGGGCGAAGTGCAGGCGCTAGCCGAGATCGATCCGCTGCCCTATTTCTGGCTTAAGGAAGGCAAGCTTAACGAGATCGCGACGAACTTAGCGGGTGAATTCGCCGACCGCACCTGCTGCATTCTCGCGATACGTGGCAGCCTTACCCGAAGCGAATTACCGGTGGCGGCCGCTCTGACACGATCGATAATGGAGGCGGCAGGCCGTGTTGCCAGCGATCCCGCCGACGCCGCAGCGATCTATTCGGGCTACGGCGGGAGAGGATCCGTGGAGGATCTCGCCACCATGTATCGCAGCCATACTCACCACAATCATCCCGTTGGAGCGTCGCTCAAAAAGCAACTTTTACTCTATACCGAGGAACTTAAGGCGGTGAACGTCATCAAGCGAAGCACCGACCCGGCCAAGTTCGCCGAGCGCATTTATCTCGACGTTCTAAGCTGAGCTGATCGGAGAGATCTGCAGTGAGCGCGGTCGTCGATGAAGTATCGAGACCCCAGAAACCTGGTTTCGGTTTTTTTGCAAGGCCAGCTACTCGATCGTTAGTTGGGGGGCTGGCCTCGGCCACCGCGTGGTTTGTGGCGGCAGCGCTCACCGCGTTCTGGCCGGATAAGATCGAAAGCGATTGGGCCTACACCGGCAGCCTCGCCGCTGCCTGCGGAGCATTGGCCGTTGCTCTTGCCCTGGCGGCCTTTGCCAGCGTTCGTTTTACTGTTTTCCGGCGTTTCCAGCGGCTTTCTCCGTGGCTGTTCGTGCTCGCGCTGTTTTTGGCTGCTTGGGAGGTCGTCACCGCAAAGCTCGGATTGCTGCCGTTGCCGTTTTTTCCGCCGCCGCAGGCCATTGTCGAGGTCGTAATCGACGACTGGGGGCGGCTGGCTGCGGGCATCTTCGCCTCTGCTCGCCTACTCGCGACCGGCTATTTTCTCGGTGCGGCGGTCGGGTTCGTGACTGGCGTGGCGATCGGCTGGTCGCGGCTCGCCGGTTATTGGATCCACCCGGTTTTGCGTTTCATCGGGCCACTGCCGGCAACGGCCTGGTTACCGCTCGCATTTTTCGTATTTCCGTCGAGCTTCAGCGCCAGCATTTTTTTGATTGCGCTCGCCACCGGCTTTCCCGTCACGGTGCTCACCTGGTCGGGTGTCGCCGGCGTGAACAGCGCCTATTACGATATCGCACGGACATTGGGAGCAACCCAGCGCTTCCTCGTGCTCAAGGTTGCCATTCCGGCGGCAATGCCGCATGTCTTTGTCGGCCTGTTCATGGGTCTCGGCAACTCGTTTGCGGTTCTCGTCGTAGCCGAAATGCTAGGCGTGAAGGCGGGGCTCGGCTGGTATCTGCAATGGGCGCAGGGTTGGGCGGCCTACGCCAATATGTACGCCGCGCTGCTGCTCATGGCGTTCTTGTGCTCCGGATTGATCACGCTGCTGTTCCGCTTGCGGGACCGCTTGCTATCCTGGCAGAAGGGTCTGGTGCGGTGGTAGCGGCGCCCGCAAGCGACGACCCGGTCCGCGGATCGACGCTGACGCTCCGCGAAGTGAGGCATTGCTTCGATCTGGAAGGGCAGCCGCTGCCGGTATTGGACCGCATCAGCCTGCAGGTCGGCCGCGGCGAGTTCGTCGCTCTCCTGGGGCCGAGTGGTTGCGGAAAATCCACCTTGCTGCGGCTAGTCGCGGGGCTCGACGCTCCAACAGACGGCTCTCTGCTAACGGAGGGACGGGAGATCGAATCACCCGATCCGTCGCGCGTCGTCGTTTTTCAAGACCCCACCCTTTATCCATGGCGGACGGTGTGGAGCAACGTTGCGCTCGGTCTGGAAGCACGCGGGTTGCTGCGCACGCATCGCGGACGTATCGAAGACGCGTTGCGGCTGGTCGGGCTCACCGGCTTCGCCAATGCCTACCCGCACCAGCTTTCCGGCGGCATGGCGCAACGCGCGGCTCTGGCGCGCGCGCTGGTCAACGACCCAAAGCTGCTCATTCTCGACGAGCCTTTGGGCCAGCTCGACTCGCTGACGCGGATCACGATGCAGGGCGAACTCGTGTCACTGTGGCAGCGCGCGGGCTTCACCGCGCTGCTCGTGACCCACGATGTGGAAGAGGCGTTGTTCCTTGCCGGCCGGGTTATCGTGTTCAGCCAGCGCCCAGCACACATCAAGGCGGAAATCGTGAACGCCAGGCCGTATCCACGCCACCGGGGCGACCCGCATCTGGCCGAGCTTCGCCATCAAGTGCTCGCGCATCTCGGTCTCGATGCCACATGGTAAGGAGCGGGAAGGTTGGCCGATTGGCGGCATTTCGTTGGTTCTGCACCTGCCACTGACCTAGCCGCCGAACTCGTCGAGACGCTATGGCGGCGTAGGGCAAAGGCGGCAAGGACCGTAACGTGATGCTGTCGCCGAGCCTGCTCAATCTGCTGCGCGCCTGGTGGAAGGCGGCGCGGCCGCGGGGCTGGCTGTTCCCGGGCCGCGATCGGGCGCAGCCGATGACGACGCGCCAGCTCAATCGCGCCTGCCACGCCACCGCCCAGGTGGCGAAGATCAGCAAGCGCGTCTCGCTGCACACCTTGCGGCACAGCTTCGCCACCCACCTGCTGGAGCAGAACATCGACGTCCGCGTGATCCAGGTGCTGCTCGGTCATGCCAAGCTCGACACCACGGCACTCTATACCCGCGTCGCCACCAAGACGATCAGCGAGGTCATGAGCCCGCTGCAGC
>NZ_AXAY01000035.1 GCF_000473045.1 Bradyrhizobium sp. WSM3983 | reverse complement strand
GGCTATTTCAGCGTACTGAGCGGCACGAAGGCGGCCGGCCTTTTGGGCTCCGCGACCGCATCCTTCAGGACCTTGAAGACCCGTTGGTCGATTGGCGATGACGCCACGAAATCGGCATAGGCCTGCTCCAGCATCGCCTTGCAGCGCGCAGCGATCTCCGCTTCCGCGGCAGCGGCGAATTGCTCCTTGGCGAGATGTTGCCCCATGCGCTTGAGGATATGCAGGCGCGCGACATTGACGATCTTGGGATCGTAGTCGACGCCAAGCAGCGCAAAGATCTCCTCAGCCGAGGAGGCCCTGTTGAGCCGGTCGAGGATGCCGGCCCTCTGGGGTATATTGCTCATCGAGACTTCCCTGGATTGGGCCCGCCCGCCTCGGTCGAGGTCCGGCAGCGCCTGGTGAGTTCGCGGAAAAAGGCCGTTTCACGTGGGCCCTGCTGGACATGGCCACACAGCCCATGTCCTCGGACTTCAACGCGGTCTGCGCGAGTTTTGGCCGCCCTCCGATTGATTTGGTGGCGGGCCAAATGAAACTCGAGAGCTCACTCACATGCGATCGGAAGAGCATTCGCAAACATCGCGCCAGATCGCCGCCAGCGTGTCGCGCGCGACCAGACGCTTGTGCTCGACGGCGTATTTTCGCACTCGGGACAGGATGTGTCTGGTCTGTTCGGTGCTGGCGGCGAGTTGCAATTCGCCAAGCAGCGTGGTGATGGCCGAGAGCCCGGAATGCTTGCCGAGCACGATACGGTTGGAGCGACCGAGCAAACGCGGGTCGAGCGACTGATAGGTGCGCTCGTCCTTCAGCAACCCATCAACATGAATGCCGGATTCGTGAGTGAACACATGCTCCCCGACGATCGCCTTGTTGGGAGGAATCGCACGTGTTGCCGCGGCCGCCACCAGCGCGGCGACGTCTATGAGCTCCGGCAGCACGATGCCGGTATCACGCCCGTAGAGCTGCTTGAGTGCGACCGCAACTTCCTCGAGCGGCGCATTGCCGGCCCGTTCGCCCAGCCCGATGACAGTGACAGAAGCGTGGCTCGCTCCACCCCTGATGGCAGCAAGCGTGTTGGCGGTCGCGAGCCCGAGATCGTCATGGCCGTGAAATTCGAGCTCGAGATCAGTGGTCGCGCGCAGGCGCGCGATCAGCGCATAGGCGGAATCGGGATCGAGGACACTGAGCGTATCGGCGATCCGAAACCGCCGCGCGCCCGCGGCTGTCGCAGTCGCGATGAGGCTTATGAGAAATTCGACATCGGCGCGGGAAGAATCCTCGCCTCCGACGGCGACATCAAGCCCTCGCTCGCGGGCGTAACCCACCACCCGCTCCACCCGCTGCAATGCCTGCTTGCGGTTCCCACCAAGCTTGGCCGCGATCTGCACGTCCGAAGCCGGGATCGAAACATTGACCATCGACACCTTGGCCTCGATTGCCGCGTCGACATCGGCCTCACGCATGCGGCACCAAGCAATAGGCGTGAGCGGCAGCCCCTCCTCGACAATAGCGCGAATAGAAGCGATCTCATCATCGCCCATGGCGGGGGTTCCGGCCTCGATCTCCGTGATGCCGGCCCGGGCCAACGCATGCGCGATGGCCACCTTTTCCTCCGTGGTGAACGCAACACCAGGCGCCTGCTCGCCGTCGCGTAGCGTTGTGTCATTGAGCACGGTCCGCTGGTTCCATGCCGACTCGAACCATGACGGCTTGACAGCGATGGCTTTGGCGTCGATCAACGAAGCCTCCTGATTGCGTTTGGTAAGGACTGCTTTGGCAAACCGCATGCCACGCCCGCAGGATCCCAACCTACTGAAGATTCGCGAGCTCTCGCCCGCGACCGGATGCGCCAGGATGACAGTGTCGCAAAACCGACGCGCCAGTTGAGCTCTCACCTTTCTACGTCCTGGATCAGCTCGGGTTGCGGAGCGGATCGAATATCAGAGCGACGCCTCAGAGTTCATCGGTTCGCAAACCCGGGCACATCGCATCAGGGCGGTCATAGTGAGCAGCACGCCCACTGCAGTAGACAACCCTACGGATGCGGGGTGGTATCGGTGTCGAAAACGGTCGTGAGGCATCAAAATCCATCCAAACGCAACAGGACTGCTTGCGCGACTGATCCGCAATCTCTGGGGTTGAGCAATCTCGCCCGAACACAAGCCGCAGCGACCTCGCTTGTCCGCGCTGGCAAGGCACAGCTCCCTTCAGACCAAAAGAGCTTATCGGCTTGGGCGCAAGCCCGCCTTGAGCAGCAGATCGTCCCGCTGGTTCGCGCCGTAGTCCGCTGCAGCAGATTTGGCCGCATCATCTGCGCGTCCTCGACCGGCTGCGCGTCGTCCGCCGACAGTTGTTGCGACAAAGAACCATCTATCAGGCGGCGGGAATACGGGTCAGCTGCCGCCCGCGACCGGAGCGGCCGGCGCCAACAGAACGTCGCGCCGGCGCTCGGCCATACGGCTCTCACCGCTTTCATCGCCAAAGCAGTGGTTGAAGTCCTTGCACTCTGTGCACACCGGCATCGTGCACAAGATGAGGCCCTCGTCCTCGCATAGCCTGCGATAAAAGAAGCGCTTCCAGCGCATGTTGTTGACGTTGCGCCTGGCGAGCGGCCCGAAATGCCGGCTAAGGAGACGGGACAGTTCGCCACGATTCCGCAAGCCGAGATCTTCCCACAGATGATTCGGCTCCATGACGCGGCGCGCGATCATTGCGGCCAGCCAACGGCCGGTGTCCCCTTCCGTCGATCGTTGCGCGAGCAAGAGATCACGCACCATTGTAACCTCGTCGTTGTCGTCGCGCTTGGAACCCTGCGGCAAGTCATCGCCTTTGATCCGAACCGACGGAAAATTTTGCTTGAGCAACGCCGCCAGCTCATCGCTGGACAGGCCGACCTTCTCGAAGAGAAGACCACCTTCCATCACACCGGCCGCGAGAATAGACGCCAGCACGTGGCGGTCGAAATTGCTGTCATTGCCTGTGTCGGCATCTGCAGGGTGCATCCCGGTCAGGAGGCGATAGCTGGCAATTCCCCCACTTCCATGGACGCTCCCATCATTCGTCTCGACAACCATGACAGGATAGAACTGCTCTTCGAACATGGGTGTTCGCTACTCTTTCCACATTGGTCAAGGATGCATCACCGCATCGGCACTCGGGAGACACCCTTTCGCCCGACTGCCGGCCCTCCTTTTTTGTGGCTATTGGGAGGGCCGGGCTGCCGCGTTGTGCCCCTTTACGATGCCGCAAGTTCCGCGGCGCTCTTCCCGACGATGGACTCATCAACGGCCTTCATGATGCCGTGCTCCATCAGCATGTCCTCGAGCTCGTCCATGGTGATCGGAGTGGGGATGATGCCTTTGCCGCCATTGTTGTGGATCCTGCCCGCGAGCTTGCGGTAGTGATCGGCCTGCTGGGAGCCCGGCGCATATTCCAGCACAGTCATGCGCCGCAGTTCTGCATGCTGCACAATGTTGTCGCGCGGCACGAAATAGATCAGCTCAGTACCGAGCTTCTTGGCGAGCGCTTCGGCGAGCTCCAGCTCCTTGTCGGTCTGCCGCTCGTTGCAGATGAGGCCACCGAGCCGCACGCCGCCTGAGCTCGCATATTTCAGAATGCCCTTGGAGATGTTGTTGGCGGCATACATGGCCATCATCTCGCCGGACATCACGATGTAGATTTCCTGCGCTTTGTTTTCGCGGATCGGCATCGCAAAGCCGCCGCAGACGACGTCGCCGAGCACGTCGTAGGAGACGTAGTCGCGCTCCTCATAGGCGCCGTTCTCTTCCAGAAAGTTGATCGAGGTGATGACGCCGCGCCCGGCGCAGCCGACCCCGGGCTCCGGGCCGCCCGACTCGACGCAGCGGATGTCCTTGTAGCCGATCTTCATCACGTCCTCGAGTTCGAGGTCCTCGACGCTGCCGGCATCGGCAGCCAGGCTCAGGATCGTATCCTGCGCCTTGGCGTGCAGAATAAGGCGAGTCGAGTCCGCCTTGGGATCGCAGCCCACGATCAGGATCTTGTGACCCATTTCGGCCAGCGCCGCCAGCGTGTTCTGGGACGTGGTCGACTTTCCGATACCGCCCTTGCCGTAGAACGCGATTTGTCTCAGTGAAGCCATGTTGCTTTCTCCATCAACCGATTTGCCAAAGATTGCGTGCTGTTTTGCACGCGAGCTTGTTTCTCTTTCAGAAACGGGGCACACGGGTCCAAGGGTAGGAGAGCATCGCTCGTCTTGCGCGTCGGCGTGCACTCAGCCCTTACTCAGTGTTGCTGCATCGCAGTAGCAACTGCCGTGCCAACGCTGGGCCTCTCGTTTAAGCTTCTGACGATGCAGTGCAAACTTCGCGAGATCCCTCGCCGCGCTGGGTGTTTCGAACCTGACAGCAGCTGTGCGGCTGTGAGCAATCTGACAGCGCTCACAATTTTTCAGGGAACATAAGTCTGCTTGCGGCGCATTCATCCGCGAAGCGGAACTCCCTCAACGCAAGGCAAAAATGCAACTGCGGCCGAGCCTCTCGGCACGATTTTCAGAAGCGATGCTCCGATCAGCAACGAAGTTCGAGCGCCGTGCTCCAAAGACGGGTGTTCGCGTTTGATGAAAATGTCCTGACCGGTCGTCCTTCCCGTTCGCGTGGCATCAGGACAACCGAAACCGAGAAGCTTCCGACGCCAGCGCGCAGCGATGTCGAATCACCCGAATTCGACCTGTGCCGACCGCTATTCTCACGAGAGCGACGCATGAGCGGGCGCTGATCGGTCATCGCGAGCCCGACTTGGGCCGTTCGCATGCCGCTTCTTCAGGACAATCGACGGGGAGATCGCGATTGGGGCATTAATGGCTGATCCACATGCCGCTCCCGGACCGCCTGCCCTCGATCTGGCTCCAGCGGCTCCTCATAGATGGCTCCGCGCATGCCAATGTTGATGGGCGCACCGGCCATTATCCGCTCGATGAGCTCGATCCCTCATCGGTGCGAAAGCGGCAGCGCCACCGCGCCGTCGGCGGTTTTTCCGCATTCAGGAACTCGTCAAGGCGGTAACGGTGATGCGCTTGCCCGCACCCAGCAACAGGGCCGTAAACGTCTGCGAATGCAACCCCAGTCACCCCGAAGGGCCCCTTGTCGCCAGAACGATGCCAATCGCCAGCAGCGGATCGGCTGTGATCTGGACGCAGTGTTCGGATCGTTCGAGCATGTGCAGGTCGAGTTGCGGAAAGCTGCGGAAGGGCGGCTCGGTGACATCAGACGCATCGCATCGCACCAGGGCGAGATGCGGAAAGCGGCGCCGCAGCTCGGTAAAGGGGCTCACGCGGCCTTCTGCCGCCGTGATCACCTGTTCAAGTTCGATCAGTTCGTTTTCGTCCAGTGCCATGACCGCCTTTGTCGTTTGTGTGCGTAAACAATAGCGTTATCGCCAGAACACCCGGTCGAGATCGGCATTAACCTCATCGTTCACTGCGCTCAGCCGCCGATGGACGCTGTGGAATTGCCAGATTCCTCGCGCATGGTCTTTCCAGAACAGCTTCCACAGTTCGCATACGGCGTCATGATGGATCAACGCGACATCAATCACGCGGCCGTCCTTGTCGATGTCGCGTGAACAGCAGGGGCTCTCGATGAGATAGCCGTCCTTGACCGGCCTCACACTGGGCGAGACATAACGATAGCGTCTGCGGGAGCCTAATGAGCATTCGATCCGCTTGCGATCGACCTCGTTCGGGTGAGCGTTCAGGCCGACGACTGCCCTTTTCGTGACAGCAGCATTCATTGCGAAAGCCCCTTAAAGCCGCGTTCTTTGCTCTTCAAGACAGCCGACCGGCCGCCCGGCAAAACTCTAGAAGCCAAGTCCGTACGTTCGCTTGTGTGTGCGCTCTCAAGCGTACGATCTCGCCGATGCGGCCGATGCCGGCCAAAAAAGTCCATCAAGCGGCGACCATCCGTGAAACAGCCGTTTATGGGGTCGCTGGCGGATTTGATCCGCGGGCGCCATTCGGATGTCGAATGAAGGGGCGCGATCATGACGGGGGCCCTTCTCGCGATAGCGGCCCGTCTAGCTCGGTGCGTGCGTCGACCGAATTCAGTTCCTTGCATTTCATTCCGACGCGGTTGCCGGTTTGAAGAAACTCGACACCGTAGACGTAGAATTGCTGCAGGAACGTGCCGATGGAAACGACGTAGCCGACCTCACCTTTCTTGGCCAGGACGTCCCCGATCTCCTTGCCAGCATAGGTCCCGTCATTGCGGACGGTGCGGTTGGCCTTCACCTTTTCACCAAGGTTGAAGACCGGCGGTCCATCCAGCTCTATGACCTCAGTGTCGCGGATGATGTTGCTCATGCATCACTCCGTCGTGAACTTGGTCGAGCCGCATTCGGCGAGCTCGCAGGCCGCCGCGGCCGCAATTGCCGGGATGAAACGGGCGGGTTTCCCGGCAGCTACCGTCAACGTGAACGCCATCAAGCTTACTCTCGTTCAGGCCGGCGGCTGATAACGCGGCAATGAGGTGTCGATGACGCAGGTCTTGTCCACCGGGCAGACCGCGACACATTGCGGCTCCTCGAAGTGACCGATGCATTCGGTACATTTTTTCGGATTAATCACGAAGGTTCCGCCCTTCTCGAAGATGGCCACGTTGGGACATTCGGTCTCGCACGCGGAGCAGCCTGTGCATTGCGAAGAAATGATCTTGAACGGCATCCGATGTCCTCTTCACGCCACCGAAATCATCGGGTCCTGCCGGATCGTTCCGTCGCCCCGCTCGACATGCTGGATCTGGCCGCTTTGAACCTTCTCGAGATATGAGCTGAACCATGCGATCGCGGAGTTCTCGATGAACTCGTGCGCGTATTGATCGACCGGCTCGATGCCAGCCTTCTTGAGCTCGCTCGTTGGGCGGCCACCGATCCTGGCGACGAACACAGCATGGCAGTCATTGATGGAGCTGATGATGGCCGCAAGGTCATCCTGCGCGCCATAACCGCCTTGGCAGTAGTGATCGACGCGGCGGTGCCCGACGAATTTGGCGCGGGATCTCGAAACTTCATACACCTGGAACTCCTTGGCATGCCCAAAATGCTGGTTGATGAGGCCAGCGTCCTTGGTTGCGACCGCGATCAGCACTTTGATGTCGCTTGTCCCGCCTGCATGCTCCCGCACTTCCTCCCGCCCGGGCACACTTCTGGCGCGGCGCTCCTCCTCGATTCCAACCTGGTAGGCCTTGCGCGCCTCAGGGTCGTAGTTGACGGTCATGGTCACAATCTTCTCCTTCGTAAAGTCCGCGCTTCGATCCTCGCCGAGCAGTCCGACTGCGTCGGCGCGGCATTGGCGGCAATGGCGCATCATGTTCATTTCGCCTTCGCATGCGTCCTGCAGCGCCTTCAACTCGCGGGCCGTCGGCGTGCGCTGGCCCTTGAGACCGAACACGGTTCCGTGCTCGAGGGCTGCGATCAGCGGCATGATGTTGTGCAGGAACGCGCCGCGTGACTTCACGGCTTTGTTGACCTCAACCAGGTGCCGCTCGTTGATGCCCGGGATCATGACTGAATTGACTTTGCAGAGAATGCCTCGCGCGGAGAGCATTTCGAGGCCCCGGAGCTGACGCCTGGTCAGGATTGTCGCCGCCTCGACCCCGCTGTATCGCTTGTGGTTATAGAAGATCCACGGATAGATCTGGGCTCCGATCTTGGGATCGATCATATTGATCGTGATGGTGACGTGCTCGATGTTCAGTCGGGCGATGGTATCGACGTGATCGGGCAAGGCGAGCCCGTTGGTGGATAGACACAGTTTGATATCGGGCGCGGCTTTGGCCACGAGCTCGAGCGTCCTGAAGGTCTTTTCCGGATTGGCCAGGGGATCGCCGGGACCGGCAATGCCAAGCACGGTCATCTGCGGAATGCGGGAGGCCACCGCGAGCACCTTTTTGGCCGCCTGCTCGGGGGTGAGTTTCTCGCTGGTCACGCCCGGACGCGATTCGTTGGCGCAGTCATATTTGCGGTTGCAGTAGTTGCACTGCATGTTGCAGGCTGGCGCAACCGCAACATGCATGCGGGCGTAATGGTGATGCGCCTCTACGCTGTAGCAGGGGTGATTCTTCACCTTGTCCCAGATCGCCGGCGGCAGATCGCCTTGGTCTCCGTGTGCCCCGCAGCTAGCTTTGCCGTGTCTGGTCGAGGTGCCGCAGCCCTTGGGCTCTGCGGCCAGCATGGTCTCGCCGCCACCTCGTGCATTTTTGCCGCTGCTGCCGCGCTCCACTGCGTCCATATCCAATTCTTCCCCTAAGCCAAACAGGCTTACCAGAGCCACTCCTGAGGAGCCCCTGCACTTGGATTAGCAACTCGCATGCCATCGCCGCCGGCGATGGATTTTCTCATCAACACCAGTCGGTTAGCGGGAACGATCTGCCCTGTTGCGCCCCGACAGCGAGCATGGGGCGTGTCGGAAATGCGACAGACTTTGGGATGCTGGGAGCGATTGCCACGCCCGTCCATCAATGCGCTCCCGCTCAGCGGCACCGGTACTCTTTACCGTAGTCGAACGGTTGCCACGGGCTGGGCAGAGGCGAGCCGGCTTCGGTTTGACAGCGCCTCTAATTGGCCAGCAAGATCTCCACGGCGCGCGGGAGCGCCACCGCAAGCGGGATCAAGCCTTGGTCGAGCAGGAAGCTCCGCTCGTTTCGCGAGAGCACGTCCGGTTCGACAAGTGCGTAATGAACGTTTGCCGAGCGCTTCGTGATCTGCCGCGCATAAATGCGCAAGAGCTGATCGTCAAACCGACAGCCGATGAAAAGAAAGCTCCGCCCAATCCGCCGCTGCTTGACTACTTCCGGAATCGGCGTCTGGATATCGATCTCGGTCAGCACCTCGACATAATCGGCGTCGGAGATCAGGAAGTTTCTTGCCGGCAGCACTCCGCCATGCGGCTTGTAGAGGACCATGGTCCAGTTGCCGGCGGCCACGGAATCGGCTTCGTTGCCATCGGCATCGTAGAAACGATACCAGCGAAGCTCGCCGATGCTAGCGCGGGTGATGCCCTGGACCTCGCCCCATCCGTCACGCGCGCCAAGCGCCGCACGCATCGCGCCATCATACCAAGTATCGACGATCATCGGTAAGCGTAACGTAGCGAGATGACGATGCAAGGCCGTCGGCTCGACCGGTGCAGCAAACGCCTGAGCCATCAATCCCGTCACCGTGGACCGATGCTTGTTGCTCTCGATATACTGTGCCGCAGCCCAGGCATTGCCACGGGCCCGGCGCGGCAGCGCGACCTTGGTGCCGAAGAAGGTTGCCAGCGCATCCGGTGTCCGTGGCACGTCAGGCTTGGACAACTCGGCGACGCCGGGTCCGAGGTAGGGAACAATGCTACCGTTCCGCAGTCTGGCCGCGACATTGGCGAGCAAAGTGTCTGCATCCGTCCCCTCGAGAAAGCTGATTTGCGGTATTGCGTTCATCGTTCATCGCCGTTCCCGCCAAGCCTTTTCGCATTGATCGTGATCGGCAGCGGCGTATCGCTCGCCAGTTCGGGCAAATACAGCACCCATCCATTCGTTAATCTGATCCAACCGCCCCACAGCGTCTCGTGCTCGGATTCGACGATCTGCTCTTCAATATCCTTCTTCGGCACGTAAATCGACAGGCCCGCCTCAGGAGAGCGGCGGATCATGATTTTCATGAGATCAACTCCAGGGATTACGCGTTGCTGGCTGGATTAGCGAACTCGAGGGACATGCCACGCAGACGAGCCAGGATGTCGGACAGCGCGCGCACGACCTGGTCGATCTCTTCAGCGGTGGTTTCATGGGACAGGGAAAAGCGAACCGCGCCGCGCAGGCTGCTCGCCGGCACATGCATGGCGCGCAGTACATGCGAGGGCTCCATCGCGCCTGAGCTACAGGCCGATCCGATCGACGCGGCAATGCCGCCGCGATTGAGGTGATGGACGATCGCTTCGCCTTCAAGATGCTCGAAGGCGATATTGGCTGTATTCCACAGTCGGTTACAGTGGTCGCCAAGGACCTTGCAGTGACCGTTCTGCAAGATCGACTGCTCCAGACGATCGCGCAGCGCAGCAACACGAACGGGCTCTCGGTCGAGCCGCTCTGCAGCAAGCTCTGCCGCTTTTCCGAGGCCGACGATGCTGGGAACGTTCTCAGTTCCGCCGCGGCGACGGCGTTCCTGGCCTCCGCCCCAGATCAGCCGCCTGAATTTCGTGCCCTTGCGCAAATAAAGCGCGCCGATCCCCTTGGGTCCGTGCAGCTTGTGTCCGGACATCGACAGCATGTCGATATTGCTGACCTTCAGGTCGATAGGTACCCTGCCGACGGCCTGCACGGCATCGGTATGAAACAGCGCGCCACAGGCGCGCGTCCATCCGGCCAGACGTTCCACCGGGAAGATCGTGCCGGTCTCGTTGTTGGCCCACATCACCGATGCAATCGCCGTACGCGGTCCAAGCGCCGACCGAAACGCCTCACAGTCGAGCCGGCCGCGCGAATCCACCGCGATCAGATGAACCTTGACACCGGCTTTGGCCAACTGTTCGACCAGCGCCAGGATCGCCTGATGCTCGACCGAGGTGGTGACGATCTCGTCCCGGCCCTCCTGCGTCGCAATCGCCGAGGCAATGGCGGCATTGTTGGATTCCGTTGCGCCAGAGGTGAAGACGATCTCATCATCGTGGGCAGCCCCAACTAGCGCCTGGACATTGCGGCGTGCCTGCCGCATCGCGCCCGCGACCTGCCTGCCAAAGGCATGGGCTGACGAGGCATTGCCGAACTGCTCAGTGAAGAACGGCAACATGGCTTGCACGACCGACGGGTCCGTTCGGGTCGTCGCATTGTTGTCGAGATAAACCGCCACTGAAGCCTTGCTCAATATGGCGCCGTGGGGGCGCCGGCAACCGGGATCAGGCGAACGAATTCGCCGAGCTTTTCGATCAACCGCGCCTGAATGCCCTCGAGCGTCGCAGCTGACAGCTTGCAGAGCACGCAGGCCCCGGTCAGCTTGACCATGATCTTGGTGCCGTCGATCGCAACCAGCTGACAGTCACCACCGTCGCGTTTCAGATTGGATCGGATCTCCTCGATCACAGCGCGAATCACTTGGTCCCGGTCCACCTCGGCGGCGGGCAGTTGTTTTGGATGCTTGGTTTCGGCCAGCATGCTTGTGATCTCTTTCTAGCTGAAGGATTTGCCGCACGAGCAGCTCGCCTTGGCGTTCGGGTTGTCGAAGGTAAATCCCGAGCCCTCCTGCGCCAGCACGAAGTCGATGGTGGTGCCGGCGAGATATTTGTGGCTGTCGTTGTCAACGAACAACTTGATCCCGTCGCGCTCGATCACGGTATCGTCGGATTTCGTCTCATTGGCCAAGCCCATGATGTACTTGAAGCCGGCACAGCCGCCGGACTCAACCGTAATGCGCAAGCCGCTCGCTCCCGATGTTGAGATCACGCCCCTGACCGCATTCAGTGCGTTATCTGTCAAATTGATCATGGCTCACCCTTTCACCTGCGTGGCTCGGCTGACTGCAAGTTGGCAATTCGCATGCCAGCGCACACGCGCCTGATAAGGCTGCCTTTTCGCTTCCCGCCTGTTGGCTTTGCGACCCGTGTCGGCTTTCCGACCATGCTGCTTCCGGATTGAAGCGCGCTCGTCGCGTTTCTTCAGCGGTTACAGAGATGAAGCGCAGTGCCGGGGTCGGCAAGCAATTTGCATTCCGTGTTGTGCCGGTCGACGGCCGGTGATGAGCTTAGATCGAGGACACTTTTCATGACTGCAATCGAGAACACCGCACTCGGCCGACTGGACAAGGAGGGACGACTTCTCAACGCTGTTCTCAAGAGCAAGACGACCAGGCCGGGCCGATTCGGTTTTCGTGGCGATATCGCGTTAAAGTTCCAGGCCCAGCTCGCGGACGAGAAGCGGCCGCCGGATTATTCAATCGAGCAGGTCTTGACGGTTGCGCAGGACGGCGAAAGCACGATCCCGGTGCTGGCCGGTTATCTGCACTCATTGGCCTATCTCAACGACGTCGGCAGCGTTCTGGACGGCGCGCTGCGGCCCGACGGGCGCTACTTCATGTTCTGCAACAATATAGATCTGCTGGCGAAATATCGGACCAAGGTCGGCGACATCACCTTTCACATCCTCCCGTGCGATGAATCGACCGTCTGGAAAGAGATGATGGACCTGGCCGGGCTCGACAAGAACGACTTCAAGAAATTCGATGCAGGCGGCAAGCTGGATTACCTGCTCGACGCAGCCACGGCTCTCGATGTCTCCTATGAGGAGATCCCTTACGAAGTCGGGCTGAAGCGAATGGGGCCCGTGAAGAATCGCAACCAGAACCGACCGGTCTGAGCAGTGACTTTGGATCTCGCCAAAACGGCCTGCCCGACGAGTCGCACCGCCACCAGATGTCGCCGTCCATTTCCATCGCCGTGATGAGCGTGAGCCGCGCGCGTTGCAGCGCCATCAACGCAGCGCGCGTGCGGCGCTCGATGCGAATCTTCCGAGCCACGCATCAGCCAGATGCTGTCGCGACGAGGAACTGCAGGCTCGCACTCCGAATTGATGGGGATCCCAACCTAGAAAAGAAACGCTTACCCCAGCACACCGCAAAGGATGGACGACAGCCTGCGGCTGTCGTCCTCGTCAACGACCACGAGATGGAAATTCATGCGCCTAGGCGCACTGCGGGCGCTCGAACCGACGAGCAACGTGGATGCGTTCGGGCCTTCTACAGGACGTGCTTTTCCAAACAGGTCTGCGGCTCTGCAACAAGCCATACGTTTGCTTTGGGACAGAACTCACGCTGAACGGTCCTGCTGTCATTCGCGATACTAGTGCTCAGGCGCCTGTTGATTGGCGCGGCTCTTGCTCCCGTGTCTCACCGTAATCACGCAGCCTAACTGGTTGTCCGGCAGCGTTTGCTGCAGCGAGGACACTTCGCTTCGAGGTCTGAATGTCTCCAGGAACTGATCACCAGGGTCGACTGTTCGCGATTATCCTCGGCACCAATGAGATTGCATCCGCGATCGCCGTCCAGCTTGCACGCGGCGGAACTTGCGTGGTGCTGTCGCACGATCCCGATCCGCCTGTGATCCGGCGCAGGATGGCTTTCCATGACGCGCTGTTCGCCGGGATCGCACAGGTCGAAGATATTGTGGGTGAGCGCCTCGACGAGGCCATGCAGGTGCTTAGGGTGCTACGCGGGGACGCTAGCCGAGGAAGACGGGTGATCGTCTCCCGTCTCGGCCTTGTCGACCTGCTGCCGATCCGCCGTATCGATGTGCTGATCGATGCGCGTCTGCAGAAGCGCCGGATCAGGCCCGACCTGCGGCGGCTCGCGGGACTGACAATAGGTCTGGGCCCCGGCTTCTCCGGAAGCTCGAACTGCGATGTCGCAATCGAAACCCGGCCCGGCAGGATCGGCCTGGTCCAGCGAGACGGGTGGACGGACGCGGCTGACGGAATTGCGAGCCGGCTCGGTGATCTCGGCGCGGAACGTTTTGTCTATTCCAGCTTCGTTGGTACCTGGCGAACATCGATCGCAATTGGAACGCATGTCGAGAAGGACCTCGTGCTCGGTCATCACTCCGGCGTACCCATCATGGCGCCGCGCAATGGGGTACTGCGCGGCATCATCCGTGACGGGACCGAGGTTCCTTCCGGGGTCAAGCTGCTCGAGATCGACCCGCGCGGCATACTGGCGCAATGGACCGGCATCGACGACCGCGGTCGGGCAATCGCCAACGCGACGTTAAGTGCGGTCCTTCGAGGTTCGGCGCCGCGGTTCGGCCTGGTCATTGAAGCGGAGATGTCGGGACAAGCGTAACAGGCCGCCCTACCGGCCGCCTCAAACGCGTCACTCTGCCTTTTGGAGAGGGCCAAAAATCCGCTCCGCACGGTCGGGTGAGCTAGCATGGAGCAGGAACGTTGCAGACCTCCATCCTCAAAAGGCATTACGATGCCCGCCTGCCTTGGTACACCATCTATCCAACCGTACCGGAGTTCTCGGCGGCGGTCGGCGCCAGGGATTGTGAGGAATGGCTGAAGCGCCTGCCGACGGATGAGGCCGTGTCGCTCTATATCCACGTTCCGTTCTGCCGGTCGATCTGCTGGTATTGCGGCTTTCCGAGGAGCAGCACTGGCCGGGATGCGCCGATCCTCAACTATCTGGAGGTACTGCGTGAGGAGACCAATCTGGTGGCGGCGAAAGCGCCGGATGCGCTGCCCGTGAGCGATGTGCATTTCGGCGGCGGAACGCCGACCCTCATTGCGCCAGCCGAGTTCCTGGCCCTGATGGAATTCCTGCGCCGCCGGTTTAGCTTCAGGCAATCAGCTGCGGTCGCCGTCGAGATTGACCCTCGCACGTTCACAGTCGAAATGGCCGAAACCCTCGGAGCAGCCGGCGTCAACCGCGCGAGTCTAGGTGTGCAGAGCTTCGATCCGGTCGTTCAAAAAGCCATCAACCGGACCCAGAGTGAAGCGGAAACGGCGGCGGCCATCGAAGCTCTTAGCCGCAATGGAATAACCCGCATCAACTTCGACCTCATTTATGGTCTGCCAAAACAGACGGTGCAGTCCTGCATACGGACCGCCGAGACGGCGGTGGCGATGCGCCCCGACCGCCTTGCAGTCTTCGGTTACGCGCATGTTCCCTCCTTCAAGAAAAATCAGCGTCTGATCGAGGAGACCGCGCTGCCGGACACGCTTGCCCGTGCCGAACAGGCTGCGGCCGTGGCCGGCACGCTGGTTGCTGCCGGCTACCGCCAAATCGGGCTCGACCATTTCGCCTTGCCGGACGACGAACTCACGCTGGCGCAGAAAACCGGTCGCTTGCGACGTAACTCGTTGGGGTACTCGGCTGATACGCGTCAAACCGTTATCGGCCTCGGCGCCTCGGCCATCGGCCGTGTCGGCCACGGCTATGTGCTGAACGAGGTTGCAACGGGTTCCTACACGCGAGACATCCGAGCTGGCCGTCTGGCGACGTCAAAGGGCTATCCTCTCTGCAACGAAGACCGCGTTCGGGCCGCGATCATCGAGCGGCTGATGTGCGACCTGGAGGCTGATGTTCCGGCAATTTGTGCGGCCTTTGGCTTTGATCCGGTTCCCCTGCTCGATTCAGCTGAACGCTTGCCGATGCTCGCCGAAGACGGGGTCGTGGATATCGAAAGCGGCTTCATCCGCGTGAGGCAGGAGCACCGCTTCTTGCTTCGCGCTGTCGCTGCGGCATTTGACACTTATCTCGACCGCTCACCCTACTAACTCATGCGGCCGACATTTGTGGAAGACAACCACTAGCAACCGCCGCCGTGGTGGGTTGCTTCGTGCAAGTGGGCTGGGTTCGAAACTCAGCTGGGTCATCAATCCGGTGAGACTTGCGATGATCGCCCTGGCTCTCGGCTGGGCATCGCCTTCCCGCCCGCGCGTTCGCCAGTGACTTACGCGCGCCGCTCTGACACCAGAACACTCGGCCGCTTGCCAAACTGAACACGCTCCCAATACAGGCAAGCACCCGTCCGCGAAGATTCTTCGACAAGCGGTTTCGCCATGCCCGCGGGCGTCCCATCGCGAGCCGCTTTCATCTCCAAACCGCTGATCTGGAGCACATCCCGACGATTCAGGCAGCCGGGTTTATCCTTACATCGGCGAAACAGCTGTCTTTGCGCGAATACGCGAGTTTCGTGAAGCTCAACTCGAGACGATCACGATACCAGCATCGCGGCGATTTTGCGGTTCCGCTAAACAAAGCCAGCGACGTCGCATTGAGATATCAATTCTATAATCCCTGCGGCTAGCCTGCCCGCGAGATATGGCTGAACTCGGTGACCTGTCTCTCGAACAGGCCGCGATAGATTCCGCCGGGCCTCTTGGTCAGTGTAAGATGCGTGCCTTGCTCGACGATCTGGCCGCGGTCGAACACCAGGATACGGTCGAGGCCGCGCACCGTCGACAGCCGGTGCGCGATCACGATCGAGGTCCGTCCCTTCATCAGGCGCTCCATTGCCTGCTGGATCAGCGCTTCCGACTCCGAATCGAGGCTCGCGGTCGCCTCGTCCAGGATCAGCACCGGCGCATTGGCCAGGAACGCGCGCGCCAGCGCCACGCGCTGCCGCTCGCCGCCAGAGAGCTTGACGCCGCGTTCGCCGACCAGGGTGCCGTAGCCCTTGGGAAGGCGCAGGATGAAGTCGTGCGCGTTGGCAAGCCGCGCTGCCTGCTCGATTGCCTTCAGGCCGGCGCCGGGCTGGCCGTAGGCGATGTTCTCGGAAAGCGAGCGGTGGAACAGCATCGGCTCCTGCTGCACGATCGCGATCTGGCTGCGCAGCGATTGCTGCGTGACTAGCGCGATATCCTGTCCGTCGATCAGCACGCGGCCGCCAGAGACGTCGTAGAGCCGTTGCACCAGCTTGACGAATGTGGTCTTGCCGGAGCCGGAGCGGCCGACCAGGCCGACGCGCTCGCCGGCGCGGATGCAGACCGACAACCCCTCATAGAGTGGCGCGCAATGGTCGCCATAGTGGAAGGTGACGTCGTCGAACGCGATCTCGCCGCCCTCGATCAGGATCGGCCCCGCATCCGGTGCATCCTCGATCCCGTTCGGTACGTCATGGATCGCAACCAGCTCCTCCATATCGTTGACTGACCGCTGCAGGATGTTGATGTGCATGCCGACGTCACGCAAATAGGCGTGGATGACGTAATAGCTTGTCAACACATAAGTGACGTCGCCGGGCGAGGCATACCCCGACATCCATAGCAGCACCGAGACCCCGATCACCGACGTGCGCAGGCCCAGCAGCAGCAGGTGCTGCGATATCGCGCTGCAATTGTAGCGCAGCCAGCTCCGCCGCACGCGCACCCGCCAGCGGTTGATGACGCGGGCGAGCCGGGCATTCTCACGCGCGTCCGCGCCGAACGATTTTACCACCGCATTGCAGGTCAGCGCATCCGCGAGCGTACCGCCGATCTTTGAGTCGCAGGCATTGGCGACACGGGCAGCAGGCGTGATGTAGCGCGTCGAGAACAGCGCGGTCATCACGACGTAGAGCACCCCGCCCAGCGCGATCACCACGCCGAGCGAGGTCCAGCGCACCCCTAGCAGGATCATCGAGCCGAGCAGCACGCTGAATGAGGGCAGCAGCACCATCATGATGGTGTTGTTGATCTGTTCGACAGCCCACATGCCGCGCGTGATATCACGCACGGTCGAGCCGGCGAAAGAGTTGGCGTGCCACTCGGTCGAGAAGCGCTGAACGCGCATGAATGCCTCGCACGCTACGTCCGACATCGTCTTGAGCGTGAATGGTACGATCCCTTGCAGACCGACCAGGCGCAAGATGATCGACGCCAAGCCGAGAGCGACGATGCTTGCGAAGGCAACCAGCACCGCGCGTCGCGTCGCCTGGTCGTAAGGGCCTGACGTCAATGCGTCGATGAGATGGCCGGAGTAGACGGGCATGAACAGGTCGACCGCCGCTGCGCCAACAAAGCCAATGACCACGATGGCGGCCCGGTAGGGCTCGAGCAGCCAACGACGCAAGACGAACGGAATCACCGCGCGCATCGCACTCCGACGTTTATCAGCTGGGGCGCTCATAGCTCAATCCGGCCATGCTCACCGCGCAAGCTGGCTCGTACCGAATTACCCGCAGCGTCGCAAAGGCGCGAGAGATCGCCGGTCCTCGGTCGGTACCCCTTCGCGGAGCGAGACGCTCGACGCCAACAGCCCAAGTTGGTCGGACCCGGAAGCCTGGCATTCTTGGCCGACCGGGAACGCCCCGCCTCTTCCACCATACGGCTTCGGCATTTTCTCACACATAGCGTCTTGCTCGCGGCAAGACCTCTCCTTCGAGGGATCGCAGAGATCGGAAAGCAGGGCATCGCGCGCCTGCTCGGCAATCGCGACCGAACATCCATCATGCCTTTGTGTGATAAAACAACGATCGCGCTTGGAGTAACCCTTGTCGTTGCAGACGGCCAGTCAACATGCCCATCAGGCTCGTTCGCGCGCACAGACCTCAATTGCATTCCGATTTCCTCGACGCATGACATGCGCAGCGTCATGCCGCCACGATTGCCATATGTGCGCCGAAACGATCAATTGCTAAGGTTAGTAGTTGACTGGGGCGCAAGGCGTTCCTTCCGGTGCCCGTAACGCGGTTGTTACAGGCTCTGAGTGAGCACATCCCGTCATCTAGACGAACCCCGGACGTCTTGATTGGCGCCGCCTCGTCGGCGGTAAATTGCGGACAGGCGCCTTCTCGATCGTGCGTCGGAGGACAGGGCTGGCCCGAGCCATCGGAACGCCTCTAGTCTGAGGGTCAGATTCTGAAAGTCCTCAACCCTTTCAGACAAGAGGCGGCCGTGCAAATTCTCCTCGCATGTCACAATGCGTACGCTTCTCTCTTTCTCACCTCGAATACCGCAGGGTACGCTGTAGGTTTCCTAGCGACGGGCTTACGAGGCGTCGCAATACCCTGCGCGCCATTTTTGGATTCGCCGGTCAAGCACCACATTTCATTCGGCAAGCAATTTGCATCGCGTATCGCGCCACCGAAACGGAGGCATTGTCTTAGGTAGAGGGATCATTCTCATGACTGCAGCCAAGCATTACGCCACCAAGCCGCTGGAGATCGAGGCGCTCCTCCTGATCGCTCGATGCGAAGGTGCGGCCACAAAGCCGCGCGACTTCGAAGCTCACGGCGGGTTGAATTCGACGTCCCATCACGAGCGAGACACGGTCATGGGACTATTCAGCCAAGAACCGAACAGCGAGAGTCGCCAGCGCACCCCATTTGCGAAGCTGGCGTGGTCCATTCTCAGCCGCCTCACCGATCCAATCCTGTCATGGGAGCCAATTCATCCGCTCCATCTCATACTCTAAAGCGCATTGTCAGGCGGCCAGCTAAATCGCCGCCCGTCCCCAGCTAGCCTCTCGGTCTCGGGGACAGGAAGATGCAGAACTGCTGCACCGCCTGATGAAGTCCAGCTTTGCAGGCCTTTCGTCCCAGCGAGCTTGGATCGGTCCAGACTGGCGGAGGTAACCAGATTGACCGATTCCAGGAAGGCCCGCACGGGGCTCCGCCGTGCGGGCTTTTTATTCTCAGTTGTATCGGGCGTCGTTCGCGAGCGGCGGTATGGGCCACGTCGCCACCCAATAGAAACCACATCGCAATTCGATTTCGCTCGCACAAGCGGCCGGTTGTGGCGTGCCAACAACCCGCATTGTCGCAAGTCGCACCCATTACGCTCCGAACCGACGTCGCTTTGGCTGGTGTTGTACATCATCCAACGGCCGGGGCCAGAAAGACATCCGGACCATCAAAAGCTGGATCTGCCATTCTTTGTGCGGCGTCTGCATGATCCGGCTCACCGCTGCATGCATTTGACCTTCTCGCCAAGGAACGGCACGGAATCGAGATACACCCTTGGTGTCAGCAATGCTTGCTCGTGGTACTCGCTCCACACGCACGTAGCGACGACCATATTGCTGAGAATGGCGCACTGTATCGCTACTTGCGCCAATCGCACATCGTCAAACACCAGCGGCGACGCAATACAATTAGATCCTCAGCTCTTCTACCGCCACGGCTGCTGAGACATGACCCATGGGGATACAAGGGGTCTGACGCGCAGCATTCCCTCGTCAATCTCGCATGAACGTGGATAGGCCTAGGTCAACTACCAGTCTTTGTAATTGTCCGAGGTGACCGGGCATGTCAAACGGCCGGAAAATGAGAAAATGAGACGTCGTGCAGGTCGATCGTGGTCTCGTTGTTATCGCGTGAAACGCGCAGCAACGGGTCCATTCGCAGCGGCAATTGATAACGCTGCATGTGCCGTCCGATTCTGCGACTTACTCATTCGCGTCCCAGCCCAAAAGGTTGGTTTTGCGAACAGATGCGCTTTCAGGAGAATGACAGCATGACCAAGATATCCTCGATCGACAGTATCATTCCGCAAGCCGACATCGCAAAGCGCGCGGCGCGGATCGGCGCTGAAATCAGGAACATCAAGCTGTCGGGCGATTTGCCGGCGGAGACGATTACCGCGATCAACAGCCTGCTGCTCGAGCACAAGGTTCTCTTCTTTCGCGATCAGGGCCATCTCGACAACGCAGAGCAGGAGCGCCTTGCCCTTCGTTTCGGAACGCTTATGGCGTATCCGATACTCGGTGCCATCGAGGGAACGGTATCGATGATCGAGCTTGATTCCGCGCGCCCCCCTCGCCGAGCCGACCTCTGGCACAGCGACGGGACCTTCTTCGAGGCTTATCCTAAAATCGCGGTCCTGCGAGGCGTTGTGATCCCACAATTTGGCGGCGATACGATCTGGTCAAACACCGCGGCCGCCTATCTGGACCTCTCCGCGCCGCTGCAACGGCTTGCCGACGAACTCTGGGCGGTTCACAGCAATGCGTTCGACTACTCCGTCATGGCCAACAGCGAGGCCGACAAAAAGCATCTCGACGAGGTGTTCGCCAGGACGGTGTATGAGACCGAGCATCCCGTCGTGCGTGTCCATCCCGAAACCGGAGAACGCGCGCTGGTGCTCGGCGATGTGGTGCAACGCTTGGTTGGCATCCCGAAATATGACGGCCAGAAGCTATTCACCCTTTTCCAGTGCCATATCACCGCGCCCGAAAACACCGTGCGGTGGAGTTGGAAGGTGGGCGATGTGGCGATCTGGGACAACCGCGCCACGCAACATTATGCGGTCAGGGATTACGGCGACCAGCGTCGTGTCGTTCGCCGTGCCACCGTCGCTGGCGAGGTGCCCGTCAGCACGGATGGTCGATTGAGCTCGATGCGCATAAAGGCCGCCAAGGAGCCGTCCGCTTAGGTCGCTTAAGGCTCCCCAGAGACGTCAAAGATCCCGCCGACGCAGTCTCTTCCGCTCGTTTGCTCTTACAGCATCCACGAGCGTGGTCCGCTGTCGGCATTGAACAATGTCCAGTCCCGGCGCCTGCAGCGATGATCTCATCTCCGACCGCGATCTCCCCTTGCTCATGGACGTCCATGTCGCGCTTTCTGACGCAGCAGCTTCCGGGCGTTGCGCGTGAGCTACGGACCAATCTGGTCGGCGCACACTTTATCAAGGCCAGCAACAAGGAGGGGAAACTCACGTCGCATGCGAGCGTGGCGATGACGGTTCGCACTCGCTCGGCTGCGGCTCCGGTCTTCAGCACTCGATCAACTATGTCGCAAACCGGGCTTGCCGTCGCCGTATCCTGTGCGGCGAGTCTTGTCTGCAGCACGGCCTTGGAAGGAGCTGAGAAAACATCAAACACCCGGAGCGAGGCGCCGGATGAGGCTCCTGGACCAGCAATTCAAAAGCAGAGCGGCGCGACCATCAGTGTCCGAAGCCATCAGCTCAAACGAACAGCGCCTCTCGCCGGCCGCTCGGCGGCGGCTCAACCGATCAATGCCCCTGCGTCGAGGCACGATCGTCCGGACAAAGCTGCTACGACCAGGCCCCCAGAGAAGATAGACCCCTTCGCGAAGTTCGATAACCTGCGTGAGAAAGGCATTTGGCTCAATATACCCGGGCCTGCGGATACGATCGATCAGGACAAGGTTGGGGTTAGATCTGCGCTGGCGGATCTCGGGATCGGCTATGTGGGCTGGACACAAAACAGCTTGATTGATAACCGAATGCCGAATGCATCCAAGAGCACCACGTTCAATCAGCGGTATATCGGCGAGAGTCCGACATTCAGTACGGTAAATTCCATGATCGTGACCTACGATCTCGGCCGATTTGGAATTCCTGATGGTCAGATAACCGTAGGGGCCGAGCAACAATATTGGACCTGGAAGCCTGCGGGGCCAGATCGGGTGGGAATCAATACAATCGCCTATTACCAGACGTTCTTCGACAGGAAGCTCGAACTCAAGATGGGTTACCTCCGAAATCATGACGAATTCTTGGGAATGAATCCGTTCGGGCCGACGCCAATCATCTTGTCCCAAGCTGGAATGAGCAACAATTCCGCGCCGACGCCGGCTCTCAACGTGAAGTACAATCTTGACGACCGCCTCTACACCAAGATTTCGATCCAGCGATCGCTCAGTCCGGATGGACAATTGGTGCACATGACCGAAAATCCCACCGGCTTGAACTGGCGCACGGCCAATGCCGGCATTTTGTTGCTTGATGAATTTGGATATAAGAACAAGGCGGCTGTGGGATCGCCCGAGACCTGGTTGCGGGCCGGAATCGGTTTCAACGACAGCCGCTATCCGCACTTGGCATATCCGATCCAACCGAGAGCCAACGCAAACAGCGCTTATTACGTGGCCGTGGACAGGCAGTTTTGGCAATCTGATGCCCAGGGCTCGCCAGCTCGGGGGATCTATGGTGGGTTCTCCGCCATGTACGCTCCGTCTGACGTCAACAAGGTCAGCCGCTATCTCGAGCTTCGTCTTTATGCGAAAGGACTATTTAGCAGCCGGCCCGGTGATCAGATTGCCATTGCTGCCACCAACATCGCTTGGAGCCATTTTGCAGTCGATGCGGCCCTGGCTAGAGGCGATCTCGTCCATCGCGATAGCACGGCGATCCGGGGAAGATACACCGCACGGCTGGCGCCAGGGGTTTATGCAACCCTGGGCCTGCTATACATCAATAATCCGACAGCCATTACCTACACACGCCAAACCGGACATGCCCTGAACGTCTTGGTGTCGACATCCGTATTCTTCTAAGTCCGTTGGTGGATTCTGCCGCGAGTACCACGCCAGGGGCAACTGCCGAGTTCTGAGCGCGAGCTGCGCAAGGACTCCGCCGTCGCCAGGCCACCGCGAGCTTCAGTCCGAGCATCGAGTGGTCCCGCTCCTAAATGCGGCGGCACGAGGACCACGGCGGTGATGCCATCCACGCCGCGCGCGGAGATACCATCCATTGTCCCATGCGCTTAGCAAACCCTTCCTTGGGGCAAGTCCTGGCCAGCCTTCTCGCCCGAACATTGATCGCTCCAACATGAAGTGAGCGTACCTTTACGGACCGGACATCGTCATCAGGTCTCCGTCAAGGGAGACGGGCATGTTCGTGTGTTCGGATGCTCATCGAAGCGGGCCTAGCTACTGTCCGCGGCTTTCGCCAAATTGCGCCACCGAACACGCAGCATGAATTTGCAGCCGCCGAAATTCTTTCGACCACGGCTCCGCACCGAGCGTCCGTCCTTGTCCTCCACAGACGAACGGAGCCGGCCGTCAAGCCCCTTCTGCCGCGGCGGCCGCGTGAGTCTGGCAGCTGGTCGGACAGACCCGGGCGCAGGCGCCGCAGCCGATACAGGCACCCTCATCATTCATCACCATGATTTTCTTTTCGATCTCATCGTCCTCGTCGCTGTCAAGCTCAACAAGATCGCCCTCCTCGTTGATCCCTTTCAATATCATGACATGGCGACCACAGACCTTGAAGCAGCGTCCGCATCCGATGCATTTTCCGGAATCGATCGAGACGAGATAATCGGGCATCCAGCCGCGGCCGTCGCGCGTTGCAAATGACATGCTTGTATACCCTTAGGCCCTTTCCTGCGCTTTGAGATCCTCGCGCTTTTTCTCGAGCTCGGCAAACGCTTCATGTGCTCTTTGCGCCACCGCCATGATCGAGTGCCAGTTGAGCGGGAGCTCCTCTGACAGGTCGTGCAGATCCATCTTGGCCTGCGTCGCCTTGGCTGACAGCTTCTTGATGTCTGCCTTCAGCCTTTCAAGTTCGCTCATGTCCCGCCCTCAGTAATTCGCCGCGTCCGGAAACTTCTGGATCATCCCGATCCCGTCTGCGACATATTTGTCACCCTCGGCGGCGAGCTTCGCAAGATTTTCGAACCCGAAGCGATGCACATCGCGCAGCTGTTTGTTAACTGCGATCAGGCGGCCTCCGATCAGCACCATGCGGCCAAAGCCTTCATGATGCATCTTCAGCATCGGCTGGATCATCACGCCGGTTGCCTTCTCGATCGAGAGCGCGACCGCATTGAAGAACAACTCGACGCGCCATACCGTGTCTGGATCTGGATCGCCCACGATCGGCAGCGCGTGCCGCTTGTCCTTGTCCAAGATATAGGGCTCGAGCAAGTCGAGATCGCGCTTGCCCTCCCATGTCCCATGGCTGTCCTCAGCGCGCCAGATCTTGACCAGCTGCTTGACGAACGGCGCATCGAGAGCAGTATCGGGTTGCCTCGCTTTGGCGGCCTCAGTCATGTGACCCTCATTCCTCGAAATCGAACGTGCGCTCCCCGGCCTTCGCCAGGGCCTTGCGGATCCAGGGGGGCGGCGTGCCCTTCAGCATCCGTTGGAGCTTCACGAGCAGATCGAGGATGTTCTCGGGCTTGTCCACCTTGATGGGGTGGATTTTATTCGCCACCACCCGCGCCGCACCGGAGCCGCCGATGGCAACGACATAGAGGATGGCGCAATCCCTGATCGCCTCGATCTTGGGCGCGAGCTTATCCTCGTTGCCGTCTTCCCTGAGATCGCCGTCGAACTGCACCGCCTTCAGAAAGACGTGCCCGTCCGGCCCGACATCGTAGATGACAATGTTCTTGGCCCAGCCGAAATGCGCATCGACGCGCCTCAGGTCCTGGGTAGCGAATGCGACTTTCATGCAATCGAGCTCTCTGTTGCGTCGGTGTAGCTGCGTCCGGACTTGAGAGGCGGCGTTGAGGTCCGCCAGCTATTGGGGCAGGGCTGATGATTTTCCTCGCGGTCGGCGATGAGAAGGTTGGCGATCTGGAAGATCAAATCGCGCGTGCCGCGATACCCAACGGACAGCTGGTGTCCTGCGCCAACGCGGTCGAACATCGGAAATCCCGCGCGATGAAACGGGATCTTCAGCCGTGCCGCCGCTTGGCGGCCGTGCGAATGCGTGATCAACAGATCGCAATTCTGTCTCCGAGCTCGCTCTTCGAGGTCCTCGAGATCGCCGATCAGCACCTCGTCGGTCCTTATCCGCTCCAGCACCGGCGAGGGCGTGGTCGTCACAGCCGCCGTGACCTGCGCGCCCATGTCGTGCAGCATGCTGGACAGGTCAAACAGGAGGTCAGGCTCTGCACCGATCGCGAGCTTACGGCCGCCGATATGGAAATGAGCGTCCAGCATCGCATCGGCGAGCTGCCCGCGCTGACGCCGATACTTTGGTGGCACAGGGCGGCCGCTGATCTCGCTCAAGAAAGCGATGAATTCATCGCTGGGGATGAGGCCGCACAATCGCTCGAACAGGCGAAACGGCACCCCGGTCCTGGTCTGCATGGCCTCTGCCGCCCGCCGCATCTGCGCACCGATGGCAATGGTCCAGCCGGACTGGCCCATGCTGGCAATTTCCTCAATGCCGATGCCGCCGATGGCCGTTGACGTAAACTCCTTGGGGATATGCCCGTCCAGCGATCCCGCAAGGTCAGGCAGGAAGCTTGGCTTTAGCCCGAAATCCTCCAGAATCGTCCTGACCTCATCGAGGTCGGCGGGCGTCAGGTGACATCCGGGAAGGACATTCACCCGCGCGGGATCGCGCTCTGCCTCGATAGTCGGAGCGCTTACAAGCACCTCGACCATGCGCGCCACTGCCTTTTCCCAGCCGTCCTGAAAAGCATCCTTGAAATCGGGCGTCGAGACATGGACCAAAGGAAATGTGGCGAGTTGCGGATGCTTCTTGCGGATAAGCTTGATGGTACCGTCGATATCGTCGCCGTTCGTTTCCGTTACCCCGGTCGAGCAGATCCCGATGATTTCCGCCTTGGTTCGATTGTGGATGTTGAGGATGGCCTGCTCGATATTTTCATACCCGCCGAGCACGGTTGTCACCTCGCTCATCGCGGTGGTCTGCAGCGGGACCGGCTCCTTGAAATGCCGCACGAACAGCGTGAGCCCAAACGAAGTGCAGCCTTGCGAGCCGTGCAGAACCGGCATCGCCCCGCGCAGGCCCATGAACGCGAATGCGCCACCGATGGGCTGGCTCATCTTCAGCGGGTTGACCGTGCAGGCCTTGCATCGCGTGCTGACGATAGCCATGGCGCCGTCCTATTCCGCGGCCTGCTGCATGGCAGGCGGCTGGGAGACCGACATCACCTTAAGGATGTCCTGGATCCGGCTCCTGCAGCAACCGCCGAACGCGTTGGTGTGTTGTCTGACAGAATCGACGCTGGTCAGACCGTGCAAGCGAATTGCATCTTCGATCGTGCCGCGATCAACCGTGTTGCAGAGACAGACCCTTTTTGCGCGGCGGCTTACCTCCAAAAGCGCAGGGGTCTCGGCCCCCTGCCCATCCGCCTGCGCGAGGACCATGGCGTTGAGGTGGCCATCCTTGGCGATCCCGTCCCATGGGGCCGGCCGGCGCAGCTGCTCCCACATCGGGTTGAACAGCGCCTTGTCGATCTCCTCGACCAGCTTCACGATCCCCAAATAGCCCATATAGGCATGAGAGCGCTCCTGGTTGATGTCGAGCCAGGGCATCGCCGCCTTCAGTGCGACGAATTGCGACTTGCCGCCGGAGAGCATGATGTCCGCTTTTGCTCCCTTCAGCATCTTGTAGATGTCGCGTGGCGCCATGTCGTCGATCATATGGGCGTCCTGCCCCATTCGCTGCTTGATGCGCTCCTTGTCGTCTTTTGTGGATTTTTTGACGCTGGTGCCAACCAGCTCAAGGCCGGCCTCCTGCAATGCGGCCAGCACGGACCAGGATTTCACGCCACCTGTGATGAGGAGTGCTCTCTTTCCGGCCAGGCGGCACCTGTAGGATCCGATTGCGGCCCACGCGCGCGCCTCCTCCCGCGCTATGACCACCTCGGTACGGCCGATCAGATCTTCCGGGGCCCCGCGCGCGACCAAGACGCGTGCAATGTTGCGCAGGGCATCGCTGGAGTCCTGGATACCGTAGAACGAGCCTTCGAAGAACGGGATGCCGTAGCGCTCCTGCATTTTGCGCGCGACATTGATCATCGACTTCGAACATACCAGCATGGCGGCGCGCGCCCGATGCGATGAGGCAACTTCACGATATTTGCCATCCCCGGAAATGCAGGAGAGGATGCGGATGCCCAGCTCGTCCAACAGCGGCTTGACCTGCCACAATTCGCCCGACAGGTTGTATTCGCCGATCAGGTTAATGTCGCAGGGCGTGGTGTAGTCCGGCTCTTCGGTGCCGATGACATGATCAAGCAATGCTTGCCCCGCAAGCTTGTTGCCGAGATTTTTCGAACCTACGAAGCCTGGCGAATTGACCGGAATTACAGGCTTGCCGAGCTTCCGAGAAGCCGCCTTGCAGACGGCATTGATGTCGTCGCCGATCATGGCAGGAATGCAGGTCTGATAGACAAAGATAGCCGCCGGATTGTATTTCTCCAAGATCTCCCTGATTGCCTTGTAAAGTCGCTTCTCGCCGCCGAACACGATATCGGTTTCGTTCATGTCAGTGGTGAAGCCGGTGCGCCAGATGCTGGCACCGGACGAAACTGCACCGCGGTTGTCCCAGGAATTGCCCTCACAGGCGATGGGTCCATGCACCAGATGGGCCACGTCGGTAAAGGGCTGCAGCGCGATCTTGGCGCCGTCGAAGGCGCAACCGCCGGCCGCGCTGCCCGGCTTAGGTTGCTTGGTGCAGCCCTTCTTGCGGTCAGCCTCCGACTTGTCGGCGTTTTTGGCGCAGCCCGGCTCGTTGAAGACGTCCAGGATTCTGGCCGAAAGCGAACTCATCGGTCTCTCCTCTCAATCGCGATTATGTGAAAAAGCGGCCCCTTCTTCGCTCAGCCATCGCCGATGTCTGCTGGCGATGGCTTCGCGTCGTTCGTCATCAACGAATGATGTCAAAGCTATAGTCGGTGCCCGCCACGCTGGTCTTCTTGTCGATCTCGTCGAATATCTTGTCGAGGATCTTCACCAAAACGTTCATGCCGCCTTGATAGCCCCACACCGGAGAGCGGTGATGGTGATGCCGATCAAAAATGGGGAAACCGATGCGGATCAGCGGGGTGCCGGTATCGCGCTCCAGATATTTGCCATGCGTGTTGCCGATCAGGAAATCGACCGGCTCCGTGAAGAGCAGCGAGCGCATGTGCCAGAGGTCTCGCCCCGGATAGGCATGGCAGTTCTGGCCAAAGGGCGAGCTCGCAAACAACGCCTGCATTTTATCGTGCCAGGCCTTGTTGCCGTTCGTGGACAGCACATGGACCGGTTCGGCGCCCAGTTCGAGCAGGAAGGCAGTTAGCCCATAACATAGGTCTGGATCGCCGTAGATCGCGAATTTCTTGCCATGGATATGCGCGCTGGAGTCGGCCATCGCGTCCACCAGGCGGCCGCGCTCTCGCGCCAGCGCCTCGGGGATTTCCTTGCCGGTGATGCGCGATAACGCCATGAGGAGCTCGTCGGTCGCGGAGACGCCGACCGGATGATTGAACGCCAGGACCTCCTGGCCATGGCCGGCGATGAACGCAAGCGTCTTTTCCGTGCACCATTGCTGCGCAGAGAGCGTCGCCTTGGCGTGAACCGCGTTCGCGGCGTCTTCCAATGTGGTGCCGCCGTCATACATCCTGAATTCGCCGTCGGTCGGCGTATCGAACACATCGGAATTATCAGCGAGGATAGTGTACTGGACATCCATCAAGTCGAAGATGCGCTTGATTTCACGGGTATTGCCAACAGTGAAGCCGTCAAAGCCGCCGATAAAGTTGATCTTCTCGTTGGGGGTGCGATCGAGCTTCGGTGCTGTTCCGGCTTTGCCGTCCCAGAAATGCTCTAGGATACCCTTCAGCGCATTATCATAGCCCGTAATGTGGCTGCCGACGAAGGCTGGCGTGTGCGCGAACGGCACATCGAAATGCTGCGGGACCGATCCTCTCTCCTTGGAGGTCTTGATGAAGGCGTTGAGGTCGTCCCCGATTACCTCCGCCATGCAGGTCGTGGAGACCGCGATCATCTTGGGCTTGTACATGTTATAGCTGTTGGCGAGCCCATCGGCCATGTTGTTCAGGCCGCCGAAGACTGCGGCATCTTCCGTCATCGACGAGGAGACGCAGGAACTCGGCTCCTTGAAGTGCCGCGACAGATGGCTGCGGTAATAGGCGACGCAGCCCTGGGAGCCGTGCACGAAGGGCAGCGTGCCCTCGAATCCGACGGAGGCGAAGACCGCGCCAAGCGGCTGGCAAGCCTTGGCCGGGTTTATCGTCAGAGCTTCCCGCGCAAAGTTCTTTTCGCGATATTCGGGCGTCTTCGACCATTCCCTGATGCGTTCGACCTCCGCGGGATCTCGAGCGTTCTCGAACATCTTCTTCTTGTTGGCCAGCATTTGCTGGTATTCCGGACCGCGGAACAGCTCGACATGATCGAGCACGTGTTCTGCATTCTGCGCCATTTCGTGGGAATCCTTTTGATATCGTGGTCAATGTCGGCTCGACGCCTCTGAAGAGAGGCGGAGAGGCCGCCTATTCCGCAGCCATGAGCCTCGGTTCTGCGACAGCCTTCCAAGGCGCCTTGGTCTTCCTCCAGACTGGCGAGTTGATGGCCATGTCCATGTCGCGCGCGAAGATCGGAAAGCCGTCATAACCGTGATACGGACCCGAATAGTCCCAGGAGTGCATCTGCCGGAACGGCACACCCATCTTCTGGAACACATATTTTTCCTTGATGCCCGAGCCGACCAGGTCGGGCTGCATCTTCTCGACGAAGCGCTCGAACTCATAGCCATTGACATCATCGTAGATGAGCGTGCCGTCCTTGACGTAATGCTGGGCGGTTCGCTGATAGTCATCGTTGTGGCCAAACTCATAGCCCGTGCCGACGACTTCCATGCCGAGGTCCTCGTAGGCTCCGATCACATGGCGTGGACGCAATCCACCAACGAACAGCATCACGGTCTTGCCTTCCAGGCGGGGGCGGTATTTTGCGACCACCGCATCAACAAGCGGCTGGTATTTCGCAATCACCCGCTCGGCTCCTTCCTTGATCCTGTCGTCGAAATAGCCCGCTATCCTGCGAAGTGACTCCGCGATTTTTGTGGGACCGAAGAAATTGTATTCGCACCATGGAATGCCGAACTTCTCCTCCATGTGACGGGAGATGTAGTTCATCGAGCGGTAGCAATGCAGTATGTTGAGCTTCGCCTTGGGTGTGGCCTCGAGTTCGGCCAGCGACCCATCTCCGGACCACTGGGCGATGACGCGCAGCCCCATTTCCTCCAGCAGGATCCGAGACGACCAGGCATCACCGCCGATGTTGTAATCTCCGATGATCGCAACGTCGTAGGGCGTCGGCTCGAAGCGGGACGACTTCTCGGGCGTGAGCCTGTCGAAGACCCAATCGCGCACGGCATCGTTGGCGATATGGTGCCCGAGCGACTGCGAGACGCCGCGGAACCCCTCGCAGCGAACCGGCACGATCGTCTTGCCGCCATATTCTTTCGACTTGGCCTTGGATACTGCCTCGATGTCGTCGCCGATCAGGCCGATCGGGCATTCCGACTGGATGGTGATGCCGTTGTTGAGCGGGAACAGCTCCTGGAGCTCGTCGATGAGTTTGACGAGCTTCTTGTCGCCGCCGAACACGATATCCTTTTCCTGGAAGTCGGACGTGAACTGCAAGGTCACGAACGTATCGATACCGGTCGTGCCAGCGTAGTAGTTGCGCCGCGACCCCCAAGAGTACTGGCCGCACCCCACCGGACCGTGGCTGATGTGTATCATGTCCTTGATCGGCCCCCAGACCACGCCCTTGGAGCCTGCATAGGCGCAGCCGCGGATCGTCATCACGCCGGGGATGGATTTGAGATTTGACTTAACTCCGCAATCCGCCTTCCCTGCCTCATGAACGTTCAGATGCTTGGCGCGCCGTTTTGCAGTCTTGTCAGGATAGACCGTCAGCACCTCCTGGATGAGTTCCTTATTGCGAGCCTTGATCTCTTCAATGCTTTCGGTCGTAGCGAAGCTCATGCTGATTACCTTTGAGAGTTAGCGCGACAGTGCTCGGCCAGGAGTTTAGCAACGACCGTGCCAGCCGCGTGCAATCGCAAAAACTAGCGGAATTGGAAGCACATAGCTTTGTCGGCAAGCCCGACCAGACTGTGTTGCAAACCCGACATCGGGAGCTTCCCCATAGACGGACTCGTTTGCGCCTGTTCGATAGAAAACAGGACCAGCGTGTCATGCACCGCTGATATTCGACTGCAAAGCGTTAGCCTTGGGTGGGCTTGGCGCGCCCGCTGCCAACTGCATCATGGCCGGGCGGGCACCAGCTCAAACCGGTCGCACCAGCTGATGCGCTGAGGTGTTAAGCCAGAGAAGCGCGCGTGGATGTATCCGCCAGGTCGATGCGTTCTATCAAAACAATGAATTGTTCTAATCGGCCGACGAGCAATATGAACGAGCCAGGTGGCGTGGTGGGGCTGTCTAACAAGGAGTATTCGCGGTGGACAAACCAATTGTTGGCGGTCCGGGCAGCAACAGTCTCTTTGGCGGCGACGGTAACGATATAATCATCGACCCCAAGGGCGATGACTGGATCGACGGTCGTGCCGGAAACGACGTCATCTCGGCCGGTGAGGGCAATGACCGAGTCTTCGGTGGCGAGGGCAACGACAACGTCTTCGGCGACGAGGGTAACGACTTCCTCTATGGCGACAACGGCCCCGACAAACCGCGAATCATCAATGAGGGCAATGATAAACTCTACGGCGGTCCCGGCGACGACGTCCTCTTCGCCGGTGACGGAAGGGATTCCCTGACGGGAGGCACCGGCAACGACACCTTTGCGTTCCAGTTCCACAATCCGATCCCCGGGTTCGACAAACAGTACGGGCCGGACGCCGACCACACTACTATCGTGGATTTTGACCCGGCACAGGACACCTTCGCATTCGACGCGGTCGGCTTTGGCAGCGACGGTCTCAACGCGAACTTCCTCAATCACGCGCGCCCGGGCAATCAGGTGGACACGTTCTACAGTGGCCCGGCCTCAGGTGCTCACGGGGAACATGTCGTGGTGATCACCGATCGGGGTTTTTCCAACGGCTCTGACGCAGCCAGCGCCATTTCCGCGGCCCCCGGCGACATTATCGTCTACTTTGGATACAATAGCATGAGTGCGAATCTGGCCTACGTCACCTCCGCGAACCACGTGGATGAGTTCGCCCACCTGAGCAATGTGCACAGCGTGGACGGCCTGGCCAGCTTGGGCCTGAGCGCATCGGACTTCACATTCCACTGACCCGCAACCCAACCGCGCCCGCCCTCTTCGGGCGGGCGCTTTCGTTTTCCGCTGCTTGCCAGGGCAATGGCCGGCGCAGCGTGTTCAGCTTGATGAAGCTGTGCGAAGCGCGCTGCCGCAGTCCCGACCCCCTGAAGCTCGTCGGGCGAACACCCCAAAGTCAATCAATGAGTTTGCTGCCGCCACTTGATCTTTTTTGCCTCTGTCCGAGATCAGGATGACTTCATCGAAGCCGCAGTACGCTTCGCGTCGAAGGGCATGTCGGGTGCAGTCCGGGTCTCCGGTTCGGTCGGTTTGGTGGCAAAATAGCGGCCACCGTCTTCACCCCAACGACAGCAAGGGCGAAGACCGGTCTGGATCCGGCGCGTCGTAGCGCGCATCACCGCGAGCAGGACCTGCGGATTGAAACGTGACTTGGCAGGGATGAAAGCTCCAGCATTGCAACCGGATTTTCATGTCGCTCGCATCGGCCAATGCCGCGCCATTGTCCTCCAGCGCGCGTGCCCTCGTTTTTGGTCGCGACGAAGAACCGCCTTAACCACGCCGGCAGGGGCCACACGCTAATAGGATTACACGTATTGATGCGGCGATGCGACGGAGCACCCGCCCGTTTATGCGAGCAATTCATCGACCGCAATAACAGCCCGCGCGAGTGCATCAACATTTGCATGCGTGTTGTAGAGCGCCAATGACGCACGGCACGTGGCCGGCACGCTGAACAGCTCGATCAGCGGCATCGCGCTATGGGGTGCCGGCGCGCATCGCCATCCCGAAGATTTGCAGCTCCAGCTTGTTGCCGATCTTGGCCTGGTCAGACAGGAGCAGCGCCCGCGTTATTATCCTGCCCTGCGATTTCTGTGGGTTTCCGATGATGCGCTCCTGGAACACGGAATGGCCGCGATCGCCACCAGGGAGCGGAACTCTCTTTGCCAGCTCACCGGCAACCAGGTCAGCACAAGACAGGCAGCAGCGCTCCATTGTGGGACCGGGCTGCTCGTACCGGCCATCCTCATCAGCGCTCCACTAGACCGCGACACACGTGTTGGGAACGGGGCAGACAGCGGCGCATTGGGGCGTGTCAGAATGTCCCTCGCATTCGGTGCACTTCTTCGGATCGATCACATATACGTCACGTTTGAGGTTGACTGCCGCGTTGGGGCATTCAAACTCACATGCGCCGCAGGCGGTGCACTGGGACGCGACTATCTTGTAAGCCATAATGGTGATTTCCTGGGAATGCGATGCGGGACAGCCTTCGCCCGTTCAAGGCACGTGCCAACTCACAACGCTGCAATTGTCTTGCGTATTTTCTGGTCTTGCAGGTGTATGGGCGGAGCAGCGTGTCACAAGCCGGACCTTCGGGGCGCGAGGCTTCATCGCAAATAGCAGCATGCTCCGCCCCTTCGGAAAGGCCGCCCTAACCGGGCTACCTTTAGTCTCTCGACTTGCTCTCGCTGAGCGCAGCCTCGAGCTGGACGCCCGTTATCCCGACTGTCGCCGCAACGGGCGCTACCCCCACAATCCAAACCAATTCCGCCGGCGCTCGATGGCTTGCGCCCCTCAACATTTCGTTCTCGCTGCGCAAGCCCTGCGAATATCTGGATAATCTCGAAAGGGGTCCACGGATGGGCTTGAATCGCACGTAGCGTCAGATTGTAGGTTTTCCGACACGGACTGCGAGACGCGTCGGTCGCGTCGGAACATCCTGACAGCTAGCAGACTTGCGAATGTCTCGAACCCTTAAGCTTGCACCGCAACCTCTTCAAGCTTCGCGCGGTTGCAGGTTATCAATATGGCCGGTGGGAAGGCGGGAGAACCACCGCCGACCCACTTGCGCCAGGACCAGGACGGTCAGTTGGAGATCAACGATGGCTGTGTTGGCGTGGCTCTTGTCGGATCGGTGAACGACCTGAATTCGTCGCAGATTGACGAAAGAAGATGAAATGCGAACACTCTTGGTTGATCATCACACCGGCTTTGCGCGTTCCGTCCAAGGAGCTCTGTTGAACTGCGGGTTCGCCGTCGACGTGACGCACACTCTGGATGAAGCGGGGGCCGCTGTTGGTTGCGCGCGGTACGACATTCTTCTTCTCGAGTTGGCTCTACCCGATGGGGACGGCTTGGACTGGCTGAAGCAATTGAGGCGGAACGGAAAGGCGATGCCCGCGATGGTGATAAGCGATCTCGATCGCCGGATTGCAAGTTTCAACGGTGGTGCGGACGATTTCATGTGCAAGCCCGTGTCCACTGATGAACTCATCGCCCGGATGCGAGCCATGTTGCGGCGATCAAAGCAAATGACAGCCCCACTTATCGGGCTTGGGAATGTCGAGTTCGATCCGATCGGCCGGCAAGCTTGGGTTGATGGCCGGCCGCTAAGGATCGCACGCCGTGAACTGTGCATTCTGGAGCATCTGCTCAGTCATGCAGGCCGCACGGTGCCGCGCGCGTCACTGGAGGATAGCATCTATTCGTTCGACAATGACGTCTCGACCAATGCGCTTGAAGGCGCAATCTATCGCTTGCGCGGGCATTTGAGGAAGTCCGTTGCGACGCTACGGATCAGGACCGCGCGCGGCATCGGCTACTCAGTTGAATTGAATGGCGCGGCATCCGTCCCGCCCTGAGTCGGACTAGAAAAGCACGGCTTCCTTGAACATCGGCCGTGACAATCATTCCGGCGACGATCGATGATCATCATAGAGCCTCGACCCCGTTGGTTTGCTCTATCTGTGTGACCTCTTTGCGGCCTTACTGCTATGTCCAGTTCGTGCCGCAGTCCGGATCAAGCGCAATGAATCAAGCGGCGCAGACGCGTGCCGCTCCTTATCGCATCATCGGCAGGCCGGCTTTTCTGCTCGCAGAAGATTCACTTGTCCGTGCCGCCCTCATAGCCGACCCGACGATCGGGGATCATCAGGCGCCCGAACACCAGACGGTTTTCGTCGCCTTGTCTCTTCTCGGTATTTCACAGCCTTTCAAAGCAGCGGTGCGTTCAAGACAGGATAGAACATTGGCCGGCGCATGCGACGAGACCAAGAACTACACCTCGGACGAGATCATGATCTAGTGCTGAATCCTTGTCAGCTGGGTCTCGGCGGACAGTGCGAGAGCTGACGGACGTCGGCTCCTCCGACGTTCAGGCATCGATGGCACCCGAACGATATTCGCGCGATGGCCTACCTGTTCTCACCGCACGCAGCCGAGGTTCGCATCGGGCAACCACAGAGCGGTACTCGCAACGAGCTAGCTCTCTACGTCGTCCACACTCGTGCAGGAGTCACGTCCCCGACGCGCCGCCCACAACATCTTTTTGGGACCTTACAATACGTATTTCATGTTCCAGGCAAGATTCCGAGCTCCAACGACATCCCGGGCGGCGCAATAATTGATCAAACGATCAAACGGCAGAGGCAACGGCTATTACAATTTTGATGAGTGATCCCGGCTCAAGCTGATCTGTTACAGCACGTCCTAGAATGAGTTTGGCGACCTCTGTTCGATAACCAAGAGTTCGCATATCTTCCGGTAAAGCCGCAACTGCGTCGTCAAAGATACGTCCGAGAGCCGAGAGCTGTTCTGGATCGCATACGCTGCAGTGATCCTGTAAGAATCGCCCTGTCCCACCACTTATGACCGCCTTGTCGGATCGCTCGTCTCGTTTCGGCCCGAGCCCTGCGGATATCAGCTCGATTGTGAGTTCAGTCAGCAATTGCGTCGCTTCCCGCTCGTTCCTGCCATCGTCAATCAGGCTCCTAATCTCTTCGACTTGCTGCCCAATCCTCTGCTTGAGGCGCTGGACACCCGAATTGCAGCGATGAAACTGAGCGATGCGCTCCACAGGGAGAGGTTCAGCTGGACCCGGCTGTTGACGTGTCCTCACTGGGACTACGAAGAACGCTTGACGCGCCTGTGCAGGTGAAATGCGAAAAGTCGAAGTGGGAGCGCCCAAAACGCTGTCACTCGATACGCTTACTTCAGGCGCTCTATTAGTCCCTTCTCCGGACCCGTCCACGCTCATAGTCATGACTGCCTCATGCACCCTTCTGGCACGCGAATTTAAAGATTGAGACCTGCCGGCCCGCAGATTGCGTTGGGCTGCCTGACTGCCTCACCGATCGACAATCGATCTTGACGACGTGCCTCAATTCCATTTCAGCCGGCGCTTGACTATCAGCGATCAGGTCGATCGGTAAAATCGATTGTTATGATCGAATGTATCCACAGCATGGATGCAAAGGGGGACCGTTATACGATTCAAGCCGTAGACGGTGTTGCCTTGACTCTCTTGATTGGCGGCGCACCATTGCTCGCCCGCCCAACCGATTATGAGAGGTCCTGCGCAAGGAGGCCTACACCGCGCGTACATCGGACCATGAACCCTGATCAAAGCGCGAGTGCTGAAGTAGGCTAGCGGGCTGGCCGTCTTTGTCAATGATGCTTATCGCTGACGATCACGGCCGCGCGACGGCCGGTCGGACGGTTTCGAACACGGGCATGGCCGCGGTCTACTATGGCCGATTGCGCGTTTCGCATCAGGACACGACTTGGAAACTCACTCGTGCCGGGACACCTCGCGCTCGATCGAGTTAATTTGGTGGACCCTCCGGGCGATCAGCTTTTGGCTTTGCAAGACAGCATCTGCTGGACCGATTGAGCAGTCCCAACAACATCCTGGGCCGTCGGAGTCAAATCCGGGTCAACGGGCAGGCTCAGGCAGAATGGACAGACGCGTCCCAAGGGTGCGCTGAAAGACGTTGAGCTCGCTTGCGAACCCTGGCCCGCTAAACGCGGATGGATCCGGCCGCATAAAAAAGAGCCCGACCCTTTGGGGGCCGGGCGAAGTTCAGTCTGGGAGGAGCGATGCTTCAAGACATCGCACCAGCTTCCGTCGGCAGATGGAGGGCTGCCGGCGGTTCATTTACGGCGAGGGCATTCGCCGTTAACCTTGGCGACGAGCAGGCTGATATCCATTACGAACACAAAGTGCTGTCGCTTGCGATTTTTCTATTGATGGCGCGAGTCAACAATTCTTCCGCGCACTCGCGCGTAGACAAGTCGACATCGACGTCGTGTTTGTTCATGAGGCCTTCAACACGTCAAAATGAAGGCCATTGCCGAATGACGCCCGCCGCAAAGATGCGTGATGACAAGCCCCTCAAGAACCGACAACCGGCATCTGAGACGGCCCTCACATGAAACGAGGCAAAACCGGCCTGATGATCTATTTCTCCAACTGAGCTTTTTTTTATCCGCCATTCCGCACGATTGGTAAAATCGATTCTGTCGATGGCGCACATCCAGACGATAAATGGAGAGAGTCGCTCCAGGGCTTCGGTCTTGAAATGGAGTTGATCTTGATCTCCTCATCTCATAACAAACGGCTTCGAGCACGCGAGTGAGGTAGTCATTGCAGATGCAATCTGTTCCCACCTTTCTCCGTTCTCAACCCTTGCGCCGGCGGGATATGGAAACGAAAGCTGCACGTAAGCAAGGCACTTGATCTGGATCAGTTTCGAGAAGCTCACGCGGATATTCGGCGTAATTGCTGTTCACCGTGACGAACGTTGAGAGCGGCCCCATGAGCTACGGCAAGCTAGATCATCGAAACGGCGACTTGCCGCGCGGCGAACATCAGATGTTCAGAATGCACGCACAAAATATCACTAAACCACAGACTCGCACGCTGCCGCGGCGTCTGCGGCGGCTGGAAGCCGAGTCCATCGAGATCATGCGCGAAGTGGTTGCCGACTTTCGAAAGCCAGTCATGCTCTATTCGATCGGCAAGGACTCGAGCGTCATGCTGCACCTGGCGCAGAAGGCCTTCTATCCGGCGAAGGTCCCGTTTTCGCTGTTGCATGTCGACACAACCTGGAAGTTTCGCGAGATGATCAGCTTTCGCGATGAGACGGCCCAACGTCTTGGCATCAACCTGATCGTTCATGTGAACCGCGACGGGATCGAGCGCGGCATCAACCCGATCGATTCCGGATCAACGCTGCACACCCAGGTGATGAAGACAGACGCGCTCAAGCAGGCGCTCGACCTCTACGGCTTTGACGCAGCGTTCGGGGGCGCCCGGCGCGATGAGGAAAAAAGCCGGGCGAAGGAGCGCATCTTCTCCTTCCGTTCGCGCGGACATGTCTGGGACCCGTGCAACCAGAGGCCGGAGCTGTGGAATCTCTTCAACACCCGCAGCCGGAAAGGCGAGACGATGCGGGTATTTGCCATTTCGAATTGGACGGAACTCGACGTCTGGGAATACATCATGCTGGAGGACATTCCGGTCGTTCCGCTTTATTTCGCGAAAAAGCGGTGGGTGGTCCATCGCAATGGCGCGCTGATCATGGTGGATGACGAGCGCCTGCCCTTGGTGTCGAACGAGACGCCCGAGCTCAAGATGATGCGTTTCCGCACGCTTGGTTGCTATCCGCTGAGCGGCGCCATCGAGTCCGACGCCATCACCATCAAAGACATCGTCGCGGAAATGCAGGTTGCGACAGTCTCCGAGCGTCAGGGACGGCTGATCGATACCGATGAAGTTGCCTCGATGGAGAAAAAGAAGCGGGAAGGCTACTTCTGAATGGATACTGATGCGCTGCGAGAGCTCACCTTTACCGACAGCAAGGATCAGCTGCGCTTCATCACTTGCGGCTCGGTGGGCGATGGAAAATCGACGCTAATCGGCCGGTTTCTGCACGACAGCAAGGCTATCTATGAGGATCAGCTGCAGACGCTTGCGCGCGACAGCGTCAAGCACGGCACAACCGGAGATGCTATCGACTTTGCCCTGCTGGTCGATGGACTTGAGGCCGAACGCGAACAGGGCATCACCATCGATGTCGCCTATCGCTTCTTCACCACGCCGCGCCGATCGTTCATGGTGGCCGATACGCCCGGTCACGAACAATATACGCGTAACATGGCGACCGGCGCCTCCAACGCCCAGCTCGCAGTCATTGTGATCGATGCGCGCAAAGGGGTCCTGGTCCAGACCAGGCGGCACTCCTATATTTGCTCGCTCCTGGGCATCCGGCACGTGGTCGTGGCCCTGAACAAGATGGATCTGATCGATTACCGCAAGGAAGTGTTTGATCGCATCGTGGCCGACTATGTCAAGTTCGCTTCGAATCTCGGCTTCACGTCGGTCGCGGCTATCCCGATCTCCGCACGACACGACGACAACATCATCAACCGCTCCCGCAATACCGACTGGTTTCACGGCCCTTGCCTGTTGGACTATCTCGAAAGCATCGACATCCAGTCCGAGACGGCTGGCTTGCCGTTCCGTTTCCCGGTCCAATGGGTGAACCGGCCGAATATGGATTTCCGCGGCTACGCTGGAACGGTGGTCTCCGGCAGCATTGCGGTTGGCGACGAAATCGTCGTTCCGGCATCGGGACGCAATTCGCGCGTCAAGCAGATCGTGACGTACGATGGCGAGCTTGTGCGCGCCGAAGCCGGCGATGCGGTGACAATTACACTGGCTGACGAGATCGACATCGGCCGCGGCGATATCATCGCTAAGCCGACGGAACGACCGGAGGTCGCTGATCAGTTTGCCGCCCACGTGATCTGGATGGACCAGGAGGACATGGTCCCGGGCCGATCCTATGGCTTCCGGATCGGCACGCAATCCAGCGCGTCCGGCAGCATCACCGCGATGAAATACAGGATCGACGTCAACACAGGCGCGCACGTGGCAGCCCGCACTTTGCGCCTCAATGAAATCGGCTTCTGCAAGATTGCAACCGCATTGCCAGCAACCTTCGATGCCTATGAAGCGAACCGGCGTACCGGCTCCTTCATCGTGATCGACCGAGACACCAACCGGACCGTCGGCGCTGGCATGATTGCCTTCCCGTTGCGGCGTGCCGCCAACATAGCCCGGCAGCCGCTCTCACTCGGCAAGAAGGAGCGCACCGCTCTCAAGCACCAAAGACCCTGCATCATCTGGTTTACCGGGCTTTCCGGCGCTGGCAAATCGACCATCGCCAATCTCGTCGACCAGAAGCTATTTGCGATGTCGTATCACACCATGCTCTTGGACGGCGACAATCTCAGGCACGGTCCCAATCGGGATCTCGGCTTGACCGAATCCGATCGGGCTGAAAACATCCGCGGTGCAGGCGAGGTTGCCAAACTGATGGTCGATAGCGGCTTGCTCGTCATCTGCTCGTTCATCTCGCCCTACAAGGCTGAGCGAGACATGGTCCGCGATGCCGTGGGCGACGGCGAATTCATCGAGGTCTTTGTGGACACGCCGATCGGCGAATGCGTGCGGCGCGATCCGAAGGGGCTCTACGCCAAGGCGAAATCAGGCATGGTCAAGACTTTCACCGGCGTCGATGCGCCGTACGAGGCGCCGAGCGTGCCAGAGATCCATTTGACAACACTGAACCAGCAGCCGGAACGGTTGGCCGATACGGTGCTAAACTGCCTGGCCGCACGAGGGATCATCGTGCCGACTAACCGGACGGAGAATTAGCCGGCCGGCTGTCAGAGCTGTTTGCCGACGGACTGACATTCTCACCTCCAACCCAATCTGGCTGAGCGGACCAAATACCACGCCGTCACATGATGCCAAGCTCCTGCACCATCCGCTGAGGTCGAGCTTTGCGGGCTTTACATCGCTAGCGAGCCTGGATCGGTCCAGACTGGCCCGACATTCTCCATCATGAAACGCGCGGCCAGACGCGGCGCGCTCGGCTTGGCTTCTCTGGCTCATGTCATGCGTTCCTGCGTCAGTCGGGGCACCGACCAACAGCTGACTACGGTCGCTCTTGTAAAAGACGCCTTGGTGTTGTGGTAGAGCTCGTCTCCGGCACTAGCTTTACCCACACAGGCTTGTGTCTCCGGTTCAGAACGACGTTGTCGATCAAACGCGCGGCCTGCGAGCCCGGCTCGCCACATCGCGCCACCTGGGATAGGCACGCGCTTGCCGTTGCTGCTGAAGTGCGACGAGGTTCTGAGCAGTTCTTGGAAAACGACCCTGCTGCCGATTCAGCGCCGCCTGATGCCGCTCCTACCCAAACGAGCTGCTTGCATTCGACGTTACTCCGCCGGTTCGGATAGTTTACGCAGAAACATATCGCCGCGGAGAGATTCCTTGATCACCTCTACCACGCGCTCTTGAACGGAGCTGCAGGCCGCACGATCTACCGAGACTCGGTCGGTCGTTACACAACTCCTCTCGCCTTCGTTCTGGACAAAGCGAACCCAACAAAGAAATCGCATTCCAAGGGTTCAGTGTCACCTCCGCTAAACATGTTTCTTGTATGTGTCGGGTGAGACGGCAACCAAGCCGACTGCACCAATCACCAGACGACACGGGATTATCGAACGGTGGGCTTCGACGGATCTTCTCAGGAACACTGGCTGAGAGCCGAAGCCAACGCGCACAGATTTGATCCGTTGGATGAGCCCCATGACAGCTGCGAATTCAGAAGCTCACTTGCGTGCCGTGTTGCGGCGCGTCCTGGACGATGCTGTCCAAATGGCACCGGAACCTGCGCGGACGTCTTCCTTAAAAGCATGCCTTGCCGAGAGGATCTTAAATCTCGCCGCGGGCGGCGAAACAGATCCCAAAACTCTAGCGCGGCTTGCCATTCGGCTGATTCAGGACTCATGTCCGAGCTGTTCGGGGTGTGACGGTTGGCGACCGGCCGTTACCGCGACGGAGCGGACCGATCACCCACATGCTGCACATCCACTACCTTCAGACTAGCGCGACCCGAGGCGAACGACGTATGCACGCCGTGGTCTTCATAGATGGCGTCGTCTTTCCTGAGCGGTCAGCCGAAAGATTGCGCTGCAACGTCGGAAGACAGGCCGCAGCTGACAGAATGGACCCCAGGGTGATCAACCAGCCCGCCGCGCAACAAGAAGTGAAGCTCGACGTGAAGATCCCAGCGTCCACATAGCTGCACCAGATACTGGTCGCATTTTGGCGAGGGCAGATGGTCGCTTGGCCAGGCCCGCTCGTGCTTTGGCCGCCTAATGGGTCACGACCACATCGGCAGCAGTATTGAGCGCAACTGAAACGATCCCAAGGATGACAAACTGCCGGGCGACATCGGCGGTTGTTCGATAAATTGCGGGGCGAAGGCGAGAAAGAATGCAGCCGACTTCGGATTCAGTGCTTCGACAATAATGTCTTGCCGAAATACCCTCCGACACGGCTATCTCCACTCCGATCGGGTCGACGATCTCGGCTTCGTTCCATGTCTTGAAGCCAAGCCAGATCAGACAGACAGCTCCGGCGAGCTTGAGCAGAGTGAAGGTTTCCGCACTCGCCATAACGAGCGCAGAGATCCCGACCGCCCCGGCAATGACATGCACCAGACTCCAACACCGGTACCAAAGCTCGATGCCAGACCATGCGCACGGCCACCTGTAAACGTTCGTGCCGCAACGTAAAACATCCCGGGTTCTGGTGTGATCGCCACCAGGCGCGCAGCTCCCAAGAACAGCAGGAACGCCCGAAATTCGACGATCATTCACCCCATCCCGGCAGCCTCCAGCTCATCCTCTCGGTATCAGAGCGGCCACAATATGGTCTTCAGGGCGCTCGCTCCTCGACAATCCATCGATGACGCCGGCGCGATCCGCTGCGTTGCGGTTCTGGCTCACCTTCCGTTTGGCGTCGCACCTTGTGATCGGCATGCGCAGGCCGACGATCGCCTTGAGCTGCGCTTGGATGAAATCAGCCGGAGCGTCCGCGACTGCCCAGCGGTCCTTTTGCGATTGCTCGTGCAGGTCCGTCAGTCGCCTCACTATGTCGAGTAACCGATCCGCATCGTCGAAAAATTCGATCGCACCGTAGGCATGTACCGCAACGTAGTTCCACGTTGGCACGACCTTGTGCGTCTCCTGCTTCGTCATGTACCAGGACGGAGTGACATAAGCCTCAGGCCCCGCAAAGATGGCCATCGCCTCACAGGAAGGCCGCAGCTTCCACTGTGGATTAGACCTTGCCACGTGCGCGTAAAGCGTGCCATTCGCACCCTCCGTCTCGTCGAGAAGCATCGGGACCGGCGTTCCGACCAGCCCCTCTTCGGTTGCAGTGACAAGGGTTGCCGAGCGGGCCTCACGCATGGTCCGGTGAATCTCGGCGATGTCCTCGACGCGAAAGGCTGGCGGCATATACATTGCTAGAACTCCTCCGCATCCGAACACCTCGATCGGATCTTGATGCCTGACCATCTAGGCCGCACACAGGCCACTTTGAAGGACCAGTTTGGAGCGGTATTGGTGGGCCAGTCAGAGACAGGAAAGCGGTGCCATAAGCCAAATGGGGCGCGGCAAATTTATGAAGCATTGAAGGCCCAGATCGAGGATGGCGTCTACAGACCGCGCGACCAGCTTCCTTCGACCCGCGCCCTCGCAGCCGAGTTTGGAGCCTCACGAACCACGATTACGGCAGCCTACGAGCAGCTTCTGGCGGAAGGCTTCATCGAGACGCGGCAGGGACGTCGGGCCTTTGTTGCGCCTGCGCTTCAATCGGGGCGCCTGTCGCGGGCGGCCGGCAAGCAGGCGCCAAGAACGGCGCGTCTATCGGCGTTCGGGCGACGGCTCCTCGCCTTGTCCGGACCGCCGATCGCGACCGAGGCCCTGCCGATCGACTTTCGATACGGCGATATTGCAGCTGCCGATTTCCCGAGCCTGACCTGGCGGCGCGCTCTGACGAAAGTCCTGACGGCGTCTGGTCCGCGCAGCCTGCGCTATCAGGACCCGCAGGGATCAATGGAGCTGCGAACAGCGCTGCAGGCTTATCTGTGGCGTGCGCGCAGTCTGCGCTGCGGCGTCGAGCAGATCATCATCGTCAACGGATCACAGCAGGGTCTGGATCTGTGCTCGCGAATATTGCTCGATCCCGGCGATCGCTTCGTGATCGAGACGCCATGCTATTGGGCCGCCCGGCATGTTTTTGAGAGTTCCGGAGCCACGCCTCAGTTCGTCCCGGTCGATGAAGACGGATTGCAGACACAAGCCCTTAAGGATGTCAAAAAGGCTCGGCTTTGCTACGTGACGCCTTCACATCAATTTCCGTTAGGTCACGTTCTCTCAGCATCGCGTCGTGCTCAACTGCTGCAGTGGGCCGATAAGGCGGGAGCCTATGTCATCGAGGACGACTATGACGGCGAGTACCGATACGATATTGGTCCCATTCAGCCCTTGCATGTCTTCGATGAGGCGGCTCACGTCATCTATCTCGGAACGCTGTCAAAGACGCTCTCGCCCTTGCTGCGTCTGGGGTATGTCGTGGTTCCGCCAGAGCTCATCCACGCATTCCGCACGGCCAAGCGCTTGACCGATCGGCACTCGCCGACGCTTGAGCAAGCGGCGCTGGCCAGCTTCCTACACTCGGGCGCCTACGAGCGGCACGTGAGAAAGCTGCGGCGAAAGAACGCGCAGCGCCGCTCGGCCTTGCTCGAGGCCCTCGCTGAACATTTTGGTGAGGCTATCGAAGTGCAGGGCGCGGAGGCCGGGCTCCATGTGGTGGCCTGGTTCAAGAAACTCGATGCGGCGCAGGAAGACGCAATCGCACAAAACGCCCGGCACAAAGGCGTCGGCATTTATCCTGTTTCCGGACTATACGAGAATGGGCGAGGAAGCGCGAAACGGCGAGCTGGGTTTGTTTTCGGCTACGCAGCACTTGAAGCAAGACAGATCCGGCACGGTATTGCCCGCCTCGCCAGTGCACTGAGTGAACGATAGCACTTCCGCATCAGGCCCCATGCCGCTCCAAGCGTTGCTTGTCACGCGAGGACAACTGGGCGCAGAGCGCGGACTATGGTCGCGGATTATGATATTGCGTCCTCATCTGCCGCAGCGCGTGTCCCGCCTCAGAACATGTATTTTGGCACAGGTTATGCTAGTTTAGCGGCTACCGGGATTTTGCATCATCCTCCCGGGGCTGGAGCGACGCCGCTCGCACTCATTTCAAGCGAGCGGCGTTGTTGTTTCCTGAGGGGCTAACTGCCCGAAGCACTCCGGAGGAAAGCTCGACCTCCTCTTTCTGGTCGTTGCATCAGAGCGTCAGAAAATGCTCAGTTAGGCAAGTATGTCTGCACCAATTTGAATTGCGAGTGTCCCAATTGAGAACGGCGTCTGGCCTGTGCGACTGGCGATTGTCGCGGGGCGATGGCGATCTCGATGGCGCCTGATGCGAAGAAATCACCGTTTTGCAGCGGACGCAGCCGCACTCTACGCAACCCGCGATTCCGGAGCCGGAACTCAGAGCCGCTCTCGCACCATCAATGAGCTCCGTCGGCGTGCGTCTGAACCGGGGCAGCAGCCGGCACCAAGTGTACGATCCGATAGCCTTGGTCGTGCAGGTAGCGCAGGAACGTGGGCATCATAGCTGTCGTCCGCGGCTGCGGATCGAGCAGCAGAATGATTCCCCTTTTGGTGATCTCGAATTGCTCGATCATCTTCTTCAATTCCTGCTCCGGGGTCATGTTTTCCCAATCGGCCGCCCAAAGATCGGCGCCAAAGACAAGGATGCCACGTGACTGCAGGAGGTCGAGCGTCGCAGGCGTCGAGTCGAAATAGGGGAAGCGAAAGAACGGCGTTGAGGACGTTTTGGTCGACGTGCCGTTTAGCGCCATCTCATCGGCCGCGATTCCGCGATCGATGTCTTCCTTCGCCTGCTCGAAGCTGATCTGAGACATCATCGGATGCGACCAACTATGGTGCGCGACAGTGTGGCCCTCGGCAGCGATATGCAAGCTCGGGAAATTCGGCGGAAGACTTGCCGACGAGGAAGAAGGTGGCCCGCACGTACTCCTGCGTGAGCGCGGCCAGCACCTTCTGCGTGTTTGGGGGCCTCGGCCCGTCATTGAAAGTGAGAGCGATCTCATGGTCGGCTAAGGGCAAGGTCTGCGCAAAGCTTTTTAGGCCGACGGGGGGATAGGTTTTTGCATCGACAGCGAGCACGCGCGACGTTCCAAGCGCATGCTTGCCAGAGCAATCGGCCGCGTTTGCCACGGCAATCCCGGTCAGCAGCGCCGTCGCAGCGCCAGCGAGTCGTGAAGCCGTTTTGTGCAGGCCCATCCTCGGCATTACCGCACGGCCCAGGTGCTTCACGACTTAACGCGCTCACTGGGGCATACCGGCATAGCCACTCACTTCTTGCGATTGTAGGGGCTTTGGTTTGTGGGGCTAAGGGAGATGCCTTCCGATGAGGCCTTCCCGTAGATTGCGGTCTCGGTCCGGCCGAGCTTGAGCCCGATAACGCGCGTGGGCGTGTTGCCTTTTGCCAGCTGTTTGAGCTGCCGGACGTCCTGGGCCGTCCAAGGCTTGCCGGTGTTACGCGTTGACTTGGCCATCGCGGCGACTTTCAATACCGCGCCGAGCGATGGCCAAATGTGCCAGTGCTCGGGTTGTAGTTGCCGCTGGTGCCGTAGTTGTCGCGCTGAGTGCTATTCGGATTTGTCGCCGTGTACGGCTGCACATAAGTCCCATTGCTGCGGGTATAACCCGAGACGCCGTGGTTGTTTGGGTTAGAACCCGTACCGAGGTATTGCGCTTGCGCCGCACCAACGGAACAAGTCAACAAACACGCTGCAAACATCGATCTGATCATTTCCCCTCCGCCGTATACATCCAACGAACTTGGTGTCCCGTTCCAACCATAGTGATTGGCATCCGACCGGCCGGGTTCGCCGGCAGATTCGCATTAAAAGACGCCCGAACGCAAGGCACGTAACCAACCAGCGCACTGGCTTTAGATCAATGCCAAGGCAAGCAGGCTCGAGCAGAGCAGCGCAACCCCACCAGCGGTCAGTGCAAGGAGGCTACCCGAGACGAAGTCGTGATTGGGCATACATCGCTTTCCGTTGCGGCGAAGAACATGAGCCCCATTGCTGCCCTCGCGGTTTGACCGACGAACGCATAAATGATTATTCGAATCGTGTGCACTATTCCTGCTGTTGTCAGGAAGACATGCTTCTTTCCAGCGCGCTGAGGTGACCGCGCGCCGTTTTGCAACCGAAGAGGGCGTTGAGGATCCAGAAGGACGAACCTAAGTCGGTCTGTCTCTGCGGCCCGACATGCTCGTCTGATCTAGAGGTCACGAGGTTTGCACGCCGATTCTCAGACACTCCGGAGTGCGAGGAGATTCATAAATCCGATACTGCTACCGGAGTATGCTTTTTGCCATGCGTGGACTCCATCATTCCGCTCGTGACCTTTGCAATTGCGCTGCCGGTCCATGGCCGCCACCAGGATGGTTTCGAGCCGGGACCGACCGCGCCCATGCCACTCGTCAACGTACCCTAGCCTGCAAACATGGCGCGGGCGCAGAGGCCGGCATGCTTGAGATCTGCGACTGCTGTCCGAGTCCGCGCACGAGTGCCGTTGGGCCAACTCAGCAAACGTGCGGTATGAGTGAGTGTAGATCGGTCAAGTGACGATGACAGAGCGGGAACTATCGCTTTTGGAGAAGCAAGCTGCGGATGCTCTTCGTCGCGCACGGCGACTGCCCGCTGGTGCGAGCCGAAACGATCTTCGTCAGCTCGCAAGGGCGCTTCTTTGGCTGCATCGAAACGGTATGGAAGCTCTGGAGCAAGAGCGATCAAGCATGGAACATGGATCACGATGAGAGGAGCTAGGTGTCATCTCCTGTGCAGGCGGGTACTCCGAGGACAGGAGGCGCGACGGCTCGGGTCGCGCACGTGAAGACGCTTTCGCCCGCACCATTGCCTTAAAGCAGCTGGAGTAGTCTTCGAAAACGCATCGATGTTCCGGCTCCGGCGGCTCGTGCCGTTGAAATGTCAGCTTAAGCCGCCTGGACCCTGCCGAGGAAGCTGCCGAGCTCGCGCCTCAGCCGAGCGCTTTCCCCAGACAGAAGCTCGGCAGACATCAGCACCTGCATCGAGGCCCCTCCTGTATCCATTGCGCCGTTGGTTACTTCAATGGCGCTCGCCGCCACCTGACTGGTTCTGGCGGCCGCTTCCTGCAAATTTGACGCGATGTTCTTGGTTGTTGCTCCCTGCTCCGCGATGGAGTTGACAACGGTCACGGCGATCTCCGAAATGCGGCCGATAATGACGCCGATATCGGCAATCGCGCCGACCGAGTCAGTCGTTGCCGTCTGAATGCCGTCAATGTGCTCGCTGATCTCGACGGTCGCATGCGCCGTTTGCGTTGCGAGAGACTTCACTTCATCAGCGACAACTGCGAAACCTCTGCCGAGATCGCCGGCGCGCGCAGCTTCAATTGCCGCGTTCAGCGCGAGCAAATTGGTCTGCCGCGCAATCGCGGCGATCAGCTGGACCACGCTGCCGATCCGGTCCGCCGCAGCCGCCAAACCGGCCATGCGCTGATCGCTGAGTTCGGCCCTGCGGACCGCTTCGCGCGCGATATTGGCGGCCTCTTCGACCTGCCGGCCGATGTTGGCAATCGTTGCCGCCATTTCGCCCGTCGCTGTCGCGACAAGCTGAACATTGGCAGACGCTTGCTCCGATGAGCTGGCGACTTCGACTGAGAGTTGCCGGCCGTGATCAGCGGTGCAGGTAAGGCTGCGGGCGGAGGCTTCAAGATCTGAGGAGGCAGAGGAGACCGTATCGATGACCTTGCCCACAGCGGTTTCGAATTCGCCGGCGAGCCGAGCGATATCGGCTTTGCGCTGCTCGGCGGCGGTACGATCCTGTTCAGCCTTGACATCGATTTCGGCTTGCGCCTTCTCGCGCGCTTTCAGCTTGAACAGTTCGACCGCTGCGGCCATCTCGCCAAGTTCATCCTTACGGCCAAGGCCTGGCAGCACGACGTCGAACCGACCCTCGCCGAGCTGGCGCATGGCCGCCGTCATCGAAGCGACGGTCTGTGCGACGCGCCGTCCGAACAGCAACGCGAGCAGGCCAACGAGCAACGTTGCAAACCCGATCAGCCAAATCAGCTTCCGCTGAATTTGTTCAGCTTGCATTTCCGCAGCCCGCGAGCGCATGTCAGCGGCGGCCATGATCTTTGCGAGCGCCGGGCTGATGCGGTCGTAGATTTGCTCGAGATCGTCGGCCTGATCGCTCAGCGCCTGCTGCGTCACCATGAAGGACACAAAGCTCGACTTGTATGCGCGGATCAGCTCGAGCAGTTGGGATCTCGTCTCCGGAGGTAGGCTCGCCTGAGCAAGTGCGGTTTCGAATTCCGCCTCCCTGTCAGCCAGTTGATCCCCATCTTTGTCTTCGCCACGAAGGATGAAGTCTTTCTCGTGCCGGCGCATCGTCAGCATCAGGATCGTGAGGCGTGACTGGTTCAGGTCGGCCAGACGTTGCTCGATGGCGTGCACGGCCTTGCGCAGCTTGCCCTGAAATCCATCATCTTCGTTGAAGCCGAGATTGCGTTGCGCCGAGACCACGTTTCGAAAGCGGGTCGCATAGAGATTGATCACGGACCGCAACGCGGTCGCTTCCTTCCGTGGGTCGTGGTCGGGCAGAGCCGACACAAATGCTTCGACCCAACTCAGGTCTGCGAGCTGCTCCTCATGGCTCTTCGCATGCTTCGTGATTGTCATTTCGCTGGGCTTGCGCAGGAAGTCGTTCGTGATTTGTCGTGACACCAGGAAGCTTTGTGACAGCGATGCGACATGACCTTTGAATTTGTTGCTGTCATTCGTCTCGCTCTGGACCAGGCTCGCGTAGTTCAGGGCGGCAGCGCAGAGTGCACCTGTGACAACAACTCCCGAAATCCCGAGCAGTGCCATCTGGCCGCGCAACCCAACGCGAAAGCCCCGGCAACTCCTCAACTGCCCGATAATTCTGCTCGCTACTCCGGTCATTTTACCCCGTGATGAATTTTATGCGCCCGGTGCAGTGCTGGTTGTCGCCGGTCCGACGGGCGTGATCGGTATCGAGCAGAACGGGAGCTGGCCTGCTTTGCTCGTTGATGACTGGCTTGCTAATTTAGATTGATTTCAGAATCCTGAATTCGCGTTTGTAGGCGCACGCTTGTCTTCCAGCAGCAGGGGCACTGCGCAGCCGCTCGCTTTGGAAATCTCCGCGCTTTTGTCAAAAACATAGACAAGTTGGGCTTCGCCCAGTGCGACAGCTCACCAGGCTGTTCAGAGAACGACAATTCGTTATTGTTCACGCCGGCCTCCACATGGTCGGCGCTTCTGAATGCGCTTCGCGGCAGATCTGTTTGAGGTCGCCCAGGGCCGTCTTACCTCTGGGGTCGGTTCGCGCCGCGCCGTGTTCATGCCGAACTGGCTGGTCTGCCGCGATGGACCAGTGCTCGGATCGTATGACTTCACTCCCGAGCCGCATCAAATTGCACTGCAGCCAGATCATTTGCAGCTTCTCGCGCTTGCTGCACCGAAACAATGTCTCAGCATACGCGCCCATGCGGAGTCGGTAGAAATGGCCAGCCATGTCCTGCTCCTATGCCGCGCCGACGAACTGAGACGAGTTTGACCACGTCATTGTTGCCGCCCCGCGCAACGGTCGGGTCGTGAAACGGGGCTGCGCCTAACCCTGCATCGTAACGACATCTCGATGTTGATTAATGCAACTTATCCCAACACGACGCTTAAATTCCGCGTTCGCGCACGTGTTGCCGACGGATTTCGCCGCACTCAATCCGCTCGTGCTGGTGCTAGGAAGTTGGTAACGCCAGTATCACATTGTCGATCAGCCGGGTCGAGCCTACGTAGGCTGCGGCACACAGTGCCGCCGGGTGGCTTAGCGGACTTTTGGCGGCCTTGAACGAATCATGGTCGACAAGCTCAAGGTATTGCAGCCGATCGACCTCGTTCAAATGCCCTTTGGCGATTGCAAGCAGCTTTTCGACGTCGCGTTCTCCTGAGCGGAACTTGTCCGCTGCGGCGAACAGTCCACGGCTGATGGCGCCAGCCCGCCGACGTTCTTCCTCGCTGAGATAGCGGTTGCGACTGCTCATCGCGAGCCCATCCGCTTCCCGGACCGTTGGCACGGTAACGATCTCGATCGGAAGATCGAGATCAAGTGCCATGTGACGCACGACCGCGCATTGTTGAAAATCCTTCTGTCCAAAAAACGCGACATTCGGCTGCACCATGTTGAGCAGTTTGCAGACTACGGTTGCGACACCGCGAAAGTGTCCGGGCCTGAACGCTCCGCAGAGCGGCTTTGCCAGGTCGCCCGGCTCGACGAAGGTCTCAAAGCGTGCCGGATAGACTTCCCTCGCATCCGGCGCAAAGACGATGGCAACATCGGCGCCGCGGCACAGTTTCTCATCGCGCGTCAAGTCGCGCGGATAGGTGCTGAGATCCTCGTTTGGTGCGAACTGAGTGGGGTTCACGAAGATGCTGAGGACGGTGAGGTCAGATTGCGCCCGGCTGGCTTCGACCAGCGCCAGGTGACCTTCGTGCAAATAGCCCATAGTCGGCACGAATCCAACGCGTTGACCGGCCCGGCGGGCGTTTGCAAGAGCGCGACGAAGTTCAGCGACTGTCGTGATTGTCTGCATTTCTTGGCTGTACATCAGGCTAGGTGGGGGTCCAGGTTGCGATCGTCTCGGCAAGGCCCTCTGGAAGCCGATAGGACTCCTTCGGTCCCGGGAATACGCCGCTGCGGACATCTGCGGCCCAGCGCGACAGCGCCTCCTGCAGCAGCTGAAAACCCTCTGCATAGGCGCGAACGAATTTCGGCCGATGACCTTCAGTCAATCCCAGGACATCATGGAATACGAGCACCTGGCCCGCGCAACTGGGACCCGCGCCAATTCCAATGGTTGGTATTGTCAGGAATTCGGTCGCGCGCGCGGCGAGCTCCGCCGGGACCCCCTCCAGGACCAGAGCGAAGCATCCGGCCTCCTGCAGACGGTGAGCGTCGTCGAGCAGGCGCAGAGCATCGTCGGCTTTCCGGCCCTGTACCTTGAATCCACCCATGACATTGACACTCTGCGGAGTGAGACCGAGATGACCCATTACAGGAATTTCGCAATCGACGAGAGCACGGACCATTTCGATGCGCTTCGCGCCCCCTTCGAGCTTAACCGCTGCCGCGCCACGCTGCAGAAAGCCTCCGGCGTTGCGTATCGTCTCCTCAATGCCGAGGTGAAAGCTGAGAAATGGCATGTCGGCAACGAGCAGGGCACGCGCTCTTGTGCGCGCAACAGCATCCAGGTGATGGTTCATCATGGCCATACTGACCGGCAGCGTGTTATCAAATCCGAGGCAGACATTGCCAACGCTGTCTCCGATCAGGATGACATCGACGATGGAATCGGCGATGCGCGCGGTGACCGCATCGTAGGCTGTCGTCATTACGATACGACGCCCTTCGTCCTTACACCGCTGCAGCACTGGAATCGTGACACGTTCAACAGGCTGCTCTGAAATGTGGCTCATCTTAGATCCCGACCGCTCCGCTGCCCGCATCCCGGACTCGGGGCTACCTACGGAAGCTGAGAGAAGACTGTCAATGGTGCAGGCGAAACGAATAACCACATTTCCAAAGCCGGCGGCGGACAGATAGAAACATCTAATGATTGCGCAATCATCAAAAACGGAAACTTTGTTGCCACCATTTCGTTACGCGGACCGACTTTGCAACGCGCCGGGCACCGCCACGTCGGCACGCTACCGCTCTCCGCACATCTGGCGAGCTTGCGCCGGGGGTACAGCGTCGGACATCTCTGCGACAGCGGCTCGGCCCCCTTGCCAAAGCCTCCGGCAGGTTCAGGTTCGGCCAGCATATTCACCTTACGGCCGCAGCTGGGTTCCGTTAGACGCGCTCGAGCCGCACCTTCAAGCCAGCGCATCGGCAGCATCCCTGATACCAGCGTAGATTTGATCAAGATCTGCCGCCGTGACGCAATAAGGCGGCATCACGTAGATCGTGTTGCCGAGTGGGCGGAGCAAGAGATTTCGGCCCTCCAAGAAGGCCTGAAGCTTCGGACCAATGTTTGCCAGATAGCCCGGATCGCTCGTTTCCAGATCGAGCGCTGTGATGGTGCCGGTCCGACGGACGTTTGCAAAGCGCGGATCGGCGCGGAATGGGTCGATTGCATGCTCTTGCATCGCGGCAACCGACGCGACGCGCTGGCGAGATTCTTGATCTTGCCACAGATCCAGACTCGCTTTTGCGGCGGCGCAGGCCACTGGATTCGCCGTATATGAACTGGAATGAAAGAACGTACGCGTACGATCTTTCGAGTAATGCGCGTCGAATATATCCGCACGGCAGAGCGTCACTGCCAGTGGGAGCGCCCCTCCGGTGAGGCCTTTCGAATAGCAGGCGATATCGGGGATGACATTGGCCTGCTCGCAGGCGAATAGTGTTCCGGTACGGCCCCAGCCTGTCATGACCTCGTCGGCAATAAACAGGACGTCCGAGGCCTCGCAGATGCGCTTCATTTCGCTTAGCACCCAGGCGGGGTACATCAACATTCCGCCGACCCCCAAAATCAGAGGCTCCACAATAAAGACGGCCGGAATTTCGTTTCGGCATGCAGCATCGAGCGCATCGAGCGTCGCCTGCTCTCGACCTCTCGCAGGGAACGGGATTGCTGTAACGTCGAACAGTAGCGGCCCGTATGCCGCGTTGAACACGCCTCTAGCACCCACAGACATCGCCCCAACCGTGTCGCCGTGATAGGAGTGTTGCATCACCACGATGCGTATTCGCTGCTTGCCGATATTGTGCCAATAGCCGAGTGCCATTTTTAGGGCTACTTCCACGCTCGCCGAGCCACTGTCGGAGAAGAAGACGTGGTCGAGACCACGGGGTGCGAGTTTCATAAGTTGCGCCGCGACCTCCTCGGCCGGATCGTGGGTGTAGCCAGCGAAGATGATCTGGTTGAGCTTGCTTGCCTGTTCCTGAATCGCGCTCACAATATGCGGATGGCAATGACCGTGGGTCACGACCCACCAGGATGAGATTGCATCGATGATTCGACGGCCATCCCCGGTATGAAGATAAGCGCCGTCACCACGCACAACTCTTGTCATTTCATCTCGAAGCGCGTGTTGGGTGAAGGGATGCCAGATCGACGACTTCTTGGTTGGCATCATGGCTTGAAATCGTCAGCACGAAATGAGCTTTTGAACGCGGCCTGCAGCGTGTCTGGTGTGAGAGGCGAAAGCCAGGGTAATCGCCCCAACCAACGCACCCGCCCCATCTCGCGAATTGCACTCTGAGTTTCGGCATTTCTTTCGCCAATGAATGCTATCCCAAGAATATGGATCTGGCGCTTTCGCAGAGCCTCTATCGAGAGCAGCGAGTGGTTGATCGTCCCTAGTCGCGTGCTGGCGCAAAGCAGGACGGGGAGCCGCCAGCGCTCGAAGATGTCAATATAAAGTGTGTTGCCGTTCAGTGGCACCATTAGCCCGCCGGCCCCCTCGATCACGAGCGGTCGCTCGCCGGTGTTTGGCACGTGGAGCGAATCCGCGTCGATGCGAACTCCGTCGATTTCGGCGGAATAGCGCGGAGAAGCCGGTGTCCGCAGGCGGTAAACCTCCGGCACGATGCGATCGGCTGAGATACTGCCCAGGCGCGTAACGACCTCAGCATCGGTCTCTCCTTCGAGGCCGGCCTGAATTGGCTTCCAGTAGTTCGCGCCGAGGAGATTCGCGAGGCCCGCGCAAACAACCGTTTTTCCGATCCCGGTATCTGTGCCGGTTACTACGATCTGCAGACTCATCGAGACCAACCCCTTATTTCCTCGAACAGCGCATCGAGCATTGCAAGCACGTCATCCTCCACGACGTTGAGTGTTAGTGAGATTCGCAAACGGGCCGTGCCGGTGGGCACGGTTGGCGGCCGGATTCCGCGGATATCGAAGCCGCGAGCCTGCAGTGCAGCGGCCAGGCGCATTGCCCGCGCATTGTCTCCCACGACAAATGGCACGATCTGCGAGCCCGACGGACTTCTGCCACTGCGGATACCGATCTGCCGATGTGTGAACGCAACAAGGCCGGCGAGACGCTGCTGGCGCTCGGGCTCCTGCTGCAGGATTGCGAGCGCTTCCCGCACAGCGACAGCCATCAAAGGTGACGGCGCGGTTGCGAAGATAAAAGGACGGCAGCGATTGACCAGGAAATCGCGCAGCACGCCGGTTGCCGTGACGAGCGCGCCTGCAGCGCCCAGCGCCTTGCCGCAGGTATGCACAACCAAGAGGTTTTCGCGGCCTTTATAGCGAGCGGTAAGCCCACGACCCTGCTCGCCGTAGACGCCGGTGGCATGGGCCTCATCGACCATCAAGAACGCATCGTACTGGTTCGCGATCGCGATCAGCTCCTCAAGCGGCGCGAAGTCACCATCCATGCTGTAGAGACTTTCGACCACGATCCAGGCCCGGCCGATTCCCCCTTTTGCGCGCCAGTGGCGAATTGTGTCTTCGACTGATTGGGGGTCGTTGTGGGCGCTCATCCGAAAATCGGCTCGGCCGGCCCGCGCGCCTTCATGAATGCTCGCGTGCACCAGAGAATCGAGCACGAGCAAGTCGCCCCGCTGCGGCAGCGTTGTCAGGACCGCAAAATTTGCGACATACCCGCCGCTGAAGAAAAGCGCCGTCTCGGATCCAAAGAACTGAGCCGCTTCTGCTTCGAGACATTCGTGCTCCTCGCAATTGCCGCGCAGAAGCCGCGAGCCACCCGCTCCGATCGGTGTGTCAGCCTCGAGCGCCGCCAAAACAGCCTTTTTCATGCGCGGTGCGGACGCAAGCGCGAGATAGTCGTTCGATACGAAATCGACGCCTGCGCGCGGCTTGAGGCTGCGCAGACGGTCGTCTTTTTTCAGCGCATGCAAGGCCGCGGCATAGTCGGCGACTTTGGCCGCATGGATTGAGTTCATTTTTCGCGCTCGGGATCGTCAACAGTCGCGCAACACTTCCATTGGCCGCTAGGGACAATGGCTCCAAGACCGCTCTTTTGGTTTTCAACCTGACCGGATGCGGTTTTCTGGGTCGACCAGCACGACGCTTGGCCTGAACGATTTTGCTTCCGCCTCATCGAAGGAGGCATACGCAACAATGATGATCTTATCTCCAGGCATCGCAAGGCGCGCGGCCGCACCATTCAGCCCTATTATGCCGGACCCCTGGGGCGCCGCGATCACATAGGTGGCAAAGCGCGCTCCGGTGTCGATGTTGTAGATTTCGACGCGTTCGTTGATCAAGAACCCCGCAGCATCCAACAACGCCTTGTCAATCGAAATCGATCCTTCATAGTGCAGATCGGCTTCAGTCACCGAGGCCCGGTGGATTTTGCCCTTCATCATCGTAATCTGCATTGGTCACCTTCGATGGAATTGGCGCGCAGGATGCGCGCGGCGGTGTTCAGTGAGTCCGGACGTGATGCCGAGCCTGGCCAGCAAACTCGTGTCGCGGTCGGCTTTCCGGTTTTTCGTGGTCAACAGCACATCGCCGATGAAGATCGAATTTGCGCCCGCTAGGAAGCACAGCGCCTGCAGTTCATCGCTCATGTATTGACGTCCAGCGGACAACCGCACCACGCTCTTCGGCATCATGATGCGGGTCGCCCCGACTAGACGCGCCAGCGCGATGGGATCGGCGCGCTCTGCGGTGTCATTCACCGGCACGCCCTTGACCTCGTTCCACAGGTTGATCGGAACGCTTTCCGGATGACTGGGGAGGTTGGCAAGCAGGACGAGCATGGCGAGGCGATCCTCGACGAGCTCCCCCATGCCGATAATGCCGCCGCAGCAGACCTTCATGCCCGCCTCGCGCACATGTGCAAGTGTGTCGATCCGGTCCTGTAAGGTGCGCGTGGTGATGATCTTGCCGTAGAACTGCGCCGAGGTATCGACGTTGTGATTGTAGAAGTCGAGACCGGCCCCTGAGAGCCGCGCCGCCTGCTTCGGCGTCAGCATACCGAGCGTGACGCAGGTTTCCATGCCGAGACCCTTGACCGCACTGACCATGTCGCAGACCTGATCAAGATCGCGGTCTTTTGGACTGCGCCAGGCCGCGGCCATGCAGAAGCGGGTCGCTCCAGCATCCTTGGCGAGCTGCGCGGTCGCGACCACATCCGCGCGATTCATCAGGCGGGTGGCTTTCAGCCCAGTATCGTAATGCGCGCTCTGCGAGCAGTAGCCGCAGTCCTCCGGACAGCCGCCGGTCTTGATGCTGAGCAGGCTTGCGGTTTCGACGTGGTTCGGATCGAAGTTGGCCCGATGAACGCTCTGCGCCTGAAACATCAACTCGGCAAACGGCAGGCGATAAATTGCTTCAGCCTCGGTGCGCTTCCAGTTTCTACGAAGGTGCGCGCTGTTGCCTCCGTCGCTTCGCTTCCCGTCCACAGCAGCAACCATAAGAGCCTGCCCCCACTTGCGATCAGTCATAGATAATGCGAGCGATTATCTATGATAACGAGCCTCGACCAATGCTAGAGGATGTTCTAAGTGAACGCATTCGTTTTTCTGGTAGATAATCTATGGTGATGGACGAGAACACGACGGTCGCCGGCCGCATCGCTGACTCGATCGGTGAGCGCATTATCACCGGCGCGCTGCAGCCAGACGCTCCGCTCCGGCAGGATCATGTCGCGCGGCAATTCAATTCCAGTCACGTTCCGGTCCGCGAGGCCTTTCGGCAGCTGGAAGCCCAACACCTTGTCGTAGCTCGACCCCGTCATGGCGTGCGGGTTGCTCCTCTCGACATCAAGTCGGTGAAGGAGATCGCCGAGATGCGCGCCGCGCTCGAGGTCGTCGCACTGCGCAATGCGGCTCCAAAGCTGACGTCGGCCCATTTGGCACGGGTCGAGCTCGCCCTCATTGAAGGAGATAATGCCGAGACAATTGAGGATTTTGAAATGGCCAACCGCGCCTTTCACCACGCGCTTGTTTCGCCCTGCGCGATGCCGCGCCTGCTCGCCAGCCTCGATGGACTGCAGCTTGCAAATTCGCGGTTGGTGTTCGCAATGGCGCGAAGTGCCGGCTGGCGACCGCGGTCCAACCAGGATCACCGGCTGATTCTGCAGGCACTGCGATCCCGCAACGTCGATCAAGCCTGCAGCCTGCTCGCGCGCCACATTCAAACCATTGAGCGCCTTGCCCTTCCCGCCTCCTGACAGGAAGAGGCTTCCGGTCCGTTTACGAAGTTGTCTACGTTGACGCCGATCGCCATCATCACCACGCAATGAAGACGCGATCGCGTCCGGCGTAAGCATCGCGCACCCGCCATCATCGACCCCAAAAGGGAGAGACCCGCTGGCGTCCCTCACCTCAGCTTGTCATCTTCGGGAGATGAATTTGCCGGCCGAGTGCCTGCTCGACGAGATCAAAGGTGTCGACGAGCACACGCATCCTGATGAGCCGACCGGCCTTGAACTGGGCGAACTGCGCCACGCGCAGCGAGATGGACTTGTCGGATTGGCGCGCCGTCAGGGAACAGCGCAGCATGGAGGCTGCGGAATCGACGCCGAGCATGGTAGTCTCGCGGTCGAAACGGCGAATTTGGACATTGTCAGAGATCTCCCGGATGACGCCGAGCGCGGCGCGCTTGCCGTGCCGAGTGCCGAGAAATGGAAACATGTCGGTCGGACCATAGAGCGTCCAGTCGACCTCCTCGTCGAGGAGGGCCTCGATGTACTCAAAATGCCGGTCATTGATCGCGCGATGCAAAGTACGCGAGAAGCGCCAGAAGCTATGCTCCGCCATTTTGGTGTTCCTAAAACTTGCAACAACGGAGCTGCTTCTTGGTATCTGCATCGACGCATCTAGCTCGGCGGACCTCATTGCGGCGGGCTGGGGCCGCCTCCATAGCCCCGCCACGGGAGCGAACCAAACGTCCATGTTCCCTCGCGCACAGTGTTAGACAGCGCTACGGCCATGAGCTCCCCCACCCGCAAGGCTGCAAGTGACATCGAATACCAGCAGGATGCTGCGGCAAACGACGTCATGAGTTCGAGCGGCGAGGCGTGAAGCTTCGAGGCATTCGCTTCGGCACATGACGTTTTCAGCCAGGGCATCAACAGGCTCCTGGCTTCATAGCGAAGGTAGCAATCGTAACCACAGTACGGCCTCTGCGTCGACACGTCCCGCAGGTATCCGGTGCCGAGAACTTCCGCGCATGCGGTACAAGCCGCGCTGTTAAGTGGGGCTCTGTGATTGACCAATACGAACTTCATGATGGTGAGATCCACGCCTTCCCTGAGGTCGGTGCGCAGTTCGCGAGATTGTCGCGCGCTAATCGACGTCAACGATTTCGACGCCGCAGTAAACGTGCGGCACTCCGGACCGCAGTAGGAGGCGCGTCCTCCGGTCGGGCGCCGTCTCAGCCGCCGGTGACCACTCAGGCAGCAGGTAATCGCCGCAACCAATTGCTGTCCGCTTCGCAACGGGACTTGAAGTGCTCAACGCATCTCTTTGAGCAGAGGGCGGTTCGCGAAGAGTAGTAACGAATAAGGCCAAACTTTCCGGCGCAGATGGCGCACCGTTTGACGGTGTTGCGCTGAAGTTTTTGATGGTCTTTGGACATGTCAGTCTCCAATTTCTGCATCTCCCCTTGCTCGTTGGAAGGCTCAGGCTTGCGACGCGTGGCAGGGCGCGACGTAGCTCAATCCGCGCCGCGCTTCGGCATCCATTTCCGCCTACACTCGTTGCCTTGACCTTGACCTGCGCACCTTTCGATCGGGCACCGTCGATAAGCGGAAAGTTTATCTCCTTGCTCTAGAAGAAATTCGCCAATCTCCTTCCTGCCAGCGCACCCATCATGCGATGTTTCTCGATTTGGCGCAGAAATTCATCGTAGAAATCGGCTATTGGTTCGGCATAGCGGCCGCACTGCAGAGGGACGATCGGCTGACATCCGACCAGCTGAGCCCGATCGTAGATCGGTCCAAAGCTGCTTCTGCAACGCCTAGAGTGGCTGCGCACGACCGGGCCTATCGAGGACGACGTCTCGAGCGTGTCGCCCAGGTCGTGGCCGGCCCGATCGCGATGCCGTCTCGACAAAGCTGGAGCGCTCACGTGCCGCGACCATCAACCGCCTCAAAAAGCCGATGTGGGTTGCACCTCATGAGCGGCTATTGGCTCCCGGAAGAGGCGGGTCGTGCTGGTGACTACCGATAAGCGCATGGACGAAGGACGAATTCACGCGGCCCCTTTGGTCTGCGGAGATCCCAACAAGGAGAGCTTGCAAGACCGATGGCGTGTGGCTGGATTTGAGAGCGGTTTCATCCCGACACCGAGGCACCATGACTGAGTACCGGCGGCTCACGTCGTGCGGTCTGAAGCGCGCGCGCTGGCCGCTGGGCCCGGACTGCGGTCACGTGCCGCAAATGGACCCCGCTTGACCACGGGCAGAAGCTCCAGCAGCGATGCCATGGTGGCGATTGCGACGCGCCGCGGTAATGTTGCAGCGGGCTCAATGCCAAGATAGTTATGCGCCTACTTGCGATATCAACCCAAGGCCATTCATGATTCGTCACATCGTTTTGTTTACCGCCAAGGATAAGGCCCGGATCGACGAAATGATCGAAGGCCTGTCAATTCTCACCACAATCCCGCATGCACGCCTGCTGGAGGTTGGTCGCAATCGCAAGACCGACCAGTTCGGCAACGATATCGACGTTGTGGTCTACGGTGAGTTCGACAACGAGAGGGAACTCGCAGCCTACAGGGCTCATGAGCTGTACCAGGAATCGATTAGTCGGGTGCGACCGCTCCGCGAGCTGCGGTTTGCGGCCGACTACACCGTATCAACGGATGCGCGCTTCGCCTCAATGGCAGCAGCAGGTCAAGTCGCTCGGGGCCTCGAGCCGACTGGCGGGGGCTAACCTGACAATCGGCCTGGATGGTCTCCGGGCCCCAGACGAGCGCCTCTCGATTGAGTAGGGATCGCAATCTGAGCACATCTCACAGCATGCAATTCATCGGTGATTGACAGCCCAGTGCACGTCCGCGAGCTGCAGTGGATCGAGCCCGTCACGGCGATGCGACGTTTGGCGCATCGATCGCAGCTTACGTTTCTTGATAGCGCGGCAACGCATGAATTGCTCGGCCGCTATTCATATCTGAGCTGCGACCCGTTCGGTACCTTTATGGTCGCGGACGGACAGGCGAGTTGGAACGAAGAGGCTCTTGAGGGCGACCCGTGGGAAGCTCTTCGTGCCCTTCTCGCCAACTATTCGCAAGAGCATCGCTCCGATCTCCCCCCGTTCCAGGGAGGCGCGGCCGGCTTCCTTGCTTACGATCTAAACAGGACGTTAGAGCACTTGCCGACGTCCGTAATTCCCGGCCAAGGATTGCCCCAATCGCTCCTGCATTTCTATGACGTAGTCGTGAGCTACGACCACCGGCACAACAAATGCTGGATCGTTTCGACCGGATGGCCGGAGCAGGATCCTATTCGCCGCGTAGAGCGTGCGCACCGCCGAGCTGACGAATTTGCATCTCTCCTTGCCCGCGCAGAAACGCCGCGGGATGCATCGTCCGGCAGCGTGGGCGCCTGGCATTCGAACTTCAGCCGCGATGACTATATTGCGGCGGTCAAGCGCGTCGTCGGCTTGATTCTGGCCGGAGACGTCTTCCAAGCCAACATTGCGCAGCGCTTCAGCGCCAGGGTGCCGACTTCCTTCGACCCCCTCACCTTCTACAGCGAGCTACGATCATCAAACCCCGCACCGTTTGGGGCGCTCCTGCGCTATGGCAAGCTGACCGTCGCATCGAGCTCACCGGAGCGCTTCCTGAAGCTTGGCGGAGGCCGGGTCGAAACGCGCCCCATCAAGGGCACGATCGCGCGTTCCGCTGATTGGAAGGAAGACAAACGCCGAGCTGAAGTCCTCGTTGCGTCTGAAAAGGACCGCGCCGAGAACATTATGATCGTCGACCTCCTGCGTAATGATCTGTCTCGCGTTTGCACTGCACCTTCGGTCGAGGTCCCAGCGCTGTGCGACCTCGAATCCTATGCCTCAGTGCACCATCTCGTGTCGGTCGTTACGGGTGAACTTGCAGGAGACCAGGACGCCGTTACCTTACTTCGCGCTTGCTTTCCCGGCGGCTCCATTACCGGAGCACCAAAGGTGCGCTCGATGGAAATTATAGCGGAAATCGAGCGTGTGGCACGCGAGCTCTATTGCGGAGCGATTGGCTTCATCGGCTTTAACGGGCACATGGACACAAACATTGCGATTCGCACTGTAACGATCGACGGCGATGCGGCCGTCTTTCATGCAGGCAGCGGCATTACGGCGATGTCGGACCCCGAGGCCGAATACGAGGAGACGCTCGCCAAGGCGGAGCGCATCTTCGATGCATTTCGTGCTGAACGAAGGGGTGCATTTTGATTGTCATCATCGACAACTACGACTCCTTCGTCTTCAACATTGCCCGCTATTTCCGCAACCTTGGTGAGGAGGCGGAGGTGGTCCGGAACGACGCGATCAGCGTCACGGACCTTGTTGGCCTGAAGCCGCGCGCCGTGGTCATCTCGCCCGGTCCCTGCACTCCACTTGAGGCCGGAATATCCACGGCCGTCGTTCGCGAGCTTTCAGGTCGCGTACCCCTTTTCGGCATTTGCCTCGGACACCAGTGTATTGGGAGCGTTTTCGGCGGACGCGTGGCCCGTGCACGTCGCCCTATGCATGGTCGGTCCTCCACTGTAACGCATGACGGTCGGGGGCTATTCAAGGAGCTCCCGTCTCCACTTCGCGTTGGGCGCTACCATTCTCTTGTTGTTGAGCTGGATGAGGCGTGCGCGCCGCATCTCACGGTGACGGCGCGTTCGGACGAAGGCGAGGTCATGGCGCTCGCGCATCGTTTCCAACCAACATTTGGCGTGCAGTTTCATCCAGAATCGATACTCACGGAACAAGGGCACGTGCTGCTTATGAACTTCTTGCGCCTGACGGAGGATTCCTGGGCGAAGATCGAGCCAATTGCCGGATAGGTATGATCCGGGTCGGCAGCGGCCCGATCCCGTCGCAACCGATGACTCTCGGGCGCGAAGTGGTACACGACTTCAGGCCTGATGCCGACGCACGGCGCTTGCATCACTGGGTTTGACCGCTTTGTCGCGCAGGGCACGGAATTCAGCAAGCGCTTTGCCCCCATATTCAAGGGCGCTCTCCAGAACCTCGCGATATCCCATCGCATTCTTGATCGAATCGGGCACCTCCTTCAAATCAAACTTGTCGCCTAAACTGGCGATGAGCGGCAGCTTTGGGTACGGGAGGTTGCTGCGCGTATGCGAATGCATGGCAAGAGTCTGCAGGAGCCACCCGAGTTCGGTATGCTTTTTCTTGAGAGCCAGGAAAATCCCTTTGTCCTCATCCGAAAGCTCTGGAAACCAGAGTGGTAGGAACGGCTCTGAATGTGTCATGAGACCATTGAGCTCTGCCAACAGCTTTGGAGAAAAACAGTTGATCAGCCACGAGGACTCGAACGATTCCTGAAATTGCTCCCAGGTCACCAATTCGAGATTGGTTGCGTCGGCGGCCATGAAAGAGCCAGCCTGAAATCCATTCATACTGATGATGTAGCCCTTGTGTGCGCCTGTATCGGCGACGACGGTCCTAAATCCGTGGACGACATTTCGGGGAACGGCGGATTTCCAATACTTGCACTCGCAGAGAACGACATAGCGGCGGCCGCGAACTAGCTCCTCCGCATACACGTCGATTTCAACGCTCCCCCTCACGGTGGGAGTAACTCTCTCGACCGCGACGATAAAGCCACATTCCGCAAGAACGCGCGCAACTTCAAACTGGAGATCTTGCCACGTCGGCGGCGTGATCGTTGTTATCATCTTGATCCCTACAACGCGGAAACCATAACAGGTGAGCCTCGACAACAATCGGGCAGTGTTCTCTAGAGAACGACAGCGAGGCACCTCGCCACGTCCGTAAGCCGTTGTGCGCACCGCCCGCAATCATCACTTTGCAATTCGATGCCTGAGCCACTGGCCCACATATCGTCGAATTCGGACGTGACCAAGATCGTCGAGAACAGTCGGCGGTAGAAGCTCACTAGGTGCCAGCAATCTTTGTGCGGGATGGCCGGCGTCGAGCAACCCGAGGAGACCAAGCGCAGCCCCACGGTCACGGCTCTCCAACGCGGCGGCCCCGAGGAGCAGCAACGCGCGGTGCGATTGGGAATGTCCGACTCGCTCAAATATCTGAACTGCATCGGCGACTGGGAGATGCGCGCCCACCAGAACCGTGGCAGAGGCCGCCAGCGGCGCCGGCAATCTCATCAAGCGGTCTGCGGTGATCTTCCCGACGATTTCGAGCTCGACCGTGCTGGCGGTGCTCAATGCGTCAATGGCATCGACGCGCGGCCAACCAAGCGCCTTGTCCGCAAAGAGCGACCAAATCTGGCGTCGAATTGCCGGGCCGCAAAGCCGGGCCGCGGCGCTAAGCGCATCCCGGCGCAGCTGCGGGTCGGAGGTCTCCTTGGCCAACTCGATCAGCTTGGTTCCGCTCTCATCATCGAGCGATCCATACTTGTCTAGCGCGGCCACAGATTCGCGTGCAATCGGATAGGAGTCTGGCTCTTGATAGTGCGGCTCGGCATCCGACCATCGGTCCAGAGTGAGCCGCATGAGTATCGGAAAATGCTCCGCATGGGGCCGACTACTGAGGGCAGTCGTCAAACTGCGGCGAACCCGACTACCTTTGTCACTCGCAAGACCTAGGATCTCGTTGGGGAGCGGATTTGGTAGCTTTGATGCCAGATATTCAAGTGCCTTTTGACGCGCGTCGGCGCGATTATGGTGTAGGGCCAGCCAGACAAGAGGTTCCTCGTCAATCGCAATCGCCGCCTCCGTTGCGGCAGCTGCGTCGGCGCCGTCCTTTGCTTCCGTGAGCCATCTCTGGACAGCGCCGGCCGGCTTTGATCCACTCGCGATCATCACTGGAACGATCACACCTAGCACGGTCGACGCCGCGACAGCGACTGCAGCCTCAAGCAAGGCGAGGGCAGCTGCTCCTACCGGACCTGGCCCTTGCTTCTTGGTTTCAAACGCCTCAAGTAGTTCCCTTGCCTCTGGACAGACTTTCGCCAGTAGCGATTCTAATCGTTCTGCTTCGACACGCGCTTGAACGGCATAAATATCGACCAACAGATGAACGAACACTGAGGGTGACGCTGCAGGCGTCTCCAGGCAATTGATCAAGACTGACGGGGCCGCGGTGCACGCGCATTGTATCAGGGACCTGCGCAAGCCCTCATCATCCGGCTGCGACAAGATCCGTTCCGCCAGAAGCTTCTCCAAGGTCGCATCCCAACACTGACGCGCCGCATTCCAGCCTGCTTCCTCATCGCCGCTCTTGCGGGTCGCTTCCAGAACCGTACGTATTTCGGCTGGAGTAGCCGTAGCGTTGGCGCCAGAGACCTCCAGCGCCCAGTTCCAAGCGAAGTCTGTTAGCCGCGCGTGGTTGGCCAGATCCTGCCAGCGGCCGGCGGTACGCATGGTTTCGATGAAGGTGTCAACGAAGACACCTGATGCGTAGTCCCTATCGTCATCTTGCGAGGCGTAATATTCCTCATAACCTTTGTCGTACTCACCATCCTCAATCGCTCGCCACTCCTTGCCGGTGTTTTCTCGGCGCGATCGCCGTATGGCTGCCAGATCGTCGAGTGCCTCGATCAACACAGCCTCGTATCCCGCGAGATCTCGGACCGCGCCTTCCGCTACTGCGTCGACGTTTCGATCGAGCCCTGTCCCGATCAATTTGTGAGCGACCGCAAGGAACGCGGGTGTAAGACCAGTTGCAATCCGGTCGAGTTTGTTTACGAGGTCGCGGCCATAGGCTCCGTGGTCCTGTGGAAGCTGCTCGCGAATGAAGCGATCGGCGATACGTGCCGAGCGGGGATCAGCCGAAACTCGCTCGTACCAGTCATCGTCAAAGCTTGGCGGTTCCCAATCGTCGATAAAGAACGCACCGCCTCGTCGAACCCCTCTGATAAACCATCGCGCTAGTTCAGAGGGGATAGACCTGCTCGTGCCAACATCTGCCGCCAACTGCAGCAGGGCCTGGAAATCGGCATCAGTGTCAAGCAGGGATTCCTCGAGCCAGTTATCAATCGCGGAGCGGCTTTCGTCCCGTGCCTGGAACGTGCCGTCCATTCCCTCGATCGTCGTCCACAGATCATTGGCTGCATCCAGCGCACGTGCCGCCGTTTCCAAACCCCATGCGCGATGGGCACCCGTCAGTTCAGTGAGCGCCGTAAGAAGTGACTCGAGGGCCGCCTCACTGCGAGACCAGTTCTCCTTTACGAACGTTTCGAACCCCGCGCGGACGCTCGGGTGCGCGAATGAAACCGTACGTCGTGGCTGGCGGAGGTGGCGTGTCGCGACTAGGCGGTCGATCGTCTTTTCTAGCCCATCCGCCAATCCGGCATCGGACCTTCGCAACTGACGCTGTAGTGCGGTTAGCTGGGTGCGATCGATTTGACCTCGCGCCGCGAGCAGGCCCCATATGACGGCAGAAAGGCCGATCTCGTCGGTCGAACCGAGATACTTGACGACGACGCCCTCGACGGCATCTCGGTGGGCTAGGCCGAGCAGGCGTCGAAAGAACGCACGATCCACCTCCTCCGACCGAGGCCCGTCAGCGAGGTTGGTAAAGAATAAGTCCAGCTCAAGCGGGGTCTCCAGGGCTTCGAGCGTATCCTTTCGGAATTTAAGCGCTTTGGGCTGAAGATCGGTCGCGAGCAGGTCCATGCGCTTATCATAGATATGTGCCAGCTCCCCGTTGCTATATTGATCCGCGTTCAGCTCGATCGACCAACGCTTCAACCCGTCGTTGGCGCGGGCTCGGCCGAGCATGTCGCTGCGGGAAGTTACGACATATTGATGCCCAGGACGCGCGTCCCTCAACAAACGTGGTAGTTGCTCTGTCCAGGCTTCAGACCCGCGTCTCAGACTATATTGGCCCCAGGGGTCCTCGACGTAGAAAAGCGTGGGACCGGTATCGATCAATCGCCTGGTAATCGATGGTTCATCATTCGGGTTTACGGAGACAATATCGATTCGTCCGTCGTGCTGACGGGCCATCTCGCAAAGCGCAATTGCAGCCAGCGTCTTTCCTGTCCCGGAAGGCCCGGTGATTACGATCGCATTTCGCTTTTGCAGGAGAGATCCCATTTCATCGAAGTTCGATGGCCTGACGAACCCTACGAGTTCCGCTGCGCTGGCCAAGGATCCGCCGTGGGCGCGGATCGTTGCCAATAAATCATCTCGTGTCCAGACGCCCGGACTGGTCCCACGCATTCTGCGTCGAGCTTCTTGGCAGAGTTGTTCGCGACACTGCATCTGACGCGAGTGTGGGACGCGAAGCAATTCGCTCAATATATGGCCGATCTCCAACTCAATTAATCGTTCGGTAGCGCCGCCTCGGATCGCGATGCGTCCCTCTGGAGCATAGGGCAGTGTCGTCCTGAGTGACGGCGGAAATTCCTGTGGGTTCGGTTGCTCCTCAAAGTCGGAGACGAGTAAATTCCGGGCGACGCCTTTGGCGTCAGCGTTGGTGACCAACAGAAACCGCGCGTCCGGATCATCGAGATGATGCTTCGCCGGCGTTCTCCTCTCTCCGTGCTTTAGCAAGTTGTCGAAGTCCTCGATAGACCAGGGTTCACCCCCGCGGTACTTCACTTGGACAACGAGCTTGTAGCCGCTCGCAAGGTTCGCGCTCGGTACCACCCGGCCGGGTTGGTTGGGTGTTAGGTCCGCTTCCAGATCCTCTTCATTCGCAGGTTCTAACGTGATGCGCGTCGCCGATTTCGTAATCAGCAGCAATCGCAGCGCCGCTAGAACCGATACGTTGAGCTGATACTCGTAGCCGGCTTGGGCTGCGGTCGCACCGCTTGCTGAACTAGATGTACCTTGTGACAAGAGAGAATCTCGACCTTTCATTCAAACTGCATCGGCGAGCTCGAAAAACTTATCCATTTAGCCTGTCGCGCCGCCTCCGGGATCGTCGCGGCAACATCCGGTATAAGTTATACAAGTGTCCCGGTGCGCAAGTATAGCGATTGCCTTCCGGCCGAGGCCCGATTGAGGGCTGAAATTTCGGTCAGAACAAAATGACGGACGTCTTAGCCGAATATGCGCCCCGAGGTAGCATTGGAGGTGCCCAATGCAGCCAAAATGGTCGCCAACGGATTGGCTTAGAAGACAGCTCATTGTGGGCGTGAGAACAGCGCGGGGTACGACGCATTGGTCTATGTTGATTTGTCCGGCAGATATTCATGGCTCATAGAGTCTCGCCCACGGCCAACTTCGCTGAAGAATTGGGGAGACAGGGCCGGCGATCGGTCTCCATGCTACTCGTAACCTATGCGTCGGTGCTGTCGGTGCATTCGGTCGCGCCGTCCTTGCTTACAGACAGTCAGAGATAATCCAAAACGAGTGGTCCGGACCTGACGGCTGGTTCGAAACGTAGGGTCGCTCGCCGCCTTCCGACCGTACGCGCTATTTGCCGGAGTCCTCCTCGGAAATTACTCTACGCAGCCGGTATATGGCTTTTTTTTGCTGCGTTGCCCCACGTCCCGCTTTGAACGACGCAAAATCGTCGTGTACGAATTGAGTTGTCGCTACTGGAGATCGGGGACTTACTGACAGCGCTCCCGTCGCATCATCTCGACAAACTGCAATTCGTTCTTCGCTGCCGTCGGTAGGGATCCTGCCTTCGGCAATCAGATCGATTAATGGGCGAGAGGCGTTCATGCGTACGGGACCCATCGTGAGTCCGAAGCGGAGCTGGTGGAACAGCATCGGGTACAGTAGTGATGCAACACTCGTGGGCTGGTCGAAAAAAGCTGTTGCAGTTGCCGAATTGACGCCGACGACGACACCGTCGGTGGTCATAACAGGACCCCCGCTTTGCCCGGGAGAAATTTCTTCATCAAACGCAAAACAGGCACCCTCAACGAATCCAGACGCGAATTTTTGAGTGAAGATACGCTGCACGGTGCCTTCCACAACCGTTAGCTTATGGCTGTAGTCGCGCATCAGATTGAATTTTCCACTAGAGAGGTCGGCCAACGGGATCCTGTCTGGCTTCATCTCAGTGTATCCGATGCTCCAAACGCTACGGCCGATTTCGGGAACGTCAAAGCTCAAGCGATTGACCAATGTCGGAAATTCGCTCTGAAACTGCGGGTACCCGATCACAAGGTCGCTTGGCGGTGCAGCCTCGACGGTTTCAAGGGGCCAAAAACTGAAAGCTATGCCGCCTTCGGTCGAGCGCTGGTGAAGAAGCGAGAAGCCTGCCTCTCTGAGTTCGACCGAGGCTCGCAGTTTCTCAGTGAACAGCAAATGGTTGAGACGCTGCTCGCGCTTCCAGGCTTCGCGAACATTATGGGCGGCGGACACAGCAAAACATAATCCGCGCCCAATAGTGAATGCCGTTCCGATGGGCACCAGATGGTCATCGTGAGAAATAAAGAGCGGCAAGACCCCTTGAGAAAGAGGGTGTCCCCACGATGGTAGTTCCCATCGGCGTTGTTCCGGATCTGTCCGGTATTGCCCGATGTCGATCGTCACCGACGTTGTTTTCATTCCAAGTGCCGTGGCTCGACCTTCATGCCGAAGCGCTCATATGCGAGATGGAGTTCGCGATGGCTTCTACTGTCGATGCAAACAGTGCAGGGTTAGCTATAGCTGACTTAAGCTTATCGTGCCAGTCCGGATGGTCGACGCCCACGATGAGATTTTCGAAACACCAAGGCCGCGGTGACGGACGAGATATCCGGACGATATCCGCGCCGGCAAGGACTCGCGCACAAGGTGCCATTCCTCCCGCAAAAAAGGGCCACTCCGAAGGAGTGGCCCAAGTCAGGGAGGAAAACGCCCCCTAAGGAGCCTCTGGGGATCAGGCCGCGGCCTGGTCGATGGGTGAGAAGGGTAGGCCCAGGCTCTCGGCCACGGCCTTATAAGTTAGCCGGCCCCGATAGACATTGAGGCCTGCGCGCAAATGCGGATTTTCGAGCACGGCTGCAAATCCCTTGTTGGCGAGAGCCAAGCCAAAGGGCAGCGTGGCGTTGTTCAATGCCTGGCTTGAGGTGAGCGGGACAGCTCCGGGCATATTGGCGACACAATAATGGATGACGCCGTCCACCTCGTAGGTTGGATCCGCATGCGTCGTCGGACGCGAGGTCTCGAAGCATCCGCCCTGATCGATGGCGACGTCCACGATGACGGAGCCCTTACGCATCGAACTCAACATGCCGCGACTGACCAGCTTCGGCGCGCTGGCGCCGGGAACGAGCACCGCCCCAATGACAACGTCCGCTGCAAATACTTCCTCCTCAACGGCTTCTATGGTCGAGAACCTGGTGCGAACGCGCCCCTCGAATAGTTCGTCCAGTTCGCGAAGCCGGGGAATCGAACGATCGAGGATCGTGACCTCGGCACCCAGTCCCACCGCCATCCGTGCGGCATGCGCACCAACGACCCCGCCTCCGATCACAACGATACGGGCCGGCTGCACACCGGGCACGCCGCCGATCAACAGCCCCCGCCCGCCTGAGTAGCGCCTCAGCGCCGCACCCGCTGCTTCGATCGCAAGCCTGCCCGCAACCTCGCTCATGGGCGCAAGCAGCGGAAGCCCGCCAGCCGGACCAGTCACCGTCTCGTAGGCAATGGCGGTACATCCGGACTTCATGAGGCCCTTAGCCTGCTCCGGGTCCGGCGCCAGATGCAGATATGTGAAGAGGATCTGGTTCTCTCGCAGCTGAGTCCATTCCGAAGGCTGGGGCTCCTTGACCTTTACGATCATCTCGCTCGATGCGAATACATCGTGAGCGGACCCAAAAATCGTCGCGCCAGCCTTGCGGTACTGGTCGTCTGTTGCGCCGATGCCAGCACCGGCCGTGGTCTCGATCAGAACGCTGTGGCCTGCGGCTACATATTCGCGGACAGCCCCAGGAGTCAGACCCACGCGGTATTCGTGCGTCTTGATCTCCTTGGGAACACCGACCTTCATTTGGAATCTCCTTTTGGACGGCCCCCTTTCTAGTGGGAATCGCGGTGCAAACTTGCGAAAGTGGAGCCAAGTCGCGCTGAAATTCCGCGATTTTCTGAGCAACCACGCAGGATTTCATAGAAGCGAACGAGACCGGCACCGCAACCGTCGATGAGCAGCCGCAAATGGTGGATGACCGGACCAATTCTCGTGACGAGCGGAAACTATTTGCCACTGCGATCGCGCGGCTAGGGGACCCGCATCAAAACAATCACAAGATATCGAGCACTACTTGACCTGAACCGACTTGATCTCATCATTGGAGGCAAGCGATCAGCTTTCGCCCGCGTTCGCGCATGATCCTGAAAGACGTCCCAGGACTTGTCCGTGCGCGACGAAGTGACTCGAACCCGAATGTGAATTTGTTGATCGAGGCCAAAGTCATACGAGTGTCTACAGTGAGAAGGACAATGCGTTACGTTTTTCAAGCTTTCGTCGACCAACTCATCGAAAGCACTGACGTCGATGACCTTAGGCTTGGAATGGCCGAAACTGCCGCCGCGCTCGAGCTGTCTTCTTTCGCCTACCTCGTTTTGTCTTCCAGACCAGGTGCGCAGCCCCTTCTGATTTCGACCTATCCATCAAGTTGGACTTCGCACTACGTCCAGCAGCAGTATCATCAGTTCGATCCTGTGATTATGCAATCTGTTCGCCGGGACAAGGCCTTTGAGTGGGGCCTTGGTCTCGGACCGGAAGCACATTCGGAGCCTGCGCGTCAGCTTTTCGAGGAGGCCGCCCGATTTGGCATTCGCTGCGGCTTCACCGTTCCGATTCACGAGGGCGGCGTCGCGGTTGCCGCGGTCACATTTGCTGCCAGCGAACGAGGCGCGTCCTTTGGACGTTCCGTACGCCGGCATGCTCGTATACTTCCCTTTATAGCAACGACTTTCCATGCACACGCGCAACGTAAGCTGCGCGCCCGCGATCAGATTGATGGTGTCACGCTTTCTCGGCGGCAAATCCAATGTCTGGATTGGGCCGCTCAGGGCAAGTCGTCCTGGGAAATTGGCCGGATCATGGGCATCTCTCACCATACGGTCGCGTTTCACCTGGACAACGCCAAAGCCAAGCTGGGCGTTCGATCGACGACCCAAGCGGTCGCGCGATTTATTGCGGCTGGTCGAAAGATCTAGCACTGCTTTGGCAGGTTGTTGGATTGGGCGCTTTAAGGAGGTTTCCCAATCGATCTTTCAATGATGTTTGGATGGCCGGCTTTTGGCGGGCTGGCCATGGCGGAATGGAGGCGAATTCTAACGCTGGCTCAAGCTCTTCCTGGATGGCTTGGGTCATAGGAACCGGCAGTGGTGATCGCAGGAGCGTTCAGCCGATGGCAGATGCTTTGCTATAGGCAACTGGGATCTGTTGCTGGCCTCGCCTCAACCAACAGTGCCCGCCGTACGTCACGCCATCGCTGGTCTCATCGTTCCGGCATCGTCTTAGCGGCGTCCATACCCAGAAAACAAATCCTGGAGACGAACCTTGGCGCAAATCCATTCTGCGACCTACTTGGCGCGCCCTGATTCCTTTGGACCCGAGGTGATTCAGCACACACGGACCAGCAGAGGACAGGAAGATCTCAGTAGAGGGCCGCAATTCTAGGTCGCGGGCAAGATCGCGCCGACCCGTTCTGCACCTTCTCACGAGGCAGCGTTCCCGCCTAAATTTAGCGCGCTTGGCCGTAGCGAGGTATTCCCTATGGAGAGACCCAGGGCACATCGTGCGGCGGATGAGCAGGCGCGCTCAAGGCGCGCATTGCCGTCTCCGCGTATGGTTTGCGAGCTCTTCGAAGATCGAAAAACAGAGTAGATCGATCAGTTTCTCAATCCGCGGCGGTTTCGATCGCTCTCCGATCACATGTAGTCATCTTCATACTCGTACCCCGACCTTGCTACAATGGCATCATCGCGCTCGCCGTCCTCCGCTTTAGCCAGATAGAGTTCAGGCTTGTTTGCGCGCTGCCACTCACCTGCGCTGTTCGTTGTCCATTTGTCGGGATGCTGCGTAGGATCAAGGACCATGTTGCAGTCGTCGACTTCGACGAAGCCCAGCTTCGCCGCGCGGGCTTTCGATTCTTCACTAAGTGGAAACCATTTGAGCAACGGTTCTTCGCCCTCGCGCGCATCCCGCCTAAGTTGATGCTCGAGCAGAATGTCCCCTGCGTTCTCAACCAAGGGGTGGGCAAGCTGCAGATCGACGACGGATGTGATGTGAGTTCGCCCGGGAAACAAGTCCCTCCATCTGTCGTCGTGGAGCTCGGCCATACTGAATCCGCCTTCCGTTCGTAGCAGCGCGGCAGTTGTGTCTCCAAGTTTGTAGCTGTAGTAGCGCGCGTCCTCCGAATCTCTCGTCGTGCCGTAGTCCATTGCAGCCTCCCTGACGTTTTCAGCTCGCTTGGACACGAAATGCGAGTACTCTTGAGGATTCTTGGCGATGCGCCTTATTTCCTCATCATTTTGGAAGGCCTTTGCTTCTCTCCGAAATGTCGCCTTGTCGATCGGCACAATCGGAGGTTCGCTCACAAGCGAATAAGACTGCGCTGCAGAGGAGGAGCTAGACTCTGATGCGCCCAGGTCCATATTGGCGAACCTGTCCGCGAAATCTCCTGAATCCGATTGATCCTCGTAGGATGTCCACGAGTGTGTTGTGTCATATCCAGCAATTCGACCATACATAAGGATTCGCCCTCCTAAAGGCGCAGAGAATCTTGTGTTGATTCAGGCCGATTGGGCCACGCAGAAGTCGATAATCAGGCTTTCTGACCGCAAGCTGACGGGCTTGGAACTACAGCGAGAATATCGGCTGGTTCACGTGCTGGAGACAATCGAAGTCAGCTCCAGATACAACGCGTAATTATTCACGCTCGAAGAATTGGCTTTGAAGAGTCGGGCGGCCAGTGACCAAACGGCAATCGCTTCGCGCATGACGGATCGGGAGACCTTGTCCGGAATAGCCGTTCTATTGCCGAGTTGGACGAGCAAAAAAGACCTTCGGATGTAAACCGATGGAGTAAGGCAGCCTCAGCTGGCGGCTTTTTCATTTTGGCATATCCTCGGAGCCGGAATACAAGCACCACGGTGCGCTCATCGTGGACGGCCATGCGCCCCCGGCTCCCTTAGGCCCTCCGAACGTGGTCTCACGACTCCTCCCGAACGGATCCAGCAGATGCCTCAATCGGCAGAAGAACTGGAACAGCCGATGATCGCCGCTACGAGCTCGAACGGGTGGCGCTATGCAGCCAAAAGGTTCTGAGCTAGCCAGTCGGATCTCGTTATCACACCCTCCTTAACTGAGGAGGCTGCACATCCTCAGCAATTCGCCTTCAATACCCGCCCTGCGGCTTTGGAGGCACGATTATGATGCAGATCATCACACAGGAATTCTATGGAGCCTTTGCTGAAGACCTTTGTGAGATGCACAGACTTAGATACCGGGTTTTCAAAGAGCGACTCGCATGGGACGTTCAGACCAGCGGAGACATGGAGATCGACGAATTCGACGCACTCGGTCCCGTCTACCTGATTCAGCGATCGAGCAATTACAGCGTTCAGGGGTGCGTGCGACTGCTTCCATCGACTGGACCAACCATGTTGCGTGATACGTTTCCTGTACTGCTCGATGGGGCGCTTCTCAAAGCGAATCCTTCAGTCTGGGAAAGCAGCCGCTTCGCGCTGGATGTTGACGCTGAAGCGCGGGGAACGATGCGCGGGCTGACCAGCGCGACTTACGAGCTCTTCGCCGGCATGATCGAATTCGGCCTTTCGAGGCAGCTCACAGAAATCATCACGGTGACCGACGTCCGGATGGAGCGCATCTTGCGACGCGCCGGGTGGCCTCTGCGGCGGGCGGGCCAGGCAAGGTCATTGGGAAACACCCAAGCAGTTGCTGGCTATCTCGAGATTTCAGCAGCCGCACTATCCCGGGTCCGCGACACCGGAACACTCCGCTCACCTGTGCTCTGGGAGCCGGCGCTGAAAGCTGCGTAGAGGGTACCGTATTTCAGCCGTTTAACCTCCCAACTATTAGCGACGCTATCTCAACAGACATGTCTCATCCTGTCCAATCGACCAATATCAGTCTACATCACTTGCGATCCGCGGTCGCTGCGGCCGACTGCGGAAGCTTTCGGCAGGCCGCCGAATTCCTGGCCGTGCAGCATTCGGTGCTCAGTCGCTCGATCAGTCAATTTGAGCACCTGGTCGGAGTGGCTCTCTTTGACCGTTCGACTGGCGGGGTCGTGCCAACGCGGGCCGGGCGAACGATCCTGCAGATGTCGCGAATGATCCTTGAGCAGCTCGACACTCTGGTCGCAACGGGCCGCTCGAGCGGCCGCGGCGAGGCGGGCCACCTTTCCGTGGGTTTCTGCACCTCCATATCTGCAGGCAATCTACGTGCCACTCTCGCAGAATTCAGGAAGCGAGCTCCCATGGTCGCACTCACCACAGCCGAACAGTCACGAACGCGCCTGATGGATTCTGTTCGCATTGGCACGACCGATGTCGCCGTTGTGCCTGGAGGACGTACGCTGGCCGGTCAGAAGAGTCTGCCGGTTTGGAGCGAACGCATTCTCGTTGTGCTTCCAAAGGATCATCCTCTGCTCCCCCGCAACGTTATCTACTGGACCGATCTTCTCAACGAGACGGTTCTTCTAAGTCAACGCGATCCGGGAAGCGATATAAAGGAGCTGCTGGTTTCAAAGCTGGTTGCCAATGAGAGGCGGCCAAAGATCGAGCGGCATGATGTCAGCCGAGGCATCATCAAGAGCCTTGTCAGCTTGGGGCTTGGAATAAGTCTGGTCCTCGAAGCTGACGTGGGAGCCAACTTCACCGGCGTGGTCTATCGGGAAATCCAGGACGGTTCTGGACCAAGCCGTATAGGCTTTAACGCGTACTGGCGTAAGGACAACGAGAACCCGGCGCTTATGCTCTTCCTGGATCTCTTGGCCGAACGCTATCCTTCACCTCCCTCACCCATTGACGGGTGAGAATGACGCCGGAGCTTTCTGAACCCTCGATCAGTGGCCATAAATCGCGCCAGCATCGGCGCGATCAGCTTGGCAGGGTCGGCCGAGTGGCCCGTCTCACGCGAGAGGGTCTCGGCATAGGCAACAAGATCTCGATGCACGGACGCCGGCAGATCGAGACTGATCTTGACGGGCTTTTCATCTGGGATTGCTCCGATTTTAAGTTTTGGCATGTGCAATCACCCTCTATATGGCTCCAGAACGAGATCACGGTTGATGTTGACACGAATCGGAAACCCGGGCCGGACAGTTAATGTTGGCTGGATATTGAGACTGCGCCGAACCACTTGCTGTCCAGTTTGGTTGAGCGAATCCGCCGCGCCATGGCGCAACGCCTGAATGATCGCACTATCGTTGCTGTTGGTATCGGAGCCAGCCCCAAGTTCTGTGCCGACGGCCAGGAAGGTCGAGAGTGCGGCTGCCTTGAAGAGCTCGCCCCAATGATTGTCGACCTCGTCTTCAAGACCTGCATACCCTGACGGGTCCGCGCCGGGTTGCCGCTCGAGGACGATGGAGCGCCCGTTGGGCATGATCAGCCGCGTCCAGACCAGCAACACACGTGACTGGCCGAAGCTGATCTGGCTGTCATAGACACCTATGAGACGCGCGCCCTGCGGGATCAGCAGAAAGCGGCCCGTCGGCGTGTCGTACACGTGCGCGGTGACTTGTGCCGTGATCTGTCCCGGCAGATCGGAGCGGACCCCCGTGATCAGCGCTCCGGGAATGACCGTTCCTGCCTGTACCACATAAGGTGAAGCAGCTTTCGTGATTCGATCCGGACTCGTGGTCCGCCTGTCCACGGCAGCATTCACGAACGCAAGCTTCCGGTCCTGCGCGCTCTGCGCAGATCCATCCTCGTTGTTTAAACTCGGCGCAGCTGGGTTTGCGCGATCGACAGCTTGCCCAACGCCAACCGGATTTGAGGCCTCTCGCGCATTCGTGGAGGCAAACAGACGGCTGATGCGCGCGGCCTCTATCTCCTGGTTCTCCCGTTGCCGTTCCTGATCGGCCATACCTCCCGCGGTGCCAGCTGGCTGCCCCTGAGCAGAGAGGATCGGACGGCCAAGATCGCCTGGAAGCGGCGGTCCCAACTGTGGCACCTGGCGTGGCACCTTCGCGTAATCCTGCGGAAGCGCAGTGATACTCTCCGCAACATTGTGATGGTCAGTGCTGTAGAGCTCTTCTGGCCTGGGACCGAGTGCCTGATTTTTCTGCAGCGCCCAGAAGGTCGCACCAGCAACAAGGACTACGACCAGGGAGCTGCCGGTCAACAGGACCTTGCGCGAAAGGCGGGTCACGCGCGGGTATTCTGGCCGGAGCCGAAACAGCTCTGCCTGCTCCTGAGACGGCCGCTGCGTGCCAGCCGGTTGTTCTTCATCCTGACGGTCGGTCATGTCGAGCTCCCGTCGGTCCGAACAATTCTGACCTTCTGCTGGTGCTCTCCGCCCAGGCGGAGTTCGGCGGCTGCGAACAGCCGATCGACAATCAGCAGATTGCCATAGGCCCGATAGTTGACGATCTCGGTCGTGCCGTCGGGGCCGAGGGCAAACAGGGGCGGCATTTCGCCCTGTACGATGCCTTGCGGAAATTCGATGTAGACCTTGCGACCATCATCATAGGCCGCAATAGGCCGCCAGGGAGCGTTGTCACCTTCGATTCGATAGCGGAACCGGCGCTGCGTGATGTCGGGCAAAGCAGGTGTCAAAGGTGCTGATTGTCTTTTCCCCTGCCGATCTTGCGGGTAGTACCACGCAACCAATGGCATATAGGGCTTTTCGCGCGCGCGAAGCTCGATCAGATAGGTGCGCCGATCCGTGTTGATGACGAGATTCGTTTCGATCGACGCGCGCGTCGGCTTGACCAGGACATGGACGCGGCGGGTATCCCCGCTTCCGTTCTCGGTATCCCCGACGACCCAACGCACCGTGTCACCGGCCGCGATCGGGCCGGCCCCGACCAGCTGTTCGCCCTCCTCCAGCGCGATGTCCGTGATTTGACCCGGCGCTGCGTAGACCTGGTACAGGGCACCGGGACTGAAGCTGTAGATCTGCGCGGCGTTGAAATACCCCCGTTTCCGTGGCTGGACGCGAGCTGCACCGTTGGCGGCTTCGACCCTGTCGACCGGCTCGGATTCCTCCTTTGCCCCCGATTTGCCGCCGAGCGCCGGCTTCCAGGCGGGCGGGACGTGAAGTGGACGGCTCCGATCATCGACATCGGCTGGCGCCGGCGGCAGTGGCGGCACGTCGGCGTCATAGGTGATTTGGGGCGGAATGTAGGTCGAGCAAGCGCCAAGCATGCACGCGAGGACCGCGAGCATTGAAACGGCCGCCCTGCCCGATGACCTTGGCGAGACGCTGGTCGCGACTTGAGAGGATTGCGGCGTCATTGCCCGAGCTCCTTCGACCAGCTGATTGCGTTGACGTAGACGCCGAGAGGATTCTTGCGCAACCGATCGGCATCGCGAGGGGCCTGAATGACGATCGTCAGAATGGCGGTCCAGCGCTCCGTTGAACCAAGCGATCCGTTCTCGTAGCCGCGCTCGATCCAGGCGACGCGGAAGCTTTCCGTTGAGGCGCGGATCACGCTCGCGACCTCGACTGAGACTTGCGTCTTTCCCAGCCTTGCAAAGGGATCGTTGCTCCTGGCGTATTCGTTCAGGGCGGCGGCCCCGCGGTCAGTGGTGAAGTCGTACGCCCTGAGCCAGTTCTGGCGCAGGACAATGCCGTCTGCCGGCAGACCGCGGACGTCCTCGATAAAGCGAGCCAAGTGATAGGCAATCTGCGCATCGCTGGGTTCGAAATCGGACGTCGCGGGAGCTACTCTTTGCGCCTGGCCGAGACGATCGACTTCGACGACCCACGGCGTGATCGTTCCTTGCGTTGATTGCCAGACCAGCCCTCCTGCCAGCCCACACGAGAGCGTCAGGCAGCTGAATGCCATCAGCCGCCAATTTCGGGCCTGCACACGTGCCGAACCGATGCGCTCGTCCCACGCTTGCGCCGCCTTCTGGTAGGGCGTCACCGGCGCGGGCGTTCGCCCGTAGTGAACCGAAGACCTCTTGAACATCAGTCATTTCCCCAAGAAACGGAATTGAGAGTTGTATTTTGCTCGACGGCCAGGCGTCGAGTGCGGAGGGGCGCGATCACGTCGCTTGCTCGACGCGCACGACGCGTCTGAACACGCAAAGGCAACGCGAGACACGGCAGGCCCTGCATTGCCGTCTGCGAACGCTTGAGCTCAAACCCCGTAGGTCAGGCAGCAAATGCACGAGAGGCAGCGTAAGGAAGGCGTCCGGGCGATCTTGCATGGCCGACATCTCGAACACTCGTTGCCGCTCGTACAGTGGCGCTCTCACTGACGCGGACTGGTCATGTGTGACCTGCCAGAGAAGCGCGGGTGTCAGGCTCAACGAGAGCGCTTGAGAAGCCAGCACCAGAGCTTGCCAAGCCGGACCATGCCAGGCGCGCCGACCAGGGCGCGCGCTTGAATTTGGCTGGTCAGTCCTGTGGCCATTTTCGCACGGCTTCTCAGCAAACGGGCACTTTGACATCTAGCGCCCTCCGTCAGACAGATCGATCGAGCTGCCACTTCCACCATGGTCTCCCGACCGAATGGCATGAGTTGCCGCCGAAACTCCATGGCTGATTGTCTGCGCGCGCTTCATGCGCTGCGCCCAATCCGGCGGACCTTCGCCCGAGCTAGCTGAGGTGGTGTTGGTCGACTGGCTGCCGCCATGGATCGCCGCGGAGGCTCTGCGCAGCGGACTGACAGAAGCTGAAGCAGCAGCCTCGGCAACACCACCGACGCCGCCGCTCCGGTAGGCGGCCGCCGCGCCGCTTGCGATCGCGCTGCCGCCCCGCGCCGCACCTGCGATCGCTCCGCCGGCGAGGCCGACACCGCCGGCAGCCAGACCGGCTCCTGCTGCAGCCATCCCGCCGGCCGCAAGTCCCGTACCGACCGCGCTGCCCGCTCCGAGTTGTGGACCACCAGATACCAGTCCGTTCGCGATTCCGGGTCCAAAGATTCCAAGACCCAGAAGCGACAATGCGGCCAAGACCAGCGTCATCGCGTCTTCGATCGTCGGCTGGCCGCCATTGAATCCGGAGGTGAACTGGGAAAACAAGGTCGAGCCGATTCCGACGATCACGGCCAGCACCAGCACCTTGATGCCGGACGACACGACATTGCCAAGGACCCGTTCGGCTGCAAACGCCGTCTTGCCGAACAGGCCGAACGGAAGCAGCACGAACCCTGCCAGCGTCGTCAGCTTGAACTCGATCAGCGTGACGAAGAGCTGGATCGCCAGAATGAAGAAGGCGAGCAGGACGACGGCCCAGGCGAACAGCAGGACCACGATCTGGACAAAGTTCTCAAAAAAACTGATGTAGCCCATCAGGTTTGAGATCGAATCCAGGATCGGCCGGCCGGCATCGAGTCCGACTTGTGCGATTTTTCCAGGGTGAACGAAATCGCCTGCCGAAAGGCCTGTACCTGAGGCCTTCAATCCGAGACCGGCGAAGCTTTCGAAGACGATACCGGCGAGACTGTTCCAGTTGCCGATCAAATAGGCGAAGACACCGACGAACAGGGTTTTCTTGACGAGCCGCGCGACGATGTCCTCATCCGTGCCCCAGCTCCAGAACAGGGCGGCCAGGGTGATGTCGATCGCAGCCAGTGTTGTCGCAAGATAACCCACCTCGCCGCCAAGAAGCCCAAAGCCATTGTCGATGTAGCGGGTGAAGGTCTCGAGGAACTGATCGATAATTCCCGTGCCCGTCATTGATTAGCTCCCTCGGGCGACGCGACGGAGGAATCGCCTTGAGGCATTCGGCTCTGATCTTTCGGCGCTGACAGCACCGGCGAGCTGGCTCGATCGTTGACAGTGGGACTGATCGAGCTCACCCCTTGGCCGAGAAACCGGCGCCGGTTCTCGGCCCAGATCCTTTGGCAATCCTGATACGCTGGAGAATGCTCTGATGTCACGGTACGGCAGCGGGTGAGATCGGATCCCATGGGGCCGCTGGCGGTTGCGCTCGATGGCTTCGGACCCATGATTTTGTCCGGACCGCGTAGCTGGATCGTGCATGCGACGATGAGTGCCGCTCCGCCAACAACCGTGATGGCGAGCGACAATGCTCGGAATGCCTTTTGATCGCTCATCAATGAAACATCTGCACGTTGGAGGATTGATAGCCCTGGCCGCTGGTCAGAAAGCGCCGAAGCTGCTCGCGAGCTTGGTCCTGAGCCGCGGCGCGTCGGGCAGATTCCAGAGATTGAGCCCTGCCCTGCGCCGCCACCGCCGCGGTCAAGTCGGCGAGCTGCTGCGCCTGCAGTGCCAGGATCTGGTTGCCGGCTTGGGTGGCCTGCAGGGCCCCGCTTGCTCCCTGGCTTGAGCTCACCAGTGCTGAGGTCTGAATGCGGTTTGTGTCGAGATTTCCGACAACGCCGGCTTGCACACGAAGTGCATCCTGAAACGCCGCGACCGAATCCTGCCAACGCGATTGCGCACCTGCGAACAATCCTGAATCGGATTGGCTGCTGGTTGCTGGCGCATAGGTGGTGGCAAAGGCCCGATCGATCTGCTGCACGTCGTAGGCGATGCGCTGGGCCTGGTTGAGAAGCTGCTGGGTGCGTAGAATGGAGCTCTGGAGCTGCTGCAGCGAGGAATATGGCAGGCTCGCCAGGTTCTTCGCCTGGTTGATCAACATCTGCGCCTCGTTCTGCAACGAGGTGATCTGATTGTTGATCTGCTGCAGCTCTCGTGCTGCGGTCAGGACATTCTGGACGTAATTGTTGGGATCAAAGACGATCCATTGTGCCCGGCCAGGCGCGGTTGCCAGAAGCCAGACAGCAACAATGCTGATCGCCAGACCGAGACGACGACGGCTCATTGCGAATTCTCCAGATTGCGAAGATTGGGAATGAGGTCCACGGCCCAACCGGCTCCGCGGTGCTGGAGCCAAGCAGGCACAAAGGCCTCGCGGCCGTGCTCTGTGAGCAATCGATCGATTGCGGCCTGATCCGTCTTGGAGGATGCAGCCGCAAAGGCGAGCGCGACTTCACCGAGCCCGAGCTCGAACATGCGATTGCCGCGACGGGATTGGCAGTAGTAGTCCCGTTTGGGCGTCGCGCGGCTCAAGAGCTCGATCTGGCGATCGTTGAGCCCAAAACGGCGATAGATCTCGGTGATCTGAGGCTCGATCGCGCGCTCGTTCGGCAGAAGCAATCGCGTCGGGCAGCTCTCGATGATGGCAGGAGCGATATCAGATCCATCGATGTCCGACAAAGACTGCGTGGCGAAAACCACAGACGCGTTCTTCTTGCGCAGCGTCTTCAACCATTCGCGGAGCTGCCCGGCAAAGTCCGCATCATCAAGCGCCAGCCAGCCTTCGTCGACGATCATGAGCGTCGGCCTGCCGTCGAGGCGGTCGCCAATGCGGTGGAACAGATAGGCCAGCACCGCCGGCGCCGCGCCCGTTCCAATTAGTCCTTCGGTCTCGAACGCCTGGACCGGCGCCTCGCCAATTCGCTCGAATTCTGCATCGAGCAGCCGCCCATAGGGCCCACCGAGGCAATAGGGTTGCAAAGCGCGTTTCAGGGTCGTCGACTGGAGCAGAACGGACAGCCCTGTCAGGGTCCGCTCCGGCAGGCGCGCGGATGCAAGGGAGGTCAGCGCCGACCATAAATGATCCTTTGCCTCCGGCGTGATCTCGATCTTCTCGCGGGCAAGGATCGAGGCGACCCAGTCCGTGGCCCAGGCCCGTTCCGCGGTATCGTCAATCCAGGCCAATGGCTGCAACGCGACCGGCTCGGACGCAGCCTGCGACAACGCGCCGCCGAGATCGTGCCAATCGCCACCCATAGCGAGGGCTGCCGCCCGGATTGAGCCTCCAAAATCAAAGGCAAAGACCTGAGACTGGGGATAGCGGCGGAACTGGAGCGCCATCAGCGCCAGCAGGACCGACTTGCCGGCACCGGTCGGACCAACCACAAGCGTGTGTCCGACGTCCCCGACGTGAAGAGCGAAACGGAAGGGAGTTGACCCTTCCGTCTTGCCGAAAAGCAGGGGCGGAGCCTTGAAATGGTGATCCCGCGCCTCGCCGGCCCACACGGCCGACAGCGGAATCATGTGAGCAAGGTTGAGGGTCGAGATCGGCGGTTGCCGGATGTTGGCGTACACGTGTCCAGGCAGGCTGCCGAGCCACGCTTCGACGGCATTCACCGTCTCGATCATGCAGGTGAAGTCGCGCCCTTGAATGACCTTCTCGACGAGCCGCAATCTCTCGTCGGCCGAGCGCGCATCTCGGCCCCAAACGGTAACGCTCGCCGTCACGAACGCCTCGCCGATCTGGTCCGAACCTAGCTCCAGGAGTGCCGCGTCCGCATCCATCGCCTTGTTGTGAGCGTCGGTATCGAGAAGCGAGGAGGCCTCGTTGGTCATCACCTCCTTCAGGATCGCAGCAATCGACTTCCGTTTGGCGAACCACTGGCGCCGGATTTTCGTCAGGAGCTTTGTGGCATCCGTTTTGTCGAGCATGATCGCCCGGGTCGACCAGCGGTACGGGAAAGCGAGACGATTGAGGTCATCGAGAATTCCGGGCGTGCTCGCTGTCGGAAACCCGACGATGGTGAGAACACGCAGATGTGCCGCGCCCAACATCGGCTCGAGACCACCGGTCAAGGGTTGGTCAGCGAGCAGCGCGTCGAGATACATGGGGATCTCGGGCACACGAACCCGATGCCGTTTGATCGAAATCGTCGAATGCAGGTAGGTCAGCGTCTCCTCGTCGCCGAGCCAGGCGCATTCGGGCATGAAGCCCTCGATAAGCTGCAGCACGCGATCGGTTCGGTCGGCAAAGCCGCTGAGAACTTCGTGCGCGTCGGCACTTGGCGTGCGACTTCTGCCTTCATAAAGAAGCCGCTCTGCCCTCGCGGCATCCTCCGCCGGCGGCAGGTAGGTGAAAGTCAGGTAATAGCTCGAGTCGTAATGGGCGCCCTCTTCCTCAAACTGCGCGCGGCGCTCGGCATCAACCAGCGCAGATGCGACGTCCGGAAATGTGTCCGGTGGATACACGCCTGCGGAATGGCGCTGCGCCTCCACGAAGACGGCCCAGCCGGATCCCAGACGGCGCAGAGCGTTGTTGAGACGACCGGCCACGGCCACGAGTTCGGCCGGGACCGCGCTGTCCAGATCCGGTCCGCGGAATCTGGCGGTTCGCTGAAACGAGCCGTCCTTGTTCAGGATGATGCCTGCATCGACCAGGGCCGCCCACGGCAGGAAATCGGCAAGCCTCGTGCTCGACCGGCGGTATTCCGCGAGATTGATCATGGGAGAGCTCTAGATGTTGAGATGGGCTGGGACGCGCAGGTGACGGCGCACCACTTCGACGAATGCGGGGTCCCGCTTGGCAGCCCAGACAGCCGCCGCGTGGCCAATGGCCCAGAGCAGGAGACCGGCGATCCACAAGCGCAATCCGAGCCCAAGGGCTGCGGCGAGCGTCCCGTTAACGATGGCGACCGACCGGGGTGCTCCGCCCATCAGGATCGGCTCCGTCAACGCCCGATGCACCGGCGCGATAAATCCTGCGACAGGCTCGTCCATCACACCACCACGCCGCCGCCGAATGAGAAAAACGACAAGAAGAAGCTCGAGGCTGCAAACGCAATCGAAAGCCCGAACACGATCTGTATCAGCCTGCGAAAGCCGCCCGAGGTATCACCGAATGCGAGCGTCAGACCCGTGACGACGATGATGATGACGGCGATGATTTTGGCGACCGGTCCTTCGACCGACTGCAGGATCTGATTGAGCGGTTGCTCCCAAGGCATGTTGGAGCCGGCGGCCCAAGCTGGCGGACTCATAGATAGGACCGCACCCAGTGCGGCGATGGAAACGCTCCAATGCGGAACTCGGTTTCGATTGCTCATGTTTCGATTGCTCATGTGAAGTCTCCTGCTGGTGAAAGGCTGTAATCCCCGGCCGGTCCGAGGCCGTTGACGCGCGCGAGTTCGGCAAGCCGGCGCTCGGCACCACGCCCGGACAGGACCGCAATGACGTTGATGGTTTCGGCGATCAGGGCGCGCGGCACGGTCATCACGGCTTCCTGGATGAGCTGCTCGAGACGGCGTAAAGCGCCGAGCGCAGTGCCCGCATGGATGGTGCCGATCCCGCCAGGGTGACCGGTTCCCCAGGCCTTGAGCAGATCAAGAGCCTCAGCGCCCCGCACCTCGCCGATGGGAATGCGGTCTGGACGCAGTCGAAGTGAGGAGCGCACGAGATCCGAGAGCGAGACAACGCCATCCTTGGTGCGCAGCGCGACCAGATTCGGCGCTTTGCATTGCAGCTCGCGGGTGTCCTCAATCAGCACGACCCGGTCACTGGTCTTCGCGACCTCAGCAAGCAATGCATTTGTGAGTGTGGTTTTGCCCGTTGATGTGCCGCCAGCGACCAGGACGTTTTTGCGCGAGGCGACGGCCTGGCGCAGTGCCGTGGCGTGATCGGCCGTCATGATGCCCGCCCTGGCATAGTCGTCGAGCGTGAAGACCGCGACGGCAGGCTTGCGAATGGCGAACGCTGGTGCCGTGACGACAGGCGGCAACAGGCCTTCAAACCGCTCTCCGGTCTCGGGTAGTTCAGCAGAAATACGGGGCGCGGCGGCGTGGACCTCGGCTCCCACATGATGCGCCACCAGGCGAATGATGCGCTCGCCATCGGCGGCGGAGAGTTGTTCACCTGTGTCAGTCAATCCGCTGGAGAGCCGGTCGATCCACAGTCGGCCGTCAGGGTTCAGCATGACCTCGACGATCGCATCGTCTTCGAGATAGCGCGCAATGGCGAGCCCCAGCGCGCTGCGGAGCATCCGCGCGCCACGCGAGATCGCCTCCGATTGAAGAGAATGGATCGCCACTGCTTGCCCCCACCGATCGAGGGCTAAAACATCGCCCTCGGATGGGGATGATTAGAAAAACACCAACGATCTTCCTGCAACCAGGCGATCATCTCCGTCGTAGTCTGGCGTAGAAAGAGAAAGGCCTGAGCAGCCAGCAAGGCCGGCGCAATCAGTTGCTGGAATCCTCGGGCGCTCCACGAACGATATCGTCCGGAATCTCCCGCAAGAAGCTTTGGCCCTTTTGCAGGCGGCGGCCCAATGTCTCGACGAAGCCTTCAAAGCGCTCACGTCCTTTGATCTGTGCGGCGGCCTGGGCTTCGTTCGGCAAGGGAGGCGTGATCGTCAGCCAAAATCGAACAAACAGAGCCAACGTCTCGGCCGTCAGCCCGACATCCCGCTCAAGTCGCTGCACTTGCCGGGACAAGCGGTCCAGCCGACGGGCGAACGCCGCCTCTTTGCGATCGACTCCATCCGGTGACATAAACGAGATGACGGCCGCCTCGACAATGGCCGATCGTGAGAGATTTTTGCGATCGGCAAGGTCGGAGATCTGCTTCAGAAGCTCCGGGGGGAAATACACGTTCATGCGGTTGCGCATGGGACCTCAGAGATCAATGCCGTCGTTCGGATCAAGCGCCGCCTGGCGGGCCACGCCCCGCATCTGCTGGCGAAGAATCCGGGCTTGACGCACGGCCTCATCGTCGTCGTCGAGCACGGCAAACTCTTCTGTCGGCGTCACATCGGTTGTCTCTTTGACGATAGCGACGTGGTCAGGAAGCTCGGGTTCCCGGCGCAGACCGCTGTTGGCGGTATCGGTTTCGGACTCTTCGGTCTGGGCGGTTACGTCATTCCGCACGGGGAGCTTGAGGCTGGACCAACTATCTTCCCGGGAAGGCCGCCCCAGGCTGGCCGGCACTGGCGGTGAGAGAATGCGCTCGGTAAGACGTCTGTCTTCGTAGTAGCGCACTTTCTTGGCTCGGATCGGCGCCGTCCCGGCCACCATCACGATTTCGTCGGTGGGAGGAAGCTGCATCACCTCGCCGGGCGTGAGCAAGGCGCGTGCGGTCTCCTGCCGCGAGACCATCAGATGGCCAAGCCACGGATTCAGCCGATGACCGGCATAGTTTTTCATGGCTCGCATCTCGGTCGCAGTTCCAAGCGCGTCCGAAACGCGTCTTGCGGTCCGCTCGTCGTTTGTTGCAAAGCTCACGCGGACATGGCAATTGTCCAAAATCGCATTGTTGGGGCCGTAGGCCTTCTCGATCTGGTTCAACGACTGCGCGATCAGGAAGGCCTTGATCCCGTAGCCGGCCATGAACGCGAGCGCTGACTCGAAAAAGTCGAGACGCCCCAGTGCCGGGAACTCGTCCAGCATCATCAGGACGCGGTGGCGCCGGTTCTTGGCTTGCAGATCTTCGGTGATGCGACGACCGATTTGATTGAGCACGAGACGTATGAGCGGCTTCGTCCGGGAGATGTCGGACGGAGGCACGACAAGATAGAGCGTCGTCGGACGAGCATCGGCAATCAGATCCGAGATCCGCCAGTCGCATTGGCTTGTCACCTGCGCCACCACTGGATCCCGATAAAGTCCAAGGAACGACATCGCAGTCGAGAGCACGCCTGAGCGTTCGTTCTCGGATTTGTTCAGCAGTTCTCGCGCGGTTGAGGCGACAACCGGATGTGGACCCTGCTCACCAAGATGCGAGCTTGTCATCATTGCCTTCAGCGTGATCTCGATCGGGCGCTTCGGGTCCGACAAAAAGGCCGCGACTCCGGCGAGCGTCTTGTCGGATTCTGCGTAGAGGACGTGCAGGATGGCCCCGACAAGCAGCGAGTGGCTGGTCTTCTCCCAGTGGTTCCGCTTGTCGAGCGACCCTTCCGGATCGACCAGCACGTCCGCAACGTTCTGGACGTCTCGAACCTCCCATTCGCCGCGGCGTACTTCGAGAAGTGGGTTGTAGGCAGACGATTTTGGATTGGTCGGATCGAACAGCAACACCCGGCCATGTCGGGACCGAAACCCGGCCGTGAGCTGCCAGTTCTCGCCCTTGATGTCGTGCACGATTGCCGAGTGTGGCCACGTGAGGAGGGAAGGAACAACGAGGCCAACGCCCTTGCCGGACCGGGTCGGCGCAAAGCAGAGCACATGCTCGGGTCCGTTGTGGCGCAGGTAATCCTCCGCCAACCTGCCAAGCACGACCCCGTCCCCACCCAGGAGTCCGGCCGCCTCCACCTCCCGCGGATCGGCCCACCGCGCCGACCCGTAGGTCTGGACATTCTTGGCCTCGCGCGCCCGCCAGACCGACATCCCGATCGCGACCGCGATCGAAACGAAGGTCCCGGAGGCCGCGATGAATGCACCTTCGACAAAGACCTGAGGGGCATAGGCGTCGTAGACGAACCACCACCAGAAGAAGACGGGCGGGTAATAGACCTTGAAGCCCGACAACTCGAACCATGGCCGCCCTAGCTCCGGCTGATAGGCGAGCCGCCAAGCCGTCCACTCGGTCGCTCCCCAGATGGCCAGCAAGACGATCAGGCCGACGACAATCACCTGCCCCCACAGGATTTTGGTTCCCGACATCCCGAACACCTTTCGAGGAATTGACAAGATAGCTACAGGCTGAGGTCGCGCTTCCGGCCGAAGCTCCATTCGATCCCGCCGCCCTCCTTCGCGGTGCCGGCAACGTGCTGGCCCAACCTTTTCTCGAGCTCGCGCGACCAGGGCACCAGCTGAAATCCGAGCCCATCGTCGATCATGGCGAAACGCCCCGAGGCGAGCGTCAATCGCTGACGACATATGCCCGCCACGTGCTCGCCGGAGGCGCCCTTCACGTGAGGCAGGCCGGTCTCGGCCGAGATTCTTGCTGCCACCTCGTCCAGCTCGCGTCGACGCAACGTGTTGAGGAGATCACGCTGGAAGGTGATGCGCTGACCCTGCCGCCGCGCCAGACCTTCCCGAACCAGATGCTCGGTGCGAGCTTCGAGAGCCTCGCGCGTCTCGCGACCGAAGCCGCCCATGGCGAGAGGCATGGGGTTGGATTCAACCAGCCGGTGGTCGAGCCAGGTGGCGCCTTTCGCGGCGACCTGCTCGCCAAGGTCGAGATCAGAACGGGCCGCAAGGACCAATGTCGGGCGCGGATCATCCGCCGGACCGAAGCGCCGGACCTCGACGATACCGCCGACAGATGGCACATGTTCGAAAGCTTCGATTCCTCGGAACCGGACGTGGTGCGCGCGCCCGTCTGTTCCGTCGATCAGGGCGTAGGCCTCGCCGGTAAGTTCGTCATGCAATCCTCGATCGACCAGTCGTCCGATGATCTTGGAGCTTGGCTGTCCAGCTTCGATAACGTAGTCGGACACGCCACGCGCTTCCCCACGCTCGCTGAAGGCGCGGTGCATAGTCTTGATGATGTCGCCGCGCATGCCAAGGTCGCGCAAGCTACGCTCGGCCTCGAGCCCCACCATCCATTCCCCTGGCGCAGCGGATGCAGCAAGGCCCATCTTCTCCAGGTGTTGAAGGCGGCCGACCATCAGGCGCCGGATCTCGGGATCGGAGCTGCCCGGATTCTCAGGACGAAGATCGATATAGCCGGTTTCGTCGGCTGCCAGCCGAATCTCGCGTTCGAGCCGCGTCCATCGCTCTGCAGTGACTTCTCTCTCCAGCGAGCTGCGGATTTCATGCTCCGGTCTTGGACCCAGTTCGATGGCGACCAACTCCTCGGCACGTGAGCGCAGGCCGCGGCTGATGTAGTCGCGGGAGATCACGAGGTCTGCGCCTGTCTCATCGACTCCCCGAACGAGAAGATGGACGTGAGGGTTGTCCGTGTTCCAGTGATCGACGGCCACCCATTCGAGCCGCGTTCCGAAATCGATCTCCATCTGCTTGGCCAGATCACGGGTGAAGGCCCTGAGGTCAGTCATGTCGGCGGCATCCTCGGGCGAGACAATGAATCGAAAATGATGGCGGTCACCCTGGCATCGTTCTGCGAAGGCCCCGCCGTCAGCTCGATCGCTGCCAGCATCGAACATCTCGGCCCGTTCGCCGCTCCGGGTTACTCCGTCGCGCTTGAGATATGAAAGGTGAGCCGTCAGCGGCGCCGAGCGGAACGAACGTCCCTCGTGACGCACGATGCGCGCCTTCACCACAACGCGCCGCGTCGGGCTGAACAACCGGCTGCGGCCAAAAGCAAGCCGGCCGCGGCCAAACGTCGAGCGCCCATAGGCCGCAGAACGCCTGCCAAGCCCAACCTGACCCGACGTATGTCCAGCTTTCTTCGCGGCACGTAGCACCTGGTTGATGAAGCTCTTCGGCTTGGGCGCGCGGGTGCTGCGGATGCGCCCGGGCCGAATGCGCAGATCGCTGTCGCGCACGGTCATGGCCGGACCTCGAAAGGCGCCAACGCAGCTACAGTGCCGAAAATCTCCTTGATTGCGCTGTTCGAAATGTACGGCGCGGCACGCGCCCCGACCGACCGGCACGCCAGAACCCAAGCCATGCCAATGGCTTGCGGTTCGACCGGCGAGCCCCTTTTATCTCGCCGTTCTGCTGTCGTGCCTTCCCACGGCCATCGCCTTTCCGCCCATTCCTCTCCAAGGCACGCTAATGCATGCGAGCTTACGCGTTCGCTCACCGCTCACCTCCCATATCGGATCTCGCAACAAAAAGCCCGGTGGCCTCGGGCACAATGGCTGAAAGATCGTGAGCAGAGACGGCGATCGGAGCGCGATTCGGCGTACGGCCAAGGCGTGCCGAGGTTGAGGTCTTTGAGCTCTCGGACATCACAACGAAGAACGTCGCTGCAGATGGCCGCAAGTTAGCGACGAGCCGGGAAGCGGCAAGGTAGCTGCCGATCATCGGCGCAAGCCTCGCCAAATAGGCCTGTGCTTCAGCCGGCAATGCTCGACCGGCGAGATGTTCTTCGTAGCGAGCAGGGCCCGCATTGTAGGCTACCAGAAAACCCGGCGAACCGAATCGGTCGTGAAGTTCCCGGAGATAGGCCGCACCAGCAAGGATATTGTCGTGGGGGTCGTAGGGATCGTTGCCAAGCTGATATCGCAGGCGCAGCTCGGCCCAAGTCTGCGGCATGATCTGCATCAGCCCCACGGCACCTTTCGGAGAGCTGGCGCGCACGTCTCCAGCGCTCTCGACTTCCAAGACTGCGCGTATCCAGTACACTGGTAAGCCGAAGCGGCGCGCGGCCTCGTCAATGATCGGCGCAAACGGTTCGCTGGTTTGAGAGCTCGCTGTATGCTCTGCTGATCGTGTCTCGGCGAAAACCGCAGCGTCACTGACCGTCAGCGCAAGGAACAACGGCACGACGGAGCGAAGGCTTGTTTCGACCGAACGCCAGCATGCTCTCGTGTTCGTGCTCCTTCCGGGTAAGATCGCTTGGCGCCGGCCCATCGGCCGCCCGCGGACAAAGTCCGGGGCAGGCTCTGGACCGGCCGTGCGCGCGACAGCTCCGCGATCGTTGGCCGGGACGGAGGAACGGTGCAGCATTCGGGAGAACAGCGGAACAGCAGATCGGAATTCCAAGACGCGCACGCTCAGTCCTCCCAGGTCCACACAGGGAGCGCACGCCCAAGGACGGCGGATGCCGGCAGAAAGCCGAAGTATCTTCCGTCCAGCGAGTCGGCGGATTGCCAGTTCATGACAAAGAGTTCGCCCTCGCCGACGACGCGGCAACCCTGCCATTTCGGAAGCGGACGGCCGCGGCCATCGCGATCTCGTGCCTCGCCCATTTCGATCGCGTCGACGGTAACTGCGAGCCCGGTTCTGCAGACGGTCTGCCCCGGAAGCGCCAGCACGCGTTTGAGCATCGGTATCCCGGTCGGCAGATAGCCGCCCACGTCGAGGAAGGTTGCAAGCGGCTCCGGCGGCTGAACGGCGAGCAGCTCCGTCACGAACAGCTTTTCCGCAGGTTGCAAACGATACAGGCCGATTGGCACGCTGTCAGATGCATTCCAGACGTAGAGTGGTGCCAGGTCGAGTACCGTCGGCGCGAGAAGCGCAGCAGCGCCACCGAACAGCGCGATCAAGGTCTTCCACGGACCTGTCATCGCATTGTCCTTTGCCGTTGAAGCCACGCCTGGTGTCTCGCTTTCGTGTAGGGGCGGGGGTTTTCATTGACCGACATGCGGTTATGAACGTGATGCCAGTAGTCGGGCGCAGCGTCCGCGGGATCGATCTGGAGCGCCTCGACAGCGTCGATCAACTGAAGCACCCGTTCGACCTTGGGCCAGCCGGATAGGCGCAGGAGAATGTCCCCGCCGGGCTTCACATAGGGCACCGTGGAGCATCGTTGTCCCGGTGCCACCGCGCGCAGAATATCGATCCGTGAGATTGCCGTTCCGAAGTCGTTTGATGTCCAGCGTACGAACGCAAAGATGCTGCCGGGCGCAAAGGACAGCACGCGTCGGCGGCGATCGAGGATTCTCTCCTCGACGGAGTGGCCGAACCGGATGCGGTTCTCAATGCGCTTCTCGAGCCAAAGGAGTTCGACTTCGGTGAAATTGTTCATGACGTACTCCGAGTACAGAGAGGTTCTGATTGCCTGACGGAAGCGGAATTGCGACAGCGTGTCCTCGCCCTGGCCCTCACTGTGGCGAGGCAGAACAGGCGGACTGTGCTGGTTATCCTCAGAGGCCTGAAGGCGCGGTCCGTTAGAAGAAATCCGAAGGATTTCTGGTTAGAAGAGTTACGGCCGCTGGAAAGCGCGAAAGGACAAGGACATGGATCCGCTTCCGGTCCCCGATAGCACGAGGATCTGGTCCCTGATGGCACGGGGGTTGCGGTCCCCGATAGCACGAGCTGATTCACAGATTGCCTCCCGATTTCGGAAGGAGATCGCGCCCGCGAAGTCTCTCGGTGAATGGATTGATGGGCGCGGGCGCGAACTTCAACCGCTCGGCGCCGTCGCGATCGCGCGTGAGCACGAGTTGGTAGCCAGGCAATGCCTGGCGCTGGACAATCTGACGCACGTCGTATGCAAAATGCTTGAGAGGCGAGAGACTGCCGGACTTGGCATGGAGATGCACAAGATCGAAGCTCCAGCCGCCCTGCTGCCGGCCGCCATGCTTGCGCACGAGGCGGTAAAGCCAGCGCTCAAGTCCGCCCGTCAGATCGAAATACGCGCGATCAATCGTGAGCACGAGCGCGTCATCGATCACGCCGGAATAGAACCAATCGGGCAAGATCAGTTCGAGCCCGAGCGGGCGTCCGTTTGCGTCAGCCGTCTCCTTCCATTCGTTGATCCAGGAGAAACGATGCCGCCGTCGTTCCGCAATTTGGCGGATCGACGTCAACACGGTCGTTGACTGCAACCTGTCGAGGCCAGCCTTCAGCCGGTCATAGTCGCGTGCGCTGGTTCCGCGGCCGACGAACGTCAGAATCTCATACGGCGTTGCAGCCATCAGGCGCGACGTCTTCAAGCCGGCGTCACGGGCTTCGACGATCTGGGAAGCGGCCCAGATTAAAACGTCCGCATCCCAAATGGTTGCCATGCCGTGTTCCGGCACCGCTTCGACCCGAATTGCGATCGCACCGGTACGAAAATCGATCGGCACAATGCGTTTTGTTTTCGCGAGCGAGAAGAATGGATAAGCCATCAGATCCTGCGCGTCGCGGGGCGCGAGATCGCCGGGCAGTGCCCGGAAGAGTTCAAGCCGGTTGCGCTCGGAATGGTGTTTGCGTCGCATGACCATCGCTCTCAAACAGGATCAGCGACGTTCCTGGCCCGCATAGGGGCGCAGCGTCGGGTGCTTCTTTGCAGGCAGCACAGTCCCCTTGCCGGGATCGGAGGTCGAGGTTTTGGCGCCGAGATCGGCCCATGCTTTCAGGTCATCTACGGCGTAGACGACACGGCCGCCAATCTTCCGATACGTCGGTCCGGTACCGTAGGTGCGGTGCTTCTCAAGCGTGCGACCGGAAAGGCCAAGATAACGCGCAGCTTCCGATGTACGCAGGAAGCGCGGGGGGAGGCCGGCCATCGGATCGGGCATTTGAGGACTCCAGGATGACAGCGCACCGCGGATGGCGGCGTCGGCGTGTGTGCGGTCATCATGGAGAAGCAAGTTCTCGGAGGGGGATGCCGAATATCGGGGGGCCGATTTTCGGCACCCCGGAGGACGGCGCTACTCGTCCCTGCGCTCGGGTCCCAGAAGTTTGCGATATCCTCCGCGAACGAACGCGAGGCCGCTTTGTACGAGACGGATGGTTCGGCTGCGCAAATCGTGCGTTTTCCAGGTACGATCGGGGATGCGCTTTTCGCCGAACAGAGCCTCTGCAATGCTGCGATAGGTCGCGCCGGCGAAATACGCGGCAACCGCGCGAAGGGCTCCGCATAAGCGTACGCGCCGCTGTTTGGACAAGCGATGGAAGGCAGGTCCTGGCGCGCGTCCATTCATCGCGCGCCACAGCCGCGTGGCAGCGTGCGCGCGCGCTTCGAAATCCCGGTCGATTGGTAACTCGGCTGCATAGTGGGCGCCTGCGGTCAGCGGCTGTTTCGACCAGATGCGATGCTCAACCGAGCCGATGCACAGCACCGCATGCCAACCATCGGCGGCGCGGCACACCCGGCCGGCAGCAAAGTCGAGCAGCGGCTGAGATGCTGATTCGTGAGAAGCAGCCAGCGCGGTTGTCACCGGGACAACGGACGCTAGAACCTCAGGTGTCCAAAAGATGACCTGTTCTTTGGAGGACTTTTGCGGGTCATGAGCGAAAGCAGATACCCCACATCCTCCTGAATTCCTCGGTCACTTCGCCATCTGGGCTATTCGCAATCATCGCTTCGTAGTCGCGTTGATAGTCCACGTTCATACGAAGGCCTTCCCAGGCGATGTGAGTGATCTCGGCGTTCTCCAGGCTCTTAAACGAATCTGGCGATCGCCAGTCGAATTCAGGCATTGCTTCCGTCCCATTGCACGCGGCTAACAAGGATTGCGGCGCATAATTATGAACGATGCGGTTGTAGGAAGCCCCTAGTTTGGCACCACGTGGTGCATGAGAATGACCACTGGTTAGCGGGAGAAAATCGTTTCGTCTGCAGACTTACAGTCGGCAATTTTCTTCTATTTTGAGCCGGTGCCGCGCAAGAGGCGTCCCTGCTGGGTCACCCATTTAGCGCGCGCAAGATGACTCTGATATGCGGTCCGCGCACGGTCCGGCTCTCGCTCCGGATCGATATGGAGCACGATACGAGCCACCTCCCGCCAGTCCGCTCCCTCACCCTCCGCCTGCAGAAGGCGAATGTACGTGATGACATGCTGTTCGTCATAGGTCGTCATCGCCGATTCATTTGGCGCCGCGTCTGCAACGTCGGGGTCCACTGGCGGTCTATTCATGTAGCATACGGCAGTTCATCGAAGCCTGAGCCCATCTGCGGACTAAACTATCGAAATAGATCGGTTATAGCCAGTGGTTTGATGGCCTACCAAATGGCTGCTTTTGCGCATGAAAGCTCGTGCGCTTGTGGCCTGGAATGTCCGCCGGATCCGCGTCGATCGCGGCATTCCGCAAGAGCAATTGGCATACGATGCCGGGATCGATCGCTCATACATGGGCGGTCTTGAACGGCAAGCGGAGAACCCGACGATTGATCTGCTCGACCGATTGGCGGAAACGCTTGGTGTTCAGTTATCGGAATTCTTCCTTCAGCCGCCGAAAGGAGCGACGACGCCCAAAACATTACCCAGGGGTCGCAAACCGATTCGATCGATTCGCAAGAAGAAGTGACTGTTTGCGGGTTTTATTTGGGAAAGGCTGGATGCCAAGTGCCGAACTTTTTTAGTTTGTTCCTTTGTTATCGCGGGTACTGTCCGTATTTAACCCCTAGTGTCCTAAGTTGAATTGGGGAGTGTCCTATTTTCGAATCGGGCGCATAGTCAGCGCATGCCACACATGGAGAATTGCAAGGCGATCTTGCGCAGGCTGATCGCCAAGGCAGACCCGAACGGCATCCCCCTTGGCTGAGCGGGCGGTCAATGAGTACTTTGAGGTGACGCTGGAGAAGGCCAGAAAGAGCGGGCTGCGCTTGCTCCAACTTGACGTTCTGGAGCAGCGAAATGCGGTCGTCGGCACTCAGCACGACTTTGCCCAAGCCGTAAACGACTACATCGAGCAGAAGCTCAGGGGCGAATAGACCCACCGGAACATATACCCCCGCATTGCAGAACCGAATTCATTCGACGTCGTCCCAGAAAGGGAATTCACTGGTTTCTCTCATAAAAGCCGCTGGTTGCACTCCAACGCAGGAGGAAGCCCGTAGCATGATCAGAGAACCAAAGGTCGATGCGTATTCGGTCCCGGCAAGGGTCTGTTTTGCCATTGCGGTGGTTGGCGGTGCGGTGCTGCTCGCGGTGGCGATCACGAGCATTTACTTCATGCAGTAAGGCTGCCTTAGTGGGCCGGCAGGAGCACGTTATCTCAGTTGGAACACCAGGGCATCGAATACAGCGTAGTCCAAACCGCCAACCCCAAGGGCTGGAAATGGACGTTTCAGCTCCCCGGACGCAAGCCAAAGAGCGAGACCACATTTAGCCGGGATATGGCCGTTCGATCTGCCGAGATGGCAATCGACAAGGCGCTCAAAATCGCGCGTTCGAGTACGTGAGGCCGCCTCAGTGGGCGGCCTCTTTCATCCCTGGTGATCGCAATCCTTCCAACGCAATGCGTGGGCCGCTTTCAGAAGCGGCGACCAGTCATCGCCTTCGGCGGGAATATACGCCTTGGCGGGCGTAGTTGCCAGAGTCGCCGAAGCTATCCCTTCAACCCGAAGGATCAGCTTCGTGAACGAACTTTCCCGCGAACAGAAAATACTCGTCATCTCTTGCCTCACCGAAGGCCAGAGCATCCGCGCCACTGAGCGGCTTACCGGCATCCACCGCGACACGATCATGCGCCTTGGCGAGCGCATCGGGCGCGGCTGTGCCGAATTGCACGACCGGATGATGGTTGGCGTCCGCGTCGGCCGTATCGAGCTTGACGAGATTTGGGGCTATGTCGGCAAGAAGCGGAAGCGCGTTGAGCGGCGCGAGATCAGCCACAAGAGCGATCAGTATTCGTTCATTGCGCTGGGCTCTGCCAGCCGCGCCATCACTACCGCACCGGCAAGCGCGACAGCGAGAATACGGACCTGTTTACGCACGATTTGCGCGAGCGCTTGATAGGTGAACCGGAGATCAGAACGGATGGCTTCCACCCTACCGCGTAGCGATCCGCGACGCCTTCCGCGGCAAGGCGCATCATGGCGTTGTCGTAAAGACCTACAGCGTAACAAACCTGGCCGTAAAGGATGCAGCGCGGCGCTACAGCCCGGCTGAGGTAATCGCAGTAGAGCGCGAGACGGTAAACGGCTCTCCACCAGCTACGTTGAGCGCCAGAACCTCACGCTGCGGATGACGCAGAAGCGGTTTGCGCAGCTCACCAACGGCTTTTCAAAGAAGCTCACCAACCACGCTGCGGCGGTCAGCCTGTACGTTGCCCACTACAACCTCTGCCGGGTCCGCGAATCCCTCACGACCACGCCAGCGGTCGCTATTGGCGTTGCTGATCGGGTTTGGACGTTAGGGGACCTGATCGATGCGGTGCTGCCGCTGGAGCCGAACAAGCCGGTTCGGGTGAAGCGCAACTTTCGAGTAATCGAGGGCGGGCGGAGCTAGCCGCCTCCCTGTGATTTCTGAAATTCAGTCCAGCATTCCCCGATCGTGGATCGGACTGTTGCCTTGTACGGCTCGACCGTATCCAAGAGTCGAGCCAGTTCCTTGACCGATTGCGGCACACGCGCCCGCGGCTTTGTCCGTTCTTGAACGTGCTCCCGCGCTTCATGAACGGTCAGCGCTTGAAGCTGCCGGTGGATCTTTGATCCGTCCGGAAGACGGATCAACGCCGTCTTCCGCACGGCAAATTCTACAAACATTTCCAGTTGAGCCGCTGTTGAGCCTCCCGCGCGAACAGCCCCGACGTGCCCCACAAGTTTCATCAATGCCATATAGACGAGGTCGAGATTTTCCCTCGCAACCACGTCCGCATGCTGTTTAATGAATGCAGAAACGATCGATTCCGAGGTTGCGCCCTTGACAGCCATTTTGGCCTTAAGGGAAGCTAACAAATTCTGCACCTCAGGCGCGTGTCTCTTTCTCACGACTATGCCACTCCTGTGCGAATCGGGAGAGCCAGCATAGCGCATGGTCTAGATGCAAGCCAATTTCAGGGCCATCTAGCATGACGCTTCCACTGGCAATAACATCCGCCGGATCATCGTGATTCGCAGCTAGGGCGGCAATGGCTGTCTGCAAGCGCAGGATATGGTCGTAGCGCCGAGATGCAGCGGCGCGTCTTGCCTTGATCCCGCGCAAGGCCACGCGATCGGCTTCATTCAGTGCTGGCTGTAGCGATCCGTCGTCAGCTTCCACCCTGCCGCCAAGGAGTCGCCCAATGGTCGCGGCCTCAACTGTACTTGGACGCCTATGATGCTGGAGAAGGTAATCGGAGTAGGCGTTCTTTCCATGCTGTGCCTCAAGAGCAAGCGCCTCAGAAACAAGCAATTGTCGAACTCGATTCGCTTCCGACGCATCTCCAAGCGGGAGAATTACGGCATTCCCATCCCGGCTATCATTGGAAACGACGTGAAGCATCCTATTATGAGTTCTGTTCTTCATGATGCCACCTCCCGGAATCCTTAAGCCCAGCGTTAACCAGCGCCGCCCGCACGCCAAGTGTTGCTCCGCAACAGTGGTTTGCGATTTTCAAGCGGCCGCAGCCACCTCCGGACAACGCAAGCAACGTGCCTATTCGGAAAATTGAACGCCACGAATAGGTTAGCTGGAGAATGAGACCGCAACATGCCCGGCGAGAATTGCCGAGCGCGGCAATCTTTGCCCATTTTGAGGTGTCCTAATCTGCCAACGCGACTGTCCTAATTAGGACAGCGCCTTATCGCGAGCTGGGCCGGAGGCCCCGCGAGCGTCGGACGCGGAGATGTGCCATCACCGTCGATGCGGCTAGCCCGATCGGCGGCGATGCATCAGGCTCAATAGCAGGGCCGCGCAACGGACGACAGGTTCCGCGGCCCATCTCTTCAGATTGCGTGCTCATCAAACGCTTCGCGTTGCCTCCCAGTTCAAGCCTCGTATCCTGATGAGGCTTGCCGCGAGCAATTGCGGTAATGCCCTTCACAAAGTCAAAGATGCTTTCCAGCTTGCGACGTTCTTCGCCAAAAACGGTTTCGATGATGTTCAAGGGTCAGATCGCCATCGCGATAGACCTGCATCGGTTTCGGGGAGGCCGCGCCGAGCCGCAGGACAACATGCGAATTCGTGCGAAGCGGGCGGCGATTTCTTCCGCACCAAAACCTTGCTCTTTCGCCAGCTTCTTGAAGGCCTCGAACTGATCGGCGGGATGCACATTTTCCCGCGTGACGTTCTCGTCTACGCTGCTTTCGTGCGGATCATTTGCAGTGTCGATGATGCAGCGCATGGGCTCGGTCTTGTTGATCTCCTTCCGCTTCGCTCTCAGAAGCCGGTCTGGCCGTCTGAAAAACCCCGTGACCGCCCTTCTCTGTCCAACTCCGGTTCGACCACCAGATTCTGCAAGATTTCTTGGCGGCGACCTCGCCCCTCAAGGTTCGATCGCCGCCTCACTGTGCGGGGGTCTTGCGCCTCGGACGAACGCTGAGCCGTCCCCAGACTGAGGTAGCAGCCCTGATAACCAGGAAATTTGTAATCTTCGTGCTTCATATTCGCGAGATATGTAGCGCGAAGGTCTCAAATGCCTACTCCCCACAATCCCCCTGCCGCCGTTCGGGGGCACTGCGCAAGCTCGGCGCGGACATCCATGATGCCCGCCGGCGTCGGCGGTTGCCGATGGCCGTCGTCGCCGAGCGCGCCTTCACGTCCCGCTCGACGCTGCCGAGAGTCGAAGCCGGCGACACCGACGTCAGCATCGGCATCTATGCCGGCGTTCTCCAGGCGCTCGGCCTGCTCGACGGCCTGATCAAGGTCGCGGACATCAGCAACGACAGCGTCGGCAAAGCGCTCGCCAGTGCCGAGCTGCCCAAGCATATCCACCTCAAATGCAAGACCGGAGCCTCACGCAATGGCTGACGTCGAGGTGCATATCGATCTCGGCGGCCGCACGCGCCGCATCGGACTGGCGAGGAGCAACCGTGCTCGAGGCTCGGAGACCATCCTCTTCGAGTACGATGGCACATGGCTTGATGACTCGGACCGGTGTCCTTGGAGCTCGCCCTTGCCCTAAAGCGCGGCGCCTTTGCTTCTCCTGCTGGCGACTTTCGGCTCCATTGGCGACTCCGCGCCTGACACCCGGGCTCGCCGCCTCATGCAGCGCGTTGAAGGCCGCCTCGCCGACCGCGAAGGCCGCGCCGTTCGCACGCTTGCAGAACGCCACTATTTGCTCGCCGTTGCCGACGAAACGCGACTTGGCGCACTTCGCTTCCGCTGGATCGGCGACGAAACTTTCCAGTCGCCGACCCGTGCCGGTGTAGCAGCCCTCGTCGAACTCGGGCGGCTGCTCCCGAGTGCATTCTCCGCGACGAGAAAGCCGACGAAGATCTCCAGCTCATCTTCGCACCCGGCTCCTCCCTCGTTCGCGGGCGGCCGAAGGCCTCGGTGATCGACCAACACGGCAATCTCTCGATCGCCCAGTTTCCAAAGGAAACCGACGACTAACCGCAGCAGATCTATGGGGCTGAACTGCCAGTTAGTCCGAATTGAGAAGCCCCGCCCGGCGGACCGGACGGGGCTTCTTGGCGACCTCAGTCGCCGTTCTTGCGCGGCCGCGACCAGATCAGGCTGAAGCCGTCGCCGTCCTCGTCGTTGAACAGGTTCGCGTAGATCGGTGCGTTGAACGAGGGATCGTCGAGCTTGAGCGAGAGATAGTCGCGGCCCTCCTCGGAGCGCTTCGACCAGGCGGCCCCGATCTCGGCCCGGCCGACGAAGACGCGGTGGCTCGGGGCGTTCTCGTTGGTGCGGTTGGCCTCGGGCACGATGCGGACGCCCTTGGTCTGCAGGCTGAGGGTGACGAT
>NZ_AXAY01000034.1 GCF_000473045.1 Bradyrhizobium sp. WSM3983 | reverse complement strand
CGAGCAGGCGACGATTCCCCCCTCAGGACCACGTTCCGCCCCGTCAGTCCCGGTACCTCGCTTACCCGACGATTATCGACCGAGAGGCTCCGCCCACGCGGCCTGAACGCCACGTCCCGAACTCGATCGCAACCATGCGCGCCCGATTGATCCGCATGCTCATTAAAACCTTGCCGCGATGTCCATGCTGTGGCATCGGCGCAGCATCCAATGGACGACGACGCCCATGACGCAGTAAGACTAACCCGCCCTACGAGACCGGAGCGTCAAGCCAATGCGACCTGGGCCCACACGCCGCCATAAGCTCGATCGTCCTCGGACTGGTCGGGCTTCCGGCGGGGCCGCATCGGAGCGCCACGTTGGCGCCGATGCCTGACATCGAGGCGCTGCAAGTGCGCGACGACGCTGCCGGTGAGCGATGCGACGCGCGCCGCCGCCTGCTTGACGATGAACAGGATCGTCGTGACGCGACTCAGCACGCCGAGCAGGAACAGCACCGAGAAGATGTCGATATAGGCAAGGAAATCGCCGATCAGCATCAGCTCCGGCGGAATCGGGATGCTGTGATAGTAGGCCCAGATCAGGATGACGACGGGGATGAAGGCGATGACCTTCCGCACCGTCAGCCTGTCCAGCAGCGCGGCCAGTTGCACGACCAGCACCTCCCACAGCGCATCGCCGACTGCGAGCGGGACCTCGTAGGACCATCTCCGCCACCATTGCTTCACGACATTGCTCCGAGCTAATGCCTGACCACCAGCACCGAGCACTTGGCATAGCGCACCACGTGCCCGGCATTGGAACCGAGGAAATAGGTGCGCATCGCAGGCCTATGCGAGGTCATCACGATCAGATCGGCCTTCATGTGCGCGGCTTCCTCCAGGATCTCGTGATAGATGCCGCCCTGCCGCACCACGCTGGAGATGTGGGACGGCTCGATCCCGGATTCGCGCGCGACGATGGCGAGCGCCTCTTCCGAGGTCTGGCGCTGCTGTTCGTCGAAGTCGGCCGGGACGTATTCGGCGAGCATCACCGGCGTCATCGGCAGCACGTTGAGCAGCCGGACCGATCCGCTCCAGTTCTGCGACAGCGTCGTCGCGGTCGCGATCGCCGGTTTGGCCAGATCGGTGTCGGCGAGGTCGATGGGCACGAGAATGGACTTGAACATCTGCGCCTCCCTAGTGACCAAGCTGCGTCAACCGGTCGAGACGGCACCCGCGCGTCTCATCGCAGTCGAAGCAACTTGGGGCTGACGAACAGCACCAGCTTGCCGTGGCGGTAAGCCACGTCACCCCAATCCTTGACGTCAAATTCCAGGATCGCAAGCCCCGCGGTAGGCAGATTGTGGGCGAGCGCCTTGGAGGCTGCCGGATCGCCGCTGCCCATCAGCATCAGGGCGGCCTCGTGCATACCCGGATTGTGCCCGACCAGCAGCAAGTGCTTGGGATTGGCCGCGACGGTTGCAGTGCGAACGGTTTCGAGGATCTGCGCGGGATCGGCACCATAGAGTTCCGGCAGGATCTCGACCTCAGGCGCTGCGACGCGGTCCTTCATCGCCTGCCAGGCGATGTCCCAGGTCTGCCGGGCGCGGACGGCGTGCGACACCAGCACGGCATCGGGAGCGGGCCGATGGGTGGCGATCCAGTCACCCATCTCGGCGGCGTCCCTCTGGCCGCGGTCGGCGAGCCGACGGTCCCGGTCGCGGCCGCTCGGCGCGTCGGTCTCGGTCTTGGCGTGACGCAGCAGCATCAAACGGCGCATGGCATTCTCGAATCGATCCACGTCCAGAATAATCTACAGGCGCCGGTTGAGGACAAGGTGACAAGCGCCCGTTCATTCCTTTAAGAAACGACATGAGCGAGACTTTCACAAGCGTGTCCCAGGAAGAAGCCGGCTTTCGTGAACGTGCCCGGCTGTCGTTCGATCTCGACGCCGACATTTGCGTGATCGGGGCAGGGCTTGCCGGCCTTTCCATTGCGCTCGAGGCAGCCCGGCTCGGGGCCAGCGTCGCGGTGCTCGAGGGCCGCCATATTGGCTGGAACGCCTCGGGCAACCAGCTCGGCACCGTGATGCCGGGCTTTGCGTTGCCGCTCACCGCGTTGATCGAGCGCATCGGCTTCGAGGACGCCAGTGAGTTGTGGACGCTCTCGAAGGAGGGCGCCGAGTTCGTCCGTGCTAATGCCAACGAAGAGAACATGCCAGGCATCGGCCTCACTGACGGCGCGCTGGAGGTCTCCAACGTCGATGCCGGCGACCGGCTGATCAGCCGGCTCCAGATGCTGAACGAGGATTTCGACACGGAGGCCGAGGGCTGGCAGGTCGATCGCGTCCGCGAGACGTTGAAGACCGATCGTTACTTCCACGGCGTGTACTACCCGAAGGCGTTCCAGGTCGACGGCCGCAAATATGTGCTCGGCCTGGCCGCGATGGCGCGGCGGGCCGGTGCCCGCATCTTCGAGGATACGCCGGTCGTCAGCATCGATCATTCCGGCATCCGCAAGCGCATCGTGACGCCGTCGGCACGGCTGCGTGCCACCCACATCGTGCTTGCCGGCAACATCCATCTCGGCGCGCCGTTGCGACGCCTGTCGGAAACGCTGCTGCCGGTCTGGCGTTATGCCGGCATCACCGCGCCGCTCGGCGAGCGCGTGCACGAGATCATCGGCTTCAAGGGATCGGTGATGGATTCCGACGGCGTCGATCATTTCCGCATCGTCGATGGCGACCGCCTGATGTGGGAGAGCCCGGAGACCACCTGGGCCGCACGGCCGGACCGCTTTGCAGGAAGCGTCAGGCGGCGGATCCGGTCGATCTTCCCAGAGCTCGGCAATGTCGAGATCACCGAGACGTTCGGCGGCGCCACCGGACAGACCGTGCACGGCATGCCGCAGATCGGCCAGTTGCGCAAAGGCCTGTGGGTGGCGAGCGGGTTCGGCCGCCAGGGCATGAACACCTCGGCCATGGCCGGGCAGCTGATCGCGCGCAGCATCCTGTGGGGCGACGAGCGCTGGAAGCTGTTCTCGCCGTTCGAGCTGGTCTGGGCAGGCGGCACCACCGGGCGGGTCGCGGGCCAGTTGGTCGGCATCTGGGGCAGGGCGAGTTCCGCCGCGGCGGGGTCGCTTGCCCGCTACCGCGAGCGGTCACGGGTCAAGGACAAGGAACGCGAGGCACGGCTGGCCGAAGCAAACCGGGCCGCCGGCACCGGTCCGCGCCGTCCGCCGCCTGGGGTTCGGCCGCGGGTGGCCCCGGCGCCGCGGCCGCCAGCGACGGAGGAGGCGGAACCCGCCTCCCAGGAGCAGGGCGTCCAATAAGTCCAATAAGAAGAGAAAAATGCCGCTCGGAAGTGTAACGTCAGCCGTTAGAGCCCGTATCTCAGGGCGTGGACTTTCTGCGCACGGAGAATGAGATGTTTGACCGCCGCATCCTGTTGACGACCGTCGCCGGCCTGTTTGGCCTTTCGGCCTTCCGCTGGCTGAGAGCAACGCCTGCTGAGGCCGCCGAGAAGTTCGAGATCGAGAAGACGGATGCAGAATGGCGCGCCCAGCTGACGCCGCAGCAATATGAGATCCTGCGCAAGGAGGGGACCGAACGGCCGGGCACGAGCCCGCTTCTGAAGGAGCATCGCAAGGGCACCTTCGCCTGCGCCGGTTGCGACCTGCCGGTGTTCGCGTCGGAGACCAAATTCGAGAGCGGTACGGGTTGGCCGAGCTTCTACCAGCCGATCGAGGGCAACGTCGGCAAGACCGAGGATCGCACCTTCGGCATGGTGCGCACCGAGGTGCACTGCCGGCGCTGCGGTGGCCATCTCGGCCACGTCTTCGACGACGGTCCGAAGCCGACCGGATTGCGCTATTGCATCGACGGTTTCGGGCTGGTCTTCCACCCCGCGACACCATCCGCAACATAGGTTTGGTCCCGGCAATTGTTGCCGGCCCGGCAATTGTGCCCCGGTCATCCGACCGGGGCCCTTCTATTTAAGTCATTGATTTTCTGAGAATACCCGCATTGGCATAGGCCTTGCGACGTCTCCTCCGACTGCGGCCACGGGTCTGCCGGCCGCCGAGATCGGATTTGGAGACAAAGTTATGGGTATCTTCGATGCAATGAACACCTCGGTGGGTGGTCTGCAGGCGCAGTCCTACGCGCTTCAGAACATTTCCGGCAACATCGCGAACTCATCCACCACCGGTTACAAGGGCATCGGGACCTCGTTCCAAGATCTCATCCCTGACGCGTCCGTGCCGAGCAAGCAGGTTGCCGGCGGCGTCACCGCGCATGCGCAGGCGACCATCACCACCCAGGGCACGATCTCGTCCTCCAGCGTCGCCACCAACATGGCGATCACCGGCGACGGCTTTTTCTCGGTGCAGAAGGCGAGCGGTGTCGTCGACAACGTGCCGGTGTTCGACGGCGTCAACTACTACACCCGTCGCGGCGACTTCCAGGTCAATTCCAACGGCAACCTCGTCAACGGCGCCGGCTACTATCTGATGGGTGTCACGGTCGACCCGAAGACCGGCAACCCGACCGGCAGCGTGCCGACGGTGCTGCAATTCCAGAACAACTTCGTCCCGGCGCAGGCGACGACCTCGATCCAGTACGCGGCGAACCTGCCGTCCGTGCCGAACACGGTGGCGAGCACGACTGCGGCGAGCAAGACGCTGCTCGCGGCCGGCGGCCTTAACCCGTCCGATTTCGCAGCCAGCCCGCTTATCGTGGGCACGCCGCCGCCGCCCTTTGTCAGTGTGGGCGTCCCGGGCGCGGCTGCCACCGGCAATCTCCGCTCCGCCTATACCGCGACGACCGCCACGGGCTCGGTGGCATTGATGGATAGCTCTTCAGCCGCGGCCTCTAGCGGTACGTCGCTCGATTCCGGCTTCACCCCGCATCTGAACACCACGCTGCTGACCAGCCTGGCCAACACCCAGATGACGATCAATGGCACGGTGATCAAGTTCGATCCCGCCGTCTCAGGTGTGACGACCGGCAATCCCACGACAATCGGTCTGCAGGCGGGCACTGGCGCAAAGATGTCCGACATCCTGAATGCGATCGTGACGGCGGCAGGCGGCGCGCCCGCTACCGCGTCGATGACGTCCGCCGGCAACATCCAGATCACAACCAACACCACCAGCGATATTACGGTTTCCGGCGCCGCGGCCGGTCTGCTCGGTATCAGCAGCGTGACGCGCGGCGGCAATGTGCTGTCTACGCCCGCGATCACCTCCGGAACGTTGTTGGGCGGCGCCGCGACGCCCGGCGGCTCGGAAGTCCTCTCATCGGGATTCCAGGCGGGATCGTCGGGTCCGCCCGTCGTCAACCCCGATACGATCACGGTGAACGGTCAGACGCTGACCTTCATGGCTTCGGGCGCGTCCGGTGCAAACCAGATCAACATCACCGATGACATCACCACACTGCTAAACAAGATCGACGTTCTGAGCGGCGCCGGGGCAGGCTCCTCCTCGATCTCCAACGGCGTCATCACGCTGCAAACCGGTACCGCCAACCCCCAGCTGAACGTGACGAGCTCCAACAGCAACGCTTTCGCCGCGCTCGGCTTCACCTCGACGGTCCAGAAGAACCGCGGCGGCGGTGGCACTTCCGGTACGGGCGGCGTGATCGGCAATGACATAGCGACCTTCACCAAGGAATCGATCAGTGGCGGCGCGGTGACAGCCTACAACGCGGCCGGCACCCCGGTGAACCTGCAGTTGCGCTGGGCCAAGACCGACAGTGCCTCGCTCGGCAACGGTCATGCCGACACATGGAATTTGTTCTACCAGACCGACCCGAATGCGACCGGCACGGGGGTCGGCTGGGTGAACGCGGGACAGGCCTTTACTTTCGCAGCTGACGGCTCGCTCACCTCACCGGCAGGTTCGGGCATCACTCTTAGCAACGTCACGGTCAGCGGCCAATCGCTGGGCTCGGTCGCCCTCAACCTCTCTTCGGGCGCCCTGACGCAATATGCGAGCAACAGTGGCGCGGTGACCATCAACACCATCACGCAGAACGGCTATGCCGCGGGTCAGCTCCGCTCCGTCGCCGTCAACAACAACGGGCTCGTGGTCGGCACCTTCTCCAACGGTCAGAACCTCGACCTCGCCCAAGTGACGCTGTCGCACTTCAACGGCACCAACTACCTCAAGGCGATGGACGGCGGCGCCTATGCCGTGACCGACCAGTCGGGTCCGGCGATTGCCGGTGCCTCGGGCACCATCAGCGGCTCGTCGCTGGAGGGATCCAACACCGACATCGCCGACGAATTCACCAAGCTGATCGTGACCCAGCAGGCCTATTCGGCCAACACCAAGGTGATCACGACGGCGAACTCGATGGTGCAGGACCTCCTGAACGTGTTGCGCTGATCGGCGCGTAACGTAACCAAAGGCGGCTAGTCAAGATGGGTTTGAGTTCAGCCCTTGCCAGTGCGATGAGCGGCCTGCGTGCCAACCAGGCCGCGCTGTCGATCGTCTCGTCGAACGTCGCAAACTCGCAGACGCCGGGTTACGTCGCCCAGACGCCGAACCAGATCGAAGTCACCACCGGCGATTTCGGCTCGACGGCGAAGACAACCGGCGTCAGCCGCGCCATCGACAGCTATGTGCAGAACCAGCTGCGCACCGAGACCGGCGGCAGCGGCTATGCCGACCAGATGGCCAACATTCTGAAGCAGCTTCAGAATGTCTACGGTACGCCGGGCAACAGCGGCACGCTCGAAACCGCGCTGAACAATTTCACCTCTTCGCTCCAGGCGCTGTCGACAAGCGCGGGCTCATCATCGGCGCAGACGGTCGCGCTCGGTGCCGCGCAGGCGTTGGCGACGCAGCTCAACGTCACCACGAAAGGCATCCAGTCGCTGCGCTCCAATGTCGAGCAGGATCTCGGCACCTCGGCGCAAGCCGCCAACGCGGCGCTGAACCAGATTGCCGACATCAACACCAAGCTCCAGGGCCTGGCCTCGACCGATCCGTCCGCGGCAACCCTGATGGACCAGCGCGACCAGGCCATCAACTCGCTGTCGAAATATGTCGACGTCCGCGTCACCACCGACGGATCGAACCAGGCCAACATCTACACCACGACGGGCATCCAGCTGGTCGGCGCGGGACTGGCCTCGCAATTCTCGTTCGCGTCTGCTGGCGCGTTGGGTGCGACGTCGCTCTACAACGTCGACCCGGCCAAGTCGGGCGTCGGTGCGCTCACTATCAAGCTGCCGAACGGTTCCTCCATCGACGTCGCCGGCAATAACGTGGTCTCCTCCGGCCAGATCGCGGCCGATCTGAAGCTGCGCGACCAGACGTTGGTGCAGGCGCAGAACCAGGTCGACCAGCTCGCCGCGACGATGTCGAGCGCACTGTCGGACAAGACCACGGCGGGCACCACCGTCTCCGGTCCGCCCGCCGGCTTCGACATCGATCTCGCCGGCGCGCAGCCCGGCAACACCGTCAACATCACCTATACCGACTCCACCAACACGCAGCGCCAGATCACGCTGGTGAACGTGACCGATCCGGCGGCGCTGCCGCTTCAGAACGCCACGAACGCCAATCCGATGCAGATCGGCGTCAATTTTTCCAACGGCATGGGGGCGATCGCCGCCGCGCTCAACACCGCGCTATCAGGCTCGCACCTGTCGTTCTCCGCGGCACCGTCGCCGGCGACCGCGACGACGCTGCGGGTCACGGATGACAACAGCGGCCTCGCCAAGATCACTTCGGCGTCAAGCACCAAGACGGTCTCCTCGCTGACCTCGGGCGGTCCGCAGCTGCCGCTGTTCACCGACGGCGGCCAGGCGCTCTATACCGGCGCGATCACGGCTTCGGGCTCGCAGATGACCGGCCTTGCCGGCCGCATCGCCGTGAACACGCAGCTCACCACCGACCCGACCAGGCTGTCGATCTACAGCACCTCGCCGGTGACGCCCACGGGCGACACCACGCGGTCGGATTATCTCTACTCGCAGCTCACCAATGCGGTGTACTCCTATTCGCCGCAGACCGGTCTTGGCTCGGCAAGCCAGCCGTTCACCGGCAGCGTCTCGAATTACCTCCAGCAATTCCTGAGCGTGCAGGCCAACGCGTCGACCCAGGCGACCGCGCTCCAGCAGGGCCAGAGCGTCGTGGTCTCGACGCTCCAGGCCAAGTTCAACTCGACCTCCAGCGTCAATCTGGACTCGGAGATGTCGAACCTGATCCAGCTTCAGAATGCCTATGCCGCCAACGCCCATGTGATGTCGGTGGTGCAGAGCATGATGAATACGTTGCTCCAGGCTCAAGGGTAATCAGTAGGGCTCTGAAACATGTCGATCAGCAGCATCAATTACGGTTCGTCGGTCCTCGGCGCGCAGGTCCGTAACATCAACCAGCAGCTCACCGACCTGTCGACGCAGCTCTCGACCGGCAAGCTGTCGCAGAACTATTCCGGCATGGGGACCAACGAAGGCTTTGCGATCGCCTCGCGCGCGCAGCTTTCGAACATCGCCGCCTATACCGACACGATCACCAACGTCAACGTCAACATCAACCTCGCCAATACCGCGCTGCAGTCGCTGACGACGATTCGCAACACGGTACAGACGGGCTCGGCCACCAGCTCACAGGATCTCAACGTCAACGGCCTGACGGTGGCGCAGAACACGGCGGCCGCGCAGTTCGGCTCGATGGTCGGCGTCCTCAACACGCAGTCGGGCAACCGCTATCTGTTCTCCGGCACCGCCTACAACACGCAGTCGGTCGCCAACGCCGGCGACATCATCAACGGCACCACAACGCAGGCGGGCCTGAAAACCGTCATGGCCGAACGTCAGGCAGCCGACCTCGGTGCCAACGGCATGGGGCGGCTGGTGCTGGCGACGCCACAGCCGACGCCGAGCTCGGTGAAGGTGTCCGAGGACGTCGCGGGATCACCGTTCGGTCTGAAGATCTCCGCGGTGTCCTCGACGCTGACCGGCGCGACGGTCACGGGCCCGAGCGGATCGCCGGTGTCGTTCTCGGTCGATCTCAACGGCATCAACCCGAAGAACGGCGACAAGCTCAGCGTGCAGTTCGCGCTGCCTGATGGTTCGACCGAGCAGATCGACCTGACTGCGTCCAGCGCGACGCCGACGCCGGTCGGCTGCTTCGCGATCGATCCCGGCAATCCCAATGTCGTTCCGGTGGTTCCACCCGACCCGAACATCACGGCGTCGAACCTCAACACCGCGCTGAACACCGCGATCAAGAAGCTCGCCAACACCTCGCTGGTGGCGGCATCGGCCGTCGCCGCCGGCGACAATTTCTTCAACACCGATGGCTCGGTAATCGGCGCTAACAAGACCAACCAGGCGAGCCCTGCGGCACCGATCAGCAGCACCACCGCGCTATCGGGCACGGCGCCATCGGACTCGATCGCGCCGGGCTTCTCTGTCGGTGACACCATCACCGTCAACGGCACCACGCTGAGTTTCGTCGCGTCGGGCGCGACCGGCAACCAGCTCAACGTCGGCGACAACGTGCAGGCCCTGATGAGCAAGATTGACGCCATCACGGGGACCTCGAGGCCGTCGACCATCCGGGTCGGCTCGATCACGATCAACACTGACGACGCGGCGAGTCTGAGTATCTCGGGCTCGAGCCCTGGCGCGACCGCCGCGCTCGGCGCGCTCGGCTTCAGCTCAACCCCGATCACCGCCACGCAGCCGCCGCTGCGCGTCGGCTCTTCGCCCGCGAGTTCGGCAACAACGCTGGTGAACGGCTCGGCCACGACCGTGAAATGGTACACCGGCAATGACGGGCCGGGCTCGGCACGCTCGACCGCGGTGGCGCGGGTCGACGATTCCGTCACGGTGCAATATGGCGCGCAGGCCGACGAGGACGCGATCCGCAAGCAATTGCAGGCAGTCGCCGTGTACGGCACGTTCTCGACCTCGCCGACCGGGCAATATTCGGGCGCGACGGTCGCGGCGCTGAGCCAGCGCACTACGCAGGCGCTGACCCCGCAGCCCGGGCAGCAGAAGATCGAGGACATCCAGACCGACATCGCGATGGCCCAGAACACGATGAAGGACGCGAGCACGCGCCAGACCCAGGCCAAGGCGCAGCTTCAGAACATCGTCGACCAGGCGGAGTCGGCGTCGCCCGACCAGGTCGCGAGCGAAATCCTGTCGCTCCAGAACGCGCTGCAGGCGTCCTACCAGACGACCGCCAACCTCGCGCAGCTCTCGTTGGTCAAGTTCCTGTAACGGCGCATTAAGGCGCCGTTAACCATGCCTCTTTACCTCTTGGTGAGGATTTGAGCGGGGCGCGGAGCCGTCGATGTCTGACAAGATGCAACTGGTGGTGGCCACGCCGTGCTTCGGCGGGCAGGTGTCGAGCATTTACGCGAGCTCGATCTTCGCACTCCAGCGCGCCGTGCATGGCATGTCCAATCTCGGGCTCAAGGTGCTGTTGCGCGACGGTGACGCGCTGATCACGCGTGCGCGGGCCAATCTGGTTGCGATGTTCCTGGACGACCCGGACGCGACGCATTTCCTTTTCATCGATGCCGACATCGGCTTCAAGCCCGAGCAGGTGTTCCGGCTGATCGAATGCGGCGCCGACGTCGTCGCGGGCTGCTATCCGATCAAGCGGGTCAATTGGGACAAGGCGACCCGTGCGATCAAGGCCGGGCGGGCCGATGTGACGGCGGCCTCGCTCGACTACGTGCTCGAGATCGAGGATCCCGATCGCATCGTGGTGGTCAACGGTTTTACCCGCGTGCGCTATGCCGGCACCGGTTTCCTGATGATCCGCCGCCAGGCGCTGGAGGCGATGTGCCGCCATCCGGACTATGCCAATCTGCAATTCTTCCGCGAACATTCCCACGACACTCTTGTCGCGAGCCCGAACCGGTTCGCGCTGTTCGAGTGCATGATCGATCCGGCGACCGGCACCTATCTCTCCGAGGACTTCGCCTTCTGCAAGCGCTGGACTGATATCGGCGGCGAGATCTGGGCCGATATCCAGAGCTCGCTCGACCATGTCGGTCCCTCCGTGTTTCACGGCGATATCGCCTCGCAATTCGCAGCCGCGCCCGCGCCCGCGGCGGCGGCCGACGCGGCGTGAGCCTGTCGGGATGAGCATCGGCGCATCCCGCCCGTCAGACCTCGAGCGAGCGTCCGAGCGCGGCTCGCGCTATCGCCTGCGCGATCTGTTCACGCCGCTGGATACGCTGCTCGTCTCCGGCGGCGACCAGCGGCTGGCGCTCGACGCGAAAGAGCGCGTCAACGCCTATGGCTGTGCGGCCTCGCCCGAACCCGAGATCTGGAGTTTCGCCTCGTCGACGGCATCGACGATCTCGCAGGCCGCCTATGACCGCGCCGCGCTGGCGCGCGAGGAACTGGTCCACAAATCGCTGTTCGACGAGGTCGAGATCGCCTTCGACCGGCGCTGCGAGGATCTGCGGGACGAATTGCGTGGGCACTTTCAGCTCTCGCCGCGCATTGATGTCGTGTTCTCGCCGTCGGGCACGGATTCACAGCTCCATGCCTTGTTTCTGGCCCGAGCCGTGCTCGGTGCGCCGCCGGTGACCATCGTGGTCGGGGCTGATCAGACCGGTAGCGGCACGACGCATACCGCGCGCGGGCACCATTTCAGCACGATGACGGCGAGCGGCATTGCGGTGCGCAAGGACGCTGCGATTGCGGGCCTCGCCGGCGACAGCATCGCGGTGCCGCTGCGCGACGCCACCTCGGGCCTCGCGATGCGCGCCGACGCGGATGCCGAGGTCATGCGAGCAATCGAGAACAGCCTCGCGCAAGGCCGGCGCGTTTTGTTGCACATTATGGATTCGTCAAAGCTCGGCTGGCGCGCGCCGAGCGCCGCCTGTCTCGATGAGATCGCGCGGCGCTGGCCACGCAAGGTTCAGGTCGTCGTCGATGCCTGTCAGGCGCGGCTCGGTCGCCGCCGGCTACGCTCTTATCTCGACCGCGGCTACATGGTGCTGATCACCGGTTCGAAGTTCTTCGGCGGGCCTGCCTTCAGCGGCGCGCTGCTGGTGCCGAAGGGCCTGTCGCGCGCGCTCGACCGGATTGAAGGGATCGCACCGGGCTTCTTCGATTATGTCGGCCGCTGCGACTGGCCGATGGCGTGGACGGCGCTGCGCTCGCGCTTTGAACGTCGTCCGAATTTCGGCCAATGGCTGCGCTGGGAAGCCGCGCTGGCCGAGATCGGCAACTACTACGCCGTACCCGGGGCATTCCGCGCCAAGGCGCTGGCCGAACTCGCTGATGGCATCGACAGCATGATCGCCCTGTCGCCGTCGCTGCGCGCCGTACCGGCAGCCTTCGACAAGGCGGATGCGGATGACGAGGAATTCGCCAACGCACGATCTTTCCATTCACGCTGCTTCGTAACGGCAAGCCGGTGTCCATCGCCGACACCAGCGCTGTCCATCGCGCGCTGGCGCGCGACATGAACAATGACATCAGCGGCAGCGCGGCGGACCGGCAGGTTGCCGCGCAACGCTGTCTCGTTGGCCAGCCGGTTCGGCTGGAGCAACCGGACGGCGCGCCACAGGCTGCGCTGCGGCTGTGCGTCAGCGCGCGGCTCGTCACCGACGCCTGGTCGGCCGACAGCGCGCAAGCGCAACGCAATGTGCAGCACATCCTCGATCGCATCGCCCACGTCCTGGTGAAGACCGAGCTGCTGCTTGACCATACCGCCGCTGTGCCGGCGTAGCCCTTATAGGTGTGAGATGTTGCATCCGCTTGCCGCGCCGAACTATGCCGACCGTATCGGCTTTGCGCATTTGACGCGCCAGGCCTTCGAGGGCGTCGATCTGCACCCGTTGCGTGAGCGGCTGCTGGCGCGGATCGCGGAGGGGACGGCGCAGGCGGGCGAGGGCCTGGATCTGTCCCTGATTGCCCAGCTTCAGGGCGAGAAGGAAGCCGGACTGGTGATCCAGTCCGAGGTGCTCTCCTTCCATCAGTTGTTTCGCACGCCCTCTGCAGCGCCGAAGCCGGGGTTGCGCGTGCTTGCGCTTGCGGCCGACATCGACATGGGTGGCAACACACCGATCGAATTCCTGCTTGAAGGCTCCGATATCGAGCTCCTGACGCTCTATGTGACCAAGGCAACCGGCCTTCCGGAAACGCTGCCTGATCACGACGTCGCCATCGTGGTCGCATCCGATTCCGAGGAATGCCGCGAAGCGCTGGCGTTGATCGAAAAGGCCGCGCCGCGCTGGCCGCGGCCGCTGCTCAATCGTCCTGAACTGATCGGCAATCTCGATCGCGACAAGCTGTATCGGTTGCTGGCGGATATCCCCGGTCTCGATATTCCCGTGACCGCCAACGCGACCCGTGCGCAATTGACGGCGCTCTCGGAGGGGCGGATCGCTTGCGCGGAGATCACGGGCGAATTGCACTTTCCGCTGATCGTACGGCCGCGCGGCACGCATGCCGGCGTCGGGCTTGCGAAGGTCGATGATGCTTCCGCGCTCGCGGCCTATCTTGCCGAACGGCAGGAGCAGAACTTCTTCGTCGCGCGCTTCGTCAACTACGCGAACCCCGACGGTCTCTTTCGCAAAATTCGGCTCACCATGGTCGACGGCAAGCCTTACGCATGCCACATGGCGATCGCCGATCGCTGGGACATCTGGTATCTCAACGCCTACATGGCGTTCAGCGAAGAGAAGCGTGCTGAAGAGGCCATCTTCATGCAAGATTTCGACAACGCCTTCGCAGCGCGCCACAAGAATGCGCTCGGTGAAATGAGCCGGCGCGTCGGCCTCGATTATTTCATCGTCGATTGCGCCGAGAATCAGAACGGCGAGCTTCTGGTGTTCGAAGCCGACAACACCGCCGTCGTGCACAACATGGATTCGCCCGTCGTGTTTCCGTACAAGCCGCCGCAGATGCGCAAGATCTTTGCCGCGTTCACCGCGATGCTGTCGCGGCATGCAAAGGCAAGCGTAGGGAGTGCCGCATGAACGAGATCATCCGCAACACGCAGGCCTCGTTCACGAACGGATCGCTCGATCCGCAGGACTGGAGCGAGTTTCGCGCACTCGCCCATCGTATGCTGGATGAAGCGATCGACGGCATCGCCAATGTCCGCGCGCGTCCGGTCTGGCAGCCGATCCCCGACGCGGTTCGCGCGGCGGTTCGAACCGACGTGCCGCGCGAGGCAACCGATCTCGCCGAAGTCTATCGCGAATTCTCCGAGCACGTCGCGCCTTACGCGACCGGCAATATTCATCCCGGCTTCATGGGCTGGGTGCATGGCGGCGGCACCGCCGTCGGCATGGTCGCGGAGATGCTTGCAGCGGGCCTCAATGCCAATCTCGGCGGACGCGATCATATGCCGATCGAGGTCGAGCGCCAGATCGTCGAGTGGATGCGCGGCTTGTTCGGCTTTCCGCAGGGCGCGAGTGGCATCTTCGTCACGGGCACGTCGATGGCCAATCTGATGGCGGTTCTGGTTGCGCGCACGAGCGCGCTCGGCGCGCTGGCGCGGCAGCACGGCATCGGCAATGACGGCACGCTGCTCACGGCCTATGCGTCGAAGGCCGCGCATGGCTGCATCTCGAGGGCGATGGACATCGCGGGGCTCGGCACCGATGCGTTGCGCAAGATCGACGTCGATGCCGATCATCGCATCGATGTCGCCGCGCTGCGTGCGCAGATCGCGATCGATCGCGAGGTCGGCTTCAGGCCGTTCCTGGTCACGGCGTCGGCCGGTACTGTCGACATCGGCGCGATCGACGATCTCAGGGCGCTCGCGGATCTGTGCCGCGAGGAGGGCATCTGGTTTCATGTCGACGGCGCCTTCGGAGCGCTCGCGATCCTCTCGCCCGAGCTCGCGCCGCTGCTCGAGGGCATCGAGCTCGCGGATTCGATCGCGCTCGACTTCCACAAATGGGGGCAGGTGCCCTATGATGCCGGCTTCCTGCTGGTGCGCGACGGCGAGCGGCATCGGCAGGCCTTTGCGCAGCCGGCGGCCTATCTCAGCCGCGAGGCGAGGGGGCTGGCGGCCGGCACTGTCTGGCCGTGCGATCTCGGTCCGGATCTGTCGCGTGGTTTCCGCGCGCTGAAGACGTGGTTCACGCTGAAGACATTTGGTACCGACCGGCTGGGTGCGGTGATCGCGCGCAGCTGCGCGCTCGCCAGATATCTCGAGGCGCGCGTGCTCGCCGAGCCCCGGCTCGAGCTGCTTGCGCCGGTCAATCTCAACATCGTCTGCTTCCGCTACCGCGCCGGCGATGCAATCAATCGCGAGATCGTCGCCGATGTCCAGGAGTCCGGCATTGCCGCACCGTCAAGCACGATTCTGGACGGCAAGTTCGCGATCCGTGCCGCGATCGTCAATCATCGCACCGCGGAGACGGATATCGACGCGCTGGTGTCGGCCGTGCTGGAGTTTGGCGCGCGGCGATGCGGCGGAGTGATCGAGATCGAGGCGCCGCCGCTCGCGGCGCAGTGACACCAAAAACCCAGAAAATGACAACGCCCCGGACCTGGTCCGAGGCGTTTTTGCGTCAGATGTGCGAAGTGGTAGTGGTCAGGCTGCCGAACTGACGTTGTCCTTGACCTCGTCCTTGGGATGGGTGGCCTCGAACTGCTGCCGCAGCTTGTCCTCATAGGCGATCAGCTTGCGTGCATCCTTCAGCGCCCGGTAGAGATCGCCGCTCATGATGTTGTTATTGATGCCTTCGATGATCGTCCAGGCGCTCGGCACGGCGGTGACGATGTCGCGCACAAGATTGAAATAGGTGCCGTGCTGGGTCTGCGGGTCGGGCGAGATGTACATCAGTTGTACCGCCAGATAGACGAGCTTGGCCGGTGTATTGGCGGTCTCCGGCGTGAGGATGTCGCGCTCGCGCAGGATCGGCACGTTCTCGCCGTCAATCAGAAGGCGGGCGCGCTGGTCGGTGTTGGTGATGACGCAGTTACCGACGATGATGCGTTCGTGCGGTTTGAGCTCGACCTTGAGAGCCATGCCTGTTCTCCATCAACCCTTTTGTAACCGAGTGGCACGCGCGTCCAGTCAATGGCGGCTGCCGGCTCTGATTTGGGTCCAATCCTTGCCGAATGCGGTTAACGGATCGTAAACAGAAACCTTGGCGCGAAAAAGCCAAATGATGTCAATGCCGTGCGCGATGGCAACGGCGAGGTTCGGAAGTTCACCGGAGAGCATTTTGCGCGCAACGCGGACAAACCCGAGGTTTCATTTCACGGATTGTTAGAGGCTTGGACGCAACCGTCCGCCGGTCGTTTGATCAATCTCGGTCAAGCAGGACGCGTAGCTACCAGAAAGGTAACAGTATGTCCGGTATCGTTCTCTCCTCCTCGGTTCGCCAGAACCTGCTCTCCCTCCAGTCCACCGCCGACCTGCTCGCCACCACCCAGTCCCGTCTGTCGACTGGCAAGAAGGTGAACTCGGCGCTGGATAACCCCACCAACTTCTTCACCGCACAGTCGCTCGACAACCGCGCCAGCGACATCAACAATTTGCTCGATGGCATCGCCAACGGCGTGCAGGTGCTGCAGGCCGCCAACACCGGCATCACCTCGTTGCAGAAGCTGCTCGACAGCGCCAAGTCGATCGCCAACCAGGCGCTCCAGACCACGGTCGGCTACTCCACCAAGTCGAACGTCTCGACCACGATCGCCGGTGCGACCGCGACCGACCTGCGCGGCACCACGACCTATAGCAGCACGACCGCGCTCTCGAACGTGGTGTTCGACGGTAGTGCGGGCGGTACCACCGTTGCGTCCGGAGCAACCACGCTCGGCGGCGGGTCCGCTTCGCTGGTCGGATCCGCGGCGCCTGACGGTGCGGGAGCCGCAGGCAAACTGGCTGTGGGCCTTACGCTCGCCGGCGCCCCCTCAGCGACAACCATTGCCGCCAAGGGCGCGCCTTCGGACGGCGAGACGTTGACGGTCGATGGGCACACGATCACCTTCAAGACGGCCGACGTTCCGACCGCGGCGCCCTCAGGCTCGAACAAGGTTGGCAACATCGTTACGGACGGCAACGGGAACTCTACCGTCTACACGGGCGCCTCGGCTCCGACCGGCTCGGTGCAGGACCTGCTCAATGCGATCGATCTGGCGACCGGAGCTGGGAAACTTAACGCCGGTGGTACTGCCGTCGTCGCCGGTTCGGGCACTTTGGCTTCCGTTAGCGCTGGTGGTGTTCTTACCCTCACGACTGGTACCGGTGCTGATCTCAGCATCACTGGCCGGGCCGACCTCCTGAAGGCCCTAGGCCTGACCGGGGCAGCGGGCAGCGGTACCGCCACTGTGACCCAGGCGCGCTCAACCGCCTCGGGCACACTCGGCACTTTGATCCAGGACGGCTCGACGCTGAACGTGGACGGCAAGACGGTCACGTTCAAGAACGCCGTGACGCCCACCGCAGTCGCAACCGGTTCCACCCTGGTCGGCAACCTGGTCACGGATGGAAACGGCAATTCGACGGTTTACCTGCAGTCCGGTACGACGGCCGACGTTCTGAACGCCATCGATCTCGCTACCGGGGTGCAGACCGTCAAGACGGCCGGTGCCTCGGGTGCCCTGCAGACGACCGCGGGAGCCAAGAACTCGTCGATCGTGGCCGGTGCGCTCAACCTTTCGACGGGCACAAACTCCGACCTGTCGATCACAGGTTCGGGCAACGCATTGTCCGCGCTCGGCCTGACCGGCTCGACCGGCACCGGCACCGCCTTCACGGCGAGCCGCGCCGCATCGGCCGGCGGTGTCTCGGGCAAGACCTTGACCTTCAGCTCCTTCAACGGCGGCGCGGCGGTCAACGTCACCTTCGGTGATGGCACCGGCGGCACGGTCAAGACGCTCGATCAGCTCAACACGCAGCTTCAGGCCAACAACCTGACCGCCACGATCGACGCCAACGGCCTGCTCACGGTCTCCGCCACCAACGACTACGCGTCCTCGACAATCGGATCGGCCGCCGCTGGCGGCACGATCGGCGGTACGATCACCTCGAGCTTGACCTGGACGAACGCGACGACGCCGACTGTGGACCCGGTTGCCCAAGCGACCCGTTCCAACCTGGTTGCCCAGTACAACAACATCCTGTCGCAGATCGACACGACGTCGGTTGATTCGTCCTTCAACGGTGTCAACCTGCTCAACGGCGATCAGCTCAAGCTGGTGTTCGACGAGACCGCCAAGTCGAGCCTGAGCATCACCGGCGTGACCTTCAACTCGAAGGGTCTGGGTCTGGCCGGGCTGGTGCAGGGCACCGACTTCATCGACAACTCCGCCACCAACAAGGTGCTGGTCAGCCTGAACTCGGCATCCAGCACGCTGCGGTCGGAAGCCTCGACTCTCGGTTCGAATCTGTCGGTGGTGCAGGTGCGTCAGGACTTCAACAAGAACCTGATCAACGTGCTGCAGACCGGTTCGTCCAACCTGACGCTGGCCGACACGAACGAGGAAGCGGCCAACAGCCAGGCGCTGTCGACCCGCCAGTCGATCGCGGTCTCCGCACTGTCGCTGGCCAACCAGTCGCAGCAAAGCGTGCTCCAGCTGCTCCGCTAATAAGTCGCTGAAACAACAGAATAGATACGGCGGCGGGGCTTCGGCCCCGCCGCTTTTTTTGCGTCCGCAGCGACGGTGCAGAGCCCGTAGGTCCGGAGCGGAGGAGGGCGCTAACCAGGCATTAACCGTATCCCTTAAACCGGCGTTAACCATACTTTAAAGGACAGCCCCTAAAACTGGACAAAAGCCCGCTTTCCAGATCGGCGAGCCCCGATTCGTATCCGGTTCAAAAGGAAGACCCGCCAATGTCCAACATCGTTCTCTCGGCGTCAGTTCGCCAGAACCTGTTGTCGCTGCAGTCGACGGCCGACCTGCTGTCCACGACGCAGCAGCGCCTTTCGACCGGGAAAAAGGTCAATACCGCGCTCGACAACCCGACCAACTTCTTCACGGCACAGGGGCTGGACAACCGGGCGAGCGACATCAGCAATCTCCTCGACGGCATCAACAACGGTGTGCAGGTGTTGCAGGCCGCCAACACCGGCATCACCTCGCTGCAAAAGCTGATCGATAGCGCCAAGTCGATCGCCAACCAGGCGCTCCAGACCACCGTCGGCTACTCGACCAAGTCGAACATCTCGACCACGATCCCCGGCGCGACGCCGGCCGATCTTCGCGGCACGACAAGCTATACCTACGCAACTGCAACCGGCAATGTCGTCACCAACGGTACCGCTGGCGGCACGACTCCGGCCACCACCGCGACCACGCTCGGCGGCATCTCGCAGTCGCTGGTCGGTTCGGCTGCTCCTGACGGTGCGAACACCGCGGCCAGCCTGGCGCCGGGTCTGACCCTGCTCGGCACGCCGAGCAACCTCACCATCGCGACGAACGGCGCGCCGTCAGACGGCGATGTGCTCATCGTCGACGGCAAAACCATCACCTTCAGGGCCGGCGCTGCGCCCGCGGTGGCCAATGTTCCCGCCGGTTCCGGCAGGAACAACAACGTCGTCACCGACGGCAATGGCAATTCGACGGTTTACCTCGGTACGAACGCTGCCCCGGCCGCAACCGTCCAGGACGTTACGGATGCGATCGATCTCGCAAGCGGCGTGCAAAAGGCGGCTATCACGGGCGGCACCGCGACGTTGTCGAACTCGTCAGGCACCAACGCCTCCATCGCCGGCGGTCAGCTCACCCTCACCACCGGCACGGGCGCTGACCTCAGTATCACCGGCAAGGCCGACTTCCTTAAAGCGCTCGGTCTGACGACGGCAACCGGCTCCGGCAATGTCAGTGTGGCCAAGGCGCGTCTCACGGCCCCCACGACGCTGGGCACGCTCATCAATGATGGCTCGACGCTCAACGTCGACGGCAAGACGGTCACGTTCAAGAACGCGGCCGCCCCTGCTGCCGCTCCAACGGGGTCCACCAAGATCGGCAATATCGTGACGGACAATAGCGGCAACTCCGTCGTCTATCTCCAGGGCGGAAGCGTTCAGGACTCGCTGAACGCGATCGACCTGGCGTCGGGTGCCGGCATCGTCAGCGGCGGCGCCGTGGTTGCGGCGAGTGGTTCGTCACTGTCCTCGGTCGTGAACGGCGCTCTCAAACTCAGCACCGGCACCGCGGCCGATTTGTCGATCACCGGAACGGGCAACGCGCTGTCGGCGTTCGGTCTGACCGGTCCCACCGGCACCGGCACGGCTTTCACTGCGGGGCGCTCGCCGGGAGCAGGCAGCATCTCGGGCAAGACCCTGACGTTTACCTCCTTCAACGGGGGCACGGCCGTGAACGTCACGTTCGGTGACGGCACCAACGGCACCGTCAAGACGCTCGATCAGCTGAACTCGCAGCTTCAGGCGAACCACCTGACGGCGACGATCGACGCCAACGGCGTGCTTACGATCACCACCGTCAATGAATACGCCTCCTCGACGCTCGGCTCGGTCACTGCCGGCGGCGTCGTCGGTGGCACGATCACCGGCACGGTTGCCTTCACGACGGCCCAGCCGCCGATCCAGGATCCGGTCGCGCAGACGGCGCGCTCGAATCTCGTCAACCAGTTCAACAACATCCTGGCGCAGATCGACACGACGTCGCAGGACGCCTCCTTCAACGGCGTGAACCTGCTCAATGGCGATACGCTGAAGCTGATCTTCAACGAGACCGGCAGCTCCACGCTCGGCATCAACGGCGTGGTCTTCAACGCGGCGGGCCTCGGCCTCAGCAACCTCGTCAACGGCGTTGACTTCATCGACAACGGCGCCACCAACAGGGTGCTCACGAGCCTCAACGCGGCCTCGAGCACGCTGCGGTCGGAAGGCTCGGCGCTCGGTTCGAACCTCTCGATCGTGCAGGTCCGTCAGGACTTCTCCAAGAACCTGATCAACGTGCTGCAGACCGGCTCGTCCAACCTGACGCTCGCGGACACCAACGAGGAAGCGGCCAACAGCCAGGCGCTGTCGACCCGCCAGTCGATTGCGGTCTCCGCGCTGTCGCTGGCGAACCAGTCACAGCAGAGTGTGCTGCAGCTGCTCCGCTAATTCGCAAGCGCAGAATCGAATCGTGAGACAGCGCGGCGGGGCTAATGCCCCGCCGTTCTTTTGAGGGAGTTCGCTAAGACAGGATTAGCTGAGATCGATGGGCACGATGCAGCGCATGTTTACAGCTTGCGTCTGCGCATCTAGCCTCGCTCCTACGGAAGGACTCCGCGACCCGTAATAATCCGGAGTGCTTCCAAGCGCACATGTAAGCAAATCTTAAGCGCTACTGCATAGGGTTGGGAAAGAAATCCTTAAGTCCGTTCAACGGGCTAGGAAGCTTCCAAGGTGTGATTGATGTCGAATTCCGCTGCCTCGGCCTACGCGCGTGTTGCAACGACTACCGCATCTCCTCGTGACGTCGAGGCGCAGACCCTGCTGAAGGCAGCCAACAAGCTCCAGGACGCGATCAATGCCGCTGACCCCTTCAGCGAGCAGACCACGCAGGCGTTGATGTTCAACCGCAAGCTCTGGACGATTTTCCTCAGCGAAGCGATGCGCGAGAATAACCCGCAGCCGCTCGACGTCCGGCAGAAGATCGCCAACATCAGTGTGTTCGTGTTGAGCCAGACCGCGGCGCTGCAGATGAGCCCGCAGTTCGATCACTTTCGCCCGCTGATCGAGATCAACCGCAACATCGCCGCCGGTCTGTCCGGCCGGCCGTGATGGAGCGTCGTGATGTCCGACATCATGAGCATTTTGTCGACCGCGTATAAGTCCAACGTCCTGTCGAGCACGTCGGGCTCGTCCAAATACGTTGCGGTCGACTCCTCGCTGTACCAGGGCATTTGGAGCGGCACCTATCCCGACGGCAAGAAATTCTCGCTCGACATTTCGCAGGTGAATGGGTTTCGCGCCCAGATCCACTATCAAAGCGAAGGTACGTCGCAGTATCAGCAGGTTCTGATCAAGGACTCGTCGTTCCGCTTCGGCAACACGAAGTTCACGCTGACCGATACCGGCACGGCGCAGATCAAGAACGTCGTCACTGATCCCGCGACCGGTTCGACTTATCTCGATACCGCGCAAGCCACGCTCGACAGCTGATCGGCAGGCGTTCTTTAAGCACTGAGGTCCGTGTTGAGCGGGCGCGAGGGCTCCGACTTCAAATCCAGTGCGTGGAAATAGGCTCGCCGGCGCAGCATCGCTTCGTCGGGGAACTGATTGACCACCGCATCGGTCTTGTCGTTGACGACCTGGAAGACCATGGATGCGGACGCCTGGTCGAACACGACTTGGCGCGAAATGTTCGCATTGCTCTGCAGATCATTGCTCGCAGCGGCGCTCGTATCGCTCGCGGCGACCGTCTGGCTCACCGGCAAATCGGTTTGTACGGCATCGTTCGCCGCCGAATTCGACGTCGGGACGATCTGTACGGGGGCCGGTATCCCCACCGGCCTGATGCTGAAATCTGTACTCATGGCAGCCTCCTGGTTGCCTTGCGTGAGTCAAATCCCAACCCCTCTCAATGCGCAACCATGGAACACCAGGATTGAACATCAGGTAAGCAAACGTGCCTAACCGCGGGACGCTTTCGCCGCGCGGTTTTTCGTAAAATTGGATGGAGTTCTTTGTCTGCGCTCAGAGGGTGCGGCTGACTGCGAGCGGCGTGATGTGACGCGGGCCCGGCGTGGCGCGGCGTCCCGCCGCCGTATAGGTGTTCGGCACGTTGCGCTTCTGGATCTCGGCATTGACGCCGCGCACGACGCTCTCGGAGACCGCATGCGCGGTCGCGAGCACGGTGAGATTGACCTGAAGCATGGCGCGGAAGGCGTCGTGGTGCCGGTGCAGCGTCGAGAGCAGTTCGGGTGCGGATTTCGCGAGCTGTGCCTGGTTTGCCTTCAACTGGCCGACGGCTCCGACGTAGCGCCGCGACAGTTCCTGCTTCTGGGTCTCGAGCGTCATCGCCTCGCGGACCTTGCCGGCGCGGACCAGCTCGGTCTCGCGCTCGATCAGGCCGAGCAGGGCGCTCATCGCGTCCATCAGGTCCTCTGCGAGCTTGCGCGCCTCCCCGCTGCCAGGCGTGTTGTTCGGGCGCTGCGCTGGCATCGGCTGACGTGACGCGTTGAAGTGGTTCATCTCGTTTGACCTTATGCCGTACGAAGAGTGGTTTTGGCCTGCTGCATGATCAGGGTACGGTAGACCTCGCGGGCGACACCGACGCCGCCGGCGCTAGCGAAGTTCTTGGAATATTGCTCGGTCAGCATCGAGCGCCAGACGCCGGTGCCCGGCGTGTCTCCGAACGGGCCTTCGCCCTTCAGGCCTGAGGTCATCTGCGCGAACATGCTGTTGAGGAACATGCCCTCGAAATCGGTGGCGGTCTTTTGCGTCTTGGCCTGCTGTTGCGGCGAGACCTTCTGAAGTGCGGCGGCAAGCTCGAAGTCAGGCCGACCGTTGCGGCTTTCCACGGAGAAGGCCGGGTTCGAGACGGCCGGTGTGACGACGTGCGCGGTGTTGATCATGCCCGTCTGCATCACATCACCTCGATGTCGGCTTCGATCGCACCCGCGGCCTTGATCGCCTGGAGGATGCTGATGAGGTCGCGCGGGCCGATGCCCAGGCCGTTGAGGCCGTCGACGAGCTGCTGGAGCGAGACTCCGTCCTTGACGACGGCGAACTTCTTGCCGTCCTCGGTGACGCCGACGCTGGAGCGCGGCGTGACCACGGTCCGGCCCCGCGACAGCGGATTGGGCTGGCTCACCTGCGGGCTCTCGGAGATCGTGACCGTGAGATTGCCTTGTGCAACTGCGACGGTGGCGACGCGGACGTCGCGGCCCATCACGATGATGCCCGAGCGTTCGTCGATGACGATCTTGGCGGCGAGATCCGGATCCACCTGAAGTTGCTCGATCTCGGTCAGGAATGCGACCACGTTGCCCTTGAACTCCGGCGGGATCGTCAATTGCACCGTCGAGGGATCGATCGGCTCCGCGCTCTTGACGCCGAGATAGTCGTTGATCGCGGCCGCAATGCGCTTGGCCGTGGTGAAGTCGGCGTTGCGCAGCGCGAGCCGCACGTTCGGCAGCCGGTTCAGCGCGAACTCGATCTCGCGCTCGATGATGGCGCCGTTGGCGATGCGGCCCACGGTCGGAACGCCGCGAACGATCTTGGCGGCTTCGCCCTCGGCCTGGAAGCCGGAGATCGCGAGCGAGCCCTGGGCGACCGAGTAGACGTTACCGTCGGCGCCGAGCAGCGGAGTTACGAGCAGGGTACCGCCGCGCAAATCCTTGGCGTCGCCGAGCGCGGAAACGGTGACGTCCATGCGCGTGCCTTGCGTGGCGAAGGCCGGCAGATTGCCGGTCACCATCACGGCGGCGACGTTGCCGGTGCGGATGGTGGCGCCGCGGATGTTGACGCCCATGCGCTCAAGCATCGCTTGCAGCGACTGCTTGGTGAAGGGGATGTTGTTGAGCGTGTCGCCGGTGCCGTTGAGGCCGACGACGAGGCCGTAGCCGATGAGCTGGTTCTGCCGCACGCCTTCGATATTGGCGAGATCCTTGATGCGCGAGGTCGCACTCGCAGCCGCGACCGAGAGCGCCAGCGCTGACAGCGCGGCGCAGGCCACCCCAAAAATCCTCACCCAACGAACGCCTGGCATCCTCTGCTCCCCAAGGCTCCTCAAAAAGGCTCCTCAATCTTGGACCGACTGCGACACTCCCATGACGAGCTGGTCCGACGCTTTCCTTGCGAGCGCTGTGCCAACACGGGGCAGGGGGCTAGGCAGTTGAACAGGTTGAATAAATCTCTTTGGGTCGACGCCAGAAGGCATTCGCCTTGAGGAGCGAAACTGCCGCATGTCGGCAGATTTTGCCGGGCTGTTTACGCCCCGTTAACCATAAAGCGGCGAATGTGGCGCATCGATCACCGGATTGCTTCGATGCGCATCTACGGACCGAATGGGACCACGCTTGGAACGCCGGCCAGCCAGGCCAGGCGAACGAGCTCCGGCACCTTCGTATTGCCCGAAACGAATTCGGCGCAGGAGACGCGCAGCGCCACCGCACCGAAGGCCACGGCCAACATCGACGGGCTGCTCGCGCTGCAAGGTATCGAGGAAGATCCGGTCGAGCGCCGCAAGCGCTCGGTGACCCGCGGCAGGACCGCGCTCGACGTGCTCGATGATCTCAAGATGGGACTGCTGTCCGGCAATCTCGACGCGTCGACCGTGATGCGGCTGCGCGATGCGGCCGCGAACCTGAAATCGTCCTCCGGCGATCCCGGCCTCGATTCCGTGCTGTCCGAGATCGAACTGCGCGTCGAAGTCGAGCTGGCGAAGGCCGGGCAGGGCTGACCATCACCCCGCAATCTGGAGCGCGCGGGGAATGGCTCTACGCCGCTTCCTCCTTCTGCTGCACGTCATAGCGGCGCTGGGCGGCGAGCACGTCTTTCAAATTTTCCTCGGCCCAATCGCGCAGCGGATCGACCGCGGCGGCAAGTGTCACGCCGAGCTGCGTGATCGAATATTCGACCGTCACCGGCACGGTCGCGACGGCGCGGCGCTTGATCAGGCCGTCGCGTTCGAGCGACTTGAGAACTTGGCTCAGCATCTTCTGCGAGATGCCTTCAATCGTGCGGCGCAACTGGTTGAATCGCATCGGCTCTTCGCGCAGTAGCAACAGGATCAGCACGGCCCATTTGTCGCCGACGCGATCGAGGATCTGGCGCGTCGGGCAATCGGCTGCATAGACGTTGGGTTTCATCTCAGTTTCTCGCGTTCCGTTCGGCTTGCCGGTTACTCCTGCGTAATCAGGTAAGCACAAAGTGCTCCCTTAACACCAGCATTCTTTGCGATATCTAGTCACCATTGGTTACTATACAGAAGCGACTATACAGAAGCGAAGGAGCCTTCCATGAAAATCGCAGTTGCCGGTGCCTCGGGCCGGGCTGGTTCGGAGATCACCAAGGAACTGTCCCGCCGCGGCCATGGCGTCACCGCCATCGCTCGGAACCCGGACAAGATCGCGGCACTGCCGCATGTCGTACCGACCAAGGGCGAAGTGCTCGATCAGGCCGGCCTCACCAAGCTGTGGGCTGGGCATGACGTTGCGGTGAGTTCCGTCCATTTCCTGGCCAGCGACCCGCACAAGCTGATCGGCGCGGCCAAGGACTCCAAGGTCGGGCGCTATCTGGTCGTCGGCGGCGCTGGCAGCCTGGAGGTCGCGCCGGGCGTCAGACTGGTCACAACCCCCGGTTTTCCGGCCCAATACAAGGCCGAGGCAGAGGCAGGTGGAGCATTTCTCGACCTGCTGCGGCAGGAAAAGGACCTGAACTGGACCTTCATCTCGCCCTCGGCACTGTTCATCGAGGGAGAGCGTACCGCCAAGTTCCGGCTCGGGACTGACCAGCTTCTCGCAGATGCGAACGGCAAGAGCTGGATCAGCTTTGCCGACTACGCCATCGCGCTCGCCGACGAGATCGAGAAGCCGGTCCATTTGAGGCAGCGCTTCACGGTCGGCTACTAGGCTTTTGGCCGCCCCCGGTCCCTCTAGGATAAACCTTCCTGTGCAAGGGCTTGGGGGCGGTAACCGCGCCATTAAGGAAATATTGTCTGTCACAAGGGGTAGCTATATAAGCCCCGGCTCAACGGACCCCCGTTCCGTTCGCGAGTCGTTGCTTAAGAAGATAGGCCGCCCTTGGAAAAGTTGAAAAACTACCGACCGACCGAAAAAGAGCCTTTCATGAACGACCGGCAGAAGGAGTACTTCCGTATGAAGCTCCTCGCCTGGAAGGATGAGATCCTCAAAGAGTCCAAGCTCACCCTGCAGGCTCTGCAGGAGGAGAACGTGAACCACCCCGATCTCGCCGATCGGGCATCGTCCGAAACCGACCGTGCCATCGAACTCCGCGCCCGCGACCGCCAGCGCAAGTTGATCGCCAAGATCGACGCCGCGCTCCAGCGCATCGAGGACAACACCTACGGCTATTGCGAGGATACCGGCGAGCCGATCTCGTTGAAGCGACTCGAGGCCCGGCCCATCGCGACGCTCTCGGTGGAAGCGCAGGAGCGCCACGAGAAACGCGAGAAGGTCTATCGCGACGAATAGAGTCCGAGCCGCAGCGATGCGGCTCTTTATTTTTGGGACGCAAGGCGCAGTTTCGCGCCGTGACCGGCGTTTTGCCTGTCGCTTGCCGCCGCGCGCTTCAACACGCGGGCGCTACCGTGAAAAGTGAATCGCGATCAATGGGCTAGAGTCCATTGCTGATAGCTCACGTGAGTTCACATGAGAAACAGCCTTCACTTCAGGTGCGGGAGGTTTTGCGAGTCGCATCAACGAGATCGGCTAGGATGCTGAGAGGCTGATCAAGCAGCATCAAGTTTCGCTGCAATCAGGCTTCATGCGACGCTGCAAGGGGCGCATCTCCATAGAGCCTGGACCAGCTCAATATTTCCTTAAACGTCAGGTTTTCCATACCGGTCTCGAAATCCATTCTACTTGTTCCCTCGGGAGATAGTGACCAGATGCGGCCTTGAGCAGGGTGGCGGAACCAATTTGCGCACCCGGCGCAATGAGGGGAATTTGGCAATGAGCACTGTTTTGGTCACCGGCGGATCCGGCTTCGTCGGCATCCATGTCGTCCTGCAGCTTCTGGCCGCCGGCCATGAGGTGCGAACGACGGTGCGCCGGCCGGACCGGCAAGCCGATGTGCTGGCCATGCTGCGCGAGGGCGGGTTGGGCTCGCCTGAGAATCTGTCCTTCTTCACCGCGGACCTCACGGCCGACGAAGGCTGGCAGTCGGCGGTGACGGGCTGCGACTACGTGCTCCACGTCGCCTCGCCGCTGTCGACCAGCGTGCCCAAGGACGAGAATGAGATGATCGTCCCGGCGCGCGACGGCACGCTGCGGGTGCTGCGCGCCGCCCGGGACGCCGGTGTCAGGCGGGTCGTCGTCACCTCGTCGCTGGGCGCGATCGGCTACGGCCATCCGCCGCGGGACCGGCCGTTCGACGAGACCGAGTGGACCAATCTCGAGGGCGCCGACGTGCGGCCCTACATCAAATCCAAGACGCTGGCGGAGCGGGCGGCTTGGGATTTCATCGCGCGCGAGGGCGGCGGGCTCGAATTGTCGGTGATCAACCCCGCCGGCATTTTCGGCCCGGTGCTGGGGCCGGACTTCTCCGGCTCGATCGAGATCGTCAAATCGCTGCTCGATGGCGCCATGCCGGCGGTGCCGCGGGTCTATTTCGGCGTGGTCGACGTGCGCGACGTCGCCGATCTGCATTTGCGGGCGATGACGGCGCCGGAGGCCAAAGGCGAACGCTTCATCGCGGTCTCCGGCGAGACGCTGTCGATCCTCGACATCGGCAACGTGCTGCGGCGGGAACTGGGACCGAGGGCGCGCCGGGTTCCGCGGCTTCAGGCCCCAGACTGGCTGGTGCGGCTCGCCGCAAGCCGGATTCCCTTGCTGCAGGCGGTCGTGCCGATGCTCGGGAGGGTGCGGCATTCCACCAGTGCCAAGGCGAGGTCGCAGCTGGGCTGGCAGCCCCGTTCCAACGACGAGGCGATCCTCGCCACGGCCGAGAGCCTGATCCGGCTCGGCCTGGTCAAGGCGTGATGCCATAAGCCACCCGCGCTTGTCAGGCCCGGGCGGGGATGCTGAAGTGCCGCCATTGATTGCATAGCGTGGGAGGCGGCGCCGATGGACAAAATTCTCAAGGCCGCAAAGACAATCGCGCTGGCGCGCCGCAACCATGCGCCGCTCGCGGCGCTGGAGGTTCCGCCTGATGACGAGGCCGAGGGTTACCAAGTCCAGCGCGCGTTGCATGATCTCCTGCTGCAGCATGTCGGGCCGCTGGTCGGCTACAAGATCGGCTGCACCAGCCAGGTGATGCAGGAGTACATTGGGATCCCGCATCCGTGCGGCGGCGGCGTGTTCCAGAAGGGCGTGCACGATAGTGGCGTGAAGCTCGCGGCCTCCGACTATGTCCGCGTCGGCGTCGAATGCGAGATCGCCGTGCGCCTGAAGCGCAACCTCGCCGCGGGAGAGGCGCCGTTCACCGCCGAATGGGTTGGTGAAGCCGTCGAGGCCTATCATCCCGCAATCGAGATCGTCGACGACCGTTACGTGAAATGGGAGACGATGGGCGCGCCGACGCTGATCGCGGATGATTTCTTCGCCGCCGGCTGCGTGCTGGGCCCGTCGGTTCCGCGCTCGTCGGTGCCGGACCTGAAATCGGTCAAGGGCCGCGCCATCGTCAATGGCGAGGAGGTCAGCCACGGCACCGGCGCCGACGTGCTCGGCCATCCCCACAACGCCCTCGCCTGGCTCGCCAACCACCTCGCCGCCGAAGGCAAGGGCCTGCATGCGGGACAACTCGTGCTGACCGGAAGCTTGGTGAAGACACTCTGGCTGAAAGCCGGCGACAAGGTGCGGATGGAGCTGGACGGGCTGGGCGTGGTGGAGGCGGAGTTCACGTGAGGGCGCCGCGGCACCCTCCGCCGTCATTCCCCGCGAAGGCGGGGAATCCAGTACGCCGCGCTGTATCGATTTAACAAACAAGGCCTCGGAGTACTGGATCGTCCGCCTTCGCGGACGATGACAGCTGGGGCTTGGCTCACGGTACCGCTCATCACGGTTGCTGGCTCCGGACCCGCCGCCCAACTGCCACCGCCAAAATACATGCGGCCTCCGGCAGGGGAGCTACCGGAGGCCGCGTCGTACATCGTCGTTCGCGCCTAGGTTCGCGAACACGATGTGGGAGCTCGGGAGAGACTTAGAAGGGCAGCAGCACGTCCATGACTTGCTGGCCGTAGCGCGGCTGCTGCACGTCCGTGATCTGGCCGCGGCCGCCATAGGCGATGCGGGCTTGCGCGATCTTGCTGGAATCGATGGTGTTGTCGCTCTGGATGTCTTCGGGGCGGACGATGCCGGCGACCACGAGTTCGCGGATCTCGAAGTTGACGCGGATCTCCTGCTTACCTTCGACGACGAGGTTGCCGTTCGGCAGCACCTGGGTCACGACCGCCGCGACGTTGGTCTGCAACGCTTCCGTGCGCTGCACGCTGCCCTTGCCGTCGCTGGAGGCAGTGGAGTCGGCGGTGAGGATGCGGCCGGGCAGCACCTTCTGCGCCTGAACGCCGAGCGTCTTCGAGCCGATGAAATCGGTGATGCCCGAATCTTCCGAATTGGTGCGGCTGCGCTGGGTCTCGTTGGAGAGGTTGGCCTTGTCGGTGATGTTCACGGTCACGGTCAGGAGGTCGCCGACATGGGTGGCGCGCTGATCCTTGAAGAAGGCGCGGCTGCCGTTGCGCCACAGCGAGTTCGGATTGTAGGAGGCGACTTCCGGCTTCGGCATCGGCATCTGCACCGGCTTGTAGCCGGGCTGCGTCGTCGGGTTTTCGATCGCAGTGAGCTTTGGCTGCTCGCCGATCTGCGACAGGCGGTCGATCGAGGAGCAGCCGCTTGCGAGCGCGCACGTGGCGAGCAGCAGGGCAGAGATCGCGATGCGACGGAGACGGGAAGCCGAACTGAAAGCGGACATGACTTACTCTTACTTTGCCTGAGCTTGCGAGACGCGAGCCTGCGGGATCTGGGCTTGTGCGATCTGGGCCGGCGACGCGGGGGCCTGGACCAGGTTCCGGACGAGGGCATCAGTGTCGACGGGTGCGGGCGCTTCGTCACGCCTGAGCGAGGAGGTCTGCTCGACAGCAGCCGGCATCGGCGCGGACTGGCTGGCGCCCTGCACGGTCACCTGGCCGCGGCCGGTGACGACACCGCTCAGCGTACGCTTGGTCTGCAAATTGAGAACGCTCACGGTGTCGCCCTCGGCGCCACTCTCGATCGCCTTGCCGCGGGTGGTGAGATAGATCCCGGGGACCTGGTAGATGACGGTGACGCTCTGGTCGCGCGATACGAATTCGGGCTTGGCGATGTCGGCGACGCGGATCGGCGTGCCGGCGCGCATCGGCCGGCGAAGCTGCATGCCGACGGCGCGCTCGCGCAGTGCGGGCTCGCCCGTCACTTCGGCTTTCGGCCGGCGCTCCTGTGTGACGTCGGAGGATTTCAGCATCTCGCTGCGATCGATGTCGCGGGTCAGGACCGCGACCTCGACGGTCTCGATCGCAGTGCCGGTCAAGCGCAGCTTGGTCGGCGCCGGGTTGCTGTCGTTGTTGATCTCGAAGGCGATGTCGAAGCGGCCGCCGCGGACGTCGTAGCGGGTCGCAACCGCCTGGAGCGAGCCGGTATTGGAGGCATCGAGCCGCATGTCGGAGACGCCGCGGTCGAGGGTCACGGAGATGTTGGCGGCCTCGCCGAGGCCGAAGCGGCGCTCGAGCGCGGAGGCGACTGCGGTTTCGAGATCCTTGTTGGCGAGCGTGCGGGCAAGCCGGGTGACATGCACCTCCTTGATGTCGCCGGTCATCACGCCGATCACCTGCTTGGCGCGGAGCACGCTCAGGACCTGGGCGACCGGCAGCGCGCCGGTGGTGCCGAGATCGGGCGAGCGATACACCGGGATCAGCGCGGTCGAGCCGGCATTGTCGATGAGGTCGCCGACCCGGACCACGTCCGAGGAGACGGTAACGCTGGCGCGCAGCGTCGGCGCCGCGATGCCGTCGTCGGCGGCCTGCGCCGGCAGCGCCAGCACGAGCAGAGCGGAGAGGGTGACGAGCGTGGTGCGGATCATGGTGTCATCACCTCAGCGGAACAGCGCCGTGGTCGATTGCATCATCTGGTCGGCGGCACTGATGACCTTGGCGTTCATCTCGTAGGCGCGCTGCGCGGCAATCAGGTCGCTCATCTCCGACACGACGTCGACATTGGCCTGTTCGAGGCTGCCTTGCGTGATCTTGCCGTAGCCTTCAGAGTTCGCGGTGCCGTCCTGCGGCGCGCCGGACGACGTCGTCTCGGTGAACTGGTTGCTGCCGACCGGCTGCAGGCCCGCCTTGTTGATGAAACGGGTCACGCCGATCTGGCCGAGAATGGTGTTGCTCGACGAGCCCGGCAGCGTCACCGACACCTGGCCCTGCTCGTTGACGGTGATGCCCGAGGCGTTGTTCGGGATCGTGATGGTCGGCTGCACCGGGTTGCCCTGCGCGGTGACGACGCGGCCCTGATTGTCCATCTGGAACGTGCCGTCCCGGGTGTATTGATAGGTGCCGTCAGGCATCAGGATCTTGAAGAAGCCTTCGCCGGACATCGCGAGGTCGAGATCGTTGCCGGTCTGCGACAGCGTGCCCTGTGTCATGCTGCGCGGCGTGCCGACGGTCTTGACGCCGCCGCCGATGTCGACGCCGACCGGCAGGATGGTGCCCTGGTCCGAGGCCTGCGCGCCGACGCGGCGGACGTGTTCGTAGATCAGGTCCTGGAACGCCGCGGTCTGTTTCTTGAAGCCGGTGGTGCGGAGGTTGGCGATGTTATTGGAGATCACCTGAACGTTCAGTTCCTGTGCCGCCATTCCGGTCGCTGCGGTGTGAAGCGCCTGCATGTCAGTTCTCCCTCAATCAGACCGGAACGTCGGCGAGCTTTTCGATCGCCGATTTGTGGAGGTCGCTCTGCTGCTGCAGCAGGTTGGCGATCGCGGTGTAGCTGCGCATGACCTCGACCATGCGGCTCATCTCGCCGACCGAATTCACGTTCGACTTCTCGATGTAGCCCTGCTGCAGGGTGGACTTGGCGTCGATCTGCTGGTTGGCGGAGCCTGCGCCATAGAGATTGGCGCCGAGCTTGGTCAGCTTGGCCGGATCGTCGAAGGTCACCATGCGGATCTTGCCGCGGATCGAGTCGGTCTTGGCCGTGCCCTCCAGCACCGTCACGGTGCCGTCGGGGGCGACGTTGACGTCGTGGTCGGTCGGCTGGAAGACGATGGGACCGCCGGTGCCGAGCACGAGATTGCCGTCGGAGGTCATGAGCTGGCCGGTGCTGCTGAGCGCGAACTTGCCGTCGCGGGTGTAGCGCTCTGCGCCATTGGCCTGCACAGCGAAAAAGGCGTTGCCGCTGATCGCCATGTCGAGCGGGTTATTGGTCGCCTCCATCGGCCCCTGGCCGACGTCGCGGTAGGTGCCGCGGTCCTGCACATAGGAGACCCGGCGGTCGGAGCCGACGAAATTGTCCTCATGCGCGTTCGAGTTGAGGTACTCCTCGAACAGCGAATGGTCGGCCTTGAAGCCGTTGGTGTTGGCATTGGCGACGTTGTTGGCGATGACATCCATCTGCCGTTCCAGCGTCATCTGCCGTGACAAGCCGATCAGAAGCGCATTCTGCATCGGTCAATCTCCCCTGCGTGAGATCCGCCATTTCGCTCTCCCAAGCGCCTTGGCCGATCCCGTGAACGAGACCGTCGGGTTCTCCCAAACCGTTCAGTCTCGCCCCTCTCTCAGCGAAAGCCGTGCCAACTTGAAATGATTTGAAATTACAATGGCTTGGCTATTTTTCGGCCTCGCCAGCGGGGGGCAGAAAGGTTCTGTTAGCCATGTTTGCCCGGCAGATTTTTCCTAGCGGAGGCCCAATCGAAAGATTCCGTTAACCATTATTACCGTAGCGTTTGCAGGTAAGAGGAGCGCTTTGCGCTGGGGCATTTGTATCGCGTCACTGTCTGCCAGGAGGCTTCGCTCTTTCGACCCATTTTGAGATGAGCGAGCCCGGACGATCATGGCAGATGAAGCGGAAGGCGGCGCAGCCGCCGAAGGCGCGGAAGCAGCTGCCCCCAAAAGCAAGTTCAAGCTGATCCTGATCGTTGTCGGCGTGCTGGTCGTGCTCGGCGGCGGTGCCGCGACCTGGTTCCTGTTCTTCCGTCATGGTGACGACGAGCATCATGCCGAGGCCGCGCCCCCACCGAAGCCGCCGGCCTTCGTCGACGTGCCCGACATGATGGTCAACCTCGCCGGCGCGCCCGGCGAGCGCGTGCAATATCTCAAGCTCAAGATCGTGCTCGAGCTGAAGGAAGAGAAGCAGATCGAGGCGATCAAGCCGTCGATGCCGCGGGTCACCGACATCTTCCAGACCTATGTGCGCGAGCTCCGCTCCTCCGACCTCAACGGCTCCGCCGGCATCTTCCGCCTCAAGGAAGAGCTGACCAAGCGCGTCAACGCCGCCGTTGCGCCGATCCAGGTCAGCGCGGTGCTGTTCAAGGAAGTCGTACTCCAGTGAGGATGCAGCGGAAGGGTACGGGCTAGCGGTCATGGCCGGCAACGAGCAGATGGACCAGGATGCGATTGCCGCCCAATGGGAGGCGTCGCTCGATTCCGAGGATCCCGCGGAAGCCGCGAAGGCTGCTGCCGAAAACGAACTATCGGAGACCATGGCCCTGCAATGGGCGGCCATGGTCGAGGACGGCAGCCGCGATCTCGGCAACGGCAAGAACTCCGGCGAGCGGGTGCTGTCGCAGGAGGAGATCGACAATCTCCTCGGCTTCACCGTCGGCGACGTCACGCTCGACGACCATTCCGGCATCCGCGCGATCATCGATTCGGCGATGGTCTCCTACGAGCGTCTGCCGATGCTCGAAATCGTCTTCGACCGCCTGGTGCGGTTGCTGACGACCTCCTTGCGCAATTTCACCTCCGACAACGTCGAAGTCTCGCTCGACCGCATCACCTCGGTGCGATTCGGCGACTACATGAACTCGATCCCGCTGCCTGCCGTGCTCTCGGTGTTCAAGGCCGAAGAGTGGGACAATTTCGGCATGGCGACGGTCGATTCCAGTCTGATTTATTCGATGATCGACGTGCTGCTCGGCGGCCGCCGCGGCTCGAGCCAGCTGCGCATCGAGGGCCGTCCCTACACCACGATCGAGACCGAACTGGTCAAGCGCCTGGTCGAGGTGGTGCTGGCCGATGCCGAGCAGGCGTTCCGGCCGCTGTCGCCGGTGACCTTCACGATCGATCGGCTCGAGACCAATCCGCGCTTCGCCGCGATCAGCCGTCCCGCCAACGCCGCGATCCTGGTGCGCCTGCGCATCGACATGGAAGATCGCGGCGGTAACATCGAACTGCTGCTGCCCTACGCGACCATCGAACCGATCCGGGCCGTCCTGCTCCAGATGTTCATGGGCGAAAAGTTCGGCCGCGACCCGATCTGGGAAGGCCATTTCGCCACCGAGATCGTGCAGGCCGAGATTTCCGTCGACGCCGTGCTCTACGAGGCCGACATTCCGCTCAAGCAGCTGATGCGGCTGAAGGTCGGCGATACGCTGCCGCTGGACATGCGCGCCGATGCCAACGTCACCGTGCGCTGCGGCGACGTCACCATCACCGAAGGACGCATGGGCCGGGTCGGGGAGCGCGTTGCGATCCGCGTGACGAAACCCTTGCGCAAGCCAAGTACGACACTTGCGATGTTCGAGAAGGTGGACGAACAGAACAAGCTGATGGAGGCCCCATGAACCACTCCCTAGGAATGGCAATCGAGACGCTGGTGGCTATCCTGCTGATGCTCACGATCGGCTACTGCATCCTGCTCAACAAGCGGCTGACGCGGCTGAAGGCGGACGAGCATTCGCTGAAGGCGGTGATCGGCGAGCTCATCACGGCGACCGAGATCGCCGAGCGCGCGATCGGCGGGCTCAAGCTCGCCGTGCGCGACGTCAACGAGAATCTCGGCAGCCAGCTTGCCGCTGCCACGCAGATGTCCGACCAGCTCCACAAGCAGCTCGGCGAGGCCGATAACGTGGTGCGCCGCCTCTCCAAGATCGCGATCGCGGCGCGCCCGGTCACGAATCCCGAAATGGCGACCGCACCTGCGCCCAAGCCGTCGGCGGCGAAGGCGGTGGCCGCGGCTGCCGAAGCCTTCTCCGAGCGCCGAAGGTCCAACGGTCTCGCCGCATAAAGTCAGGGTATGAAGTCCTTTCGTAACATCCGCGTCATTCCGGTCGTCCTGGTTGCGGTCGCAGGTCTCGCCACGCTGAAAGTGGCGGGACTCGTGATCAATGGTGGCTACGTTTTCGATTACCAGCCGAACAGCGTGAAGAAGTCCTGGGCGCAGGAGAATTTGAACTTCCCGACTGGGCGAGAGGACCCTGATATCACCGGCTCGACGCATGGCGCGCCGAAGGAAGCGCCGAAGCCGGCCGCACCTGAGAGCAAGCCCGAGGGCACCCCGGTCAAGATGGACGAGGCCCAGCCGCAGGTCTCGGCCTCGGAGCGCGCGATCCTGGAACGGCTGCAGGCGCGCCGCCAGGAGATCGAGTCCCGCCAGCGCGAGATCGACATCCGCGAGAGCCTTTTGAAGTCGGCCGAGAAGCGCATCGAGAACAAGGTCGAGGAGATGAAGGCGGTGGAATCCCGCATGAGCGCGACCCAGGCCGAGCAGAAGGCCGCGGAGGCCCAGCGCTTGAAGGGCCTCGTGACCATGTATGAGGGCATGAAGCCCAAGGATGCCGCGCGGGTGTTCGACCGGCTGGAAATGGGCGTGCTGATCGAGATCGCCTCGGCGATCGCCCCGCGCAAGATGTCCGACATCCTGGGGCTGATGTCATCGGAAGCTGCCGAGCGGCTGACGGTCGAGATGGCGCGTCGTGCCAATGGGGGCGGGGATCAGGCTGCTTCCGCCGGCGATCTCCCCAAGATCGACGGCAAGCCGACGCAAAAGCCGAATTGAGGGCTCATACTTAAGAAGTCCTTAATTGCGAAAACCTACATTCGAAGGCATGGGCCGGCACCAGTGCCGGCGTGGACCCATCGAACCGGAAGAAGTGCCGCCAATGGCGCGAGAGGCTGCCGCTGGATTTGTGTCGCGAGCCCGCGCTTTGGCGCTGAGGCTGTCGCGCCATGTCCGCAAGGCACCTGTGCTGGCCGCCTGTCTCCTGATCGGTCTTAACACTGCTGCCCGTGCCGCCGATGCGGTCCGGGGCGAGGCGAGCTTTTCGGCCAGCGGCGGCTTTGCCCGTCTCGTGATCAAGCTCGGTGAGGACGTTTCCTCCGAGGTGACGACCGCCGGCTCCATTCTCATCATTCGCTTCGACCGCCCCGTCGACGTTCCTGTCGACCGCGTGCCGGAAGGCGCGCCCGATTACGTCAACTCCGCCCGCCGCGATCCCGATGGCAGCGCGATCCGGCTGTCGCTGGCGCGGCGCGTTACCGTCAACACCATGAATGCGGGCGAGCGCACCTTCATCGACCTGCTGCCGGAGGGCTGGAAGGGGCCGCCGCCGAGCCTGCCGATGGACGTGGTGAAGGAGCTCGCCGAGCGCGCGCGTGCCGCCGAGCGCGCGCTGCGCGCCCAGCGCGCCGCGGCCGAGAGCAAGAAGCGGCCGCCGATCCGTGTACGTGCCTCGGTGCAGCCGACCTTCGTGCGCTTCGTGTTCGAGATGCCCGACGGCGTGGGCGTCTCCTCCGTGCTCAACGAGCAGAAGCTGACGCTCGCTTTCAACGCCAATCTCAGTTTCGACCTCGCGGATGCCGTCGTCGCAGCGCCGCCGAACGTCGCTTCGATCAAGCAGAAGTCCGATATCGACCAGACCAGCGTCGAGATCGCGCTGATCGGCGATTCCGACGTGCACTCCTTCCGCGACGACAAGAACTACGTCGTCGACATCGCTTTCCAGCCCGACAAGGACAAGGTGGCGGCGACGCCTGAAGCCGCGATCGCGAAGGCCGAAGCCGGCGGTCATGGACCGGCACCGGTCGCTGAAAAACCGACGGCAACAAAGCCGAAGGATGCCCATCGCGAGATCACGCCGCCGACTTCGGAGGCGATCGCGCGCGAAGCTAAAATGAAGTCGGAGGCGAAGCCGGAAGCACCGGTCGCGATGCCGCCCGCCGAGGCGCCGAAGCCGGCATCGGTGGTCGCCGCGCCTATGGCCGAAGCCCCGCAGGTTGCCGAAGCGCCCAAGGAATCGAAGGAAGCCGCGGCACCGGTCGCGCCCGTCAAGCCGGCGGCGCCTGCGGTTGCCGAGGCGCCCAAGGAGGTTGTCGAGGAAGCGGCCAAGGAACAGGTCAAGGAACAGGTCAAGGATGTTCCGAAAGAGGCCGTGAAGGCTGAAGCCAAGCCTACGCCCAATCCAGCACCCGCCGAGGTGCAAGCGGCGCCGCCGGCTCCTGTTGCCAGCGTCGATGCGCGCCGCGACAGCGACGGCCTGCGCGTGACGTTCCCGCTTGCTGTCGCAACGCCGGCCGCAGCGTTCCGCCGCGGCGACACGGTGTGGCTGGTGTTCGACTCGCAAAAGCCGATCGACGTCGAGGCGATCCGCGCCCGGGGTGGCGCGATGATCGGCGAGGTCAGCCGCTTGCCGCTCGAGAAGGGGCAGGCGGTGCGCATCCGTCTCACCCGTCCGCTGGTCTATTCGCTGACCAGTGAGGAGGTCGGCAAGGAGACCAACTGGCTGCTCACGCTCGCCGACAGGATCCAGGCAACGCCGCTGCCGCTGATGATGTCGCGCAACATCACCGACCCCGCGCTTGCCAACATCGCCATCCCCTTTGCCAATCAGGGCCTGCTGCACAAGCTCACCGACCCCGATGCCGGCGACATGCTCTATGTCGTCACCGCGCAGCGGCCGGTTCGCGGTTTCATCAAGCGGCAGGATCTCGTCGACCTCTCGCTGCTGGAATCCGCGCATGGCATCGCGATCCGGCCGAATTCCGACGAGGTCGGCGTCGAGGTCGGATCGGACAAGGTCATTCTCGGCAAGAAGGGCGGCCTGACGCTGTCGCCGGTCGACGTTTCGGCCGAGCGCGCACCAACCGCGGTGCGGCCGGTCTTCAATCCCGAGGGCTGGCGCAAGGGCCAGTCGGAGGATTTCTGGACGCGCCAGAGCGATCTGATCACGGCGATCTCGGCCGTCGAGCCGGCGCAGCGTTCGCTGCCGCGACTCGATCTCGCCCAGTTCTACATGTCGCGCGCGATGTATCACGAAGCCAAGTCCGTGACCGAATTGATGCTGACCGATTCCCACAACAAGGAGGAGAGCAACGCTCTGATCATCCACGCGATCGCGAGCATCCTGATCGGGCGGCCGGCGCAGGGCCTTAAGGATCTCGCCAATCCCGTGATCGGCAACAGCCACGATTCCCAGCTCTGGAAGGCGCTCGCCTATGCGCGCCAGGGCAAATGGGCGGACGCCCGCGAAAAATTCAAGAACGTCGAATTCGCCATCGCCTCGCTGCCGCTCGACATCCAGCGCATCGTGACGATGGATGCGATGCGCGCCTCGCTCGAGGTGAAGGACTATGCCGGCGCCTCCAAGCGCCGCGGCGAGATCGAGGTGGTCGGCGTATCGCCGGAGGCGGGACCCGGCTTTGCCGTGCTGCGCGGCCGGCTCGCCGAAGCGCTCGGCCACGACAAGGACGCGCTCGACGACTACAAGTTCGCCGTCGCCTCGAACGACCGGCCGGCGGCCGCCGAAGCCAAGCAACTCGAGGTCGCGCTACGGCAGAAGCGCGACGAGATCAGCAAGGAAGAGGCGCTGCGCGAGCTCGAGACGCTGTCGATGACCTGGCGCGGCGACGCGATCGAGGTCAAGACGCTGCAAATGCTGTCGCAGCTTTATTCCGAGAACGGGCGGTACCGCGACGCGCTCACCGCGGCGCGCACCGCGACCAAGCTGCAGCCGAACGCGGACGCCTCGCGCCAGGCGCAGGATCTGGCGTCGGATCTGTTCACGCAGATCTTTCTGGGGCCGAAGGGCGACGAACTGCCGCCGGTCGAGGCGCTCGGGATGTTCTACGAGTTCCGCGAGTTGACGCCGATCGGCCGACGCGGTGACGAGCTGATCCGCCGCCTGGCCGACCGTCTCGCCTCGATCGATCTGCTCGACCAGGCCGCCGAGCTCCTGCAATACCAGGTCGACCACCGCCTCGAAGGCGCAGCGCGCGCGCAGGTCGCCGCGCGCCTCGCGATGATCTATCTCGCCAACCGCAAGCCGGACATGGCGATCACGGCGCTGCGCGCGAGCCGCATCAGCGACCTCTCCGGCGAGTTGCGGCAACAGCGCCTGCTGCTGGAGGCGCGCGCGCAGAGCGACGTCGGTCGTCATGACCTTGCGCTCGACATCGTCTCCAACGTCAGCGGGCGCGAGGTGCTGCGGCTGCGTTCCGACATCTTCTGGGCGGGACGTCGCTGGCGCGAATCCGCCGAGCAGATCGAGCTCTATTACGGCGAACGCTTCCGCGACTTCAAGCCGCTCAACGCGGTGGAGAAGAGCGACATCATCCGCGCCGCCGTCGGCTATGCGCTCGCCGACGACTCGATCGGGCTGTCTCGCTTCCGCGAGAAATATGCTCCCCTGATGAGCGAGAGCGCCGACCGGCTCGCTTTCGACATCGCCAGCAAGCCAGCCGGGGCCTCCAGCGCCGAATTTGCCGAGATTGCAAAGCTTGCCGCAAGCGTCGACACGCTCGATGGTTTCCTGCGCGAGATGAAGCAGCGCTTCCCCGACGCCACCGCGCGTGCGCCGGCTTCGCCGCAGGCCAAGGACGAGAGCGATCACACCGGCTCGCTGCCGACGATCCCGGTCGTGCGGCAGATCAAGATGACGCGGTAGGAACCCTGCTGCTTCTGGCCTCTCGACAGGTGCCGGGCGAGACGGGCAACCTGTGCACCTTCATCCCCGGAGAGCGACGATATGAGCAAGCCTGCCAAGACCGAAGCCGAACTCATCGCCATGGCGCGCGCCGAGTTGAAGGTCCATGCCGACAGCCCCGAGGGCATGTCCATCTTGGTCGTTCGCGACGGCGACCGCTGGGAGTTCCGCGCCGATGCCGATCAGGCGACACGGACAAGCCCGGCTTCCCCGAAAGCGTCGCCATGCTGGTGCAGATCGGCGATCACCTCAGCAAGCAGTATGATTTGAAGGGATAGGTGCCTCGGCTTCGGATCGGTCAATTGCTAGGCTCGGGCGCTCCGATGGCCGAAAGCTGCCTTAGAACTCCGATGAGCCGCTCCAAATCCTCAGGGCGGATGGCCGTGCCGAGATCGCCATGTATGAGCCGATTGCGCTTCTCCGAGAGGAGCCTCATTTGATCGGCATCAGTGGGGGTCAGCAGCCCTTCTTGACCCAGAACTTCCACTAGACGACCAGGCGTCTGCGGACGATCGAAGCGCCCCTGCACGGATGCTCTGCCCTCGGCCTCGAATGTTGCCCATGCGAGCAAGAATGCAGCGCGCAAGGCGTCGACGCCGCGTAGCCTTTCGATCTCGCCTAACGCATCATCGATTGCCTGCCGCGATTGTACTGGAAGCGTTACGCCCAAAGATGTGGGAGCAACAAATAGAACCTTCAGTTCCCACTCTCGCTGCTTGGCAAAGCGAGCGGCAACGTCCTTTAGCCGTTCGTTCTGGCGCGTCGAGGGTCTCGCGACCTCGAGAACAATTTTCTTTCCATTTCCAGTCGCAACGGCGTCGGGGACGAAGTCTCCCAGAAAGTCGGGTACGAGCGGGGCACGCGGATGCAAAAATACATCATATCCTTCTGACTCCAAACGCGCGATCTCCTGCTGTAAAACTTGCTCCTCGCTTCCAGTCTCGGTCATCGCAGTTCCTCGAACGGATCGTCAGATACTTTTACATATAAAACCGGCTTTGGGCCGGTAATCGCATCGACAATCGTCGTTGACGGGTTTGAAAAGCTAAAGACGTTGCCAGGCTCAAACTTTTGAACCACAACGCGCTCGACCTGTGCATCATCCAGATAAATGTGGGCGCAAAGAGCGTCCAGTACAAGCTTGACGATGTTATCTATGTCGCCCGGCATCGAACCTTCGGGAAGATAGTACATAGTCACAGCCATTCGCTGCCCAGAGACAAAATGGGGATGCGGAATGGTGCTCGAACTTGCCGTCTTTACTCGGTCCTTCCAGTCCTCTCGGGCGGCCGCGTTTTTAGCCTGAAAGGAAACCGGCGTCCCATGAACCAGAAATTCTAAGGGAAATTCGATTTCCATCCTACGAACCCATCCCCCAAATTCCAATGTTACCGGGACGTGCGTAGGTGTCAATTTCGCCGGAGGGTAGAGACGCGACGCTCGGAGGGGCGGGCCGCCACTAGCCCCCGTAGCTCTGCACCAGACTTCCCGCCACCAGCGACCAGCCGTCGACCAGCACGAAGAAGATCAGCTTGAACGGAAGCGAGATCGTCGCGGGCGGCAGCATCATCATGCCCATCGACATCAGCACCGAGGCGACGACGAGGTCGATGATCAGGAAGGGGAGGAACAGGAGGAAACCGATCTCGAAGGCACGCTTCAGCTCGGAGATCATGAAGGCGGGGACGAGGATACGTAGCGCGAGTTCGTCTGGCGTTGCCGGCGGCGGCTCGCCGGAGAGATCGAGAAACAGCTTCAGGTCCTTCTCGCGCACGTTCTTCTGCATGAAGCCGCGCAAGGGGACGGAGGCGCGCTGCAGTGCATCCTCCACGCCGATCTGGTTGGCGACGAGCGGGCGGATGCCGTCGTCGTAGGATTTCTGCAGCACCGGTCCCATCACGAAGAAGGTGAGGAACATCGCCAGCGCCAGGATCACCGAGTTTGGCGGCGCCGTCGCCGTACCCATGGCGGTGCGCAACAGCGACAGCACGACCACGATGCGCGTGAATGACGTCATCATGATCAGGATCGACGGCGCGATCGACAGCACCGTGAGCAGCGCGATCAGCTGGATCGCGCGCTCGGTGACGCCGCCGCCACCCTGGCTGCCGAGATTGATGCTGATGTCCTGCGCATGCACAAGGCTTGCGAGCGACGTCGCGGCGATCAGGACAGAAAAAAAGAATACTCTACGCGGGAAGGACGGCAGCCTCACGAAGACGGCTTCGGACGGCCGAGCAGCGAGGCCATCTCGTCTTCGAGATTCTCAAAGCTGGTCTTCTCCGCAGCCGGCTTGGCCGGCGGCGCCGGCGGCTCGGCGCGCGCAGCGCGCGGCGGCGGCGCAGGCGGATCCGGGGCAACCGGCGGGGCGGTGGTCTCGCCGCCGGGACGACGGAGCGCGGCCTCGAGGCGCTGGGCCATCTCGGCGAGATTCTGTTCGGCGCTCGACGGCGCGGCAGCAGCGGCCGGCGGCGGCACCGGCGGAGCCTGCGGCACGGGCGGAGGAGGCGGTGGCGACGCGGCTGCGCGCTCGGCGCGCACCGGCGGCACTTTCACCGGCTCGCTCTGGCGCGGCGGGCGCGGCATCAGCGGCGACTCGCTGCGCGCAACGCGCGGCGGCATCGGCTCGGGGCGGGGCTCGCGCTCGGGACGCGGAGGCATCGGTTCGGGCGAAAAGCCGCCGAGCGCAGGTTCGCTGCGCCGTTCGGCCAGAGCGGGCGCCGGCCGGCGGACTTCGTCGGCGAAGGAGGGACGTGCGGGTCGCGGCGTCGGCTCGGGCATCTGTGGCTCGGGATGATCGAGCACTTCAGGTCGCGGCGCTTCGTCGGCCCAGCTGGTGGCATCCGGCATCGGGGCGAGTCGCGGCGGCTCGACCGCGCTGGGGCGCTGCGGAATCTGGTCGCGGCCGGCTGCGGCGCGGACGATATTCGGTTCGACGACGATGTCGGTGGGGCCACCGATCATCAGGAGATGTTCGACATTGTCACGGCGTACCAGCACCAGGCGCCGGCGGCCGTCGACGGCGGCGGCGTCGATCACGGCGAGCCGGGGCATCCTGCCGCGCTGGGTGTTGGCGCCGAGCCGGGTGGTCGCGAATCGGCGGACCAGCCACGCCGCGACGCCGATCAACGCCAGAACGACGATGAACGCGACGATGAAAGTGATAGGGCTACCGTTCATACCTGTCCCCGGCAAATGGCGCTTCTTTCGTGCCTATGGTCGAATACGCCGACCACCGGCGTGCGATGCCCCAAAACTGCGATCTTTTAACGTCCCGCGGCAAGTTTTGCCGTCCCCAACTCTTAATAACCTATGAATCGCCCGATCCAAAACGACTTCTTGGCCTGCGCTGAGGCCGCCAAGCGGTTGGGTTAATGCGGCTTTTGGAACGCGTAGAATCACGGGATGGGCATTACATGTCTCAATCAGAAACATGCATCCGCCTCGCCTTAACCACCTGTTAACCATACACGCGGCAAATTCTGCCTAGCTTCGGACCTGAGCGTCCGCAAGAGGCGGAAGGAGCCGCAACGATGTCCATCAACGATCTTCCGGTGCTGTCGGCGCTTCGCACCAAGATGCAGTGGCACCAGGAACGCCAGCGTGTCCTGTCCGAGAACGTCTCCAACTCCGACACCCCCAATTTTCGGCCGCGCGAGTTGGTCGAGCCGAAATTCGACAGGACGGGCGTCGTGTCGGGGGGGACAGGGCCGCTGGCCATGACCGTCACCAGCGCCTCGCACATGACGCCGTCCGGCGCGGTCTCGAGTTTCGACCAGAACAAGAATGCGGGTTTCGAGACCCGCCCTGCGGGCAATGCGGTCAATCTCGAAGAAGAAATGCTGAAGTCCGCCAGCAACCAGATGGATTACGCGGCGGTGACCTCGCTCTATTCGAAGAGCCTGCATCTTCTGAAGACCGCGATCGGCAAGGGCTAGAGCTAGAGGACGCAGATCATGGCGAATGACAGCAGTGACTTTGCCCGCTCGATGGCGATCGCGACCTCCGGGTTGCGGGCGCAGGCCGGGCGCATGCGGGTGATCTCGGAAAACATCGCGAATGCCGACTCGACCTCGCCGACCGCAGGCGGCGATCCCTATCGGCGCAAGGTGCCGACATTCTCCTCGGCGCTCGATCGCACGCTCGACGCGCAGGTCGTCACGCTGGGCAAGATCAAGCCCGACCAGTCCAACTTCCGCGTCAAATACGAGCCGAGCAATCCGGCGGCGGATGCCACCGGCAACGTCAAATATCCCAACGTGAACTCGGTGGTCGAAATGACCGACATGCGCGATGCGCAGCGGTCCTACGAGGCCAATGTCAACATCATCAGTGCGACGCGCCGGATGATCCAGCGCACGCTCGACATCCTCAAGAGCTGAACAGGAAACCTTAAGCCATGGCAACACCGACAATCGCGGCCAATGCTTATGCCAACCTTGCCCGCGTGCTGGAAAATACCGGCGCCGGCAAGGGCGGCGAGGCGAGCGGGCAGTCCTTTGCCTCGCTACTGAAAGACGCCGTTGGCAGCGTCATGGAATCCGGCCGCAAATCGGACGCGCAGACCGTCGCAATGGCGTCCGGCAAGGCCAACGTGATGGACGTGGTGACGGCGGTCGCCGACACCGACGTCGCGGTGTCCACGCTGGTCTCGGTCCGCGACCGCGTGATCGCGGCGTATGAAGACATCATGAAGATGCCGATCTGATGGTTGTCATTCCGGGGCGCGCGTAGCGCGAACCCGGAATCCATGGTGCCACAGACGATGCCGCCCGATGGATTCCGGGCTCTCGCTTCGCGAGCCCCGGAATGACGAAACAATTCACAGTGAGAAATCAAAAATGACCGGACCCGAGACCCTCGACGTCGCCCGCGATGCGATCTGGACCATCGTGATCGTGTCCTCGCCGCTGATGGTGGTAGGGCTCGTGGTCGGCGTGATCGTGTCGCTGTTCCAGGCGCTGACGCAGATCCAGGAGCAGACCCTGGTCTACGTGCCGAAGATCCTGGCTATCTTTGCCACGATGCTACTGGCGCTACCGTTCATGGCCGACGCCCTCCATTCCCACATGCTGCGGATCTCGTCGCGAATCATCGGCGGCTGAGGCACTATGCGCCCACCATGCGCATCGACGTCTCGCTGCTGCCGGCGCTTGCCGCGGCCTTCATGCTCGCCTTCGCTCGGATCGGCGCGATGGTGATGCTGCTGCCGGGGCTCGGCGAGACCAACATCCCGACGCGGGTGAAGCTGTCGATCGCGCTTCTTCTGACGCTGATCATCCTGCCGTTGCATCGCAACGCCTACCAGGTCGACATGGGCTCGCTCGCGCCGATGCTGGTGCTGATGCTGCATGAGATCGTGATCGGCATCGTGCTGGGCGCGACCGCGCGCGTGACGCTGTCGGCGCTGCAGGTCGCAGGCGCCGTGATCGCGCAGCAGATGGGGCTCGGCTTCGTCACCTCGGTCGATCCGACGCAGGGGCAGCAGGGCGTTCTGGTCGGCAATTTCCTCACCATGCTGGGCGTGACCCTGCTGTTCGCCACCGACAGCCATCACCTGGTGATCGCGGCGCTGAACGACAGCTACGCGATCTTCGCGCCGGGCGAGACCGTATCGAGCGGCGACATCGCTTCGCTGGCCACGCGGGCCTTCTCCGCCGCGTTCCTGCTCGGCTTGCAACTGTCGGGGCCGTTCCTGGTGTTTGGTCTCGTCTTCAATATCGGGCTCGGCGTGCTGGCGCGGCTGATGCCGCAGATGCAGGTCTATTTCGTCGGCGTGCCGCTATCGATCTTCGCGGGTTTCATGGTGCTGGCCGTGGTGCTCACGGCGATGATGGGCACTTACCTCGATTACTTCATCGGTGTCATGCACCAGATGGTGCCGCTCAGATAGGTGAGCTAGTGCCGCCGATTTGAAATTCCTACAGTGCAAGCCTCACCTCCGACCAGGAACTTCAAATCGATCAGCGGCACTAGCCAAATTTAGAGTCTTGTAGCGCCCCTGTGCTTTCCGAAGTTCGTGCACGGGGGCCGCGAAAGTGACGAACTTCGGAAAGCGGGCGCTACGTGGCGGAAGATAACGATCCAGAGAGTCAAACAGAAGATCCGACGCAAAAACGTCTCGAAGAGGCGCTCGAACGCGGCGACGTCGCCAAAAGCCAGGAGATCAACACCTGGTTCATGATCGCGGGCGGAACGCTAGTGGTCTCGACCTTCTCCGGCTCGGTCGGCAGCGGACTGCTGACGCCGATGCGCAATCTGCTCGCCAATTCCTGGATGATCAAAACCGACCCCGGGAACCTGCTCGCGCTGATGCAGCAGGTCGAAGTCGCGGTGTTCGCGGCGGTCGGCGTGCCCTTGCTAATGCTGGTGATCGCGGCCATTGCCGGCAACATGCTCCAGCATCGCCTGGTATGGTCGGCCGAATCCCTCACGCCCAAATTCAGCAAGCTCTCTCCCGCCGCCGGCTTCAAGCGCATCTTCGGCAAGCAGGCGGGAGCGAATTTTCTCAAGGGCATCGGCAAGCTGGTCGTGCTCGGCGCGGTCATGACCACGATCCTTTGGCCGGAACGGCACCGCATGGAGGCGATGGTCAAGCTTGATCCGATGGCTATGCTGGGCGCCGCCACCGGCATGACCGTCCATCTGCTCGGCGCCGTGGTCGCCGCGCTCGCGATCATCGCCATTGGCGACTATTTCTTCCAGTATCGCAGCTGGTTCCAGCGGCAGAAGATGTCGCTCCAGGAAATCAAGGAAGAGTTCAAGCAGTCCGAAGGCGACCCGCATATCAAGGGCAAGCTCCGGCAGTTGCGCCAGCAGCGCTCGAAAAAGCGGATGATGGCAGCGGTTCCCAAGGCCTCCGTGATCGTCACCAACCCGACCCACTATTCGGTGGCGCTGTCCTACGAGCGCGGCATGTCGGCCCCGATCTGCGTCGCCAAGGGCGTCGACAACCTCGCTTTCAAGATCCGGGAGATCGCGCGCGAGCACGATATTCCGATCGTCGAGAACGTGCCGCTGGCCCGTGCGCTGTACGCCACCGCCGAAATCGACAAGGAAATTCCTGTCGAGCATTACCATGCGGTCGCCGAAGTCATCGGCTACGTCATCCGGCTGAAGCGCGGTTTTAGCGCCGCGCGGCAATAAAACCCCGAAAAGTACCGGAAATGGCTGTAAACTGGGAATCAGCGTACCTTTCGCCCCTGCCGCCCTTGCGTCCGCGGGTCCGATTCAGGCAGGGAGGACCCCACGTGCCCCGTGGCGCGTTGATTCTCTGCCGACAGGCCATGCCAGCGTGAAATGACTGCCGAGACCGACCACGACCTGTCACGCGAGCCCGTTGCGGCGCATGAGCCGTCGCCGCGCTCGGGGAGCATTGCGCTGGTGCTCCTGGTGGCGACCGCGCTCGTCGCGGTCGCCATCGGACTGATGACGCTCGGGCGCGCGCAAGCGCAGCCTTATATTCTCGGCATCCTCGCCGTGCTGGCGATGATCGGCCTGTTCAATTTGTTCGCCTTCGCCGCCGGCATCATCCGCTTCGTCGACCGCAACCTTGACGATCCCGTGATGGGGCGTATCGCCGATCACGCCTTCGACGGCCTCGCGGTGACCGATCCGCGCGGCCATGTGGTCTATTCCAACGCGGCCTATCTGACGCTGACCGGCGCCTCCGGCCCGCAGGATGTGCGCCCCGTGGAGCGCGTCTTCATCGGCAATCCTGACGTTTCTGAGGCGGTGTTCCGCCTGCTCAAGGCGGCGCGCGAGGGCAAGCGGCAGCAGGAAGAGGTGCGCATTTCCGGCCAGGACGGCAGCCACGGGCGCTGGCTGCGCATGCGCGTGCGTCCGCTCGGCACCGGCAAGCGCGAGGCCAAATATGCGGTGTGGTCGATCGCCGACATCACCCGCGACCGCGAGCGGCAGGAGGACGTGTTCCAGGAACTCCAGCACGCGATCGAATATCTCGATCACGCGCCGTGCGGCTTCTTCTCGGTCAATCCCGCCGGCGAGCTCGCTTACGTCAACGCGACGCTGGCGAACTGGCTCGACTATGATCTTGCCGAGATCGGCTCAGGCGGGCCGAAGCTCGCCGACATCGTCTCCGGTGACGGGGCTTCGCTGCTGAGTTCGATCGTGGCGGTGCCGGGTGAGGTGAAGACCGAGGTCTTCGACATCGATTTGCGCATGCGCACCGGCAAGACCATGCCGGTCCGGCTCTATCACAAGCTCGCCTTCGGCGCCGACGGCGCGCCGGGGCCGTCGCGCACGCTCGTCATCAGCCGGGCCCGCGACGAGCGCAGCGATCCCGACCGCGCCGCCGAAGTGCGCTTCATGCGCTTCTTCGACCACACGCCGATGGCGATCGCCACCGTCGACCGCGGCGGCAATGTCGTACGGGCGAATGCGCGCTACGCCAAGCTCGCGCAGGGCCTCGGGCTCGACAGCGCCAGCAAGTCGATCTTCCGCGCCATCAATGCGCGGGATCGCCATCTGGTGATCGCGGCCATCAACCAGGCCGCCGACGGCCAGGCCGACATCGCGCCGGTCGAGGTGGCGCTGGAAGGGACCAAGGAGCGCTGGGGCCAGTTCTTCATCACGCCGGTCGATGCGGCCGAGAACGACGCTGAAGCTGCGATCGTGCACATGCTCGAGACCACCGAGCGGCGCGCGCTGGAGAACCAGATCAACCAGTCGCAGAAGATGGAGACGGTCGGCCAGCTCGCCGGCGGCATCGCCCACGACTTCAACAACGTGCTCTCCGCCATCATGATGGCGAACGACTTCCTGCTGAACGCGCACAAGCCGACCGATCCGTCGTTCCAGGACATCATGCAGATCAAGCAGAACGCGACGCGCGCTGCGACGCTGGTGCGGCAGCTGCTCGCCTTCTCGCGGCGGCAGACGCTGCGGCCACAGGTGCTCGATCTCGGCGATGCGCTTTCTGATCTCACCATGCTGCTGCGCCGGCTGATCGGCGAGAAGGTCAAGCTCGATCTGATCCACGGCCGCGACCTCTGGCCGGTCAAGGTCGACGTCTCCCAGTTCGAGCAGGTCATCGTCAATCTCGCGGTGAATGCACGCGACGCCATGCCCGACGGCGGCAAGCTGATCATCCGCACCGCCGACGTCACCACTGAGGAGGCGGGCAAGCTTGCCTACAAGGGCATGCCGGCAGCGGATTATGTGCGGATCGAGGTCGCCGACACCGGCACCGGCATCCCCGCCGACATCCGCGACAAGATTTTTGAGCCGTTCTTCTCGACCAAGGAAGTCGGCAAGGGCACCGGCCTCGGGCTGTCCACCGTCTACGGCATCGTCAAGCAGACCGGTGGCTTCATCTACGTTGATTCAGAGCCGGGGCAGGGCACCTCGTTCCACATCTTCCTGCCGCGCCATCACGCCGAGCCGGAAGTGCAGGTCGAGCAGCCCGCGGCGAGCGCGACGAGTGGCGCTGCGAAGGAAGCTTCGCCTGCAACGGCGGAGGCCAAGGCGCGTACCGATCTCACCGGGCAAGGCACCATCCTGCTGGTCGAGGACGAAGAGGGGCTGCGCGCCCTGAATGCCCGCGGCCTGCGCTCGCGCGGCTATACCGTGGTCGAGGCCGAGAACGGCGTCGAGGCGATGGAGATGCTCGAAGAGCAGAGCGGCGGCATCGATCTCGTCGTCTCCGACGTCGTGATGCCGGAGATGGACGGCCCGACGCTGCTCAAGGCGATGCGCGAGAAGAACCCCGACATCCGCTTTATCTTCGTCTCCGGCTACGCCGAAGACGCCTTCGAGAAGAGCCTGCCGGAGGGACAGCAGTTCGACTTCCTGCCAAAGCCGTTCACGCTCAGCCAGCTCGTGGCGGCGGTGAAGGAGACGATGACGAAGCACGGGTGAAGTAAGGAACGGCGCGCCAGTCCTGCATTCTCCGTCGAGGGAGAGATCCGAATTCCCATCGTAACAGCCACCGGTAACCGGCAACCCCAGTTCCTGGCCGCACCCGGCCAAACCCCCGGCAAATATGGGCTTTTGCCATATCCCCGCGACTGAGGGCCGCAGCCGGGGGTTCCGAATCCGGCTTCCTTTTTGTAGAAGGCTGCCCATCTTAGGAGCACGTCCCCATGCCGGGGATTTGGGAAACGCACATGAAGTTCTCGCAATGGTCCCGCACTCTCGTGAAGACGATTGCCGTCGTTCTGGCGCTCGCGCTGCCGACGGCGCTTGCGATCTCGTCCGCTGACGCGCGCGTCGGCGGCGGTGTCTCGTCGGGGTCGCGCGGTTCGCGGACCTTCTCGGCCCCGCCGTCGACCACGACAGCGCCGGGCTCGACCTCGCAATTCAACCGCACCTACAGCCAGCCGGGCGCCGGCATGAACACGACCGCACCCGCACGCGGCGGCCTGTTTGGCCGCGGCGGCGGTTTCCTGGGTGGTCTTGCCGCCGGCTTCCTCGGCGCAGGCCTTCTGGGCATGCTGTTCGGCGGCGGCCTGTTCGGCGGCCTCGGCGGGCTCTCATCGATCCTGGGTCTGATCATCCAGATCGTGCTCGTCGTGTTCGTGGTGCGGCTGGCGATGTCCTGGTGGCAGCGCCGTAACGCGCCGCAAGCGGCCTATGCCGGTGCTGATGCCGGCGCCGGTCCGGGACCGCAGACGAGCTATCGCAACGGTCTCGGCAGTGGTCTTGGCGGCGGCTTCGGCTTCGGCGCCAACAATACGCCGCTCGAGATCAAGCCTGATGACTACGAGGCGTTCGAGCGTCTGCTCGGCGACATCCAGGCCGCTTGGTCGAACGAGGATGTTGCAAAACTGCACACGCTCGCCACGCCGGAAATGGTCTCTTATTTCGAGAGGGATCTCGCAGAGAACCGCGGGCGCAATGCCGTCAACAAGGTGACCAATGTCAAGCTGCTGCAGGGCGACCTCGCGGAAGCCTGGCGCGAAGGTGAGACCGACTACGCGACGGTGGCATTGCGCTTCGCGCTCACCGACAAGACGCTCGACCGCAACACCGGCGCGATCGTTGCCGGCAGCGAGCAGCCGGGCGAAGTCACCGAAGTCTGGACGTTTGCCCGCCGCCAGGGCAGCCCCTGGGAATTGTCGGCGATCCAGCAGACCAACTGATCGCACGCGATCGGAGACATCAAGGCGTCGTGCTCTCGCACGGCGCCTTTTTTTCTTTTGGGCGTCTCGCATCGCGGGACCGGAATAAGCGGGCGCGCGTCGGGTTGAAATCAAGCGGCCAACGACAACAGAGTTGGGAGGACAAGATGATCCGCATCGAAAATTCCGTGACGATGTCAGGCCTCGCTCTCGCTGTGGCCCTGCTTGCGGCGCCATCAGCGCAAGCGCAGTCGGCCGATATGACGTTCTTCGTGACCTCAAACGGCCCGGGCAAGGGCGCCGATCTCGGCGGCCTTGATGGCGCCGACGCGCAGTGCCAGAAGCTTGCACAGGCTGGCGGCGCCGCCGCAAAAACCTGGCGCGCCTATCTCTCAACGCAAGCGGCCGACGGCAAGCCCGCCGTCAACGCAAAGGACCGCATCGGCAAGGGACCGTGGCAGAACGCCAGGGGCGTGGTGGTCGCCAAGGACATTGCCGACCTGCACGGCGCGGCTAACAATCTCACCAAGCAGACCGCGCTGAGCGAGAAGGGCGAGGTCATCAACGGCCGCGGCGATACGCCGAACCGGCACGACATCCTCACGGGATCGCAAGCCGACGGCACCGCCTTTGCCGCGGGCGAGGACAAGACCTGCAAGAACTGGACGTCGAGCACGCAAGGTGCGGCGATGCTCGGTCATGCCGATCGTCAAGGCCTGCGCGATGACGAGCCGTCAAAATCCTGGAACAGCTCTCACCCCTCGCGCGGCCCTGACGGCGGCTGCTCGCAGGCCGATCTGAAGACCACCGGCGGCGACGGCTTGCTGTATTGTTTCGCAGTGAATTGAGGGGCGCTCCTTCCTCTCGTCATTGCGAGGAGCTCTTGCGATGAGCAATCCAGACTGTCCCCGCGAAGAGACTCTGGATTTGCTTCGCTGCGCTCGCAATGATGGCGTATGTGGCGCCGCTGCTCCGTCCCCACGCTGACGGAACCTTCGGCCGCGTGCTACATTGGGTCCACCATCCCCACGCTCACGGATCCCGCTCATGAAATACGAGCTCTACTACTGGCCCGAAATCCAGGGCCGCGGTGAATATGTGCGGTTGGCGCTGGAGGAGGCGGGGGCGGCTTACGACGACGTCGCGCGCGGCCCGCGTGGCTCGGCCGCAATGATGAAAATGATGGAGGCCCACAAGGGCACGCCACCCTTCGCGCCGCCGTTCCTCAAAGCCGGCAAGCTCGTCATCGGCCAGACCGCGAACATCCTGCTTTACCTCGGCAGCCGACACGGGCTTGCGCCCAAGACCGAAGCCGGAAAGCTCTGGGTGCACCAGCTTCAGCTGACCATCACCGACCTCGTGGTCGAGATCCATGACACCCATCATCCACTCGGGCCCTCGATGTACTACGAAGACCAGAAGGCGCCGGCGAAGAAGCGCACCGCCGATTTCTGGGACGAGCGCGTGCCGAAATATCTCGGCTATTTCGAGCAGCTTCTCGATGACAATGGCGGCGCTTACGTCTCCGGCCGCAGGTTGACCTATGTCGATCTCTCGCTGTTCCAGATTGTCGATGGCCTGCGCTATGCCTTTCCCAAGCGCATGAAGAAGGCGTTCGAGAAAAATATCCCTGGCCTCGTCGGCCTGCACGACCGCATTGCGGCGCGGCCGAACATCAAGGCCTATCTTGCAAGCGAGCGCCGCATTCCCTTCAACGAGCAGGGCATCTTCCGGCGATACAGGGAACTCGACGTATGAATCACCACAATCCGGGCAGCAGGCGGTAGCGCACCCGCGCCGCATAGTCGGCATAGCCGGGCAGGCCCGCGATGAGCGTGCGCTCCTCGATGCGGATGCGGACCGCAAGCAGCGCCAGGAAAAGCGGCGCAATCGCAAGGCCCCACGTTGATCCGAGGATCAGCGGCACGCTGGCGAAAAACAGGATCATGCCGCTGTACATGGGATGGCGGACATAGGCGTAGGGCCCGGTCGAGATCACGCGCTGCGCGCGCTCGGCCTGCAGCTTCACCACGGGTGCTGCGAACGAATTCTCGCGAAAGACCCACAGTGTGAACAGCGTCGAGGCGAGGAACAGCACGAAGCCGAGCACCTGCCATGCGATGTTCATGTGGGACGCAAGATGACGCCGGTCGAGCCCCATCGCGACGAGCCAGCCCAGCATCGCCACGACGAAGACGACCATGAAGACCTTGTCCGCGGCCGGCTGATCTCTCTGCAGAACAGGCCGCAGACGTTCGGCGAGAAGCGCCGGGTCGATCCGGTAGAGCCACCAGCCGCAGAGCGGACCGAGCAAGACGGAGGTGACGAGAAACACCCACGCGCCCGGCCAATGCAGCGTGCCGGCGGCGGCGAACAGCAGCGCCCCCATCCCGGCGGCGAGAACGGTGTTCTGCAACAGCAGGCGTGCGATCATGCACAGCTCCCTGAGTAGCCGCGCACGATAATGGTCCCGCTATCCGGCGAAGATGCGGCCGGACGCGCGAAAGGCCCGGTCAACCGGACCGGGCGATCCATCGCAGGCAAGCCGGATCAGGCGAACTGATCGATCCGCGTGCCCTGGCCCGGCGGTAGAGGCGCAGGCGGCGTCGGCTGATAGGTCGGGTCGTTGTCCTTGGTCTTGGTCTGGTCGTCCGGCTGCTTGGTCGTGTCGTAGCTCGGGACTACGATCGTGACAGGCGGCGGCGCAACGCTGGAAACGCTCATCCACAAATCCTCACAGATTGAAACAATTGACCCTGCCCCGGAGGGGACGAAACTTCCGTCAAGCCAATCGCTAAAATGCGAGGGATCTGACTTCTTCCTCGTGTGTGGCCTACTCGTCCTTCGGCCGCGTGATCGCGATCGACGCGTCGGTCTTGGTGCGCGTGCATTCCATGTTGAGGCGCTTGTAGCGCATCGTCACCTTGTCGCCACGCAAGAGGCCCATGCGCTTGAGGCAGCGCGTCGCGCCGGTCGTGGTGTCGTCCTTCGTCACCGTGAAGGTGATCGCAGCTGCGGAGGCGACCAGATCATAGAACTGCGGCGTCGGCTTGCGGTCGCCCTTGGCATAGAGCTCGTTGGAATAGGTCTGTCCCTGGGCGCGGCAGCCAAGCGACAGCTCCTTTGCCGCGGGGTGGGTCAGGTAGATGATGTTGGCGGCCTTGAAGTTGACCTTCAGCCCGTCGATGCCGCCGGCGAGCTGCTTTGCGATGTCGTCACATTGGTCGGCGCGCGCCGGCGCGGCGAGGGTCACAAGGCCGATGATTGCGACGGCGACCAACATCGCGCCGCGAACGTCCAGTTTGAAAATCATGATGAAAAGCCCCTTACGGCGCGCATTCAACCGTCGCCGCGCGCGAAGTGCAAGGGGTGCAACCCCGCTTGATTGGTCACGACCACGACCACCCGCTGATCGAAGGAGGGGACCGCAAAATGGCCGCCATGGTGCCGAATCGGGATGCCTCGGCCGCGCCAGAGCGCCTTCCCTTTGCGGCAAAAAAGCTTAGAACGCTTCTATGCTTAGAGGCCCGCGAGGGCTCCAGAACCCGAGATTCGCTCCATGAACGCTCCCACCGCCTTTCCCGATCAGTCCCAGCCCGTCCCCCCGTACAAGCACACGCCGCTGTTCCCGCTGGGGAAGGACGAGACGCCCTACAAGAAGATCACGGCGGAAGGGATCAGGGTCGAGAAGGTCCTGGGCAAGGACATGCTGGTGGTGTCGCGCGAGGCGCTGCGGGCGCTGTCGGAAGCGGCTTTCGGCGACATCAACCATTATCTGCGCCCCGGTCATTTGAAGCAGCTCCGCGCGATCCTGGAGGACGGCGAGGCGAGCCCGAACGACAAGTTCGTGGCGCTGGACTTTTTGAAGAACGCCAACATCGCCGCCGGCGGCGTGCTGCCGATGTGCCAGGACACCGGCACCGCCATTATCATGGGCAAGAAGGGCTGCAACGTCATCACTGATGGTGACGACGAAGCGGCGCTGTCGGAAGGCGCGCGCGACGCTTATCTCCGCCGCAATCTGCGCTACTCGCAGGTCGCTCCGCTCTCGATGTACGAGGAGAAGAACACCGCCAACAACATGCCGGCGCAGTGCGAGATCTACGCCGAGGGCGGCTCTTCAGACGTAGATTCGGCCTACAAGTTCATGTTCATGGCGAAGGGCGGCGGCTCCGCCAACAAGAGCTTCCTGTTTCAGGCCACGCCCTCGGTGCTGACCAAGGACCGGCTGCTCGCCTTCCTGAAAGAGAAGATCCTGACGCTCGGCACCGCGGCGTGCCCGCCCTATCACCTTGCCATCGTCATCGGCGGCACCTCGGCCGAACTCTGCATGAAGACGGTGAAGCTGGCGTCGGCCCGTTATCTCGATGCGCTGCCGACCCACGGCTCGCCCGACGGCAACGCCTTCCGCGACGTCGAGATGGAGAAGGAAATCCACAAGATGACGCAAAGCCTGGGCGTCGGCGCGCAGTTCGGCGGAAAGTATTTCTGCCACGACGTGCGCGTGATCCGCATGCCGCGTCACGGTGCTTCGCTGCCGATCGGGCTCGGCGTGTCCTGCTCGGCCGACCGCCAGGTGCTCGGCAAGATCACCAGGGATGGCGTCTATCTCGAGGAGCTCGAGCATAACCCGGCGCAATATCTGCCGCAGGTCGAGCAGTCGCTCGGTGGCGAGGTCGTCAAGATCGACCTCAACCAGCCGATGAAGGACATTCTGGCGACATTCTCGAAGAGCCCGATCAAGACGCGGGTCTCGATGACCGGCACCATGATCGTCGCGCGCGATAGCGCGCATGCCAAGTTGCGCGAACGGTTGGAGAAGGGCGAGCCGCTGCCGGACTATTTCAAGAACCATCCGGTCTATTACGCCGGCCCGGCCAAGACGCCCGAAGGCTACGCCTCCGGTGCGTTCGGCCCGACCACGGCGGGCCGCATGGATTCCTTCGTCGACCAGTTCCAGGCCGCAGGCGGCTCGATGGTGATGGTGGCGAAGGGCAACCGTGCGCCTGCGGTGCGCGAGGCTTGCAAGAAATATGGCGGCTTCTATCTCGGCTCGATCGGCGGTGCGGCTGCGAACCTCGCCGAGCACTGCATCAAGAAGGTCGAGGTGCTCGAATATCCCGAGCTCGGCATGGAAGCGATCTGGCGCATCGAAGTCGTCGACTTCCCGGCTTTCATCATCATCGATGACAAGGGGAATGACTTCTTCAAGGAGTTGAATCTGGGCTGAGGCTACTTTCCCCGGACGCCGCGCAGCATGAAATGCTGCGCTGCTGATTCGGGGTCCATTGTGGCGGCATGGGTCCCGGCTTTGCGGAGCAGCGTTACATGCTGCACCGCGTCCGGGACAAGAGAGACGCGCTCAAGCCCTTGCCCCCGTGAACGGGAAGCTGCCCATCGGGCCGATGCCCATCTCGCCGCTCATGCTGTCGCCGGAAACCGTTCCGATGAACTCGAGCGTCAACGGCATCGGATTGGTGATCGAGACCTTCCAGTTGACGGCGTCGCCGCTGACGGTGCCGTCGAAAATCTCGGCGGTATTGCCGTCAGCGCCCTGGGTGCCCGTGAGCGCGCCGCCCGCTTCCTTCAAGCTCAGCGTCGCCTGGCGCTCGCCCATCGGGGTCGTCATGGTCAGATTCCAGTTGCCGTCCACGGCCATTCGCGTCTCCCGAACAATGTCCCGGCGGGCTGCGATGATCCGCAACCCGTCCTGGGCCGAGCCTATAGCGCAACTTGAAGCCGCTGCCTAACGCCCCCTCGGGCGGCATTCAGGCGCGGGCGGCGGCGCGCCGGCGGCTGGTGACGACGAGCCTGAACACCACGTACTGCACGGCAAAGGCGAGGGCCTTGGCGCCGCCCGCAACCGCCGAGATGTAGAACGCCCACAGCTTCAGATCGCCGGTGGCGGCGACCGCAATGGTGCCGGCTCCGAGAACGAACATCAGCGCGGCCCAGGCATAGCCGGCAGCGGTGACGTATTCAGGCGCGGTCTCGACCACGAGCGGCGGCATGTAGCGCAGCATCCAGCCGCGCTTGAGCATGATCGCGCCGATCGCGAAATGCGCGACCGCAGGCTTGGCCAGCATGAAGCGGGGATCGTTGGTCAGCAGCGTGACAGTGCCGAGAACGATGACGAGCGCGACGCTGGCATAGGTCATGTAGCCGAGCTCGCGCCCCTTGACGCGGGCATAGATCACCTGCGCGATCGCGCCGGCAATCGCCACCGACGTCGCCAGGATGACGTTGTCGGTGACGAGATAGATCACCAGGAAGACGATGGCAGACAGGAAGTCGGAGACGAGGCGGGCGAATACGTCCTTCATTGTCGGTCCTGTCTCACTGGGCTTTGGGCAGCGCGCCAGCCGGCGCACCATACTTGATCTGGCGATATTCAGGATACCATTTGGTGAAATAGATCGCGCTGTTGCGGGCGGCGAAGGCGACCGCGAGGCCCAGCCAGACCGGCAGGCCCGGGAAGTAGAGCAGCACGATGTTGGCGGCCATCATCAGCAGAGCGGCCACTGTCCATGCGGCGGTGATGATGTAATTGGCGGTGAGGAAGCCGGGCATGCCCGCGGTCTCGGCCGGGACGGATTCGATCGCGTATTGCAGCGTGAAGGGCCGGCGCGCCAGCATCGAGCCGAGCGAGATGATGAAGATGCCGATATCGACCGAGAGCTTGACGCCGAGCGCGCTGAGCGAGGGGTCGCGCAGCGCAAGGTAGAGGCCGATGCCTGCGAACAGGATCGCCGAGCCCGTGGCCAGGATCTTCACCGAGCGACCGCAAGCAACATCGATCGCGATCGTGACGAGGCAGATGGCGCAGGCCGCGAACACGCTGATCGTGGCCGAGGTCATGAACATCAGGAAGGTGTAGACGCCGTAGGGGGCAAGGATCAGGAAGATCGTCATGGTCGCCTCGCTCGAACCAATCTTTACGATGTCAAGATTGATAGTTCGGGGTCGGCGCCGGGTCAAGCGAAATCTTTACAGTGTCAAAATTACGTGAATGACCTGTAAAAACTCAATTGTCGCAATGGCTTGATCTGCCAACTCGTCGACGACGGCGGCCCAGGGCAGGCGCGACAGGATGGTCAGCGCGCAAGAGATCAGAAGGCCGATGGTCAGGAAGATGCTGCCGCCGCGGCAGATCACGAACCGCAGCGAGCCGGGCGTCGCGTACATGCCGAGCGGATGCAGCAGCCGCGACAGCACGAGCGCGCCCATCAGCAGATGAATGCGCAATGGCGACGCGCCGGACATTTCGAGAAACGCCACCATCAGCGCGATGATGGGGACGTATTCCATGAAATTGCCATGGGCGCGGATCGCGCTACGCAGGCCTTCGTTGCCGCCGTCGTTGAACGGGGCCCCGCTGCTCCGCCGCAGCCGGATGACTTGCAGCGCAAGCGCAGCGTAGATCAGCGCGAGGATGGCGAGATAGTTCGCCGTGATCGTGGGGACGTGCATGCGAAGTCTCCTCTTGCCGTCATTCCGGGGCGCACGTCAGTGCGAACCCGGAATCCATCGTGAGACGGTCTCTGCGGCTCGATAGATTCCGGGCTCGCGCCAAGTGGCGCGCCCCGGAAATGACAAGGACAGGAAGCTACTGCGCTCCCACCCAATTGCCGTGAAAGCCGTCGGGCACGCGATGGCCGAGCTGGACCAGCGCGGCGGGGCCGGCCTCGATGTCGGTGGCGTTGAACACGGCGAGGTCGCTGCGGTTTTCCCGCGCGCGCCAGATCACCGCCAGCAGCCAGCCGTCACCTTCGGGCGCCTCCTTCGATCGCTCGACGAAGACAGGCTCGGAGATAGTGTCGCCCGTTGGCAGCAGATACTGGCCGAGGCGCTTGCCCATGCCGTCGACATGGACGATGCCGGACAGCGCGCCGAACATCGGCGCCTTCGGATTGGCGCAGGCGTACCAGCCGTGACGGCTTTTCAAGCCGGCACGGCGGTCGTCGACCCGCGGGAATTCCCCGGTGAGATCGTCCAAATATGTTTGCTGGAAACTGTCGGTGTTGCCGGCGAGATCGAAGGTCCAACGGCAATGGCGCGCAAACGATTTCTCGGGATTCGTCGGCCGGCCGTCGGGATGCGGAAACAGCGGCGCTTCCTCGAACTGCATGACGTCGGCGATGATCCGCTCGCCGTCCTCCCAGGCATTCATGACGTGGAAGACATAGCAGGTCTCGCCGCGGAACCAGACGATGTCCTTGCTCGATCCGTTCCGTTTCATCACGCCGACATAGGCGCCTTTCTCGGGCTCCCATGCATAGGGCGGCTTGCCCTTCATCGCGCGATTCATGCTGCCTGTAATGGGGAGGATCGGAAACAGCACATGGTTCTCGGTGACGATGAAGTCGTGCACCATGCTGGCATAGGGCGCCTCGAAGCGCTCGAAGCGCGTGGCTTTTCCGGACGCGTCGATCGATCCGTAGGAGAGGGCAGATGTCAGCGGTCCCGCCGCATTGTAGCCGAAAAACACCAGATCGCCCGTGACGGGATCGATCTTCGGATGTGCGGTGAAGCTGCCGGCGACGCGGCCCTGATAGTTGCAATAGCCGCGGGTCGCGAGCGTGCCCGGCTCGATTTCGGTCGGCAGATGTCCCTCTTCCAGCGCGAGCAGCTTGCCGGCATGGAAGACGATGTTGGTGTTGGCGACGCCGCCGTCGGTGAGGTTGGCGGGCGCATCCGGCAGCTTGCGGCCGAAGCCGCCGAACAGTGCGCGGCCGGCATCGTGCTCGGCCAGCCATTTCGGCGTGCGGACCCAACGGTTGCGGTAGGAAGCGCGCCCCTCCTCAAGATGAAAGGCGTGCAGCATGCCGTCGCCGACGAACCAGTGCGCGCCTGGGGATTCGAACTGCGGATTGGGGCCGTTGCGATAGAGCGTGCCGTTCAGCTCGCGCGGCAATTCGCCGACGATCTTGAGGACAGGCGCGTCTGCCTCGAACGGAATCGGTGCGATATTATTGCGGCGCTCGGCGGTCGCATGCTGCTGCACGGCGCATCCCTCCTTATCTTTACATCGTAAAGATGAGATAGAGCCAAGCACGGCTTCCGTCAAGTGAAATCTTTACACTGTCAATATTGCGGCATATAGCTTGTAAATGGGCAAGACCGACACCAGGAACGAAACGGCGCGCCTCTCGCGCCCCCCGAAGAAGACACTGCCGGCATCTCGCCCGGCGCGCGGTCCGGCGAGCGCGAAGACCGAGACGCCCTATCACCACGGCGCCTTGCGCGAGGCGCTGCTGCAGGCGGCCGAACGGGTACTGGAGCGCGACGGGCTCGCCGGCCTGACGCTGCGCGCGGTGGCGCGCGAGGCTGGCGTCTCGCATGCGGCCCCGACCCATCATTTCGGCGATCTCACCGGGCTCGTCAGCGAGCTCGCCGCGATCGGTTTCCGCCAGTTCAACGCCGCGATGGCGTCCGCATGCGACGCGGTCACCTCGCCGCTGGAACGGGCGCTGGCGCGGCCCAAAGCTTACGTCGCCTATGCCCAGGCCCATCCCGGCATGTACGGCCTGATGTTCCGCACCGAGCGGCTGGACTATTCCAGGCCCTCGCTGCACGAGGCCGCGGAATCCTCGTTTGCCGGACTTGCCAACGCCATCGGCGCGATGCGGCAGGAGCCGATCAGCGGCAACACGCTGACCATCGAGCAGGGCGCTGCGATCGCACGGGCGTGGTCGATGGTGCACGGCTTCACCATGCTGCTGCTCGACGGGCGGCTCGAGGATATTCTGGAACGGCTGCCTGATGGCACGACGGCCGAGCAGCTTCTGGAAGCGATCCTGAAGTCGACAGTGGCGGGAAAACCGCCAAGCACCTGAACGAGCGGCAAGCACCTGAACGAAACGTCCGCAACCTTTACCGTGCTCTGGCGTTGACGCCTCCGTGGAACTCGTGGCTTTGCACATCTTCACTGTGGGCAAGGTTCAAACACGGTCTGGATAGACCTGACATCGGCGCGGAATCGTTCTAGAAGAGCGGCTTCGCTTGGGCTCATGTAGCCCGGTTCGCGTCCTCGTTACACTTGATCATGCCAGTCATCGCTTCCAGCAAATCCTATCGCGTCGGCCGTTCCAAGACCGGACTTGGCCTCTTCGCCACCATGCCGATCAAGAAGGGCACCCGGATCATCCGTTATTTTGGACCGATCCTGGACTGCCGCATTCCTGAGCAGGACGACATCGAGAACAAATATCTGTTCGAGCTCAACGGCCGCTGGACCATCGACGGCTCGGTGCGCAAGAACGTGGCCCGCTACATCAACCATTCCTGCCGGCCCAACGCGGAATCCGACGTGCGTCCGCGCGAGCGCAAGGTGTTCATCCGCGCCATCAAGAACATCGAGCCAGGCGACGAGATCAACTACGATTATGGCACCGACTACTTCAAAGCCTATCTGAAGCCGATCGGCTGCAAGTGCCCCTCCTGTGAAGCCAAGCGCAAGAAGCAGCGCGCCGAGGCCCGCGCCGAACGCGCCAAGGTGAAGGCGCGCGCGGAGCGCAAGGCGCAGAAGGCGGGCGCCAAGGGCGCAAAGGCTGCCAAAAAGAAGAAGCTCAACGGTCATGCCGTTGCCAAGGCGAGCGGCCGCGCGCGGGTGTAACCCGCGCTTTTGCCTTTGGCTCCGCCGTCATGCCCCGCAAAGCGGGGCATCGGGTACCCAGCAACTTCACGCCGCCACGACGCTCCCGCTCTTCCGCAAGCCCACATATTGCAACTCGGCGAACACGCCGGTGGCGATCGCCTGCGCCACGACCATCAGCTCGCCGGCGAGGTTCGGCAATACTGCGCCCGAGAACAGCAGCGCGATGCTGCCCACCGTCCAGGCCGCGTTGCCGACCACGACCAGGAGCACGAGTGGCTTCGGCACCGCTGTGCGCGAGGCGAGCCAGCCGACCAGTGCGGTGTAGGCGATCAGGAACAGGCCGGTCTCGCGCAACAGCGCTTCAGGCAGGTTGAACAAAGTCGCGAACGCGCCGGCGCCGAAGGTGAGGCCGAGCGCGGCGACACCGCTGAACACGGCGTCGGCGAGCAGGGCACGGCGCAAAAAAGTGGATGCGTCGATCATCAGAGGTCTCCATGGTTGGGTTGGCTTGGGGTGAACTCAATGCAATCCACGCCACCAGGCGCGGAGCAGTCGGGCGAGGCGAAATGGGCAGAGGCTTCTGCCGACGCTGTGCTCGAAGGCCGTGACCTGCGCGACGACATAGTCGCCGGTCGAATGCACCAGCGGCTCGGGCATGTTGAGCCCGCGTGCCAGCATCCGGGTCGCGAACGTCACGGCCCAAGAAACGATTCGAGGCAGGATGTGGTCGGCGAGAGAGCGGTAGAGCAGCAGCACGATCATGGTCATCTCCTGTCGTGACGGAAGATGCGCCGGTCAAAGCCCCAATTCGATTACCTCGGGGGTAATGGATGGGGCGAAATGTGCGTGGTAGATTTCCGACCATGAACGCACATGCATCCACGGCACAGGCCGAACGCAGCCAGCCGATCCATATCGGCGATCATTTGCGCGAATGGCGGCAGCGCCGCCGCATGAGCCAGCTCGATCTCGCGGGCGAGGCCGAGATTTCCGCGCGGCATCTGAGTTTCGTCGAAACCGGCCGCGCCGCGCCGTCGCGCGAGGTGGTGCTGAGGCTCGCCGAGCGCCTCGACGTGCCCTTGCGCGAACGCAATGTGCTGCTGGTCGCGGCCGGCTACGCGCCGGCCTTTCCGCAGCGTCCGCTGGAGGATCCCGCCTTGAAATCAGCTCGCCAGGCGATCGACCTCGTCCTCAAGGCGCACGAGCCCAATCCGGCGCTGGCCTATGACCGGCACTGGAACCTGGTCTCCGCCAACCGCATGGTGGCACCGCTGCTCGCCGGCATTCCCGAGCGGCTGCTCGGCCAGCCCCTCAACGTGTTGCGGCTCGCCTTTCATCCCGAGGGGCTGGCGCCCCGCACCGTCAATCTTGCGGAGTGGTGCGCGCATCTGCTCGAGCGGCTGCACCGGCAATGCGAGGCGACGGCCGATCCCGAGCTGATCAAGCTCTACAATGACCTCAAGAGCTATCCCATTCCGGCGCGCTCGGGACCGCTGTCGACCGACAATGTCGCGATCCCCTTCAAGCTGCGTCATGAGGGAGAGATACTAAGTTTCTTCTCTACGACCATGGTGTTCGGTACGCCCGTCGACATCACCCTGTCAGAGCTCGCGCTGGAGACGTTCTTTCCGGCCGACGAGCGCACCGGCGGGTGGCTGAAACAGATGGCCGCGGCCATGACCTAGCATCCTTGACCTAGCACCCTTGCCTCGGGGCGGGTTCGGCTTATGTTTGGGCGAACCCTGCACCATAAGGAGGCGCCCCATGAGCACCCTAAAACCGCTCCAGATCGATGTCGTCTCCGACGTGGTGTGCCCCTGGTGCTATATTGGCAAGCACCGGATCGAGAGCGCGCTCGCGCTCGTGCCGGACGTTCCGGTCAAGCTGAATTTCCGCCCCTTCTTCCTCAATCCCTGGGTGCCGCGCGAGGGCATCAGCCGCGAGGATTATCTCACCACCAAGTTCGGTTCTGTCGAGGCCTATAAGGGCATTGCGGGGCGTGTGGTCGCGGCCGCCACCGATGAGGGCCTCGTCTACAAGCCGGAGCTGGTCGCGCGCCAGCCCAACACGACCGACTGTCACCGCCTGATCCTGTGGGCCGAGGCGATCGGCAAGGCGCCCGAGATGAAGCAGCGCCTGATGGAGCTTTATTTCCGCGATGGTGGCGATCTCACTGACCTCAACGTGCTGGTGCAGGCGGCGGCCGATATCGGCCTCGATGCCGACGACATGCGCAAGCGCCTAGCCACCGACGAGGACGTCGCGCGCGTATCGGCGGATGCGCAGGAAGCCGCCGAGAAGGGCATCTCCGGCGTGCCGACCTATGTGTTCGCGCAGAAATACGCCGTTTCCGGCGCGCAGGATCCGAACATGCTCGCGCGTGCCATCCGCCAGGTTTCGGCGGAGATCAACGCGCAGGCAGCGGAGTAACGCGCGCCTACTTGCGGAGGAGGTGGATCGCGCGGCGCGCTGTCTCGCGCGCCAAGCCACGCGCGACCAGCGCTCCGTGAATCAGCGCCACCATCGGATCATGCCGTCGCAGCGGGATCAGCACATCGCCGATCGCAAAGCGCCCGCGCCAGATCGGGTTGATCATGGGATGATCGGCGCTTGCAGTGGAATCCGCACTCGCAATGGAGGGGTCGGCGCAGAGATGACGCGTCAGATCGAGCGTGAGCTGCACGCCTGGCGAATATTTCGTAAAGCGCTCATCGATGCCGAGCTTGAAGAAGAAGGCGCGGTCCTGGTGGCGCAGCACGATACCGGCGGCTACGGGCGTCGCCCCGGCGCGCAAGGTGACGATCTCGCACTGCGCGGTTTCCGCAAGCGCCGGGACGGCGCGGCGAATGAAGGTCGCATCGCCTGCATCCTGAATCAGCGCGGTGCCGCGCTTGCCTTTCCAGCCGCTGGCTTCGAGCTGCAGGAAGGTTTCGAGCGCGGGCTTGATCTCGTCGGGCTTGCGCGCGACGTCGAAGCTGATCGCGCCATGCTCCTCCAGGCGATGGCGCTGGCGGCGCAGCTCCTTGAGTTTCTTGGTGCCGAGAGCCTCGTGCAACAGCTTGACGCCATCCTGTGTCGAATCGAGGCTGGCGCGGACATAGGAGCCGAGCACGCGTGGCCTCAGGCCGGCCTGGCCGAGCGTTTCCTTGAGCGACGCCATCGCGGCGCCGTCAAGCGCGACGTCGCGCAGGATCAGCGCATGCGCGCCAGCCTCGCGCGCGCGTTGCAGCAGGCGCGTCGCGGCCTCGATCGAAGCGTCGCGGTCGATCAGCGGGCTGCACAGCGTGCCATAGGGATGCGCGCTCACCAGCGCGGGCAGGGGGATTTTCCAGGCTTGCCAGAGCGAGACGACCGGCATCAAACCGATCAGCCGCGTCGAAGAGCCGCCGCAGACGGACAGGGCCGAGGCGCCGATACGGCCGCGCGCTGTTGCGCTGACGGCGAGCTCCCAGGCGGGCAAATAATAGCCGTTCGGCTCGACCGCCCGCTGCGCCAGCGCGCGCCACTGACCGGGCTCGATCGCCGTGAGCGGCACGAGCGCGCGCGCGGCGTCCTTTGCCGATGCCGGATTGATCGCAGCCTGATGCGCGATGTCGATCACGTCCCGTCGTCCCCGTTCACGCTAGCCTAGAGCCGGCGTTACGCGGTCATGCTTAGCGCAAAGATTGGTAAATCCCGTTGGGACGCCGCTTCAATTCGAGTGGTATTGTTAATGTCTCATTGAGCATTCGGCCGCCGGATGCTGCATTGGATGCGGGTGCTGTCACTGGCCTGCCGGTATGAAATGGTCGCTGGCGCTTGCATGTCCGCCGCCGGCAATATCGGTGATCCCGATCTCGATCTCGCGAGAGGTCTGCGGCAGATGAGCTGGGTTGACCTGCGCCGACAGCCTGACCTCGCGGGTCTGATCCTGGCCGACCTCGACGACCGGCTTGCCGTCTGGCCCGGTCTCGACGCCCGCGACGCGAATGGTCGCGCCCGGCAGGCCGGAGAGCTCGAGCGCGAACGATCGCTGCGCGCCCTTGTTGAGAATGCGTACAGTGTAGTCGTTGCGCACGCCGCAGTCCGAGAGCTGAACGAACAGCGGATTGCGCTCATGCAGCACGTTGACGTCCATCGTTGCGCGCGTGGCGAGCGTATAGAGCATGATGCTGCCGACGACGGCGATGGCCGCGGCATAGATCAGCGTGCGCGGGCGGATCACGCGGTAGATCGGCGCCTTGCCGTCGCGGCGGCGCTGCATGTTGATGTCGGTGTCGTAGCCGATCAAACCGGCTGGCCGGCCGATCTCTCGCATGACGTTGTTGCAGGCGTCGATGCACAGGCCGCACTGGATGCAGCCGAGCTGGATGCCGTGGCGGATGTCCACGCCGGTCGGGCAGACATTGATGCACTGATGGCAGTCGACGCAGTCGCCGGCGACCTCGCCATGGGCGCGGACTGCTTCCGCCTTCTTCACCGACATGCGCGGTTCGCCGCGATCACGCCGATAGGTGACGTTGAGCGCCCATTCGTCGGTCAGCGCCGCCTGGATGCGCGGCCATGGGCACATGTAGATGCAGACCTGCTCGCGGGCGTGACCGGCAAAGACGTAAGTCGTGGCAGTGAGAATGCCGATCCAGAGATAGGCGATGAAGGGCGCCTCGAAGGTCGCCAGTTCCTTCACCAGCGTCGGCGCGTCGGCGAAATACAGCACCCACGCGCCGCCGGTCCACCAGGCGATCATGATCCAGAGAAAGTGCTTCAACGCGACCTTGCGGAGATGGTCGAAGCTCCAGCTCCGCTTGTCGCCGAGCATGCGCTCACGCCGATCGCCCTCGACCCAGCGTTCGACCGCGTAGAATAGGTCGGTCCACACCGTCTGTGGGCACATGTAGCCGCACCACAGCCGGCCCGCGACGGCGTTCATCAGGAACAGCGTCATCGCCGCGATGATCAGGAGACCTGTGAAGTAGTACACCTCCTGCGGCCACAGCTCGATGAAGAAGAAGTAGAAGCGGCGGTGCGGGAGGTCGATCAGCACGGCCTGGTCAGGCAGACCAGACCCGCGATTCCAGCGCACGAACGGCAGCAGATAATAGGTCCCGAGCGTGACGCAGAGGATCGCCCATTTGATGCGGCGGAAGGGGCCGTGGACCGATTGCGGATACACCTTCTTGCGCTTCTCGTAGAGCGGTCCCTCGATGAAGGTGTCGTCGGTCATGGCAAATTTCCCCGCAGCAACGTTTGCGGCTATGTCCGTGAGCTTATGAGAACGCGCAGCCGCCCCGCAGCCCAAGCTTCTTGAAAACGATCGCCGCCGGGCAGAAGCCGGTGAATGAGGCCTGGATCATGTTCAGGCCGGCGAACGCCGTCAGCAGGTACCAGTAGGCGTTGACGTAAGTGCCGAGCGCGAGTCCGAGCAGGACGACGAGGCCTGCGAAAGCGAGAACGGCTTTATCGACATTCATGGCAAACTCCTTTGAGAGGTGATGAGGTCAGGATCGGGCAAGAACGGGCAAGGCTGGTCTCGGTCCAGGCGACGATGCTGCGCGCATCCATCGCATCTGGCTCATGTGCCGGTCCTGACCTCCTTGATCTTGGCGATGTTCAGCTTGTCGAGCAGGAAGCGCTCATAGAACGGCTCGCTCTCGCCGCGGCGCATCTTGCGCAGGAAATATTTTTCGAACGCCACCTTGGCGTAGTGCACCCACTCGCCCTTGGACGACCAGTTGACGTTGCGCGGCGGAATCTGCGGCTGGGCCAGGAAGGCGACGCCGGTATCACCAAAATCCGCCAGGCAGATCGCGTTCCAGGTCGGCTGCGCGGTCGGCTCCTTGCCCCGGAGCAGCGCGCCGATATTCAGCGCCGTCGCAGTTACCATCGATTCGATCATGAAGCCGGTCTTGGGCACGCCGACCGGCACGGGAGTCGTGCCGACCGGGGCGATCGCCACGCAGACGCCGACTGCGAAGACGTTGGAGAAGACCGGGTTGCGCTGATGCTTGTCGACGACAACAAAACCGCGCGGATTAGTCAGCCTCTCGATGCCGCGGACGGCCTCGACGCCGCGGAACGCCGGCAGCATCATCGAATAGGCGAAAGGCAGGTCGTGCGCCTTGTGGGCCGTACCGTTTTCGGCCAGTTCCTCGACTGACATCATGCCCGAACTGACGCTGTCCACGCGCGCGTTGGTGATCCACTTGATGTGCTTCTCGCGCATCTCGCTTTCCAGCAGGCCCTTGGTGTCGCCGACGCCGTCGAGGCCGAGATGGCCGATATAGGGCTCTGACGTGACGAATGTCATCGGCACCCGGTCGCGCAGCTTGCGGCGGCGCAACTCGGTTTCGAGGATGAACAGGAACTCGTAGGCCGGGCCGAAACAGGAGGCGCCCTGGACCGCACCGATCACGACCGGTCCGGGATTGGCCGCGAGCTTCTCGAACGCTTCTCTGGCCTGCATCGCATGATCGACGTGACAGATCGATTGGGTGTGGCCCTGCGGCCCGAGGCCGGGGATCTCGTCGAAGGCGAGTTCGGGGCCGGTTGCGACGACCAGATAATCGTAGTTGACGGACGTGCCGTCGCCGAGCTCGACACGATTCTCGGCAGGATGGACGCGGCGGGCGCCCTGCGTCATCAGGTTCACGCCCTTGCGTTTCATGATGTCGGCGAGATCGATCTCGATATCACTCTGCTTGCGCCAGCCGACCGCAACCCAGGGATTGGACGGGACGAAGTGATAGATCGCGCCCTGCGACACCACGCTGAGGCGATCTTCCTTTCTCAACTGCGGCAGCAATTCATAGGCCATCAGCGTTCCGCTCAGACCAGCTCCGATTACGACGACTTCCGCCATGGTCACCTCCATTGGATCGATTGCTCCGCCGGTTCAGCCCGGCTGTCGTGCAGATACTTGACAATATATTCGTAATTGCGTATATACGCAACTATGAAAATAAATAGCGAAGTCATGGAGCAGGCAGCCGATCAGGCGAGCGAACTTTTGAAGGCGCTGTCCAACAGGCACCGGCTCCTGATCATCTGCCAGCTCATCGATGGCGAACGTTCGGTTGGCGAGCTCGCCGAATTCCTGTCCTTGCGGGATTCCACGGTTTCACAGCACCTCGCGCTGCTACGCAAGGATGGCCTGGTGTCGGCACGACGCGATGGGCAGACGATCTTCTATTCGATCGCAAGCGAGCCCGCGCGCGAGGTGCTCAAGACGCTCTACCAGGTTTTCTGCGCACCGAAGTCCGTAAAGACGAGATGAACCTACGCGCGCGTTCGGAGTGGCGCGTTGAGCGAGATCAACAAGCCCTCCGCCAATGATGGTGAATATGAAAGAAGGAGCGCCGCAGCCGCGGTGCGAAGGTTCGATGACCATGCGAACGAATCTCATGCGAGCTCTGCGCCTGGCAGCGGCTGTTGCGGCCGTTGCCGTGCCGACGAACCTCGCCGCGGCGGAAGCCCTGACCGTGGCGCAACAGCCGGTTACGGACGAGAAGGCTGTCTTCGCGACGGTCGAAAGCATCAGCGTCGTGCCCGCGCGCGGGAGAATCGGCGGCACGGTGGCGCGGCTCGACGTGAGGGAGGGTGACCGCGTCACCGCTGGCCAGACGATTGCGACCATCGGGGACGAAAAGCTCGTTCTCCAGATGAGGTCGCTGGATGCGCAGATGGAGGCGCTTCAGGCCCAGGCCAATCAGGCGCAGATCGACTTCACCCGGACGGAGGGGCTGGTCGAGCGTGGCATTCTGCCGCGCGTGAAGCTCGACGAGCAGCGCACGGCGCTCAACGTGGCCGACAATGGCCTGCGCGCCAAGACCGCCGAGCGTGCTGTGATCAACGAGCAGCTCAACCAGGGGCGCGTGCTCGCGCCGGCCGACGGGCGTGTGCTGAAGCGGCTCATTGCCGTGGGATCTGTCGTGCTGGCCGGCGATCCCATCGTCACGGTTGCGCAACAGAATTTCAAGTTGCGGCTGCGCGTGCCGGAGCGGCATGCCCGCTTCCTGAAGGCGGGCGACAGGATTCGCATCGACGGCGCGGAGCTTGCCGGAGAGGCCTCCAAATGGGGTGCGATCGACCTCGTCTACCCTCAGATCGAGGAAGGTCGCGTGATCGCGGATGCGACGGTCGACGGGCTTGGTGAATATTTCGTCGGCGACAGGCTGCGGGTGTGGATTTCTGGCGGAGCGCGGTCTGCCTTCGTCATTCCGGCAAGCTACGTGACGACCCGGTTCGGGATCGACTACGTCCGGCTTCGGAAGGGCGGCGAAATGGTCGACGTGCCGGTGCAGCGCGGTCGCGAAATGCCGATGCCCGCGCTTCCCGACGGGCTCGAAATCCTCTCCGGTATCAACGTCGGCGACCAACTGGTGCGGCCGTGACCCTCGGGCTCTCCGGCCGGCTCACCAAGGCCACCATCGCATCGCCGCTCACGCCGCTGTTCCTGCTTGGCGCGCTCGTCGTCGGGCTCATCGCCGTCGTCGCGATTCCGCGCGAGGAGGAACCGCAGATCAGCGTTCCCATGGTCGATATCCGCGTCAATGCCGACGGCCTGCGCGGACCGGATGCCGTCGAGCTCGTCACCAAGCCGCTGGAATCCATCGTCAAGGGCATTGACGGCGTCGAGCATGTCTACAGCCAGACCGAGGACGACCGCGTGATGGTGACCGCGCGCTTCCTGGTCGGCACCAAGTTCGAGGATGCCGTCCTGCGCGTCCACGAGAAGATCCGCGCCAATCTCGACCGCATTCCCGTCGGCATCCCCGAACCGTTGATCGTCGGACGCGGTATCAATGACGTTGCGGTTGCGGTGCTGACGCTGTCGCCGAAGCCGGAAGCCGCTTCGCGCTGGACCGACAAGGACCTGTATGAGCTCGCCGAAAAACTGCGTGCGGAGCTGATGAAGGTCGACAATATCGGCCTGACCTACATTTCCGGCGGTGCGGCGCAACAGATCAGGGTCGAACCGGATCCGGAGAAGCTGTCGCTGTTCGGTGTCACGCTCCAGCAACTCGTGGCCAAGGTGAAGGACGCCAATCGCTCGTTCCTCGCCGGCCAGGTCCGAGGAGCCGGCACCGTGCGCAACGTCGCGGCCGGCCAAACCTTGTCAGGTATTCCGGACATTGGACTGCTGCTTATCACGAGCCGCGACGGGCGTCCGGTCTATGTCAAGGATGTCGCGTCCGTCATTATCGGGCCGAACACGATCGAGCATCGGGTCTGGAACGACTCGCGTGACGAAAAGGCGCAATGGTCGCGGACACCCGCAGTTAGCGTGGCGCTCGCCAAGCGCCCCGGCGCCAATGCCGTGGTCGTCTCGGAGAATATCGCCAGCCATCTGGCGGGATTGAAGTCGCGCCTCGTCCCGGACGACGTCCAGGTGACGGTGACGCGCGACTATGGCGAGACCGCCAACGAGAAAGCCAACGAGCTGTTGTTTCACCTGGGGCTCGCAACCGTCTCGATCGTCGTGCTGATCGCGATCGCGATCGGCTGGCGCGAGGCACTGGTGACGCTGGTCGTCATTCCGACGACGATCCTGCTGACCATGTTTGCCGCCAATCTGATGGGCTACACGATCAACCGCGTCAGCCTGTTCGCGCTGATCTTCTCGATCGGCATCCTGGTCGATGATGCCATCGTCGTGGTCGAGAACATCGCGCGCCATTGGGGCATGCGCGATGGTCGGCCGCGCTTGCAGGCGACGATCGAAGCGGTCGCGGAAGTCGGCAATCCCACCATCGTCGCGACACTGACCGTGGTCGCGGCGCTGTTGCCGATGCTGTTCGTGTCAGGCCTGATGGGGCCCTATATGGCGCCGATTCCTGCGAACGCGTCGGCGGCCATGCTGTTTTCCTTCTTCGTCGCCATGGTGGTCGCGCCTTGGCTGATGCTGAAGCTGGCGCCCCGGGACGATGTTGCGCCGGTGCACGCAGCGCACGATGAAGGGCGTCTCGGCCGGCTCTACCGGCGCTTGGCCAGACCAGTCGTTCGGAGCCGCCGTTCGGCGTGGATCTTCCTGCTCGGCGTCGGCATCGCGACGCTGCTGTCGATGACGCTGTTTGCGACCAAGTCGGTGACGGTCAAGCTGCTGCCGTTCGACAACAAGTCGGAGATCGCCGTGGTGATCGATCTGCCGGAAGGGGCGAGCCTGGAAGCGACCGAGCGCGCGCTGTTTGGTGCGGCCCAGATCGCGCGCCAATTGCCGGAGGTCACGTCGTTGCAGTCCTATGCCGGCACGCCGGCGCCATTCAATTTCAACGGCCTGGTGCGGCATTATTATCTGCGCGAGAGACCCGAGCTGGGCGAAGTGCAGGTCAATCTCACGTCGCGCGGCGAGCGCAAGCGCGCCAGCCATGAGATCGCTCTCGAGCTGCGCCAGAAGCTTAAGGCGCTCGATCCTCCCGCAGGGACGAGCATCAAGGTGGTCGAGGTGCCGCCCGGGCCACCCGTGCTCTCGACGCTGCTGGCCGAAATCTATGGTCCCGATGCGACGACACGCCGCGCCGTCACGGCCGAGCTCAAGAAGATCTTCGCCGAGGTTCCGTTCATCGTCGACATCGACGATTCCGTGGGCGAGAAGAGGCCGCGACTGCGGCTGTCGATCGATCAGGACCGGCTTGAATTCTTCGGGGTCGAACAGCGCGACGTCTATGACACGATCCAGGCGCTGTTCGGCGGCGTCTCGATCGGCTATTCGCATCGCGGCGAGGACCGTAATCCGATCGAGATTGCTGTGCATCTCGGCAAGAGCGGCCTCGTCTGGGATGAAGCGCTGGCGTCGACGCCGGTGCCCGCCAACACGCTGCCCGGCAGCAAGACAGTGGTCGAGCTGGGGCAGGTCGTGAAGGCGATCCTGGAGGAGGGCTCGCCGACGATCTTCCGTCGGGACGGGCGTTTCGCCGACATGGTGATGGCGGAGCTTGCCGGGCGCTTCGAGGCGCCGCTCTACGGCATGCTCGCGGTTGCGGACCGCGTCGACGCCCACGATTGGGGCAGGCTGCCGAAGCCCGCGATCAGGCTGCACGGCCAGCCATCCGACGAGTCGCGTCCGACGCTGTTGTGGGACGGCGAATGGGAAATCACCTGGGTGACGTTCCGTGACATGGGAGCCGCCTTCGGCGCGGCTATCCTCGGCATCTACGTGCTAGTCGTCGCCCAGTTCAGAAGCTTCCGCCTGCCGCTCGTCATCCTGACTCCGATCCCGCTGACGTTGATCGGCATTCTCCTCGGGCACTGGCTGCTGGGCGCGCCATTCACGGCGACGTCGATGATAGGCTTCATCGCGCTTGCCGGCATCATCGTGCGCAACTCGATCCTCCTGGTGGATTTCATCCGCCACGGCAGCGTCGAGGGCAGGTCGCTGCGCGAGGTGGTGCTCGAGGCCGGCGCGGTCCGCTTCAAGCCGATCCTGCTCACGGCGCTTGCGGCCATGATCGGTGCGGCGACGATACTGCTCGATCCGATCTTCCAGGGACTGGCGATCTCGCTGCTGTTCGGGCTCGCGTCGTCGACGCTGCTCACGGTGCTCGTCATTCCCGCGATCTACGTCGCGCTGCGGGCGCCGGCAGCGGACGGGCCCGCGATCACAGTCAATCCCAGCTAAACGAGGCGACGATGGAAAAGAACTATCCTGACATCTGCAAGGGCATCTCGGCAAACCTGCGCAAGCTGCGCGGCGATATCGCCGATACGATGCAGGGCTTCTCGGCTCTGGCCCGAGCAGCTTCAGGCGACGGCGCGCTGAACCAGAAGACCAAGGAGCTGATCGCGCTTGCGCTCGGCGTGGCCGCGCATTGCGACGGCTGCATCGGCTTCCATGCCGAAGCGCTGGTCAAGCTCGGCGCAACCCGCCAGGAGGTCGAGGAGGCGCTCGGCATGGCCGTCTATATGGGCGGCGGACCGTCGCTGATGTATGCCGCCGATGCGATCGACGCCTACGAGCAGTTTGAGGAACAGCATCGCGCCCAAGCGTGACCATGCAGACGAAACCGCGCCGTTAGACGCGGAATTCGGGAAATCCGCCGCACGCTCTTCCAGTTTAGGCGCGCAAAGACCTCGCCGACTTGCGTCGGCGAGGCTTTCAGCATTTGCACGACGGAGACGTTACCAGCGGTCGCGGTCGCCGACACCGACGCTGACGCCGGGCGCGCGGATGCCGACGCCGCCGCGCGGACCATCGTCCCAGTCGCGATAGGTGCGGCGTTCGTAATAGCGATCGCGCGGCATGGTGGCGTAGGAGTCGCGCACGATTACACGCGCGCCGCCATGGGTGCGATAGCAATTGCCGGCGTCATCGCAGACGAGCCGGACCTGCTGAATGAGATCGGGGCTGGTGTATCCGCTGGTCGTGTACAGATCCGCGGCCTTCGTGCCGCTCGCCGCAGCGAGGGCCCCGACACCGGCCAGCAGTGCCATTGTGAACGTCCTCATCCTGTCCTCCTCCGAAACTGCCCTCGGCGGTAACAAGAATGGGAGGCGACGATCGTTCCGGCTGAATTACAGGTTTTTCCCGGAACCGGATGTCGTGGCGCGATCGATCGCTAGATCGGCTCGTAGGCTTCCGACCCGCAAATGTCATCCGCTTCCGCGCGCCGCCGGTCGACGACCTTTCCGCCGTTGATCGTCACGATGTAGGTCTGGGTGCCCAGCGCAGAGCCGGTGGCCGAGGTGAGTTGCGCGCGGACACAGGCCGTCCAGCCCGCTCCGCGGACCTCGTGATGGGGCAGGGCGACTTGCACCTCGCGCGGATAGGAAGTGTTGAGGAAGACCACTTCGATCTGCTCGCGGACCACGCGCTTGATGTCGGGTGGCGGTTCGGGCGGCGGCTGGTCGGCTTCCTTGAGGCGCATGAAGTCGGGCACGGGGGCGCGGCTGTCGGCAAAGCCGCACGCGCCGAGCGCAAGCGCGCTGGCGAGCAGCGCCACATGTGCAACAATCCGCAACATTCGTGAAGGTCCCCTGCGGGCCAACAGATAGGCGCAAATTCGACGGGACGAAGTCCCGGCCGATCAACATTTGCTGAAGGGGTGGAAACCGGCCACATTTGCTATTTGCGGATTGCAGGCTAGTTTGTATCCCAGACGAGGGGGATTGCACCAATGAGAATTTTGGTCATAGCGGCCACGGTGCTGGCGCTGACCGTTGCTTCGGCGCAGGCGCAGATGGGTGGTGGCGGGCGGCGCCAGCCCAACGAGAGCGGCGCCAAGGCGGACAACAAGCCCAAGGTGGACGAGAAGGCCTACAAGGCCGCGCTCGAGCGCATTCCGGAGTCCAAGGAAAAGTATGACCCGTGGGGCGGGGCGCGTCCGAGCGAGCCCACGAAGAAGCCGAAATAGCGCGAAGCGCGCGGTGGCGGAGCGGCTGCGATATGTGCTCATGCCTCGTCCTGCTGCTTGCGGCGCGGCGATGTCTCGCCTGAGAGAGCACGCTGGCGTTTCCCTTCACCGGCGGCGGGGTGAACTGGGTAGTGCGGCGTTCGATCCGGTCAACCAGATCCTGTACGCCAACACCAGCCGCGCCGTTCATCTCATCAAGCTGATCCCGCGCGCGGACGCTGCCGGATTCAATCCAGGTCGACATGATGTTTGCGTGCATGCGATGCGGACGGTCATTCACATCATGCGCGCTACTGCACGAAGGCGAGGCCGATGCGCTTGTCGTTGCGCCACACCGTGCGGCAATTCCGCACGAAACTGTCGCGTGAAATCGACAACGTAAACGATCGCGGCAATATGACAGGGTTCTCGAGATCGATCGCGGCGCCGCTGTCAGACATGTTTCGTACGGTGCACGCGATGCCGCAATTTTCAAAGGTGATCGTGCCACCCTTGAAAACCCGATAACGTTGCGCTGCACGCTTCTCGATCATCCGCGTTCATCCATCATGTCGATTGTGAAATATCGCATAGAAATTGCTTTGATCTAAACTCAATACTGTCGCTACTTGCGCAGCGCTTCAGACTTCGTTTACGACCTTGGAGCGGCGAGTCCCTTCCCGCCGAGTTTTGTCCCGCAAACCTTCCGCTACGCTCTCGCTGTCGTCCATCCTTTCTTCTTTTCGGATGACGCTCAGCCCGGTAACATCGCGAACGCGCTCGACACCATCGCCACCTGCTTGTTGTCGCTGGCGGAGAGCAGCGTGACGCGGCCGAAGCTCATGGTGCGTCCGAGCCGCACCACGCGCGCATCCGCCAGCACGTCGGTCGAGGAGACCGCGCGCATGAAATGCGTGGTCTGGTCCACCGTCGTCATCGGACGATAGCCGCGATTGGCGGCGAGGTTCGCGATCACCATCGCGGTGTCGGCAAGCGCCATCAACGCCTGGCCGCAGACCACCCCGCCATTGCGGCACAGCCGCTCCGAGAACGGCATGCGGAGCAGCGCGCCCGGCTGCCAGTCCGGCGCGTCGGCAGGTGGGGTGTGCTCGAGGCGCTCGACCAAGAGGTTGAGATCCTGGACCCAGGGCGCAAAGACCTCGCCGAGGATGCGTCTGGCGTCGGTGATGCCGAACTCGGGGTCTGGCTGCGGTGGCATGATTGTCGTTCCCTCCTGTTGCCGGATGTTTCGCTCATTCTGCCCGCTTGGGCACGGCAAAGTCACCCGCGATCCGTCGGCTTGAAAATGCCCGACTTCGCCCGATATGATGCCACGCTTGGGAGCGGGTGGACGATGTTGCGTCGATGTGTCCTTGTCGTTTGCCTGGCCGCGCTTGGTCTGGCGTTGAACGGTTGCACCAGGTGCGGCCCGATCTGGGACGACTGGCTCCACGGGCCGAAATCGTGCAGATCGGATCGGCTCTAGCGGATTGAAGCGGCGCTCGGAGCCGTGAAGAAGATCAGGGTGCGGCATCCGCCCCCTCTATCGATGATCAAGGAGTGACTGATGAAGCTTTTCCGTATGGCGGCAGTGCTGGCGCTGGTGGCTGGACCGGCCTTCGCGCAGGATTCGCCCCATATCAATCTGATGGCGGACGGCCCGTCCAAAACCGAAGACGAGAAGGCCGCGGATGCCGCGCGCGACAAGGCCTATAAGGAAACGCTGAAGAAGATTCCGGACGCCAAGGCGTCCAGCGATCCCTGGGGCGGAATGCGCGCCGACCCGCCGCAGCCCGCGCCGAAGGCCTCAGCCGCCACCAGCGCGCCCAAGAAGACCAAGGCCGGTACGGCCGCCAATTGACCATGGTTCCGGAGGCGGTGACGCCGTCTTCCGGGACTCCCCTTGGCTCGGCTCTGATCCTACATTCCCTCGCAGTGTAGCGTTGAGGAGGCAGGATATGGCGGACCGCCCGCGGGACCTCGCCGAGCGGATGGCGCGCCGGCGCAAGCCGGCCGCGGGATCAGGCGAGAAGGCCGGCGACGGGTATCTGCGCGAGAGCTTCACCCTGCCGCGCGCGGCGGCACGGGCAAGGGCGCAGGCCTTCTTCGCGCGCTATCCCAAGGCCGGCTACATGAGCGAAGTCGAGAACTGGCGCGAACTGCCCGGCGGCGACATCGAATTCACCATGCGCCGGCTGCCCAGTGCCGACTAGCCTTGGTCCGGCCTCTCAACCTGCCGGATCAGGCCCGTCTTCTTCTGGCCAATGGCCTTCAGCTCCCGATCGATGCGCAACTGCACGCGACGGATCGCCAGCAGGTCTATCTTCGTCTCGGTCTTGCCTGTCTTGGTCTCGTCGCCGATCCGGAACTGCCATTGCCAGACGCCCGGGATCGCCGTCTTTGCAACCGTGAACTCAACGCCCCTGTGATTCATGGTCACCTCCACGATTCACCTTGCCATGTCGGGTAACATGTTGGGCGTCGTAATATTCGATCGGCAAGCAAAATGTGCCGTTAAGTCGCGGATAGCTCTCGGAATTCAGCAAGCGCGCGCAGTTCGAAACAAGCGAAATTGGATTCCGAAAGATGGAGCCGATGGGGCCCGCGCGGAACCGCCTATCACCGCTGGCGGCAGGCGGTAACAGGCTGCCCCGACCAGGAACTCTGTTCATGATCGGAGAACCACGAAGGCATGCGCGAGGAGCACGCGCGGTGGATCCATGCCCGCGCGCAAGAAAAACCCCGCCACGGGAAACCCGGGCGGGTAGGAGGTTATTGGAGGCTGAGGTGCTGGGCTGCAACACCATAGCCAGACGACCGTAGCCCGTTCAGCTTACGACAGCCTGACAGTCCGGGACGGATCGGATCGCAAGTCGAAGCTCACGTCGAATCCCCAATCGAGCTCCATGAGTCGGCAGCGCATCTGGTCGCCGAAAAACAGAAAACCCCGCTCAGGGGAGAGCGGGGTCGACTGGGTATGGAGGCCCGGTGTTGGTCCGCCGGGCAAGGCGACGCTAGATCATTCGGCTTACAGGCGCCTTACGCTGGCTTGCGCGGGGCTTGTGGCGACGTTGAGAGCCGCTCTCACGTCCCAATTCAGACATCCCCCCGCACAACTTCAGACACATCCATTGGCGACACTTTGCGCGCACGGCGAAGCCATGGGGGATACGTGGCGCGTCGATAGCGGGGTGGCATTATGGATAAGGTAGAGCGGTCATTTGCCGCCGCGACGGCGGCTGGCTTCGTGGTGCTGGTCATCGGCATCGTGCTGCTGGCGCTGATGTAACTGCAGCTCAGGCGGCTACGGCCGCCAAAGCGCAAAAACAACCCCATGCACAGTAGGCAACAGCCTGTTTCGCCTGGCGTTTTCTAGTGCACCTTGATCTCGTCCAGCGGCAGGCGGAGATCGGCCGCACGCTCCGCGCGGTCCTTTTTGCGGAACTCGCTTTCCTTGCGCTCGAACTTCAGCATCTCCTCGAGCGCTGCCTCGCGCAAGGAATTGCGCCTGCTGGCATGGTGCTGCGTGTCTTCCGTCATGATCCAATCCCCCATGGTGGCGGCCCCATTCCCCAAGGAAAGCCGGCAGCCGCGGAAAAGTTCTGTGCCGAAGGATTGCGAAATTATGACGGCAACGCTCTGCGTCTTTGATGCGCCTTCATGCTATCGTGCCGCGTCAAACCGGAGATGGCCATGGGCTTTTGGCTTTTCGTCATCATTTCGATTGGATCAATCCCGCTCGCAGGCGCGATGGCGCACGAGCGCAACAGGCCGTCCGGAAAGTGGCTTTGGATCGCCGCCGCGATCGGTCCCCTGGCGCCTCTGGCGCTGCTTGTCCTTGGGGACGCGAAGGGCCCGGCTTCTGTCAACTGAGGCGACTTACTTTCGGCTTCGCGGCCCGCCCCCGCTTGATCGGGGCACCTGTCCTAATCAGGACAGTCGCTCTCGCGGATTAGGACAATGTCGCGAACGGTAGTTATCCGGAATCCACTTGGATTTTTGATCCCGCTACGATGGGCATCGCCGGGGCTGGTATTTCATCCCGAACAAGATTGTAACCGGCAAGGGGTCGCTGCGAGGCGGCCCCTTTCGATTCCTATACCCGCAGGGGGGAATTAGGACACTCAATGAAAATGGGGCGGAGTGCGCCGGACAAACTTGCCTATGAAGACTAGATCGCGAAGCGGTTCGGCGGGCAAAAGGAACCGGAGCTCAAATCTCGCATGGGAACGACGCCGAGATTGAGATCAAAAAGAAAGGGGCCGCCAACTGAGGCGGCCTTAATCATCCCAGCTTCGCTCTCCGCAGTGCTCGCACTCGAACATTTGGAGGCTGTGCCCAGTGTCTGCATCCACTATCACTCGGACAATCTCTTGCGTCTCATCGCAGAAGTGACATCGCCTCGTTGAGTTGCCCGGCCCCTCAGCAACCTTCTGAGCCCTAAAAAGCTCCATCCCCATCCCCCGTCTCCCCGAGATGGGCGGAGAAGCTACTGCATAGGTTCTTTTGATGGAACCGACAAATCAGGCCACTGCGAAAATCAAATTAGGCCCACCAAGGTCGGAAACAGGCCAGTACCATCTTTTGCAAAAGAACATATTGCGAACCTAGAACAAATGGTGTACGTTGTTTTTATCGACGACCCGCCACGCCAATCGTTTGTCCCACACGCGAATCCTCGCCATAAGGAGCTCGACCAATGTCCACCACTGCCCTGCGTATCGTCGAAGGATCTTCCATGGACAAGAGTAAAGCTCTGGCCGCCGCGCTCTCCCAGATCGAGCGCCAGTTCGGCAAGGGCTCGGTGATGAAGCTCGGCAAGAACGACCGTTCGATGGATGTCGAGGCGGTCTCCTCGGGCTCGCTCGGGCTTGATATCGCGCTCGGCATTGGCGGTCTGCCGAAGGGACGTGTCGTCGAAATCTACGGGCCGGAATCCTCGGGCAAGACCACGCTGGCGCTGCACACGGTGGCGGAAGGGCAGAAGAAGGGCGGTATCTGCGCCTTCATCGACGCCGAACACGCGCTCGATCCGGTCTATGCCCGCAAGCTCGGCGTGAACATCGACGAGCTCCTGATCTCCCAGCCGGACACCGGCGAGCAGGCGCTGGAAATCTGCGACACGCTGGTGCGCTCGGGTGCAGTCGACGTTCTGGTGGTCGATTCGGTTGCGGCACTGGTGCCGAAGGCCGAGCTCGAGGGCGAGATGGGCGATGCGCTGCCGGGTCTTCAGGCCCGCCTGATGAGCCAGGCGCTGCGCAAGCTGACGGCCTCGATCAACAAGTCCAACACCATGGTGATCTTCATCAACCAGATCCGCATGAAGATCGGCGTGATGTACGGCTCGCCGGAAACCACGACCGGCGGCAACGCGCTGAAATTCTACGCCTCCGTCCGCCTCGATATCCGCCGCATCGGCGCGATCAAGGAGCGCGACGAAGTGGTCGGCAACACCACGCGCGTGAAGGTCGTCAAGAACAAGCTGGCGCCGCCCTTCAAGCAGGTCGAGTTCGACATCATGTACGGCGAGGGCGTCTCCAAGATGGGCGAGATCCTCGATCTCGGCGTCAAGGCCGGCATCGTCGAGAAGTCCGGCGCCTGGTTCTCCTATGACAGCCAGCGCCTCGGCCAGGGTCGCGAGAATTCGAAAGCGTTCCTGAAGGCCAACCCCGACATCACCGCCAAGATCGAGACCTCGATCCGCCAGAACTCCGGCCTGATCGCCGAGCAGATTCTGGCCGGCGCGCCCGAGCGCGACACCGACGGCGAGGAGCCTGCGGACGAGTAAGTTCTAACGCGGAATAATTTCGCGAGGAGCGGGCGCTGAGGACGTTGAGTTGCCGACGTCTTCGGTGCCCGTTTCGTTTTGTGTGAGGGCACCTCGGACATGAGGCGTGTAATCCTGACCAGCTCGTCCGGCGTCGGTCTCATTCATGTGGACCGCGACGACTTGGTCGCCCCGTTGATCTTTCGGTTCGTTTCGGGACCGCTGCCCACGTCTTACCATCTTGACCAATATCTCGAAGGTCGCATGTACCCACGCGATCCCGAAGTGCATTGGTCCGACCTCGTCAGGCGGTCCTCCCAGACGGGTCTCGCGCACAAGAACCTTGGATTGGTCTGGTTCTGCGACGCTTACGGTGTCGATCTCACCGAGCTGTGGTTCGATCCCGAACCCAACAGTCAATTGCTATTGATCTGGATCCTCGACTATCTGCGTTCCCACCCATCCATGGCCGAGCGTCTGCGATTGCGGCTGGTCGATTTCGACTTGCTCGGAGCCGACGTCGCGGAGCTTCGCGATCGTCCCGTGCGGGAGTTCGACGTCGCGGACAGCGATCTCGAAGCTGCCCGGGTGGCCTGGGAAGCTTATCGGACACCAACGCCGGAGCTCTGTTTCGGACTGCTCGGCAGGAATTTCCCCAGGCTGCCCTTCCTGAAGCCGGCGATGGAGCAATTGTTGGCGGAGCTGCCGTCACCGATCACCGGACTGGGCGCGACGGAAGCGCGGCTCCTCGAGTTGATTGCGGAGGGCCGCAACCGGACCAAGGAGCTATTTCAGCCGGGCGGGTTGCTCGAAACGCGCGTGTTTGACCAATGGGAGCTTGGCCCTTTGCTCGAAGGGCTGGCGTCCGGCCCGATGCCGGCGATCACGGGTCTCGATCCGAAACTCGCAGCCCTCCCACAGCACGATACGCGAGGTCGCAACGCCGCCTATCGCCGGAGCCGGCTGTCGTTGACGGAGTTTGGCCTAGCCGTCCTTGCGGGGCGCGAGGACTTCCGTCGCCACAATCCGATCCGACGCTGGTGGGGCGGCACGCTGCTGACCAACGAACGGCTCTGGCGATGGGACCGTGAGAACCGTTCATTGGTCCCGCCTGACTAACGCGTGCGTTCCTCAAGCTGCATCTCCATTGCGTGATCAATTGTTGGGAGCTGATCGTGTCACATTTGATCCTGGCGACGAGCCATCTGGGAGCAGATCGTTTGCGACGTGCCAACAGAGCCAACGTCGCCATTGGCTTTGGCCTTCGCTTCGTCTGCGGCCAATTGCCGTCCGAGGAGCAGCTTTGGATCGGACTGGAGCGGCGTTCGACGAAGCACTGCAATGTCGGCGATCACTGGCTCGATGACGTCGCGCGAAGTTCGCTGCGAGATTTCGCCACCCGGGATATCGGCCTGTTCGATCTCTGCGCGAAATTCGATTCGATCGAGGTGTGGGCCGATCCGTGGCCCAACGATCAGCTCGTCCTTGTCTGGTTGCTTAACCTCCTTCGTCCGTACAAGGAGTTCACAACGAAGCTGAGCCTCGTACAGACTGACGATTCGGCTGGCAATTACCACCCGCAATCCGTCGCGAGATGGAAGTTGCCGGTGTTCAAAGTCACGGACGCTCACTTTACGATGGCCGGGCGTGCCTGGAATGCTTGGCGAGCTCCCACACCTGAGCATTGTTTTGATCTGCTCTCGACGGATCTGACCAAGTTTCCGCGACTGCGGCCCGCTCTTATCACCATACTCGAAGAGTTGCCCGATCTGCACACGGGTCTCGGCGAAAACGAGATGGGAATGCTGGGGTGGATCGAGGACGAGGGTACCGAGCGGAGAAGGGTACTTCGTGCGGCCGAGTTCCGCGAGGTATACGACGAGCGGGAGGCGGATGAATTGCTCGACAAACTGGTGGATTGTCCGAAGCCGGCGATCATCGAATTTGGCGAGACGCCGCTCGACAAGAGCAAGGAGGCCCTTCGCCATCAACCCAAGGAAGGTCGGATGACGCTAACGGACCTCGGGCGCGCGATTATGGATAGCGAAAGCGATGAGGATTTCTCCAAGCATAACCCAATCCACCGCTGGTGGGGCGGTACCGAGCTTACCAACGATCGACTGTGGCGGTGGGATCGACGAAACCGTACGCTGGTTGCGCCTTGAGTCGGTATCGTAGGGCGGGCAAAGGCGCGCGAGCGCCGTGCCCACCATATCTCAACGTGCACAGAGCGGTGGGCACGCTTTCGCTTTGCCCACCCTACGAAGCTGCGTCGCGTCTTACTCCGCGGCTTCCGCGTAATCGCTCACCGGCGGGCACGAGCACACCAGGTTGCGATCGCCATAGACGTTGTCGACGCGGCCCACCGGGCACCAATATTTGTCGGTGCGCGATGTGCCTGCGGGGAAGCAGCCTTCAGTGCGGGTATAGGCGCGCTTCCAGTCGTCATCGGCGATGTCGTGCACGGTGTGCGGGGCGTGGCGCAAGGGCGAGGCTTCTATCTTGAAACGACCGGCCTCCACCTCGGCGATTTCCTTGCGAATCGCGATCATGGCGTCACAGAACCGATCCAGCTCCGCCTTCGATTCCGACTCGGTCGGCTCGATCATCAACGTGCCCGGTACCGGAAAACTCATGGTCGGCGCATGGAAGCCGTAATCGATCAGGCGCTTGGCGATGTCGTCCACCGTAACACCAGATGTCGTCTTCAGCGGACGGGGATCGACGATGCACTCATGCGCGACGCGGCCCTTTGCATTCTTGTAGAGCACCGGGAAGTACGCATTGAGGCGGGCTGCGACGTAATTGGCGTTGAGGATCGCGATCTCGGTCGCGCGCTTCAAGCCTTCACCGCCCATCATCAGGATGTAGATGTAGGAGATGGTGAGGATCGACGCCGAACCGAACGGCGCGGCCGAGACAGGGCCGACCGACGCGTCAGCCTGGGTCGCCGGATGGCCGGGGAGGAACGGCGCGAGATGCGCTCTTACGCCGATCGGGCCCATGCCGGGGCCGCCGCCGCCATGCGGGATGCAGAAGGTCTTGTGCAGGTTGAGATGGCTGACATCGGCGCCGTAATCGCCGGGCCTGCTAAGGCCGACCTGCGCATTGAGGTTGGCACCGTCGAGATACACCTGGCCGCCATGGCCATGCACGATGTCGCAGATCTCGCGAATATGCTCCTCGAACACGCCATGCGTCGAGGGATAGGTGATCATCACCGCAGCGAGATCGTTCGAGTGCTTCTCCGCCTTGGCGCGGAGATCGTTGACATCGACGTCGCCGTTGACCTCGCAGGCAACCACCACCACCTCCATGCCGACCATCGCGGCCGAGGCCGGATTGGTACCGTGGGCGGAGGAGGGGATCAGGCAGATTTTCCGGTGCGTCTCTCCGCGCGCGGCATGATAGCCGCGGATCGCGAGCAAGCCGGCATACTCTCCTTGAGCGCCCGAATTCGGCTGCAGCGAGATCGCGTCATAGCCGGTGATGTCGCACAGCCACCTCGAAAGCCGCGCGAACAGCGCCTGGTAGCCCTTGGCCTGCTCGTGCGGGGCGAAGGGATGCAAGGACCCGAATTCCGGCCAGGTCAGCGGCATCATCTCGGTGGTCGCGTTCAGCTTCATGGTGCACGAGCCGAGCGGGATCATCGCGCGGTCGAGCGCGAGGTCGCGATCGCTGAGCTTGCGCATGTAGCGCAGCATCTCGGTCTCCGAACGATGCGCGTGGAAAACGGGATGGGTGAGGAAGGAGGTTGCGCGCTTCAGCGCCTCCGGCAGCGCCTCGCGCGTGGTGGCATCGATCTCGGCGTAAGCGAGCTGGCCGCCGAAGGCGCGCCAGACCGCTTCGACAGTTGCCGGCGTCGTGGTCTCGTCGAGCGCGATGCGCAACGCGCTTTCATCAACACCGAGATTGATCTTCTCGGCGGCTGCGCGCGCGATGATCTCGGCGCGCTTGGCGCCGGCGTCGACGCTGAGCGTGTCGAAGAAGGCTTCGGATTGCTGCGCGAAGCCGAGCTTGCGCAGGCCGGCGGCCAGCACCGCGGCGCGGCGATGCACATTGCGTGCGATCTGCGCAAGCCCCTCGGGGCCATGATAGACCGCATACATCGCGGCGATCACGGCGAGCAGCACCTGCGCGGTGCAGATGTTGGAGGTCGCCTTCTCGCGGCGGATGTGCTGCTCGCGGGTCTGCAGCGCAAGGCGATAGGCGGCGGCACCACGCGAGTCGACGCTGAGGCCGACGATGCGGCCGGGCAGCGAGCGCTTCAGTGCATCGCGCACCGCCATATAGGCCGCATGCGGCCCGCCATAGCCCATCGGCACGCCAAAGCGTTGCGCCGAGCCGATCGCGATGTCGGCGCCGAGCTCGCCGGGCGAGGCGAGCAATGTCAGCGCCAGCAGATCGGCGGCAACGATCGCCAGCGCGCCCTTGGCCTTCAGCGCTGCGATCGCCGGCCTGAGGTCGCGCACCGCGCCCGAGGTTCCAGGATATTGCAGCAGCGCACCGAGCACGTCGGCCTTGTCGAGATCGGTGAGGGGATCGCCGACGACCAGCGACCAGCCGAGCGGCGCGGCGCGGGTGCGCATTACAGCTAACGTCTGCGGATGCACGTCCTTGTCGACGAAGAAGGCTTTGGCTTCCACCTTCGAGTGCCGTTCCGCGAGCGCCATGGCTTCGGCTGCGGCAGTCGCCTCATCGAGCAGCGAGGCGTTGGCGACGTCGAGCCCGGTGAGGTCGCAGATCATGGTCTGGAAGTTGAACAGCGCCTCCAGCCGGCCCTGGCTGATCTCGGGCTGGTAGGGCGTATACGCGGTGTACCAGGCCGGGTTCTCCAGGATGTTGCGCTGGATCACCGCAGGCAGGATCGTGCCGGAATAGCCTTGGCCGATCAGCGAGGTGAAAACCTGGTTCTGCCGTGCGAGCTCGGCCATATGCGCGATCGCCTCGGTCTCGCTCAAGGGCTTGCCGAGATCGAGCGGGGCGGCCTGCCGGATCGAGGCCGGCAGCGTCTCCGCCATCAATGCGTCGACGCTTTTGGCGCCGACCGCCTCTAACATTGCAGTGACATCGCGCGCCGACGGGCCGATGTGGCGGCGAGCGAAAGTGGTGGTGTCGCCATTGGATTTGCGGTGCGCGGTCATCATGGGTCCTCGCTTTAGGGATTGCTGTCATCGCCCGCGAAGGCGGGCGATCCAGTACGCCGCGGCCAATCGGCTCTAGCCGAGGCGGCTGCGTTTACTGGATGCCCCGCCTTCGCGGGGCATGACAGTGAGTATGGGGAGACTGTTCGGCTCATATCCTCACGCCGTATGCGCCTTGTAGGCGGCTTCATCCATGAGGCCGCCAAGTTCGCTCTTGTCGGCAATCTTGACCTTGAAGAACCAGGCCTTGCCCTGCGCGTCCGAGTTCACCAGCGCGGGCTCGGCGGCGAGCGCGTCGTTGGTCTCGAGCACGTCGCCGGTCACAGGCGCGTAGACGTCGGAGGCGGCTTTCACCGATTCGACGACGGCGGCGGCTTCTGCCTTCTTCAGCGCGCGGCCGACCTTGGGCAGTTCGACGAACACGACGTCGCCGAGCTGGGACTGCGCGTAATCGGTGATGCCGACGGTTGCGACATCGCCGTCGATCGCGAGCCATTCATGGTCGGTGGTGTACAGCGTCGTGGTCATCTTCTTAAGTCCTCAGCGTTTGTAGGTGTTTTTCACGAAAGGCATGGCGGCGACGGTGAGTGGCAGGCGTTGCCCGCGCACCTCGGCGAAGAGTCTTGTATCGAGCGCGCTCAGGGCAGTGGGCACGTAACCCATCGCGACCGGCGCATTCAGGCTCGGGCCGAAGCCGCCCGAGGTGACTTTTCCGATCGGCTCGCGCCCTGCGCTATCAGCAAACAGCAGCGCGCCTTCGCGCACCGGCGCGCGACCTTCAGCGCGCAGGCCGACGCGGCGACGAGATGCGCCGTGGTCGAAGTGCGCGAGGATTTTCTCGGCGCCGGGAAAACCGCCGGCACGGGCGCCGCCGCTGCGGCGGCTCTTCTGCACCGACCATTCCAGCGCGGCCTCGACCGGCGTGGTCGCGGTGTCGATGTCGTGGCCGTAGAGGCAGAGCCCGGCTTCCAGCCGCAGGCTGTCGCGGGCGCCGAGGCCGATCGGCATCATTTCGGGATTGTCGAGGAGCGTTTTGGCAAGGTGTTCGGCCTCCGCTGCGGGGACCGAGATCTCGAACCCGTCCTCGCCGGTATAGCCGGAGCGCGAGACGAAGCAGGCGAGGCCGGCGACCTCATGCGGACCGGCATCCATGAACTTCAGGGATGGCGCCTCTGCACACAATTTCGCCAGTGCGGCTTCGGCCTTCGGGCCCTGCAGCGCGATCAGCGCGCGGTCGGCGAGCGAATCGATGATGCAGGTATCGGAGAGGTTCGCGCGCAGATGCGCCTCGTCCTCGGCCTTGCAGGCGGCGTTGACCACCAGGAACAAATGATCGCCGAAATTGGCGACCATCAGATCGTCCAGAAGGCCGCCATCTTTATTGGTGAACTGGGCGTAGCGCTGCCGGCCCGGTGCAATCGCCAAAATATCCTGCGGCACCAGCCGTTCCAGCGCACGGGCGGCGTCCTCGACCTTGCCCGATTTCGGCCTGAGCGCGATCTGGCCCATATGGGAGACGTCGAACAAACCGGCGGATGAGCGGGTCTGGAGGTGCTCTTTCAGGACGCCCGCGGGGTACTGCACGGGCATGTCATAGCCCGCGAACGGCACCATCTTGCCGCCGAGCGTCACATGAAGGCTGTGGAGGGGGGTACGTTTCAGGGAGTCTTTGTCGTCACGCGCAAGCATCACAGGGGCCCTCGGCGGTTCCCCGGGGACGATTCCCCGATGGACACCAGTCGAAGCCCCATCTGTCGCTGTGCCTGAGAGTATTATCCCGTCGGCGGACGCAGTCCGGGCCTTAAGCCCGTCGGCGCCTCTTTCCAGATGTCGTCAAAGCCACGCGGTCCTTTTGCCTGAGAGTTTCCGGGGCGGTTGCTCCTTCGGCGCCGGCAAGTGAGCCGGTCTCTCCCGACGTGGCCGTACGATACAGATGGGTACAGACCACAGCCCGGCCAAGCCTGTCAACGCAGGCTTTGCGGCTTTCAACGGGATTGCAAGGGGGAGGACGCGCCTGCGGCAACCCACTGATCTCTCTGCACAGTTTCTGGACAGCGAAGCTGGCCTTGTCTAAAAGCGCTTTGGCCCGCAGATATCAGCCCAAATCACCGGTTTGGATGGCGTATTTCCGGGTCCAAGCACACCCGATTGGATGAACATGAGCGGCGTCAACGAGATCAGGTCGACCTTTCTGAACTTCTTTGCCGAGAACGGCCACGAGATCGTGTCGTCCTCGCCATTGGTGCCGCGCAACGATCCGACGTTGATGTTCACCAATGCCGGAATGGTGCAGTTCAAGAACGTCTTCACCGGCGTCGAGAAGCGGCCCTATCAGCGCGCCACCACCTCGCAGAAATGCGTGCGCGCCGGAGGCAAGCACAACGACCTCGACAATGTCGGCTACACCGCGCGCCATCTCACCTTCTTCGAGATGCTCGGCAACTTCTCCTTTGGCGACTATTTCAAGGAGCGCGCGATCGAGCTGGCGTGGAAGCTCATCACGAAAGACTTCGGGCTCAACAAGGACAAGCTGCTCGTCACGGTCTACCACACCGACGACGAGGCGCACGGGCTCTGGAAGAAGATTGCCGGGTTCTCCGACGACCGCATCATCCGCATCCCGACCTCGGACAATTTCTGGGCGATGGGTGACACCGGCCCGTGCGGCCCGTGCTCGGAGATCTTCATCGACCGCGGCGACCACATCTGGGGCGGCCCTCCGGGCTCGCCGGAAGAGGACGGCGATCGCTTCCTCGAATTCTGGAATCTCGTTTTCATGCAGTACGAGCAGGTGACGAAGGAGGAGCGCGTGGATCTGCCGCGTCCCTCGATCGATACCGGCATGGGGCTGGAGCGCATGGCCTGCATCATGCAGGGCGTCGACAGCGTGTTCGAGACCGATCTGTTCCGTCACCTGATCGATGCGACCGCGTCGGCGCTCGGCAGCGGGCCGAACCAGCAAACCGTCGCCTCGTTCCGCGTCATCGCCGACCATTTGCGTTCCTCGGCCTTCCTCGTTGCGGATGGCGTACTGCCCTCCAACGAAGGTCGCGGCTATGTGCTGCGCCGGATCATGCGCCGCGCGATGCGCCATGCGCAGCTGCTGGGCGCGAAAGAGCCGCTGATGCATCGCCTGGTCTGGGCGCTGGTCCGCGAGATGGGCCAGGCCTATCCCGACCTGATGCGGGCGGAGAATTTGATCGAGGAAACGCTGCGGCTGGAAGAAACCCGCTTCCGCAAGACGCTGGTGCGCGGCTTGGCCATCCTTGACGAAAAGAGCGCGTCCCTGAAGAAGGGTGACATGTTCGACGGCGACGTCGCCTTCACGCTGTACGACACCTATGGCTTCCCGCTGGACCTGACGCAGGACGCGCTGAAGTCGCGCGGCATCGGCGTCGACCAGTCCGCTTTCACCGACGCGATGGAGCGCCAGAAGGCCAAGGCGCGCGAGTCCTGGAAGGGGTCTGGCGAGGCGGCGTCTGAGGCGATCTGGTTTCCGCTGCGCGAGAAGCTCGGGGCGACTGAATTTTTGGGCTACGAAACCGAGAGCGCCGAAGGCGTGGTGTCCGCGCTGGTGAAGGATGGGCAGGAAGTCGCGAGCCTCAAGGCCGGCGAGACCGGCGCGCTTCTGCTCAACCAGACGCCGTTCTATGCGGAGTCCGGCGGCCAGGTCGGGGACACCGGCGTGCTGACGGGTGAAGGCGGCGTCAAGTTCCGCGTCACCGACACGCAGAAGAAGCTCGGCGATTTCTTCGTTCATGTCGGCACGGTCGAGAGCGGCAAGCTGAAGGTTGGTACCGCGCTGCAGCTCGAGGTCGATCACGGCAGGCGCTCCTCGATCCGCGCGCATCATTCGGCGACCCATCTCATTCATGAAGCGCTGCGTCAGGTGCTCGGCGACCACATCGCCCAGCGCGGCTCGATGGTCGCGCCCGATCGGTTGCGCTTCGACTTCGTGCATCCGAAGCCGATCACGGCGGAAGAGCTCGCCCGCGTCGAGGACATCGCCAACGACGTGGTGCTGGAGAACGACGAGGTCACGACCCGCGTCATGGGCGTCGATGAAGCGCGCGAGGCCGGGGCGCGCGCCCTGTTCGGCGAGAAATATGGCGACGAGGTCCGCGTCGTTTCGATGGGCCGGACCGCGCGCGAGCGCGGCACCAACGCGCTAGGCTGGTCGGTCGAGCTCTGCGGTGGCACGCATGTGCGGCGCACCGGCGATATCGGCCTGATCACGCTGACCGGCGAGAGCGCGGTCGCCTCGGGCGTGCGCCGCATCGAGGCGCTGACCGGCAACTACGCACGCCGGCATGCCAACGAGACCATGGCGCTGGCGAAGACCGCGGCCAACGAGCTGCGCACCTCGATCGACGATGTCCCGGCGCGCATCACCGCGCTGATGGAGGAGCGCAAGAAGCTCGAGCGCGAACTCTCCGACGCCCGCAAGAAGCTCGCGATGGGCGGCGGTGCGTCAGCCGGCAGCAATGGTGCGGCCAGCGGCGTGCGCGAGGCCGGCGGCGTCAAGCTGATGGCGCGTGCGGTCGAAGGCATCGAGATGAAGGATCTCAAGAGCCTTGCGGACGATGGCAAGAAGCAAATCGGCTCCGGCGTGGTCGCTATCATCGGCGTCACCGAGGACGGCAAGGCCGGCGTCGTGGTCGGCGTCACCGCCGACCTGACCTCGCGCTTCAATGCCGTGAACCTGGTGCGCGTCGCCTCGGAAGCGCTGGGTGGCAAGGGCGGCGGCGGCCGGCCCGACATGGCGCAGGCCGGCGGCCCGGATGGCGCCAAGGCGACCGAGGCGCTTGCCGCGATCGAAAAAGCCATGCTCGAACCAAAAGCGGCAGGCGCTTAAATCACGATGGGCCTCGTTCCGCGAGGACGTGGCTTGCGCGATCCCAACTTGAGGGATCGCCTCTACGAATTGCTGGAGCACGATCCGCTGGCCTATTCCGCCGGGCCGCGCTTCATCCAGATCATCATCGGCGTCATCGTGCTCGACGTTGCCGCGATGATCCTCGCCTCGGTGCCGGAGCTGGATGCGCAGTTCGGTGTGTTGTTCTCGGCCGTCACCATCCTCTGCGTGATCGTGTTCGCGCTGGAATACGCCGCGCGGCTCTGGACGGTGGCGGGCCACACGCCGCGCAAGGGCTCGCCGCTTGCCGACCGGCTCGGCTATTCCTTCTCAGCGCTCGGCATCATCGACCTCATGGCATTCCTGCCTGCCGCAGTGGTGCTGGTCACGGGACGACACGCGACGCTGGCCGCGCTCGGCGTGCTGCCGTTCTTCAAGCTGATACGGTACTCGCCGGCGATGCGCTCGCTGCTGGCCGCCGTGCACGCCGAGCGGCGCGCGCTGATCGGCTGCCTCGTCATCCTCGCTGGCGCGGTCCTGACCTTCGCCTCGCTGCTCTACGCTATTGAGCGCGATGTGCAGCCGAACAAGCTCGGCACCATTCCGGACGCGATGTGGTGGGCGATCGTGACACTCGGCACCGTCGGCTATGGCGACGTCGTGCCGGTGACGGCGCTGGGAAAGATCATCTCCGTCTTCACGATCATCTCGGGCTTCGCCATGATCGCGCTGCCGGTCGCGATCATCTCCACCGCCTTTGCGGAGGAAGTGAAGCGGCGCGACTTCGTCGTCACCTGGGGCATGCTGGCCCGCGTGCCGCTGTTCTCGCATTTGTCGGCCGGGGAGATCGCCGACATCATGCGGTTGCTCCGCGCCCGCACCATCGAGCAGGGCGAGGTTTTGGTACGACGAGGCGATGTGGCCTTGTCGATGTATTTCATCACCGCCGGCGAGGTCGAGATCGCGCTGCCGAGCCAGCATGTGCGGCTTGGCGACGGCACCTTCTTCGGCGAGATCGCGCTGCTGCACAAAACCAAACGCAGCGGCACGGTGACGGCGACGCGCAAGACGCGGCTCCTGCTACTGGATGCCCAGGACTTTCACGCCCTGATCGCGCGCATGCCGACGCTCGCCGCCCACGTTCAGGAGACGGCGAGAGCGCGGCTGGAAGAGACCGGCGATCTCGCCGCGGCAGAACTGGCGCAGGCGGAGCGCGAAGGTACCGACCGCTGAGCGGTCAGCCCTTCTTCAGGAAAACATACTCGGCCGAGTAGGGCGCGCTCTTGAATTCGCCGGCCTTGTCGCACGCGCCGTCGAGCTTGCCGCCATGGGTGTTGATGCGCTGGACGGTGGTGACCGGCGTCAACACGCCGCTGCCGCGGCGCGAGGAGACCTCCAGCTTCAGCCAGGGGATATCGGCGGCCGTGGCGCCCGGCGCGCTCCCGATGGCCTTGCCGACCACGGCGCTGCCGTCGGCGTGCTCCCAGTTCGGTCCGACGTAGTGCCGGCCGATGGTCTTGCCCTCGGCGAGCAGCGTCGCGATCGGCTCGCGAAACGCCCAGGCGAGCTTGCCGTCGGTGCCGGCCTTGCACTCATAGACCTGCGCGCCCTCAGCGTGGACGCTGAGCACGACGGTCTCGCCGGGCGCGGCGACGGCGTCGGGCAGCGTCTCCGCAGCAGAAGCCGGCCCGGCCATGGTGGCGAGCATCAGCAGGCAGGGGGCAGCAAACCTGGTCGACATGGTCGCATCTCCGCGAAGGGCTCTACTAAAAGCGAACGGGCCGCGCTTTCAGACGCGGCCCGTGATGATGTCCGACCCAGCCGGGCGAAATTGCGGTTGCCAGCTTACGCCGCCAACGCCTTCGTGAGATTGTCCGCGACCTTGTCGAGGAAGCCGGTGGTCGACAGCCAGCGCTGGTCGGCGCCGACCAGCAGCGCGAGGTCCTTGGTCATGTAGCCTTCCTCGACGGTGTCGACGCAGACCTTCTCCAGCGTGTTCGCGAACTTGGCGAGCTCGGCGTTGTTGTCGAGCTTGGCGCGGTGCGACAGGCCGCGGGTCCAGGCGAAGATCGACGCGATCGAGTTGGTCGAGGTCTCCTTGCCCTTCTGGTGCTCGCGGTAGTGCCGGGTCACCGTGCCGTGAGCGGCTTCTGCTTCCACCGTCTTGCCGTCGGGGGTGAGCAGCACCGAGGTCATCAGGCCGAGCGAGCCGTAGCCCTGCGCGACCGTGTCGGACTGCACGTCGCCGTCGTAGTTCTTACAGGCCCAGACATAGCCGCCGGACCATTTCAACGCCGAGGCGACCATGTCGTCGATCAGGCGGTGCTCGTAGGTCAGGCCCTTGGCCTCGAATTCCTTCTTGAACTCGCGGTCGTAGATGTCCTGGAAGATGTCCTTGAAGCGGCCGTCATAGACCTTGAGAATGGTGTTCTTGGTCGAGAGATAGACCGGATAGCCGCGCAACAGGCCGTAGTTCAGCGAGGCGCGGGCGAAGTCGATGATGGAATCGTCGAGGTTGTACATTCCCATGGCGACGCCGGCATCGGGGGCCTTGAACACTTCCTTTTCGATGACGGTGCCGTCCTCGCCGACGAACTTCATCGAGAGCGTGCCCTTGCCCGGGAACTTGAAGTCGGTGGCGCGGTACTGGTCGCCATAGGCGTGGCGGCCGATGATGATCGGCTTGGTCCAGCCGGGCACCAGGCGCGGCACGTTCTTGCAGATGATCGGCTCGCGGAAGATCACGCCGCCGAGGATGTTGCGGATGGTGCCGTTCGGCGACTTCCACATCTGCTTGAGGTTGAATTCCTTCACCCGAGCCTCGTCCGGGGTGATGGTGGCGCATTTGACGCCGACGCCGACCTTCTTGATTGCCTCGGCGGCGTCGATGGTGACCTGATCGTTGGTGTGGTCGCGGTACTCCATGCCCAGGTCGAAATACTGCAGCTCGACATCCAGGAACGGGTTGATCAGCTTGTCCTTGATGTACTGCCAGATGATCCGGGTCATCTCGTCGCCATCGAGTTCGACGACGGGATTGGATACCTTGATTTTTGCCATGATCGGGGAAGCCCTCTTGGGAACGGCGCTTGCGGCGCGCCAACGTGAATATCCGCCGCCTCTTAGCACCGGACCGCGGCGGGCGAAAGCCAAGTGATTATGCACTTTTAGCTCAGCCAGCTTCCACGGATGGGGGGCCTGAAGCGGTCCCGCCGCGGGATGGGCCTGAAGCTTCAGGAGAGATTCAAAAGTCGAATCTAACCCCGTTATTTCCCTTGAGAATTTTGTCAGGACAGGCAAACGACAGGCGAGCGGGCAGCCGGCCCTGAACCGGCTTTGAATCAATTCCTGAAGAGCGCCCTGGCAAGGCCTTGAGAGACAGTGTGAAAGCGAAACGATATGTCGGGGACTGACAAGACCAAGGCGGGCCTCGCCCTCGACGGTCCCATCGTGATCCTGGTCGAGCCGCAGCTCGGGGAAAACATCGGCATGGCCGCACGCGCCATGGGTAATTTTGCCCTGAGCCGCTTGCGCATCGTCAACCCCCGCGACGGCTGGCCCAACATCGCGGCACAGCGGGCCGCCGCCGGCGCCGACCACATTCTGGAAAAGGTCGAACTGTTCGACACGGTCGGTGAGGCGGTTGCCGACCTCGACCTGCTGTTCGCCACCACCGCGCGCCCCCACGACCAGGCCAAACCGGTGGTCGGGCCGGAGGCTGCCGCGGCCGAGATCGCCGGGCACGTCGCGACCGGCGGCAAGGCCGGCATCCTGTTCGGCCGGGAGCGCTGGGGGCTGACCAACGAGGAGGTCGGGCTCTCCAACCGCATCATCACCTTCCCGGTCAATCCAGGCTTTGCCTCGCTCAATCTCGCCCAGGCCGTGCTGCTGGTTGGCTACGAATGGTTCAAGCGGGCGACCTCGGGCGAGCTGCCGCACGCCATGCCGGAGCGCTCCGAGCGCGCCTCGCAGCACCAGATGGGGGCCTTCTTCGACAACCTTATCCGCGAACTCGATCGGGTCGAGTTTTTGCGCCCGGCCGAGAAGCGCGACACCATGCTGGTGAACCTGCGCAACATCTTCAGCCGGATGGAGCCAACCAAGCAGGACATGCATACCCTCCATGGGGTGGTGATGGCGATCGCCGAGGGACGCAAGGGCCCGGCCAAGGGCGGCGTGCTCGACGGCGAGCAGGCCACGCGGCTGCGTGCGCTCTTGGCCGAGCACGGGCAGGGCGGCGGCATGCCCGACAGCGGCTCCACCGTGCGCGGCCTCGCGCGCCTGCTCCGCCGCAACCCGACCGATGCCGAGCGCCTGCTCTGGCAGGCGCTGACACGTGATCGCCGCTTCGCTGGACAATTCAAGCGCCAGACTCCGGTGGGCCGTCACATCCCGGACTTCGTCTCATTCTCGCACCGGATCGCGATCGAGCTGGTCAACCCGGGCGAGGGCGAGACGATTGCCGCTGACCGCGCCTCGCGACGGGCGTGGCTGGAGGCGCGAGATTATCGGGTGATGGAGATCCGGGCCGCCGATGTGGAGCGGGATATCGAGGCCGAGTTGGTACGGCTGCAGGAGATGATCGAGCAAAGCGCGTAGGCTGCGTCACGCGAAGTCTCGTAGGGTGGGCAAAGGCGCGTAGCGCCGTGCCCACCATCTTTGTCTTCGAACGCGGTGGTGGGCACGCTTCGCTTTGCCCACCCTACGAGACCGTCACCCGCGTCCGAGCTGCACCTCGCGCTCGACTGCAATCCATGTCGTCTTCGCCACCGCCAGCAACTTCCCGGCTTCGTCATGCAGCGCAGCTTCGGCCGTGCGCTTGCGGCCGTCGCGGCCGGTGGGCCAGGCCGTGATGATGCAGCGGTCGCCGGGGCGCGGGCGGGACTCGATCCGCGCTGACATCCGGCCGAGCAGGAGCGGCGTCTTGTCGACGGTGCTGCTCTGCGGATCGCAATTGCAGGCAAAGCCGGTGGGACAATCGAGTGCCGACCAGAGAAATTCGGGGGCGATCAGGCCGTCTTCGGCGGCGAGATTCGGATCCGGCGTCCAGCTCGCCGCGAGAACGGGGCGTTGTGCATGACGCCCGAGGGGACTGGCAAAAATGCGCAGGCCGTCTCCTTTCGCCCTTGCGGGACCGCAGACGAAACACGTCGGCAGGGGATGTTCGTGCGGCTTCACCGGTGTCAGCAATTCGGCGGCGGATGCTTCCGCGAAGCTGGCGGTTTCTAGCCGCGCAAGCTCGACGCTGGTCGCGCGTCCAGTCGCGACGACCTTGGCGCCGTCGCGGAGCTCCCATGTGCCGTCACCCGTCGCGATCGGTGCGAGCGGCGTGTCCAGCGGAGGGGGCGCGCGCAGCGTCACCTCGGCGCCGCCGGGAATGTGCTGGGCGAGCCGGCCGCAGACATAACCGCCATTGCCGGAGTTCGGCGGACCGCAATAGCGCTTGTCGATGATGATCTCGGTCAAAACTTGCCTTCCTGTCTTGCCAGGCCACGCGCACTCTACCGGATCTTGAGGACAATTCTTCCCTGAACCGTGCGGTTGGCGACTGCGCGCATGGCGTCAGCGGCCTCCTCCAAAGGGAGGATGCGATCGATGTGCGGGCGGATGTTTCCGTCGGCCAGCAATTGCATCAGCGTGTCGTTCATGCGCGCGGCCTCCGTGGAAAATCTCTCGGCCCAGGCGCCGGCGAAGACGCCGATGATGGCATAGTTCTTGAGAAGCGGCAGGTTCATCGGGATCGACGGAATAGCGCCGCTGGCGAAGCCGATCGGCATCAGCCGGCCGCCCCAGCTCATGAGCCGGGCCATCTGCTCGAGGATCGCGCCGCCGATAGTGTCGAAGCCGATATCGATGCCATGTCCTGACGTGATCGACTTGATCCGGTCGCGGATGTCTTCGCTGCGATAATTGATGACATCGCTGGCGCCATAGCTGCACACCAGCGCGGCCTTGTCGTCGGAGCCGACACCGGCGATCAGGCGCAAGCCCAGGTGGCGGCTGAGGTCGACGGCGGCGAGCCCGACCCCGCCGGCCGCGCCCGTGATCAACACGGTTTCGCCAGGTTGCGCCCGTGCTCGCTCGACCAGCGCATAATAGGCCGTGCCGTAATTGTGCAGCACCGTCGCTGCCGCTTCGAACGCGACGCCATCAGGCAGGCGCACGCTCTTTGATTGCTTGGCAATCATTCGTTCGGCGTAGCCGCCGATCCAGGTGCTGCACGCCACCCGATCGCCGGGAGCGAATTTTGTGACCTTGTCGCCAATTGCGACGACAACACCGGAGGCTTCCGTGCCGGGCACGAAGGGCAGAGGTGGCCGCATCTGGTAGAGGCCCGAGACCAGCAACTGGTCCATGAAGCTCACCGACGCCGCATGGACGTCGATGAGAATCTCGTCATCGGCCGGCTTCGGGTCGGCGATCTCACGGATGTGCAAATCTTGGGGTCCGGTAAAGGAGCTACATAGCATCGCCTTCATTGTGATTCTCCAACAGGCCGGCGATCTCCGGTCTGGCGGCGCATGAACAGACGCGGCACCAGCATGGGAACGCGCTGGCGATATTGCTGATAGGTCGCGCCGAACTCGGCGATCAGATCCCGCTCCTCGAACCGCAACGCGATCAGGATGTAGGCGGTGTTTGCGAGCGCGAACAGCAAATGGCCGGCGGTCATCTCGGGCGTCGCCCAGAACGCGAGCAGGAAGCCAAGCATGAGCGGATGCCGCACGATCTTGTATAGCAGTGGTGTCCGGAAAGATTGGCTGGGCATCTCGGCCCCGCGCCACGCGAGGAAAGCCTGACGCAAGCCGAACAGATCGAAATGATCGATCATGTGGGTCGAGGCGAACGCGATCAGCCAGCCGAGCCAGTGCACGCCGGTCAGCAGCCAGGCCGCAAGTCCGCTCGTCTGCCAGATCGGCGTCGGGATCGGACGCCACTGCCAGAACAGCAGGAGGAGGATCAGGCTGGAGAGCAGCACGTAAGTGCTGCGCTGGCAGGCGGCGGGAAGGAATTTGGCCGACCATTGTTTGAACGCCGGTCGCGCCATCACGCTGTGCTGGATGGCAAACAGGCTCATCAGCAGCAAATTGACGACGATGGCCTCGCTCAAATGCGCGGGGCTGCCGACGTCGATCAACTTGTCGATTGACTTGTCGATTGAGCTGGGCACGACATAATTGCCGACAAAACCAAGTGCATAGAGAAATGAGACCGTGAACAGGGCGTAGCTCACGAGGGCGTAGAGCAGGATCAGGACGCGCGAGACCATGGTTTTTCCTATTGTGCCTGTTGGAGCGGTGCCGCATGCAGGAGCCTGAATCGCTCGCCGGCGAAGAGGCTCGATCTGGCCCGATGGCTACCGCGCGACCGTCCCCTGTGCGTCCCCGGGATTGCTGCGCGGGAAGGAAGGATGTCCATGACGGCTTTCTCGCTCGGGACGTTCGGGTTCCCGGAGGTCCAAGCCGACGGCCGCCCGATCAAGCTTGCCCTGCGCAAGGGGCTTGCGCTGCTGGTTTATCTCGCCGAGGCCAAGGGCGCCGTTGCGCGGGACGTGATCGCCACGCAGTTGTGGCCCGAGGCCGACCGCGAGACCGGGCTGGCGCGATTGCGGCGCCTGCTTCATCGCATCGAACTCGCGCTTGGCGAGCCGGTCTTCGAGACTGACCGCACCAGCGTGCGATGGTCTCCGACGGTCGAGCTGACGATCGACGCACATCTGTTCGAAAGCGCCTGCGACCGCGGCGCGTTTGAACAGGCCTGCCAGATTTATCGAGGCGACTTCCTGGCGGGTTTCTCACCGGAGGATTCTCCCGAATTCGACGATTGGGCGTTCTTTCGCCGCGAGGCACTGCGGGGGCGGCTCGTACACGCACTGGAGCGGCTGGTGCAGGACAAGAATGCCGCCGGCGAACATTTTGCAGCGACCGGGCATGCGGGCCGCCTGGTCGAGCTCGATCCGTTCAGCGAAGTCTATGGCCGGCATCTGATCCGGAGCCTGCTGCTCGCCGGCGACCGCAGCGCGGCGGAGAGGCATCACGCGGCGCTGGCGCAGCGGCTGCGCGACGAGCTTGGTGTTGCGCCGGAAGCCGAGACCGAAGCGCTGATGAGTCCCGCCGCCGCGCCGCATGCGCTTCCGACGACGCGCTACGTCAAGGGCGCGGGCGTCCATCTGGCGTATCAGGTCTATGGCAACGGGCCGCTCGATATCCTGGTCATGCCCGGCTTCGTCTCGCATGTGGAGCGCGCCTGGGAGCATCCCGCGAGCCGGACGTTTCTGGCGTCATTGATGAAGCTCGGGCGCCTGATCGTTTTCGATCGGCGCGGGATCGGGCTGTCCGACCGCGTCGGCTCGGCGCCGAATATCGATGTCCGTATTGCCGCATCAGCAACTGTTACCCTGATGGCACGGATGCGAGGTCGACTGATCGGCCGCGCCAGGTAGCTTTCCCGGCTTGCTCGACGAGAGGGGCTGTGGGCGGGTCGGGCCCTACATAGCCCGAGCCGTCCACAACCCCGGGCGATGGAGCGGCGGTCGGGGCATCCGCAAGCGGCCGCTCCGCGACCAACTGCTCGGCCGTCTTTTGTCTAAGCGCCCTTAGCAGGCGCTGCACGATCGAATGCTGTCTCGCCCCGAACTCCTCGGGGTGAGTCTCGCTCAGCCGACCGACGATTGCGAGCGCCGTCAGTTGCGGCTGCTCCGCGAGCCAGCCCTCGACAGCAGCAATATGCGGGTCGAGCTTGGACGGCATGCGAACCCTGGTTTTATAGGGCCGACGAGTCCGCCGGTGCGTGGCACGCGGCTCGCCGGCGGTCACCCTCTTGCCGAGCGTCTTCGCGAACGTCGCCGCGGTCACCGGCGCGTTGCTCGTGTGAACGGATTGCAGGCCACGCGCCTGTCCGGCACGACGATCGACGCGATTGCCGAGTTCGTCCTGGGTTGCGCGAATCTCGGCCAACAGCGCGACCGGATCGAGCGAGCGATACTGATCGCGCAGCCGTTTCTTCACGGCGGCGGTCACCTTGGGATGCGCTAATGCACGCTCGTAGGGCGTCGATGGGGGATGATAGCGCTTGATCACTTTAGCCCCTTCGCGACGCTTCTCCTTCAGCTTGAACGACGGCTGGAAAAAGTTGACGTAGAGCCGCGCGGCCGCATAGAGGCGGCCCATCACGCGCGCCGTCTCGACGCCATCGAAGCGGCCATAGCCCATGAGGCGGCGGACGACGGCACCATTCTTCTGCTCGACGAATGCTTGATCGTTCTTCTTGTACGCGCGCGAGCGCGTCACTTCGAGCTTCTGTTCGCGACACCATGGCACGACGACATCGTTCATGAAGGCGCTGTCGTTGTCGAAGTCAACGCCGCGCAACAACCAGGGGAACAGGCTCTGTGCGCGGTTGATCGCCTCGACGACCAGCGAACCCTCCCGCGTCAGCAACGGCAGGCACTCCGTCCAGCCAGTGGCGATATCGACCATCGTCAGGGTCTGGATGAACGAGCCGGCCACCGACGTGCCGCCATGGGCGACCATGTCGACCTCGCAGAAGCCGGGCACCGGGCTGTTCCAGTCATTGAACGTGCGGATCGGGACCTCGCGCCGGATTGCCGAATAGAATCCGGCACGGCGCCGCCTGCCGCCGCTCGCCGCAATCTTCACATCGACGAGCAGGCGATCAATGGTGGCGGCGCTGATGGCCAGAACACGATCACGGTCCGCCTGGCCAAGCCGCAATCGGCCATGTTGCTCGAGCGCCGGCAGCAAGGTCGGGACCATCACCTTGAGCCGCTTGCCGCACACCCGATCCGACGCCTCCCACAGCGCCGTCATCGCGTCCTTGATCGTCGTACCATATCTACGTTTACGCTCTTGCGGTTTCTCGGCCTCGCTGGGCCCAACCGTCGTGCGCCGCCGGAGTATGCGCACCGCATGCTTACGATGCCAGCCCGTCGTCGCGCACAGCGCGTCGAGGATCCGTCCCTTTTCCGCCCGCTTGGCCGACTGGTATTGCTCCGTCACCGCTGACACCACTTCGCGCCGCGCGCCCATGCTGATCTTTCCCGCCATAGTGGCCACCGAACCAATTCGGTGGCACCGACCCAATCATGGGCGAGAAGTTTTCCAGTAACATTTTGAATGAGGCAATGCG
>NZ_AXAY01000033.1 GCF_000473045.1 Bradyrhizobium sp. WSM3983 | reverse complement strand
GTGGAATCGCGTCTCTACGCGGAAGATCCATTCCGCAACTTCCTGCCTTCGATCGGGCGGCTGGTGAAGTATCGCCCGCCGGCGGAAGTGAGCAAGGACGGCATCACCGTGCGCAACGACACCGGCGTGCAGGAGGGCGGCGAGATCTCGATTTATTACGATCCGATGATCGCCAAGCTCGTCACGCACGCGCCGTCGCGTGCGGCCGCGATCGAGGCACAGGCGACCGCGCTGGATTCGTTCTATGTCGACGGTATCAGGCACAACATCCCGTTCCTGTCGGCGCTGATGCACCATCCGCGCTGGCGTGAGGGCAATCTGTCGACCGGTTTCATCGCCGAGGAATTCCCCAAGGGCTTTGCAGTGCGCGTGCCCGACGGCGAAGTCGCGCGGCGGATCGCCTCGGTCGGCGCCGCCATCGATCACGTGCTCGGCGAGCGCAAGCGCCAGATCTCCGGCCAGATGGGCGGACGCATCGTGCAGCGCGAGCGCCGCCGTGCTGTCTGGCTCGACCGCCAGGAGATTTTGCTCGAGGTTGCTCGCGAGGGTGAGGCGATCGCGGTGCGCTTCCTCGACGCCGAGGGCAAGGCCGGCAATGCGCATTTGCTGCAGTCGCCGTGGAAGCCGGGTGATCCGGTCTGGCAGGGCACCATCGACGGCCATTTCGTCGCGCTGCAGGCGCGCCCGATCGCCAACGGCATCCGCCTCGCGCATCAGGGAGTCGAAGTGCCGGTCTATGTCTGGACCGAAGCGGAAGCTGCCTCGGCGCGCCTGATGCCGGTGACGACGGCCTCCGACGCCGGCAAGAAGCTGCTGTGCCCGATGCCCGGCCTCGTGGTCTCGATCGCGGTGACCGAAGGGCAGGAGGTCAAGGCCGGCGAGACGCTGGCCGTGGTCGAAGCCATGAAGATGCAGAACGTGCTCCGCGCCGACCAGGACGGCACCGTGAAGAAGGTCCACGCCAGCGCAGGCGCGACGCTAGCGGTGGACGCGCTGATTTTGGAGTTTGCGTAAGCGCTCCGGAGTACAAAAGACCCTCACCCTGAGGAGCCGCGCAAGCGCGGCGTCTCGAAGGGCGAGGCCACCAGCCGGGCCTTCATCCTTCGAGACGCGCGCAAGAGCGCGCTCCTCAGGATGAGGAATTTGAGAGTGAGGCAAGCATGGCCTTTCGTTCCCGCCGCGAGAAACTGCGCCTCATCCTGTCGGGCGGGACCTGCGTCCATCCCGGCTCGGTCTATGACGCGATTTCGATCCGCATTGCCGAGGATCTCGGCTTTCCGCTCGGCATGTTCGGCGGCTCGGTCGCCTCGCTTGCTGTGCTCGGCGATCCCGATGTCACCCTGATCACGCTGACTGAGTTGGCCGAGCAGATGCGGCGGATGTCGCGCGCCGCCGCGCTGCCGGTGCTGGTCGATGCCGACCATGGCTATGGCAATGCGCTCAACGTGCGCCGCACGGTGCAGGAGCTGGAGACGGCGGGTGCGGCCGGCCTCACCATCGAGGACACGCTGCTGCCGGCCGCCTTTGGCGAAGCCAAGGCGCAACTGATCTCGCTGGAGGAGGGCGTCGGCAAGATGAAGGCGGCGCTCGACGGACGCGGCGATCCCACGCTCGTCATCATGGGCCGCACGGGGGCTGCCTCGATCACCTCGATCGAGGATGCGATCCGCCGCGCCAAGGCCTATGAAGCCACCGGCGTCGATGCACTGTTCTTCACCGGCATCAAGTCGCGCGCTGAGCTCGAGGCCATCGTGGCCGCGACGCGTCTGCCGATCGTGCTCGGTGGTGCGCCGGACGAATTGAACGCGGTCGACTATCTCGCCAGCCAGCGCGTCCGCATCGCGCTTCAGGGCCATGCGCCGATCGCGGCGGCGACGCAGGCCGTCTACGACGTCCAGAAAGCGTTGCGCGAGGGCACGGCGCCGAAAGCGCTGAGGGGATTGCCGTCGGCGGAGCTGACCCATCGCGTCTTGCGCGAGGCCGAGGTAAAAGCACGCAGCGCCGATGTTCTCGGATTGAAAAGATGAGCCGGGCGATCCTCCAGGTGATGATCCGCGGGCGCGTGCAGGGCGTCGGCTATCGGGCCTGGGTCGAGGCCCAGGCGGTCACCTGCGGACTCGAAGGCTGGGTCCGTAACCGCCGCGACGGCAGCGTGGAAGCACTGTTCGCGGGTGCGCCCAAGCATGTCGCCGACATGGTCGCGCTGTGCCGCCACGGCCCGCCGTCCTCGCGGGTGGACAGCGTGACGAGCGAGACCGCGAGCATCGATGAGCTGAACCTGCGCGGGGCAGGAGAAGCGTTCTCGGTGTTGCCGACGGTTTAGTCGCGCTCACCTCGGCAGCTTCGAAATCGCTTCGCTCAGCTCGTGGATTTCATACGGCTTGCGCAGGATCGGGAAATCGCCGCGGACGTCGGCGGCGGCTTCGCTGTAGCCGGTGGCGAGCAGGATCGGCAGGCCGGGGTGGATCTGGCGCAGGCGATGGGCGAGGCCGAGCCCGTCCATCTTGCCGGGCATGACGATGTCGGAGAAGACGAAGTCGACGCCGTTGCTCTCGAGCTCGCGCAGCGCGGATTCGGCATCCGCAACCCGGTGCACACGGTAGCCGAGCTGCTCCAGCAAGCCAGTGCTGACAATTGCGACATCGGGATTGTCTTCGACCAGCAGCACCGTGCCGCTGCCGCGAACCGGCGCCGTCTCGAGGGCCTCGCTCGGTGCGGTCGCGGTTGCGCGCGGCAGCAGGATGGTGAAGGTCGTGCCCTTGCCGAGCTCGCTTGCGACCTTGACCGTTCCGCCAGCCTGATGCGCAAAGCCGTGCACCTGCGACAGGCCGAGGCCGGTGCCTTTTCCGACCGGCTTGGTCGTGAAGAACGGCTCAAAAATCTTGTCGACGACGTCGGAGGGGATGCCGAGCCCGGTATCGGCCACGGTGATGGCGACGAATTCGCCGCTGTGGAGCGGATCGTCCAGGACGATGTTGTGCGCGCCGATTGTCACCGTGCCGCCGTCGGGCATGGCGTCGCGCGCGTTGATGACGAGATTGAGCAGTCCCGTCTCGAACTCGGAGACGTCGGCCTTGACCGGCCAGACCGCGCGCTCGATGTCGAAGGCGAGGCGAACCGCGCTGCCGGCACCAGCGTGAAGCACTTCGCGGATCGCCTCGATGCGGTCGCCGAAATGGATCGCCTGGGGATTGACGCTCTGCCGCCGCGCGAAGGTCAGGAGCTGGCCTGTCAGCGCCCCGCCGCGCTTGGTGGCGGTCTCGATCGCCGAGATGGCGCGTTGGAACTTGGAGTCGTCCGGGTCGCCCTTCTTCAGGATGTGAAGGCTGCCGCTGATGATCATCAGGAGGTTGTTGAAGTCGTGCGCGACGCCGCCGGTGAGCTGGCCCAGCGCATCGAACTTCTGCGACTCGGCTAGCTGCGTCTGCATCGCCTCGAGTTTGATCTGCGTGTTGCGCCGCTCGGTGATGTCGCGGGTGATCTTGGCGAAGCCGATGAGGGCGCCGTCTTCGTAGATCGGGTCGATCACGACGCTGGCCCAGAAGAAGGTGCCGTCCTTGCGGACGCGCCAGCCTTCCTCCTCGTAGCGGCCCTGGTCCCGCGCGATGCCAAGCGCACGGGCAGGCTTGCCGTTGGCGCGGTCTGTCTCGGTATAGAAACGCGAGAAATGCTGGCCGAGAATCTCTTCGGGCGAATAGCCCTTGATGCGCTCGCCGCCGATGTTCCAGCTAGTGATGATCCCGGTGGGGTCGAGCAAATAGAGCGCGTAGTCCGCAACTCCCTCAACCAACAACCGGAAACTTCGCTCACTTTCGAACAAGTCTCTCTGCTGACTGAACTTTTTGACCATTCCGAACCCCGCCTCGACCGGAGCAAACGCTACAGATGGCGCTTGGTTCCCGTTCTCTGGGACGTTTTTAGGCAAATAGAGCGGACGGTATGCAGGGCGCAAGGCGATTGCGGCACTTGACACGCAATCTCATCCATCAGATATTTCTGTTATGACAGAAATAACCGGAAAGAAGAAGAAACTCCCTGCCGCCGTCGAGCGCTTCATCCTGCATTGGGGCGACATGGGGGATCAGTGGGGCGTCAATCGCTCGGTCAGCCAGATCCACGGGCTGCTCTATCTCGCCGAGGAGCCGATGACGGCCGAGGACATCGCCGATACGCTCGGCATGGCGCGCTCGAACGTCTCCAACTCGCTGAAGGAGCTGCTCGCCTGGAACCTGATCCGCCGGGTGCCGATCCTCGGCGACCGCCGCGACCATTACGAAGCCGAGACCGACATCTGGGAGGTGGCGGCCCGGATCGCGGCGCGTCGCAAGGAGCGGGAGCTCGATCCCGCGATCACGGCGCTACGGGCCTGCGTGTCCGATGCCGCTGAGGATCCGACCGTCAATCCGGTCGCGAGCAAACGGCTGAAGGAGATGCTCGCCTTCACCGAGCTCGCCGACCACTGGTTCATGCAGATGCTGAAGGTGCCGCGGCCGCGGCTGGTCGCCTTGATGCGGCTTGGCGAGAAGATCGCCAACCTGCTGCCGTTGGGCAAGGCCAAATAGTGGTGAGGAGGTTGCGATGACGTCGGCGAGATTATCAGGCTCCAACGCACCAACCTCCGCTCACATCAAGCTGCTCGACGACCGCCGCTTCCGCGCGCTGCTGTCGGACGAGGATTGGGGCCGGCTGCCGCTCGCGACCTGGCGGCGCTTCTCCAAGCGCGTCGCTGACGGTGACAGTGTTGTCTATGTCGGCGTGGTCGAGGAGGTCGGCTTCAGCGACATCGGCTGGTGGTTCGCGCAGGCCGCTCGCCTGATCGGCGGCCCGCTGCCGACCGGACGCGACACCGGCGTGCCCATGATCGTGACTGTTACCGAGGACGGCGCGACCGGCGGCCAGACTTGGACCCGCATCAGCGCGCGCAAGCGCGGCTTTCCGCAAGTGATCCATTCCGCCAAACGCTTCGCCTCCGCCAAACGCTTCGCCGGTCCAACCGGACTCGAAGAGTATGTCGGCTTCGGCGTCTCCATGGCGCTCCGGATCGCCGTCGAGGGCGAGACGCTGACCTTCCGCAGCGCTGGTTACGGCCTCCAGTTGGGACGGCTCTGGATCCCGCTGCCGCAGTGGCTCGCGCCGGGCGATCTCACGGTGACGCATTCCGATCTCGGCGAGGGCGCGTTCCGCTTCACCCTCGATGTCATTCATCCGCGTTACGGCGCGCTGATCCGCCAGTCCGCCGTGTTCAGGGAGGCCGTGTCATGACGCCGCTCTTGTGGACGCTCATCGCCATCCAGATTGTGATGGGCGTGTTCGACACCTTTTATCACCATGAGTTCACCGAGCGCCTGGCCTGGCGCCCGTCGCAGCGTTTCGAGCTGAAGCTGCACGGCATCCGCAACATGCTCTATGCGCTGCTGTTCCTGCTGCTCGGCTGGCTGGAGGTCTATGGCATGCTGGCGCTGCTGATCGTCGCTGTCCTGGTCGCCGAGATCGTCATCACGCTGATGGATTTCGTCGAGGAGGATCTCAGCCGAAAGCTGCCGCCGAGCGAGCGGATCAACCACACGCTGCTGGCGATCAACTACGGCGCCATCCTGGTACTGCTGTTGCCGGTGCTGATCAATTGGGCTATGCAGCCCTTTGGCGTGACGGTCGTGTATCAGGGCCTGCGCAGCCTCGCCGCGAGCGCCTGCGCGGTTGGAGCTGCGCTCTGCGGCGTCAGGGATTTTGCCGCGATGCGCCGGCTCGGCCGCATGAAGAGCGTTCCCGCAGACGGGCTTGTCGAGAAGATCTCCGGCCGTAAGACTGTGCTGATCACAGGTGCGACCGGATTCATCGGCAGCCGCCTTGCGGCGAGCCTCAGCGGCGCAGGGCATCACGTCATCGCGCTCATTCGCAACCCCGTGAAGGCGGAGATGCTGCCGCCACCGGTCACGCTGATCACCAGCCTCGATCAGCTTGCCGCGGACACGCCAATCGACGCCATCGTCAATCTCGCCGGCGAGCCGATCGGCAACGCCCTCTGGACCGAGGCGAAGCGCGCGAAGATTCTTGGCTCGCGCATCGACATGACCAGCGAGGTCGTCAAGCTGATCGCGCGGCGCGAGCGCAAGCCCGAGGTGCTCATCAGCGGCTCGGCGATCGGTTGGTATGGCCTGTGGGCCGACCAGGTGCTGACGGAATCGGCCAAGTCGCACGCCTGCTTCAGCCATGAGCTCTGCGCAGCCTGGGAGAAGGCGGCTCGGCCGGCGGAGGAGCTTGGCGTCCGCGTGGTCAATTTGCGCATCGGCCTCGTGCTCGGCACGGAAGGCGGCTTCATCACGCGCATGCTGACGCCGTTCGAGTTCGGCCTCGGCGGTCCCATCGGCACTGGCCGGCAGTGGATGTCCTGGATCGAGCGCGACGATCTCATTCGGCTGATCGCCTATGTGATGGCGACGCCCGATCTCAGCGGGCCCGTCAACGCCACCGCGCCGATCCCTGTCACCAACGCAAAGTTCACCGAAGAGCTCGGCCGCCGTCTGCATCGGCCCGCGGTGTTCCGCATTCCCGGCGGTTTGTTGCGCCGGATCGGCGGCGGCTTCGCCGACGAGCTCCTGCTCGGCGGTCAGCGCGTATTGCCGAACAAGGCGCTGAGCCGCGGTTTTGTCTTTCGGCACGAGACGCTGCGCAGTGCGTTCGAGGCGATCCTGTGAGGCTTCAGGTGGCGGCTACGTTCCGGAACGTCGCTACCACCGCACGCAACGCCGCCAGCTTGGCGGGATCGCTGACCTTCGAATGCAGCATCACCTTCGAGCTGCCGAGTTTCGGCAGCTTGTGCGCGGGTCCGATATCGACCAACCCGGGAGGCGCGATCCGTCGCGCCAGCGGCGTGATCGCAAGTCCGGCAAGTGCGGCTGCGACCACCGCGGTGACACCGCCGCCAACGAAGCGCTCGCTCCAGGTGAGGCCGGCCTTGTCGAGCGCGCGCACGGCAATCGCCCGGACGCCGCAGGGAGGGGCGAGCGTCGCAAGCGGCAGTGCTTCGCCCTTCGGCAGAGCTAGGCGTCGCGACGCGAACCAGCCGAATTCGTCCTCCGTCAGCTTCTCGCCGCCGCGGCGGCTGCCTTCCTGACGGACGATCACTGCGTCCAACTGGCCTGCGTCATAAGTATCCTGCAATTCGCGCGAGAAGCCGATGGTAACGGCAAGTGTAAGGTTCGACGACATCGCGTGCAGGCGTTCCAGCAGCGGGACCAGTTCAGGGCCTGCGGCGTGATCGGAGATGCCGAGCGAGAGCGACTGTGCGGCCGGTGCCTCGCCCGACAGCGCGCGGTCATGCGCCGCCATCAGCGCGCGGGCACGATCGAGGAAGCTGGCGCCGTCGGCGGTGAGCCGGACCGCGCGCGGCGAGCGCTCGACGAGGCGTTTGCCCAGCAATGTCTCCAGCCGCTGCAGCTTGAGGCTGACCGCGGCTTGCGTCGTGCCCAGCGCCTCGGCGGCGCGTGTAAAGCTCTGCAGGTCGGCGACCAGCAGGAAGGCCTGGACGGTGGCGATGTCGAGTGTGGCTGTCATTATGAATCGTTATCACTGGTATCAACAGACATAAGATACCAAAATGAGGAGGGGAGGTCTAGCTTCTCGCCAACGCCGCGCAAGCAGCGCGACATCCTGAGGAGAACGACAATGCCCCTGATCACCGTATCCTACACCTCGTCGCGCCAGTCGCCGTCACTGAAGGCCGACATCGCCAATGCCGTATCCGAGCTCACCGCAAAAATCTTGCACAAGGATCCCAAGGTCACCGCGATCATCGTGAAGCCGGTCGATGCGGGTGACTGGTTCGCCGGCGGCAAGTCGCTCGCCGAGCAAAAGCTTGCCAGCTACTGGATCGACATCCACGTCACCGAGGGCACCAACACCAAGGACGAGAAGGCGGCTTATCTCGCCGCCATGTTCAAGCGCATGGCCGAGATCTTGGGCCCGCTGCATCCCGAGACCTATCTGCATGTCGACGAGGTCAAGGGCGACGCTTATGGCTTTGGCGGCCTGACCCAGGAGCGGCGCTACATCGCCGGCAAGCTCGAAGTGTCGCTAGCTGCGGCGTGAGGCTGCAAGCCGCGGGTGAGGCATCTCACCCGCGGCTCTTGTCGTCAGCTCGCCGCGCGGAGCTGAACCTCGGAATTGTTCATGAAGCACGTCTTGTCGAACAGTTTCAGGTCCAGCGGGTTCGGCAGCCTGACATCGCTGAGATCGGGGCAGGGCTTGACGGAGGAGTCATAGGATCGATCGATCTGCGAGATGAAGACGACGATCAGCCCCTTGTCGCGCGCGAAGGATTTTAGCGCGCGCACCTGAACGGTCAGGTCGGGGTTTTCCCGCCTCTGGTCAAGCAGTTGCAGATAGTCGATCACCACGACCGTGCCGCGGGGGGCCGCGGCCATTTGCTTGACGATGTAGTCGGCGCTGATGGCGTCGGAGCAATCAACCTCGAAGAGTTTGTCGAACTCCGCCGGCTCCACGCCAATCGCACGCAAGCGGTCCAGCACGTCTTTCTCGGTGTATTCGAGTGAGAAGAATGCCGCACGATCGCCGGACTTCATGGCCTCCACGGCAAGCTCGAGGCTCATCAACGTTTTGCCCTGACCGGGGCGTGCGCCGACCAGCACGAGGTCGCCCGGCCTGAATTGCGGAAACAGCCTGTTGGCCGGCGTCAGTGCGGCAGCTTTCGCCGCCAGCAAGCTCCAGGCGGAAAACCCTTCCGTCGTGGCGATGCGGTCAAGCGCGTCGTGGAGCGGGATGCCTTCGTCGCGGGACAGGCGCTTCGCTTTTCGCTTCAGATGATAGATCGGGGCGGACAATCTCATCGTCAAAACCTCCCATTGCGAGCTGAAACGCAATCCCTCCTTATGCCTGGCGCTCGAACAGTCGGTCCGATGGTTTAGTCGCCCGGCATGAGGTCTGCTTTCCCGGCGGAGGGGGGAGGCGTGGGCGGCACCTGAAACAAGTGTAACCGATTCCGCGCCGATGGAGAACGCGCGCAGCGCGTCTCCAGCAGGAATGCGTCAGGTGGCTGCTTCCGGCAGCAGGGCGCGGGTCGGCCCGAACAGCTCTTCAAAAGCCTGCCGAAGCGCGACGTCGACGTCGGCCAGGGTCACCAACTGGCCGAGATCGACCAGCGAGGTCACGCCGTAGCGGGGATCGGCAACGCCGCAGGGGACGATGCCGGCGAAATGCGAAAGCTCCGGCTCGACATTGATGGCGATGCCGTGGAACGAGACCCAGCGCTTCAGCCGCACGCCGATCGCCGCGATCTTGTCCTCGTGCTCAGGCCCCTTGTCGGGGCGCTTCACCCAGACGCCGACCCGGTCCTCGCGCCGCTCGCCGCGGACATTGAAGGCGGCGAGCGTCTTCAGGATCAGTTCCTCCAGGCTTGCGACATAGGCCCGCACGTCCGGCCGGCGGCGCTTGAGGTCGAGCATGATGTAGGCCACCCGCTGGCCCGGACCGTGATAGGTGAGCTGGCCGCCGCGCCCGGAGGCAAAGGTCGGGAATCGGGGATCGAGCAGGTCGGAGTCCTTGCCCGAGGTTCCGGAGGTGTAGAGCGGGGGGTGTTCGAGCAGCCAGACCAGCTCGGGTGCCTCGCCCGCCGCAATGGCGGCGACGCGGGCCTCCATGGCGGCCACCGCCACCGGATAGGGCACCGGAGCGTCCGAGATTCGCCACGCGACGGGCTCGCCGCCTGAGGCGGAAAACGGCGTCAAATCGAGCTCTTGGCGCTTGTTTTGGCGGGGGCTTTGAGGCGAATTAACCATTGCCTAACTATAACGTGGTGATGATCGCAGGCGCAAATGCCAAGTCCTTTGGCGTTGAGTCCCAGGTTGCGGCGGTTCTGACAGTGCCCACACTCGACAAAGTCACCGTGGATCTCATGGTCGTCCTCGGGACGACCACCATGCCGATCCATCAAGTATTGCGTCTTTCCCGCGGCGCCATCATCGAGCTGGACGCAACTGAGGCCGATGAGGTCAAGGTTCTGGCCAACAATCTGCCGGTGGCCTCCGGCGTCGTGCTGGTCGACCGCAACCGGATCGCGGTCGAGGTCAAGCAGATGCTGCCGCGCACGCCCGGGACCCGGTAGGGTCGGTCGGGCAGGGGCGGAACATTTTCTTCCCAAGCTTGTGGAATTCAGGGCTTCGGCAGGCTTGTACCCCACTGATGGATTTGTTAGATCGGCGCCGTTGATCCGGCAGGCCTCAAGCCCTTAGCCGGCATCCCCAAAGCGCTCGTGGCGGAATTGGTAGACGCGCTGCCTTGAGGTGGCAGTGAGTAAAATCGTGGGGGTTCGAGTCCCTCCGAGCGCACCATGGGCGCAAGCCATTGATACGAAGAACGTTTTCGCGATTTTCTACCCCACATTGTTACTCGCTGAACATTGCTAACTCTGTTCCTTGCAAATCCTCACTATTTGATCGCGCGTCTGGCGCAGCGCTTGTTCCCGTGGTCGTCGCATCCTTATTTGAACCAAGGCCGGGCGAAGCTAAAGCGCGATTTCCTTACGAGAGGACGGCAGCGTAGCCCAGCGTAGAAATCGGCGGGGTTCGTTCTCTTGTCCGGCGCGCAGGACTGGCGAGATCGGAGCTGCGGCCCCACGGCCGAACGAGCGGTCAATCCGCCTCGCTTTGCGGTTCAAGTCATCGTGACGGTCGAGCCTCAACTCGGCGTGAGAGTGGCAGGCCGTGCGTCTTGTCCGTTGTCGCGATCGCCATATGTCGTGAACTTAGCTCAGCTCGTAGACGGCGCAGGCTCAAAGCAGAAACGTCCAGGGAGGAAAGCGAGCATACATAACAACGAACGAGATTGAATGATGGCCCGTTCTGCCGAAGCGACCTTCAATCAAACCGCTCCGCTTTTTCGAACTCCTGCGCCTCCGATCAGCGAATATCATCCGCCGGCACGGGTGCATCCGAATTTTGAAAATCGCTCGATGGTGAACTACTCGCCATCAGAGATTGTGAGGCGCCGTTCCGCAGCATGGTCAGGCTTGATCGTGGAAACGGTAGAGATCATGCGGCACAATCCGTTTGAGTATCGATTCCGGGCTCCCTGCCATCTGCTTATTGCCGCGGAACTCGCGGAGCGCCACGACGGTGAGACGTTTGTTGAAGGCCTGCCGCGGTCGAGCTTGCGCAATTTCACGGGCAAGCTGACCTTCGTTCCCGCTGGTCGTGACTTTCGCGGGTCGCAGAAACCGCGGACGCTAAACCGCACAACTTATTTCTACATCGATCCGCGCGGACCTCTTGCCGATCCCGTGCTGCGGTTTGGCGAGATCGAATTCAGGCCGCGGCTGTTCTTTTGCGATCACGATCTCTGGCAGACTGCTCTCAAGCTCAAATCGCAGGTCGAAAACCCGGGCGCGATGCTTCGGCAATACGCCGAAGCCCTCGGAACTTTGCTGACGCATGAACTCGTACGCATTAACGGCGACGCCGCACTCCGCGAAACAGTCACTCGTGGCGGCCTTGCGAGCTGGCAGCGCAAGCAAGTGGCCGCCTATATCGAGGAGCATGTTGCTGATGACATCCCGCTTGGAACCCTGGCCGAACTGGCGCGGCTAAGCCCTTGGCATTTCTCCAGGTCGTTCAAGCAGTCCTTCGGTGTGCCGCCACACAAATATCATGCCTGTCGCCGAATTGAACGAGCCAAACAGCTATTGGCGAATCGCGAGCTGTCCATCACCGCGATCGCTTTTGAGGTGGGCTTCAGCGAAACCAGCACATTCACCGCCGCATTTCACAGACTGACCGGCCAGAGCCCGAGCAACTATCGCCGTAACTTGGACTGAAGTGCGGCGTCCGCGCCAGTTCTTCCAAAAGCGATGAGTCGGAAATCCACGGTGCTGGAGGTTCCGGGCGGCTGAACAAGACAGCTTCAAGTTAGGTGCCATCCGGCTCGACATTGGGGAGATGTGCGACGCTGTCGCCCAGCGACCGCCGCTGAATAGCTTCCAGACAGTCGTGATTTGCGCAAAACCGGTGCAAATTCCGCAAACGAACCAAAGTCATTGCGAAGCGAATGGATACATTTCCAATTCGTGCCCCCTTATTCCGCAAACGCCAACCGATGGCGTTCGCGAGCAGCCGCAAAGCAGTCGGTTGTGGGGTGATCGTTTCGCAATAGAGGAGCAACCCGTGGCCAAACGCCCAACACTCACCACTACCAGCGGCATGCCGGTGCCCGACAATCAGAACAGCATTACAGCAGGCCCGCGCGGCCCGGTTCTGATGCAGGACTTTCATCTCCTGGAGAAACTGGCGCACCAGAACCGCGAGCGCATTCCCGAGCGCACAGTTCACGCCAAGGGCTCGGCTGCCTATGGCACGCTGACCATCACGCACGACCTCACAAGGTACACGAAAGCCAAGGCATTACAGAAGGGCAAGAAGACCGAAGCGTTCCTGCGCTTCTCGACGGTGGCGGGCGAACGCGGCGCAGCCGACGCCGAGCGCGATGTGCGGGGCTTCGCGCTGCGATTCTATACCGAGGAGGGCAACTGGGACCTCGTCGGCAACAATACGCCGGTGTTCTTCGTGCGCGATCCGCTGAAGTTCCCCGACTTCATCCATACGCAGAAGCGGCACCCGATGACCAACATGCGCTCGCCGACCGCGATGTGGGACTTCTGGTCGCTGTCGCCGGAAAGCCTGCACCAGGTGACTATCCTCATGTCCGATCGCGGCCTGCCGCAAAGCTATCGGAACGTCGACGGCTTCGGCTCGCATACCTATTCGTTCATCAACGCCAAGAATGAACGGCACTGGGTCAAGTTTCATTTCAAGACCATGCAAGGCATCAAGAACTGGACCAACGCCGAAGCCGCTCAGAAGGTGGCTTACGACCGCGAGACCCATCAGCGCGACCTGTTCGAGTCGATCGAGAAGGGCGATTTCCCGAAGTGGAAATTCTCCGTGCAGATCATGCCGGAGAGCGATGTCGACAAGCACCGGTACAACCCATTCGACTTGACCAAGGTGTGGCCGCACAAGGACTACCCATTGATCGAGGTCGGCGTTCTCGAACTCAACCGCAATCCGAAGAACTATTTTGCCGAGGTCGAGCAGGCGGCGCTCGCGCCCTCGAACATCATACCGGGTATCGGCCATTCGCCAGACAAGATGTTGCAGGCCCGGATTTTTTCCTATGCAGACGCGCATCGCTACAGGGTCGGTGTCAATGCGCACCAACTCCCGGTGAACCGGCCGCGAGCAGAGATGAACGACTATCACGCTGACGGCTCAATGCGGCTCGAGGGCAAGCCGTACCCCGACGCTTATTACGAGCCGAACTCGTTCAACGGCCCGCTTGAGGACCACAGTTACCGAGAGCCGCAGCTCAGAATTACGGGAGATGCGGCCCGTTACGATCATCGAGACGAGAACGATGACTATCGGCAGCCGGGAGAGCTGTTCCGCCTGATGACGGCCGATCAGAAGCAGCAGCTATTCAATAATATCAAGGAAGCGATGGACGGCGTACCCGGCAACATCGTCCAGCGGCAGCTTGTTCACTTCTATCGCGCCGATCCCGCCTATGGCGCAGGTGTCGCCAAGGCACTGGGCATCGATTTCAAGCCCGACGTAGTCGCCGCCGAGTAGGTCTGCGCATAGCGGGCCGGCGGCGTTTCCCGAGCGCCGTCGGCCACCCCGACCTGCAATTCGTTTCGTGGCGCGATCTGCTCGCGCTCGACCCCCTTCGTCTCATCTTTGGAGTCAACGATGTCTAACCACCTTGCACCCAAGCTCCTTGCAGAGTTCATCGGCACCTTCGCGTTCGTCTTCATCGGCGCGGGCGCTGCGGCCGTAGTCGGCGAAGGTGTCGGACTGCCCGGTATCGCTGCGGTTGCCTTCGCGCACGGCCTGGCCATCATGGCCTTCGCCTTCGCCTTCGGCTCAATATCGGGCGGGCATATGAATCCCGCCGTCACTGTCGGCGTTCTCGCCGCGGGCGCGATGCGCGTCGGCGAAGCAATTGGCTACATCATCAGCCAGCTCATCGGAGGTGTCGCGGGCGCGCTCTTGCTGCGAACCGTTCTCGGCGGTGCTGCCACCGGCCTCGGCGTGCCCGTGCTTGCGCACAATCTCGCTTTGGGCGCCACATCGGTTACGATCACGCCCGCCGCCGGCTTCATGATCGAGGCGTTGCTGGCTTTTTTTCTGGTCACGGTCGCACTCAGCACGGCGGTTGCGGGCCGCGCCGGCAACCTCGCGCCGCTGGCAATTGGAATGACGTTGACCTTCAACATCGTCATGGGCGGGGCGCTCACGGGCGCGCCCTTCAACCCGGCGCGGGCTCTTGGCCCGATGGTCGCGACCGGCAAATTCGATGATGCCTGGCTGTACCTCTTGGCCCCGATCGTTGGCGCCATCGTCGCTGCCATTGTCCACACCGGCCTCGGCCGGCTCGCCCAGGAGGAACTGGCGGCCGGTCCGGGCAGGGCGTCGCAGACGCCCGCCTAGCGATACGCGGAAATCAGGACATACCAAGGTCAATCTTTGCGACGCTCAAGCGCCAACTCGGGGTGAGGGCGTCGCATACTCGAGCGACGTTAAGCCCGGAGCTCAGCTCTGGCGCACTGGGTCGAAAAGCACCTACACGCGCGAAATGCACCTTATGCTTCGAACGATCCTGATAACCCATTGAAATCGCAACAAATGCGACCGCCCTCCGAGCGCACCAAACCAATAAGTCGTTGATACCAAGCATGTTTTAGCGATCCCACGCCGGATTCTGAATGCTGGTTCGTGAATCCGCGTCCGAGCGTTGCTCTCGTATGGTGGTAGCCGCTTTGAACCATACTCCGCCAAGGAATCGGTGCGACGCGATGCGATGAAAGCAGCGCTTGGCCGGCGACTTGCCTACTCCTGCATTTTGCGTGCATCGTTCAGTTCATTTCAGAACGACGTGTCCTGCGAGCGCGGCCACGGTCCCCAACAGGACGAAAGCCGGCCAAAACACCGTCGAACGCGGCATGCGCGTACATGAATGGAGCCCGACGGTCGCTGCGATGCCAAGCGCAATCACGGCGAGCGCCAGGCGCTCCGACGGCCCGCCGGGATCGATGATCCAGTCCGCGCATGCGCTGGCGACGGTTTGGGCCAGCATTGCGGTGGTCCAGAAGAAGCCGCGGACATCGGTACCATCCGCCGGACTTGGAAGGTTTCCCGTGAGGCGATAGCTGATCACGAACGAGAAGGCGAGCAAGATGGCGATGAGCAGAATCGCGCCGCTGTCGCCGATTCCCATCGAGACGTCGGTTGTCCTTGCGAGCACCGCTCCCAAGAGACTCAGCAAGAATGCGGCGGACCAAAACATCATCCGCGGAAGCCGCCGGGTCGCTCCCTGCAACATCGACATCGCAAGGAAGCACAGCATAAGCGCGACGATCACTCTTCCCGAGCGATGAAGGTAGATATGATTGAGTGCATGGCCCGCGATTTCGCCAGCCATGGCCGCGAGAAGCCAGTTCATCCAAAAAATGGCCGAGAACTCCGGAACGATGCTCATGCGGACCGACGGCGTGCCATTCCGAGCCCTCGTGCCATCCTTTGTCCTGGTGTTCATCCTGCAAGCCCAGATTTGACAGCGGGAAGGGGAGAGCGATGTGTCGTGCGTTTACGTGCGAACCAGTCGCTGACGTTCTGGAGGTAGATGTAGACCACTGGCGTTGTGAACAGCGTCAATAGCTGCGAAACGATCAGGCCGCCGACGATCGCGAAGCCGAGCGGTTGCCTCAATTCCGATCCGGTCCCCGTGCCGATCATCAGCGGCACGCCTCCGAGCATCGCGCACATGGTCGTCATCAGGATCGGACGGAATCTGACCTTGCAGGCCTCCAACGCGGACTGTTCGGCCGAAAGTCCCCTATGGCGCTCGGCCTCGAGCGCGAAATCGATCAGCATGATGCCGTTCTTTTGCACGAGGCCGATCAGGAGAATGATCCCGATCAGCCCGATGACGTCGAGCCCGAAGCCGAAAGTCCAGAGCGTCATGAGCGCACCGAGCCCGGCGGACGGTAGCGTCGACAGGATCGTGACAGGATGGATCGTGCTTTCATAGAGCATGCCGAGGATCAGATAGACCGCGACAATCGCAGCCAGGATCAGGACGGGCGTGGAGGCGAGCGCGGACTGGAAAGCCTGGGCGTTGCCCTGGAAGCTCGTCGCGATGGTCGACGGCATATGCAATGCGGCCGTTTCCTGCTGCACGGCGGCGACCGCCGTGCCGACAGCGGTGCCGGGCGACAGATTGAAGCTCAGCGTGACCGACGGAAACTGGTTCTGATGGTTCACCGCCAGTGCCGCCGAGCCATATTCGATGGTCGTGAACTGACCGAGCGGCACCATCGATCCGTTCGACGAGTGAACGTAAATGCGGTTCAGCGCATAGGGGCCGGACTGGAACGACGGATCGACCTCGAGGATCACGTAGTAGGTGTTCAATGTGGTGAAGAGCTGGGCGACGTGACGCTGGCCGAACGCATCGTACAGCGTATTGTCCACCGCCGCCGGATCGATACCGAGGCGGGAGGCGGCATCGCGGTCGATCTTGAGCTTGAGTTGACGCGCGGCATCGGCCTGGTCGCTGGCGACGTCGGCGAGCTCCGGCCGCTTTTTCAGGTTCTCGAACAGCTTGCCGGCCCAGCTGTTCAGCTCGTCCTGGTTTACATCCGTGAGCGTGAACTGGTACTGGGTCTTGGACAGGCGGCTGGCAAGATTGATGTCTTGCGTCGCCTGCATGAACACGGCGATCCCCTGGAGCTTCGCAAGTTTGCTATCGAGCTGCCGGATCACCTCGTCGGCGCTGAACTGACGCTCGTTCCGCGGCTTCAACAGCACGAACAGGCGGCCGTTATTTTCGGTTACGGTAGGGCCGCCCGGGCCGATATAACCGGTGGCGTTGGCGACCGAAGGGTCCTTCGCAATCACGTCGATCACGCTCCGCTGCAGCTCCGCCATCTCTGTCGGTGAGACGTCAGCCGACGATTCCGTGATCCCGGTGATCATGCCAGTGTCCTGCTGGGGAAAGAACCCTTTCGGAATGCCCGCGAACAGCGCGCCGGTTGCGACAACGCTTGCAAGCATGACCGCCAGCGTCGCGAGCTTGAAGCGCAATGCGACGGACAGGAGAGCCTCATAATAGCGCTGGATCGCCACGAATCCGCGCTCCAGCGTCTGCGATACCACGCCCGCACCTGCGCCGTGGTCGGAAAGCAGGTAGGCGCACATCGTCGGCGTCAACGTCACAGACACGATGACGGAGACTGCGATCGCAACGCACACGGTGACCGCGAACTCCTGGAACATCCGTCCGATCACGCCACCCATCAGCAGCAGCGGAATGAACACCGCAACCAGCGACACCGAAATCGATATGATGGTGAACGCAATCTCGCCGGCGCCCTTCAGCGCGGCCTGCAGCGGCGACAGTCCCTCTTCGATATGCCGCGAGATGTTCTCGATCATGACGATCGCATCGTCGACGACGAAGCCGACCGCGATGGAAAGACCCATGAGCGACAGATTGTCGAGGCTGTAGTTCAAGAGATACATCACGCCGAACGTGCCGATCAGCGAGATCGGCACCGAAATCGCGGGAATGACGGTCGCCCAGAAATTGCGAAGGAACAGGAAGATGACGCCGACCACGAGGGCGATGGTGAGAAGCAGCGTGAACTGCACGTCGGAAACACTGGCGCGGATCGTCTGCGTCCGGTCCGATGCGATCGTGACCTTGACATCCGAGGGCAGGCCCGCGACCAGTTGGGGCAGCAGCTTCTTGATGCCGTCCACCGTGCTGATCACGTTGGCGCCCGGCTGGCGCTGAATGGCGAGGACCACCGCCGGCTTGTCGTTGTACCAGCCGTGCAGCGTCACGTCCTCCGCCGCGACTTCGGCATGGCCGATGTCACGCAGCCGCACCGCTGCGCCGTTCCGGTAGGCGATGATCAGATCTTCATAGCTATTGGCGGTCAGCACCTGGTCATTGGTCGCAAGCGTGTAGGCCTGTTGATTGCCGTAGAGTACGCCCTTGGGCTGGTTGACGGTGATGTTGCCGAGTGTCGAGCGCAATTGCTCCAGATCGATGCCGGCCGCGGCAAGCTTTGCCGGATTGACCTGGACGCGGATCGAGGGTTTTTGCATGCCGCCGATCGTGACCAATGACACGCCCGGCACCTGCGACAGTTTTTGCGCCAGGATGCTGTCGGCATAGTCGTCGACCTTGGTAAGCGGTTCGGTGTCCGACGTCAGTGCGATCAGGAGCACCGGCACGTCGGCCGGATTGATCTTCCGGAAGATCGGCGGCGACGGCATGGTTTTCGGCAATTGGCCGGCCGCCGCATTGATCGCGGCCTGCACGTCCTGCGCGGCAGCGTCAGTGCTGCGGCTCAGCGCGAATTGCAGGGTGATCTCGGTGTTGCCGAAGCCGCTCGACGAGGTCATGGCGGTCAGGCCCGCGATCTGCCCGAACTGGCGCTCCAATGGCGTGGCGACCGACGAGCCCATGGTTTGCGGATCGGCGCCGGGCAGTTGCGCGGTGACCTGGATCGTCGGCGTGTCCACCGTCGGCAGGGCCGAAACGGGCAAGCGGAAGAAGGCCACCAGGCCGATCAACGTGATGCCGATCGCGAGGAAGGCCGTGGCGACGGGTTTGCGAATGAAGCCTTGGGAGATACTCATGGCAGCATACCTGCGCTTGCGGTGGTGGCGTTCTGAACCATGTCCTTGCGATGATCGGGTACGACTTCGACCGATGTCCCGGGCTTCAGCCGGTACTGACCGGCGGTGACAACGGTTTCGTCTCCGGACAGGCCCTGGTCGATCAGCACCTTGTCTTCGCGCGACTGGCCGGGCTTGATCTCACGCGCGCTCACGACATGGTTCGCATCGACGACGTAGACGAAGGTGCCGCTTGGTCCCTGCTGAACAGCCGTCAGCGGCACGGTGACCGCATCATGGCGGATCGCGATGGTGAGATGGATGTTGACGAACGATCCCGGCCAAAGGCTTTTCCTTTCGTTCGGAAAGGACGCCTTCAGCCGCACCGTGCCGGTGGATGCGTCCACCTGATTGTCGATCAGCATCAGGCTGCCATGGTCGAGCTTGTGCGTGTTGGCCGCGTCATAGGCGTCGACTGACGCATCGCCGGATGCGATCGCGCTCTGCACGTCGGGAATGTCGGTCGAGGGCAGGGTGAAGATGATCGAGATCGGCTGGAGTTGCGTGAGAGTCACAAGGCCGGTGGCGTCGGTTGGATGCACGATATTGCCGGGATCGATGTGACGGATGCCAGTGATCCCGTCGAAGGGCGCGGTGATCGTGGTGTAGCTCAACTGGGTTTGCGCAGCCTCCAGCGCCGCCTTGTCGAGTGCGACCGTGCCTTGGCTCTGCGCGACCTGGGAGTTCTGGGTATCCAGCAACTGCTGGGTCGCAAATCCGCGCGCGGCAAGTGGTTGCGTCCGCGCCAGGTTGACTTGCGAGTTCTTCAAGCCCGCCTGATCGCGAGCGAGGGCGGCTTCCGCCTGGTCGACCTGCGCCTCGAACACGCGCGGATCGATTTTCGCCAGCACATCGCCGCGTTTCACGTCCTGCCCCTCGACGAAATCGACGCTGTCGAGCGTCCCCTGGACCTGGGTGTGGATGGTCGCTGTGTTGATGGGCGTCACGGTGCCGAGCCCTTCGAGTACGATGGGCACGTCGCCCTTGTGCGCATGCGCAGCCGTCACCGGAACGGGCGGTGCGGCCTTGGATGTTGCCTTGGATGTCGCCTTGGGCTCAGCTGCATTGCTTGGTGCGGGGGCGTGCAGGAAATACCCGCCGATTCCGAGCCCGATCAGGAGGACCGTGCCGGCGAGGAGAAGAGTCTTTCTGGACGGCATCGCTTCACACTCCATGATGACGGCTTTGGCGGCTGGCATTGGCGACCAGCTCCAGCACGAAGGTTTCGGCTGCGCTCGCCGCGGCTCGTGCGCCGTTCGCTGCGGCCGAATCGAACCCGATGATCCGTGCGTCGATATCGGCGGCGTGGAGCGCGGTGATGAGATCAGCCGGTGAGTCCTCGCGATCCTGACGCCGCACCACGAGCCGGATAGCAGCTGCGGCGCGGACGATGCGAAACGACAGCGCCGTACAGGGAACGGCAATCGCGAGGAGGCCAGCACAGTCGATGGCTCCCCGCAGCACGAGCTCGAGCGCGGAGCGCGCCGTCTTGCCCTCTGCAAGCAGGATCAACTGGTGTGCCTCCAGGTCTTGCCGCGCCAGCTCAGCGGCAACGCCGTGCAAAATCTCATCGGGCAAGTTTTTACCGGGAAGGGCACCGCGGACGGAAACGGTGGACCACGAAGCGAGTGGCGTCAGACGGCGCCAGCGGCGTAGCTCCTCAGGCGTCGCGACCAGCGGGTCCGGCCCGGCAATGACTGCGACGGTGACCTTTACGGTGGTGCGTGCCGGTCGCGCGGCGATCCCGTAGGGCAAGCGTATTGACATGGCTTGAGATTGGGCGCGGCGGGTCTATTATTCAAATGAATTGACCTAATTCCCAAATTCACGTTGTGCATCGAAGCCCATGAGACTCCGCAACCTCGATCTCAATCTGCTCCTGGTGTTCGACGCGGTGCTGCGGGAGCGCAGCGTGGTTCGCGCCGCAGACAGCCTCGCCATCAGCCAGCCGGCCGTCAGTCACGCGCTCAACCGGCTGCGCCATGCGTTGAAGGACAAGCTGTTCATCCGCACACCCGCAGGAATGAGCCCGACCCCCAGAGCCGAGCAGCTGGCGCTTCCCGTTCGCAAGGCACTCAACGAGCTGCAGCTCGCGGTCGAGGGTGACACCTTCGACCCCTCCACGGCGGACCGGCGGTTCACGATCGCGGTGAACAACTATGCAGCCGTGGTCGCGGTGGGGCCGATCTTGGCCGCGGTGCGCGCGCAAGCACCGAGCGTGCGACTGTCACTCGTGCCCAGCGGGACCCTGAATCTCGCGGATCGATTGGACCGCGGCGAGCTCGATCTTGCATTGTCGGGGCGGGTTATCGATGGTGAACGGTTCGCCTCGCAACAGCTCATCGAAGATCGCTTCGTGGCCGTGCTCCGGAGCGGCCATCCGACGCTTCGAAAGCGGTTGACGGCGGGGGTGCTTGCCGAACTGGGGCATCTGGGAATCAGCTCAAGCGGGGAGAATTTGGAGTTTATGGATGCGTTCTTCAAAGCAAGGAAGAACGCCCGCTTTGTCGCCTCTGACGTGCCCTATCTCTCCGCAGGGGCGGTTCTGGTGCAATCGAACCTGGTCGCCATCCTCGGACGCAAGCTGGCGCTGGAGTTCCGCCGCGCCTATCCCATCGAGATCAGGGAGCTGCCGTTCGAAGCCCCAGTTCTGCACAGCGTGATGAATTGGCATCGGCGCTTTGACGATGTCCCTGCCCACCGATGGTTGCGTAGTACAATTATCGGAGCCGCCACCACCTTATGAGCGGTGGACGCATCTGACGGGAAGCAGGTCCGGTCTCGTGCCGGTTTGGGTCCTCCGCCTTGAACGGCTCTCATGGTCCTGAAATGCACCCAATCGTTTCACCCATATCGCTAAGCCATTGAAACCGCAGCAAATGCGACCGCCCTCCGAGCGCACCATAAACCCACCTTTGGCAATTTGAAATTGCTGAGCGTTTTCCGGATGTTACCCGGGAGTATTACCCCTCCGTTCCCGTGCGGTGTCCGTACGTTACGTCGTTCGCTTCGGGTGCCAGAGAAGGTCGTCAAATGACTGGCTCTGGTCGAACGCGACGATCTTTTCCATGCCACTGACGCCGAGCTTCTCTCGATTCGCCTGAGCGATGTCGTGCGCGGGCATTTTCGGATCAGTCCTGCCGAACATGGCCATCATCAAAATAAAAACATCCCCGCGGGGAAGCGGGGATGTGCAGTGCCGTGAGCCGCGCGCTTGCGCAGCCTTGCTTCTCGTTGGCGTCAGGCCGTGGCGACGAGGCCGCGACGACGATAAGCGAAGAAGCCGAGCGCGCCGAAGCCGAGGATCATCATCGCCCAGGTCGAGGGCTCCGGAACCGCGGTCACGACGCCCGCGCCGTGGATTTCAGCACCCGTTGCGCCGAAGCCGAGGAGGTCGACGGCCCACTGGCCGGTTACCAGATTGCCGTTCGACCCGATGTCAGTCGCGGGTGCGCCAAGCTTGTTGAAGAAGCTGACGACGTCGCCGGACGACAGTGTCAGATTGAACATGCCGCCATCGGCTGCCGAGTAAAACTGGATCGACGACGCGTCGAGGCTCGTCGCGAGGCCACCGAGGGAATAGTGGAAGTCGACGATCGAGCTTGTCGGATTGCTGGCGGGGCTGTCGATCTCGAACGAGAACGACCAGCTCTTGTTGGCACCGCTGAAGGCGGTGGTCGACGCAAAGGAATCCCATGTGCCGGAACCGGTGTAGAGAACGCCTGCGCTGGCGTTGCTAATCGCGCCCACGAACATCGCGGCCGCAACCAAGATCGAAGAGAAGAACTTATTTCGCATTTACTGCCCCTGTAGTGTCAAAGGTTAACCCTTGCTCAAGCAGCTATTACATTGCTTCATGATAGTGGAGTGACGTTTGCAAGTTGGTGTTATGTTAATTTATGAGATAAAGGGACCCAGACTCGGGAGCGTCGCAATAAATGTGATTGCTGATTTATTTGCGACGCTGAATGCGATTTCCCGCGCCTCAGCTGGCGCCTGGTCCGGCCAGCGTAAAGCCGACCATCATGAGGCCGATTGCGGCAATCCAGCCGCCGAGCGCGCGAAGTGCGATGCCGCGCCACGCCGATGTCGCTCCGGCTTCTGCACGACGAAAAGCGATTACGATCGCCATCGTCAGTGTGATCGTCGCGTATCCTGCGCAGGCCAGTCCGGCGCCGAACAGCACAAGATTGGTGGCAGGCTCGACCGCGGCTGCATTGGCAATTCCGCGCATGACTGCCAGCGCGAAGCCAACGAGACCGAGCAGCGGCGCGGGAAGGCGCAGGCCCGCGGCCAGAGCCAGACCAAGCCCGGCGATCAGGGTTGCGTTGGCGACGTCGCCTGAAAAGTTCGTGCCATCCGCTATGGCGAGCGCAAAGCCAGCGGCGAGCCCGAACGGAAAGAGCACGACGAGCCAGCGGCTGCGCGGAGCTCCGAGCGAGCCGGCCAGCAAGCCAAGCGCAATCCACAGCACGACGTCGTTGAGATCTGTCAAAGGGTGGAATGCGCCTGCGTAGAAGTCGCCAAAGCGTGTCCCGATCAAGTGGGCATGCGCCGAGCCGACCGGGACGATCAGTGCGGCGAGACCTGCGATCAGGAGCTTGATCAGGTTCCTCATCACGCCATTCCTCCAAGACTACGAGCCAGAAAATAACAGCCGAGCAGGGCGATGGCCGCACCCATGCCACGTATCAGGCGATCTCCGATCGGCCAGCGCAGCAGCAGCCCGATGGAGATGCCGCAAAGATGCAGCAGGCCGGTCGCGACGACGAAACCGATTCCGTAAGCGAACGGATTGGCAGCGTGGGGCAGCTCGGCGCCATGCGCATAGCCATGGAAGATCGCGAACACCGCGACGATGGCCGCGGCGACGGTAAACGGCGTTTTGAGGCGAACCGCCACGGCGATCCCTAGAACGAGAGCTGAAAGCGCGATAACCGGCTCCTGGAACGGCAGCGGTAATTTGAGGATGCCGAGCACGCCTCCCATCGCCATGACGATAGGAAATGTGATCGGAAGGACCCAAATTGCGGGCATGCCGAGCTGTGCACCCCAGATGCCGACGGCCACCATCGCGATCATGTGGTCCAGGCCGGTCAATGGATGCAGGAAGCCGCTGGCAAACCCTCCGGCTATCCCGGCCTGCTCATGTGCGAAGGCTGGTTGGCTGAGCGATATGAAGACGGCGAGCGCCAATCCGCCGCGCAGTGCAGTACCAAGCGGGAAAGCAAACTGTCGCATTTGGTCAGCTCAGGGTCGAGGTCATGAACATGCGGGCCACGCGCCCAATGAACCAGAACATGGCGACCGAACCGATAGCGTAGGCTGGAATCGCATCTCCCCAGCGCGGCAGTTCCGCTCGGAGCCGGCGATGTGCCCAGATCAGCGCCAGCACCAACAGCACAAAGGCGAGTTGGCCGATCTCGACGCCTATATTGAAGAATAGGAGCGCCGCCGGAAGCAGCCGTAGTTCGATGCCGAGGCCGGCCAACGCACCGGCAAAGCCAATTCCATGCACGAGCCCGAATACAAAGGCGACAGCCCAGGGGTGACGCGCGGTGAATGTGGTTTCGCCGCGCTGCAACCGCACGATCTCGACAGCGACGAACACGATGCTGAGTGCGATTGTTGCGTTCAGGGGGCGCTCCGGGATGCCAAACAGTCCGAACGCGGCGGCAGCCAGCGACAGACTGTGGCCAATCGTGAACGCCGTGATCGTCTTCACGAGCTTCCAGCCGCCTTTGACGATCCAGATCAGGCCGAGCACGAAGAGAAGATGGTCGGCTCCGAGCAGGATATGATCAATGCCGTAGTTCACGTAGGTGCGGGCAAGCTCGATCCAGGTCTCGGCGGTCGGCGCACCGGCACCCAGGACGGTGACGGTGGGATTTCCGGATGAAAGCGTGTAGCTGTGATAGTCGCCGTCGAGCGAAAATACCTTGATCAACAGGGCCGACAAACCGGCCCCCATATTCGCGACCGTGATTGAGCCGACCAGGCCACGGCTGCCGCAGGAAAGCTCGGGCATTTGCAAGTGGCAGTGCTGCGGCATGCGCAGCTGCACTTTGGCCGCGCCGATGTCCGGCTCGCTGGTCCATTTGCCGATATAGGTCCCCGCGCGCATCTCGCGGAATTCGATCACGCCCATCGTGGCCTCATGGGCGCGCACGCTGGTCGCGGCGGGGATCGTCGCCAGTAACAGTATCACGATGCGGAGTAACAGGGTTCGCATGTTACTGCTCGATCTTGACGGCGTAAGCCGACTTGAGCTTGGTCACGGCGGCCCAGGCGCGTTTCCTCGTTTCGTCGGTTGTCCACATGAGCCTCAGCTGGTCGCGAACGGACTCGAAGATGGCGGGCTGGAACGCCTGCCGCGCATCCAGTCGCGCAATACGCCAGCCGTCGCTGGCCTGAATTACGTGCCATTCACCGATTGGCAGGCTAAGCAGGGCGGTACGAAAATTCTCGCCGAATGACTGCGCAAGGCTGTTGACGGGGCGATTGGGAAACACGCGAGTCCGATCCCGGAGATCGGCGTTTTCACGTTCGGCCTTCATATCCTCGAACTGGCGGCGGACCGTGGCTTCGTCGGTCGCGGGGGTCAGCAGAAAGCTGACCTGTTCCGGCTGGTCGAAGCGGCTGCGGTTCTTTTCGAAATAGGCGTGCAGCTGTTCCTCGGATGGCTTCTCCAGCTGGACCTGGTCGAACACGAGGACCTGCAATTTGAACGCGATGCGATCGCGAATCATTTCGTCGCCCTTGTCGACGCCGAGAGCCTTGCCCTCGCGGTACAGGATTTCGCTCGCGACCCAGCTGTCGATCATGTTCTTGAGCTGCTCGTCGGTCGGTAGCTGGTCGCCGTCTTCCGAGAAGTTTCTGATGAAGGACTCCCGCATGGCTTTGGTCACGACGATCGTCTTGTCGTCCAGAGCCGGTGGATGCACGACGTGATCAATCGCGAAGATCAGGCCGCCCAAAAGGCAGAAGTGAACCAGGGGTTCGCGCCACAACGCAGAGAGAACGGTACCGATCGTGCCGCCGCCGCCGCGGCTTGCGGCTTGCGGAGGTGACTGATCGTGAGCTTGCGATGCAGGCATAGATCTTCTCGATTTTTCGATTTGCTCCCGGCGGGAGGTGCCGGGCGGGCGGCGTTATGCAACGCGAAAAATCGTCTGTCACGTGACAATATTGATACAGATCGTTCTCGACCGCGAATGAATGTTATCTTTGTCTGCAAATGTTATCTCGCATAAAAAAGTCATGTTAATGTCGCCAAAGCCTGATCTGGATGAATTAACGCTTCGGCGTTCCTGGCGCTTTCGCTTGGCACCGTGTTCTCAAACAAAAGCTACTCTAGGGGCCTCATCCTCATGTTTCCAAAATCCAAAATCATCGCGCTGACCGCGGCTTCGGCGTCGTTGGCGATGGCGGGCGCGTCGGTCGCCGGCACCGTCAACAACGGCAATCCGTATGTAGCTGGCGACATGCACAACCACAACACCTGCACTGACGGCAGTGTGTCGGTCGGCTACGCTCTCGATCGCGTCCTCGCGACGGGCACGGCGGCAGCCGGTGGTCAGAACTTCAACATCGACTGGTTCACGCTGGGCAACCATGGCGGCTCGGGCGCCAAGGACTGCCGCTTCTCGGACACCGGCGCCGGTATTCCGGGCGACACCACCAAGAACTGGAACGACACGCTCGGCCAGGAAATTCAGGGCATCACGATCACGAGCCTGAAGGGCACGCCGAACGGCACCGGCTCCGGCCGCCAGATGTGGCGCTGGCAGAACATCCAGGAAATCGAGTGGCCCCTCATCGTCCGCCGTTCGCAGCAATATAACAAGGTTGTGATCGAAGGCCTGGAGTGGGTTGTTCCGGGTCATGAACACACCGATGTCGCCGTCATCACGGGCCAGACCCCGCTCAATGCCGCCGCGCCGGGCGTGGCGGACAACATGGCGCAGTTCGAATATCTGTTCGACCGCCAGGACAATGACCTCATCGGTCAGGTCGACGCCAGCAACAATCCGCTCTGGCCCGGCAAGATCTCGAACGCCGGTCTGGTCGGCAACGCCGCGCACCAGAAGTCGGTGACCGCGACTGCATGGTTGCAGTCCCGCTTTCCGCTGACCTCATACGTCGTTCCGACCCACACGGAACGTGCGGGCCCGTTCAGCACTGCCGGCAGCGCAGGTTATAACATCGAGCACTTCCGCGATCTGAACAATGCAGGTCCGACGGTTGCGTTCGGTATCGAGTCTCCCGGCCACATGGCCCAGGGCACCGATGCTGGTGGTTCTGGCTCCTACGGCAGCGGCGCCGTCGGTGGTGGCACTTACGGCTTCCAGGGCGTTTACACCGCCAAAGTGGGCGGCCTCTGGGACGGCATGCTCGGCGAAGGCCGCAACTACTTCGTCTATGTGAGCTCGGACTGGCACACCCGTGGCGCGTTCGGTGCTCGCGACGCCGCCACGACCTCCGATTTCTGGCCGGGCGAGTACACCAAGCTCTTCGTGCCCAACACGTCGAACTTCGTCTCGCAGAACGTGGTCGACGGCATGCGCTCGGGCAATTCCTACTCGGTCAACGCCGACATCATCGGCCCCGACATGGTGTTCCGCGCGCACGGTGCTGACGGCGTCTGGAAGACCATGGGCGAAACGATCGTAGCAAACCCGGGTGAGACCATCACCCTGGAAATGGCCATGACCGTTCCGGCCTCGAACCACAGCCCGTACAGCTTCAACAATCCGCTGTTGAAGCCGATCAACAAGCAGCAGCCGCTCAACAAGCCGTCGGTTGACCACGTCGACTTGATTACCGGCGACATCACCGGCGTGATCGCGCCGGGCGCGCCCGGCTATGCCGTGCCGAACGCTGCCGGTGTGGCGGGTGCGAACATTGTCTACAACGCGTCGGCGAAGATCGCGAAGCAGATCCCTGCGTCGTCGATGACCAGGATCGACAATGCCGATGGTTCGGCACGGTTGACGTTCACGACCTCGTTCACGGCGGGATCGACCCCGTTCTACATCCGCAGCCGCGGCACCAACATCCCGCCGGCGACGCCGAACGTCACCGACAACGACGGCAATCCGCTGCTCGACCTCAACAACGCCAAGATCCCTTGCCTCGATGCGGCCTGCCCGAGTCATCTGGTGAAGGTGAACGGCACGCCTGTCGTGACCTACGACGTTCAGGCTTGGTCCAATACCTGGTTCTACGCCAACCCGATCTTCGTCCGCCCGGCGAGCTATCCGCAGCTCCTCGTCGAGACGAATGCCGCTCTGGCGAAAACGCTCGCAGCGCGCGCCTCGCGTCGCTGATAGCACCAAGAGCACTCGCCACGAAAAAGCGAGGCAGCCTCAGGGCTGCCTCGTTCTTGCTTTGAGAGAATTATCGTGCATGACGGAGACAGGATCGTGAGCTTTTTTGCAGCAAGGCGTGCGTTGGCTCTCGGGGCGTTCGTAGCTCTGGCGCTTGCCAATGGAACGCGTGCCGAGGAAGCGGCAGAAGAGCCGACATCCGAGGATTGCGCGAAGGTACTCGCAAAGGCGCGGGAGATGACAAATTCTCTGTCTCCAAAGAGCCTTTCGCGTCATTTCGCGAACGGCCTTCTGACGGATGCGCAAACCGAGGCGGACAACGGCGAGTTTGACGGTTGTGTCGAATATGCCGAAAAGGCCGTCGACGAGGTTGCCAACCGCAAGCATTGGCTTGCCCCCGGAGAAATTTTCCGCGTCAGCACGGTCAACGGCTACGTGGAATTGAGCGGAGACGACCCGTAGGGCTACGCCCCGTGACGGTTCGTCATTGTAACTTCACGATACTGCCAGAGTGTCGCCGCCGGCGCCTGCCGCTCCGGTGAAGCGCAAGAGTTGAGTGGACACGATGGACCAAGCGCTAGAGCCCGTAGCTGAGGATCAGATCGAACTGCTATTTCCGATCCCGCTGATGCGGTCGCCCAAGCTGCTGAATCAGGAGCTGCGGGACGCGGCCATCGCGGCGATCCGTGCGGACAAAACCGAGACCAACTTGCGGTCTGAACAGCTTTTTCATACGACTATCGCCAATCCGCTCGACAGCAATCTTTTCCGTGAGATCGCGATGCTCGCCACGCCCAAGTTGGTCGATTTCGGCTACATGCTGTTCGGCGAGCGCCTGAACTGGACGGTCAAGGAGATGTGGACCAATATGCTCGAGTCGGGCGGAAGCCAGGCGATGCATAGCCACGCAAACAGCTTCATATCGGGTATACTCTATCTGACGCCGTCGCATCCCGGCTCGCGAACCGTCTTCATCCGTCCGCCCGGCGGGTTCGAATACAGCTTCCGGCATCATACGAGAAGTGCCGCAATGGGACCTTTCAATGCTGGCAAATACATGTTGCCGGAGGCGGATCCTGGTGACCTCGTGCTCTTCCCGAGCTACCTGTATCACGAGGTGCCGCGGAACCAGGGCGATCAGCGCATTACCATCGCCTTCAATGCGATTCCCGATCGGCTGGATTGTTGGGGCTACGAGATCAAGTTCTTCGCTTCATAATCTGCATCAAGGGGCTGCGGAGATCTGCTTGAGCATCTGCCCAGCCTCTTCGCGACCGGGAGCGGCAGACGTGATCGCTTTCAGCAAGCGGCGGGCTGCCGGCCGATCGGAAGCCGCCAGCGCCTGGGCCATGCCGAGGAGTGGACGATAGGCCGGATCGAATTCCGGACTCAATCGCAACGTCTCGATCAATTCGGGGGCGGCGGCATCGATCAGGGCGCGGCCACGAGGCTCGCCGCGCAGCGCAGCGCCGGCTTCGATGAACCGGTTGCGAGCCGCCCAGTAGGACGCGAGCCGTCGCGGAAAATCACCCGAACGGCTCGCCTCAAGCAGCTCTTCGGGATCCGTCCGGATCGATCGGATCGTGTCGAGGAGGAGCGACCAGGGGGGTGCACTCAGGGCGCGCACGTTCCGTTCGGCGTCGAATGTAACGAACGGAAAGTCGTCGGTGTTCATTGGCCCGGCGCCGGAGAAGTGCGACAGCGCGCGCGGGCCGGCCAGATACTGGCCCAGCAGATCGAGCGCGCTCTCGAAGCCGAGCGGCCGTATGGCTGCCGCCACTGCCGGTGTATCGAGACGTGTCCGGAGTGCGGCGAGGTCGAGCGATCCTGCGTCGCGCGGGCCGATCAGAGCCAGCATCGGCGTACGGACGCTATAGTGGTTGAGCCACGCCGAGCCCTCAGGATAGACCGACAGGAAGCTTCTGATGATGGCGTGAAGTGAGGGGGCATCGAGTTGATAGAGTGGCAGCCATTGGCAAAAAATGCCCTGCGGCGCGAGCCGTCTCCTGATCGCCTCGAAATGCTCGCGTGTGTAGAGGGCGCCGCTGCCATCGAGCGCTGGGTGAAAAAGATCGGCGATGATGACGTCGTGCAGGGCGGTGTCGGCGACGATATAACGTCGGGCGTCCGCGACCGTTATTCGAGTACGCTGGAGGTCCTGGGGATCGACGAACCGGGGCATGAGATCTACCACTTCCTGGGATAGCTCAACGCCGTGAACCGAAACCGAAGGCAGTTTCGTCCCGCCGACCAGCGTAGCGCCCGTGCCCAGTCCCAGAAACAAGGCCTGCCGTGGGGCCGGATGCAGCAGTAGCGGCAACAACGCCTGACGGTAGTCCGAACGCATCGAACTCGTGCCGCCCATGCGGAAGCGACCATTGACCTCGAGGTATTTCGCGCCTGAGGCATCGTCCACGACGCTTGCGGTGGCCATCGGTCCTTCGCGCACTGCGAGGAGAGAGCCGCCGGCGGGGATCCGGATCATCGAAGGCATCGGTCTGAGCAGAAGCACGGCTGCTGCCAGCGCGGGCGCTGCCCCCCACACAATTGTTGCGCGGCGCAACGGCAGCAGCACGAGATAGGCAAGAGCCACGACGACGATCGCCAGCCAGGTCCCTAACCAGGGTATGAGGATTTGCGCAGTAAGCAGCGGCGCAACGCATGCCCCGGCCGCGTTTATGCCGACGGCGTAGCCCAGCGTTCCGCGGCGATCGTGTCCGCGCTGAAGCAGCAGGCCGAAGGTCGCTCCCATCAGGGCCGAGGGAACGAGGAACAGGGCGAGCGCTACAGCGATCTCACTTGCAAGCCCCTGGTCGGCCGCGGCTTCGGCGATGCCTGTGATCGCCGGGGCGAGCGCGGCAGTCGCAAGGATCGACAATGCCACGCCGGCGAGTAGCCAGCCCAAACTTGTATCCGACGTCCTGCTTCCCGCTCGCTGCCAGGCGAGGCCGCCGAGCGCAACGCCGAGCAGGTAGGCAGCTAGCAGTCCTGCGAACGTATAAATCGTGTCTTGCAGCACCTGTACGGCCAGGCGCACCACCAACATTTCGAAGGCGATGCCAAGCAGGCCGGTAGCGAACAACGTCACCGCAAGTCGGGTCGGCACGGCGCCGCTGCGCGCACTCTCTCTGTTCACAGTCGGGCCTGCGTCCAGCAGCCATGCAGCGAGGGCGCAGGCTGCATTCACCGCCGCCAGTACGATCTGCGTGCCGGCCAAGCCGATAGCCGGAAGGATCACGAAGGCGGAGACAAGGGCTCCCGCCACGGCCCCCGCCGTATTGGCACCATACACGCCCGCACTGACCCGCTCGTTGCTCCGGGCACCGCTGACGATCCGTTCGATCGCTGTGAGCGTGCCACCCATCGCGATGGTTGCGGGTGCAAGGATCAGCGTCGGCAGGGCAAAGCTCGCGCCCCAGAGAACGGGCAGGGCTGGTTCCGCTCCGATTAGAGGAGCCAATATGCGGCCTGCTACAGGCAATAGCCAAATGCAAAGAATTCCCCAGACCCCAATGATCGCCTCGAGCGCGGCATAAACGCGCCAGGGAGAACTTGCCCGGCGGATCGGCCCGTCAAGCAGGAATGCGCCGAGCGCAAGTCCGGCAAAGAATCCGGACACGGCACCCAGCACGGCCATCATTTCCGTTCCAAGGGCGAGAGCGAACTGACGGGTCCAGACGATTTCGTAACCGAGACCGGCAAAGCCCGACGCTGCCATGATCGGGAGCAGGAACAAGCGCTGTCGGCGGGATGCCGGACGTATCGCGACCGCGGCGCTTGCGGGCGGAATAGTGCAGTCATTCAGGTCCGTCGCAGCCGTGGAAGCCCGGTCAGCATTCATGTGAAAGTCCTCGTGCTACCGGTCGGCAGACCACGCTCGAATGGAGTCATTCATCGAGGTGCCCCGATGAATTGGGATCGAGGGCCCGATCAATGGCCCTCGGTGAAGCGATGTCATATTTGACGAACTATGACGCTAGTTTGACGTTGCCTAACAATGAAAGCGAAGGCGATATCATAACAATTGTGATGTGTGGAGCGTTGTCACAATTCGTTCTTCGTGCCGCTTTATGCCGTAGGAGCATTTTTGGTAGTCGTCATACTTGAATGCACTTAGATTTCGAGGGAATAGTGCCGATAGTCGGTGACGGATACGTCAAGCATCGTCATTCAGCTTGCCATCTCGTGGCTCCGATGGTGCTGTTGGTCGCGGTGACGACTGTGGCGAGCGCTGGCTGGGCGCATCCGGCCGGGATCGATCAGGGCGATCGGCTGCAGGTCAGCGACCCGATAGCGCCTGAGACGCCTGCGTCGCCAAATGTAGTCGACGAATGGCCTACCAGAACGAATTCGCCATCCTCATCGCCCGCAAGCGAGCTCTCGATTTCCGCCTTGTTGGGACGGGCCGATCTTGTCGTCCAGCTCGTGATGGGCCTACTCGCCCTGGCCTCCATCGCTTGCTGGACTGTATTCCTGACCAAGCTTTTCGAGTTGTCGCGCGTGAGGCGACGTTTGGCGGCCGCACTCGAGGGGCTGGCACATCTTCGTTTGCTCGGAGACTGCCGCGCGCCTCAGATTGCGGCAGGCGCAATCGTCAGATCACGCGTTATCGCCCGCCTGATCGACGCCGCCAACGCCGAGCGAGAGCTGTCCGAGGGCCTGATCATGGATGGAAGCGTCATCGATCGCTACGCGCTGCGAGCAGGCGAGATCGTACGTGACGATGCCCGGCGTGTTGCGGCCGGCGCAGCTCTTCTCGCGACGATCGGCGCAACCGCTCCCTTCATCGGCTTGTTTGGGACCGTGTGGGGCATTATGAACAGCTTTGTCGGCATCGCTCGTGCCCAGACCACCAACCTTGCGGTCGTTGCACCGGGCATTGCCGAGGCCCTGCTGGCTACGGCCATGGGGCTCGTCGCGGCCATCCCCGCAGTCATCTTCTACAACCTCATCGCTCGATCGACCAAGGCCTATATCGAGTTGGCGAGCGAGGGATCGGGAGCGGTCGTGCGCATGCTCTCGCGCGAGCTATCGCAGCCTATGCAGCGCTTTCCCGCTCGCGCTGCCGAGTAAGCATCATGGCCATCCAGATCGGACAGAGCGGGCCGGGCGACCTGCCGGAGATCAGCGAAATCAACGTCACGCCGTTCATCGACGTGATGCTGGTTCTGCTCATCATCTTCATGGTGGCCGCTCCGCTCTCGACGATTGATCTGCCCGTCGATCTGCCCAATTTGTCGGGGGTCGCGCAGCGCAAACCGGACAAGCCGACTTACGTTTCGATCAAGTCCGGGGTCGGGATTGCCATCGGGGAGCAGATCGTCCCGCGTGACAAACTTGTCCAGAAGCTCGACGTCGCTGACGCCAACAAGGGTCGCCCGATTTTCGTGCGGGCCGATCGTACCGTCCACTACGGCGATCTCATGCAGGTGCTCGAACTGCTGCGTAACGGCGGCTATACGAAAGTGAGACTGGTTGCACTCGAGGGAGGCTCCGGTCCCGACGGGGCCAGGCCATGAATTCGAGGATGCCACAAGCCTCTGCGCTGAGCCGGCGCGGTCCGGCAGGGCCGCGCGAATGGCTCGTCGCTTGCTGTGCTGCGCTCGCGCTGCACGCGATTGTAGCGGCCATGCTGCTGAGGCAAAGCGACAGCGCTGCTGGCGAGGAGAATCGCGGCGTGATGGCGCTGGAGATCGGTATCGAGAGCGCTGCACCAAGCTACGACGGCGCCGAGGCTGCGGCGGCTTCCGGCGCGTCAGCCGCAACCGTCGCTTCCGAGGACGTCGTCCCGGCACGTGAAGAGACGGCGCCCGTATCCACGATGCAAGTCGCGGATGCCGACCAGCGGACCGATGCGATGCAAACCCCGGCCGAAGAGCCGCACGAGAAGCAGGAAATCGTTGCGCCTGCGACGGCTGCCGCTTCGCAAAGTGTGGCGGCCCCGAGCCGCGAGGCGGAGCGCGAGAGCAGGCAGTCGGTCGCGACCTCGATCGGCAGCAGCGCCAGCGCCCAGCGCGCGCAGTTGGCTTGGCGCCGCGGGTTGGTAGCGCATATCGAGCGTCAGAAGCGCGCGATGGCCAACGCGACACGCTCCGCTGATATCGTCGTGCGATTCACGATCGACCACCGGGGGCGCCTGCTCGCGCTCGATATTGCCAAGGGCTCGGGCGATGCCCGCTACGATCAGGCGGCGCTGGACATAGTTCGACGAGCGGATCCCATGCCGCCACCGCCGCCTGATCTGCCTGAGCAAAATCTCAATTTCCGCATCCCGATCAGCTTCCGCGCCGGCGGCTGACGAGATGGATCATGAGAGGTGACGACGGTGTCTCGATCGCCACCGTCGGACTGCGTTGTGCGTTGTGCGTTGGAGAGTCGAATGGCATGGGGTTGTGTGAGACTTATGGCGGGTGCGGTCTTCGCGTCCTGCACGGTTTGGCCCGTCGGTGCCTTGGCTGCTCCTGCTGACGCAGACGACCTTCCGACAATCACGGTTGTCTCCAAGAAGAAAAAGCGTGCGCAGACACCTCAGGTCCGTCTGCCGGTGCAGGCCGCGCCAGCGGCTCCCGCTCGACCGTCCACGGACTCCGCTTCATCGAGCGCAGCTGTCGCTAACGGCAGCGGCGCCGCGGAAGTGGGATCCGGCGCCAGGCCACCATCCGGAATGGCGAGCGAGATGCAAGTCAGCGGTGAGAAGCTCAATCAGCGCCCTGCGACCCGCCCCGGCGAAGTGCTCGAAGGCGTGCCCGGCCTTATTGTCACGCAGCACAGCGGCGAGGGCAAGGCCAACCAGTATTTTCTCAGGGGCTACAATCTCGACCACGGCACCGATATGGCGATCTATGTCGACGGCGTGCCGGCCAACATGCGGACCCATGGGCACGGACAGGGCTATTCCGATCTCAACTGGTTGATGCCCGAAACGATCAACTCCCTCGACATCCGCAAGGGACCGTACTTCGCCGACGAAGGCGACTTCGCCTCCGTCGGCAATCTGCATATCGGCCTGATTGACCTTACCGAGCGCAACACGGCATCGGTCACCCTCGGCAGCTTCGGCTATCGTCGCCTGTTCGGCATGGGATCGAGCAAAGTCGGTGACGGCACGCTCCTGGTGGCAGGCGAGGGCGGCACCTACAACGGACCCTGGGACAATCCGGACGACGTACGCAAACTGAACACCCTTGCGCGCTATACGCAAGGCACCGCGACCGACGGCCTCTCCATCACCGGCATGGCCTACGCCAACAAATGGAATTCGACCGACCAGGTTCCGACACGCGCCTTTGACACTGACGTTCTCTCGCGGTGGGGCGCTATCGACCCGTCTGACGGCGGAAACACCAATCGTTTCGCGCTTTCGAGCCGTATCGCCGGGACCGACGGGATCGGAGCCTGGAAGGCCAACGCCTACGTGGTCAAGAGTTCGCTCGATCTCTACAACGATTTCACTTACTACCTGAGTGATCCTGTTCTCGGCGACCAGTTCCATCAGCATGATGGGCGCCTGATGCTGGGTGGAGCAGCCTCTCGCAGCTTCGTCGGCAGCGTCGGCGGCCTTCCCACCGAAACGGTAGTCGGGGTTCAGACGCGCTACGACGATATCGATCTGGCCCTGACCAACACCTACCGGCGGAACTTCGTGTCGGCCGTCCGCAGCGACAAGGTCAGGGAATCGAGTGTCAGCATCTATGCCGAGAACACGGTGCATTGGACCAGCTGGCTGCGAACGACGCTGGGGTGGCGCGGCGACTACTACGACGCCACGGTCAATTCGTTGTTCAATGCCAACAATTCCGGGCGCGCCAACGAGGCGATCGGCAGTCCGAAGTTTCGCGCGGTGATTGGACCGTTCCATCAGACCGAGTTCTTCGTTGGCGCCGGCATGGGAATGCACAGCAACGACGCTCGTGGTGCGACCACAACGGAATCGCCGACCGACTCGTCGACCCGCCTCGATCCATCGCCGTTCCTGGTCCGCACCAAGGGTGCCGAGGTCGGCGTGCGCACCAAGATCGTCCCGGGCCTCACGTCGACCGTCAGCCTGTTCATGCTCAACCAGGCCTCGGAGATTCTCTTCAGTGGTGATGCCGGCGACACCGAGGCGAGCCGGGCCAGCCGGCGTTATGGCGTCGAGTTCACCAACGACTATCGCCTATTCAGCTGGCTTGCCTTCGATGCCGATCTGGCTGTCACGCATGCTCGCTTCGTGGGCTACGACGGCGACCAGGCGGCTCTTTATGCGTCCCTTGCCGGATACCCGGAAGCGCAGATGGGCAACGCACCGGGCAATTTCATCCCCAATGCACCCGCAGTCGTCGCGTCGGTCGGCATGGATCTCGGCGAAAAGGCGGGGTGGTTCGGCGGATTGCGCTGGCGCTACCTCGGTTCGGTTCCGCTGACCAACGACAATACATGGCGCTCGTTACCGGTTAGCGTGGTCAATGGGCGCATTGGCTATCGCACAGCCGAAGGCTGGCGCATTCAGCTTGACGCCTTGAATTTGTTCAACGCGAAGACCAATCAGATCTCCTACGGTTACGGGTCGCTCCTCAAGACCGACGCGCTCTACGCTCTCTGCCAATCCGGAAGCCCACCGCCGACGGCAGTGTGCCAGAACGGTGTCATGGATGCCGTCGTGCATCCGGCGGAGCCGCTGGCCGTCCGGTTGACGATTGCGGGAAGCTTCTGAGACCTGCCGCATGGCCGGGGCGGCTCGGCCGCGGTACAGCCGCCAATCTCTTCGTGCGGTTGCCCGCGGCAGCATGCTGTTTCGCACGGATGTCATGATTCCGGTCAATAAAGCCGCTACAAATGGCAGCCGCCAGCGGACTTGGAGCTCGGAGGTCGGCGGGCCATCCGCGCGAACCTGCAATCGGCGCCGGCAGCGCCTTTCGGAGATAGGCAAGTGCGGCGGATTTATCAGCGCACGACGTTGCGGCGTGGCGCAGGTTTTATCCTTGTCGAGCAATTGGTCGCCATCACCGTCATCGCTGTCACACTCGCCGCTATCGGAGCTCTCGTCAGCACCACGACGCGCGGTGCGAGTCAGATCGAGCGGCGCGTTGCGCTGCTTCAGGCGTCCAATAACCTGCTGTCGACCATGATGCCGCCGCGTGACGGCTCGGTCGCTCCTAATCTCGGCGGAGAGTCCTGGGGGCACCGCTGGCGCATGATCCTCAGTCCGGCGCAGGCCGACCCTGGTTTGGTGCTACGCCAGAACAGCCGCTGGGTCCCATTGCGAGTCGAGCTTCTCGTTCAGGCCCCGTCGGGCCCGGCGTTACGGCTTCAGACGATGCGGCTGCAAAGGATCCGCAGCCAATGAAGGTGGGCAATACAACTGCGCGTGGCGGGAATGCCGGGTTTGCGCTCATCGAGGCAATCGCTGCGGTCGTCCTGCTGGGAGTAATCTTGTCATCTCTGGCGATCATTACCTCGCAGTGGCTGCCTGCCTGGAGAAAGACCTACGACCGGGCCCAACGCAGCGAAGCTCTCGCAATCGCACTCGATCGCGTCGCCGATGACATCGCCGCCGCCCAATTCGTCCGCGCTGGTGGAGACTCGCGATCCGTGATGTTCGAGGGCTCCGAGCGCGCGGTCGTGCTCGTTCGCAGCGCGATCGGACCAAACGCGGAACGTGGCCTCGAAACGGTGCGTATCGGCGAAGCGACCGATCGGCGGGGCGCGATCGTCGCAAGATCCCGCGTGGCATTCGTTCCTGGCGCCATGGAGGTGGATCCGGACGCAGGTGGTGTCGCATTGGTGCGCCACCCGTATTGGCTGAGTTTCAGCTTTGCCGGTGACGATCTCGTCTGGCGGCCGGTGTGGCAGAACGAGGAGAATTTGCCGGCCGCAGTGCAGGTCGTGGTACGGGACCGGAGTGGTCGTCAAAGCCTGGTGCGGGTCGTTTCGGTTCATGCGCAAAGGCCGCCGCCTGAGAATTGCGGTGAAAATGGATGCCGGCCCGACCAGATATCGGACGCCAGCCAAGCGGACGGCGAGCCGCTGACGCGTGAGCAAATCACCGCGGGGCTATCACGATGAGGTGCGGCGGTCCCGTAGGGTGTCGTCGTGGGAGATCCAACCAGGGTTTTGCGACGGTGCCGGCATTGGTGCTATTGGCAATCTTGGCGACGCTCGCCGGCGTTACGGCGGCCTATGTGTCATCCTCAGCAACATCCGTCAGGTTCGATAACGACCGCGTTCGCTCGCGCCTACTGATCCTCGCCGGTGTCGAGCTTGCAGCTTACGACCTGCTGTCGAGCGCGAAAGGGGAGCGGGCGCCGCGAAATTCGATTTCGTTCAGGCTGGACAATGCCTCCGTGACCGTCACTTCTGCTGCGGAAGCGACGCGGGTCGACCTCAATTTCGCTCCTCCAGTGGTCTTCGCAAATTTGTTTCAGGAACTGGGCTCGAGTTCTGAAGACGCCACGGCCTACGCCGACCGATTGGTGGGATGGCGATCCGCGCTCAAGGAGCAAGCACGGGATCGCGAAATGGCGGTCTACCGCGATGCGGGGTTGTCCTACGGGCCCAAGGGGAGTTCATTTTCGAGTGAAGATGAACTCTGGTCCATTCCCGGGCTTCCAGCCGCGCTGGTCGAAAAAGCGCTCCAATTCGTGACAGTGTACAGCGGGCGGCGTCAGGTGGACGTTTTCGGTGCAGCACCCGAGGTCATCGCCGCGTTGCCAGGCGTGGAGCCGGTCCAAACGGCCGCTTTCGTTGCCCGCCGGGAAAGTCTGCCGCACACGCCTTCTGCCGTCATCAATCTTCTGGGATCTGCAGGTGGAATGATCTCTATCTATTCGGACGATAACGTTCGGCTCAACTGTCAGGTGGTGCTGGACAATGGCTGGCGCACGTCCGCCGAGATCGTGATCCAGCTGGAGGACGGCGATGAACCTTACAGGGTACTGAGCTGGCGCGAGATCGAACCGAATGCGGCTCCCGCCGAGACACGATGAAGGATCACAGCTTCCGATGAAGCGAAGCCGGGGAGTTGCAAGATCGTCCCCGGACTTTGGTTTCTACAGGCGGGTTGCGATCAGGCGGCGACCCGGGATCCCTGCTGGGTGAAGCGCCTTCTGCTGAGAACGGTCAGTCCGGCAAATCCGACGATCAACATCGCCCAAGTCGAAATCTCGGGCACAGCCGTAATGGTTCCGCCTAGGATCAGATCACCGGGAGCGAACAGGGGGGAAGAGGTCGGATCAGAATAATAGTTACCGAGGAACTGACTGTTCGCGATATAATAGTCGTAACCGCCGCCGCTCGCGACGGAGTAGATGTTGATCGAATATCCTCCCGCGCCGAACAGGAGTCCTTGGTTCGATACGAACGGGGAGGTTGAATTGAACAGGTTATCGCTGGTGAAATAAACGTTGGGCTGATCGAGCAGGCCCGTGATCGTCGCGTTCAGCAGACCGGTGAACTGCCCCACGATCGATGTGATCTGGTTGCCACTGGTGGTAATTTCACCGGCGACATCATAATTCTGGCTATGAATTGTGAAGTCATAGATTGCTGCGTCCGCCGACGTGGTTGAGGCAAACGCCAGAACAGCACCGGCGGCAAGCATGTAGATTGGTTTCATGGAATTGGCCTTTCGAATGCAATCTGTTATCTTCTCGATAGGATACCGAGTCTTATTATATAATAGCATATTGGTGTTGTATGTTAAATGATATGTTTCTGAAAATTGTGTGAGGAATTGCCTTGCAACCAGGAGGCGCTGCCCGTCAGCTGAAACTCTGAGGGTCCCGGGTGGGGATCTCGATCGCCAGTTCGGTGCGGTCTGCTAGAGGATACGTCAGCACGACGCCAACACGATTTCGTGGCGGCAATGACGCGCGAGCTACCTGATGATCGGAAGCTGCGTTACCGGACAACGGTGGGGCGGTCGGGGCTGAACGCCACCCACACATTGGGGTCGGCCGTGCTTTGACGGGTCAGGTAACGGTAGTTCGTCTCACCAGCGAACAAAATTTCCGGGGTCTGGTTATCGAGAATAAACTCGCCGCGGTCGGTCCGGACAGTCAAGACAGCATGACGGTCTTTTGCGGCTGTCTTTTCCTCGACCGATGTGATCAGGAGGGCGCTCAGCGGTCAGCCCGACTTGGATAACATTCGCCGCTTCAGCAGGACGATATCTTCGCAGTCGCCGCGATCGAGGGGATAGGCCCAGCGCTCGGGCTTTCCGTAGAGCTCGTCGTCGCTGGTCCATTTGGCCCGAGTATTGACCCACCCGTTGATCGCATAGAGCTGTTGGAGCAATTCCGGGCTCGGCATGACGTCCTGGGGAGGCGCGCCGTCGGAGCCGCAATCTTCAGGATTTTCGGTGCAGAATTGCTGCCATCCGCTAGGGGCCTTGACGACCGAACCGAGCGCGGCAAAGATGGCCGGCCGGGCCAGGAATGCATGCGCTGGCCACGACATCAGTAGCAGGAACGCGCAAGCGATATAGCGCGACGCTCGGGCGATCTCGGCATTCCGACAAGGTTTGCGATCTCTTATGTCGGCGGCCAAGGCGCCCACTCCCCAGTTTCGTAGCAACTGAGGAGCATTGGCACGGAAGATTCGAGATTCCCCAAGCCATCGGGTCAATTTGATCGAATTGCATTTACCTTTGCAGCCCGGACCCGCGGAGCTGGAGGGTCGAAAGGGGCGCGCTCGAGCCCTCCGCTTTGCCATCGCCGGGCCATGAACAGGTCCGGCGAAGCCGTCGTCGCGCGGGCCCCAAATCTCAGGAGGGTTGGCGCACCAGCCGCTCGCGAATAACATCGAGTTTCTGAGGTCCGAACAGCGGCGTCACAATGCGGCGCGATCGCGACCACAGCACCCCGGGAAGGCCCTTGCAAACGACTGGAGCGCAATACGGTCCGGCCTGCATCCGGCGGCCCTCGAGATCCGTGGCGGCGGGGTGGTGGAGCAGCGTTTCAACCGGAGCGCCGGCGGCGAGAACCATATCATGGCTTGCCAGCTTGACGTGGAAATACTCCAGCGTGTCGCTCTCGTCCGCGGTCTCCAGCAGGACGGTGGTGCCGTTCACGAGCTCGCCAGCCGGAACGAGGAGACCGTCGATGAAGATCGCATGTCCCTGCGAGATCAGGAGGTCTTCGTAAGGCACGTTCGGAGCGAGCGCCGATTGCTTGATGCGCACCGGCCGCATCTGCTTGCTCCAGGACTCGCCAGCGCGCTTTTGACCCAGCCAGCTGCCCACCCAGACAACGGGACGGAAAGCTCCGCTCACCGTCATGAGCTGGTCGCCGACCGCGATGGTCTCGACGCTTAGCTCGCCGTCGGTCGAACGAAGCTTCGTTCCCCGCACGAAGCAAGGCGGACGCGGAGCAGCTTTCGCCGTGGTGGCCATGAGAACCGTCGCGCCCATCGCGAGAAGCGCTTTCGCCTGACCGGCCAGCATCTGCCGCCGGGTGGTCGTCGATTTCCGTTCAGTCGGCGTGGCTTGTGGTCCGGACTCATCAATCATTTTCATATCCTCTCTAAAAAGGAGCGGCCAATGCCAAATTTAACCTGGCGGCATACTGTCGGTCGAGCGTGGCACTATCATGAAGTTACTATATCTATAACATTAAACGTTAGCAACTCCGCCTCGACGCATGTCGCCGGTGTGCAAAGTTCGCTGGATTCCGTTCGAAAAGGAGACTGATCCCGTGGCGATCTCGACTTATGCGGTGGTTCAGAACGGAGAATCGGCCGGCCAGCGCAGAGCATACCACTGACCCGCCTCGATCTGACCGCGACTCATCTTCGAGGCGACCGCGTTTCGCAGCTTGGCGTAGTTCTCGCGCAGCGGTTTCGGCGCGTGAGCGGTCGCAAGGTTGAGCCATTTATACGCGGCGACGTCATCGGCCGGAACGCCCTGACCCTTGTCGTAGGCAAGGCCGAGGAGATATTGCGCCGTCGTGTTGCCCTGTTCGGCCGAGAGCCGGTACCAGTAGGCCGCGGCGTCATAGGACTGTGGAAGGCCCTGGCCGGTCGCATACATGAACCCGATCATGCCTTGCGCTCGCGAGTTGCCGCGTTCGGCCGCCGGGAGCAGAAGCTGCGCGGCCCGATTGTAGTCACCACGGCTGAACGCTGCACCGCCAGGCGCAAGCGGCTCCGCGTGTGCCGCATCCATAAGGAGCATCGCGACGAGAAGAGCGCAACTGATGAACCTGCTCATACGATCAACTCGCGCCCCTCTCTATGACATCCCCGCCGGGCACGCCGGTGATCAGCGAACGTGGGGAGTCGGCCCCAGGGTCGATCCGGAGGCCTCGATCGTGCCACGAAGCTTTGTCCGCAGCTCTTCCGCCACGAAGTGCGCGTCTGCACCATCTCGGATGATTTGCGGGCGAATGAAAATGATCAATTCGGTACGTTTGATGGTCTTTTCCGTTTGCGACAGGACATCGCCAAGTCCCGGAATCTGGTCGAGGCCCGGAATGCCGGATCGTGTCCGGTTCTGGGTGTCGCTGATCAGGCCGGCGAGCAGGACGGTTTGTCCGCTTGCAACCGCAATCGAGCTTCGCACTTTGCGCGTCGAAACAGTGGGCGTCAGCGAGTTTGTCGAAGTCGAGGAGGACGTCGATGACGTCGAGTTGTTGACGGGGTTGCTGATTTCTTGCTCGACGTCCAGGCGGACATTGCCGTTGGCATTCACGCGCGGCACGACGCGCAGAATGATGCCGGTGCTGCGGTAGTCGGTCGTATTGGCGATCGTGTTGCTGCCGGTAAGTACCGTTGCACTGCCAGTCTGGATCGGAATCTCGTCGCCGACCTGCAATGTCGCGACCTGGTTGTCGATCACGACCAACGAAGGATTCGAGAGTACCTTGACGTCCGTGACGGCATGCAGCGCATTCAGGATTCCCCTCGGGGTGGTGGCTGAGCCGACGAGGAAGTTGAAGCCGGGGATGGCGCGATTGAGCAGGACGTTGCCCGCGGCGTTGACGGCGGCCGTGGCGCCAGCATAGCCAAAGGAGCCTACGTCAGACTTCAGCCCGACGTCCTTGCTCATGATGTAGGACTGGACACCGTATTGCAGATCGTCCGTCAGCGTGACCTCGGCAATCGTCGCGTCGATCGCGACTTGCAGCTGAGGTTGGTCGATCTGGCGGATGGTCTGTTCGATGATCGCGTACTGTTCCTGGCTGGCATAGATCAGCAGCGAGTTGTTGACGGAGTCAGCCGTGATCCGCACGCCGTCGAGAACGCCGGCCGGGCCGCCGCCGGTCGTGCCTGCCTTTCCGCCAGTGCTGGCGTTGTCGAACAAGCTGCTACCCTGGTTGCCAGCCGTCGCGCCGTAACCGGCCTCTCCGCGCGAGAGGCCGCCGGCGCCGCTGTTCGCCGATGTGCCGCCCGCAGACTGCGCTCCGGCGCTTGACGATCCTAGTGACGTATTGGTTGGAGAGGCCGAGAGCCGGCTCAGTGGAGAGCCGCTAGAACTCGATGACAGTCCGGATCCTGGCGCAATCTGGCCGGCAGCGCTGTCGAGACCGGACGCGGATGATCCGCCGCTGCCGCTTCCTGCAAAGATGTCATTGAGGACGCGGGCAATCTGCTTGGCCTCGCCAAATTTCACGCGGTAGACGTGAACCGCCGAGCGCCCGTTGTTCGTTGTGTCGAGGCGGCGTACCCACGTCTCGACACGCTTCAGGAGCTCCGCTTTGCGGGTTACCGCAAGAATGGCGTTCAGCCTGGCGATCGCTTGAAACTTGACCACGTTCTGCGACACGCCACCGTCGCCAGAGTCGACAATCTTCTCGAGCTCGGCAATGATTGGCCCCGGATTGCTGTTCTGGATTGGGAATATGCCGACGGACTGCCCCTTCATCCAGTCAGCGTCGAAGCTGAGCACCAGATCGACTGCGCTGCGACGTTCGCTGCTGGAGCCCTGGACCAGAACAAGATTCCGAGCCGGGTCTGCGCGCACCATGCCGGGCTTCGTGGTGAAACCGTCCACCAGTTTGACGACGGTCTGCGCGGAGACGAACTCTAGCGGGACGACCGAAATGCCGTAGCCCGGCTCCATGCGATCGGGGCTGTCGATGCCCCCGGCGCCGATAGCCTCGGCCTGCGGGACCAGTCGGTATCCGGTGTCGTCCCGCAGCAGTGCGACGCCGCCGATACGCAACGCGTTCTCGAGCGCGAAGATAACATCGGACTTCGGTATGGGACGACCGGAAGACAGGCTGATCGTACCCTGTACGCGCTGGTCGATCACGTAGCCGACACCGAGGATATCGCCGAGCACCACCTTGGAAACCGAGGCTACCGGGGAATTATCGAAATTGAGCTCGAAGCGTTCGCCGCTCGCGGAGGGCTGTGCCGCGGCGCGCGAGCTTGCGACGGGCGTATCGTCGACCCGAACGCTCTCGTAAATTGCGGGCTTCGCGCGGGCGCCGGTATTGACCTGCCGTTCCTGGACCTGCGCGGGATCGCGCGGCAGCAAATCGAGTGAGCGTACCTTGTCGAAAGTGTCGGGATCGCGCGTCTCGTAGGGAGCAAGCCCGGACATCGTGTTGCACGCCGTCAAAAGCGTGTAGACCAACGCGCATTGGACAAACAAGCCGATCCGGCGTGCTGTTCGGCCCACTGTTTGCCTCACTCAAAAGATGCCCTGTACTTCGCCCTGATACTGCAGGCGAGGAGGCCGAATGACGGACGTCTTAGTCCTCGTATGTGACAGCAATGTGTGGTGATGTTCGTTGCGCGACGGGCCTCACATGATGATCTTGTCGTATCTATCGTCCAGCTCTTTTTGACTGCTTCGTAATTAACATGAGGGGGGAGCGGCGATCACCTTGTCCTGTGACCAACGATACCGTCACATTTTCATTATCAAACGGCGGGTAAATGCCGCGATTGCCGCGCAGCGGTTTCCGGTGACTTTGGTATACGTCGATGGCCGCTCCGACTGCGCTTGATTTTGCTGCCTATTTCAGTCAACGCGCGGGCCTGAAGAAAGCGGACGTCGACAAGCTCGGCGACAGCGCCCGGGCGGGTGAAGGCAACCTGCGCAAATTATGGGAGCTGAGCGATCTTTCGTCCGCGGAATTCGCGGAGGAGGTGGCGCGCTTCGCCGAATTCCCGCGCATCTCGCTTCAGGAATTGATGGCGGCGGAATCGAAAGCTCAGCAATTTTCGCGGCGCTTCCTGCGCGAGATGGCGGTTTTCCCTTGCCAGCCGGCCGAAGGTTCCGCGATCCTGGTCGTCGCCGATCCGTTTGACGCTGCTTCGATCCAGGCGTCTGCAATCGTTCTCGGCGCTCAGCCTGTAGTCAAGATCGCTTCGTTCGAGGATATTGCGATCGCGCTCGATCAGCGCCTCGGACAGGATCAGGTTACCGACGAGGCCGGTTCTGCGGGCGCGCCGGTTCAGGACGACGATATCGATAATCTGCGCGACCTGGCGAGCGGCGCTCCTGTCGTCCGAGCCGTCAATGATCTGTTCGAAACCGCCGTCGAAACACGCGCGAGCGATATTCATATCGAGCCGGCGCGATCCTCGTTGGTGGTGCGGATGCGCGTCGATGGCTTGTTGCGCAGCGTTGCGACGCCGAGCGGGGTACCACCTCAGGCCGTCATTTCGAGGATCAAGATACTTGCCGGCCTCAACATTGCGGAGCGTCGCTTGCCGCAGGACGGAGCGGCGAGAGTCCGGGTCGCTCGTTCGGAGATCGACATGCGCGTCGCGATCATGCCGACGCAGCATGGCGAGTCCGCCGTGATCCGTCTGCTGCCGAGGGATCGGGCGCTGCTGTCCGTCGACAAGCTGGGCTTTCTCGCCGGCGACCAGACCAAGCTGCGCCGCACGCTTGCCCTGCCGCACGGCATGATCATCGTCACTGGACCAACCGGCAGCGGCAAGACGACGACGCTCGCCACCGTCCTGTCGCTCCTCAACGAGCCGACCCGCAAAATCCTGACGATCGAGGATCCCGTCGAATACGAGATCCCGGGAATTTGTCAGTCCCAGACCAAGTCGTCGATCGGATTGACGTTTGCGACTGCATTGCGCTCATTTGTACGTCAGGACCCCGACGTGATCATGGTCGGAGAGGTCCGCGACTCCGAGACGGCGCACGTCGCCGTTCACGCGGCATTGACTGGTCACCTTGTGCTGACGACCTTGCACACGGAAACGGCCGCCGCCGCGGTGCCGCGCCTTCTGGATCTCGGGGTCGAAGCGTTCCTGCTGCGCTCCACCTTGCGGGCGGTCGTCGCCCAACGCCTGGTCCGGCAGCTGTGCGAGCGCTGCAAGTCTAGCCGTCCCCTCGGACAGGCGGATCTCGATGCCGACCCTCGCTACGCTGCGATCGGCCTGCGGCTGGGCAACGTCATTTTCGAACCGACGGGATGCGAGCGCTGTGGCGGCGTCGGCTATCGCGGACGCTGTGGCGTTTTCGAAGTGCTGGAGATGGACGAGGAGGTTCGCGGGTTGATCGAGTCCCAGTCTGACTGGGCCTCGATCGACAAGGTCGCGGTTCGCAACGGCATGACAACGATGATCGAGGACGGGCTTGCAAAATGCCTGGCCGGAACCACCTCGGCCGCCGAGATCCTTCGCGTGACGACGGTGAGATAGCGCGATGCCGCTTTTCCGATACCGTGCCCTGACGAAGAGTGGCGAGATCGTGTCGGGATCGATCGCAGCCACCAATCTAGCCGAGGTTGCGCAACGTATCGAGTATCTCGGTCTGTTGGCGATCGAGACGTTGCCCGAGGTGGAGCGGGGGCAATGGTCAATCTCGCTGACGCGGCCTCGCCCAGAGGACGTGACCATCTTTACTCGAGATCTCGCGCTGTTGCTCCGGGCGGGATCGCGCCTCAACGATGCGCTGGAGCTGCTGGCCGACGACGGCGACGTCGGTCGTCTGCACGCGGTCATCCTCAAGATCAAGACGGCCATCCTGTCTGGTGAAAGCTTCGCCGACGCGCTCGGCCGGCATCCGACCTTGTTTCCGGCGATGTATGTGGCCCTGGTCCGGGTCGGCGAAATGTCCGGCACGCTCGACAACATTCTGGAGACGCTCGGCAACGAGCGCGCGCGGGCGGAGGCACTTCGCCAGAAGGTGATGGGTGCTCTGCAGTATCCCGCCTTCGTCCTCTTCGCTGCGGGCGGGGTCCTAATCTTCTTCCTCGCGTTCGTCCTCCCTCAATTTTCTGCCGTTTTGCGCGACTTCAATGCGAAGACAGATCCGATGATCGAAGTCTTCCTCGTGCTTTCGGATCTGCTGAGAGGCCACCTTCCCGAGCTCTGCGTCGGTGGTGCAGCGATTGTCATAGCCGGCTGGCTCTGCTGGCGAAGGCCGGCGTTTCGCGCGGGCTTCATGACGCAGATTGCCAGGATGCCGATTGTCTCGACCATCTTCCAGTTTCACCGAACAGCGCTGTTCTGCCGGAACCTCGGCATCCTTCTGGGCAGCGGTGTGACGCTCACTGCGACCTTGCGTATCCTCATCGACATCATGACGACGACGGGTGATGTGCCGGTCTGGAGTGCGATGGCGGACCGGGTTCGCCACGGTGGCAAGCTATCGGACGCGCTGACTGCGTCTGCCGTGTTGCCGTCGGTCGCACTGCGAATGCTGCGTCTCGGCGAGGAGACGGGACAATTGCCAACGCTCTCCGCGCGTGTTGCCGAGTTCTACGAGGCGAAGCTGCAGCGACAGCTCGACCGTATTGTCGGCATTATCGGTCCCGCCGCGATCGTGCTCATCAGCGTCGTGGTCGGCGGCTTGATCGTTTCGGTGATGACGGCACTGCTGTCGGTGACACAGATGGTCGGATAGATGAAAGGCGAACGATGAGCGGGTTTGCAAAAGGACGATCTCTTGCGGCGCGGAGGCGCTTGCGAGGTGGTGGTCAAGACGGGTTCACCTTGGTCGAGATGCTGGTCGTCATCACGATCATCGGCATGATCATGGCCCTGGTCGGGCCGCGCGTGCTCAATTATCTGAGCGAGTCCCGGGTCAAGGCTGCCAAGATTCAACTTCAAAGCTTTGGCAGTGCGCTCGACCTCTTTTACCTCGATGCCGGTCGATTTCCCTCGAGTTCGGAAGGACTTGCGGCGCTGGTGCAACCCGGCAGCGGCATCTCGGCATGGAATGGTCCGTACCTGAAGGGCGGCAGCGTCCCGAACGACCCGTGGGGAAAAGCATATGTGTACAGGCAGCCGGGCGAGAAGGCGCCGTATGAGATTCGTTCTCTCGGCTCGGATGGCCAGGAGGGCGGTACGGGGACGGCCGCCGATCTCACGTCGGCTCCGAATTAACGGGAAGCGCTCACAGGCGGGTTTTACGCTGCTTGAGATCGTTTGCGTACTAGCCATCGTTGCTCTTCTGGCGGCGATCTCGCTTCCTCGCCTGCCGATGGCGACGTCCCGACCCAAGCTTGAGGCGTATGCGATCGAGATCGCTGCATTGCTGAAAGCCGATCGCAATGCTGCGCTCCTGCGGCATGGCTTGATCGAGGCCCGTGTCGATGCTCCGGCCCGGACAGTAAGTTCCGGGTCGAGTTCTCGCGCCGTTACGCTCCCGGGCGATGTCAAGTTTGATGCATTGCTACCGGAGCGCTGCAACGGAAGGCCCGCACTTTCGGCGATAAGCTTCCTCGGCACAGGCTTGTCGTGCGGCGGCGCCATCCGGCTGTCGCGTCCCGGCAGCATCCTCGAGGTGCGCGTTAACTGGTTGACGGGAGGCGTCGAGATTGTTGCGCAAGACATTCAGTAACAGGGAGTCCGCACACGGCTTTACCCTTATCGAAGCGATCGTTGCGCTCGCCTTGGTCGCGATCGTGCTAGCGGCCGTTGGATCCGTGATGGCCACAAACGCGCGCGGCGCCCGCAATCTGGCGCAGCACGTCGCGTTGATGGAAGCCACCCGCCAGATCGTATCCACCATACCGCGTGGAGGCGAGCCGTTGCCCGGCGAACTCACCGGAGAAATGCTGGGACATCGCTGGCAAATGCGCACATCGCCCTTTGTTGGATCGGTTCCCGGCGTGCCCGGGGCCCGCTTCGTGCCGCAGACGGTCGAGCTCCGTGTGCGTTCGCCGTCAGGCGCCATCCTTGCGCTGGAGACGGTGCGACTGCAAGAGGAGAATCCGCCGTGACGCTCGGCCGACCGAAAGACCGGAGGCCCCAGGCGGAGGCCGGCTTCACTCTGTTCGAGGCACTGGTCGCGATCGCATTGATGGCCTTGATCCTCGGCGCGCTGGCAGCCGTCACCGGGCAATGGCTTTCGAACTGGAATCGAAGTCTGCTTCGCGTGCAACGCGTGGAGCAGCTGACGATCGCACTCGATCGTCTGAGCGAGGATCTTGCGGTAGCCCAGTACGTTTCGCCGATTGGACTCAAGAACCCGCCGCTTTTTCGCGGCACGTCGTCCTCGGTCGTGTTCGTACGTTCGGGGCTCGGTCCGAACGAGCGCGCGGGGCTTGAGTTCGTGCAAATTTCAGAAGCGGTGGATGCTCAGGGGGCGGCCCTGGTCCGTACGCGCGCTCCGTTCGTGACCTTGCCGGATACGGACTCCTGGCCGGTTGCCGTCGCGTTCAAGGACCCTGTGGTCCTTCTGCGTGCGCCATTTCGTCTGGCGCTCTCATATGCGGCGGCAGACGGGGTGTGGAAGAGCAGTTGGAGCGATCGCAGCGGCCTGCCGAGGGCCGTGCGCTTCGAGCTGCTGGATGGCGAGACCGGGTTGGCCTTGTCGACAGCGGCGAGGGTGGAGATCAATTTGGAGCCGCCGCGGCCGGAGACGCCTGTTGAGCCATCACGCCTCGAGGGCAGCCGCGTCGCGTCGGATCAGGGCCAACGGTGATGAGCGTAGCAGCCAGAATCCTGGGATCGCGCGACGGCTTCATCGCGGTGACCGCAATGTGGCTGCTCGCCGCTCTTGCTGCGCTCGCCGTTGCAGCTTCGTTGTATCTTGCACAGTCTGCGAATTCGGTCGGTGCGTACGACGCATCAGTCGAATGGACCATGCTGTCGTCTGCCGGGGTTGAGCTGGCTGCTTACCAATTGTCGACCCCGATCAATGTTCGCCGCCCGACCCGAGGTGCCTTCAGGTTCAGGCTTGCGAGCTCGGACATTGCAGTCGAGTACGTTTCGGAGGCGGCGCGCATCAACTTGAATCTCGCGCCGCGCGGCATGATCTCGGGCCTTTTCGGTGCGGTCGGCGTGCCGGCCGAAACGGCAGCTGTGTTCGCAGACCGGGTGGTCGGCTGGCGCTCGGCTCCCAATCCGTCCGGCGTCGATGAGGAAACGACGCTCTACGCCAGCCTGGGCTTGAAGTATCCGCCGCGGCGCGGTCCTTTCAATAGCACCGATGAGCTTTGGCTGGTCGCTGGTCTGCCTCCCGCCGTGGTCGAACGTGTATTGCCGTTCGTAACGGTCTACAGCGACGTGGCTCAAGTCAATGTGCTGGATGCGGCTCCGGAGGTCGTCGCCGCGTTGCCGGGGATTACGCCCGCGGTGGCCGATGCTTTCCTGAGGGAGCGCGCATCGTTGCCGCGGGACGATCCGGCGTTCGTTCTCGGCGCGCTTGGCGGCAAGCCGACCGGTGCGGGCGTCTCTGGCAGCGACGCCTATCGGGTTCGCGTGCGGATTGCGCGCAGCGACGGCAGGGTGAAGATGGCGGAAGCCATCATCAGAATTCTCGGGATCGGCGAACGTGGTGCATTCCGGGTGCTCGCATGGCACGGCGACGTTGGGTAGGACGGGTCCGCGGTGAGGAGGGATTGATGGGTATGCTGGACGATGTTTCGGCTGGATTTTCCTTGTGGATCGGCGTCGCCGCGCAATCGGTTGGCCGGCTCATCGGAACGGTGAAGGCGCCTCGCCGGGTCGAAGCGTGCGAGGGCGAGAATGGCTTGATCACGCTACGCCTGGTAAGCAAGGCAAAGTCTGGAGACGGTGCTCTGCCGCCTTGCGAAATCGCGGTTGCATCAGCGGATACGACCCGATCGCTCCCTGCGGCCTGGGCAGCTATCCTGCGCGGCGCAGAGGTCGAGCTCGTGCTGCGTCGGGCCCGTTTCATTTTCAGGCCACTCGAGCTTCCAAACCGTGCAATGGAGTTCCTCGATGGTGTCGTTCGTGCCCAGATCGACCGGCTGACACCATGGAATGCAGCAGATGCGATCTACCATTGGACCCCACCGCAGCATGTCGGTGGCGAAAATATCGCTATGACGATCGTGGCCACGAATGAGGGGTCTGCGCTTCCGCTGGCGCAGGCGTTTCTCGATCTGGGTGCGGCCGGCATAGAGATCTCGACAAACGTATCCGACAGTGAACGGTTGGCGATCTACAGGCGGCGTGCTGTGGGGCAATCGGAGTTCGGCCGCGCGCGGTTCGCCATGATTGCGATCCTGGCGACCACCGGTGCTCTCGCTTTCCTGTCAGCCAGCGCAGGCGCCTATCTTGCCGATTCATACGATGCTGATTTCCAGCAGATGCAGCAAGAGATATTGAGCCGAAGGGCGGTCTTGCGCGCAGGTCGGAACGGTACCGGTAACTCGGCCCTAGATGTGCTGGTGCGGCGAAAGCATGAGACGCCGTCGAGCGTTCTGATCGTTGAGGCGCTGTCATCGCTGCTGCCGGACCACACATATGCGACGGAAGTACGCATCGAGGGCGACAAGCTCCAGATCGTCGGTCTGACCCGCGATGCGCCTTCTTTGATCCAGATTCTGGAGCAATCGCCTCATTTTTCGAGCGCCGGCTTTTTTGCGCCGACGACGAGATCCACCAACGAGCCTGGCGAACGGTTCCACATCGAAGCCAAGCTGAAACCGTATTTCGGGACGGGCTCATGAGCATGCTTCAGCGTGTCGATTCAATCCTCACCAGGTTTCCCACGATTGCGATAACGTCGTATCTGGCGCTCGTCGTTCTGTTCACGTTTGTGACCGGGGACGGCATCATCCAGCTGTTGCAGCGTCGCGAAGCGGTCGCGCAATCTGCCGAGATACTGGAGAAAATGGGCACGAAGGGGCGGATCCAGCACCCAGCCGCGCGGCCCGACGTGAGCATCCCGGCCGGGTCTCCGTTTCTTGAGGGAGCGAGCTCTTCGGTCGCGGGCGCAACGCTTCTGCACCGCGTGACGGCCGCGACCAAGCGGGTGAACGGCAATACGCTGTCATCGCAGGTCGACCTCCAGGGGACACGTGCCAAGACTGGCTTCATCTCGGCGACGTTCAGTGTCGAAATCGAACCGGCCGCGCTGCAACCACTTCTCTATGATCTTGAGGCGGGTATGCCGTTTCTATTCATCGATGAACTATCGGTGCAGGCGCCTTCCAGTGGTACCGATCCAAAGCTTCGGATCATTCTTGGGGTTTCGGCGCAGAGGCTGCCCACAAAATAGACGTCGCGCGCTGGTCGGTCGCCCCGGCATGACGAGCCTTGATATCGTTGTTATCATGATGTCGCATATGAATGTTGTTATCTCGGCGGCGACATTGTCACGGGCATCGGTCGATGATCCGGTCCCGTCGGGGCGATCCTCGCACGGACCGTTGCGTCCACACGGCCAGCCAGCGTCCAACCCACATTAGCCCCGCGACCAAGACGGTCTGCGGGCTCATGGTGCGAGCGCGTCGGCGGTCGGCGAGGTGCGATAGGCCGGCGAGCGCGCGGAACGGCTCGATGGACAATGTCTTTTGAATTGGAGTGTTTGGCCGTGAGCTACGCGACCTTGGGTGAGAAGCTTGCCGCGAATGCGGGACGGCCGACGGGCTTCGACTATCTTCGACTAGCGCTGTCCATCGCGATCGTCGGCGTTCACAGCGCTATCACCAGCTACGGCGAGGCCGCCGGCGCTATGGTGTGGCAGTTGCCAGCGCGACCGCTGGTCGGCCTGCTCTTGCCGATGTTCTTCGCATTGAGCGGATTCCTCGTGGCTGGGAGCCTTTTTCGTACGACTTCGCTCGTGCACTTCCTCGGACTGAGGGTCATCCGGATTTATCCAGCGCTGGCCGTCGAAGTGCTGATTTCGGCGCTGCTGATCGGCCCGGTACTGTCGAGCTTTTCGCTCCGGCAGTATTTCAGTCATCCGGAGTTTTATCTCTATTTGCTCAATGCGACCGGCGACATTCATTACCTGTTGCCGGGATTGTTCCACGACAATCCTTACCCGAACATCGTCAACATGCAGCTTTGGACAGTCCCGTTCGAGCTTGGATGCTATGTCGCGCTCTCTCTGCTCGCCGCCTTGGGTATCCGGCGACACCGTTGGATGGCACCGCTCGGAACGGCATTCCTGATGGCGGCGTATTTTCTGGTCAGGGTTTTCGTCAAGAAGGAATGGGCGGCCATTGCTCTCGTTGGTGGGCTGCCTGGTCCGCTGCTCGTTGCGTCCTTTCTCGCTGGCGTCTCGCTGTTCCTCTACAAGGATCAGCTGCCCTGGAGTCGTTCACTTTGTATCGGTTCGGGCATCTTAAGTATGTCGCTTGTCGGCTTCATTCCGTTTGGCGATTTCGTCGTTGCCCCCGTCGTTGCCTACTTCACGGTGACCCTTGGTGTTACGAACGCAACCAAGATTCGTCTGCTGCAGGGCGCCGACTACTCATACGGCGTGTATCTCTACGGCTTCGTGTTGCAACAGGGGCTCGCTGCGGCCTTCCCGGGGGCTCGAGAGTGGTGGATCAACATCCTGTGCTGTGTTCCGGCGGCGGTCGGCGTGGCCGCTCTGTCCTGGCACGTCATCGAGAAGCCGGCACTTCGTCTGCGTTGGGCTTTTCAGCCGAAAATGAGGACCGAGCGCGATCTGACCGGCGCGGCGTCCTCGGAGCCATCGTTGCAGGTCGCGCAACGATCCTGACGGCGAGCGTGCGTACCCAGCGCACGGGCGGCCTCAACCTGCAATTCGAACGTGGTGCGGCTTGAGCAAGGCTGCGTAGACGCCAAGCTGCGCGTTGGCGTGCCGTCCGAAGGAATATAGTTCGGCAGCGAGCAGGGCGCCCTGTTGCAGTTCGTGATATCGGCGTGGCTCGAGCCGCGCGCAGCGTCCGAATGTTTCCGACAAGCGGCCGGCGTTGCCTTCGACGACAAAGCCGCCACCGATCTCCCGGACGTCGTCTGCAATGCCGACCTTCTCGCTCACAATCACGGGAATTCCCCGCACCAGTGCTTCCGCGGCCGCCATTCCGAAACATTCGTATTCGGAGGCGAGAACGAGAAAATCGATGCTGCGGAAAAAGTCTTCCTTGTCCTGCCTTCGCACGAATCCAAGCCACTGAATCCGATCGTCGTCCTGGGCGACGGCGCGAAGCCTCTCCTCATAGTCCTTTGGGCCGGTTCCGGCGAGAGCCAGCTCAATGTCCGGAGTGTCGAGCACGGCTTCGACGATCGTCTCGACTTTCTTCTTGGAGTGGAAGCGGCCCAGATATCCGAAGCGAATTGTTCCTGAGTTGGAAAGCCCATGGCGAAGCGGGACCGCCGGCTGGCCTTTGCCGTCGTCGAAGACGGGATGGGGGATGACTGTGGCGTTGGCGTGGGCGAGCGAATCCCGTAGCTCGAGATTTGAGGAGTAGACGATGCAGTCCGCCGCTACCCGATAATACTGCCGCAGTAATCGCTTGATGGTGAGCCGGAATGAGGATCTCGTTCTCCGCAATTCTTCTCGTGTAAGGGATTCGTGAGGTGAGACGACGGTCGCGCGGCCGGATATCTTGGCGAAGAGGACAGCGAGTATGCAAAGAGATTGCCAGCAGCCGTCCACGTGGACGACGTCGAAGGTCCTGGCGGATCGCAGTAAATAAAGCGCGCCACGAGCTACGCCTGAGAAGGCATGGACCTTGATCCCGCGCGCGATCATCCGCTCATAGTCCGGAAATCGCGTGATGTCCTTGTCGCCCGGCCGCAATGTCAGACATTCTATGTCGACATCGGCGCCGAAGACCGACACGACAGCGGCGCTGAATACGCTCGCGGGACCGCCGGTTTCCGGGTCTAAACTGGAGAGGACGCGGAGAACTCTCATAGGGCGATGGTCATGGCTTTGCACGACAAGCGGCGAGTCTCAGCCCATAGCCACGCAACCGCGCCGATTCGAACGGCCTCCATGCTGGCTGAAACAGCAACAGCATGAACGGGACGCCGTGAACGTCTCCGAGATTGAACATCTGGGGTTGAAAGAAGGTGGCGAACGCCAACGCAACCAGCCCGGCGGCCCTGGCGCACGCAAATCTGCGAAGATCGTCGTCGTGATTGGGACCGGTGAGCGCATCGTAGAGAGCGCCAAGGACGATGCTCAGCACCAGGGCGATAATGAGGCCGCCGCCGACAATCCCGAATTCGAGTATCACCTTAAGGTAGCCGTTGTGTCCGGCCGTTTCGTAAGGCGGCCGCTTGAAGCCCATCCCGAACGGATTTTGCTCGATCAACTCCAGAGCGCCAAGCCATTCGTCACCTCGTCCCGTGAAACCGGAGTCGAGGTTGCGCGCGGGGTCGTTGAGGGCAAAAATTTCTGAAATGTGCTGATGGAAGACGGCTAGGCCGGCGGCGACCATCACGGTCAGAGCGAGTAGCTTCAGGCTGAAGCGCTTGGAGGTCACTTCGAATACAGTCAACGCCAGCAGCGAGCCGATCAGTGCGAAGCGGGAGCTCACGGATGCGGCGAGCAGGAAGCTGACGATCTTCACGACAACGAAGACAGCATCCTTGCGAAACTGCGATAGGATGAAGGCGGAGAGCATGACCGTGCCGAAGGAGTTGGGATGAATGGGACCCAGGTGTCGCTCGCTGGGCCAGCCAAACAGAGCGACTGCGGTTACGCCGAATCCGGCAAATATGATCGAGGTCTGTGCCAGGCACTTTGCCACGAGTTCGGTCGGCATACTGTAGAGCACGGTCAGTGCGATTATGCTGACAAGCAGCGCCACGGTGTAGGCAATCCCGGTCAGGATGGCGCTGGGATCATCGTGCAGTTGCAGGGAGAGAGACAGATAGATGATGAACAGCAGGGCGAGCTGGGCCGGGCTAAGTCGTCGGACAAGATCGGACGAGGGACCGAGCAGGAACGCGATGGCCAGGTAACAGATGCCCCCCGCGACCTGAAACAGCAGAACCTCGTTTCCGCTGCCAAGCGCCGCAGAGGCGCTCAGCAGCGGGAAGGTCAGCAGGAACGCCCATGTCAAAAACGATCCGGCCATGATCGTGTCGCGGTACCGGGCCAGGTTCATGATGAGGCCGTCCGGAGGGCCGCTTCGGTGTCGCGTTCGGCCGTCATTGCAGCGGTGGCGGCTATTCGACGGCTTGTAGCGGCGTCAGAGGTGGCTTTGACAAACAGGAAATCGGCCTGAGTGGGCCCTACGCCGGGGGCGACCGAGTGGTTGAACACGCCGCGCAAGGCGAACCCACGGTCCGCCAGGAACGCGATGATTTCGCCGACCAGGGGTTGGTTCTCATAGAGGCTCACGAAGGATGCCTCGGTGTAGATCGTATCGATGTATGGCAGGATGTCAGCCGCACCGTTTAGTACGTCCAATTCGCCACCCTGCACGTCGAGTTTCATCAGAACGGGTCGGGCGAGCAGGCGGACATCGATGACGTCGGCTAAACGCTCGACCGGAACGGTTTTCGACGAGGTGAGCTCGACGCCGTACATCTCCTGGTGGTCCCGGCCGGGTTTGAGGAGGGACGAGGAATCGAGCCTGGACGTGAGATAGAATTGGGCCTGGGTGGTCTTGGCACCTAGAGCTACCGGGTAGTATTTGACGGGTCCCGTGACGACCGACTTGAATACCTCGAGCTCGCTCTCGATCGGCTCGAAGGCGTGAATCTCGACGTCAGGAAAGAGGGATCGTGTGACGAGAGAGAATTGACCCTTGTTGGCGCCGACGTCGATGACGCTTCCGACATTCACGCAGCGAAGGGCCTGCCCGTGCTCGATGCCGGGCATGACGCCTCTCGTGAGCGCGGGCCAGAACCTGGGCGAGAATACCGCCCGCAGGTACTTTGCGATATGTAGAATGATAAGACCCTCTTTCGTGATGATATTGCTATCGCACCGGTATGTCGCTTCGGTGACATCGCTGCATGACGGTTTGGACGAGAGGGGCACGGTACCGGCGGTTGCGCGGCTCCGCGAGTTTGGTTCAAAGATCGATCAAGCGTTTGCCGGGGCGTTCGATGCTTTGGCGCATGAAAACGAACCCGAAAATGTGGAAGGCAAGTTCCCCGATCAAGAAGGCGTAGAGATTGGCATAGGACACGAGAAGATAGCTGATCGCGGTGCCAACCGTGCAGGCCGCGGCCGTTATCGCGGCGAGGCGGGTATATTGCCCCAACGCCAGCATGGCTTGTGCCATCAGCAGGGATAGCGAGATGGCCAGGATCGTCGGCGCAAAGATCAGGAGCGTCTGGCCGGCGGCGCTGAAACGATTTTGTGGGACCAAGTACGATAGGGACGAGACGATCACGGCGCCGGCAGCCAAGGCGATCGCAGCGTGCAGTGACATTTTCTGCGCCGCAAAAGCCATCGAAAGGTGCAACTCCGACCTCCGAGAGGTCCGCTCGACCAGACCCGGAAAGTCGACGCGCAGGATGACGGCCACGATCATCGTCAGGGCTGCGATGATCTGCCTGACATAGGTGAATACTGCCGTCATCTCGTGCCCGAGGTAGGTTGCGCTGAGCGCAAGCTGGGCACGCAGCAAGAGTTGTCCGGGCAGCAACTGGAACAGCATGGCGGTTCCATTCTTGAATGCCCGGGCCAACCCGCCGGGGGCGACGCGACTGATTCCGATCATCCAGCCGCAGCGCCTGAGCGCTATCCACTGCGTCAGCACCGTCGCGAAATAGCCCGCAGAGAAGGCGCTCCCGAGTAGCCATCCGGCTTGTTCTGGCGGGATCACCCGGGCAAAGGCCAAGGCCGCCGCCGAGGCGGCGTATGCCAGTGCGCTCGAAATTCCGCTGACGCCTGACCGCCCCAGTCCATCGAGGAGGCCAGCCACATTCGATGCCCAAAATAGCAGGCCGGGGAGGGCGCATAATACGTATGCCCGCGAGAAAGCGCTCGGCTCCATCATCATGACGTAGACAGCTGCCGCAATCGCCATCAGCGCGACCATCGCGAGCCTGAACGCGATGGCCTCGGTAAACGATCGCCGTAAGTCTTCGGTGGTGCTCTGGCCACCGGCACGGCGCGCCATGTCGCGTGCCAAAATCGTGCTCGTGCCGCCATCCGTCACGATGATGCCAAGCATCGCGAAGGAATAGTGGGTACCGAACGCGGAAAGTAGATCGAGCCTGCCCTGCGCAACCAGCAGGCTCTGCACGGCGAAGATCATGCCCTGCCCACCACTGAGCCCGGCGATAAGCAGCGCCATGTTTGTCAGATGTGACGGGCGATTGATCGTGTGTGCCGGTTGTACCGCTGATTCTGCGGTGAGCCGCCGCATCCGGCGTCCGATCAGCATGCTGTTCTGCTCTTGCATATCATATTGGCAAGACATCGCGACGGCCACCCGAGGTGGCCGTCGCTGACTGCAGGATGCTGTTGTAACCTTGCTGTGTGACCAGGATCAGTTTTCGCTTCTGTTGTTGGTCTGAACAGGCTCTTCCTTGTGCTCGATCTTCGCCTCGGCGCGCAACTTTTCAATGAGCTCGATCTGCGACTTTCGCATCACTATCTCCTTGACCCGGCCGCGCATTTGCTCGAATTCAGGCGGTTGCCTCGTGCGACGATCCTCGAGCTTGACGATGTGCATGCCGAAAGCGGTCTTGACGAGTGGGGTGACTTCGCCAGCCTTCAACTTGATCACGGCATCGGCATATTCCTTGCCAAGTTCGTTGATGCCGCGCCAACCGATGTCTCCGCCATTCGCCTTGGCCATCGTGTCTTCGGACACGTCGGCGGCAACCTTCGCGAAATCCTCGCCCTTGGCGATCCGGTCCATGGCTTGGCCGGCCTTTCCCTCGATCAACTTGATCGCGTCTGGATCTTTCGGAGCCGAAAACCGGAAGACGATCTGCCGCAACTTCACCTCGACTTCAGGGGACTTCTCCACAACATCGTCGTAGGTCTTGCGTACGACATCGTCGGTTGCTGCCCGCGTCGCCGTCACGGCGAGCAGCTGGTTCATCAGTCCCTCGTTCCTGGCGTAGGTCATCCGGCGCTGAAGTTCGGCCTCGTCGCCGATCTTCTGGCGCGTCGCCTCCGCCGACAGCAGCGTGGTGTCGATGAGCATGGAGATCACCTGCTTGCGGCGCTCCACGGGATCCATCATGGGCAGGTTGCGGCCGATTTCGATGTCAGCGATGATCACGTCGCTCTCGCGGATCTCGGCTCCGTTCACGGTGACAATCACCCGATCCGTAGTTTCGGCACGGCTGTTCGCGGTCGCTGCCAGAAACGCCAGGAAGATCACGGCTGTCGCTGTTCGGATGCCGGTGCGGGCCTTTGCGCCGGGCGCAAGTGAGATATTCACGGGAAAGTCCTCCTCGATACGCATGCAGGGCGGAGGCCCCGCCTGCGAAAATTGAAATGCCGGTTTACGGCAATCCTGCCAGCAGCAATTGCTCGTTGCGGGACGAAGCCATGCCTACCTCGCAATTGTTTAAAGGGCGCAACGTCACGCGCGTATGTATCTCGCAAGACATCTCAGTGACGGTTGTTGCACCTATCATATTGCATCATAGAGAAAGGCGTATCACGAGATTGGCCGATGCGGTGCGCAGGATGGTGTGATGCGACAACGGTGCAGTTCTGTCTGCATCGCCGCCGACTCGCAGCCAATATAAATATCCACAAGGTAATTTCCGCGACGATCGCAATCGGGTTTGCGTGATGTTGACTAGGCTACATCGAATATCATGTTTCACAAAATGCAGATCAAACGATCACATAGTTACGTTATCTGTTCGCCGCCACTTAACACCTCGCCATTGGCCGGTGTTGTGGTTCAACAGGAGGTTAGGACATGAGACTGAAAGGCTATTTCCTGGCGGCCGGCGCCCTCGTCGGTGCTGCTGCTGCAAGCCAGCCTGCCCACGCGCAGTTCGCGTACGGCGCCGGTGCGACGTTCCCAGCAGTGGTCTATCGCAGCATGATGGACTGCTTGTACAATCAAGTTCAGGGCTCGGCCGGTTTGCCGGGACCTCAGGCAATTTCGTCGGCCTGCCCGGGCGTCAACGGGTCAGGCTTCGGCGGCCTTATTCTCTACGCGCCGGTTGGTTCGGGTAGCGGCAAGACCTCGCTGCGCAACAACGCTGCTTCGGGCACCGTGTCTGGCAGCAACACCGTTCCCTACACCGACGCGTCGATCGGCGTGACCGGTCTCGGCAGTTACGATGGCCTGCAGTTCGCCGGCAGCGATGACATCATCACCCCGGCGGACGTGGCCGCCTGGAACACGGCCGGCAACCCGGCCAAGTACGGCAACCTGATCCAGATTCCGGCTCTGGTTGGCCCGGTCGGCATCGGCTTCAACGGCAAGGACGGCACCGGTGCGACCCTGAACATCGTCAACTCGATCCCGACGGGCGGCTCCAGCGGTCTCAATCTGTCGCGCACTGCGCTGTGCGGCATCTTCTCGGGCCACATCACGAAGTGGAGCAACTCTGTCCTGACCGCGCTCAACGGCGGCACCAGCCTCGGCAACGGCACGATCACCGTCGTTCACCGCGGCGATGGCAGCGGCACCACCTTCCTGACCTCGAACGCGCTGGCGGCCCAGTGCCAGTTCGAATTCGGTGCCAACAGCGAGACCGACGCTACCATCGTCTCGTACGCCTTCCCTTGGACCGACAATAGCGCCGCTGCCTGCCCGTTCCCGGTGGCGCATGGTGCTAACGCGTTGAACTGGCCCGATACCATTGCCGCCAACAGCGGCAAGGATCAGTGCGGAACCACTGTCACCGTGACCGGCTCCGGCACCTACGTGTCGGCCACCGGCAGCGCGGGCGTTGCGACCGCTGTCAAGACCACCAACGGTGCCATCGGCTACGCCTCGCCCGACTACTGGGCTCCGGTGATTGCCGCGAACCCGAAGACGGCGAACCTGCAGGGCCAGTGGGACCTGACCGCCAGCACCGGTCAGTTCCACCCGCCGACCTTCCAGGGCGCTCAGACGGCGATGGCCTCGTCCAACCCGGTGTTCGACTCGACGACGATCCTCAACCCGCTCGCCTGGAGCGTGCAGGGTGTCGTCCCGAATCCGACGCTGCCTGGTTCGTATCCGATCGCTGGCTTCACCTGGCTGGAAATGTATCAGTGCTACAAGCAGCACCCGAACTCCGTCAACTCGCTGACCTGGTTCCGCACGTTCATGAACTACATGTACGGCAGCCCTGATGCGCACAACATCATGAACGCGAACGGCTTCGGCGAACTGCCCTACCCGTGGCTCAATCAGGTCAGCGCCCTCCTGACCGATACGGTCCATGGTCCGAACTTCGTGGCGGACTCGACTGGCTGCACCGGCAAGGTCGGCGCCCTCTAATCGATCTCCCGTCTGATCGAACAGCAACGCGTGCGCCCGGCAATGCCGGGCGCATTGTCTTTCGGGGACGAGAAAGTTCATCGGCAGCGAAAGTGTCGGTGCCGGAGAGGGGCTTGACCGAGATCTTCGAGGTCGGCAGCGTGGCGCCACGCAAATCGCGGATGGTCGATCCGTCGATGAAGGCCAGGCGGCAACGTGGCGGAATTGAACATCGCCGTCGTGATGAAAACGCTACGCCTTCCGCTTGCCTCGAGAAGGAGCCAACTGCATCGCGCGAAAGCGTAGGGCTATCGCATATGACGGCTGGAGGCTTCCGGAAAGGCTCGGCCTGAAACGGCGCCGAGAGGCGGACTAGCCGGTTTTCTCGCCGCCGATCTGAAGCGGCCGCTAGCGTGTACGAATGTTGCTGTTTGCCGGGGCCGCGGCTGGTCGGACCGGCGGAGCATCACTCTGCGCTCGGCCGAATGCGGACAGCAACGAAAGCTCGTGTTCGAACGTATTGATGATCGCGACGCGATCCCAGTTTTGCTCGGCACGTCGCCGCGCGGTGTCGCCCAGCCGGGCACGGAGAGCGTCGTTGATGGCCAGGCTCTTCACGGCTTCTGCCAACTCGTGAGCGTCTCCCGGTTGGGCGATGAGACCTGCGCCATTGACTTCGGATGCGATCCCGCTTCCCGCGCTCGCCATCGCGACGATCGGCCGGCCGGACGCCAGCATGCCCGCAAGCTTTGATGGCATGACGAGATCGGCCGCCTGTGCCAATTGCGGAAGCAAATGAATGTCTGCGGTGCTTAGCAATTCGGGCAGTCGCTCCACGGGCTGCAAGTCCAGGAAATGAACATTGCCGAGGCAAGCGGCAGCTTGCAAAAGCCTCTCCTTATGCGGTCCGTTACCGCACAGGAGGTACTTGATTTCCGGGTGCGTCTCATGCGTCGCCGCTGCGGCTTGTAGCACGAGCTCGAGGCCCTGCTTGTTCGACATCGCGCCCGAGTAGAGTGCGACGATATCGGTCGGATTCAAACCGAGCTCCGTTCGAAACGACGTCTGCCGGCTCGCAGGAACGATCATGCTCGTGTCGACCCAGTTTCTCAACTCGCGCAGGCGATCGGCGCTCAGGCCCTTTTGCAGGAGTCGTTGGACCATCTGGGGCGAAATGGTCGAGACACGGTCGAAGGCCCTGATCACCGTCCGCTCGAAACCGAGCAGCGCGCTCTGCAGCGCAGCGTTCTTGAGCAATCCGAGCTCAAATGCCGCGTCGATCTCCAGATCCTGAACATGCAGCCACGACCTGGCTCCAAACATCCGTGCGGCGACGATCGCTGCCGACGCGGAGAGAAGAGACGGCGCCACCGACAGGACGACGTCTGGTCGCCAGAACGCCATCTTCGAAAGCAGCGGACCGCAGCTCGACACGAGGTACGAAGCGTGGTGAAGCAACCGTTTGCTTCCCGAAGGTTGCTCCGGCACGTAGATCGGCGCGCGCGTGACGATCACGTCGTGAAGCGCCTCGCTGCTATACCAGCTCGAGCGATACTCGGCGGGGATCTGCCATTGCGGATAGTAAGGCGGTGCCGTGATAACCTGGAGCTCGTGACCGCGCGCGGCAAGTCCTTCGCACAGTTCTGTGGTATATTTCGCAACCCCGATGACATCAGGTGCGTAATTGATGCCGACCACCAGTAATCGCATTAACGTGTTTCTCTCAAGGGTGGGATGCAGGGGTTGGCGCCCGCCATTCCTGAGAGCGTCAGTTAATGCAGTGTGAATTGAATGTTTCGATATCATAAATCGCGTGACAATATGATAACAATGATATCACATTCGGTGTCTCGCCCGACTGTGTGAAGTGCGAGGCGGATGACAGGCGGGATTGTCGCTGCGGACGAACGATCGTCGCGCCGGACGATGGTGCTGCCTGCGCTCCGCGCAAGATGTCAGGAGAGAACCTGCCGCACGGCTTCGGCGAAGCCCGCGATCGGAGGGCGCCCGGCGGCAGCGAACCTCATGCGGCCTCCGTTCTGAGATATCGTCCTCTGGCGGCGAGGCGCCCGGCGAGGCGCAATGCCAGCGCCACAGCCACGAAAGTCGGATTGGCCTGACCCGAGGATGGCAACACCGAGGTCGATGCGACGTGGAGATTCTCGATGTCATGAGCCCGGCAATGCGGATCGACGACGCTGTGCTGTGGAGAAGTCCCCATGCGGGTGGTGCCGATCTGGTGGAATCCATCGCTGGCCTGGCGAGAAATACTGGCGATGCGCGCCGAAATGTCGGTGTCGAAATATTCCAGTTGCGCCAGTCCGGCACGGCGTAGCGATTGATCGAGCAATTCATGCGCAGCTAGTGCGGAGCGTGCATCCGCTTCCGTATACCGCAGATCGATGTCGAGAAAGGCGAGCCCAAGCGCATCGGTACGCTGCGAGAGCGTCACCCGGGAATCGTCGTGCGGTGCATGCTCGGCGTGATAATGCAGGCAGTAGCGCCCGTCTGAACTGCGCATCAGGAATCCCGGCTTGCGAGGCCGCGAGAGAGTGCGCGCCCAGAGGATGGTGCCGATCTCCCGGGCAGTCGACGCAGGCGAGCCCAGCATGTTCGCAAAATGTCGCATCCACGCTTTCGGCCGCGGGCCGACATGGCTCTGTCGAACGGCTTCGGACACGAGTCGTCGACCGATCGGGGGGATGGCCAGCGCAAGCCAGACCAGTGATAGTGCGCCGTTGCCGTGACCAGCCCAATGAAATGGCGGATTATCCGCCCAGAACGCGATGTTCAGCAATTCGTGCCGCTGCTGTGCCTCAGGCCTGATCGTGAAGCGGCGTCGCGCAAAGGCCCCGTCGTCCAGGAAGAAATCGTGATGGGGCGCGGTCGTCGGATCAGCCAGCGACAGGCTCGAGATCTTGCCGGAGATATGCCCCATGTAGCCGCGGCCGAGTGGGCCATCCCGGCCGCCAAGCGCATCGGGCCATCTGCGCTGGACAGTCAGCAATAGTCGCGTCGTCTCGAGTCCGCCGCATGCAAGAACGACATCGTGCGGACGAAAGAGAACGGTCTTGCCGGGAGCCGATACCATCAAGTTCGCGACGTAGCGACCATCATCCGACAGCGTGATTGCCGTGACGGTTGCTCCCAGCACGACCGTAATGGCCGAAGAATTCGCCAGCTCAAAACGTTGTCGCTGCCCCATGTTGATCTCGGGGGTCCACCGCTCCAGTTGGTCGAACCGGACATCGCCAATGTCGGTCCAGCCAGCCGCAGAAGATTCGAACCGCGCGGGCCCTACGCCGAAGAACTCCGCTGCCGCCGAGTACCATCGGCTGATCTCGTCATGCGGAATCGGCCACGTTGCCGCACTGGCATGCGGCCGCTCGGCGAAATCGATTTCGTCGAAAGGTACGCAGCGTCCACCCCACCAGCGAGACGTCCCGCCAAGGCCGCGACTGGCTGCGACATTGGGGGCGGCGTGCGTCATCGTGGTACGGTGGCCAGTCCCCAGGGTCGCTGCAAACCGGTCGGGATGTTCAAAGCCGGATTCGAGTAGCAGGACCGAAAGCCCTTCACGCGCGCAGCCTTGGGCCAGCGCAATGCCGACCGGACCGGCTCCCACCACGCAAACATCGCACGCAGGGAGTTCGCTCAACTGGGAGAATGGGATCAGCATGACATTTGGCCAATCGAGCGGGGAACGATCGAACTGCTGGCGCAACGCTTCGCCGGGGCGCTAGGGAGGATCATTGTGCTCGCACTGGCTACGATAGCTAATGATATGGATGACTGCAATGCCTGTGCAAGCTTCGTACGAATAACGTGGATTAAGACCTCTCACCTTATCTCCACTTGATGCGGCGTACTTGTAGTTTTGACGACTTTGCAATTCTCAACGGAAGATGTCGTGGTCTCGATCTCTCATGAATAACATCATTCAAGTGTTACATTGGCTTGCTAACCACGTGACATACGTCCGACCGTGCGTTCACGACGAATAGTTGTTCGGCGGTCTGGTGTTTTCCAGATTCTGGTATCAAGGGCAGGCGGTGATGGCGTTCACAGAGATCGGTTCGGATGGACCGGTGGCCCGTAGCAGCGCGGTTAGCGCAGTCGGATCCGCACGTTGGCGTCGTCCGACTGTTACGTTTGTCGGATTATTGCTGCTCATCTGGCTGATCCTTTACGGCCTGCATGCTCTGCTGCCGGAGATTCAGTCCGGCGCGATGGCCATCTACGCGGCCAAGTCGGGTCGCTTCGTCAAGCAACAGATGTTCGGGCCAAGCGATCGCGTTCGGATCATGATATTCGGCGATAGCAGGGTCATTACGGGCTTCTACCCGGGTGAGTTCGACAACTCCTTCGGCGAAGGCGTTCGATCTTACAATATGGGTTTGCCGGCCGAGCGACGCTTCCTGCCTCAGCTCGAGGCCGCGCTGGCTCAAGGTAATGTTCCGACGCACGTCCTTCTGACCTACCCATGGGGCGACGAGGCCGAGCCCGCTCCGCGTTTCGCGTTGCTTCGCGACGACAACAAGCTGATCAATGCGCTGCTGCCCTTTCGCGCGTTTCCGCGCGACGTGGTGCTTTTTGCCTACAATTACCGTTTCAGATTTGCTGAGGGCATTCGCTACACCGGGGCCCAGATCGATCAGATGATCGTTGATCGCGGCTGGTATTTCATCCGGTGGCAAAGTCATTTCGCGAATGACGCGCTCCCGGACGACTTCGCGATCCCATCGGATCGGTCGCGGCAGATCGACGCGCGAGAAGTGCCAGCCCGTTCGCTGGTGCGCGATCGGTTGATGCAGCTTGCCAGTCAGTACGGCTTCAAGGTCTTGCTGGTTCCCGGTTATCACCGCGACCGCGAGTTCGCTGCGGCGCCCGCTACGGATGCCGATCGCGACACTGTCGTCTTGAACTCCTCGCCGTTGGTGCGGGTCATCGGTCCGGACTATTTCACCTATCCCACCCGGTTTTTCGCCGATCCCGTGCATCTCAATCCACGAGGGCGGTCGATCTACACGGCGGAGCTCGCGGCGCTGCTGAAGAAGCATCAGGCGTTCTGATGCTGTTCAACTCCTTCGAGTTCGTCGCCTTTTTCGCGGCCTTCCTGGCGGTCTTCTTCACGGCGCCGACCCGCCTCCAGCCGTACACCCTTCTGGTCGCGAGTTATGTATTCTATATGAGCTGGAGGCCGTCCTTCGCGTTGCTTCTGGCGTTGACGACGGTCGTCGACTACACGACTGCAGTCGTGATGGTGCGAAGCCGATCTCAGGCGGCACGGCGAGCCGCGATGCTGACCGCATTGACGATCAACCTCGGCATCCTCGGCACCGTCAAATACCTCGACTTCATGATCACCAACGCGATCGGTGTCATGGGACTGCTCGGCTACAATCTGTCGCACGAGACGCTGGGGTTGGTGCTTCCCTTGGGAATCTCATTCTACACGTTTCAGTCGATCTCTTATACGCTCGACGTCTACCATCGGCGCGTCGAGGCGGAGCACAATTTCCTCACCTATGCCCAATATGTCAGCTTCTTCCCGCAACTGATTGCCGGACCGATCGAGCGGGCCGCGCACATGTTGCCGCAATTCCGTATCGGGCATCGGCTCACCTACGACAATCTCACCTCTGGTCTGTTCCTGGTGGGGTGGGGACTGTTCAAGAAGATGTGCATCGCCGACGCGATCGGGCCCGCGGTCAATAGCATCTATACAAGCCCCGCGGACTACGCCGGGACCTATCAGATCGTCGCTGCGGTTCTGTTTGCAATCCAGATCTACTGCGATTTCTCCGGCTATTCGGACGTCGCCCGCGGAACGGCACGGATCATGGGCGTCGATCTCATGATCAACTTTCGCCAGCCCTATTTTGCGACCAGCCTGCAGGAGTTCTGGCACCGCTGGCACATTTCTCTGTCGACTTGGTTCCGGGACTATTTGTTCATTCCTCTCGGGGGTAGCCGCGGCGGGGAATTGAGCGTTGCGCGCAATCTCATGATCGTATTCGTCGTCTCCGGCATCTGGCACGGCGCCGCCTGGACGTTTGCCGCCTGGGGGACGATTCACGGCGCGGGCCTTGTGATCGAGCGCGCCGTGATCAGGCTTGTCCGACCGGAGATCTGGCTGGCGGCGCCGGCGCGGCGGCTCATCGGCTGGTGCTGGATGATGATCGTCGTGCTCGTTGGATGGGTCTTCTTCCGCTCATCGAGCATCGCGAACGCGATCGATGCGCTGCAAAGCATGACGCAGCTCGGCGCCGTATCTTATTTTACGTTCAAGATGCTCAATCTGGCCAGCGTCGAGATGATGATGCTGATGATCTCGCTGACCGTACTTCTCGTCGTCGATTTTCACCTTGCATTCCGGGCCGGGCGTCTGGAGGCGCTTGGCTGCCGGCGCTGGGTCTCGACAGGCGCAGGCATCGCAATCGTCTATTATATCCTGTTGTTCGGTGTTTTCGGCCACCTCGAGTTCATCTATTTTCAGTTCTGACGCGACGGCCCCGCCGGCTACCTCCCGATCCGCGGCCTGATGTCGTTTCGCCTCGAAAGCGATGTGGCGACGCCGCCGTCGACTTGCAGTCCGACGCGCGATGGCCCGATGGCATTGGCTTCGACGACGACGTCCCGGATGCCGGGCGATGCGGAGGAGAAACCTTTGAGCTCGATATGGGCATCTTCCTCGAGCTTGTTTCCGCGAATGATGATGGCGCGGGCCAGCGGTGGCCAGCCGGGCCGGCTTTCCGTCTGATAGGCGTGAACACCGATCGCGGCTTCTTCGGAGAACGCCTCGCGGGCGGGCCCGGCGCGATAGACATTTCCTTCGATAATGCGGTTGCCGAGCAACTGAACTTGCCAACTCGGCTGAAGATGACCGTACGACAGGCCGATTGCGAAGAACCCGCTGCTTCGCGTGGCGCGATTGTCCGCGATCACATGGCCGATCGCGGTGCCGAAGCTCTGGGCGGCCACTCCGGTGTCCTCGAACGTGTTGCCGATGATCAAGTAGTTCTGCTGGGCCTGAACGATCGTGACCAGGGATGTGCTGTCCAGGGCTGCGGCGAGTGGCCTGTCGAGAGTTATCTCGCTTTGCGGCGTAACGGTCGTCTTTTGCGGCGCCAGGATTCGGGCATGCTGCCCTGCGCCGCGACCGCCGACGACCATGAGCAAGGCGCCCGCCCATTCGGGGCTGACCGGAGTGCCCTTCCACTCGTCAAGGAGCGTAAGCCGGTCCTTGCTGGAGGTCTGCGCGTGACCGAAATAGAAGCCGGCAGGGCCATCTGTGGTCAATGCCTCGCGGTCCCATCCGTATATGCCCATGATCGCGTTGCCGCCAAAGAACACGTTTTCCGACGACGCGATCCAGTTCGAGACTGTGCTGATGGCCCCGCCGGTCGCCTGGAGGTCGATCGCGGTGATCCGGTTGTTCTCGAAGATCACGCGACGGGAGCCCATGATGGAGTAATTGCCATTCCGGCCGTTACCCAGCGTGTTGCCTACGACCGTGGCATCGCTCGCCTTGAACAGCAGGAGCGAGCTGCCGGATCCGACGACGTCGCAGTCGGTCACCTCGAGTTGCTTGCCGCTCAGTCGTATGGAGACAGGGGCGGACGACCCCGGAAAGATGCGGTGCCAATCCGCCATCCGCTTGTAGGTTTGCTCTGGCGTCATCAGGCCACGAAACGCGTCCGCACGAATCCTCACCCGCCGGATCGCGATATCGGACGCATTTGGTGCCGCGAAATCTCCCTGCACGAAACCGCCCGATACGACGTGCAGGTGATTTGATGCATATATCGTCAGGTCCTCGATCGCAAAGCTCGATGCTCCCTTGATCAGGGAATCGGGAGGGCTTTCGAAATCGGGCCATACCAGATTGACCAGATCGGTCCGCTCGCCCCGGAGCGTGATCGTTGGCGGAAGAACCAGGCCTTCCGTTATCAAATAGCGCCCGCGTGGGATGTAGACGGTTCCGCCGCCATTGTCGCGCGCCGCCTCGATCGCCTTCCTGAACGCGGACGTGTTGTCCTTGCGGCCGTCGCCAATCGCGCCGAAGGCGCGCACGTCGAATTCCTGCGGCGGCGTGTCCGGTCCGATTGCCTGGATGATCACCTGGCCGGCATCACTCCATCCGCTGTTGCTGCCGTCGCCGTTGAACAGCCGCAGGCGATACGAGCCGGGCGGGGTTGGACCCGGAATCTGGAACCGGGCGCGCCACATTCCGCCCTCGGCCAGCACCGCGGTCACAGCGGCTCCGCCGGCCTCCGGAACCAGCAGCAGGCGGGCGCGGCCCGGATGTCGCACGATGTTGCGACCGAAGACTTGCAGCCAGCCGCCGGGCACCGTGGATTGTCCGAGCTGGCCCTGAGTCCAATACACCGTTGGCCTGTTGACGCTGATCGTGATCGATCCCTCGGCATAACGCAGTGTCATCAGATAGATGCCCGACGCGAACTGCGCGGGCACGACCACCTTCAACGATTGCGGATTTGCCTGAAGGATTTCGACGGCGGTTTCCACGGGGGCCGGCGAGGCCGTGCCGGCGTCGGGCTCGCGGGAGACGGTGACCGCCGTGACGGCATCGAGTTCGGCACCGGTGACGAGAATGGTCTCGTCGGGTCCAACGGGATCGTTGAACCAGAATATCACCGGCTGCGCGCTCACCGGCTTCGCCGCGAGGAGCAGCATGATGATCAAAGACAAGAAGAGTCTGGCCAGCATATCGATTGTCTTCAGCCGGCACGCGTATCCGGCGGCAAGGTGTCTTCGCCTGTCAACCGTCGATCGCCAGGCCGGTGAGGCGGCGGAGCTCGGCACGTATCAGTTGGGGATCCTCGATGCCTGAAATCGCAAGTTCCAACTCCTCCACCTTTGCTCCGACCAGGAACCTGTACCAGAGGCCTTGGAGCCCGTGATAGACGAGGCCTTCTTTTCCGTCGAGAAATCCGAGCTGGAAGATCACGCGAAACAGGAAATAGCCGGGCGCGCTAATCCGATAGGAAATGTGATTATAGATATTTTCCTTGATCCAGCGCGTAACAGCCGCGCGCCGCGAACCTTCCTGGGTGACGAGGTCGACGTCGCGCCGAAACAGCTGCCGACGTTGATTGATGACGTCGATCGCCTCGCGCGTCGCATATTTGTTGTGTTTGTCGATGAAGAACGTCAGGTCGTTGAGATTGCAGTCGGCAAAACCGCCTTCGAAAGTTACGGCCCGACCGCCTGATAGGATGATGTGCTCATCCATCCAGCGGTCCTCGATGCGACCCTGGCCGCGGCGCCAGATGCGCAGGAGCACGAGCGGGTAGCGGCCGCCATGGCGAATCCAGCGGCCGAGGAAGATGTGCTTGCGCTTGAGATTGACCCCGGCGATGTCCGGCGCGAGCTTCGGAAGCTCCTCGCGAATGGTCGCCGCGAGATCGGCTTCGATCACCTCATCGGCGTCAAGGCGCATGATCCATTCCGCAGTGATCGGTGCGTTGTCCAGAGCCCATTGAAATTGTCTGGCGTAGTTGATGAACTCGTGCTGGATGACGGTCGCGCCCGCAGCCCGAGCAATGTCGACGGTGTGGTCGGTCGAGAGGCTGTCGATGACGAATACCTCACGGGCGATCCCCGCGACGGAGGCGAGGGCGCGCGAGATGTGTCGCTCTTCGTTGCGTGTCAATATAACAACCGCCAGATTCATATCATGTTACACATGGTTTCTCACAGGCGCGTTGTAACGCCCGGCGTCTGCCACTGGAGGGCCGATGGTGGATGAAGGACACGACGGACGCCCTAACATTCGTGCTTGACCATTTGGTGACGTATCTCGAGAGTGACAGGATTTTCGCCCGGCGGATCGACACTGCTGTCACAAAAGTAACAACGAATGGAGTTAGTAGCCTCCTCTGGCCAGTTGAGCGTGGCTGCTCGTCGCCTCTGGAGCAGATTCAAACGCGAGGACGATTGGTCAGATGAGCCTGGGCGAGCGATTTTCTGAGCCGCGCAGTTGGGCCTTCGAGGAAATGTTCGGGCGAGGGCAGTGCGCCAGCAGACCGATGGCATGCTGGGCCGTTGTGCTCGTCGGTAGCCTCGTGCCAATTGCGATCTCGGGAGAAGCAGCAGCTCAGCTCTTCACCGCACCGGTGATGATCGACCATTTTCAGGATGTTCCTTCGCCCGTGCCGCCTCCTGCGCTTGCGTCGCCAGTGCCGTTTCCGAAGCCGGCGGCCCCACCTCCAACGCCCCAGGCGGAGCGTGACACGAGCCCGAATCCGCTATGGACCATCCCGGTGCTGAACCTGAAGGCGACAAGGGAGCGGCCGTTGTTTTCTCCGACGCGGCACCTCGCGCCGCTGGCAAAGGCTCCGCCGTCCGCTCCGCCTGCGCCGCCCCCACTCCCGCGGCCGCCGGAGCCGGAAAAGCTGCAGCTAACGCTGATCGGCACAGTGGTGGGTGAGGGCGGACAAAGCCTTGGCTTGTTCGTCAATTCGGCCGACAACAGTTCCGTCAAGCTCAAGATCGGCGACAGTCACCAAGGCTGGGTCCTGCGTGAGCTGTCGCCTTATCGCGCCAAGCTGGACAAGGGTCCGCAGAGCACCGCTCTCGAATTCCCTCGCTCTGTTCCGAAGCGAGACGTCGCCGCCGTAGCCCCGCCTGTTCCCACTCCTCCGGCGGCGATCGGACAGCCGTCAACGGCAGTCGCTCCGATCAACATCGTCAGACCACAGCCGCCGGCGGCGCCACAGGTCAATCCATTTCAGAAGTTCTGGTCTCGGTAAAAGCGCGCGCCGAAACGCCGCGGGGCTGCCGATCGGACGCTCCCCGATCGTAGCGGGATTGACGATTTTGATCGACCGATCAAATCGATATCATGCGCTCAATCGTCGCACTCGTTGACCGAGTCATCTTAATCATGTAACTCGAGAAATGTTAAATGTTGTACAACGATACATTTCCGACATGATTATGTTAGTAAATAATCGGTAAAGGCGGTGCAAAGCTGCGGCCTCTCAGGGGCGCGCGTACCGCATGTGGTCTCTCGGCGTGTTCGAGTCCGGCCATGAGGAGTCGATCGCACCGTGACCAGTCCCAATCTCCCCCTGCCTCAAGGCGGATTTCGTCGCGCTCTGAACAAGTCGCTGCTGGGCAGCGCCAGCCTGCTGGTCCTGATGCTGACCGGTCCCGGCGAAGCGCGAGACCTCACGTCCGCCGGCAGCGCGATCTCGGCGACGGCGGCCGCACAGCAGGCGGCGATGGCCGCCGCACAACAGGCCGCGGGGGCGGCGAACCAGGCTCAGGCTTCGCTCGCACGTGCCGCCGCGGCGCTGGCTGCAGCGCGGAAGGTGCAGCAAGATGCCGCTGCCGCCGCGCAGGCCGCAGCGTCGGCGTCGTCCGTTCGGAACGGTCTCGGCGTAGGCGGGCTTCTGCCGGGTGGCGGCACGGCTGACGATCCACTGGCCGGAATCAAGGCGGACCTCAAGAACGGGACAACGACGACTTGGCTTGCCGCGGGCTTGCCGATGCAAACGACCACCGCCTCCGGCGTGACCGTCGATATCACGCAGACGCAATCGAGAGCGATCCTGAACTGGCAGACGTTCAACGTCGGTGCCAAGACGACCGTCAACTTCAATCAGTCCGGAACCGACTGGATCGCCCTGAACCGGGTGACCGATCCGACCGGATCTCCCAGCCAGATTCTCGGTCATATCAACGCGATCGGTACGGTCTACGTCATCAATCGCAACGGCATTATCTTCGGTGCCGGATCGCAGATCAACACGCATTCGCTGATCGCATCGACGCTCGATGTCGGCAAGCTCGGCAATACCCGGGAACAGCGCGACGATTTCTTCGTCAAGAGCGGCATCGCCGGCGCAAGCCCTCCCAACTCCTTTTCGATCTTCGATGACCAGATGGGAGCTCAGACCACGAAGATCGGCGGCGACATCGTCGTCGCCCCCGGCGCCTCGATCACGACCTCCGTGGTGAGCCTGGATGATCCCGGCTTCATCTACCTGTTCGGCGCCAACGTGACCAATGCCGGACGGCTCAGCTCGCCGGCCGGCGAGGTTGCGCTGGTGGCCGCGCGCGCCATCGATCTCGTGTCCCACGGCTACTCGGTGTTGCCGACATCCGTGGTCGGCTTGAATCCGGACGACGCAACGGGTCAGACCAAGCTCCCGATGAACGGCACCGAGTTCAGGATTTCGCCGTTTGCGGCATCTTACGCGGAGGCCGGTAAGGGCATCCCGGAAGGGTATCCGACCAGCTTCAGCTATTTGGCGGGAACGGGGCAAGTCAGGCACGAGGGCCTGATCGAAACACCGCGCGGCAACACCGTCATGGAAGGGGACCGGATCACCATCGGCAGCCTGCATGCCGATCCCACCGATCCCTCCAGCCAGCTCGTGCACGGCGCTGACGGCAACCTCGTGCGCGGCGTGATCTCCGCCGATACCAGCATCGGCCGCAACAGCCTGGTGCTGCTGCGCGCGGCGACCAGCGTCGATATGAACGGCGTCATCAGCAGCCTGCCTTATAACGACGGCACGCAACTATCTAGCGGATCGACGACCGGCAGCACCGTCCAGTCGTTCCGGCCGGCTTATATCGAGATGTCCGCACAGGCTGCGGTCACGCTCGGTTCCGATGCGCTCATTTCAGCTCCGTCCGCCTATGTCGCGCTCCGTGCCATCAATCTGGGCAGCGCCAACTCCGCCGTGTTCACATCGGGAACGATGTTCACCCAGGGTGGACTGGATGCGACGGCCAGCAACATCCAGGCGGGCATCGCCGGTCAGCAGGTGCTGTTGCAGCCCGGCGCCACGATCGACGTCGCCGGTTTGGAGAACGTGGAGCTGCCTGCCAGCTATAATTATGTCTCGTTCCAGCCACGCGGGCTCGAATTCGCCGACATGCCGCTGCAGCGCAACGGCGCGCTGTTTGGCCAGACGCTTTATTTCGACATCAGGTCCTCGGGCACGCGCAGCGACCAGACGACATGGGTCGGCACGCCTCTGGCGGACGCCAGCGGATATGTGGCCAAGGTCGGTCGCAGCATCGACCAGCTGATGACCACCGGCGGGACAGTCGCTCTGACGACCGATCTCGTCGCGCCGCCCAGTGGCGGGCTTCCGGGCGTGACCCAGAGCGCAGGATCGGTGATCAACGTCGCAGGCGGGAGCGTCAAGTTCCTGCCGGGCACGGTGCCATTGACGCGATTGATCGGCGCGGACGGTCGCATCTACAGCATGGACAAGGCCGATCCGAACATGACCTATGTCGGACTTGCCGGTCAGTTCACAGTGGACCATTCGCACTGGAACGTGAAGGAGACCTGGTACACCGGGACGACACAAAACGTGGCCGGCTATGCCGAGGGGCACGACGCCGGCAGCCTGACCGTCACGACCGTCACAGCATCGTTGCAGGGAACGACGTTCTTCGGCTCGGTCGCGGGCGATCGGCAGATCGCCTCCGGACAATTGCCCTTGCAGGGGTCCCTGGCTCTCACGACGCCGTCCAGCGTCGTGATCGGAGCAGGTGGCTCCAATAATTTCGCGAGCCAGAGCCAGGTTCAGACGACGCTGTTGGCCGATACCCTGTCGGGCTACGGATTGAGCGCCTTGACAGTGAAGTCGAACGACTTCGCGCTCACGTCGGGAAGCTCGCTCAGTCTGGCCGCGGGCGGCTCACTTTCGGTGACCGCGGGGCTGATCGACGTTGCCGGCGACGTCACGGCGAATGGCGGCAAGATCAAACTGACCACGGATCAACTCAACCTGGCCAGCGGCGAGTTTTCTCACTTTTTCAAGGCGCCCACCGCCACGTCGGGCGGCATCCTTGCCGCCAACATCTATGTCGAGGGAGCACTGGACGTCAGCGGACGGTTCGTCAACGACACCGGTCGTTTCGACAACAGTGGCGCCGGACCCGCTTTCATCGATGGCGGCAGCATCTCGCTCACGACAAACAAGAACAGCAATGGAATTAAGGATACGACCGGCAGCATCAAGCTCGCGGCTGGCAGCTCGCTCGACGTTTCGAGCGGCGGTTACATCTCCCCGCAGGGAAAGCCCAAGACCACCTCGGCTGGCATCCGGGCCGGCAAAGCCGGAAGCATTTCGCTCAAGATCTATCAGGGTTACGAGTTTGTCGAACCGAGCGCATCGGGAGTGCCCATCCGTCCGACGTCGGGATCCGTGGCCACGATCCAACTCGACGGTGCGCTGCGCGGTTACGGGTTTGAGAACAACGGCAGCCTGACGCTGGGCAGCGTCGACACGCTGCGGATCGGTGGCGCGCTGCAAACGGGCGAAGCGTCCTCGATCTGGATCAACGGCAAGCCGTCAGTCGTGCCGGTGTCGCTGTTCAACGATGGTGGTTTCGGCTCGTACACGTTGCAGTCGATCTCCGACGACTGGACCGGTGCGTCCGCGCGCATCATTGTGTCGGCCGGAACGGGCGTGAAGCTGCAGCAGCAGAATCTGTCGAGCTTTGCCGACTTCAGCCAGGTCCCGACCGGCGGAAAGCCGACCGTCACCGCGTCGCTGCCCGACAATCTGCGCCAGCCTGTGAATCTCACTCTTAAGGCCGACAATATCCTGCTCGATCAGGGCGCATCGATCGAGACGGATCCGAAGGCCAAGATCACGATCACCGGAAGTCCGAATTTCAAGGGTGGTTCTGAACAGGCGACCGCTGCTTCCCAGGTTCTGCTGCTCGGCCGCATCACCGATCACGGCGGCACGGTGTCGATCAACGCGCAGAAGACCTGGCTCGGCTCGCAGGCGCGGATCGACCTGTCGGGGACCGTCGTCGCCAATTATGGCTTCGGCACGGTCAACGCGGTTGCGGCCAGCGGAATGCTGCTGGCAGGCGGCACTTTCTCCGTCGATGCCGCCGATCCAGCGACGACGGCCAACCCGTCGCTGTCGGGAAGCTATGTCGTGGCCGAGAGCGGGGCGGTGGTCGACGTCTCGGGCTATGCCGGTGCAATCCAGATCGCGAACTCCGGCGCGACGTCGTCGGTCTGGTCCTGGAGCGACGCCGGCACGGTCAGCATCAACAGTGGCGCGCTGTTGTGGGGCGGGAGCTTCCTCGCCAAGGGAGGCGTGTCGCCGACGACAGGACAAAGCGATTCGCGCGCGAACGGCGGGACGATCCTCCTGGGTGGTGGCAACGTCACGCTGGCGCAGGACTCGCAGCCCGTGATCGACGCCTTGAACGCGGTCGGAACGCCTAGCGCGTCAGGCAATTTGCCGACGCTCGCGAGCAACCCGTCGCTTGCGAAATTCGACAACGTCATCTACGCGTCGGTCCGTCGATCGAGCGCGCCCTCCGGCTCGGGTTCCAACGACGCTCTCGCCGCCTTCGATAACATCTATCTCTACAGCGGATCCGCGTACGGCGGCGCGGCGCGGATCTTCAATGATCTGCCCGGCAATTTCTACGGATCAGTTGCGGTACCGGCGCTGGGCGTGCTTTCGATCCTGCCGGGTGCCAACGGCACCTTCACCTGGGACGTTGCGAACCGGCTCCACATCGCAGCCTCGACGATCGGCGTCGCTTCGAACCAGGCGTCCGACGTCAAGATCGACGCGCCCTATGTGCTCCTGACCGGAGGAGGCGGAGGCGCAAGTTCCGGCAAAGGCAGCCTGACCGTCACGGGTCAGACGATCGACGTCGTGGGCGCGGCCTTCCAGGGCTTCAGCAACGTCGCATTGAAGAGCTCGGGTGATCTTCGTCTGGGCACGCCCAAAGTAGTCGACGGCGTGGCCGATCCCAGCAACGCGGGCGCCACGCTCGACGCGTCACGATTTGCCGGGAAGCTGGTCGCCGGCGGTGACCTCTTGCTCTCCGCCCAGCGCATCTATCCGATCTCGGCGGTCGATTTCACCATTCAGACGCCTGGCAAGGTGACGTTCGCAGCCCCGGCCGACAGCCATACGCAGATCCCGCTTTCGGCGGGAGGCAGCCTGACCGTTTGGGCTTCGACCATTCTTCAGAACGGCAATTTGTTCGCGCCGCTCGGCAAGATCACGCTGGGAAATCTCGATTCCACCGTCTCGTCGATCATAACCTCGCAGGTCACTCTCGGCGCCGGTAGCCTGACGTCGGTCAGCCTTGCCGACACCGTCGTGCCATACGGAGCGACGTCGGATGGCGCGGCCTGGTACTACAACGCCAGCGTCAATCCTTTGGCTACACCTCCCTCCAAGGGATTGGTGCTTGCGGGAACGAATGTCGTTCGGGGCGACGGTTCGACGATCGATCTGCGCGGTGGTGGCGACTTGCAGGCGATGGAGTGGATCCAGGGTCGAGGCGGCTCGCGTGACACGCTGACGACGACACCGGCCGGACAGACGGTGTATGCTCTGGTGCCGTCGACCAGCGACGCAATCGCCGCATTCGACATTCACTTCGCCACCGCACGCAACGGCACGGCACCGGGCGACACCATTCCATTGCCGGGGACCCAGATCACCATAGCGGGCGGCAACGGCATCCCGGCGGGCACCTATACACTTTATCCCGCGCATTATGCGACCCTGCCAGGTGCGATGCGTGTGGTCTATTACGGCGACAATACCGCGGGAAGGGTCGCCAACGGCACGAAGCTGCCCGACGGAACGGTACTCGTCAGCGGCAACTACACCCAGTCGACGGTTCCCGGAAAGCAATCGTCCGGTTCATCGCTGTTTGCCATCCAGACCGAAACGGTTTGGAAGCAGTACAGTGAGTTCAGCCTGAATGGCGCCAACAGTTTCTTCACACAGCTCGCCAGGAAACAGAACGCTGTGGTGCCGCGCCTGCCGATGGACGCAGGGCGCCTTTCGGTGATCGCGCAGCAAACCATCCTGCTCAACGGCGTTGCCCTGACGCAGCCGGGACGCGATAGCAGCGGCAATTTGGGCCGTGGCGGCGAACTCGACATCAGTGCGCCGCAGCTCGCCGTGGTCGGGCATGCCGACTATGCCAAGGGCGGCATCCCCGCCGGCTATGTCGGCCTCGACGTTGCCCAGCTCAACGGTTTCGACAGTATCCTGATCGGCGGCCAGCGCAGCGACACGTCGAAGGGCACGCTGATCACGCCGACGGCGAGCAACGTTCTCGTCGATACCGATGGCGAAGCCTTGACCGCGCCGGAAATTCTCCTGGTCGCCCAGGTCGCCAAGCCGACCCAGTTGCAGGGAGTCCCCCAAGATCTGGATGCCCAGGGTACCGGCGGGACGATCGCGATCGAGAACCAGATCTACGCCCCGTCGCCGACCAGCGGCGTCGTGAAGATTGCGGCAGGCAGCATCGTGCAAGCGACCGGGACAGTGAACTCCGGCGCGGGTCGGTCGTACTATTTCGCTGATCCGAAGGCCGATTTCGCCGGGTCGAACGGCAAGGCGACGACGGCGCAGGACATCGCGACGGCGCTGGGCGGTACGCTCGATGCGAGCGGCACGGTGATCACCGGAGCCGACCTCTCCAAGCTCAGCTACTTCCTGAAGAACGCCGACGGCAGCTTCCTGACCAATCCCGACGGGAGCCTCTATCGCCACGGAGGAACGATCGGCGCGGACGGCTTGAGCGCCTTGCAGAACTACTCCTATCAGACCACCGGGCTCGGGGCGATGTTTGTCGCCACCAACGACAGCACGCTGAAGGTCTCGGGCCCGAGCGGTGTGGCGCCCCAGTCTCTGACCATCCGGTTCGCCGCAACCGCCGATCCTCGCGCCGCGGGCGTCGTCGGCGGCGAGATCGTTCTGCCGGCAGATGCCGGCAGGGTTGCCATCGAATCCGGCGTCAGCATCACCTCCAAGGTGCTTACGCTGCAGGCGACTGCTTCGACCAGTTCGGTGGTGGCCAACAGCAACGATCTTCACCTCGGCCAACTCAACATTGTCACCCGAACGATCGGCCTTGGTCCGGCAGTTCCGGTGTTCGACAAGAGCGCGGTGCTGTTCAACCAGCAATTTGCTGACGTCAAGTCGCTGTCGCTCAAGTCTCTGTCCGGTGTCATCACGATGTTTGGCGACTACAACCCCGGTGCGGTTACCAACCTCACCTTGGACACGGCCAAGGTGGTTCGTGCCGAAGGCGCCGGTAGCTCAACCGTTTCTGTCGCCAGTGGAGGCACTGTTCAGCTCATCAACAGCAGCGCGACGACCAGCGACGACAAGACGGTATCGCCGGCCAACAACAGCTATCAGCTGACGGTTGATGCCGCGAACATCGTGCTTGGCGGTGGCGACCAGTCAATTCTCGGTTTTGGCGGGGTCAACCTGAATGCAAGCAACCAACTGCTTGTCGCCGGCGTGGGAAGCATGACGCTTGGCGCCACCGGAGAGGCAGTCGACCTACACGTGTCGACGCCGAGCATTCTCGTCGCGAGCGCCAGCGGCGCGGGCGGAAAAACCTTTGCGTTCTCTACGTCGGGCAATTTCAACCTCGACAATGGCGGATTGATCGGCCCGATTCCCGATCGGCCGACCGACAGCGCCGAGATTAACGGCAGCGTGACGATCAAGGCCGCGAGCATCGCGGTCGACAGCATCATCCAGGCCCAGGCCGGTAGCATCACCCTCCAAGCAACGTCCGGGGATGTCGGGCTCGGGTCAGGTGCGCGTCTGGCGGCCGGCGGATATGTTAGCACGCTGGTAGACGTCACGACCTATGTGGCAGGCGGCAAGGTCGTGCTCCAGGCAGACTCTGGCAACGTTGCGGCGGCTGCAGGCAGCATCGTCGATGTGTCGCAGCCGGCACTCGGACAGGGATATGGCGGCGAGATCAACGTAGCGGCTCTGGGCGGCACTGCAAATCTTGCCGGCGTGTTGCGTGGTGGCGGCGGATCCGGCCTGGGTGGCCGTTTCAAGCTGGACACCAAGGGCGCGGTCGACCTGACCACGCTTGCAGACACGCTGCTGACGGGAGGTGTGACAGGGGCGATCGACATCCATACCCGAACCGGCAACCTCGTATTGGCGCAGGGGCATACGCTCAAAGCCAACGCGGTCACCCTGACCGCGGATGACAAGACATGGTCGAGCCCGGCTAAGCCGTCCGATCCCAACTTCGGCCAGGTGATTATCGCCGGCCGGATCGACGCCAGCGGCTACGCAGGCAAGACACTCGACGGTACCGGCCAGGCCGGAGGGCAAGTGGCCCTCTATGGCGCCAACCAGGTCCTGCTGACCGGCAGCAGCGTGATCGACGCCTCGACGGCGCACACGGATGAGCGCGGCGGCGACGTCACGATCGGAATCGCTTGGGCTGCGAGCGGGAAGATCTTGCTACAGACGGGTGCTCTGATCGACGTCTCGGGCGGCTCGAAGGGGGGCCTGTCCGGCGGCACTGTGACGTTCCGCGCGCCGCGCGACGGCAACGATGACGCGAAAATCGCAGCGATCGACGGTGCAGGCAACGAGCTGCCCACTATCCAGGGCTTTACGATCAAAGGCGCCCGCGCCGTCAACGTTGAAAGCTACGTCGCCTTCGATACGACGAGCAGTTCAGCTGGTCTCGACGGCTCCACCCTCGGCTGGACCGGTATCATCGATCCGGCCGGGTGGTACAATCCCGATGGTAGCCTGGCGACGAGCGGAGCCTGGACGAACATCACCGGCTGGCAGATCTCCGGCTTCACCACGAACATCGGGTTCAGGGCTGTACCCAACGTTGGCGTGGTGTCTGGCGGCGGAGGATCCAATGCAACGGCCGTGGCCGTGATGGGGGTCAACGCCAACCAGACCGGTTTCTTCAATCCGAAGCTGAACGCGGCAAATCCCTCAAATTCGGTGATGCCCGCCAATAGCAGCGGCATTCCGGTTGTATTCCCGACGCCGCCCGGGGGCGTAGCGGCCAAGGGCACCGCTTCGACCGATGCTGCCGGCGTGATCACCATCACCATCACCGATCCCGGTAGTGGCTATACCAGCATTCCGACGAGTGTGACCATCGGAGGCGCGGCCACCAGCCTTTCAGGCGGCTCGCTTCAGGTCGTTTCGGTGACCATCACGAGCCAAGGAAACAAGGCTTACGACACAGGTTCCGCTCCGACCATCACGTTCACCGGATTGGGAGCCAACACGTTCGGCGTCGCCGGCAACGCTACCGCCAGCTTTTCGCAAGGGTCGAACTTGGCGGGAACGACAGCAAACAACGTCTTCACGCCGGCCACGCCGAATTATCTTGCGTGGAAATCGAGCGGGGTCTTCCAGCAATTCGACCCGAGCAACCTGGGAAGCGCGACGTTCGTACCGGACACTCCAAACGGAAAATTCTTTGGGACGACGTTGCCTCAAGTCGTCAGTGGGCTCGTCCGCAATGCGGATGGGAGCTTCACCAAGCAGGCCTGGGCTTTTGGCGGTAAGAGCTACGGCTTCGACAATCTGTTCAACCGCCTTCAGCCGCTGGTGTCGGAGCTTGGCGCCGACGTCGTGCACGTCCAACCGGGCGTCGAGCTCGTGAATTCCACCGGCTCGATCACGGTCAAGGACAACTGGAACCTCGCGGCGGTATGGCAGGTCGGAGGTCTTCAGACGGCAACGAACGCGTTGACTGGGGCGACATTCCAATATTTCGATCCCGCTCAGAGCTACGCAAATTTCATCTATCGGTTGGCAACGCCGTGGGGTGGTCTTGATGCCGGCGCATTGACGCTCCGCGCCAAGGACGACATCAAGGTCAACGCCTCGATCTCGGACGGCTTCCTCCAGACCGGCAATTATCTCGATCCCAATTACCAGAACTGGGTGGCGTCCTATGTGAGCAAGTACGGCAGATCCATCGGCGACAAGTCCAAGGCGACGTATTACCCGTACTATCTCAGCACCGCGTCCGCCGATCTCGTCCCGATCGCGCCGTACAATGCAGGCGGCAACGTTATCAGTCCTACGGCCAAGGATCTCGCGGTGGCGGATCTGTTCCCGCACTCCCTCAACGTCTGCACGATCGATTGCAGCCAAGGAAACGTCGAGACGATCGTAAATCCCTCGTCCTGGACCTATCGGCTTGCCGCGGGCATCGATGCCAGCGCGCCCAGCGCCAATCCAGTCGCGACGATTTCGCTCGCGAACGCATTGAAGGGCAACGGCGGTAACGGGACCGGAAGTGTCATCGTCGACCAGCACACCAGCTACTCCCAGGGAGCTCTGGTTGCCAACGTCACCTCGCAGGCCAGTTCGGTTTCCGTCAATCTCCCGACCATGGTGCGGACGGGGACTGGCAGCATCGACGTCGCGGCCGCGTTGGACGTGAAATTAGCCGATCAGACTGCACCGGGCGTGATCTATGCAGCTGGCGTCAACACGGCAAAGGCAGCGAACCCCTACAGCGTGACGACGACAGCCGCAGGATCGAAGCTCACCGTCGTCGATCCGGACGGCTTCTTCGAGCCGCAGGTCTTGACCTACGGTAATGATGCCGTTGCCATCGCTGCCGGCTCGACCATCTATGGGGGCCCGCCGACCGCGGCGGCGTTCCCGCAGAATGGCGGCGATGTGACGATCGATGCGCAACATGACGTCATCGGCTACAGCGGCAGCGGCAACAAGACCTTGCAATACTACCAGCCCTGGCTGCTTGCGGTTGCCGGGCTGACGCCGGCCAACAGCGCTGCGTCCGGCGCGGCGGTCAGCCTGTACGGCGCGGGCGTGTTCACACCGTCAGGAACCGGCATTGCGTCGCAGACGGCCTGGTGGATCCAGTACGGTAGCTTCGACCAGGGCATTCTGAGCGCTGGTGGTAATGTGACAGTCGCCGCTGGGCATAACCTCGTCGATGTCTCGGTCTCGTTGCCGACGACGGGACGCGTCAGCGGTGGCCTGTCGGCGAATAGCGTGCCGGTCACACATCTCTACGGCAGCGGCAACATGGTCGTCCGCGCGGGCGGCGATATTCTTGGCGGTTCGTTCTACGAAGGCTCCGGACACGCCAGCATCATCGCAGGCGGTTCGCTCGGCCAGAACGCAACGATCTCCCGATTCGCCTCGAGCAAGCTTCAGCTCGCAGACGTGCCATTGCTGGCGGTCGATACCGGGCAGATTTCGGTGACGGCAGGGGCGATCGCGATAGCCGGTGTGATCAATCCCGCCGCGCTGAACGCGCAGAGCCCGACCTTCGCAAATCCGCTGGAGCAGGGGACACCGACCCAGCCCCTCTACATGACGACCTACGGCCCCGACAGCAAGGTGAGGGCGGTGGCCACGACCGGCGACCTCACGATCAGCATCGCCCCGACCGCTATCCGTGACGGCACCGCCGCCGCGATCGTCAACGCGGCGCCGTCGACATACCCGGCGAGCTTCGAAGCGCTGGCCCTGAACGGAAGCCTGGTGACGACGGGAATAGCCCAGGCGCTCAAGGTCAACGGTGTGGTCATCCCGATGCCCGGCATCGTGCTGAGCCCATCCGAGCAGGGCACGTTCGAATTGCTGGCAAGGAACAACGTCGACCTGACGTTCGGTTATCCGGACAACACCTTCCTGCTCAACTCCACGCCCAGGCCGTTCATCTCGGCCGGTCCGGCGCTGCTGGACGCCGCCTTCGATCCGTTCCAGCCGAACTTCGCCATCGACGGCCTGCTCGACAGCAACAGCCGCGCGCGCACCAATCCGGTCCTGGCACACAAGGACGATACGACGGATACAACGGCGCGGATCTATGCGGCGACCGGCGATATCAAGGGGACCGGAACTTACGGCGCACGTTACCAGGGCGATGCGTTTGCTGGATACCAGCGCGCCGAGTTCAACCGACCGACCAAGATTTACGCCGGTCACGATGTCGTCGATCTCAACATGATCGTGCAGAACATCCATCCCTCCGACGTGAGCTCGGTGGTTGCCGGGAACGATATCTACTATACCGGCTATAACAACGCCGGCGGGTTGCAGGTCGCCGGTCCCGGATTCTTCGTGGTGCAGGCGGGCGGCAATCTCGGCCCGTTCCTACCCGCCGCACATGACCTCGCATCTCAGGCGGTCGTTCAGGAAGGCATCGCGTCGGTCGGAAACGGCAGCACGACGCCGGTCGGCGACATCTATATCCAGCGCACAAGCGGCGGCTCGGTTGGCCTCTACAATGCGGGGCTATACGGCCCGATCAGCAATCCGCGTCGCAACACCTTGCTGACGGCCGAGGCCGGTACGAACCAGGGTGCAGACCTCATCGTGCTATTCGGTGCCAAATATGGTGCCGACTATCAGGCTGTGATTGACACCTATATCGATCCGAGCAACGCAACCAACATAGACCATAACTATCTGACCGAATTGCGAGCGTTCCTCGCACGGATCGGTATCGCGACGAGCAGCGAGCAGGATGCCTGGAACGAGTTCATCAACGCCGACAAGCTCCCGGTTCCACCGGTTAGCCAGGATCTGAAGCAGGTATTCGTCGATCAAGTGTTCTTCGCCGAGCTGAATGCCGTTGCGACGAGCAAATTGTCCCGCGCGGAAAAATATCCGATCGGCTTCAAGATGATCAATACGATGTTCCCGGCGAGCCTCGGCTACACCGACAACCCGCTCGATCCCGACGTGAAGCCGGCCCAACTCGTAAGGACGGGCGACCTCAACCTGCTGCACGCCACCATTCAGTCCCGGTTGGGTGGAGATATCTCCATCTTCGGTCCGGGGGGGTCGATCCTGGTCGGGCCGCTCGCCATCGAGCCCAATCCGAATCTCAAGCTGCGCGATCTCGGCATCCTCAGCCTCGGCGGAGGCGCTATCCGGTCCTTCACTGACGGCAATGTCCAGGTGAACTCGAGCCGCGTGCTCACGACGCAGGGCGGTGACATTCTGATGTGGACCTCCAATGGTGATCTGGACGCCGGCCGCGGCTCCAAGACCACCGTATCGCAGCCGCCGCTGCAGGTGCAGTTCGACTCCAACGACTACCAGACCGTCGATCCCGGTGGGTATGTCAGCGGAGCCGGCATCGGAACCCTGCAAGCCTCGCCCAAAGTGGCCGCGTCGCCGCTCAGGCTGCTGACGCCGCGCGGCAGCATCGACCTTGGTGACGCCGGCGCTCGCTCGTCGGGAGACGTGCTCCTCGACAGCCAGCAATGCTTCAATTGCAATAACCTCGCCGCATCAGGCCAGGTCACCATCACGGCCCAGCCAAATGTGTCGGTCAACGTCGGCGCGCTCACCTCAGGCTCCAATACGGCCGGGGCGGCAGCCAAATCCGCCGACACGCCGACGGCGGGCGGCGGAAATCAAAACCGGGCCACGATCTTGATCGTCGAAGTTGTCGGCTACGGTGATGGCGGCAACAATCAGGACGCGCCGTCCGGCAACGAGAACAAGCCTTCGGACGGCCCATCCGACAATAGCCGCAAGAAGGATGATGGGGGAACTTGATCGACAGATGATCGTCTTGGGGACATTGCTGGTGGCACGGCGCTGCAACTGGCCGCCGCGCACGGTCATGCCGAGGTCGTCAGGACGCAGGAATGGCGGGCGGTCGGCAGAGCCTTTACCCGCGTGATCTCGTCGCAGCTCCGGCGACGGCGTGCATGTTCCGTGGATCACATTGCAATAATATCGCCGGTCGTTGGTAAGTTAACCAGATTTAGGCACGCGCAGGGCCACCCAGGATGATCGAAATCCATCTTTAATTCGGTTTCTAAATTTTATTTAAGCTTAGTCACAGTAACGATAAGAAACGCCTTTAGATGGTCTGACACTCGCTTCGATGTTTCCTCTGGGGCTACGGAAGAAGTAGTAAGCGAGGCCTATTGGGGGCTGGCAATGCGTTTAATTCGTTCGTGCGAACGATTTGATTTGGATTCTGTACGGTCCGAGAGCTGTGCAACAGTATACGACCTGAGCGAAAGACAAGATGCTAGCATCCGCTTTCGCCGGATCGACACGTTGAGGCAGGAGAACGAACTCCTGATCAGGATGATTTCTGTCACCCGTGTCGAGATTGATCATCTTCGGAAGCTGCTGAACGGCTCGTGAGGACCCGCTGATACCCTTGATGGGGCAGAGCGGGCGGGTCGTGATCGCGATCGAATTGAGGCCGGGTTCGTTCGGCCGGTTGCGGTCTGCTGTTTGCGCCACGCCAGGACGCCGCCATCGCCGGGCTGGGATCATCCTCACTCCATGTTTTCGTGACAGCGGCGTGTGCGACGTCTTCTAGAAGGGGCAGGACATCAGGCTCGGCTGGATCGCCGGAGTGCTGCCGCCGCCGGCGTCGCGAGGCGCACGGCCCCCTTTATTCAACTTCGGTTCGAACGCGTTATGATGCGGTTGAAGAGCTTTCTTGCGATCGCATGCAGCCTCGCCTGTTCGGTGATGGCTGGCGGGTGTGGGTTCATTCCGATGGCGGGACCTGCCAGCCTCGACGTCAAGACGGAAAGCAGCCAGACGCTACCGTTTTCCGTCGTGAAGCTGACGCCAGCCATATTGCAAGTGCTCGAAAAATATGAGCCGGACGGTCTTCCGGGTGCTCTGCGGGACAGTCGTCCGCCGGCCAGCATTCGGTTCGGAATCGGTGACATCGTCAGCGTTACAATTTTCGAGGCGGCTGCTGGCGGCCTTTTCGTGCCGCTCGAGGCCGGCGTTCGCCCGGGCAATTATGTCAACCTACCAGACCAGGCCGTCGACAATGATGGCAACATCACCGTTCCCTACGCTGGAGCGGTGCGGGCGGCCGGGCGCACCAACGTGCAGATCCAGGAGGATATCCTCCAACGCATCAAGAAGCGGGCCATTGACCCGCAGGTCGTGGTCACGTCCAGCCAGCAGCGCTCGTCGCTGGTCAGCGTGTTCGGCGAGGTCAAGGCACCCGTGCGCTTTCCGATGCCCGCCTCCGGTGCACAGGATCGGATTACCGACGCGATCACGAGGGCAGGAGGCATCAGCGGCGCCGGCTGGGAGACGTGGGTCGTTATGGAGCGCAACGGGAAGCGGGCGACAATCCCCTTCGCCAACCTCGTCTATTGGCCTTCCACGAATATCTTCGTCCAGCCGGGGGATCGGATCTATCTGTATCGCGAACCGATGAAGTTCCTGGCTTTTGGTGCGACCGGCCAGCAGGGCGAATTCAATTTCGATGCGTGGCGGATCAATCTGACCCAGGCCGTGGCGAAGGCCGGCGGCCTGCTGGACTTGCAGGCAGACCCCGGCTCGGTGTTCGTGTATCGCCGGGAACCCCGTGAGGTTGCCCAAAAGCTTGGCATCGACTGCTCGAAGTTCGATGGCGAGACCGTGCCGGTTGTCTTCAATGTCAGCTTTCAGGATCCGGCCGGCTATTTCCTGTCCACCAAGATGCAGATGCGCCCGTTCGATGTGGTCTACGCCGCGAATGCACCACAGGTGGACATCACAAAGGTTCTGAACTTCATCAACACGACATTTGTGACGTCGGAAAACGGCGTCAATCTCGTCAATGATGTTTTCGTCGCCCAGATCAACAGCAAGTTGCGCTAAGGGTGTCTGATGCGCGGAAATATCATGACCTTCTCACTCGCACGACGTATTGTATCGAGGTATTGAAGCGACGTGTCTCATATTCCGACAACCGGTCGCGCGGGGACTTCGGGAATTGGAGCATCATGGTGCGAATGAAATGCCAGTCGTGGAGGCACCGCATCGCTATCGCGTGCGTTGGCGTTGCTGTCCCGGCGATCGCCCCGGCCCAGACGGCAAACGTCGCTCCGGGCGCGGGGCACCGCTCTGAAAGCACAATCATCGGGGGGCAACCCAAGGCCTCGGCCGTGGAGCGCTGCGTCGACGTCAGAATCGGCGACGAAAGTGCGTTTGGCTGCATCAATCAGCAGCTGCGGCGCGAGGTTGACCGCGTCAACCCCTCACTCAACCTGCCACCAATCGATGCGCGCTCGCCAGATGTACGGGTTGGGAACGTCAACGAGGCCGGCGTTCGGCAGCAATACGGCTCCAACTATGGACGCTCGGTCGTTCCCTCTCGGCCGTCTGTACCGGCCTACGCCCTGCCGCGTCGTTGAGGAATGTGCCGATGAAGGGCCGGTGTGTGTCTGATGGAGGATGCCGATGGCGCTCTACGGCGGCGGTGTTGCTCGCTGTGGCGCTGACCGGCGAGACCGCAGCCCAGTCGATCGACGCGATCGCAGCGAGCGAGGTCGCGCCTGCCACGGAAGGGACCGACCTTGACAATCCGCAACCGCTCAATCTCGAGCGGTTCGAGGTGAGGCGGCTCACCGCGGCGGATCTGCCGCCGGGCAGTCCGCTTACCGGCTACGGATTTCCGCGCATGAGCGCCGCATTCGGACGCGACTGGCGAACGGGTCGCAATGAATATCGGGCGATCGTCGAACACGAGTCTGCCGCGTTCGGTCTTCCGCCGGCGTTCGTGGACGCCATCATGGCCGTCGAAAGCCGCTACAATCCCGGCGTCGTCGGCATGGACGGAGAGGTGGGGCTGATGCAGGTGATGCTGCCGACGGCGCGCATGCTCGGCTTTTCCGGCGGCGCAGCCGAGCTCGCTGCGCCCGAGGTCAACGTCCACTACGGTGTCAAATATCTCGCCGGTGCCTGGCGGCTGGCCGGGCAGGACATCTGCACGGCAGCCATGAAGTATCGGGCCGGCCATGGCGAGACGCGGTTCTCCTATCTGTCGGTCGAATACTGTCAGCGCGTCCGCCAGCACCTGTCGGCCAACGGGGTGGTCGTCACCGGCTCGGTGCCGCAGCCGACATTTGGCCGCACGCCGGGTGCCGGAACTGGTCCGCGCGCTCGTTCGTTGTCGGCGCCGGCTACGGTCAATTTCGCGGCGCTGAACGCCCGTCTTCGCGGAATGACGGGTCGGGGAGCCGCATCGGGCTCGCCGTGACCGGGACGTGGCGGATCAGGCGCGCGGCTTTCGTCTCGGTTTGCGGCGCGCATGGTCCGGATTCGCAACTGGCCCGTTCGCGAGGGCGGCGCCGATCGCACGCCAGCATCTGACCGCGTCACGAAACGCGTTCTCATGTGCCTGACTCCTGGCGCGCCAATCCATGATGCGCTCGACGTCTGCGACCGTTGCATCGCCGGAGTTCAAGTGCACGACCCATACTATGGCGTCACGAACCAAGGACTCCGACGGGTCGGGATGTTGGTCTCTCTTGGGCACGACCCAGCGCTTCCCCGCAGATTCCGGTCGGAAGCGGTTTGCCTCGGACGACCTGTCTCTGAACGTAAGACGATGCGGGAGGCTGAAAACCGAATTTGTCGCGAGCAGGACGCTTCAATCTGTGGGCGCAGTGCTCGATGGCCTGCTTGAGGTCGGTCTCGATCGTGCGTACGGTCACTCCGAGGAGCTCCGCGATCTCGCGATTGGTCATTCCCTCGACGCGCGACAGCAGCAGCGCGCGGCGGCGGCGCTCCGGCAATTCGGCAATGGCCCGCCTGAGCAGCTTGATCTCCGAGCGGTCCTCTATCACACGCGCCGCGTCCGGCTGGTCGTCGGGGATTTCGAGGAGAGTTTCAATCTCGCTCGTTGTCAGGCGGCGGATTTCGCTGCGGCGGCGATCGTTGGCGATGTTGAGCGCGATGCGAAAGAGATATGCCTTTGGACTGCGGACCTCGGCGATCTCGCTGATCTTTTCGAGGCGCAGATAGGTCTCGTGCAACACTTCCGATGCATTTTCCGCCGAACCGAGCCGTCGCGACAGGCGCCGGTTGAGATCATGATATTCGGCGAGCAGAAGGTCGCGCAAAATTCCCAGATTGTCCGTGGCCATCGTACGCCCCACTCAACGCCGCCCCAAATTCGAGCGGACCGTAGTGAGGCGCGACAACGTTATTGTGACGTTTGTATCATTGCGTTATCGAGATATTTTATGTTCGGTTATGTTGCGTGAAATCATCACATTGCCTGATCTCATAATGTAATGCGTCATTTCGAGTTTTTTTTCGCCGCAGCTGCGGCCACGGCGTCTACCGGATATGGGCGCCTGACCGACCTAGCCGGTCGCAAATCAGGCTGCCCGAGAGTGCGCTGTCACGATGGAATCGTCCGACAGGCGAGAACGAGATCGAGGGCTGCGTGAATTCGTGGAGTGTCAGGGCGTGGGCCGTGCGCCATCCGCGTCGCGCAAGCCCGCTGTCGCCGCTGCCTGAGTCGTGCGACTACGGCGTTGCGCAGACGACGTTGCGCACGGCGCTCTGTTGCGTGTCACTGTTGGCGATAGGCATCGCGCCGTTGGCAGCGAAGCCCGGCGAAATCGACGCCGATGCCGGGCGCAAGCGGCCGGCGGCGTCCTCAGACGCTGGCAAGGGCAAGGCCGAGCCAGCGCAGGGTGGTCAGCCCGCGCCGGCTGCCGCGAAGACGGACAAGACGGCGCCGCAGCCTCGCTTCGACATCGATGAATTCCGGGTGGAGGGGGCAGACAATCTGCCGCAGATAGAAGTCGAAGGCGCTGTCTATCCGTTTCTCGGGCCCGGCCGCACCTCTGAGGACGTCGAGAAGGCGCGTGCCGCGGTCGAGAAGGCCTACCACGACAGGGGTCTTCAGACCGTCAGCGTATCGGTGCCGCAGCAGGATGCGCAACGCGGCTTCGTCGTGTTGAAGGTCACCGAGAACCGGATTGGACGATTGCGCGTCAAAGGATCGCGCTATTTCGACCTCGCCAACGTCAAGCGCAGTGCGCCCTCGCTCAAGGAGGGAGCACTCCCCGACTTCAAGCAGGTGACCAGCGACATCGTCGCGCTCAACCGCTGGCCGGACCGGCGCGTCACGCCCGCGTTGCGGGCCGGCGCCACGCCCGGAACCGTTGACGTCGATCTCAATGTCGACGACACGTTGCCGCTCCACGGCAGTATCGAACTCAACAATCGACAGAGCCCCAGCACGACCGCGCTGCGCTCGAGCGTGTCGATGCACTACGACAATCTCTGGCAGCTCGGTCATTCCATGACCTGGACTTACCAGATGGCACCGCTCAATCCGAAGGACGCCATGGTCATTTCCGGGTCCTATCTGGCCCGGACCGACCTCGACTGGCTCAGTGTTCTGCTTTACGGCCTGAAATCGGATAGCTCGGTCGCGACCGTCGGTGGTGCCAATGTGGTGGGCCCGGGACAGGTGATCGGTGGGCGCGCAGTGATCACGCTGCCGACGAAAGGCGAGCTGTTCCATACGCTGTCGATCGGCGTCGACTACAAGAATTTCGAGCAGACGCTCACGCTCGGCCAAGACGCCTTCAGCTCCCCTGTGACCTATGTTCCGGTCGTAGCGGCCTACAGCGCGAGCTGGCAGGCGGACAAAAGGCTGACTCAGCTCAACGCGACGGTCACCGCGGGCCTGCGCGGCGTCGGCAGCAGTCCGGGCGAGTTCGATGCCAAGCGCTACAAGGCCACCAGCAGCTTCGTCAGCCTGCATGCGGACATCTCGCATACCCAGGACCTTGCCGAAGGCTTCCAGCTCTACGCCAAGCTCCAGGGACAGGCTAGCGACCAGCCCCTGGTCTCCAGCGAGCAGATCAGCCTTGGTGGCCAGGACACGGTGCGCGGATATCTCGAGTCCGAGGTGCTCGGAGACTTCGGCGTTGCCGGCATGCTCGAACTGCGCAGCCCGAATCTTGCGCCTTATATGGAGCAGAAGCTCCCGAACCCGACCGGCGATCCGGTCAAATACAACGCGTTCGACGAGTGGCGGTTCTTCGCCTTCGCCGATGGGGGCCACACGCGAATCCACGAACCGCTCGTCGACCAGCAATCGCACTTCGATCTTGCGAGCTATGGCGTTGGCATGCGCATGAAGACCCTGCGCTACCTCAACAGCGTCGTCCTGGTCGGTGTGCCACTGACCAATCAGCAGACCACGCTCGCCAACCATCCCAGGTTCAGCTTTCGCGTGTGGGGAGAATTCTAGATGTCGCTCCGTCGCTTCGGATCAGTCGCGCGCGCCGGCCTGAGTGGGCCGGCTCTGCTCCTATTCGCCCTTCTGGTCATGCTGTGGCCGGGGCCGGCCGCTGCGTGGTGGAACGATCAGTGGACGCTGCGCAAGAAGATCACCATCGACACCGGCCCGTCGGGCGCCGGCATCAGCGATGCGATCGGCGCCACGCCGGTGCTGGTGCGTCTGCATGTCGGCAATTTCCGCTTCGGCGCGGCGAAGGAGGATGGCGGCGATCTTCGCTTCGTCGCGGCCGACGACAAGACGCCACTGAAGCACCATATCGAGAAATACGACTCGCTGCTCGGCGAGGCGCTGGTCTGGGTCGGCGTTCCCGATCTGAAGCCGGGCGCCAAGAACGACATCTGGCTCTACTACGGAAACCAGAAGACGCCGGCTGCGGTCGATGCCAAGGGCACCTACGATCCCGATACACTGCTGGTTTATCATTTCAACGACCGCTCGACGCCGGCGCAGGACGTCACGGCCTGGGCGAACATTGCGCAGAATGCCGTGCCGAGCGCGGATGGCGCCATCATCGGCCAAGGCGCGCGCCTCGACGGGCAGACTGCGCTCATGCTTCCGGGCTCGCCCTCGCTGGTGGTCGCCGAGAACGGTGAGCTCACCTGGTCGCTCTGGATCAAGATGACCGCGCCACAGCCTGGCGCGGTACTGTTTTCGCGCAGCGAAGGTACGAACGGACTCACCGTTGCATTGGACAACGGCGTCGCTTACGTGGAAGTGGCCAATGGTGGCAGCGCGCAGCGCAGCGTCGGTGGCGCGGCAATCACGGCCGGGACCTGGCACCAGATCGCCTTCACCGCAAAGGGCGCGCAGATCACGCTCTACGTCGATGGTAACCAGGTTGCGACGCTCGCCGCCGGTCTTCCCACCATGACCGGAGTGGCGCAGCTCGGCCGTGCCGCATCTGCGGCGGCTCCGGCTCCGGCAGGGGATGCGGCTGCACCTGCGGCCGATGCGGCTCCGGCCGCTGCCGCGCCGACCGGCGCTGCCGCCGGCTTTGCCGGTGATATCGACGAGTTCCAGATCGCCAAGGTCGCGCGCCCGGCCGGCTTCATCAAGCTCGGTGCGATCGGACAGGGCCCGGATCAGGCCAAGCTGATCTCATTCAGCGTCGACGAGGAGAACGCGGGCTGGTTCAGCGGCGGCTATTTCGGCGTGATCCTGCGCTCGGTGACGCCGGACGGCTGGGTCGTCATCGGCCTGCTCGGGATCATGGCGTTGATCAGCTGGTACGTCATGGTCGATCGTGTCTCGTATCTGAACAGGGTCTCGGCCGGCAACACGATCTTCCTCAAGCATTTTCGCGAAACCTCGACCGACATCGGAGGGCTGCTCCAGCTCGACAACCAGGAGAATGATCCCAGTTTCGGGGGCGAGCTCGGCAAGAAGCAGCGCAAGGTGGTCCATGCCGCGCCGCTCTACCACCTGTTCGCGGCCGGTGCGCAGGAGATCCGGCGCCGCTTTGCGGGTGGCGGTTACCGCCGGCTGTCGCCGCAGGCAATCCAGTCGATCCGCGCCGTGCTCGACAGCGGCTTCGTGCGGGAGAGCCAGCGCCTCAATCGCCTGATGGTGATGCTGACGATCGCGATCTCGGGCGGTCCGTTCCTCGGCCTGCTCGGCACAGTGGTCGGCGTCATGATCACCTTCGCGGCGATCGCGGCCAGCGGCGACGTCAACGTCAATGCGATCGCGCCGGGTATCGCGGCCGCGCTGGTCGCCACCGTCGCAGGCCTCGGCGTCGCGATCCCCTCGCTGTTTGCCTACAACTACCTGACGATCCGCATCAAGGATGTCAGCAGCGAGATGCAGGTCTTCGTCGATGAGTTCATCACGCGGATCGCTGAGTCCTACGAATTGCCGGAAGAGCCGGTGAAGCAGGCGGCGGAGTGAACCCATGCAAGTCCAGTCCGAAAGCAAGCCGTACGACGACATCAACATCACGCCGATGCTCGATCTCGCCTACGTGCTGCTGGTGATCTTCATCATCATGACCACGGCGACCGTGCAGGGCATGAAGGTGAATTTGCCGAAGGCGAGTGCGGCGCCGTCGCTGGCGCAACAGACCACCAAGGCCATCACGGTCGCCAATGACGGTAAGCTGTTTCTGGACACCATCCCCGTGACGCTGCCCGAGCTCGAGCAGCGACTGGTGCAGCAGCGTGCGCTCACGCCTGAATTTCCGATCGTCGTGCGCGGCGACAGCCAGACCCAGTACCAGAACGTCGTCGACGTGCTCGATCTGCTGGGCCGCCTCAACTTCACCCAGGTCGGCATGGCGACCAAGCCGTCGGCGAGATGAGACGGGACGATGGCGTGGGACGACGACAGCAACGACGACGACGGCCCGCCGGCATGGCGGCGCTATCTGCTGCTCGGCGGCTCGGCGCTGGTCGTCATCGCGTTGGTAGTCGGCGTCGTCATCATGGTGATGAGTGGCGACAAGGATCCGCCGCGCAAGGTGAACGAGCTTCAGGTGACGATGGTGCTTCCGCCGCCGCCGCCTCCGCCACCACCGCCGCCTCCGCCCGAGCAGCAGCCGGAACAGCAGCCCGAGCAGAAAGTGATGGAGCAGACCCCCGTTAAGGACGTCGTCGAAGAGAAGCCCGTCGACATTCCCAACGACGCACCGCCCGACGTCGGACCGGATCCGACGCCGGGCCCACCGGATCTCGGTCTCGGCAACGGGCCGGGCAGCGGTGGTCTGGCACAGGGCAAAGGCCGTGGCGGGGGCGGCGGCGGCAGCCGCTTCGGCTGGTACGCGAGCATGCTCCAGTCGCAGATCGAGGCGCGTTGGCAGGCGAACGAAAAAACGCGCTACGCCATGATGCAAGCCGAAGTGAAGGTGTGGCTCGACAGTACGGGCAAGGTCACTCGGGTTCAATTGTCGCCATCGACGGGAGACAGCGCGCTCGATGCGGAGATCCGGGATCAGCTCGTGGGGGACATGCATGTGCGCGAGCCGCCACCCAAGGACATGCCAATGCCGATTATCACTCGCTTCAGAACCCAAAGCCGGGGCTGAGCGCGATGAGACGAACAACATGAGTAAGTCGAGAGCAGAAGAGGTTACGTCATGTGGCGTGAAATGAAGACGCGAGAGCTGGCGGCGACGGCCTTGATGCTGATCGCGACCGCAGCCCCCGCCGCGGCGCAGGACGATGGGCTGCCGCAGGGCAAGCGTCCGACCGTGTCGCGCGATGCGCCGCCATCGTCCAATGCGACGGTCAACCTGATCAACCTTCTCGTGAAGCAGGGAACACTCACCGAGGAGCAGGCGGCCACGCTGGTCAAGCAGGCCGACGACGAGGCCTATGTCGCCCGCCAGGCCACGCGCGATGCGGCTGCCAAGGCCGAGGGCGCCGAGAAGAAGGCAACCAGCGCCGCCGATGCAACATCGCCGCCTGGCACCAAGCGCGTCACCTACGTGCCCGAACTCGTCAAGAAGCAGCTTCGCGACGAGATCCGCGCCGAGGTGATGGCGAAGGCCGAGAAGGAGAATTGGGCCTCGCCCGGAAAATATCCGGAGTGGGCGCAACGGATTCGGTTCTACGGCGACATCCGCACGCGATACGAAGGTGATTTCTTTCCGTCCGGCAACGGACCGATGCAGAACTACAATGCGACCAACACTGGCGCACCGTTCCTGGAGGATAACGCGAACGCGAAGAATCCATATTTCCCACCGAGTTACAATACGACCCAGGATCGCAACCGCTTTCGCTTCCGGGCTCGGCTCGGTGCCGACGTGGATCTATTCGACGGCTTTGCAGCGGGCTTGAGAATTGCCACCGGCGAGAGCAGCTCGCCGGTGTCGACCAATCAGACTTTCGGCGCCAATGGTGGAAATTTCTCGAAATACGCGCTTTGGCTGGATCGCGCATTCATCAAATATCAGCCGCTTCCGGATTTCGCGGCTTCCGTCGGGCGGTTCGACAATCCCTTCTGGTCACCCACCGACCTTGTCTGGTACCGCGATATCGGCTTCGACGGTGTCGCCGTGCAGGCCAAGCATGAAGTCTTCGAGGGCTTCACACCGTTTGCTGCGGCCGGTGCCTTTCCCTTGTTCAATACGGACCTGAATGCGTCGTTGAACATCGCGGATAGCACCAGCACAGCCAGTTCCGTCCGCCTCCCAAGCCATGACAAATGGCTGTTTGGTGCGCAGGCCGGCTTCGCAGCAAAGCTGGATCCCGCGACCAACCTGACCTTGGCATTCGCGTACTACGACTTCACGAACGTGAAGGGGCGCCTTTCCAGCGAATGTTTCGTCTACAACGCCAGCGACATTTGCAACACAGACTATCTGCGGCCGCCCTTTGCCCAGAAGGGCAACACCTATATGTGGTTGCGCAACGTCCCGGCCGTTACGACGACGCTCGGTTCGACCGTGAACTATCAATATTACGGCCTTGCCAGCGACTTCCGCCCGGTCGTCGCCAGTGGTCAACTCGATCTCGCGCAGTTCAATCCAGTCCATATCATTATCGACGGTGAATATGTCTGGAACACCGCGTTCAACAAAGGCGCCGTCGCAGCCGCTGCAATCAACAATTTTGGGCCGGGATCGGGCGGCGTGAATGGCCCATTCAACGGCGGGGACAAGGGTTGGCTTGCGCGCCTTACCGTGGGCGACAAGGAGGTCAAGCATCTCTGGGATTGGAACGCGTTTGTCGGCTACAAGTATCTTGAATCGGATGCAATGATCGACGCGTTCGTCGATTCCGATTTCGGGCTCGGCGGCACCAATCTGAAGGGATATTTCATCGGCGGCAATGTCGGCCTCGGCGAGAATGTCTGGGCGACGGTGCGTTGGATGAGCGCAAACAACATTACCAGCCTCCCTTACGCCGTCGATATTGTCCAACTCGACCTTAACGCGAAGTTCTGACCATGCGCAGGCTTGTTCCCCTTGTCATCCTTCTGGCGTTCGGCGGACCGATGGTCGCCCATGCTGATCAGGAAAGCGATCGCTTACGCGAGGCGCTGCGCAGTGCGACGGCCCAGACACGCGCGCTGGAGGATCAACGCGCGGCCCTGCAAGCGAGGGCGATTGCCGCCGAGCAGGAACGCGATCGCCTGAAGAAGCAGAACGAGACCTTTCGAGCCCAGGTGAAGGAGGCCGAGCAGGCTTATCGGCGGGCGGTCAAGGATTTCAACGATCGGATATCCGAGCGTGACGAAGCGCTCGAGAAATGGAAGGGCGCTTATGGCGAAGCGGCCTCCGTGGCGCGAACCAAGGATGCCGAACGGACCAGATTCGAGGGCGAGGCCACGGCCCTGAAGGCAAGCATGAAGGCCTGCACGACCAAGAACGTCAACTTGGCGAGGACGGCCGACGAGATCGTCACGAAATACGAAGCCATGAACCCGCTCGAGAAGGTGCTCGACCATGATCCGGTCTTCGGGCTGAAGCGCGTCGAACACCAGAATGCCGCGCAGGACTATCGCGACAAGATCATCGAACAGAAGGTCAATCCATGAGGACGAAGTTTTTTGGCCGTGCCGTGCTGGTGCTGATGATGAGCGCGGCAGTGTCGACCGTTGCGGTGGCGCAGACGCGTCAGGGCAACCAGCCCGCGCCGGCCCGTGCAGCCGCACCTGCGTCGCCGGCCCCGGCCGCGTCACCCAGGCCGCCGGCACCCGCTGCCGAAGAGGGCGCCGGGGTGAAGGGTGGTGAGGTGGTCGCCCGCGTCGGCGACAGCGACGTAACGGCGGAAGAGGTGCGCGCAGCGATCTCTTATCTCGATCCGCAGCAGAAAAGCGCGGTGGCACGCGATCCCGGGCTTCTCAACCAGACGGTGCGCGCCATCCTGGCCAACCGCCTCGTGCTCAAGGAGGCGCTCGGCAAGAAGTGGGAGCAGCAGCCCGCTGTCGCGGAGCAACTCGCGCGGGCGCGCGACAGCCTGATCGCCGAGACCTACCTGCAATCCGTCACGACGCCGCCAGACAGCTATCCAAGTGAGGCCGATATCAAGAACGTCTATGACGCCAACGCCACCGCGCTGTTGGTGCCGCGCCGTTTCAAACTCGCTCAAATCGTCGTCAATGTCGCGAAGGACGCGGACAAGGCTGCTGAAGAGGCCGCGCGCAAGAAGTTGGACGAGGTCGTCAAGAAGGCGAGGCAGGCTGGCCAGGATTTCGGCGGCCTCGCACGTAGCTCCTCCGATGACGCCTCGACCGCCGAACGCGACGGGGAGGTCGGTTGGGTGGCCGAGCCGGACTTGCGGGCCGAGATCCGCGGCCAGGTGATCGGCTTGACGAAGGCCGGTATCGCTGATCCGATCCGTCTCGATGATGGCTGGCACATTCTCAAGCTTCTCGACACCGAGGCCGCGCGCACACGTGCGCTGGCGGAGGTCCGGGACATGCTGGTGCAGCGTCTGCGGGCCGAGCGCGCGGAAGCAAATCGTCGCGCCTACATGTCGGAGTTGCTCAAGCAGTCGCCACCGGTCGTCAACGAGATTGCGCTCTCCAAGCTGCTCGAGGCCAAATAGGAGAGTTGTGGCTGATCGAAGCGCGTCAACCGTTGATGTCCGGCGGCTGCAGCAGCGGCTGCATCGAGCGCCCGCGATCGAGGTTGATTGTATCGTTACCAAATAACAAATCATCATAATAATGATATAGGCGACATGCTACCGGGGGCGAGCCATCGGAGCATTGCGCGTGACCGATCTCAGCCAGCCCTCGTCCGTCCTGCAGAAGCGATCCAGACCGCGGATCACCATTCCGTTTGCCGCAATAGAACCGCTGCTTGCCGCTCTCGACGTCGCGATCATCGTCATCGCGGGAGAACTCGGCGCTGTCCTCTACCAGGTGACACTGGGCAGCGGGCTCGCCGAAATCGGCGCCGCCCCCACGGGCTTGGGGCTGGTCGCGAGCCTCGGCTATGTGCTGATGGCGCATTGTCTCGGACTTTACCGCTATAGCGATCTGTTCGGACGGCCGCGCGACGGCCGGCGGATCTGGGCGAGCTGGGCCGTTGCGATCCTGATTCTCATCGTCGTCCTCTTCCTGTTCAAGGCTGGCGCTGACGTCTCGCGCGGCGCGGTCGTCGGGTTCTTTGCGCTGGGGGGCCTCGGGCTGGTGTCTGCGCGACCGATCGCCAAACGCTGGCTGGGCGGATCGCTGATGAAAGGCTCCATCCGCGGCAGGCGTGCGGTCGTGATCGGCTGCCGGAACGAGCTGGCGCTGCAGGCGCCGGACGTCCTGTTATTCCGCTTCGGGATCGATGAGGCCGCTCGCATCGTGTTGCCTTCGGGCCGGGAGGCGGGCTGGATGCCTGCGCAATTCCAATCGAGTCTGGTCGAGCAGGTGCGGGAAACGCCGGCGGACGAGATCGTTCTTGCGCTGCCTTGGTCGCAGCCACATGAGATCGAGCATTTGCTGAAGCTGCTCAGAGTGTTTCCGCTCCCGGTCCGCCTGTTGCCCGATCGCGACGTGTCGACGGTGCTCGGCCGTCAAATGTCGATGCCGCAAGCGCTCTACATGGTCGAGGTGCAGCGTACCCCCCTCATGCCGTTCGAGCGCTTCGCCAAGCGGGCGCTGGATATCGTCGTCGCGGCTCTCGCCATGGTCATGCTGACGCCGCTGCTGATACTGGCTGCAATCGCCATCAAGCTCGAATCGAAAGGTCCCGTGATTTTCCGGCAGCAGCGTCACGGCTTCAACGGCAAGCCCTTCATGATTTTCAAGCTGCGCACCATGAAGGTTCTCGAGGATGGTGCAGCGGTGGTCCAGGCGACTCAGAGGGATCCGCGCGTCACAAGGGTTGGCCGCGTGCTGCGCCGGAGCAGCATTGATGAGCTGCCGCAACTCTGGAACGTGCTGCTGGGTCACATGTCCATCGTCGGTCCGCGTCCGCACGCGCTGGTTCACGATTACGAATACGGCAGGGTGATCGCGAACTATGCGTTTCGCCACCACGTGAAGCCGGGTATTACCGGCTGGGCGCAGGTTCAGGGGTACAGGGGCGGAACGCCTCGCCTTGAGCTGATGGAGCGTCGCATAACGTTGGATTTGTGGTATGTTAACAATTGGAGTCTAATACTTGATGTTACAATAATACTGCGAACGGTGTTCGAGCTAACTCGGCAACGGAACGCGTATTGAGGGTGTCTGCTGTCGATTGGATGTGACGATTACCGATTGCTAACTTGACCTGTCTCTTCTGCAGCATTTAGCGTGATCTTGATTGATTTCCGACTTGTGTCAGGGTCACAAATGCAGCTTGCTCACATGATGCATCGTCTTGCCGGTCCTGCCGGCGAGATGAATTTGCGTTGGCCTATTGAAATGATTGGGGATTTGGGATTACTAACAATGCCTTGAACGCAAGATTCGACCGGAGCGGGACATATGGTAGGCAAGAGGCATGCCTCTGGAGAGATCGCGGCCAAGCTGGCGCAGGCAAACGATCTCGCCTTGAGGGGCAAGACGCAGCGAGAGATATCCAAAGCTCTCGGTGTGAGCATAATGACCTATCACCGCTGGAAGAAGATGGAGCCAGTCGCCGGTCCTCCTGAACTGGGGGGAAATTCCCTTTCGAGGGGGCAACCTGGCGCGGTCGATGCCGATGCGGGTGCGATCAAGCGGTTGGAGCTCGAAAACGCGCAGTTGCGCCGGCTCGTGACCGACATGCTGTTGGAGAAGCTGAAGCTGGAGGATGCACTCGGCGCCCGACAGGAAGCCCGTCTTCGCCGTCCGGACAACGGTTGACGCTCCGGCGGGGGACCTCGGCCACGATCCTGATCAGCCGCGGGGATAGTAGCCGTTGAGGTAGGCGCCGGGTTGCTCGAACTGGCCGAGGATCTTTAGGTTCGCCTTGTTCAAGACCACGCCGAGCAGGCGATCGCGCAATTCCGGCTCGGCCAGGAGTTGCCTGCGAACGGAAGTGACCCTGGTCTTACCCCATTCGACGACAAAGACGAGCGAGTTGACTATTGGCAGGACCGCGCGAACGTCGACCACCGGTGCAGTCGGCGGAAGGTCGATGATGACATAGTCGAAGCGCTCGCGCAGCGCGTTGATCATGCCGTGGAAATCCGGGGACGACAGGACTTCATCGGCGTGAAGCGTGGCTTCGCCTGGGGCAACCGGGAGGAGCGCCAGTCCGGAGCCGCGCTCTTCTCCAATCGCCGCGCCGAGATCGATTGCGCCGCTCAGGACGTCTAGCCATCCCTTTGATGGCTGCGGGCTGATGGACCGGGCCAGGGTGGGGTTGCGCAAATCGGCATCGACCAGGACGACGCGCTTGCCTGCGTCGGCCATCAACGCGGCCAGGTTACTGGCGATCGTCGACTTGCCTTCGTTAGGAAGCATCGAGGTGACGCCGATGACCTTGTTGTCCCGGACTGAAGCCTCGAGCGAAGCTCTGATTTTGATCGCGCGAAAGGCCTCGGCGAAGGTCGAGAGCGGGTCGTCGGCTGCCTGCCGCATCAGCGGGTCGACAAAATTATAGATTGGTACCGCCGTTTCTGAAGTGCGATCGGCCCGTCGCAGTGAATTCTGCAAGGTCTCGATCCGCGCTGGTTTGCCTGGAGATTGTCCTAGAGCCGCGGTGTGGTTTGCGGCGAGTGGTATCACCGAAAGGCATCTGATGCCCAACTCTTGCTCGGCTTGCCGGCCAGTCCGGAACACTCCGTCGACCGCTTCCCGCAAGGCGGCGATACCGACGCCGGCGAGCAGGCCGATCGTCGCTGCGATCGAAAGTACGAAAGATGCGATCGGCTTGCTCTTCCGCGCCGGTGGTACGGCGGCGCTGATGACGCGAGCGTCCGTGATGGGGAACGATTGTTGCTGGATGGCCTCCATATAGCGCTGAAGGAAGCTGTCATAGAGGCTGTGATACACCTTGGCGGAGCTGTCGAGTTCGGCGAGACCAAGTCGGTCTCGCTGTGCCGATTGGCCCTCGGACACGAGCTGGTTCAACGACCGCTCGAGATTTTCCTCGCGGGTCTTGGCAATCTGGTAGTCACTGCGCGTGCTTGCGGCGATCCGTGACAGTTCGGCGGCAATGTTGCGGCGGGCCTCTTCCATCTGGTTGCGGACGTTCACCGCGGCCTCATGGTCCACACCATAGCGCGCCGCGATATTGGCTTCGCGCGCGGAGAGGTCGAGATATTGGTTACGCAGGCGGGTAATGACTTCGTTTTTGAGCACGTCAGCCACGGCGGCCTGGCTGACGTCGAGCTGACGGACCTGTTCGATCCGTTCCAGCCGGGCTTTGGCCTCGCCGGTCGAGGCCCGCGCCGAGGCGAGTTGGCTGCTCAGTTCGAACGCTTGTTGCTCGCCGATCAGCCGATTTGAAGTCGGGCCGCCGGCGCCATTGCCGGAACCGCCAAAATCGACGATCTTGTTCTTTTCCTTGAATTCAAGCACGGCGCGGTCCGCGGCCGTTGCCTTGGTCTTCAACTCGCCGATCCGGTCTTGCAGCCATGAGCTCGCTCGGGTGACCGTCTGGTATTTGGCTTCGAGCTGGTCTTCGATGTAGGCTTCAGCGAACGCATTGGCGACCTTGGCCGCGGTCTCCGGGTTACGTGACGAGTAAGAAATGGTCAGCGCATAGGTTTTCTCGCTGCGAGAGACCACGCGGTTGCGCAATATTTCCTCGATCGCCTGGTTTTCCCGATCCTCTTTCGTGCCTTCATCCCCGCTCGCGGAGAGGCCAAACGCGCTTTTGCCGGCCCCGATGAAATCGCGATCGTCCGCAAGGTTAAGTGCCCTGATGACCGCGAGCGCGACCTTGCGTGACATTAGAACTTCGACTTGCGAACCGACCTGGAGAGTGTCGAGTGGAACGTCGCCCTGCGGCTGCAGCTGACTTTGAAGCACCCGCAGAGCGCTGCTGTCGATCAGCAGCGTCGCGGTGGCCGTATATTGTGGCGGCGTGACCGCGAGATAAAGCATGCCAATCGCCAGGGTTGCGGCCGGTATAGCGAGCAGCAAACGATACTGGCGACGCACGAGCGCTGTCAGTTGCTCGAGAAGGACCGAAAGCGAAGGCGGCGCTTCATCCTGGCGGTGGTCGGCCCAATTCGGGCGCGATAACATGTTCATTGTCGATCAGGACCCGCGGGATCGGGGAATGAGAACCGCGTCGTTCGAATACGGCATCGCGCTCGGGGACCTCGTCCCATCGCAAGTCGGCGCTCGCATCGTCACTTTAGTCAACATGTCCCGCGACGTTTATCTTCTATCTTCGCGAAACGCGGAATTGATTGTTTCTCTAGCGGTGAAACAATACAGAAATGTAACAGAATGATATGCCGGGCCCGCGGCTGATTGATCGTGGGCCGGTCACGATGCCGTCTTCTGATGCGTTTCGGGACCTGTTGGATTGGATCTGCGGAAGGCCGTGCCGCAACGCAGTCGAAATCGGCTATGTCTATCACCGCCGACTCTTGGCAATGCGCGCGAAATCTGGACCGGGCCTTGTTGGCGTGTAGCCCACGCTTGCTTGACGAAGTCATGGCATCCGGTCGGACTTGTCGTGCGGGTGCACGAGTTGCGGTCTAACAAATGAAATGAGTTAAGTGTTATCTTGTCATAACTGACGATACATAGTCACTGTAAGTGAATGCACCTGTTTTCGTAGCGCGATCAACCGATCGCACTCGATCTTTCGACATTTCGCATGACCGCGGCTGTCGTTCTGGCAAGGAGGGGCATCGCATGGACGGCTGCACGAGCGAGCGGGCGATACCCCGTCCTACCGTCATGGGAGTCATGAGTTCTTATGAGTAAGCGGGTCGCTCTCATCACCGGCGTGACGGGCCAGGACGGGGCCTATCTGGCTGAGCATCTGCTGTCGTTCGGCTATGTCGTGCACGGCATCAAGCGGCGCTCGTCCTCGTTCAACACCGCACGGGTCGACCATCTTTACCAGGATCCGCATGTCGGCGATGTGCCGTTCCTGATGCATTACGGCGACATGACGGATTCGACCAATCTGATCCGCCTGGTGCAGCAGATCCGGCCGACCGAGATCTACAATCTCGCAGCGCAAAGCCACGTCGCCGTCAGCTTCGAAAGCCCGGAATACACCGCCAACGCCGACGCCATCGGCGTGCTGCGGCTGCTCGAAGCGATCCGCATCCTCGGCATGGAGAAGGAGACGCGGTTCTACCAGGCCTCGACCTCCGA
>NZ_AXAY01000004.1 GCF_000473045.1 Bradyrhizobium sp. WSM3983 | reverse complement strand
ACGGCCATGCCGATCTCTCCTACGTCTACGCTGCCGCGAAAGAGATCGCGCAGTCGCTGTCCGGCTTCACCGTCGTGGTGACCAAGTCGACCGTGCCGGTCGGCACCGGTGACGAGGTCGAGCGCATCATCCGCGAGGCCAACCCCAAGGCCGACGTCGTCGTCGCCTCCAACCCCGAATTCCTGCGCGAGGGCGCNGCGATCCGCGACTTCAAGTATCCCGATCGCGTCGTCGTCGGCACGTCCGACGAGCGCGGCCGCAAGGTGATGGGCGATGTCTATCGCCCGCTGTCGCTGAACCAGGCGCCGCTGATGTTCACGGCGCGCCGCACCGCCGAGATGATCAAATACGCCGCGAACGCGTTCCTCGCGACCAAGATCACCTTCATCAACGAGATCGCGGATCTCTCGGANAAGGTCGGCGCCAACGTCCAGGANGTCGCGCGCGGCATNGGGCTGGACAACCGCATCGGCACCAAATTCCTGCATGCCGGTCCGGGCTTCGGCGGCTCCTGCTTCCCGAAGGACACCAAGGCGCTGATCAAGATCGCGCAGGATTACGACGTGAGCTTGCGCATCGTCGAATCCGTGCTCGCCGTCAACGAGAACCGCAAGCGTGCGATGGCGCGGAAAGTAAGCCAGGCGCTCGGCGGCTCGCTGCGCGGCAAGACTATCGCCGTGCTCGGTCTCACCTTCAAGCCCGACACTGACGACATGCGCGATGCGCCGTCGATTCCGCTTGTGACCGGCCTTCTCGACATGGGCGCGAAGGTGAAGGCGTTCGACCCGGTCGGCATGGAGCAGGCCAAGGGCGAGCTGCCCAGCATCACCTATTGCGAGGACGCTTATTCCTGCGCTGATGGCGCGGACGCGCTTGTTGTCGTCACCGAATGGGTGCAGTTTCGCGGCCTCGATCTCGACCGCTTGAAGAGCGTGATGGCGCAGCCCATCGTCGTCGACCTCCGCAATATCTTCAGCCCCGAAGACATGGCTGCCGCCGGCTTCACCTATGAGAGCATCGGCCGCCCGCCAGTCCAGGGCTGATAGTTACATATGATTGTCATACCCCGCGAAAGCGGGGTATCCAGTAACCCCGATCTTCGTGATGATTGGGATCTGAATTTACTGGATCACCCGCCCCAGTGCGCAATTGCGCACAAGGCGGGTGATGACGGGACCGAGATATTTGCCCCGCAACTTCGACACGCCCCTCCCGATTGATGCCGTGCTCGACGACCTCTCGCGCACGCTGGAGGCGCACAATGCGGCCGTGCTGGTGGCCCCTCCCGGCGCCGGCAAAACCACGCGCGTGCCGCTGGCGCTGCTCGATGCGCCGTGGGCCAAGGGCAAAAAGATCATCGTGCTCGAGCCACGGCGTATCGCCGCGCGCGCCAGCGCCGATCGCATGGCCAAGTCGCTTGGCGAGCGCGCCGGCGAAACTGTCGGCTATCGCGTCCGCTTCGGCTCGAAGATCTCGCGCGCGACTCGCATCGAGGTCGTGACCGAAGGCATTTTTACCCGCCAGATCCTCGACGATCCCGAGCTCTCCGGCGTTGCCGCGATCCTGTTCGACGAATTCCACGAACGCTCGCTCGACGCCGACATGGGTCTGGCGCTGGCGCGCGATGCGCAACTCGGCTTGCGCGAGGATATGCGCATCCTGGTGATGTCGGCCACGCTCGACGGCGCGCGAGTCGCAAAGCTGCTTGGCGAGGCGCCTGTCGTCGAGAGCGAGGGCCGCGCGTATCCGGTGGAGACGCGCTATCTCGGTCGCAAGGCGGATGCGCCGATCGAGCGGCAGATGGCCGACGCGATTGCATCCGCGTTGCGTGCTGATAGCGGCTCGGTGCTCGCCTTCCTGCCGGGCGCCGCCGAAATCCGCCGCACCCAGAACTTTCTCGGCGAACGCGTGCAGGATGCTTCCATCGAGATCGTGCCGTTGTTCGGCGCGCTCGATGCCGCCGTGCAGGACCGCGCCATCTCGCCCGCTCCCAAAGGCATGCGCAAGGTCGTGCTGGCGACCTCGATCGCGGAGACCTCGCTGACGATAGAAGGCGTGCGCATCGTCGTTGATTCCGGTCTCGCCCGTGTGCCGCGCTATGAGCCGGATATCGGCCTGACGCGGCTCGAAACCGTGCGTGCTGCGCGCGCTGCGGTCGATCAACGCCGCGGCCGCGCCGGCCGTACCGAACCTGGCGTCTGTTATCGGCTGTGGGACGAACCGCAGACGGCGTCGCTCGCACCCTACACCCAGCCGGAAATTTTGAGCGCGGACCTCTCCTCGCTTGTGCTCGATCTCGCGCAATGGGGCGTCGCCGACCCTGCCGCGCTGTCGTTCCTTGATCCTCCGCCAGGGCCCGCCTGGAAAGAGGCAAAAAGCCTGCTCTCCGAGCTCAACGCGCTCGATGGCGACGGGCGTATCACCGCGGAGGGCAAGAGCCTGCGCGCGCTAGCGCTGCCGCCGCGGCTGGCGCGCATGATCGTGGATTCGCACCGCGCCGGCGCGGGCGAAGAGGCCGCTGAGATCGCGGCCATCCTCACCGAGCGCGGGCTCGGCGGCGATAGCGCCGATCTCGAGCACCGGCGCGACCAGTTCCGCCGCGACCGTTCGGCGCGGGCGGCGAGCGCGCGCGACCTGGCGCGGCGCTGGGCTTCGCAGGTCGCCGCGTCCGAGAAGGCGGGGCAGCAGGAGGATCTCTCGACCGGCCTGATGCTCGCTTATGCGTTCCCGGATCGTGTTGCGCGCAACCGCGGCAATGGCAGCTTTGTGCTCGCCAATGGCCGCGGCGCCGCGGTGGAGCAAACTTCCTCACTCGCCCGCGCCCCCTATATCGCGATCGGCGAGATGACGGGGACGGCCGCGAGTGGCCGCATCCTGCTCGCCGCGCAGATCGCCGAGGACGACATCGAGCGGCATTTCGCCGAGCATATCGACATCGCCGATGAGATCTCCTTCGACCGCGGCGCGATGGCGCTGCGCGCACGACGGAAGCGCGTGCTGCATGCGATCACGCTGTCCGAGGCCACACTTGCCGTGTCGCCCTCCGCGGACACTGCGCGGATCTTTGCCGACGGGTTGATCGCCGCTGGCCTCGACCGGCTGCCCTGGTCGAAGGCCGCAAAGCAGTGGCGCGACCGCGTGATGTTTTTGCGCAAGGCCGAGGGCGAGAGCTGGCCCGATCTCTCCGACGACGGGCTGATCGCGCGGCGCGACGACTGGCTGGTACCGGCGCTGTACGACAAGATCGCGCTGAAGGACATTTCCGCCGGCGATCTCTCCGATGCGTTGATGGCGCTTTTGCCGTGGGAGATGCGCGCGCGGCTCGACCGGGAGGCGCCGACCCATTTCGAGGCGCCCACGGGAAGCGTGCTCGCGATCGACTATGAGGCCGAGCAGGGGCCGACCATCGCGGTGCGGCTCCAGGAATTGTTCGGTCTCAACACCCATCCGTCGATCGCCGCCGGCAAGGTGCCGCTGGTGCTGGAGTTGCTGTCGCCGGCGCAGCGTCCGGTGCAGGTGACGCGCGATCTCCCCGGCTTCTGGCGCGGTAGCTACGCGGCCGTGCGTTCAGACCTGCGCGGCCGCTATCCGCGCCATCCTTGGCCGGAGGATCCGGCGAGTGCGCCGCCGACCCGGCGGGTGAAGCCCCGCGGCACGTGACATGTCTTCTCCCTCGCCCCGCTCTTGCGGGGAGAGGATTCAAGGAACCGCATTAACCGTACGCTCATCCTTTTCGTCAAAATGACACCGGCTCTGCCGTGGCGGCGCTCGCGGACGGGCGTGCCGCGTGGTGAAATCGAGCTTTCGGCTCGGAAGTGGTGTGATGCGTAACATTTTGATCTTCGCGGCCGTGATGATCGGCCTCGGCACTTTCATGGCGCAGATGGCGGACAAGATGAGCTCCGCCTCCGCCACGTCAGCGCCGCATGCGACGGTCGCGGTGGCGACCACGGTGCCGGCCGGCGGCCGCAGCCTCAACATCCCCCGCGACGTCCGCGGCCACTTCCAGACCGAAGGCCGCATCGACGGCCAGCGCATCGGCTTCATGGTCGACACCGGCGCCTCCGTGGTGGCGCTGAACGAGACCTCGGCCGCCCGTTTCGGTCTCCGTCCCTCGCGCGGCGAATACAACGCCACCGTCACCACTGCGAACGGCACCATCAAGGCCGCGCGCACCCGCATCGCCATGCTGGACGTCGGCGGTCTCATCGTGCGCGATGTCGACGCCATGGTGTTGCCGGACGCGGCGTTGTCCGAGAACCTGCTCGGCCTCTCCTTCCTGTCCCGCCTGAAGCGCTTTGAGTACGCCAACGGCCAGATGCTGCTGGAGCAGTAAATCCAGGCGGATTGCAACCGGATAATTTCGATATTGCCCTGAGCTAGCCTGCGGCACGTAACGTTTTTCCGTTACCAAACTGCCGCAATTATCCGCCATAAGCCTTCATTCCCGCCTTCCGCTGCAGCCCGGCATTCGCTAAGGCTGCACCAATTCCAGCCCTTTTCACGAGACCGTCTCAATGTTTCCCAAGCCGAAATCCGTCTTGTTGCCCAACACCTACGCCTTTGAATCCGAGCCGATGGTGAAGCCCACCGGTTTTCGCGAGTACGACGCGCGCTGGCTGTTCCAGAAGGAAATCAACCTGATGGGGATCCAGGCGCTCGGCATGGGGGTGGGCGCGCTGATTGCCGAGCTTGGGGTCAGCCAAGAGATCGTCACGGGCCATGATTTCCGCGGCTATTCGGCCTCGATCAAATACGCGCTGATCTCCGGCCTGATGGCGGCCGGGTGCAAGGTGCACGACATCGGCTTGGCGGTGACGCCGATGGCCTATTTCGCGCAGTTCGATCTCGACGTGCCCTGCGTCGCCATGGTCACCGCCTCGCACAACGACAACGGCTGGACCGGCGTCAAGATGGGCGCCAACCGCCCTCTGACCTTCGGCCCCGACGAGATGACGCGGTTGAAGGAGATCGTGCTCAACGCCGATTTCAAGAACAAGGCCGGTGGCTCCTACCAGTTCCACGAGAATTACCCGGCACGCTACATCGCCGATCTCACCAGCCGCCCGAAGCTCAAGCGCAAGCTCAAGGTCGTTGCCGCCAGCGGCAACGGCACCGCCGGCGCGTTCGCGCCGCCGGTGCTGGAGGCGATCGGCTGCGAGGTGATCCCGCTCGACACCGAGCTCGACCACACCTTCCCGAAATACAATCCGAACCCGGAAGACATGGAGATGCTGCACGCCATCCGCGACGCGGTGCTGCATCACAAGGCCGATGTCGGTCTCGGCTTCGACGGTGACGGCGACCGCTGCGGCGTCGTCGACAACACCGGCGAGGAGATCTTTGCCGACAAGGTCGGTGTGATGCTGGCGCGCGACATGTCGGCGATCCACAAGGATGCGCAGTTCATCGTCGACGTGAAATCGACCGGCCTGTTCATTACCGATCCTGTCTTGCAGAAGCAGGGCGCCAGGACCGCCTATTGGAAGACCGGCCATTCCTACATGAAGCGCCGCACCAACGAGACGGGTGCACTCGCAGGCTTCGAGAAGTCCGGCCATTTCTTCTTCAATAAGCCGTATGGACGCGGCTATGACGACGGCCTGGTGTCGGCGATCGCGATCTGCGACATGCTCGATCGTGCGCCGGGCAAGTCAATGGCCGATTTGAAGAACGCGCTGCCCAAGACCTGGTCGTCGCCGACCATGTCGCCGCATTGCGCCGATGAGACCAAATACGGTGTCATCGACGCCGTGGTGAAACACTTCGAAGGCCTGCAGGCCCAAGGCGCCAAGATCGGCGGTCAGTCGATCCGCGATCTCGTCACCGTCAACGGCGTGCGCGTTACGGTCGAGGACGGCAGCTGGGGCCTGGTGCGCGCTTCCTCCAACAAGCCCGAGCTCGTCGTCGTGGTCGAGAGCCCGGTCTCCGAGCAGCGCATGCACGACATGTTCGAGATGGTGAACAGCGTGCTGCGCACGCATCCCGAAGTCGGCGAGTACAATCAGAAGATTTGAGTGGATCGAGGGAGCGTGACCCATCCCTCCCTCTCCACTGTCATGCTCCGGCTTGACCGGGGCATCCAGTACGCCGCGGCTTCTCCGTATCCCACCGCGGTCTCTGGAATACTGGGCGGTTTCGCCCGGTCAAGCCGGGCGACGACGGCTTCCGTGTGGTGAGACCTACGCCGCGACCACGGCCGGGATTGGCAGCGCGGTGACCGACTTGATCTTCTCCATCGCGAAGCGCGAGGTGACGTTCTTCAGCGGCACGGCGCTGATCAGCTTCTTGTAGAAGATGTCATAGGCCTGCATGTCGGCGACCACGACGCGCAGCATGTAATCGACATCGCCGGCCATGCGGTAAAATTCCATCACCTCGGGCATGGCGCTGACCGCTTCGGCGAATTTCTTCAGCCAGGCGTCAGAATGATCGGAGCTCTCCACCGATACGAACACGGAGATGCCGAGCCCGATCTTGTTCTGATCGACCAGCGCCACCCGCTTCAGGATCACGCCGTCGGCCTCCAGGCGCTGGATGCGCTTCCAGCAGGGGGTCGAGGACAGCCCGACGCGATCGCCGATTTCGGCAACGGACAGGGAGGCATCCTCCTGGAGTACCATCAGAATCTTGCGGTCGATGGCGTCGAGGCGGCGGCTGGTCTCGGGGATATGGACAGCGGCATCGGTCATTTGAAGAACTTTGTTCCATAAAGAGGGTTTGCATACGTCATATATAGAAAAATCTTCTACCGCAAGTCCATAATCTCGGCAGGAAGGCAGAATGGCTCTAAAGCCTGGTTCGTAAAAACCCTTCAACTTCAATGCGTTGTGCGGCGGCTTGGCCCCCGCCATGGCGGGTGCATTTCAGGGCCGCTGCGGCCGCAGCGAATCGCAGCGCCTCCCGCACGCCACCGCCCTCGGCGAGCCGAAGCGTGAAGGCGCCGTGGAAGACGTCGCCGGCGCCAAGCGTATCGACGGCCTCGACCGGGAAGGCCGGCGTCTGCTCCAGCGTGCCCGCTTCGTTCAGCCAAATCGTGCCATTTGGGCCGCGGGTGGCGGCGAGGAAGGCGGGCGTCAGCCCGGCCAGCCGCTTCAAGGCGTCGCCGTCGTCAGCGATTCCAGCCGTCTCCTGCATCTGTTCGCTGGCGAACAGCAGATGCGAGGCGGCCGTGAGCAGGCCATCGGTCAGCGCCATTGCGCGATCGACGCCGACGATGACGGGAATGCCGCGCCGGCGCGCCTCGGCGCAGAGATCGATGCAGAAGGCGCCGCAGCGGCTCTCGACGAGGACAGCCTGACAATCGGCGAGCAGCCTGTTCGTATCAGCCAGCTTCACGGTCCACAGCGCGGGATCGCGATAGATCGTCAGTGTTCGCTCGCCGGTCGCGTCGATGATGATCGCAGAGACGGGCGTGGCCGCGCCGGGCATGCGCGCGATATGCCGGATGTCGATGCCCTCGGCCGCCATCAGCTCGAGGATGAAGCTGCTCGACGTCTCCCGCGCATCGCCCATCGGCCCCGCAAACGCGACGCAGCCGCCGAGCCGCGCCATTGCGATCGCGGCATTGAGCGCGTTGCCGCCACAGATCTCCGCGAGGTGGCTGGCATTCGCCTTGCTGCCGCGCTCTGGCACGGCCTCGACCCGAAAGGTGAGGTCGCGCACGGGAATGCCGATGCAGAGGATGCGCGGTGCGATCCCTGATGCAGCCATCGGCGATCTCAACTCTTGTCGTGCACCCAGCGGCCGAGCAGATGATGCGCGATGGCGAAGGGGTGCGGGCCGGCGAGCCCGTCGGGATGGGTCCGGGTCAGCATCAGAGCCGCCTCCTCGCGCGTGAACCAGCGGGCATCATCGAGCTCGGAGTGATCGACGACGATGTCTTCGTTCTGCGCCCGCGCGCTGCAGCCGATCATCAGCGACGACGGATAGGGCCAGGGCTGCGTCATGTAATATTGCACGTCAGTACAGCGGATTCCGGACTCTTCCAGGATTTCACGGCGCACCGCGTCCTCAATGGTCTCGGCGGCCTCGACGAAGCCGGCGAGGCAGGAATACATGCCCGGCGGGAACTGCTTCTGACGGCCGAGCAGGCATTTTTCGCCGGAAGAGACGTGCATGATCACGACTGGATCGGTGCGCGGAAAATGCTCGGCCTTGCACGCAGGGCACTCGCGCTTCCAGCCGCCCTCCTTCATCGCACTGCGGGTGCCGCAATTGGCGCAATAGCCGTGGCGCTGGTGCCAGCCGACCATCGACTTCGCCATCGCAACCGCCGAGAGCTCGTCAGGCGGGATTGCGCCCTGCATCGCCATGCCGCGCAGCTCGGTGACGGTATAGTCCTCGCGGCCGACCAGCTTCTCGGCCGCAGCCTGCGCGAGGCCCATGCCGAACATCGCGGCGCCGTCGCGCAAGCCGAGGAAGATCGTCCCGGGATTGGCGCCGCATTTCAGCGCCTCGTCGAGCGAGAGCAGCGCGCGCGTCTTGTCGCCCTCGCGCTTCACCAGCAGCGAGTCGCGGTAGACGACGTAGGCACGCGAGGACGACTTCTGCTCCATCGCGAACAGTTTTTCGTCATCGCGGCGCAAATGCGCGGCGCGGTCGAGGACGTTGGTGACGAAGGCCGGTTGCCCCAGCGGAAACGAGTCGAATGCTGACATTTCTTGTTCTTTCAACCCAACCAGATTTTTCGGCGAAGCGCGCTGATGAAATTCTGTACCTCGGTGGCGTCATGCGCCAGAGGCGGCATCACGCCCCAGACCGGCCGCGGCCAGGCGGCGTCACTCGTCCGGCGCGCGATAATGTGGACGTGAAGCTGCGGCACGAGGTTGCCGAGCGCTGCGACATTGAGCTTGTCGCATTTGGTGATCTCCTTCAGCGCGCGCGAGACGCGGGAGATTTCGGTCATCAACTGCGCCTGCTGCACCTCGTCGAGATCGATGATCTCGACCGCATCGGAGCGCCGCGGCACCAGCAGCAGCCAAGGATAATGCGCATCCTTGATGACCAGCACTTTCGACAGCGGCAAATCGCCGATGTCGATGGTGTCCTCTTTCAGGCGGGAGTGTAGCGACCAGGCGGGATCGGACATATGCGTTTCCAGGTGGCCCGACGGGTGGCGAGCGCGTTTGGTCGGACCATACGATACCGATTCCGATAGGGGAAGGATCGGAGCCGCATACGCGGTCGGCATTCCAGGTGCGCTGCGCGCGGCCCGAATGACAGAACCTACGCCTCCGCCAGCACCCGTGCATTGGCGCGGATCGAGGCGTCGCTGACGCGGATGCCGAGGCCGGGGCCATCGGGCACGATAACGTGACCTCCGCGGTTGGCGACGCGCTCTTCGAGCACGTCCTCGGTCAGCACGTGATGCGGCATGTAGAACTCGCAACCGAGCGAGATGCCCGGCGTCGCGGCGATCAGCTGCGTTCCCGCGGCAAGGCCAATGCCGCCCTCCCACAGCGTGCCGCCATAGCCGGGCAGGCCGGCGATGTCGGCGATCGCCATGATGGCCTGCGCCTCGAACAGGCCGCCGGCCTTCATCAGCTTGATCGAGACGGCATCCGCCGCCTCGCGGCGGACCACCTCCATCATGTCGCGACGATCAAAGCAGCTTTCGTCGGCGAGCACGGGCGTTTCCAGCGTCGCGGTGACCTGCGCCATCACGTCGAGAAACTTGCGCGGCACCGGCTGCTCGATGAAGGTCGGTGCGAACTCCTCGACATCGCGCAGGATCTTGATCGCACCGAACGGCGCCAGCGCCTGGTTGTAGTCGACACGCAAATCGACCTTGTCGCCGAACTCTTTCCGGATCGCCGCGAGGTGATCGAGGTCCTCGCGATGCGGTTTTACGCCGGTCTTGACCTTGTAGATCACGTTGCCGTCCGGAACCATCTTTCGCATGCGTTCGAGATCGGCGGCGAAATCGGGATCGGCGATCGAGAACGACAGCGGGATCGTGTCGCGCACGCGGCCGCCAAGGAGGTCAGCGACCGACAATCCCGACGACTTGCCGACGATGTCGAGCAACGCCATCTCGATCGCGACTTTGGCCTCGGCATGGCCGACCAGCGCGCGATCGAGCTCGGCCATCAGCGCGCGGATGCGGCGCACGGATTTGCCGAGCAGGATTGGCCTCAAGTAAATGTCGAGCGCGGCGAACGCCGCTTCCGGCGTTCCCGTGAATACTTCCCACGGTGCGGCCTCGCCCCAGCCGATCACGCCGTCGCTGGACGTCAGCTCGATCAGCACGCGTTTCACCGTGCCCTTGACGTTGCCGACACCCTGCAGGCGCGCCATCTTGATCGGGCTCTCGATCAGGAACAGGCGGAGACGTTCGATGGTCGCGTCGGTCATGTCAGGCCTCCATTGACGTGCCAGATCTGGCCTGTGACGTAGGATGCTTTGGGCGACGCCAGGAAGGCGATGATCTCGGCGACCTCTTCCGGCCGCCCGCGCCGGCGCATCGGGATCAGCGCCTCGGTCGCGGCGATCTGTTCGGGCGATAGCCGACTTTCGCTGGGTTGGTCCTTGACGATGAGGCCCGGCGCAACCGCGTTGACGGTGATGCCGTCTTTCGCAAGTTCGACCGCAGTGAGCCGCACCAGCGCTTCCAGCGCGGAGCGGCTTGCTGCCGTCGCCGCGAATGGTGCGAATTCGGGCCGTATCGCGTGTGCCACGAAGGAAGATACCGCGACGATCCGCGCATCTTGCCCCGCACGCAGCAGCGAAAGCGCGGCTTCGACTATCCGTGTGAACGCCAGTGCTGATTCATCCATCGCCTGCCGGAACTGATCCGCCGGCGCGCCGATGGCGCTGCCGCGGCGGGCGTGGCCGCCGACCAGGATCAATCCGTCGAGCCGGCCGAAGGCACCTTGCGCTGCCGCAATAGCATCGGCGGCGGCTGCTTCGTTGGCGAGATCGCCGAGGCATTTGGCGACAACAGCGCCTTTCGCTTCGGCATCGGCAGCGGTGGCGTCGAGGCCTTCCGCGTTCGAGCGCGTGTGCAACAGAAGCGCGACGCCTGGCGCGGCGAGCAATTTTGCGGTGGCCCGACCGATGCCGCTGGCGGCACCGGTGACGAGATAGACGCGGTTGATATCAGGCATCACGGTGTCGTGTTGGCCGGCGGCAATGCGCCGGTGCGGTGGAAATGGCTGAGGAAAGCGCGCGTCGCGGCTTCCTTGGGATTGTCGATCACCTGCCGTGCGGGGCCTTCCTCGACGACGACACCGTCGCGCATGAAGATGAGGCGGTCGGCGACTTCGCGGGCAAATGCGATCTCGTGGGTCACGATCACCATGGTCATGCCTTCGGAGGCCAGCTGCTGGATCACGGTGAGCACCTCGCCGACCAGCTCAGGATCGAGCGCCGAGGTCGCCTCGTCGAACAGCATGACGTCAGGCTCCATGGCGAGCGCGCGTGCGATCGCGACGCGCTGCTTCTGTCCGCCGGACAGCGTCGCCGGATATTGGTCGGCCTTCTCTGCGAGCCCGACCTTGGCAAGCTGCGTGCGCGCGAGCTTTTCGGCGTCCGCCTTGGCCATGCGCCGCACGGTGACCGGTCCCTCCATCACGTTCTGCAGCGTCGTCATGTGCGGAAACAGGTTGAAGTGCTGGAACACCATGCCGGTGGTGGCGCGGAATCTGGCCAGCGTCTTCACCTCGGGCAGTTTTGAGCCATCGCCGAACCCAAAGCGCGTATCGCCGACGCGGACGCTGCCGCCGTCGGGCACGACCAGCAGATTGATGCAGCGGAGCAGCGTCGACTTGCCGGAGCCGGACGGGCCGATCAGCGCGACCACGCCGCCCTTGGCGACGTCGAGATTGATGTTTTTCAAGACCTCGTTGCTGCCAAAACTCTTGCGCAAGCCACGGATCTCGATTTTGGACGTGTCGCTCATTCGCTGACCGCCAGTCGCTTCTCGCCGCGGCGGACGATGATGGTGAGCGGAATCAGGATCGCCGCATAGGCGACCGCGACCGCGGTGTAGGTTTCCAGCGGCCGGTAGCTGTCATGGGCCGCGACCTGGCTCTGATAGACCAGATCAGGCACCGCCAGCACCGAGACCAGCGAGGTGTTCTTGAACTGAATGATCGACTGGTTCATCAACGCCGGGATCATGCGCTTGATCGCCTGCGGCAGCACGATGCGCCGCATGCCCTGGCCCGGCGTCATGCCCAGTGCTGCGCCGGCTTCCGACTGGCCCTTGTCGATCGAGATGATGCCGCCGCGGATGATCTCGGAATAGAACGAGCCGCCATAGAGCGACAGCGCCAGCGCCGACGCCGTGATCGGCGTCATCTCGACGCCGGCGAGGATCGGCAGCGCGTAGTAGAACCAGATCAGCTGCACCAGAATCGGCGTGCAGCGGAACGCCTCGATGAAGGTGAGGGCGACGAGACGCACCGCCTTGAAGCGGGACAGGGTGCCGAACGCCCCGAACAGGCCGAACACGAGGCCGAGCAGCACGATCACCACGGTGAAGCCGACGGTGACGCCAAGCCCGTTGAGAAAGAGCCAGCGATAGCTCCAGAGAATGCCGAAGTCCCACTGATACATGCGTGCCTTCTTACTCTACCTCTCCCGCTTGCGGGAGAGGTCGTGTCGCATCGAAGATGCGACACGGGTGAGGGCTCTTTCCTCTGGGGGAATCTCGCTAGCGGAGACACCCTCACCCCAGCCCTCTCCCGCAGGCGGGAGAGGGAGCAAGGCAGAGCGTGCCGACAGAGCTCGACCCAAACTCATCACGCCTTACAGCGAAACGCCCGGCGGAATGTCGGCCTCCGTCACGCCCACCAGCTCCATGTTGGTGATAATCGCGTTACGGATGAAGCCGAGGCCCTTGTTGAAGTCGATCCAGGTGTTGACGTAGTCGCGGAAGGTCTTGTCGTTCTCGCGCCGGAAGCCGGCATTCGACGTCGTGGCGAAGATCGGCGTCGGCAGCACGAACTGGCCGAGCGAGGGGTTCTTCTTCAGCACCGTCAGCGACAGCATGGTGATCAGGCACTGCGCGTCGACGCGACCGGTCTGCAGCGCGGCGGTGGCATCGTCGGCGGTCTTTAGCCGCGATATCTGCGCTTTTGGCGTCAGGCGGCTGACGACCTGATCGTGCGAGGAGCCCTGGTCGACCGCGATCTTGATGTCGGGCGAGTTCAGCTCGGCCCAGCTCTTCGGCTTGAAATCCTTCTTGCAGAGGATGCCGAAGGCGTTGTTGAAGACCGGCACCGAGAAGTCGACCACCAGCGCGCGCTTCGGGGTCGGATTGAGGCCGAAGAAGATATCGATCTTGTTGGACTGGAGATCGAGCACCGAATTGCCCCAGGTGGTTTCGGTGATCTCGAGCTCGGCCTCCATGTCGTCGGCGAGCGCCTTGGCGATGTCGACGTAAAAGCCCTTCCACTGACCGCTGGCGAGATCCTTCATGTAATAGGGCGCGCCGCCGCCGACCGCGCCGATCCGCATCTTCTTGGTGCGGCGGATGCGGGCGAAGGTCGATTCGTTCGGATCGGCCGCCTGGGCCGTGGCCGGAGAGGCCAGCGCGCCCGCGGTCACCGCGCCGATGGCGCCAAGTCCGACAATCGATGCAACATCACGACGTGTAACCATTGGGATCAATCGCTTTTCTGGTTGGAAGGGGTTCAGCTGAGCGTTCTTACCAAGGCGCCTCAAGCAGTGAAAGCACAGCCTATCGGCTGGGCAGCCGGGGAATTGCCCGGATGCTGGGCAAGCCGTGGTCGTTCGGGGTGATACCCGCTTGCTTTCCCGACCTTTTGGCCCCAAATAGGGACCGGGAGATTGGCGGTGGACGAGCCACTCGCCAACCGGGTCAGGTCCGGAAGGAAGCAGCCCTAACGAGGTCCGGATCGGGTCGCTCGTCAGTCTCCTACCTGTTTTTTCGAGCAAATTGCGCCGGCGGGCTTCCCGCCAGCGCGCTCGTTTCCGCAAAAGCCGGCCGAGAGACATTTCATTGCGGATCGATCGATGACCGACGCTGGCGCCCCTCCCGATCCCGACAGCGCCGGCCAGGCCGCCAATGCGCCTTACCGGGTTCTGGCGCGCAAATACCGCCCTTCAAGCTTTGACGATCTGATCGGCCAGGAGGCCGTGGTCCGCACCGTCTCCAATGCGTTCGAGACCGGACGGATTCCGCAGGCCTGGATCCTCACCGGCGTCCGCGGTGTCGGCAAGACCACCACTGCGCGCATCCTTGCCCGTGCGCTCAACTACGAGATGCCGGATGGCTCGGTGAAGGGCCCGACCATTCACATGCCGACGCTCGGCGTGCATTGCCAGGCGATCATGGAAAGCCGGCACATGGACGTGCTGGAGATGGACGCCGCGTCGCATACCGGCGTTGACGACGTCCGCCAGATCAATGACAGCGTGCGCTACGCGCCGGCCAGCGCCCGCTACAAGGTCTACATCATCGACGAAGTCCACATGCTCTCGACGGCGGCGTTCAACGCCTTCCTGAAGACGCTGGAGGAACCGCCGGAGCACGCCAAGTTCGTGTTCGCCACGACGGAGATCCGCAAGGTTCCGGTGACCGTGCTGTCGCGCTGTCAGCGTTTTGACCTGCGCCGGGTCGAGGCCGATGTGCTGATGAAGCACCTTGCCAATATCGCTGCGAAGGAAAACGTCGAGATCGAGCCCGAAGCGCTCGGCATCATCGCGCGCGCCGCCGAAGGCTCGGTGCGCGATTCGCTGTCGCTGCTCGACCAGGCGATCGCGCATGCGGCGGGCACCGTGAAGGCCGATGCGGTCAGGCAGATGCTGGGGCTTGCCGATCGTACTCGTGTGATCGACCTCTTCGATTCGCTGGCGCGCGGTGATATCGCGGCCGCGTTCAAGGAGTTCCGCGACCAGTACGACGTTGGCGCCGATCCCATCGTCGTGCTTTCGGACCTCGCCGAATTCGTCAATTTCGTCACCCGCGTGAAGATCATTCCGGCGACCGCCGACAATGTCGCCTATGGCGAGACCGAGCGCGTGCGCGCGAAGGATTTCGCCTCGAAGATCTCGATGCGCGTGCTGTCGCGGATGTGGCAGATGCTGCTCAAGGGCATCACCGAGGTGCAGGCCGCGACGCGCCCTGCTGCGGCCGCCGAGATGGTGCTGGTGCGCATCGCCTATGTCGCCGACCTGCCGACGCCGGACGAAGCGATCAGGATGCTGGAGCAGAATGGCGGCGGCTCGCCGGTCGTGAGCGGCGGCGGTGCTGCGCGCAGCGGCGCGCCGGCGGCGCCAACGGCCTCCGCGGCGCCCGGTACCTCCGCTGCGCCGGTTCGCATGCCGACCTCATCGCCGGCCGCGTTCGGCGGCGGTGCTCGGCCACAGATGGCGGCGCCGGCGCCGGATCCGCAAGCTGCAGCTCCTCAACTGCGCATCACGAGCTTCACCCAGCTCGTTGCGCTCGCCGGGCAGAAGCGTGACCTCATGACCAAGGGCGCGCTCGAAGGCGACATGCGCCTCGTCCGTTTCGAGGAGGGCCGGCTGGAGGTCGCGCTCGAGCCGAACGCCTCCAAAACCATGATCTCCGAGCTCGCGCGCAAGTTCGAGCTGTGGACCGGCCGCCGCTGGACCATCATTGTTTCCAACGAGCAGGGCCAGGCGACGCTGCGTTCGGTCAGTCAGGCCGCCAAGCAGGAACATGCGCGCACCGCCGAGGCCGATCCGCGCGTGCAGGAGGTGCTGTCGCGCTTCCCGGGTGCGAAGGTCGTCGAGGTCCGCAGGCTTGCGCCCGAGACTCCGGAATCCAATATTAACGGCGACTATGGCTCTGACGATCCGCCCGACGGTTCCGACGCCGACGACGATGATCTCTAGAGCATGATCCGGAAAAGTGTGCAGCGGTTTTCCGAGAAGATCATGCTCAAACAAAATGCTAAAGCGCGCTTAATCGCGCTTTAGCCTATTTTTCCAAGGACGAACACCCATGGCTGATTTTCTCGGCATGATGAAGCAGGCGGCGCAGCTGCAGTCCAAGATGCAGGAGATGCAGGAGCAGCTCGCCAATGTGGAGGTTGAGGGCATCTCCGGCGGCGGTCTCGTCGCCGTGCGCATGACGGCGAAGATGGACGTCAAGGGCATCAAGATCGATCCCTCGCTGATGAAGGCCGAAGAGCGCGAGGTGCTGGAAGATCTGCTCGTCACCGCGCTCAGTGATGCCCGCCGCAAGGCGGAGACCGCGATGCAGGAGAAGATGCAGTCGCTGACCGGCGGGCTCGGCCTGCCGCCGGGGCTGTTCGGCCAGTAATATGGGCGCGGTTGCAGGTCCCGAAATCGAGCGGCTGGTCCAGCTTCTCGCACGGCTGCCGGGTCTCGGTCCGCGCTCCGCGCGTCGCGCGGCGCTGCATCTGATCAAGAAGCGCGAAGCGCTGATGATGCCGCTGTCGTCGGCCATGCAAGTGGCGCTCGACAAGGTTCAGGTCTGCAAGACCTGCGGCAACATCGACACGCAAAATCCCTGCACCGTCTGTTTAGATCCGAAGCGTGATCCCGCCATCATTGTCGTCGTTGCCGACGTCGCCGATCTCTGGGCGCTGGAGCGGGCCAATGCGACCCAAGGGCGCTACCACGTGCTGGGTGCGACCCTGTCGCCGCTCGATGGCGTCGGCCCGCAGGATCTCACTATCGATGCGCTGGTCGCACGCGCGCATGCGGCCGAGGTGCACGAGATCATCCTGGCGCTGAATGCGACAGTCGACGGCCAGACCACGGCGCATTACATCACTGATCTGCTTCAGGACGCCAACGTAAAAGTAACCCGGCTGGCCCATGGTGTGCCTGTTGGTGGCGAGCTTGATTATCTCGATGAGGGCACGCTATCGGCCGCGATGCGGCAGCGGACCCTGTTCTAGCCATCCAGACTTGACGGAACGGACGACATGACGAAACTTTTCGCCACACGATCGGCTTTGGTCGCGACGATGCTGCTGCTGGTGACGCCGGCCATTGCCGCGCAGCAGGACGGCGAGGCGGCGCCGCCCCCGAAGCCCGGCAGGCCGATCAGCGCCGGCGAGGTGCTCTCGGGCGAGTTGAACGCGATGAAGATTCGCGACGTCAAGAACGCCGGCAAGCGGATCGCGATGTACCAGATCACCTCCGAGCCGCGCCGCCTGCCGGCGCCGAGCGGGTTGTGCGATCTCGAGACGGGGCCGGAGACGTTTCAACTCGTTCCCAACGGCGACGCGCAAGCCGCGCAGCTGAAGTCGTTCGCCGGCAAGGAAATCTCCGTGAAGGTCGACGAGGTCGCCTGCGCCAGCGATCCCGGCCAGATGAGCGAGGCCGTGATCACGAAGTGGAGTTTGGTGAGGAAGCAGTAAGCGGCAGCTCGGCACGACGCGGGCGGCGTTACACCCGCACCGGCCCCAGCGCCTCAAAGTGCCCGCGCTTCTGCAGCCAGGTCAGCAGCACCAGGCTAGGGATCGCCACCAGCACGCAGATCATGAAGAACAGCGGCCAGCCGGTCGTATCCGCGACGAAGCCGGCCCCTGACGAGAGATAGGTCCGTCCCACCGCCGCAAGCGCCGTGAGCAGCGCATATTGCGTCGCCGTGTGCAGCGGGTTCTGGCACAGCGCCGAGAGATAGGCGACGAAGATCACGGTTCCGATGGCGCTGGTGAAATTCTCGGCGCAGATCGCGAGCGCCAGCGCCCATTGATTGGTGCCGACTATGGCGAGCCAGGAGAAGGTCAAATTGGCCAGCGCCTGCACCACGCCGCCGATCCAGAGCGAAGTCGCCAGCGAGTAGCGCCGCGCGACAAAACCACCAGCAAAGCCGCCGATCAGGGTCGCGGCGAGGCCGACGCCCTTCACGATCGCTGCGTAATCGTTGCGGGTGAAGCCGAGGTCGATCACGAACGGCGCGGTCATCGTTCCCGAGAATGCGTCGGTGAATTTGAACAGCACGACGAAGGCGAGTGCGGCGAGCGCGTCCTTGCGCGACAGGAACTCTGAGAAGGCGCCGATCGCCGCGTGCAGCACGCGCGTGAACGCGGTCTCGGTTTGCGTCGCGGCTTCCGCCCGCACGGATTGCTCCGGCTCGGTCGCGGCCAGCGCCGTGACCGTCCCGATCAGCACCATCGCCGCCATCACCACATAGCCCCACATCCAGGCCGACGTGCGCGGAATGCCGGTACCCTCGAAACCGGACACGATGAACAGCGCGCCCGCGGTCGAGACCAGCATGCCGATGCGGTAGGCCGCAACATAGGCCGCCATGCCGGCGGCCTGCTCGCTCTCGGGCAGGCTCTCGACGCGGAAGGCATCGACGACGATGTCCTGTGTCGACGACGTCGTCGCCACCAGCAGCGCGCCGAGCGCGACATAGAACGGCGAACGTGCGGGATCGGTCATCGCCAGCACCAGGATCGCAATGATCAGCAGCAGTTGCGAGAACAGCAGCCAACCGCGCCGCCGCCCGAAGGCGCGCGTGAACAGCGGCACATGCAGCGCGTCCACAAGCGGCGCCCACAGGAATTTCAGCGTGTAGGGCGTGCCGACCAGCGCAAATAGCCCGATGGTCTTGAGATCGACGCCCGCCTCCCGCATCCACACCAAGAGCGTCGAGCCCGACAGCGCCAGCGGCAGCCCGGATGAGAAGCCCAGGAACAGCACGATCAGCACTCGCGGTTGCAGGTAAACGGCCAGGCTGTCGCGCCAGGAGGTCGCAGGGGCATCAGTGCCGGCAGGCGAGGTCGCGTCGGGTGCGGTCATGGGAAGGTGTTAGCAGATTCTAGTCGCCTCAAGGGAGGTGTCGTCGCCTTCTCTGTGTCATCGTCCGCGAAGGCGGACGATCCAGTACCCACCGGCGTCTCGATTCAACCACAACCGCCGCGGCGTACTGGATGCCCGCCTACGCGGGGCATGACAGTGTGCCTCAATCTCACTCCCCCGCCTGGAGCTTCCTCGGAAACAGCTCCGGCGCGCCTGACGCCACCAGGCGCGGGCCGTCTGCAGGCGCGTCGGTCTTGCTGAAATCGAGCTCCTCGATTCGCCCTGCGCGCTTTTCGATCTTGTCGGCGGAGATCAGGATCTGGCGGACGTCCTCGTTGGCGTCGGCAAAGTGCTTCTGCAATTTGAGCACGCGATCGCGCAGGCGGCCGAGATCGTCGCCGAGCTTGATCACTTCGGTCTGGATCTGGTCGGCGGCGTCGCGCATGCGCGCGTCCTTCATGATCTGCTGCATCACCTGGATCGCCAGCATCAGCAGCGAGGGCGACACCAGCACGACACGGGCGCGATAGGCCTTCTGGATCACGTCGTCGAAACCGTCATGGATCTCGGCGTAAACCGATTCCGACGGCACGAACATCAGCGCCATCTCCTGGGTCTCGCCGGTGACGAGATATTTTTCGGCGATGTCGCTGACATGCTTCATCACGTCGCCGCGCAACCGCTGCGTGGCGACGCGTTTCTCCTCGTCGGTCCGCGCATCGTGCAGCGCCGTCATCGCCTCCAGCGGAAACTTTGCGTCGATGCAGAGCGGGCGCTGGTCGGGCAGGAACACCACGCAGTCCGGCCGCTTGCCGGTCGAGAGCGTGAACTGGAATTCGTAAGCGCCTTTCGGCAGGCCGTCCTGGACGATCGCCTCCATCCGCGCCTGGCCAAAGGCGCCGCGCGACTGCTTGTTGGCGAGCACGTCGCGCAACGTCGTCACCTGCGTGGTGAGGTCGGTGAGGTTCTTGTGCGCGTTGTCGATGATGCCGAGCCGCTCGTGCAGCGCGCGCAAGCTCTCCATGGTGTTGCGGGTCGAGTGTTCCATGGACTGGCCGACCCGATGGGTCACCGAATCCAGCCGCTCGTTGACCGCCCGCGCCATCTCGGCCTGGCGGCCGGCCAGTGCCTGGGTCATGGCGTCGGCACGGCCGGCGGCCTCGCTCTGGGCGTGCAGGACCTGGCTCAGCCGCTCCTCCAGCTCGTCGGCCCGGATCGCGCTCGCCATCGCGAGTTCCGCGCCGCGCCGCCCGGATCGCGCGATCACGACGGCAATCACCACCAGCAGGATGAGGACGACGGCGCCGAAGCCGACCAGCGCATCGATCGTGCGCACCGGCCAGTCGCCCAGCATGAAAATGATCTCGTTCATGCCGTCCTTCTAGCCGATTCGCCCGCGCCCACGAACGAATAGCGAACATTTGTGGTTAATCGACCCCTAATTTTTATGGTTAACGAAACCTGAAGTTTTATGGTTAGCGGAGGGTTAACGGGGTTCCTCGCCGCATTGACCGCTTGTCGCGCGCGGCTTAAATCGCGGCCATGGCCCTACGAGAAATCATCATCCTGCCCGACAAGCAGCTGCGTCTGGTCTCCAAGCCGATCGAGAAGGTCACGCCGGAGATCCGCAAGCTTGCCGACGACATGTTCGAGACCATGTACGACGCGCCCGGCATTGGCCTGGCGGCGATCCAGATCGCGCAGCCGCTGCGGCTCATCACCATGGATCTCGCCAAGCCCGACCAGGACGGCGAGACCAAGCCGGAGCCGCGCGTCTTCATCAATCCCGAGATCATCGCATCTTCCGAGGACCTGTCGGTCTACGAGGAAGGCTGCCTGTCGATCCCCGAATATTACGAGGAGGTCGAACGTCCGGCGAAGGTGCGCGTGCGCTTCACGGATCTGGACGGCAAGGTGCACGAGGAGGACGCCGAAGGCCTCTACGCCACCTGCATCCAGCACGAGATCGACCATCTCAACGGCGTGCTGTTCGTCGACTATCTGTCGAAGCTCAAGCGCGACCGCGTGATCAAGAAGTTCGAGAAAGCCGCCAAGCGCGCGGAGTAAGGTTCTCCGTCGATGCCCCTCCGCCTGATCTTCATGGGCACGCCCGATTTCTCCGTGCCGACGCTGCTCGAGCTCGTCGCGCATGGCCACGAGATCGTGGCCGTCTATACCCGCGCGCCGAAGCCGGGCGGGCGGCGTGGGTTGCAATTGCAGCCAACGCCGGTGGAAGAGGCTGCGCGAAAACTCGGCCTGCCCGTGCTGACGCCGAAGACGCTCAAGACACAGGAGGCGCTCGACGAGTTCAGCGCCTTTGACGCCGATGCAGCCGTCGTCGTCGCCTACGGCATGATCCTGCCGCAGGCGATCCTCGATGCGCCAAAGCTCGGCTGCTACAACCTTCACGCCTCGCTGCTGCCGCGTTGGCGCGGCGCCGCGCCCATCAACCGCGCGATCATGGCCGGCGATGCCGAGAGCGGCGTGATGGTGATGAAGATGGATGTCGGCCTCGACACCGGCGACGTCGCAATGGCCGAGCGTCTAGCCATCACGGACAACATGACCGCGGTCGATTTGCACGATCGCCTGTCCCGGCTTGGTGCCGATCTGATGGTGCGGGCCATGGCCGCGCTCGACCGCGGTAGCCTGCAGCTCACAAAGCAGAGCGAGGACGGCGTCACCTACGCCGCCAAGATCGACAAGGCCGAGGCACGGATCGACTGGAGCAAGCCCGCGCACGCGGTGCTGCGCCACATCCACGGCCTGTCGCCGTTTCCCGGCGCCTGGGCCGAACTCGCCGGCGTCAGCGAGAACGCGCGCGTAAAAATCCTGCGCTGCGAATTGGCGAAGGGTGCTGGTGCGCCGGGCGAGGTGCTCGACAACCAGCTCACCATCGCCTGCGGCGAGGGCGCGATCCGCATCCTCGAGCTGCAGCGCGAGGGCAAGGCCCGGATGCAAGCGGTGGACTTCTTGCGCGGCGTACCGCTGAAGGCGGGAGCCAAATTCACCTAACTAACGCTGTCATACCCCGCGAAGGCGGGGTATCCAGTACGCCGAGACTTCTCGGCTTAACAGAGATTTCTCGGAGTACTGGATCGCCCGGTCAAGCCGGGCGATGACACCACCCGGATTGAGATGCCCCGGTACAAGCTCACCATCGAATATGACGGCGCGCCGTTCTTCGGCTGGCAGATCCAGGATACACTTCCCTCGGTGCAGGGCGCGCTGGAAGCGGCGGTGAAGGCAATGACCGGCGCGGATGCGCGGGTGCATGGCGCGGGCCGCACCGATGCCGGCGTGCATGCGCGCGGCCAGGTCGCGCATGTCGATATCGAGAAGCAGTTCCCACAGGGCCGTTTTCGCGATGGTTTGAATGCGCATTTGCGTCCGCATCCGATCGCTGTGCTCGAGGCCGAGATCGTGCCCGACACTTTCGAGGCACGCTTCTCGGCTGTGAAGCGCCACTATCGCTACCGCGTCGTCAACACCCGCGCCAATCTCGCGCTCGACATCGGCCATGCCTGGCGCGTGCCGCGGCGGCTCGATGCCGACGCGATGCATGCAGCGGCGCAGCGCCTGCTCGGCAAGCACGACTTCACGACCTTTCGCGATACCGAGTGCCAGGCGAAATCGCCGGAGAAGACGCTCGATCAGCTCGACGTGCTGCGCGACGGCCGCGAGATCACCATCGTCACGTCGGCGCGCTCGTTCCTGCACAGCCAGGTGCGCTCGATGGTGGGCTCGCTGGTCTGGGTCGGCGAAGGCCGCTGGACCGCGGACGATCTCTCCGCAGCGTTAGAAGCCCGCAACCGCGCCGCCTGCGGCATCGTCGCGCCGCCGGAGGGACTGTATCTGGTGAAGGTGGATTATTAGGGCGCGCGACAGCAGCGCCCTACCCAAAATACCGCGTCAAAATCCCGCGATACACCTTCGTCAGCTTCTCCAGATCCTTAACCGGCACGCGCTCGTTGACCTGGTGCATGGTCTGCCCGACCAGGCCGAACTCGATCACCGGGCAATAGCTCGAGATGAAGCGGGCGTCCGAGGTGCCGCCTGAGGTCGACAGCTCCGGCTTGCGGCCCGTGACTTCTTCGATCGCGGACACTGCGAGATCGGTGAAGGGGCCGGGCTTGGTCACGAACACGTTGGAGTTCGACGGCTCCCAGACGATGCGGGCGCGGATGCGGTTGCCGCAGGCCTTCGTCAGCCGCGTCTCGACCAGCTCCCGCAGGCTCGCTTGCGTATGGTTGTCGTTATAGCGGATGTTGAATTTTGCGCGGGCCTCGCCGGGAATGACGTTGTTGGCCTTGTTGCCGACGTCGACCGAGGTGAATTCGAGATTGGACGCCTGGAACTGTGCGCTGCCATGGTCGAGCGGCTCGTCGCTGATGGCTACGATCAATCGCGAAATATCCGGCACCGGATTGGCCGCGCGATGCGGATAGGCGACATGGCCCTGCACGCCGTCGACATAAAGCGTGCCGGATTGCGAGCCGCGGCGACCGACCTTGATGGTGTCGCCGAGCGTCTCGACATTGGAGGGCTCGCCGAGCACGCAATGGTCGAATTGTTCGCCGCGTGCTGCCGCCCATTTCAACAGCTTGATGGTGCCGTTGATGGAGACGTCTTCCTCGTCGCCGGTGATCAGGAATGAGATCGAGCCCTTGCCATCAGCACGCGGCTTGCCATCGTTCGCGGCAAGATGTTCCAGCACCGCGGCGACCGAGCAGGCGATGCCGCCCTTCATGTCGACCGCACCGCGGCCGTGCAGGAAACCGTCCTTCACTTCGCCCGAGAACGCACCGACGCTCCAGGCGCTCTCGTCACCGGGCGGCACCACGTCGGTATGGCCGGCGAAGGTGATGTGCGGGCCCTCGTTGCCGATCCGCGCGTAGAGATTGTCGACGTCGGCGGTGCCGGGCTCGCTGAAGGTCACGCGGTGGCAGGTGAAGCCTGCTGCGTTGAGGGCTTTTTCAAGCACCCCGAGCGCACCGGCATCGGCCGGAGTGACGGAGGGGCAGCGGATGAGGTCGCGGGCAATGGACAGGGCATCGGTCATGCGCCCCGCTTAACATGCATGCCGCCGGGTGGGCTAGCGCTGGGCGGGACAAATTCGATCTCGCGCTGCTGGTCCCAGCTCTTCGCAGGGGATGCTGCGGATTTGGACGCGTCCTCGATTTCGGCGAGCGGATCGGGCCCGAACCGGTTGTGGCCGGACGTGCCGGGCATAATGAACAATTCGACGAGGCCCCACAGCCACAGCGCGGAGATCGCCCAGTCGAACGGGACGAACCAGTTTGAGGCAGGAAGCCGGTCCGAGAATTGAAAAAACAGTCTTGGGATGAAGACAAAGGGAACGATCCACCAGCCGCTCCTGTCGCGATCGTGCAGCCGTTTGATCGCGGTCGCGAGGAAGATCCATGAGAACAGCGACGTGCCGAGCGCCTTGAGGATCAGGGTCGCGCGATCGGCGGAGGCGAGCGAACGATAGGTCCGGGGATCGACAGCCCTGAAGACATCGTCGAGGGCGAAATCAAAGTCGATGTCGAAGCCGAGCCTGAGGGCGAGGGATGTGCCGCCTTCGACGGCCCGCACGGCTTGACCGACGATCTCCAGCAAGCCCGCCAGCAGAGCGACGATCAGCAGCGCCTGCCACAGCAGAGCGCGGTTGATGCGGCCGTCGAAGCGAAGGAGATACCAGGTCCAGTCCATGACAAAGGCTCCGGGCGGGAGAGGCCGCCCGGATGTTGGTCGCGATGGAGAGTGAGGTGGTTCGATACGCGATCAGACCCGTCATTCTGAGGTGCGAGGCCTGCGGTGCAAAGCACCGCAGGAGGAGCCTCGAAGGATGAACGGCCGCGATGTGGCCGCCAGCCGGGCCGTCGCCCTTCGAGGGCCGCTGAAGGAGCGGCCGCCTCAGGGTGACGGTGAGGGAATGGCGCTCGTAGCGCGGACTAATCCCGCAGCAGCTCGTTGATGCTGGTCTTGGACCGCGTACGCTCGTCGACGCGCTTGACGATCACGGCGCAGGCGGTGCTCGGGCCGATCTGGCCGTTCTTCATCGGCTTGCCGGGCAGCGCGCCGGGCACCACCACCGAATATTCCGGCACTTCGCCGATGAAGATTTCGCCGGTCTCGCGGTCGACGATCTTGGTCGAGGCGCCCAAAAACACGCCCATGGACAGCACGGCGCCCTTGCGCACGATCACGCCCTCGGCGACTTCCGAGCGCGCGCCGATGAAGCAATCGTCCTCGATGATGACGGGCTCGGCCTGGAGCGGCTCGAGCACGCCGCCGATGCCGACGCCGCCGGAGATGTGCACGCGCTTGCCGATCTGCGCGCAGGAGCCGACGGTCGACCAGGTGTCGATCATCGTGCTCTCATCGACGTATGCGCCGAGATTGACGAAGGAGGGCATCAGCACGACGTTGCGGGCGATGAACGCCGAGCGGCGAACGATCGCGCCGGGCACCGCGCGAAAGCCGGCGTCGCGAAAGCGGTTCTCGCCCCAGCCGTCGAACTTCGAGGGCACCTTGTCCCACCAGGTCGCCTTGCCCGGGCCGCCGGGAATGGCGCCCATGTGGTTGAGGCGGAAGGAGAGCAGCACGGCCTTCTTCAGCCACTGATTGACCTTCCACTTGCCGTCGGCGCCGCGCTCGGCAACGCGCGCCTCGCCCTTGTCCAGAAGCTCCAGCGCATGATCCACGGCCTCGCGCGTCTCGCCCTTGGTCGAGGTCGAGATGCCGTCGCGCGCGTCGAAGGCGCCGTTGATGGTGGATTCCAGGGCGGACAGGGACATCGGGATTTCCTCAGTGGCAGACGGGAATTTTGATCGATTGGGGCGCTTTTTCGGGATTTGGAGAGGTGGAGTCAAGGCTCCCTGGTCGTCCCGGCGAATGCCGGGACCATACTCACAGGGAGGCGTTTTGCGAAGACTCGGAGTTTCTAGTCTCGTGTGATCGCTACGTCCTGTGGCTATGGGTCCCGGCCTTCGCCGGGACGACCGCGGTTAGGGTGGCTCACCCCCGCCAAGAACCCCGCCAGATCATCCGTGACGTGATCGACATGGGCGGCATCGCGGCCTTCCAGTTCCCAATCCTCGCGCACCACTTCCTTGGTCCCGTCAGGCACCACCAGCACCGTGGTCATGCCGAGCTCATGCGGAACGGTGAGGTTGCGGGCGAGGTCTTCGAACATGGCGGCTTTGGTCGGGTCGACCGCATGTTCCTTGAGGAATTTCTGATAGGTCTGCGCCGCAGGCTTGGGTTCGAACTCGGCGGCGATGATGTCGAACACGCCGTCGAAATGCGCGGCTAGGCCGAGCCGCGCCAGTACCGCGTCGACATGGTCGACCGAGCCGTTGGTCAGGATCAGCTTGCGCCCCGATAACTTTGCGATGGCTTCGCCCAGCGCCGGGTTCGGCGCCAGCGGCGAATGGTCGATCTTGTGGACGTAAGCGAGATAATCGTCGGCACGCACGCCATGCAGGGTCATCATGCCGCGCATGGTGGTGCCGAAGCGCTGGTAATAATCCTTCTGGATCCTGCGCGCTTCGTCCGGGCCGACCTGCAGCCAGTTGCACACGAACTCCCCGATCCGCGCATCGACCTGTTGCCACAGATTGACGTGATGCGGATAGAGCGTGTTGTCGAGATCGAACACCCAGGTGTCGATATGGGCGAAAGCGCGGGGGGATTTCATCAAGATTCTCTCAACTCGTCGTCCCGGCGAAGGCCGGGACCCATACCGCGTGATCTATCAATGGCGCACGCGGGTCGTGTTCTTCGCCAAATGCAATTCGGTGGCTATGGGTCCTGGCCTTCGCCGGGACGACATCGGTATTTGTGGCGCCACCCATCACGGCAGCGCAAAGCGCAGCGTCTTGCCGCCGCTGCTCATATCCACCACCCCAAAACCCGTCGCCGCAAATCCGCGCGCGCCGCAATCGGTCTGCTCGTTGGTCTCGAACTTGGTCTCGCGCGTGCAGAGCTGTTTGTCGCCGCCCCAGTTCAGCGGCTTGTCCTTCAGCTTGATGGCGCGGTTGTCGCTGTCGACGGCTTCCGCGAAGCTGAAGATCTGCCTGGGCTGGCCGGCGACATCGGGATGCAGGCAGGTCCTGGGATCGATGCGGAACCAGCCGCGGCTCGTCACCGACTTGCCGTCATCGGTCGCAACCGCCGCCATCACCTTGTGCGGCGTGTCGTTGCACCAGGTGAGCCCGCTCGTGGACGGCGTCTGCGCCGCATCGACCATGGTCTTGAAGAGATTCGGCGAGGCGACCACGTCGGTGGACAGCCCGCGGCTCTTCAGGAACGCAGCCAATGCTGCCTGCGTCTTCGGTCCGTCGACCCCGTCGATCGCGCCGATGTCGTAGCCTGCGATCACAAGCAGCCGCTGGATGCCGGCGAGCCGGGCCTGCTCGTCGTCATATTCGGAATCCTCGGCGAGGTAGGCGACGAGATTGCCGTCGTCGCCCTGCGTCGGCGTGATCTGGGTGAAGGCGGCTTGCGTCTGACCGCTGCGGCACTGCCGAGCTGCCGCAATGACGAAATTGTCCTGCGCCACGCACAGCGTGTCGCTGCCGTTCTGGGGGATCGGCGAGGCGCCATAGACGCCGAGCGCGCGGGCGTTGAGCAGGGTGCGATCGGCGGTGAGCGTGCCCTGCACCACCACGCGGCAGGTGGCCGGATCGATCCTGAACCAGCCCCGCGTCGCGGTCGCCGCCTTGTCGTCGATACCGATCGCGGCCTCGACGACATAGGACATGCGATTGCAGATCTTGAGGTCGGCGAATGCAGGTGCGGAGGAGAAGAAGAACGAGACGGCAGCGGCGGGCAGCGTCATCAGGAAGCGCGTCAGGGCAGAGCGGCGATGCCGCCGCTCTTGTCCGGCCATGACGGCGTCTCTCGTCTTCTCGTCGCTCACTTATGGATCAGCGTTCCCGTGCCCGTGTTGGTGAAGAGCTCGAGCAGCACCGCGTGCTGCATCTTGCCGTCGATGATGACGACGCCCTCGACGCCCTGCTCGAGCGCGTAGATGCAGGTCTCGACCTTCGGGATCATGCCGCCGGAAATGGTGCCGTCGGCGATCAGCTTGCGCGCGTCCTTCACCGAGAGCTGCGGAATCAGCTTCTTCGACTTGTCGAGCACACCCGGCACGTCGGTGAGCAGCAGCAGGCGCTTGGCCTTCAGCGCGCCGGCGACCGCACCGGCAAAGGTGTCGGCGTTGACGTTCAGCGTCTGGCCGTCCTTGGAGGTCGCGAGCGGCGCCAGCACCGGGATCAGCTCGTAGCCGATCAGCTGGTTGAGCAAGGTGAGATCGACCTTCTCGGGTTCGCCGACGAAGCCGAGATCGATCGCCTTCTCGATATGCGAGTCCGGGTCGACGATGGTGCGCGTCGTCTTCGACGCCTTCACCATGTTGCCGTCCTTGCCGGACAGCCCCACAGCCTTGCCGCCGGCCTCGTTGATATAGCCGACGAGCGACTTGTTGACGGAGCCGGCGAGCACCATCTCGACGATCTCGATGGTCGCGGCATCGGTGATGCGCAAGCCGGCCGCGAATTCCGAGACGATGCCGAGGCGTTTGAGCATGGTCGCGATCTGCGGCCCGCCGCCATGCACCACCACCGGATTGATCGCGGTCTGCTCGAGCAGCACGATGTCGCGGGCAAAATTCTTCGCGGTCTCCTCGTCGCCCATGGCATGGCCGCCATATTTGATGACGATGGTTTCTTCGTCGTACTGCTGCATGTGCGGCAGCGCTTCGGACAGGATGCGAGCCTGGTCGAGCGGGGAGATTTCGGTCATGAGGCGGATCTCGGCTTGCGGGACTAACGCGGCCAGCGTTCTATCTGATTGGCGGGCGAGGCGCAAAGTGGGTGTTCGCTTTTACCCTCCCCTGGAGGGGGAGGGTCGATCGCGCGTAGCGCGAGCGGGGTGGGGTGACGGTCTCTCCGCGATGAATAGTGCCCGGGTGGAGAGATCACCCCACCCCGCTACGCATTTCGCTTCGCTGCATGCGTAGCGACCCTCCCCCTCCAGGGGAGGGTAAGATGAAGCGTCATTTCTTCACTGCCGCCGCCAGCGTCACCGCCAGCCAGCTCAAAATCATCGTCGTTCCGCCGGTCGGTGCCGCGAACGGAAACAGCGAATGGCCGGCATATTGCCGCACAGTGAGGTCGCCCGCGAACAGCGCGGCGCCGATCACGAAGCCGAACGCGGCAATCAGGCCAATTCCGCCATGCAGAAGGCCGCGCGCGAGCAGGGCGACAGAGGCCAATATGGCAGTTGCATGAAACAGCAGCATGGCGCTTGCCGAGGCAAGCCGGCTGGCGTCAGCGCCATGGGCGGAGGCGGCGGCCAGCGCGACGCCGGCGGCGCCCATCAAGCCGGCAAGCCCGATCAGCAGGCGAGCCATCACTTGGTCCGCTCTTCCAGCAGCTTTGCCATCGCGGCGCGCAGTTCGGCCATGCCGGTCGAGCTGCGCGACGAGGTCGCGATCACGTTGGGGAACGCGGCCGGATGCTTGGCGAGCGCGGCTTCGGTCTCAGCGATGCAGGACTGGAGTTCGGTCGCCTTCACCTGATCAGCCTTGGTCAGCACGACCTGGTAGCTGACGGCCGAACGGTCGAGCGTCTTGAGGACTTCGAGATCGACCTCCTTCAAGCCGTGCCGTGCATCGATCAGCACGTAGACGCGCGCGAGCGAGGCGCGTCCGAGCAGGAATTTGTGGATCAGCTCGGTCCAGGACGCGACCTGGCTCTTCGGCGCCTTGGCGTAGCCGTAGCCGGGCATGTCGACGAGGCGCAGGTCTGTCTTGCCCGGGACCTCGAAGAAGATCAGCTCCTGGGTGCGGCCCGGCGTATGCGAGGTGCGCGCCAGCGCGTTGCGGCCGGTGAGCGCGTTGATCAAGCTCGACTTGCCGACATTGGAGCGGCCCGCAAAGGCGATCTCCAGCCCCGCCATCGGCGGCAGCGTTTGGATCGAGGGCGAGGCCCAGATGAACTGCCAGTCGCGGGTGAACAGCTTTCGCCCGGCTTCGATCAGCTTCGCATCTTTGTCGTCGGTCATGCGAAGGCTCTATCCTTTTTGTCATGGCCGGGCTCGTCCCGGCCATCCACGTCTTGCCACGGAGCAAGCTTCCAAAACGTGGATGCCCGGGACAAGCCCGGGCATGACGACTTGGAAGCATTGTGCCCGCATCACATTGGCGGGCGCCTGCCAGAAAAGCTACGTCGCCTTCCTTGCGAACGTCGCCTTGAGATTGTCGAACAGCTCCACCTTCACGCCGTTGCGGCGCATGATGAAGCTCTGCTGGAGCACCGAGAGCGTGTTGTTCCAGGCCCAGTAGATCACGAGGCCCGCCGGGAAGCCCGCCAGCATGAAGGTGAAGATCAGCGGCATCCAGTTGAAGATGATCTGCTGGGTCGGATCCGGCGGCGTCGGGTTCAGCTTCATCTGGAACCACATCGTGATGCCCATGATGATCGGCCAGATGCCGAGCGCGAGGTAGTGGCCGAACAGCGGCAGCGTGGTCGGATCGAACGGGATCAGCCCGAACAGCGTGAACAGATTGGTCGGATCGGGCGCCGAGAGGTCCTTGATCCAGCCGAAGAACGGTGCGTGCCGCATCTCGATGGTGACGAACAGCACCTTGTAGAGCGAGAAGAACACCGGGATCTGGATCACCACGGGAAGACAGCCGGCGACCGGATTGATCTTCTCCTTGCGGTAGATCTCCATCATCTCCTGCTGCTGCTTCACCTTGTCGTCGGGATAGCGCTCCTTCAACGCCTGAAGCTGCGGCTGGACCGACTTCATCTTCGCCATCGAGGCGTAGGACTTGTTCGCCAGCGGGAAGAACAAGAGCTTCACGATCACGGTCACGAGCAGGATCGAGATGCCGAAATTGCCGAAGAAGCGGTAGAAGAAGTCGAGACCGAGGAACATCGGCTTGGTGATGAAGTAGAACCAGCCCCAATCGATCAAGAGATCGAAATGGTTCAGCCCGAGCTCCTTGTTGTAGCCGCCGAGCCCTGCGAACGGGAACACGCCGACGACGCCGGCCTCCTTGGCACCGGCGAACAGCCGCGCGTTCGCGGTCGCCGTGCCGCCGATCGCGACGGTGACGGGGTCGAGCAGATAGTCGGTCTGGTAGGTATGGACGTTGCCGACGAGGTTCGAGGAGAACTTCGCCTGGAGCTGCGCGCTGGTGTCGGGCAGCAGCGCCGAGGCCCAGTATTTGTCGGTCATGCCGAGCCAGCCATTGGTGGCCTTGAAATTCACCGTCTTGGCCTCGTCGATCTTCTTGTAGGCATATTCCTGCAAGCCATCGAGATAGCCGATCAGGCCTTCATGCAGGATGTAATAGCCCGACACTTGCGGCGTGCCATGGCGCGAGATCAGCGCGAACGGATAGAGCGTGACCGGCGCGTTGCCGACATTGCTCACGTCGTCCTTGATGGTGAAGAGATAGTGGTCGTCGACCGCGATGGTGCGGCGGAAGGTGAGGCCCTCGCCATTATCCCACTTCAGCACCGCCGGCGTGGTCGGCGTCAGGCTGCCGCTGCCCTCCTGCTGCCAGACGGTCTGGGCGTCAGGCATCTTCGCCGTCACGCCCGTTGCCGCCACCCAGCCGAACTCGGCGTAATAGGGCTCCGCCGTGCCGGAAGGCGAATAGAGAATGATCGGCGGCGACTTCGGGTCGACCGTCTCGCGGAATTGCAGCAGCGCGAGGTCGTCGATGCGGCCGCCCTTGAGCGAGATGCTGCCGGCGAGCCGCGGGGTGTCGATCTTCACGCGCGGGCTGGCGGCAATCGCGGCGTCGCGGCTGACGGTCGGCTGGACCTGCTGGTTCGCGCCCGGCGCGGTGGTGGGCGCAGGCGCGCCGCCGGACTGCGGTGTGGCGCCCGGCGTCGCGGACGCCGTCGGCTGCGGCGCGGTCTTCTGGAGCTCGGCCTGCGCCTGCTGCTGGGCGCGCTGTTTCTCCATCGCCGGCACGTTGTAGAAATATTGCCAGGCGATCAGCACCAGGCCGGAGAGAATGACGGCGAGGATGGTATTGCGATTGTCAGTCATCACTATGGTCTCGTCATCAATCCGGTTTGCGGCTGGCGGCTGGGCCGGGCCTCGGCCCGCGTCCCCTTGCCTGTCCCTTGTCCGTATGCCGCGCGGGCTTCGTGAACGCTATGCGCAGATCGTCGAGCATGGTCGTGAAGTCGCGCGAAAGCGCGTCCCTGCGGCCGACCAGCACGTAATCATGATGGGGGTGCATCGATACCGGATCGAGCCGCTTCACCAATTCGCGAAGCCGGCGCCGGATGCGATTGCGCTGGGGGGCGTTGCCGTTCTTTTTGGTAACGGTGAAGCCGATCCGGATCGGGCCGCTGTCGTCGCGGCTGCGGCTTTGCAGGACGAACGCGGGACTATTCACCCGCGCGCCATTGGCAACGGCGAGGAAATCCGCTCGCTGCCTCAGCCGATCCATGATGAAATCCCAAAAAGGGGGTCCGCTCAGGCGCTCAGACGCTTGCGGCCGCGGGCGCGGCGGGCAGCCAGAACCTTGCGACCGCCGGCGGTCGCGAGACGGGCCCGGAAGCCATGGCGGCGCTTGCGCACCAGTTTGCTGGGTTGATAAGTCCGCTTCACGGGTTTTTCTCCGCTGACCGGGCAATTTGCCTGTAGAATTGATGATAAAGTCCGGAAGATGCGGCCCAAAATGGGCCGTTTCCGGCCCCAGAAGAGCCGCTCCCGGTGTCGCACCGGGTCATCGCGGACAATTTGCGCGGCTTATATGCGAGCGTCTTGTTTTCGTCAACGCCGCAGGACCGCGCAGTTCCGGTGAATATCACTGTTTCCTTGGGGTTTTTAACCCTTGAGGTGGCGATTAGCGATATCTGCGCCTACATCCGACCTTGGCAGATTAGCGATCCGTAATTTGACCACCCCTCGGGGCGGGTCGCATCCTCCATCAGTCGAGCTCTATCAGAAAGCCAGCAGGGGCGAATTTCGTGGTAGCGACAGACCTCCAGCAGCCGATCCAAAATCTGGATCGAGATACGGATCGGCCGGCGGACCAGCCGGTGACGCGGTCTCGCGGGCCGGGCGGGCTTGGCCTGTCCGGCAAACTGTTGCTGCTGACCGTCCCCCTGGTGATGATCGCGGCCATCCTGCTCTACGTGCCTGCGATCGCCAACTTCTGGGTCAACCGGCTCAACGACCGCGTCGCGGCGGCCAACACCGCGGCGCTGGTGCTCGATGCGGCGCCGCTCGGCATGGTGCCGGATTCGCTGTCGCGTGAGATCCTGAAAAGCATCAATGCTCGTGCGGTCGCGATCAAGATGGGCCAGCAGCGTCGCCTGCTCGCCAGCGACAATCTGCCTGCTACGATCGAGCACGACATCGACCTGCGCGACATGACGGTGTGGCAGGCCATCACCGGCTCGTTCCAGATGATGCTGGAGACCGGCAACCAGCCGATCCGCATCGTCGGCCCCGGCGTCGGCAACGCCCAGTTCATCGAGATCGTGACCGATGATCTGCCGCTGCGGCAGTCGATGTACCGCTTCTCCCGCAATGTCGTCGTGGTCGCGCTGATCATCGGCGTTTTGACCGCGGGCCTCGTCTATCTCGCGCTCCATTATCTCTTCGTGCGGCCGATGCGGCGGTTGACCGCGAGCCTGGTCGGTTTCCACGAAAATCCCGAAAGCTCGGCGCGCATCATTGTGCCGAGCCAGCGCAGCGACGAAATCGGCGTCGCCGAGCGCGAATTGTCGGACATGCAGCGCGACCTGATGTCGATGTTGCATCAGAAGAGCCGGCTCGCCGCGCTGGGCCTTGCCGTCTCCAAGATCAACCATGATCTGCGCAATCTGCTGGCCTCCGCGCAGCTGTTGTCGGACCAGCTTGCCAGCGTGCCCGATCCGCGCGTGCAGCGTTTTGCGCCAAAGCTCGTGCGCTCGCTCGAGCGCGCCATCGCCTTCTGCCAGTCGACGCTGTCCTACGGCCGTGCCCAGGAGGCCGCGCCCGACCGCCGCATGATGCTGATCGAGCCGGTCGTGCTGGAGGTGCGCGAGACCGCGGGTCTTGCCAACGACGTCTCGATTGCCTGGGTCGCCGCGATCGAGCGTGGGCTCGCGGTCGACGCCGATCCCGACCAGCTGTTCCGCGTGCTGCTCAACCTCGTGCGCAACGCCGCCCAGGCGCTGGAGAGCCATGCCTCCGGCGACGGCGGCCCGCAACAGATCCGGATCACCGGCAAGCGCGAAGGCGCGGTCGCCATCCTGGAGGTCTCCGATACCGGCCCCGGCGTGCCCGAGAGGACCCGGGAGCATCTGTTCGAGGCATTCCAGACCTCGGGCCGCCCCGGCGGCAGCGGGCTGGGTCTGGCCATTGCCGCCGAGCTCGTCCGCGCCCATGGCGGCGACATCCACCTGGTCGAGGGTACCATCGGCGCCACCTTCCGGATCGTCATCCCCGACCGCCCCGTGGAACTCCTCTCCATCCGCAACGAACGGGCGCGGGCGTAGGTCAGGTCAGAGGCCGACGCAAAAACCGTCATTTCCGTGCAAAATCTCCCCATCTCGGACCTTGCCAATCGGGACAGGAGCGGTTAGTCAGAGCGCTCTTTCGCACCCCTTCGGCGCTGTCCGGAGGCTGCGCGCGGGCCTAGCCCGCATCGCTGTTTGCGAAACACGCGCCCGTAGCTCAGCTGGATAGAGCATCAGACTACGAATCTGAGGGTCGGACGTTCGAATCGTTCCGGGCGCGCCATTTCGGTACACGAGTGCAAACATTTTGCAGGCGCTGCGCGTCATTCGCCGCGGACCTCAGTGTCCGACTGCGGTGCTCAGCGCCCGCAATTCGTCCCGCACGCGGTCAAGCACACTCTCGAATTCACGCGTCTCGGTCTGCCGGAACAGCCGTACGCTCGGATACCAGGGGCTGTCCGCGCGATCGAGCAGCCAGCGGTAGTCAGGCGTCCATGGCAGCAGGATCCAGGTTGGACGGCCAAGGGCGCCGGCGAGATGGGCAACGCTGGTATCGACGGTGATCACGAGATCCAGACAAGCGATCAAGGCGGCGGTGTCGGCGAAGTCGGTGAGATCTGCAGTCAGGTCGACAATGTCGTTTCTCTCCCGCAGCACGGTCGCATCATGCGGGCGCGGGGCCTTCTGCAGGCTGACATAGGTGGCGTCGACGTCGAGGATGCGGGACAGCGTTCGCAGTGGAATCGAGCGCGTCTCGTCATTCACGTGGAATGGATCGCCGGACCAGACCAGGCCGACCCGAAGCCTGGTTCGAGAGCCCAGACGATCCTCCCAGGCCTCAACCAGGCTGTCTGGCGGGGCGGGCAGATACGGTTCCGACGGGATCGTATCGAGGCGGGTCTTGAAGGCGAGCGGAAGGCTGGATATCGGGCAGTGCAAATCGAAAGCCGGCAGCGCGCCCATAGCCGACCTCGGAATGCACAATGATGCACCACTCAGCGTCGACATCAGCCGATGCAACGGGTCTTGAACGACGAGAATAACGCGTGCTCCGCGCTCCGCCAGCATGGGGACGTAGCGGACAAAGTGAATGGTGTCGCCTAAGCCCTCGTCCGCAGCGACAAGGATCGTCTTTCCCGCGATGCTTTCATCACCGAGCCACATCGGTCGTTGAAACTGAGGGTGTCTTGCCGAAGGCAGTTTCAAACGAGTCTGGTGCCCGAGCCAGCCGGCTTCGAGATTGCCTGTCAGGAGATGCACCAGAGACACATTCCACTCGGTCACCGTACTGCTCAGTCCGAGCGACTTCATGCGATCGGACAGCGCGAAGACCTCGTCGAAGCGATGAAGGTGGAAGAGCGCGACCAGTCTGTTGTCGAGAGCGTCCACGAAGCGCGGTTGGATCTCGATGGCCCTGTCGAACCATGCCAGCGCCTCTTCATTCCTGCCGAGCCGCCGCAATGAAAGGCCCAGATTGTTGCAGATCTCGGCATTGTCAGGATCGAGCTGGTGCGCCCGCCTGCCGTCGGTCGCGGATTCCTCGAACCGTTTCAGGCAGTAGAGAACCCATGCGCGAGTCCGCAGCGTGGGGGCGTGGTTCGGGAACAGGCTGTCGCTGAGATCAAGAGCTGCAATAGCCTCCTCGTTCCGCCCGAGCTTGTGGAGCAGAGCCCCGCTCTTATACAGGGCGTCGTGATGATGTGGATTGAGCTCGAGCGCGTGTTGAAAGCTCAGCAGGGCTTGATCGAGGCGCGCAAGCTGAATGAAGATGTCACCACGCTGCCGCCATAGCTCGGCGTCGTCAGGCCGCAGCTGTATAGCCTGGTCGAGGACGCTGAGTGCTTCGTCGCAACGCCCATATTGCTGCAGCACCGTCGCGAAGCTCGCCAGATATTCGGGCTTCGGTGCGCGCTGGATCGCGCGGACGATCCACTGCAGGGCATCGTTGTATTGCCTGGCGTGGAGAAACAGCAGCCCCATGAGATGCTGAGCGTCCGTGTGCTCCGCATCGAGTCCGAGGGCCTGCTGGCAGCAAGCACGCGCGTCGAGATGCCGCCCGTCCCTGAAATGCGCAAGGCCCGCCTCACAGAAGGCGGCTGGTGTGCTCATCGCTGCTCAAGTCCCGTTCATGGCGAACGTCCACCTCAGTGGCGGCAGCGGCTTCTGACGGGCGCAACCCCGCCTCTTTGGCGTCGCGGTTGATTCGACTTCAACAGGGGGAGCTTGCGCGAAGGTTGCGGCCTCTCCGGGATGACCGGGTGTCGTCATCGTGATCGGCCGCGCCCGCAGCCGTGCTGCGAGCAGGATGGCGTCGCGGGCGTTGAGGCCGCGATGCCGCTCCGCGTCGAGGGCATAGTCGACCATCATGGGGCGTTCTTCATCACCATGCCGACCAGCAGGATGCAGGCCCCCTATACGACTTCGACGGTCGCCGCCTCGAACTGGGTGCCGGCGGCGCGATGGCGGGCAAGCACCTCGCCTGATAGCTCCGAGACCGCGTTTTGCGCGGTGCTGTCCAGCATCGCGTGGACGCGCTGGCTTGATGCCTTCAGCACCGCCGGATCGAGCTTACCCTGGTCCACGCCGTTGATGATCGACTGGGCGAGGCCGCGGGCGCGTTCGGTGTCGGTCAGATGCGAGCAGATCATCAACATGTCGTTGCCGGCTTCCATGAAGCGTGCGCCGGAATCCGGTGCATCGAACCGGCCCGCCATTGCACGCATGCCGACGTCGTCGGACACGATCACGCCGCGGAAATTCATCGCCTCGCGCAACAGTCCGTGCATGATCGCGCGCGACAGCGTGACGGGATCGTTGGCGTCGAGTTTCCGGAACAGGATATGCGACGTCATCATCATCTCGATGCCGCCCTCGATCGCGGCGGCAAAGGGCAGCAGCTCGCGCGCCTTGATCTGGTCGAGGTCGAGATCCAGCACCGGCAATTCGTGGTGCGAATCGACCTGCGTGTCGCCATGCCCCGGGAAATGCTTGCCGCAGGCCCGGACACCGCGGCGTTCCATCGCCTTCGTGAACGGCAGCATCGACTTGATGACGTCGTCAGCCGAGCGGCCGAAGGCGCGCTCCCCGATCACGGGATTGGCGGGGTTGCTGTGAATGTCGAGCACCGGCGCAAAATTCAGATTGCAGCCGAGCGAGGCGAGCTCGACGCCCATGGCGTCGCCGACCTGCTCGGCGGTGGCAGCCCATCGCGCTGCATAGGAAAAGCGCGTGATCGGCGGCGGCGTGCGGCACACGCGTCCGCCTTCATGATCGATGGCGATGAATTGCTTGTCGCGCTGCGAGGCGTCGCGGATCGCGGCGATCAGATCGCGGTGGATCGACAGCCACTCCCGATACGGCAGATCGTGGCGGAAATTGCTCTTGTAGAGAATGACGCCGGCCGGCCGGAGATCCCGCAGCAGCGCACGGTCGCGGTCATCGAGGACGCTCGTCGGCCGCAGGCCAAGGAAGAAATGGTCACCGACCGTTGAAAGAAGGGAATCGCTCATCCGCCAGCGCCGCCACAGGTCGTTTCGGTTGATTGAGATGGAGCTGGACGCAACGCGAATAGTCAGCCCCTGCACGAGCCTTCGATCCGCCCGCTTCGTCGTCGCAATATTTCAAATTTCATCAACGGAATCAATAATCAAATCCCGCCGCCGGTCACTGCGGCAGGCCCGCCCGCCGTAGCCCTTCACCGTAGCGCCAGGCATCGTCCGGCCGCCGGTAGGGTCCGTAGATCGCTTCGAGGTTGGACACGCGCTCATGGGGGTTGATCTCGAGCAACCGGGCCACCGCCTTCTGAGCTGCGTCGAGCTCTCCGGCGAAGGCATCGGCGGCCGCGCCAATGCGCAGGGCCGGCAGCAGCCTGGGTGTGCCCCGCAGGGCCGTATTCGCCCAGGATGAGGCCTCGCCATAACGTCCCGCGAAGAAGTGCGCATGCGCCATCGCCGCCTGCATCAACGGCATCAAGGGATCGACGGGGCTGAGCCGCATCGCATAGGCCAGATGCCCCACCGCCGCCTCAGGCTCGCCAAGCCAGCTCTTGATGAAGCCGGCGAAATAGGACGCCCACATCATGTTGGGATTGACCTGGAGCGCCTGGTCGATGCACGCCGCACCGGCGTCGAGATCGCGGACGACGTAGGCGAGCGCGCCCGCACTCGTCGCCAGCGCCAGCGCGTCGTCGCTGCCGAGACGGATCGCATGACGGGCGAGCCGGTCGGTCTCGGCGATGTCGCGCGCGAGATCGTCCGTCGGCCAGCGATTGGTCCTGTCCTTGACGTAGCAATAGGCCGCCATGCCATAGGCGGAGGCGAAGTCCGGATCGAGCTCGATCGCGCGCCTGAACATCTGCAGGGCCTCGATATTGGCCTCGCGAATGGTGAAGCGGTAGATCGCGGCGGTGCCGCGCAGATAATATTCGTAGGCGCCCAGGCTCTCCGTCGGCTTGCGCTTGGCGCGCTCGATCGCGGAGTGCTCGAGCTTCGGCACCAGCAGTCCCACCACCTGCCGCGCGACCTGGTCTTGCAAATCGAAGATATCCGCAAGTGGGCCGTCGAACCGGTCCGCCCACAGATGTGCGCCGGTCGAGGCATCGATGAGCTGGGCCGTGATGCGCACGCGGTCGACCGAGTGGCGCACGCTGCCCTCGAGCACGAAGCCGACGCCGAGCTCGCGGCCGACTTGCTTGATATCGACGGCGCGGCCCTTGTAGGTGAAGCTGGAATTGCGCGCGATCACGAACAGCGAGCGGAAGCGCGACAGCGTCGTGATGATCTCCTCGACGACGCCGTCGGCGAAATATTCCTGTTCGGGATCGCCGCTCATGTTCTGGAACGGCAGCACGGCGACCGCCGGCTGGGCCGGAAGCGGCGGCGCTTCCGCTCCCGCGCCAAATATCGGCGATGGCGCGGTCTGCCGCGCAGCCTCGCTCACCGGACCTGTGAACCGATAGCCGTATTTCGGCATCGTCTCGATCCAGCGCTCACCGCCCGGCTCTTCGCCGAGCACCCGGCGCAGCGCCGCGATCTGCACCGGCAGATTGCTCTCCTCGACGATCAGGCCGGCCCAGGCCGATTTGATCAGCGCATCCTTGGACACCGGGGCCCCGGCCCGTTCCACGAGCACGCGCAGCACGGCGATGGCGCGCTGGCCAAGCGCGACGGGCGCGCTGCCGCGAAACAGGATCGCAGCGTCTGCATCAAGCCGGAACGGACCGATGATGTAGCTCGTGGCCATGGCGCGTTGCTTACGTCACGAGCAGCCATGCCGGCAAGAGCGTCGTGAAGTATCAGTGGTGACGGCGCTCACCTGCCGACAGTGACCCAGGCTTGCGCCTTCTTTCGCCATTCCGCGTCGAAACGGGCAGGGATGTCTTTTGCCGCATCCCACGAGAGAAGCTGGTCGATGGCGGAAGTGCCGACTTCGTCGATCTCGGGAACATCAGCATAGCCGAGATTGGCGAGCCGCTTGGCGAAAGGCGGATGTGTCGCGTCAGATTCATGCTCGCGCGTCAGGACGGCAGCGGCGGCTGCGATGGCATGACCGCAAATCCCAGGGCTGACGAACGGTAGATGATGAGGCGTGAGCTTACGCCGCAGCGAGCGCAGGCTGCACCGGCCGCCGGCCGATCATCAAGGACAGCACGGCGGCGACGATGCCGGTCGCGCCTGCGATCATGAAAGCTTGCAGATAATCGCCTTGCGACGAGCGCATGAAGCCGGCGAAGAAAGCGGCGCAGGCGGCCCCTAACTGATGGCCGGCGACCACCCAGCCGAAGATCAAGGGCGCGTTCTTGTCGCCGAACGCCTCATTGGCGATGCGCACGGTCGGCGGCACGGTCGCGATCCAGTCGAGGCCGTAGAACACCGCGAACACCGACAGGCTGACAAACGAGAAATCCGAGTAGGGCAGGTAGATCAGCGACAGGCCGCGCAGGCCGTAGTAGAAGAACAAGAGCTTGCGCGGATCGAAGCGGTCGGTGAGCCAGCCCGACAGCGTGGTGCCGAACAGGTCGAAGAACCCCATCAGCGCCAGCAGGCCTGCGGCCTGCACCTCGAAGATGCCGTGGTCGCCGCAGAACGCGATCAGATGGGTGCCGACGAGGCCGTTGGTGGTGAAGCCGCAGATGAAGAAGGTCGCGAACAGGAACCAGAAAGTCGGCGCCTTGGCCGCGCGCACGAGGTTGCTGATCGCGGCGACGAACGGATTGCCCTGCGCTGGCGCCGCGGGCTGATCCTCATGCGGACTGCCGTAGGAGCGCAGGCCGATCGACGCAGGCCGCTCGGGCACGAGGAGATACACCAGCGGTATAAGCGCCGCGCAGCACGCGGCCACCGTCAGCACCACCGGCTTCCAGCCGCCCCATTCGACCAGCGCGGCAAGGCCCGGCATGAAGATGAGCGTGCCGGTAGCGGTGCTCGCCGTCAGCAGTCCCATGATGAGGCCGCGATTGGTGGTGAACCAGCGATTGACGATGGTGGCGCCGAGCACGTTGGCGACCGCGCCCGAGCCGATGCCCGAGAGCAATCCCCAGGTCAGGAACAATTGCCACGGCGCGGTCATGAAGTAGCTCGCAGCCGTCGATGCCGACATCAGCGCCAGCGCGCCGAGCACGGTGCGGCGGATGCCGAAGCGCTGCATCACGGCCGCGGCGAACGGGCCCGCGAGGCCGTAAAGGAAGATACCGACCGCGGCCGACGACGAGACTACGCTGACGTCCCAGCCGAAAGTCTTTTGCAGGGGCAGCATCAGCACGCCCGGCGTCGCGCGCAGGCCTGCGGACGCCAGCAGCGCCAGGAAGATCACGGCGACGACCACGAAGGCATAGTTCGGGCCGAACGGCCGCCGGGACACGGGGGAGGATTGAACCGAAGCTGGGGGCATATTACTTACCGGTACGTATTGCGATGCGGTACTAATACGTACCGGTCAGTAACATTGTCAAGCGCAATGCCGAAGGTCGGACGAAGCCAGATGACAAAAAAAGCCGAAACGCCTGCCGCCGCCCCGCTCCGGGCCGCCGACCGGATTCGCGCGTCCGCGAGCGAGCTGTTCTACCGCGAGGGCATCCGTGCCGTCGGCGTCGACGAGGTGGTGGACCGCGCCGGCGTGACAAAGCCCAGCCTCTATCGCAGCTTTGCCTCGAAGGACGATCTCGCCGCCGCCTATTTGCGCGATTACGATCTGAGCTTCTGGGAAAATTTCGAGCGCCCCGGCGGCAAGACCTACGGCAATGCGCGCGATCATGTGCTCGCCTATATCAGCCAGCTCGCGTCGCGCGCTGTCGCCAAAGGCTATCGCGGCTGCGGCCTCAGCAACGCCGCAGTGGAATATCCGTCACGCGACAATCCCGCCCGCCAGGTCGCCGAAGCGCACAAGAAGGTCTTCCGCAAGCGCCTGCGCGAACTCGCAGCTGGCATGGGCGCGCGCCAGCCGAATGTGATCGGCGATGCGCTGCTGCTGCTGATCGAAGGCATCTATGTCACCGGCCAGCAGTCCGAAGACGGCCCGGCGCAGTCGGCGCTTGCCGCGGCGAAGCTGCTGATCGACGCGAGCGTGAAGGCGGGATGAGGGGGCGTGGCTATCTCGTAAGCGAACGTGTGGCATGAAGCTCGCCTGCGGCCATCCTTCGAGACGCCCGCCTCCGGCGGGCCCTCAGGATGAGGTCACGTTTTGCGGCGAGATATTAGACCCTCATGGTGAGGAGCCCGCTTAAGCGGGCGTCTCGAACCATGCAGGCCCAGCTCTTCCGGCGATCTCCAACCGTGATATGCGATAGCCCTAGGTGAGCCGGTGATCCCGCGCATCAGCGCTGGCCGTGGAGTTTGCTTCTTCGCACAAGACGCATCATCGAACTGTCACCGCCTTGTCATTCGCGCTCTATTGATTGCGGCTCCCTTCGTCGCGCATCGGAGTGGCTGACATGCATCTGACTGAGACAATTTCGTCCGACCGCCGCTCGATCCTGAAGGGCCTCGCGGCCGCGGCTGTCACGTCGCTGGCGGCGCCGGCCATGGCCGCCGATGGCTTGCCGGCGCAGCCGACCGGAACGGCGGCCGCAATCGCCACCGACAAGGCCTATTGGACGGCTGTGAAGGGGCTCTATTCCGTGACGCCTGATGTCGCCAATTTCGAGAACGGCTATTGGGGCATCATGCCTGAGCCCGTGCGGCGCGAGTTCATCCGCCAGTCCGACATGATCAATTATCAGAACACCTATTACGCGCGGCAGCGCGCGGGCGCCGACTTCGAGGCCGTGCGCGCCAAGGTGGCGGAGGCGGTCGGCGCCGCGCTCGACGAGATCGCGCTCACCCGCGGCGCGACCGAAGCGCTGCAGCTCCTCATCGGCGGCTACAACAGGCTGAAGCCCGGCGACGGCGTGCTCTATGCCGATCTCGACTACGATTCGATGCAGTATGCGATGAACGCGCTCAAGGCGCGCCGTGGCGTCGACGTGGTCAAGTTCGACGTGCCCGAGCCCGCCACCCGCCAGGTCGTGCTCGACGCCTATGCCCGCGCCATCGAGGCGAACCCGAAGACCAGACTGCTCCTGCTGACCCATGTCAGCCATCGCACCGGGCTCGTCATGCCGGTCGCCGAGATCGCCCGCATGGCGAAGGCCAAGGGCATCGACACTATCGTTGACGCCGCGCATTCCTGGGGACAGATCGACTTCCGCGTGGGCGAGCTCGAATCCGATTTCGTCGGTTTCAACCTGCACAAATGGATCGGCGCGCCGCTCGGCGTGGGCTTCCTCTACATCAGGAAGGACCGCCTCGCCGACATCGACCGCGACATGGGCGACGAGGATTTTGCGGAAACCGATATCCGTTCGCGGGTGCACACCGGCACGGTTAATTTCGCCACGGTGCTGACGGTGCCCACCGCCGTGGCGCTGCATCAGCAGATCGGCGCAGCGGCAAAGCAGGCGCGGCTGCGCCATCTGCGCGACTCCTGGGTGAGCCGCGCCCGCGGATTCAAGGACATCGAGATCCTGACGCCGGATGAAGCCGGCTCATATGGCGCGATCACGTCCTTCCGTCTCGCCGGCAAAACCAGCAAGGCCGACAACGACGCCATCGTGGCGAAGCTCCGCGACAGCCACAAAATCATGACGGTGCGCCGGGCCGGCGTCGCCAAGGGCCAGTGCATCCGCGTGACTCCGGCACTCTTCACCAACGAGGCCGATCTCGACTGGCTCGTCGAGGCGCTGGCTGTCATCACCGGGACGAAGACGGGGTGAGGGCGGCGTCAACTGCGCTTGACTGATTGGACCAGATCCCAGCGGTTGCCACAGAGATCCTCGAACACCGCCACGATGCCATAGGCCTCCTGCCGTGGCGGCCGAACGAAGCGGACGCCGGCGGCGATCATGCGCGCATGATCGCGCTCGAAATCATCAGTCTCCAGGAACAGGAAGACGCGCCCTCCGGTCTGGTCGCCGATGCGTGCCGCTTGAACCAGACCGTCCGCCTTCGCCAGCAGCAGGCCGCAGCCTGAACTGCCCGGCGGTCGCACGACCACCCAGCGCTTGCCGCCGCCGAGCGGCGTGTCTTCGCAAAGCTCGAAGTTCAGAGCGCCCGTGAAGAAGGCGATCGCTTCGTCATAGTCCGCGACCACGAGACTGATGAGGGACAGATGCTGATTCATCGCGCAATCCGGCGAATGGCGGCAGGTTCGCCGTCAGGAAGACGAGGATAGCACGACATCGGCCCACGGTCGCGCGACTGACGTCGCCACAATAATGCTGGCCCAATTAACGCTCTTGACCGTCCGGAAGCCTCAGCCGACCCGTTTTATCGGCCCGCGGTCTGGGCTATTTCTGTCACTCTGGCGCCCAGCGCAAGGAGACAGACGCGTGCTCGACCACATTCTCAGGTTCATGACGCTCGGGACGGTCATCGTCGGCAGTGTTGCGATCTACGCAGCGCTACACACCAACAATCGGCGTCTGGGTGCTGACATCTTCCTTCGATACTCCGATCGGGTCTCGGACCTGCGGCGCCGCCTTCCAGTCTCGGCATTCCTCGAACGAGGAGCCGCTGGCGACATCGAGATAAGCGCGGAAGAGCGCCGGGCCGTGCATGAGATCATCCACTCGATCTTCGAGCTCTATGAGCTCAAAGTCCACGGCTTCTTTCCGCCCGCGCTCTGGAAGATCAGGGAGCCCGATATCGAAAGGCTGCTTTCGATGCCGGTGTTTCAGCAGGAATTGGCAGGCCTCGAGGACCGATATGCGAGGCACCCCCGTTTAGCGGCCTGGCTCGAGAAAATCAGAGCCAGTAAGTCCTGACTTGCGCAGTCAGTTGGCGGATAGCCCCTCACCGCCAGCCAAGCGCCGGCGCGACGTGCTTCAAGATCGCCTCGATCGCATGTGCGCAGTAGTCGACACCGAGCTGGTTCGGAATCGTCAGCAACAGCGTATCGGCCTCGGCGATCGCCTCGTCCTGACGCAACTGCTCGATCAGCGCATCCGGCTCGGCGGCATAGGAGCGCCCGAAGATCGCCCGCGTGCGCGGGTCGATGAAGCCGATCTGGTCCTCGCCTCCGCGCTCGCCGCCGAAATAGGCGCGGTCGCGGTCGTCGATCAGCGCAAAAATGCTGCGGCTGACGGAGACGCGCGGCTCGCGGGTGTGGCCTGCTTCCTTCCACGCCGCGCGATAGCTACGGATTTGCGCGGCCTGCTGCACGTGAAAAGCCTCGCCGGTCTCGTCGTTCTTCAGCGTCGAGCTTTGCAAATTCATACCGAGTTTTGCCGCCCATACCGCGGTGGCGTTTGAGCCGGCGCCCCACCAGATCCGCTCACGCAGACCCGCGGCATGCGGCTCCAGGCGCAGCAGGCCGGGCGGGTTGGGAAACATCGGCTGCGGATTGGGCTCGGCAAAACCCTCGCCCCGCAGCAGGTCGAGGAAGACTTCCGCGTGGCGCCGGCCCATGTCGGCGTCACTCTGGCCCTCGGCCGGCCGGTAACCGAAATAGCGCCAGCCATCGATCACCTGCTCGGGCGAGCCGCGGCTGATGCCGAGCTGGAGCCGTCCGCCGGCGATGAGATCGGCGGAGCCGGCGTCTTCCAGCATGTAGAGCGGGTTCTCGTAGCGCATGTCGATCACGGCCGTGCCGATCTCGATGGTGCTGGTCCTGGCGCCGACCGCGGCGAGCAGCGGAAAGGGCGAGGCGAGCTGGCGCGCGAAATGATGCACGCGGAAATACGCGCCGTCCAACCCGAGCTGTTCCGCCGCGACGGCCAGCTCGATCGATTGCAGCAGCGTGTCGCCAGCCGAGCGCGTCTGCGACTGCGGCGAGGGTGTCCAGTGTCCGAAGGAGAGGAATCCGATTTTCTTCATGGGGTCATCTATGGATGGTGGGGAGAGGTTCGTCTTCTGACATTCAGGTGAGACGGACGATGCGGCCGGGAAAGCCTGCGTGCCCCGATGATGTCATCCTGCGCCTGTTTTGCCCGACGGGTCAACGTCTCCGTCAGGCCGCCTTTTTTCGGCTCGGTCGGATCAGAACGTCTGCGGAGATGCCAAGACGCTCGTGAAGTCGGCGGATCATCGTGATTGATAGCCCCCTCTTTCGATTCAGAACCTCGGCAATCCGGGTCCGGGTCCCGATAATCTCTTCCAGGTCTCGACGCGTCAGCCCCTGCTGCTCCATGCGAAACTTGATGGCCTCGATAGGATCGGGTGGGTCCATTGGATAATGCTCGGCCTCGTAGACATCGATGAGCGTCGCAAGCACGTCCAGCCGGTCGCCCTCAGGTGTGCCAGACTTTGCGCCCCAGAGGCGCTCCACCTCCTTGAGCGCAGCTTCATAATCGCGCTTCGTCCGGATCGGCTTGATCTCAGTCGCCGCCATGTCGAACCTCTCTTACATCGATCTTGTCATAGTCCCGGTGCGTGCCGATCCATTTGATCCACACGATGCTTTTCTCGAAATCGATGGCGACGACCAGCCGATAGTCGTTGCCCTTGATGTTGAACACAACCCGGTCGGCCGAGATGATGCTGGCGGTCGCATAGCTGCGCTTGATATCCGCAGCACCGCGCTTTTTGACTTCATCGAACCACGCATCAAGCGCAACCCCCATCTCCGCAGGCGGTAATCATGGTGACGAGAACGTTTGGACGCGACCAATGCGGTTGCACGTCACCACGTGATCCGAGATCATCGCAAAACCAGCCGCCCGAGCAGCGCCGCGAGTTCGCTTTGCCGCGAAACGTCGAGCTTCGCAAAGACCCGCTTCAGGATGTTACGTGCCGTATCCTCGGCAATGCCGAGACGCTCCGCAGCCTCTTTCGGAGCAACGCTAGAGGAAACGAGGGACGCGATCCTTGCTTCCCCGAGCGTCAATCCAAAAATGTCGCGCACGACCGCCGGGTCGGGAGGCTCCGCACGCTCGGCTCACGTCCGCTTAGCAAGGGATAGCCACATTTGCTCAGGTTGGGTTCTTCGCATTTTGACCCATCTCGGACATCCGATCCCTTGGACCTGCACCGAAAAACCGCTTACGCTCAGGTTGAGAGTATCGGGGGCCGGATAGACAATGAAGCGACGCGAGTTCATGGCGCTCGTCGGTGCGCATCGGCTGTAGCATGGCCAGCGTCTGCGCCAGCCCAGCAACCGGGAAAGCCCTACCGGATTGCCTACATCCATCCGATCGCCCCGGTGGAGACCCTAAACGAGGCGACGAGCACTCTCGGTTATCGTTTCTTTTTTGAGGAGTTTCGGCGGCTTGGCTGCGTCGAGGATCAAACGTTGTGATCGATCGGTATTCCGGACTTGGCAAAAAATCAGGACAACTAAGCGAGTCCGGTCGCTTAGGGCGGAAAGCTCACATTTACGCCATTCTGGTGATGACGGCTTTCCTCGCCGCGTCTTCGGGGCAAGCGCAAGAGGAGGGCCATGTGGTAAATAACGTTCCCGATTACGTAGCGACAAGAGAGTACAGCGGACCGCCCACGCGGCAGGTGAATCTGCGCCATCATAGTGGATGGCTACGGGTTGATGGCGAACGAAGCAGCTATTTTGAGGGCCCGGGACGTCATGTCTGGTTCACGCGCGCGCTGGACGGCGACCGCTACGATCGGTTCGAAATCAAACAGGAGGTTGTCCCCGATTGGACGCGGCCGAAAAGTGTAAAGACTGGGAAACTGGAGACTTATCTCGGCGAGACCTGCACGATTTGGGATCTTGTTAGCCCCGCGGACCCCATCGGAGGAAGGAGTATGTCCCTCCGCGACTGCATCACGCACGACGGCATTCGGATGGCGCATGGCTGGGCGGCCGAAGACAGCGGAATCAGGCAGCCGCCTCAGTGGTGGCTAACGAGTTTGACACGCACGGCGGTCCCCGAGGACGAGACGTCGCCACCTGCGGAATTGTTTGATTGGAGGAACTTTACGGCTTTTGCCGCGCCAATGCCCTCGTTGGAAGCTGAAACTGAACCGGATTTCGTCGCGAGAATGGATGGCCGCTATGACTACTACGGTGCCGGCGTTAGGTACAGAAAGCGACATATTCCGTGGTTAAGAACGGACACGAAATTCGCCAATGGCGCTTGGATTATCGAAATCGTAAACGAACGAAACCATGCCGCGCTCCGGTTCCGCGCCACGGTGCAGGGCGCGTTCGAGAGCCTGTCGATCAGCGAACCTCAGATATGGTCGGAGGACTCGTGGAGCGTCGCCGGAAGTGTCGCTGAGCAAAAGGACGTCATCGTCAAACTCGGGACATTGCTGGGACAAGAGTGCAAGATCACGACGGACATGAGGAGCGAGCGCATACGCACCGAATGGCGCACGGCTGACGGCATTGTCCTGAAAGAAGAGGAAATTGGCGGTCGCGCGCCCAATGCCGAAGACTGGACCGTGGTCGAATTGCAGCGACGCCCAGTCGAGCTTTCCGAAGTCATGCCGCCGGCGGATATTTTCGAGCGGGCTCGATGGGGCCTGTCTCGCTAAAGCCTACCGCGTGATCTTGGCCTTCGCGACCCCCGCAAGGTCCGCATAGGATCGAGTCCGGACGCGCAACCATCGCTCAAAAATTTCCGCTGTGCCATGCTCATGGATGCCACTTAGCAACCAAAAAACCGCGCCATTTAGCGATCAAGGCCACATTTTATTCATCTGCGCGAGTGGTGCAAAACTCATAGGTTTCGCAGCGCTGGCTAATCTAACGCAATCTTCCTCGGAAACCCGCAAGTTCAAGATCTATCTCTCATCAGCGGCCGCCGAGCCCGTCCCGCCGGCGGCGCATTATCCTCATTCTTGGGATTTCCGCTTCTGGGCCCTTGCTGACTCGCAAAGGCGAATTGGCCCTGTCCGGTTTCAAAGGCAGAACGGAGGGCCTGCTTCGCGGACTGTCCGCTTCATGAGTGCACGCCCTGGTGTCCGGCCGTGTTGATGAAGCCGTGACGCCTCAGGCGTAAGCAACCCAGCCGCGGAAGGCGAAGCCGGTATAGAATAGCGTTGGATCGGAGAAGCCAGCCTCGCGGAAAATCGCTTCATCCTGGGCGGGGGCGAGAATCTCCAGGTGGTTGGTGACGGCGTCCCGCGCGGCAGCCGCCTTGTCGGGCTCGACGCCGGAGGCGGCCAGGAAGGCGGAGTATCGCGACAGCCATAGCGGACGCTCGTGGTCGCCATTGGGGGCGCTCAAATGGGCGACCACGAAGGGGGCGCGCGGCTTCAGGCGGCGCCGGACTTCCGAGGCGATGCGACGCCGTTCCGCGACGTCGACGAAATGCAGGGTCAACAGGCAGGTGGCGCCGTCGAACGGTCCGTCCGGCGCATCGTCAATGTAGCCCTGATGAAGACGCGCGCGGGGCGCGCACGATCCGAGGGTTTTCCTGGCGAGCCCCAGCATTGCCGCGGACGGGTCCACGCCATCGAAGCTCCAGCCCTGATGCGCTTCTGCAAACGCCTTCAGCTCCAGGCCGCCGCCCGCGCCGAGGACGAGCACCTGCGCGTTCTCGGGCGCCCGCTCGGCCAGGAGGATCGCGGCCATGGACAGCATGGCATTGTAGCCGGGAACGAAGCGGGGCGGGCCTTCCGTGTATTTCGCCACGGCTTGCGGATCGGAGAACATGGTTTGAATGTCGGTCATGATGTTGCCCTGCCGAAGGAAGCCAGTCACGCGTGATGCGCGTTGATGTCGCGGACATTGCGGGATCCCAGCCGCTTGCGCAGATCGCCGCCGAGCATCGCCAGCGTCACCTCGCCGAGACGCGACAGCAGCAGCGCCTCGGCATCGCGAAAGGCCTGATCGAGTGCGGCATTGACGGCCTGCTCGACCAGGCAGCCGGGCGCCTCGGTCCGGTTGCCGATGGCGAGCAACGAGGGACTTCCGAGCGCGGCGTAGACGTCGCGCAGCGTTACCTTCGACAGGTCGCAAGCCAGCGTCCAGCCGCCGCCGTGCCCCTTCTCGGAGCGGACGTAACCGAGCTCCCGCAGGCCCGCCATGATGCGCCGGATCACCACGGGATTGGTGTCCATCGCTTTCGCCAAAGTCTCGGATGTGAATGGGCCAGGCTGCGGCGCCATGTGCAGCAGGACGTGCAGCACGCCGGATAGTCGGGAATCTCGCCTCATGTAACTTTATATGTTTCATGAGTGCCGAGGTCAATTGATTTCGGCCCGTGCCGAAATATCAGATCGTCGATCTAGTTGTGCCGATCGCCCTCGGGGCGGCGATCAACAGCCGGTCACTGCTCCGCAGCGGCAGCCTTCTTCTCGATTGCCGCAACAGCCTGCTCCCCACCCCTCAGTCACACCCAGCGCCTCACCCGACGCCGTGAACCTGACGGCAGCGGTGCCCGGTCCCCTGGCACTCAGGTGGAAGCGGCCATTTGTGCGCTCACCTTGCGGACGATCTCTGGATCTCGCAGCAAGGTCGGAGATGCCATCAGATGATTGACCTCGGTCAGCAAACGATGCACGCGCGCATCCTGGGCGGCGACACGCATCAGGGCGCCGCTGAATTGCATGCGCTGCGCGAAGTCCGCAGGGCGCGCACCGCGGGTCTTTTCGTACATGAAATCGCTCTCTGCCAACGACCATGGTGCGGCCAGAACATTCTGGATGGCTTTGAAAAATGCGGATGCCAAACCCTCGAGGGGAGCGGTCGCGCCGACCTGCTCGTCGAGCAGCCGCCGGAGGACACCTATCTCCTGCGCGGCCACTGTCATCCCCTGTCCGAACGCTGGATTGAACCGGCAGATGACATCGCCGATCGGAAGGAGTCCATGTGGGAAGGCGGTCAGCGCCTCGAAGCGTCGACGCCGGCTGCTGGGAAAGGCAAAGCGGTGAATGACCCCGAGCGGGGTCGCCTCATTGAGCGCGCCGTAGATGGTCGAGGTGCGGAACGTCTTGGCAAAGGCGATAAACCCGGGCAGGTCTTCAGGCGGACCATCGCCGTGCATTCCGTTCAGGGTCACCTGCCAGCTCTCGTTCTCGCACGGGAAAACGAAACCGCCGCGACCGCTTGCTGCGGCTGGCCGATGAATGACGCCGCGCCAAGAGCGCGACGCATTCTCTGAAAGCCGGAATAGGCCCGTTCCGTAGGCAATGTCGACGCCGATGTCCATTTCATCCGGACGGGGAATACCGCAGGCATCGAGCGTCTCCAGCGTCATGTTGCCGCGCGAGGACGCATCGACAATGAGCTCCGCGGTGATCTCTCTGGCAGCGCCGGCCTGCTCATAAGTCAACCCGGTGACGCGCTGATCGGCGGAGAGTCGAAGCTTCGTGACCCGGCACTGCGGTTGCAGATCGATGTTGGCTTCCTTTGTAGTCATGGACCGCACGACGAACTCGAGCAGAGGCCTCGTCATGCACAAGGTATCAAATCCAAAATCCCGCTGTGGCCATGGATCGATCCCTGGCGTCTCGATCAGGATGTCGACGGCGGTCCTGGCCCGAACGGCGCCTGCAAGCTCGAGCTCGCGCTCCAGCTCGGGATACAAATTGAGGAGCTCCTGGAGCCCCGCCTTGAGCAGAACATGGGCCTGCCGGCAATGCGGCGTACCCACTCGCGGCTCGGCGCGATCGGGAAGCGCATCGCGTTCCAGCACTGTGACTTTTGCGAAATAGGACGACAGCAGTTTTGCCGTCGCGAGGCCGCCGATGCCTGCTCCAATGACAATGGCGTGCGTGCCCAACAAACTGGACATTGCAATCTCCATTAAAAATAAGCGGTGCGCCCGTGCCTTCGTGCGGCCGGACAAATGTCGACAATATGCTCTGAGGTTGATGCACCTTCCCAACAATGTCAATCGGGGCCGCGTCATCGGGAGACGAACTCGCCGCAGGGACGCCCCGACCGGCCTGTCCGTTTGGAAAGCACCGGCCGGCTATCCCTGGGTATGTCGAGCCGATAAGGTGCGTCTCAAAGCTTCGCGCGCCGCCCGGGTCCCATTTTCAAAGAAGGGATGTGTTCGATGACGATTGTTCTTGTTCACGGAAACCCCGAGACCGCGGCAATATGGGACGATCTCGTGCCACATCTTCGCAGTGGCGAGGTCGTTCGCTTGTCGCCTCCTGGGTTCGGCTCGCCGATTCCTGCGGGGTTCGCGTGCACCACCGACGGTTATCGGGACTGGCTGGCCGGGGAATTGACCAGACTTCCGCAACCTATCGATTTGATAGGCCACGATTGGGGCGGCGGCCATGTCGTGCGAATTGCGATGGAGCGTCCGGACCTGATCCGGTCGTGGAGCAGCGACATTCTGGGATGCTTCGATCGTGATTACGTCTGGCATGACCTCGCGCAGGTCTGGCAGACGGAGCAGGTTGGTGAACAGGCGCTTGCCGAGATGGCGAGCGTGTCTGGCGAATCGCGTATCGAGCGTTTCATGAGTCTCGGCATGACGCCGGCGATCGCGGCTCGCGTGGTCGCGGGGGCAAATGAGGGACTGGGCCGGGCCATCCTGACCCTGTACCGATCGGCCGCTCAGCCCGTCATGCGCGATCTTGGACGTGGATTGCACAATGCCGCTGCGAAGCCGGGCCTCGCCGTCATTGCTACCGAGGATGGATATTGTGGCGGGGAGAAGTTGGCGCGCCGGTCCGCCGAACGAGCGGGCGCAAAGGTCGCCATCTTGAATGCAGGTCACTGGTGGATGTGCCAGCAACCGAAACAGGCGGCAGACGCGATCAACGCGTTCGTGGTGAGCTTGAGTTGAATGCTGTTCTCGTTGAGGCAGTCATCCGGCGAACGGACCAAAAGTCGATGACGTCGCTTGATCCCGCATGCCGCGATGGTGACATCATGCTCCTGTTTTGCCCGACAGGTCAAGCGATTTTCGGTTTTTCGGAAATGGCGTGCTCGGATGACGAGCTCAGGCGCAATGACGATTGCTCCAATCTCGTTGCGCTTTAAGGCCTTGATTTCGCTATCCCTGCCTACTGTGCATGGGGTTGTTTTCGATATTTGTCTTAGAAGGCAGGCGTTCGCCCGCTACTTCATCACCCTCAGACCCTTGGTCGTGAACTTCTGCGTCTTGCCGCCGGGGCGCAGCGGACGCTTGGTGCCGGCGGCCTTGCCGGTGCCGGGGGGCTGGTGCGCAGGCACGAGCTGGTCCGGGCGCGAGCCGATCAGATCGGCGCGGCCCATCTCCTTCAGCGCTTCGCGCAGCACCGGCCAATTGTCGGGGTCGTGATAGCGCAGGAACGCCTTGTGCAGGCGGCGCTGGCGCAGGCCCTTGATCGCCTCGACCTTGTCGCTGCCGCCGCGGCGCACGCCGCGCAGCGGATTGACGCCGGTGTGGTACATCGCCGTGGCGGTGGCCATCGGCGAGGGCAGGAAGGTCTGAACCTGATCGGCGCGGTAGCGGTTCTTCTTGAGCCAGAGCGCGAGGTTCATCATGTCCTCGTCGGTCGTGCCCGGATGCGCCGCGATGAAGTATGGGATCAGATAGTATTTCTTGCCGGCCTGTTCGGCCGCTTCATCGAACATTCGCTTGAACTTGTCGTAGGCGCCGATGCCGGGCTTCATCATCTTGTCGAGCGGGCCGCGCTCGGTATGCTCAGGGGCGATCTTGAGGTAGCCGCCGACGTGATGGGTGACGAGCTCCTTGATGTATTCGGGGCTCTCGACCGCGAGGTCGTAGCGCACGCCCGAGGCGACCATCACCTTCTTGATGCCCTTGGTCTCGCGCACCTTGCGATAGAGCCTGATCAGATCGTCATGCGAGGTGTTGAGGTTCGGGCAGATCTCGGGGAAGACGCAGGACGGGCGGCGGCACGCGGCCTCGACCTTCGGGTCCTTGCACGCCATCCGGTACATGTTGGCGGTGGGGCCGCCGATGTCGGAGATCACGCCGGTGAAGCCCGGCGTCTTGTCGCGGATCTTTTCGATCTCGCGCAGGATCGATCCTTCCGAGCGGTTCTGGATGATGCGGCCTTCGTGCTCGGTGATCGAGCAGAAGGTGCAGCCGCCAAAGCAGCCGCGCATGATCGTCACCGAGAATTTGATCATATCCCAGGCCGGGATCTTCGCGTCGCCGTAGGACGGATGCGGCGCGCGGGCGTAGGGCAAATCGTAGACCGCGTCCATCTCATCCGACGTCAGCGGAATCGGCGGCGGGTTGAGCCAGAGATCGCGGTCGCCGTGCCGCTGCACCAGAGGCCGTGCGTTGCCGGGATTGCTCTCACGATGCAGCACGCGTGAGGCGCGCGCATAGGCTTCGCGGTCCTGCTCGACCTGCTCCAGCGCCGGCAGCCGGATCACGGTCGCGCCCTTCTGGCGCGTTGCGCCTTCGTCGGCGGAATCGAGATCGTCGGCGTGCAGCTCCGCATAGTCCTCCGGCACGCGGCGGAACAGCGCGACGCCCCTGATGTCGTTCAGTTCGCGCGGCGCTTCGCCGGCGGCGATGCGGTTGGCCACCTCGACGACGGCGCGCTCGGCGTTGCCGTAGAGCAGCAGGTCGGCCTTGGCGTCAGCCAGCACCGAGCGGCGCACCTTGTCGGACCAGTAATCGTAATGCGCGATCCGGCGCAGCGAGGCCTCGATGCCGCCGAGCACGATCGGTACATCCTTGAACGCCTCGCGGCAGCGCTGGGCGTAGACGACGGTGCAGCGGTCGGGCCGCTTGCCGCCCTCGCCACCGGCCGTATAGGCGTCGTCATGGCGCAGGCGGCGATCCGCGGTGTAGCGGTTCACCATGGAGTCCATGTTGCCGCCAGTGACGCCGAAGAACACTTTCGGCTTGCCCAGCACCTTGAATGGCTCGGCCGACTGCCAATCGGGCTGCGAGATGATGCCGACGCGGAAACCTTGCGCCTCCAACAGCCGGCCGATGATCGCCATGCCAAAACTCGGATGGTCGACATAGGCATCCCCCGTCACCAGCACGATGTCGCAGGCATCCCAGCCGAGCGCGTCCATCTCGGCGCGGCTCATCGGGAGGAACGGCGCCGGCTTGCGCGGGCGCGCCTGGGCCATCAGGGGCTTTTCGGCGGTGATGATCTGGGTGTCCATGGCGCACAGGCATAGGGCCCCGGGCTACCGAATACAACCGACGGACACGTGAAAGATTAAGGTTCCGCAGGCGGCAAACCGGGCGGGGCGGGCGTCGAGGCCGACAGCGCATCCCTGTCGAGTGAGGAACCATCTGCCTTCGCGAACATTTTGATGGGAGGGTTCGCGGCGATTCCGGCGCGCGCTTATATCCTGGATTTAGATTGCCTCGATATTCGCCTCGGGCGATGGGGGAGCTGTGAGTACCGTCATAGAGAATTTGCTGTCGCGGAAGCAGAAGCTTGTGGAACAGCTCGAGAAGGCGCAGTCGGTCGAGGACCGCGACAAGATCGAGCACCAGCTCGAACAGATCAACACCGCGCTGGATTTTCTGGACAGACCGGAATCGAGAGACGCGCGGTAGGACCGCTCAATCTACCTTCAGCGCTTTTGCGTAGACCAGGCCCGAGTTGGTGATGTGCGTCGTCATCGCCGCTTCGAAGGAGGCGTGCTCGCCGCGCGCGAACAGATCGAGCAGCTTGCGATGCTCGTCGAAGGAGGAGCGGGTGCGCACGTCGATCGGCGAGGTCAGATTGGTGCGGAGCGCGGCGACGCGGCCCGAGACGAGCTGGTAGGATTCGGCGAGATAGCGGTTGCCGCAATGCGCGAACAGGCCCTCGTGAAAGGCGGCGTCGGCGCGGCCATAGGCGATGTTGTCTTTGGCCTCGACCGCCGGCTCCATCGCCGCGATCGCCTCGCTCATCGTCGCGATCGCGCCGTCGCGGTCGTTGCTGAAGGCGAGCTCTGCGGCCTTGGGCTCGAGCGCGATGCGGAAAGTGCAGAGCGCGGTAATGTCCTCCGCGCTCGGCGTGAATACAAAACTGCCGACCTGCGGCCGGATCACCACGAGCCCTTGTGCTTGCAACTGGCCCATCGCCTCGCGCACCGGCGTGCGGCTGACGCCGAAGGAGTTTGCCACCATTTCCTCGGAGATCGCGGCACCGAGCGCAAACTCGCCGTCGATGATCGCCTGCCGCAGCCGCAGCATCACCCGTTGCGACAGCGATTTCGGCGCATCGAGCTTCAGCGAGCGCATGGATGCTCTCAGATCACCTTGCCGGGGTTGAGTAGATGATCGGGATCGAGCGCGGCCTTTAGTGTCCGCATCAGGGCGATCTCGGCCTCGCTGCGCGCATGTCCCAGCCATTTCTTCTTCAGCGTGCCGATGCCGTGCTCGGCGGAGACGCTGCCGCCCATGTCGCGCACCAGACCATAGATGATCGTGTCCATCTCCTCCTTGGGCTGCTGTTCGACGGGAAGGCCCGTGACCCAGGAGACGAGATGCAGATTGCCGTCGCCGATATGGCCGTAATAGACGCTCTCGCAGCCTTTGATGCCATCAGCGAGCGCCGCCTTGCAGCGCGTGGCGAACTCGTCCATCCGCGCCACAGCAAGGCCGATGTCGTAGGAGATGTGCGGACCCAGCACCTGGCCGAATTCGGCGCAGATGTCGCGCACGCGCCAGAAGGCTTGAGTCTGCGCCAGCGATTGCGCCACGGCGGCATCGGCCAATAGCCCGCGCTCCATCAGCTCTTCGAGCCAGGCCTGGAAACGTGGCGCATCGATGCTCTCGTCGGTGCCCTGCGCCTCGACCAGCACATAGAGACCTTGGCCGGCGGCGACCGGCGGCTTGACGCCGGCCCGCGTTGTGATCACGTCCCAATAGTCCGGCCACATCACTTCGAACGCCGACAGCAGCGGTCCGAGCCCGCTGCGTGCGGCATCGAGCAGCGCGATCACCGCGGCATAATCCTTCAGCGCGCAGAGCGCAGCCATGGTGGAGCGCGGTTTCGGAAACAGCTTCAGCACCACGCGGGTGATGATCCCAAGCGTGCCTTCCGAACCGATGAAGAGATGTTTCAGGTCGTAGCCGGCATTGTTCTTCATCAGCTTGTTGAGGCTGGTGATGACGGTGCCGTCCGGCAGCACCACTTCGAGACCGAGCACGAGCTCGCGGGTCATGCCGTAGCGGATCACGCGGTTGCCGCCGGCATTGGTGGAGAGATTGCCGCCGATCGCGCAGGAGCCACGCGAGCCGAGATCGAGCGGAAAGAAGAAGCCGGCCTCGTCGGCAGCCTTCTGGATCGCCTCGAGCGGCGTGCCCGATTTCACCGTCATCGTCATCGAGGCGCGATCGATCTCCTCGATGCCGGTCATGCGCTCCAGCGAGATCGCGACCCAGCCCGCTTCGGGCGCGGCGCCGCGGCAGAGCCCGGTCAAGCCGCCCTGCGGCACGAAGGGCAGGCGCGCCTGCCGGCAGGTCAGGATCGCATCGGCAACGCCCTGCGCATCGAGCGGCCGGATCACCGCAAGCGGCGTCTGCGGCAGGCTCGCGCTCCAGTCGTTGCAATTGCGCGCGGGCACGTCGCTGCCGGTCAGCACGGCCGCGGAGCCGAGCTTGTCGCGCAAGGCGGCGAGTAACGGCTCGGGATGTCCGAAGGAGGTCACCATGTTCATGCGAGACCTCCTCAAAATTTGGCTGCGCCTCATGCGCGCCGCGACGGCGGAAAGGATTTGCGTCTATCTTGTATGTAAGGTACAGGACAAAAAGTAAAGTAAAAACAAGGCTCGGTAAGCCCTCCAAGATCATTGGAGATCACGGGGAGCCGCAACAATGGGTGGTGCTATGACGGAGGCAATTCGCGGGTTCTGGGTGGCGTCGGCGACGCCGCTGGCGACGGACGGCAGCGTGGACTCCGCCAGGCTTGCCGCTCATGCCAAACAGCTCTTCGGCAAGGGCGTCGACGGCGTCGTGCTGTTCGGCACCACCGGCGAGGGCACCTCCTTCAATGTCGCTGAACGCGTCGCGACCATCGAAGCCGTGCTCAAGGCCGGCGTGCCGGCGGAGCGCATCGGCATTGGCGGCGGCTTCCCCGCCATCAGCGACGGCATCGCGCTGACGCGCGCCGTGCTCGGCCTTGGTCTGCGCCACGTCCTGTATCTGCCGCCTTACTTCGATCGCAGCGCCGCGCCTGAAGGCATCGAGGATGCGTTCGCGGCGATCTTCGACGGTGTCGCCGATGATCGTCTGCGCGCCTATCTCTATCACATCCCGCAGGTCTCCGGCGTTGCGATCCCGACAACGGTCGCAGCGAACCTTCGCAAGCGTTACGGCAAGGTGGTCGCGGGTCTGAAGGACTCCAGCGGCGACTTCAAGCAGTTCCAGGCATTCCGCGCTGCTGCTCCTGAGCTAGCCATCACTGTCGGTAACGAAACCGACATCGCGCGTGCGATCGCCGGCGGCGGCGCCGGCACCATCTGCGGCATGGCCAACATCACGCCGGAGCTGGTCAAGGCGATGATCGACGGCAAGGATGTCGAGGCACGCATGCAGGCCGCGGTTGATATCGTGGTGAAGTCTCCGTCCTTCCTGACGACGCTGAAGGCCATTCTCGCCGCGCAGACCGGCGACGCAGGCTGGTTGCGCGTGCGGCCGCCGCTGCGTGCGTTGACTGACGGCACCGCGCTCAAGGCGAAGCTGGACGAACTGACCAGCCCCGCGATCGCCTAAGCGCGCGTTTCATTCGCGGTGAACCTCCGCGTGCGCGCCGACATGGCGCGGGCCGCAACCAGCGCCGCCGCGAAGCCTGCCGCCGCGCCCACGCCGAGCGCCCAGCGCGGGCCCAGATTGTCCGCCACCCATCCGACGATCGGTGCGCCGATCGGTGTGCCGCCCAGCGCGACGCCGAGGCGCAACGCCATCACGCGTCCCCTCATTCGCGGCTCGGTGGAGAGCTGCATCATGGCGTTCGAGGTATTCGTGACCGTCAGCGCCGCGACTCCGATCAGGACCAGGCTGCCGGCGAACAGCCAGTAGCTGGGCGCGAGCGCGGCCAGAGTGCATCCCGCGCCAAAAGCAGCCGCGCCCAGCAGCAACGAGACGAACCGCGGCCGCGCGCGCCCTGCAGCCAGCAGCGCGCCTGAGATCGTGCCGATCGCCATCGTCGATGACAAAAGGCCGAAGCCGCGCGCATCGGTGTGGAAGACGCTGACCGCCATGGTCGAGATGAAGATCGGAAAATTCAGTCCGAACGTGCCGATCAGGAACAGCATGATCATGATCGCCCTGAGATCGCTGCGTGACCACACGTAGCGAAAGCCCTCCGTCATGCCGCCCTTGGTCCGGTGGGCCCGTGCGTTCGGGCGAAGCTCGGAGGTGCGGAGCATAGCGAGCGAGCCGAGCACCGCCATAAAGGATGCGGCGTTGAGCAGGAAGGCCCACCCGGTGCCGATCGAAGCGATGACAATCCCTGCCACCGCGGGCCCGACCATCCGTGCGGCATTGAAGGACGTCGAGTTCAGCGCGATCGCATTGGAGAGCTCGCCGTCGCCGACGAGCTCGGCCACGAACGTCTGGCGCACCGGGGCGTCGAAGGCCGCGGCACAGCCGAACAGGAAGGCAAACGCGTAAACATGCCAGAGCTGCACCAGGCCGGTGACCGTGAGAAGGCCGAGAACGAGCGCCAGCACGCCCATCGTCGCCTGAGTCGCGACCAGAAGCCGTCGCTGGTCGAAATGATCGGCGGCAAAACCCGTCCACGGCATCAGCAGAAGCTGCGGCCCGAACTGGAGCGCCATCACCACGCCGACGGTCGACGCATTGTGTCGTGTGAGCTCGGTGAGAACGAGCCAGTCCTGCGCGGCGCGCTGCATCCATGTCCCGGTGTTGGACACCAGCGCGCCCGCTGCCCAGACGCGGTAATTGTAGTTCCGCAGTGAGCGAAACGTACCCGCGCCCGCCATGCTCACGACCCTGTCGGCGTGTTGCCGCCGTGGAACTGGCCGAACCGCCGCGCGCAAAACAGGCTCAGCAGCAGAGCGCCGAGCCCGAGAGCTGCGACGTCACCTATGTCCAGCAGTGAAAACTCTCCGACACGGCAGACGAGGAGATATCCGACCACGAGGTTGAAGAAGCCCCAGAGCACGTTGACCGTCGACGAGGATAGCCCTTCTCCTCTCGGTTTTGCGAACGGGCTCTGGAACGGTTCGCCGCGCAGGCCGCTGACGAGATGCGGAATGGTGTTCGCGAGACACGCGCCACCGAAGAAATAGGATACGAAATGAAGCCAGCTCATGCCTGCGCGCTCCGTGTTGCCAGGTGATCGATGATCGCCTGCGTCGAGCCACTCTCGCCAAGCCGCGGAAAGACGTTTGCGATGCTGTAGTCGTGGGCCTCCGAACGCGAATCGGTCATGGCGTCGGTGGCAAGGGCGACATTGAAGCCCGCCTCGTAAGCCTGCCGCGCGGTGGACTCGACGCCGGTGCCGGTGGCGACGCCGGCGATGACGACCTGCGTGACGCCGCGCTGCCGCAGCTGGCTCTCGAGATCGGTGCTCGCGAATGCGCCCCATGTCCGCTTGGTCACGGCGATATCGTCGGGCTGTCGATCCAGTTCGGGAATGAGGTCGGTCCATCCGTTGGGGAACGGACCGTCAGGGCGCGCCCGCTCAGTGCGGCCCGGCGCGCCGCCAGCGACATTGACCAGCACGACCGGCAGGCGATGCCGCCGAAACGCCGCGGCAAGCGCGCCGGCGCGCGCCACGACGTCTCCAATGGAATGGACCGAGGGGAGATCGACGATGCCGCGCTGCAGGTCGACGATGATGAGCGCAGTGATCGGGTCGAGCATCGTAAGAGCCATGATCATGTCCTTCCGGCAGCGCGGCGGGGCCGCGTCAATCGTCGACGAGCCGTTTGAGCAGAGAGACGGCGGCGGCCAGTTCGTCCTGCTCCCGCGCTGACAGCCGTGCCGAAATGGTGCGCGAGAGCCAGTCCTGCCGGGCGGCGCGACCGACCCGGATCCAGTCGCGGCACGCTTTCGTCAGCGACAGAATGGTCTGACGTCCGTCCTCCGGATCGGGGGCGCCACTGACCAGGCCTGCGGCCAGAAGCGCGGCGACCGCCGTGCTCATCGATTGCGGGCGCATCTTTTCCGATCGCGCCAGACTCGACACCGTGGCGGGGCCATCCTTTTCCAGGCGGAGCAGGATGGACACCTGAGACGGGGTCAAATCCTCCGGACCCGCCTGCTCGCGCAGCCGGCGCTTGAGCTTTCCGACCAGCGAACGGAGGTCTTCTGCGAGCGCGCCGGCGCGCGCGGACGGGCGTTGGTCCGATGAATTGATCATGGCTGAGTGAATAGCACATCTGAAGGTAACCTGCAAAGAATAACTGTACAGTTAATCTGATGTGAGCGGAAATCCCGACCGCGGCGATGGCGGCGGGCGAGCTTGCGCGAGCGCGGAGCTCTCGTGCGACATGGCGTCGCGTCGATGACCTCATCAGCATCGACAATGGAGCGGGTGCGCTCATTTCGTGCGCGTTCCAATCGCGCTGTTCCGGTTCTTGCTGGCGAAAAGGTCACAACATCGGGCGCCGCATGATCGCGCGATCGTTCCCGTTCTTAGAACGATTCAACACTAGAGCGATTCAAGTCGCCGCCATGTTCTCTTCATTCGCAGCGGCTGGTAGATGCGCCAACTTCAATGCTGTGACTTGGAAGTGAATCGAAAGTGCGTGCCCTTATGGATGGCCATCGCGTCAGTGGCCATCGAAATCGCGCCGGCAAGAGCCGCGCTAGCCTTCTCATCGGAGCGGCCGTCATGCTCGCCGAATGTCCCCTCAACACCACTGCGCAGGCGCAAACGGCGCTGCCCCCGGTGAATGTGGATGCGCCGGCGCCGCGGCCAAAACCGGCGCGTGCTTCGGAGCAGTCGCAACGACGTACACAGACGGCCGCGCGCCGTAACTCGAATGCAGTTCCACCCGTAGCACCGACGCCGTCCGAACGTGCTGCGGCGGACGCCGCCGCACAACAAGCCGCAAAGCTCGGCTATCGCGCGATGCCGAGTGCTAGCACGCTGCGCTCGGGCGCATCGCCGCTCGACACCTCGCAATCCGTCAACGTCGTGCCCGCACAGGTCCTCAAGGACCAGCTGCCGCGCAACATCGACGATGCGCTTGTCAACATCAGCGGCATCACCCAGACCAATACGCTCGCGGGAACCCAGGACGCGGTGATCCGACGCGGCTTCGGCGACAATCGCGACGGTTCGATCATGCGCAACGGCATGCCGCTGGTGCAGGGCCGCAGCCTGAACGCCGCGGTCGACAGCGTCGAGGTGCTGAAGGGACCCGCCTCGCTGCTCTACGGCATCATGGATCCCGGCGGCATCGTGAACACCATCAGCAAGCGCCCGGAGCTCTATCAGCATGGCTCGGCCACGCTGCTCGGCTCGATCTACGCGAACAATCGCAACGGTGCCGACGGCACCCTCGACGTTACCGGTCCGATCGGCGACGGCGGTCTCGCCTATCGCTTCATCGGCTATGGTGTCAGCGAGGATTATTGGCGCAATTTCGGGCGCCATCGGGAAATGCTCGTGAACCCGTCGCTCGCCTGGTACGGCGAGACCACGACGGTCCAGCTCACCTATGAGCACCGCGAATTCATCTCTCCGTTCGACCGCGGCACGGCCTTCGTCAACGGCGCCCAGCTGGCGATCCCGGCGACGCGCCGGCTTGATGAACCCTTCAACAACATGTGGGGCACGTCCGACCTGGTGCAGGGCTCGGTCGAGCAGAAGCTCGACGACAATTGGAAGGTCACCGCGGCCTATAGCTACAACACCGAGACTTTCAGCGCCAACCAGCTCCGCATCACCAAAGTCGACGCCACGACCGGCGTCGAAACCCGCAGCAACGACGGCACCCGGAACTCGTTGAGCAACGTCAGCTACGGCACCTCCTATCTGCAAGGTGACGTCTGGGTCGGCGGCTTCCGCAACGAGATCCTGTTCGGCGGCGAGGCGATGTATCGCACGATCGATCGCCACGATTTGATCCGCCAGGCCACGCCGAGCTTCAATTTCTATAATCCGGTCTATGGACTGGTCACACCGGGTACGACCGTTTCGGCAACCGACAGTGAGCAGACCGACAAGCTCGGCACCCGCGGCTTCTTCGCCCAGGATACGTTCCATCTGACCAACTGGCTGTCCGTGGTGGGCGGCGTGCGCTGGATGGAATACGAGCAGCTTGCCGGAAAGGGCCGGCCTCTGTTCATCACCAACACCAGTCTGGCAGGCGACAAGGTGCTGCCGCTTGGTGGCGTCATCGTCAAGCTGAGCGATCAGCTCTCATATTACGTGAGCTATACGCAGTCGCTGAAGCCAACATCGGTTATCGCAGCGTTCACAACCGGCTTCGTCGTCGACTCCACCATCGCGCCTGAAGAGGGAACGCAGTGGGAGACCGGCCTGAAGTTCGACGTCAACAAGCGGCTGTCGGGCACCCTGGCGGTCTACGACATCCAGAAGAAGAACGTGCTGGTGTTGGATGACATCGGCGGCGGCAAGTCGGCGGCGCGCGCCTCGGGCGCGGCCCGGTCGCGCGGTGTCGAACTGGATGTCACCGGCAGGCTGACCGACGAATGGAGCATGATCGGAAGTTATGGCTATACCGATGCGCGCCTGATCGACGATCCCGTTGTTGGCAATGCAAAATTGTTCAACGCCGCGATGAACACGGCTTCGCTCTATCTCGTCTATGATTTCGGTGACCGGCTGCCCGGACGCTTGCGCGTCGGCGGCGGCGCACACTATGTCGGTGACAGGCCCGGTGACTCCGCCAACACGTTTTTCATGCCGGCCTATACTGTCGCGGACATCTTTGCGACCTACGACACCAAGGTCGACAAGGTGCCTGTGACCTATCAGTTCAACGTCAAGAATCTGTTCGACAAGGTCTACTATACCTCCAGCACTGGAAACGCCCTGAACGTCGCGTTGGGCGATCGCCGCCGCATCTCGTTGTCGGCAACGGTGAAGTTCTAGCGATGGGGGTGCGGCGCAGAGACGATGATGGCTCGGTCATTCCGACCGGGAGGGCCTGCGCCGATGCATAGGCTCTGGCACAAGATCAAGGCGGCGCTGCATCAAGTCCATTCCATTGCGGGTCTCGTGCTCGCGCTGCTGTTCTCCCTGATCGCGCTGACCGGCGCGATCATGAGTTTTGAGGACGAGATCGTAGACTATCTGAATGCCGGCATCATGCAGGTTGCGCCACGGACGATGCCGGCGCTGTTGCCGGATGAACTCGTCGCGCGCCTGAAGGCTGTGCCGGATGTTGGCAAGGTTGCGGCCATCATGCTGTCGAGCGATCCGTCCGGGGCAGTGCATGTCCGCTTCGCCCGCGACGAGCAGGGCGCGCGTCCGTCCTCGCTCTATGTCGATCCCTATGACGGGAGCGTGCTCGGCGTGCCGCGCGGCGAGGACTTCTTTGCGACGGTGCGCAGACTGCATCGCTGGCTACTCATTCCCGGCGATGCCAAGGGCTGGGGACGTCAGATCACCGGTGTGGCCGCGCTGGGTCTGCTCGTGATGCTGGTCTCGGGCCTCGTGCTGCGCTGGCCACGTCGCGCAAGCAGCGTGAAGATGTGGCTGAAGCCGAATCTCGGGCTCAGCGGCCGCGGCTTGCACCGCTCGCTGCACGCTGTCATCGGCACCTGGGTTCTGCCGGTCTACCTCGTGATGACCCTGACCGGACTGTGGTATTCGTTCGACTGGTACAAGGACGGCGCCGTCTGGTTGCTGTCGCGTCCACACGTGGCGGCAGCGAAGATGCAGCCGAAGCAGCCGCGTCCACCCGGTCGTCCCGAACCGGCGCAGCCGGTCGGGTTCGATCGCGCGTGGTCGGCCCTCCAGCATGAGGAGGGCGGCGGTTTTGCCAGGGCTCAGCTAACGCTTCCCGCCGGCTCGGGCACGGTGATGCGGATCCGGTCGTGGCCGAAGGACTCCACGCTCGATAGCATGCGCGATGAGTTCCGCATCGATGCCGTCACCGGCCAGGTGGTCTCTGCGGAGCGCTATGCCGATAAGACCCTTGGGGAGAAGGTCATTGCTAGCGTGCTCGACATCCACCGCGGCGCGGTCCTGGGTTGGCCCGGCAAGCTCGCCTTCATGATCGCCGCGGCGCTGATGCCGTTGTTTGCGATCACTGGCGTGCTCTTGTATCTGTCGCGCCGCAAGCTGCGGCGCCCGGCGCAGCCGCCGGTCGGGCGGCTCGTTCCTGGCGAGTGATCGCGAAGCGCCCGGCTGACGGGTCACCGGTCGCGCGATAGTCGATCGCACAGGTCGCCACCGAGGTTACGCCGCGCGGTGAAGAAGAAATGCTTGTCCAAGGCTTCGCGAAATGGTTCGATCCGAGTCCTGCACGCTTAAGTCGTGGTGACCCAATGGCGCGATCCGAACGAGACGAACTTGAAGAGTCAGCACTGCCGGCCGTGCTCGTCAGACGCAGCGATTTGCCTGTGCCGCTTGCTCATCCGGCGCGAAGTTTCTTTGGCGGACTTCCCAGGCTTCCACCGCAGCTCGACTGGCCTGTGGCGGAAGTCACGGCGAACGTGACGCCAGAGATCGTCGCTCTCACCTTCGTTGCCCAGATCGACTTGGCGGAAGTGCCCGGGTCCGGGTGGTCGCCGCTTCCGAAGCAAGGCACGCTCTATTTCTTCTGCAGCTCGGTGTTTGTCGGTGAAGGGCATCCACCTTGCCGCGTCCTCTATAGTCCGACCGACGGCGGCGCCTATCCGGACTGTGCGCCACCGCCAAATCTCATGCCGCTGGCTGGTGCCGACGGAGACGCCCAGGTCAAGTGGCTCGATCCGGCGCTCGATTTTTATGCCAAGGTCGAGTTCAAGTACCCGCTTTCGTTCCAGCTGTTCCGCGACTTCTACTTCCATGAGGATGCCGTTGGAGGCGAGCTCATGATCGAGGAATTGTGCAAGGTGTTAGGCCCGGGTGAGCCGGAGAAAAGGGACCTGCTTCAGTTCCGACGAGCGGCCGAATACGAGAGAGACGAGCATTGGCCCTTCAACTGGCTGCTGATTAATTATGTGGTTCGGTCGGTATTGTCGCACGTCGTCAGCGATCTGAAGCTAGGGTACTACGGCAAGCCGCTTTCCGACGAAGTAGTCGCCGAACTGAAGCGGGTTCGCGCTGGAGCAATCGGATGGCTTGAACGCAGTCGGACGCTAACTCCAATGGACGACGTCGATGCGGACACAAAGACAGCCTTTAGGTCCTGGTGGCTCGATGTCGTGCATGTCTATGAGAGAATACATGGGCAGGTACGCACATACGCGGGGGAATTTGCGGCAGACCTGGGCAATGCCATCAACCACACGATCCGTTGCATGGCGACCCAGGATGACGATGCTTGCGATGATGCCCCTCTCGACTTTGTTGCGAATCTCGAGCGGCAGAACCATTGGAAGACCCCGACCGTGAAAGAAGGGAAGTACCGTCATTTCAGAACGGCGCTTCATCAGATGCTGGGATATGGCAGCGGCCCCCAAGGTGCGACCGAGGAGCATCTGGAGGACATGTTGTTGCTCCAGGTGCAGGGCGACCTCGCATTCTTCGATTGGAACTCCAACATCGGGTGTGTGCTTCATTTCTGGATCGACCGGGATGCGCTCTCGCAACTCGACTTTTCGCGCGTCGTCGCCACATATGAATGCGACTAGTGCGATGACTGCCTGCACGGTGAACTGGCGATAGCCCTGTTCGCTGGTACGACTAGCCAACATCGCGACGATAGTTCAAAAAGCTTCTGGCCCTGTTCCCAAGGTTCACGCCATGAAGCTTTCGACTGTCACCCCCGCCGATATCCGCCGCGCGCTGCTGCTGCGCGAGGAGATAGCGCTGCTCGATTTGAGGCACGAGGCCGCCTTCGCCACCGGCCATCCGCTGTTCGCAGCCAACTTGGCCGTGGACCGGATCGCGATCGAGGCCGCGGTGAGGCTGCCGCGCAAGGATGTGCCGGTCGTGCTGTTCGATGATGGTGAGGGGCTGGTCGCGGTAGGAGCCGAACGCCTCGCGGCACTCGGCTACAGCAATGTCCGTGCGCTCGATGGCGGGCTGAAGGCCTGGCGCGCGGCGGGCTACGAGGTGTTCGAGGACGTCAACTCCTACTCCAAGGCGTTTGGCGAGCTGGTCGAGGCACGTCGCCACACGCCATCGTTCAGTGCCGACGAAGTGGCAAAACTGATCGCGGACAAGGCCAACATCGCCATTCTCGACGTTCGCCGCTTCGACGAATATGCGACCATGAATATTCCGGGCTCGGTCAGCGTGCCCGGTGCGGAACTGGTGCTGCGGGCCGGCCAGGCCGCGCCCGATCCCGACACCACCATCATCGTCAATTGTGCCGGCCGCACCCGCTCCATCATCGGCACTCAGTCGCTCATCAATGCCGGCGTGCCCAACAAGGTGCGGGCGCTGCGCAACGGCACGATCGGCTGGACGCTGGCGCGGCATACGCTTGCTCATGGCGCCGACCGGCGTGGCGCGATCGGGTCGTTCGAGGGCGGCCCGGCCAATGCCCGCGACGTCGCCTATCGCGCTGGCGTCCGCCATATCGGCGCGAACGAGATGTCGGCGCTGGTCGCGCAGACCAGCCGCACGCTCTATCGCTTCGACGTGCGCGACGTGGAGGAATATGCGGCCGGTCATCTGTCGGGTTTCCGCAACTATCCCGGGGGCCAGCTCGTGCAGGAGACCGACATGGCGGCGCCGGTGCGCGGCGCGCGCATCCTCCTGACCGACGACAAGGGCGTCCGCGCCGACATGACGGCGTCCTGGCTCGCGCAGATGGGCTGGGAGGTCTATGTGCTCGACGGCGGCTATGCCGGCCCGCTCGAGGTCGGCCCGTCGCTGGTCCTGCCAAAGCCCGACCCCGCGCATCGCTACCGTCGCCCCTATGAGGGAACCGACATCGCCGAGCGAACGATGCAGGACTATCTCGACTGGGAATACGGCCTCGTCGACCAGCTCCGCCGCGACGGCACGCACGGGTTTTATGTGATCTGAGAGCGGTGGCGTTGATCCACCGGAGTTGTTCGGGGCGGTCGGGCGAGGCCTTGCCACCGACCGCAGCGTCGTCGACTATCTGCCGATCAAGCTCGACATCGAGAATGTCAGCCGCTGCAATTTCCGCTGCACCATGTGCCAGGTCAGCGACTGGCACAAAGGCCAGCGCGCCGGCGACATGCCGCTCGAGAGTTTCAAGGCGCTGCTCGACCAGCAATACGGCCTGATCGAGATCAAGCTCCAGGGCATGGGCGAGCCGCTGATGCAGGGCGAAGGCTGATTTTCCGTCCGGTTCGGTATGTTTGTAGTGCGTCGTCTGGACGGCGCGAAGCGAAATCCCATATCCAAACCCTATTGTGCTGTATGTCGTCCGCGGTCTATGTGCTGCGGCAAAGCCGCCATTCATGGAGATACTATGCCAGCCCCAGGCCAAAGCCCTGAGCGGAGCGCGAAGGCGCTGCTGCTTGAAGGTGTTAACGACAGCGCCGTGGATCTGTTCAGGAGCGCGGGCTTCACCAATGTCGAGCGCCTCACCAAGGCGCTGGATGGCGAGGCGCTGCGCCAGGCGCTCAAGGGTGTGTCGCTGCTCGGCATCCGCTCCCGCACCCAGATCACCGACGAGGTGCTGGAAGCCGCCAACGGGCTGCTCGCGGTTGGGTGCTTCAGCGTCGGCACCAACCAAGTCGATCTGCTGGCAGCGCGCAAGCGCGGCATTCCCGTATTCAACGCACCGTTCTCCAACACGCGCAGCGTTGCCGAGCTCGTGATCGGCGAGATCGTGATGCTGCTGCGGCAGATTTTCCCGCGCTCGGTGTCGGCCCATGACGGTGGCTGGGACAAGTCCGCGGCCGGCAGCCGCGAGGTGCGGGGCCGTACGCTCGGCATCATCGGCTACGGCAATATCGGCTCGCAGCTCTCGACGCTCGCCGAAGCCATGGGCATGCGCGTGATCTACTACGATCGCACCGACAAGCTCCGCCACGGCAACACCGAGCCGGTCGAGAAGCTGGACGAACTGCTGGCGCAGAGCGACGTGGTCAGCCTGCATGTGCCGGAGACGCCCCAGACCGCCGGCATGATCGGCGAGAGGGAACTGCGGGCCATGAAGCCGGGCTCGTTCCTGATCAACAACAGCCGCGGCACGGTCGTCGATCTCGATGCGCTTGCGGGCGCGCTGCGTGACGGCCACATTGCGGGTGCCGCGATCGACGTGTTTCCGGTCGAGCCCTCGTCGAACTCGGAGCGCTTCAAGAGCCCGGTGCAGGGTCTCGGCAACGTCATCCTCACGCCGCATGTCGGTGGTTCGACCGAAGAGGCGCAGGAGCGCATTGGCGGCGAGGTGGCGCGCAAGCTGGTCGACTATTTCATCACGGGATCGACCATGGGCGCGGTGAATTTCCCGGAGGTGCAGCTGCACTTGCGTCCCTCCGGCGTACGCTTCAGCCACGTCCATCGCAACGTGCCGGGCATGCTGCGCCGGCTGAACGAGGCCTTCCTCCAGCGCGACATCAACATCGCCGCGCAATATCTGGAGACCGCCGGCGACCTCGGCTACGTCGTGCTCGATGCCGATCTCGGTGGCGAGGATTCGGGCGCGCTGCTGGCGCAGATCCGCGCGCTCGAAGGTACGATCGGCGCGCGGCTGGTGTTCGAGCACTAGACGGCTGCCACGTTCCGGTTGCATTTCGCGGCTACTGCTCTCTACACTGCTGTCGTCTTCGGCGTGGTACAAATCGCGTCGAATTTGATCTTCAGCCGCGTGAGTATCCGCCATGGAACGGGACGCCGTACTGATCGATCTCGCGCTTCAGGGCGGCGGTTCGCACGGCGCCTTCTCCTGGGGTGTGCTCGATCGCCTGCTGGAGGAAAACTGGCTCACCGTCGCCGCGATCTCCGGAACCTCCGCAGGTGCGATGAATGCGGCGGTGCTGGCGGATGGGTGGACGGCGGGTGGTGCCGAAGGCGCGCGTGATGCGCTCGAACGGTACTGGCGCCGCGTTTCGAAGGCTGCGGCCTTCAGCCCGCTGCAGCGCTCGCCGCTCGACCGGCTGATGGGGCGCTGGACGCTCGATACGTCGCCCTTCTACATCCTGACCGACCTGATGTCGCGGGTGCTGTCGCCCTACGATCTCAATCCGATGGGCTACAACCCGCTGCGCGCGGTGCTGGCCGAGAGCATCGATTTCGAGCGGCTCGCGCGCTCGCCGATCCAGCTCTTCGTCACCGCGACGCGGGTGCGCACCGGCCGCGGCCGCATCTTTCGCAACGCCGAGATCACGGCGGATGTCCTGCTGGCGTCGGCCTGCCTGCCGACCATGTTCCGCGCGATCGAGATCGATGGCGAGCCTTATTGGGACGGCGGCTATGCCGGCAACCCGACCATTACGCCGCTGGTGCGCGAGAGCGACGCGCACGACGCCATCCTCGTTCAGATCAATCCGACCGAACGGCTGGAGGAGCCGCGAACGGCCGCGGAGATTCTCAACCGTCTCAACGAGATTTCCTTCAATTCACCGCTGATGAAGGAGCTGCGGATGATCGCGCTGCTGCGGCAGGCGGCCGATCCCGGCAGCGGTGAGGGCGCGCGCTGGGCCAAGATGCGGACCCACCGGATCAAGAGCGACATGCTGGCGAAATTCGGCGCATCGTCGAAGCTCAACGCGGAATGGGAGTTCGTCTCGATGCTGCGCGCAGAGGGGCGCATGGCCGCGGATGCATTTCTCGTCGAGCACGGTGCCGACATAGGCCGGCGTTCGACTGCCGATCTCGATGTCCTCCTGGCGGAGTGCTGAGGCATGGGTCTTGTCGGCCTCCTCGTTGGGCTCGGCCTGCTCGTGCTATTTGCGTTTCGCGGCTGGAGCGTGCTCCTGCTCGCGCCATTCGCCGCGCTGGTGGCGGCGTTGTTCGGCGGCGAGCCGCTGCTTGCGAACCTGACCCAGGTTTTCATGGTCAATGCGGCAGGATTTCTGGCGCAGTTCTTTCCGATCTTCCTGCTCGGCGCCGTGTTCGGCAAGCTGATGGACGACAGCGGGGCGGTTACCTCGGTGGCCGCCTTCATGGCGAAACGTCTGGGCGAGCGCCGCGTGATCCTGGCCGTGGTGCTGGCCGGTGCGCTCGTCACCTATGGCGGCGTCAGCCTGTTCGTCGCGTTCTTCGTCATCGTGCCGATGGCCCGCTCGCTGTTTCGTGCGGCTGCAATTCCGCGCCGGCTGATTCCGGCCACGATCGTTCTGGGCACGTCGACCTTCACCATGTCGGCCCTGCCGGGCACGCCCTCGATCCAGAATGCGATCCCGATGCCATTCTTCGGCACGACGCCGTTTGCCGCGCCGGGCCTCGGGATCATCGCCTCTCTCATCATGCTCGGCACGGGATTGTGGTGGCTGCATCGCGCCGAAGCCAAGGCCCGGCGCGCCGGGGAGGGCTATGGTGACGATATCGAGGATACGACTGAGCGTGCCGCGTCCGACGAGCTCGTGCGCGAACGCGCGACGACGGCGCGCGAGTTCGATCCGGCCGAGATGAAGCACGGCCGCCGCAGCAGCGACCCCTCGCCAGTCGTGAGTGCCATCCTGCCGCTGGTCGTCGTTGTCGCCGTCAATCTCGTGATGTCGCTCGGCGTGCTGCCGCGCCTCGATGTCTCCTATCTCGCTGAACAGCGCTTTGGCGGTACGTCGCTCGCAGCGGTTGCGGGCGTGTGGTCGGTCGCAGTTGCCTTGACCGGCGCCATCGTCACGACCATCGTGCTGAACTGGGCGCGCCTGCCGGCGTTGCGGCAAACCATGGATGCCGGCGCCAATGCGTCGGTGCTGCCTGCATTCAGTGTCGCGAGCCTGGTCGGATTTGGCGCCGTCGTGGCCGCGCTGCCGGCATTCACGATCGTACGCGACTGGGTCCTTGCGATCGAAGGCGGCCCGCTGGTGTCGCTTGCGGTCGCGACCAACATCCTGGCGGCGCTGACCGGCTCGGCATCGGGCGGCCTGACCATTGCCCTTGATGCGCTCGGGGAGACCTATGTCGATCTCGCCGCACGCACCGGCATAGACGTTGCGCTGATGCATCGGGTCGCGGTGATCGGCTCCGGCACGCTTGACATCCTGCCGCACAACGGCGCCGTCGTTAGCCTGCTCGCGATCTGCGGCCTGACCCACCGCGACAGCTATTTCGACATCGTGATGGTGGGCATCGTGTCGTCGCTGCTGGCGCTGGTCGCCGCCATTGCGTTGGGTAGCGCCCTTGGATCTTTCTGAAGCGATTGACGCAGGCACGAAGGTTGCGTTGAATGCAGCCAACCGTCGGACGCAAAAACCGAGAAGGCCGGGTGGAAACGATGGCGCTGATGAAGGCGAGGCTGTGTGCATGGCTGTGCGCATGGCTGGTGGGGACGGCGGCGGCGCTGGGCGCGAGCGGCGCGTTCGCAGCGACGCTGGCGGAGGATGCGGACACGGTCTGCAAAGGTCTCGTTGGCGGCACCGATGCCGTCATGATCGACGCAGCGACGTTGCAGGCGCCGTCGCAACTCGCTGTTGCCGAGCGCGGACCGACGCCGGCGGGACGCATCACGCCGGCCAATCCCGTCTTCTGCAAGGTGCTCGGCCATATCGAGCCCGTTGATCCCAAGGCACCGCCGGTCAAATTCCAGGTCAATCTGCCCATCGAATGGAACGGACGCTCGGTGCAATATGGCGGCGGCGGTTTCAACGGCGTGCTGATCACCGGCCTCGGTTTGCCGCCGGCCTATCCCTTCGACAAGCCATCGCCGCTCGCACGCGGCTTCGTCACCTACGGCACCGATTCCGGTCATGAATCCAAGCCTGGTGAGCCGCCGCAGCTGTTTGCCTTGAATGACGAAGCGTTCGAGAATTTTGCCCACCGCGCCTACAAGAAGGTGCGCGACGCCGCGGTCGTGCTGATGCAGCGCGCCTACGGCAAGAAGCCGGACCGGATGTACTTCATGGGGTCGTCCGAAGGCGGCCGCGAAGGCCTGACCATGGCGCAGCGCTATCCCGACGATTTCGACGGAATCTTCGCGCGCGTCCCCGTCATCAACTGGGTCGGCTTGCAGCATGCCGGCACCCGCTCCGGTCTCGTCACCATGGGCGAGGGCTGGATCAATCCGGCACAGGTCAAGCTCGTGGGCGATGCGGTGCGAGCGGCCTGCGACAAGGCGGACGGATCCGACGACGCGCTGGTGCAGGACCCCGTGGGCTGCAAGGCGGCGTTCAAGGTCGAGACATTGCGTTGCGCCGACGGCAGGAGCGGCGATCAGTGCCTGACCTCGGCGCAGATCAAGGCCGTCGATACGCTGCATGCCACCTACAAATTCCCGTTCACGCTCGCCAATGGTCTCGACGACTATCCGGGCTGGGGTGTCTCGGGCGAGGACACGCCGGCGATCGGGCCGACCGGCGGCTGGGTGGCGTGGTGGCTCGGCACCGCGCCGCCGGCGCAACCGCCTGCAGCCAACAACGGCATTGCCTGGATCTATGGGGCCGGCGGCATTCGATATGTGTTCGCACGCGATCCCAAGCTCGACGTCACCACCTACAAGGTGGAAGACCACAAGGCGCGGCTGCTCGAAGTCTCGAGCCTGATGGATTCGACCGATCCTGATCTCGGCCGCTTCCGCGCCCGCAGCGGCCGGCTGATCATGCTCGAGCACATGGCGGACTATGCGCAGAGCCCCTATGCCGGCATCCGCTATTTCGAGAGCGTCGAGCGCAAGCTCGGCAAGGCCGAGACGGCGGAGTTCGCGCGGCTCTACACCGCACCGGGCGTCGACCATGTCGGCTCCGGCGCGCCGGCCAACGTCGACATGCTGAGTGCGCTGGTCGACTGGGTCGAGAAGGGCACGGCGCCGGGCGACTTGGAAGTCAGCGAGCAGAAGGTCGAAGCACCTTCGTTCGCGACGCTCCGCGCGATGCCGCTGTGCCGCTGGCCGGCTTGGCCGCACTACAAGTCCGGCCCTGTGACGGCGGCAGCGAGTTTCGCTTGCGCGCCGTAGGCGCAATGCGAACAGAGCATCGTGGCGGTGGATTTACCCCGCCGCCATGGCCTGTGCGCCGCCGAGCAATCGCGCGTTGAGCCGGCCGCCGGAGAACAGCATGTCGTCGAGCGCCTCGTCGATATCGGCTGACGTCACGGAGTTGCCGCCATCGCGCGCGAGGCTCGCCTGCGCCAGCCGCCGCATCAATTCCTTGATGAAAGCGCAACTCGTGCCCGCGCTGCGACGGGCCGCCTCAGTGATGACCGCGTCGTCGAGCGGCAATCCCTTGCCGTAGAGCCGGACCAGCTTGCCGCGGCCGGTCTCGTCGGGGAGCGGCACTTCGATCGCCTGATCGATGCGACCCGGGCGGCCGGCGAGGGCGCTCTCAAGCTGCTGGGGGCGGTTGGTGGTCAGCACGAACAGAATCTCAGCGTCCTGCTTCAAGCCGTCCATCTCGTTGAGGAGCCGGTTGAGTAGCGGTTCCTCGCAGCCGCTCATGCTCTCGCGTTGCCGTGCGATCAGATCGACGTCTTCGATCACCACCATGGCGGGCTGCAAGAGGCGGGCAAGGTTCATATAGGCGCCGAGCAGGCCGATTTGCTCGGCCGTGATGATCAGCGTTGTATGCCCCGGCAGATGGGTCGCAAGATAGCGAATGGTGTGTGTCTTGCCGGTGCCGGGCGGTCCGTAGAGCAAAATTCCCTTGCGGGTCGACTGCCCGAACCGGCGCAGCATGTCTCGTGTCCCTACGAAGTTCAACACGTTGCGATCGAGTAGTCGCAACGTCTGGTCGGGCAGGATCACCTCGTCACGCCTGATCGAGGGAAGTCTGTGCACCGTGATTCCGCGTGAGCGGCCGCGGTAGTCGGAATCGGCATCGAGCGAGAGGATTTTGCCGCGATAGGTGCGCGCGGCCTGTACTGCGTCCTCCAGTGCGGTGAAGCATTGTTGGACAAGTGCCGCTCCCGCCGCCCCGGCCGGCACCATAATCTCGATCCGCACGCCGGTCTCACGGCTATATTCCCGATGAATGGCCAGAAGCATCGCATAGCGAAGGCCGGACGAAGCGCAAAGCCAGAGACCATTGTCGAGGCACTTGGCCGGTGTCTGTTCGCCGATATCAACGTCGTTGTACTGAAGTGGTGCGATTGTCACCGCGAAATTATCGGTCTGCATCAGTCGGGACATGGACAGCGTTTCGTAACGACGATCCTCGGCGAGGCCGAGCAACCGGACCGGCGAGGCGAATAGTCCGTCGATGGCGGCCTGGACGTCCGCTCGCATGTGGCCGGGAAATTGGCGGACCGTGGTTACAAGCTGACTCCGCGGGATGTCGGCGAAATGCCAATCCAGGACACCGAACGCATAGTTGAACTCTTCCGCGGGCAGTTGCTGCGATGCGGTTGCTGCCGCGAGCACGCAATCGGCGCATAGCCAGACTGTGCGGTCCATCAACTGCACTTCCGATTGCGCTGTCGGCTGGTCGCAAAGTCCGCAGCAGGGCTTCGCCGTTTCCCTCGTGATCAGGAGAGAGTGGCCGGCGAAGGTGATACGCCGCCGGGCAGATTCCAGTAAGGCGTCTGCGACGGATGGTGGGTAAGGGCCACAGACAGCGGTCGCGTGCTTCCCGATGTTAGCCATGACCGAGGCTGCCTCGCTCTCCGACTTGCCAAAGACACGGCGCATCAGGTCGATGATGAACTCGCGCGGAACATCTTCGTCGTCGTGCAGCACGAGTTGAACCGGCACGATTTCGGCCTGAGTGTCGCTCATGAAACGCCCTTTTGCGCAACTTATAATTGATAAGAACAAATAGGGAACATAAAAAGAGGCGGCCGTCAAGCATGACGGCCGCGATTAATTGCAATCGATGGGCGAGGTCCTAGTGGGCCGGTCCGCCGGCCGCCTTCACGCGCCGCGCCAGCAGCACCGCGATCGCGGCGATCACGAGCACGATGCCGATCACAGCAAACGCGTCGGAATAACCCATCACCAGCGCCTGGCGCTTCACTGTCTTGCCGAGCGCGACGATGGCCTGCTCGCGGGCGGCGTTGGGGTCGGGCACGCCATGGGCCATGAAGTAATCGGTCATCTGCGCGATGCGGGTGCGGACCTCTTCACGGCCGAGCGTGACCGACTGGCCGATGATGTTGGAGTGGAACTGCTCGCGCTTGGTGATGATGGTTGCAAGCGTCGCCGTGCCGATCGCGCCGCCGAGATTGCGGAACATGTTGCTGATGCCGGAGGCCGCGGCGGCGTCCTGCGGCGCGATGCCGCCCGTCAGCACCGACGTCAGCGGCGTCAGCACCATAGCCTGGCCCACGGCGCGCACGATGTTCGGAATCCAGAGCTGGTCGCCGGCATAGTCCGGCGACATGGCGGTATTCATGAAGCAGCTATAGGCGAAGATCAGAAGGCCGGTGATGGCGATGTAGCGCGTGTCGAAGCGCTGCATCAGTTTCGGGATCAGCGGGATCAGCACGAGCTGCGGCAGGCCGGTCCAGGCCAGCACGTTGCCGATCTGCTCGGCATTATAGCCCTGCGCCTGGCCGAGATAGGCCGGCAGGATATAGACCGAGCCGAAGAGGGCGAAGCCGACCATCGTCATCGCGATGGTGCCGAAGCCGAAATTGCGCTGCGTCAGGAGGCGCAGCCGGATCAGCGGCTTCTCGATGGTGAGCTCGATCGTGACGAACAGTGTGAGGCTGACGGCGGCGATGATCGCGAGCTTGACGATGAAGGGCGAGGAGAACCAGTCGTCCTTGTTGCCTTCCTCGAGCACGGCCTGCAGGGCCGACAGACCGATCGCCATGGTGACGATGCCGGCCCAGTCGCCTTCCCTGAGAAGGCTAAGCTGCATCTTCTGCCGCTCCAGCGTCAAGTAAAGTGCAGCGACCATCACGGCGGTCGGGATCACATTGACGAAGAAGATGGTGCGCCAGCCGTAGTTTTCGGTGAGATAGCCACCGATGGTCGGGCCGATCGCGGGTGCAAAGGTGACGGACAGCGCGAAGATCGCAAGCCCAACCGGCTGTTGTGGTTTCGGCAGCTTGGTCAACACCAGCGTGAACGCCATCGGGATCAGGACGCCGCCGGCAAAGCCCTGCAGGCCGCGCATCGCGATCATCGACGGCAGATCGTGAGTGAAGGCGCAGGCGACCGAGAACGCCGCGAACAGCGTCGCGCTCGCCAGCATGTAGCGGCGGAACGTGAACACGCGGCTCATATAGTCGGTCAGCGGAATCACGATGATCTCGCCGATCAGGTACGACGTCGAGATCCAGGAGCCGTTGTCGGCGCCGGTGCCGATGCCGCCCTCGATATTGGCCAGCGAGGCGTTGGTGATCTGGATGTTCAGGATCGCCATGAACGAACCGATCATGGCGGCGAGCACGGCAATCCAGGTTGCGGCGCTCGCGCGGTTGGGATCGACGGCGACGCGATTAGACGTCGCGGCCGATGTTGCGGGCGTCGAAAGTGAGAGGCTGTTTGACATGGCACGATCCTCCGGAAACGAGCTTTGCCTTTGCTGCTGTCTTGGGCGTGTCGGCCGCATTCGCGGTCGGCGCGGTCGAACGTGTTGCAATGGTCGGGATCACGGACATGCCGGGACGGAGCGCGATGGCGGGTCCATGTTCGGCATCGAGCGCGATCTTGACGGGGATGCGCTGCACCACCTTGGTGAAATTGCCGGTGGCGTTGTCCGGCGGCAGCAGCGCGAATTCCTGGCCGCTGGCCGGCGCGATGGAATCGACGTGGCCGTGCACGACCTGGCCCGGGAACATGTCGACCTCGATATCGACGGCCTGGCCGGACTTCACGTGGGTGAGCTGCGTTTCCTTGAAATTGGCGACGACATAAGCGCCCTCGGCCGGCACGATCGACATCAACTGCGTGCCCGCCTGCACGAACTGGCCGACGCGCAAAGAACGGTTTCCCACCACGCCGTCGATCGGCGAGACCACATTGGTGTAGCCGAGGTTCAGCTCGGCCTGGTGCTGCACGGCTTCCGCGCGCGCGGCGGCGGCCTTGGCCTGAATAATCTCGGCCTTGAGCAGGTCGACCTGCTTGAGGGCCGATGCGAGATTGGCGGTGTCGCGTTCGAGCGTCGCCTGGGCTGACGCGATGCGTGACTGCGCCTGCTGCGCGTTTTGCACGCTGCCGGAGCCCGTCGCGGCGAGATCGGTGTAGCGCTTGTTGTCCTGGGCGGCGAAGGTGAGGTTGGCCTGATCGACGTCGAGCGTGGCGCGCGCGGCCTTGATCACCGCCTGCTGCACCTCGATCTGCGCTTCCTTGCTGGAGATGGTGGCATTCGCTGCCAACACATCGGCCTTGGCCTGGTCGAGCGCGACCTTGAAGTCGCGATCGTCGATCCTGGCCAGCACCTGGCCGGCCTTCACATGCTCGTTATCGGCGACCAGGACCCCATTGAGATAGCCGCTGACCTTCGGCGCGATGGTGGTGTTGTCGGCCTTCACATAGGCGTCATCGGTCGAGACGAGGTACTGGCCGACGGTCCAGTAATCGTAGCCGTACCAGCTCGCGCCGGCGAGGGCGACGATCGCGGCCCCCATCAGCAACAATTTGCGAACATTGAGCTTTTTACGGACGGCGCCGGCTGGTGCGCCAGGCAGGATGCCCTCCAGGGCGGAAGCGGGAAGGGCAGTTTGGGCGGCAACGGATGGGGTGGTGTGCACGGTCATGGCCGGATCCCTGAATTAGGAAACTTGACGATTTCCAAAATGAGACTAGCTTTGGAATTGTCAATGGAATGACAGTCATCATGTAAAGACATGGCTCAGGCAAAATCGGAAAGCGAATGCCGTCCGCGCGGACGCCCGCCGGTGCGCAGCGACGAGGAGACGACGAGAATCGTCCTCGAAGCCGCACGGCATGCGTTCGCCGTCGAAGGCTATGCCGCGACCAGCACCGAAGAGCTGGCGCGCCGCGCCGGCATCTCGACCAAGACGCTCTATCGCCTGTTTCCGGGCAAAGCCGCGCTGTTCGAGGCGATGTGCGCGGACAGGCTCGAGCGGCTGCTCTCTGCCGTCGATCTTCAGGGCAGCGATGACGTCGATATCGAAACGGGCTTACGCGCCGCGCTGATGGCCTGCGCCGATCTCGCGCTCGATCCGGAAGTCGTGGCGTTGCAACGCATGGTGCTGCAGCAATCCGCCACATTTCCCGAGCTCGCTGCAAACTTCTACACGAACGGCATTGCCCGCACTGCCAAGGCACTTGCCGGCTGGCTGCGCCTTCAGGTCAAGCGCAAGCGCATCGTCATCGACGATGTCGAGGACGTGGCTGGCATGCTGATCGGCATGGTCGCATCGGCGCCGCAGCGCGCCGCGATCTATGGCGGCGCACCTCTGCCGTCACGCAAGCAGGTCGAACGTCGCGTGCAGATCTGCGCGGCGCTGTTCCTCGACGGCTGCCGCGCCAAATCGTCCTAGCGGCTTCCTTTGACAATCCGATCCGTGTCGACTATGTATTTCGCATGCGAAATAAAGCGGCCGAAGCGCGGCATCATCGGCTGATCTATCTGCTGAACGTCGCGCAACGGCGCTTGCAGCGCTGGATGGCGTCGCAGCCCTCGAGCGAAGTGACGCCGGCACAGGCGGGGCTGCTGTTCATCCTCGGCAAGCAGGATGGCGTCCTGATGGGCGAAGCGGGCGCGGCGCTCGATATGGGGCCGGCCGGCATTTCCGGCCTGGTCGATCGCAGCGCCGCGGCGAGACTGGTCGAGCGGCGGGCCGATCGCGAGGACGGCCGGGCCTGGCGGGTGTGGCTGACGTCGAAGGGCCGTACCGTGCTGGCGCAGGCGAAGACCGACGCGGCCGCGGTCAACACGGCTTTGACGGAAGGATTTACCAGCGCGGAGATCGACATCGTCGCGCGCTGGCTGACGAGCATTCAGGACAAGTTTCCAAGGGATCTCACAAGAGACTCAGAGGAATAACAGGAGAGACCCATGACCGAGCATGTGCGAGTTGAGAACAGCAACGGAATTCTCACGATCACTCTGGCGCGCCCCGACAAGAAGAACGCGCTGACGGATGCGATGTATGCCAAGCTCGCCGACACCATCGAATCCGCCGAGTTCGATCCGTTCGCGCGCGTGCTGCTGATCCGCGGCGAGGGTGACATGTTCACCGCCGGCAATGACGTCGGCGAGTTTGCGGCCGTGGCGAACGGCAAGTCCGAAGGCAGCCGCAATGTCGGCCGTTTCATCCAGTCGCTGGCGCGTTGCACCCGCCCGCTGGTCGCGGCCGTGCAGGGGCGCGCCGTCGGCGTCGGCACCACGATGCTCTTGCATTGCGATCTCGTCGTGCTCGCCGACAACACCCAATTGTCGACGCCCTTCGTCAGCCTTGCGCTGGTGCCGGAGGCCGCCTCCAGCCTGCTGATGCCGGCGCGCATCGGCTATGCCCGTGCCTATGAGATGTTTGCGCTCGGCGAGACCGTACCCGCCAGGGCCGCGCTGGAATGGGGCCTGGTCAACCGCGTGGTGCCGCTCGACAAGCTCGACGCCGAGGCGCTCGCGCTCGCCCAGCGTCTGGCCCGACAGCCGGCCGGCGCGCTCACCGCAACCAAGAAGCTGATGCGCAACGGCGAGGCGCTGGTCGCGCAGATGCAGGCCGAGGGCGAGCAGTTCGCGCAACGCCTGCGCACCGCGGAGGCACGCGAGGCGTTCACGGCGTTCGCCGAGCGACGCCCGCCGGATTTCACGAAGGTTTCGTGACGCCTAGGCCTGCCCAGAGGTTTGGCAAACCGGCATTCCCGGCATTTGACTAAAACCTTAACGGAACATTGGCATTCGCGGTGCAAGGTGGCCTCTCGTGAAGAGTAGGCCCCTGACCCTATGGCAATGTTTAAGAAATCGGTAAGTTCGCTTCTCCTGGTGTTGATGGCCTTGCTGGCAGCCGGTGCGCTCGCCAGCACGGCGATCCAGATGGTCGGGGCCTTCGGCCGCTACAGCAACAGTCTCGAGACCGCGCGGCTTGCCGCGGCCGACAAGGCGATCTTCCATGGCGTGCTATCCTTGCGCAACAATCGCGGCGACGCCCAGAGCGCCATCCTCGGCGAGGACGATCCGCGTGCCAAGCTGGGCGAAGCCGAGAAGGCCGAGCAAGGCGGCTATGAAGGAATCAGCACCGCGCTCGCCACTGTCGATTTCGCCCGCCGCGACGAGCTTGCGAGCACGCTGAAGCAGCGCTGGGGCGAGGCCGCACCGCAATTCCAGCTGTTCTACGATGAGGCCAAGCGTCCGCGCGCCGAGCGCAAGATCGAGCGGACCAACTCCTGGTACGATGCCGTCACCAAGGTGATCGACACCGCGAACCTCGCCTCCACCGCGGTATCGAACCGCGCCTGGAAGGACGATCCCTTTATCGCCCGCATGATCCAGGTCCGCCGTCTCGCCTGGCAGGTGCGCGACCGCTATGGGATCCATTGTTCGGCACTGCGCTCGAACGTCAACGGCAGCAAGCCACTCGACGACACCCAGAAGCGTTCACTGGCGCAGTGGGACGGAACCATCGCCTCCGGCTGGTCCGGCATGGGCGAACTGCTGGCTGCGCCCGACGTGACGGCGGAATTGGTCACCGCAGCGAAGGACGCGCAGGCCAAGACCGACGGTGTCCTCAAGCAGATCAACGAGTTCACCAGGAATTTTGACGGCAGCGGCAAGCCGGCGATGCCTGCGTCCGAATGGAATACGCTGTGCCAGTCGCCGTTCCCCCTGATCGTCGCGGTCGCGACCAAGGCGCTCGACCAGTCGATCGCGCGGGCGGAGACGGTGCAGGCGAAGGCGCTGACCAATCTCGTGATCCAGTCGCTCGCGTTCCTGATCGCGCTCGCCGTAACCCTGACCGGCGTCTATGTCGTGCGCAATCGCCTGATGCGTCCGGTGCGGTCCATCCTGGATGCCATCGCGCGCATCAGCGCCCGCGACTACGCAACGCAGGTTCCGCAATCCCGCTATCCCGACGAGTTCGGCACCATGGCCGCTGCCCTCGAAAGCTTGCGCGAGAGCGCGGCGACCGCGGAACGTCTGGGCCAGGAGCGCGAATCGCAGCAGGCGCTGCAACTCGCCCGCTCCGGTACCGTCGACGACGCGTGCCGTAGTTTCGACGACACCGTGCAGGCGGTGATTCACAGCGTTGCCGCGTCGGCCAGGGAGCTCGATGCTACCGCGACCGATGTGCGCACGCTGGTCTCGGAATCGAGCAGCCAGACGGCTGCGGTCTCCTCCGCCGCCGAGCAGGCCACCAACAATCTCGAAAGCATTGCGGCTGCGACCGAGGAGCTTTCGGCTTCCGTCGGTGAAATCTCCGCGCAGGTGCAGTCCAGCGCACGCGATGCGCGCGAAGCGGTGTCGCAGGTCGAGCAGACCAACGCCACCGTCGAGATTCTCGACCAGACCGCGGGCCGCATCAGCGAAGTCGTGAAGATGATCCACGCCATCGCCGGCCAGACCAATCTGCTCGCTTTGAATGCGACCATCGAGGCGGCCCGCGCCGGCGAAGCCGGCCGCGGCTTCGCGGTGGTTGCCGGCGAGGTCAAGAGCCTCGCGGCCCAAACCGCGACCGCGACCGAGGAAATCTCGCGCCAGGTCGAGGAAATTCAGGGTGCGACCGGGCAGGCGGTCGCCGCCATCCGCTCGATCGGCGGTGCCATCAGCGGCATCGACGAGAAGATGACCGCGATCGCGGCTGCCGTCGAACAGCAGCGCGCGGCCACCACCGAGATATCGCGCAACTTCCAGCATGCCGCCCAGGGCACCCGCGAGGTCACCGATACCATCGGCAGCGTCGCCAAGCTCAACCAGGAGACTGGCAACGCCGGCACGGTGCTGTCCCAGTCCGTGAGCAAGATGTCGGCCGACGCCGACCGCCTCCGCGTCGCGGTCGAGGGCTTCCTTGGCGCGGTGAAGACCGCGTAAGTTTCATTCCCTGTTCAACGGCGCGCGGATCGGCATTGCCGCGCGTGCCTGCGCCCTGTAAATGGTAGCGGTACCACGCTCTAACATGCCTCGCCGGCGCATCAAAACTAACGGCAGGACGACAGGGAGATAATTTCGATGCCGGTCACCCCACACAAGGCCCAGCGCCCCTATCGCGGCGTGTTCCCGGTCGCGCCTACCATCTTCGATGAGCGCGGTGAGCTCGACCTGGACGGTCAGCGCCGGTGCATCGATTTCATGATCGATGCTGGCTCGCACGGCATCTGCATCCTCGCCAATTTCTCCGAGCAATTCGTGCTGACCGATGCCGAGCGCGAGACCGTGATGCATGCGGTGCTGGAGCAGGTCGCGGGCCGCGTGCCCGTAATCGTCACCACCACCCATTTCAGCTCGGCCGTGTGCGCGGCACGGAGCCAGCAGGCCGAGGCCGCTGGAGCTGCGATGGTGATGGTGATGCCGCCCTATCACGGCGCGACCTTCCGGGTGCCTGAAAAAGGCGTCGTCGAATTCTTTAGGGTGCTTTCGGGGGCGATCAACATCCCGATCATGATCCAGGATGCGCCGGTGGCTGGTACGCCGTTGTCGGTCGAGTTGTTGGCGCGGCTGGCGCGTGACTTCGCCAACATCCGCTATTTCAAGATCGAGGTGGCAGGCGCGGCGTCAAAACTCCGCAGCCTGATCGAGGCGGGCGGCAAGGATATCGAGGGTCCCTGGGATGGTGAGGAGGCGATCACGCTGCTCGCCGATCTCGATGCGGGCGCGACCGGCGCCATGACCGGCGGCGGCTATCCCGACGGCATTCGCCAGATCATCGATCCCTATTTTGCCGGCAAGCGCGAGGAGGCGAAGGCCGCCTATGAACGCTGGCTGCCGCTGATCAACTACGAGAACCGCCAATGCGGCCTGATCGCCTGCAAGGCGATGATGCAGGCCGGCGGTGTGATCAAATCGGACGCTGTGCGCCATCCGCTGCAGCCGCTGCATCCTGCGACGCGGGCCGGGTTGCTGGAATTGGCCAAGGAGCGTGACGCGCTGGCGCTGCGCTGGGGGAAATAACGCCAAACACTCCGTCGTCGTCCCGGCCCCCGCGCGCGATTGCGCACCAGGCCGGGACGACCCCGAGTAAGACGCGCGAGTGTTCCGCCTAGTCCCGCCAGCCCCATTTCGGCTGGAGGCGTCGAATTGGCGCGCTTCGGGCAGTTTCGCGGGGCGGCGCGATGACGTATTGTGCGCTGGCCAGCCAAGGCTGAAGAGACTTCAAGACGTCACGCAACAGCTCTTCATTATGCCGTGTCCCGAGCAGGTTGGCGCAAGCCGCGCAAACAGGGAGGCAGTGCCATGACAATGAGGCCGGATCCCACCTTCCACGCATCGCCCAAACTCGCGATGGAAGCTCCGCCGGAGACCTTTGCCTATACGTTGCTGCTCAGTCCGGATTTTTCAAAGCCGGATGTGCTCGCGGTCATCGACGTCAAGCCGGGATCGCCGACCTATAGCCAGATCGTCCACACCGTAACGATGCCGAACAAGGGCGACGAGTTTCATCACTTCGGCTGGAATGCTTGCTCGTCCGCATTGTCTCCGCTCGCCGGACACGCCTTCATCGAGCGGCGCTATCTTATCATCCCGGGACTGCGGTCGTCGCGCATCTACATCATCGACACCAAGCCCGATCCGACCAAAGCCAGGATTCACAAGATCATCGAGCCGGAGGAAGTCTTCAAGAAAACCGGCTACTCGCGGCCGCACACCATCCATTGCGGGCCGGACGGCATTTACGTCAGCACGCTGGGCGGTGGCGGCAAGGATGGCACGAGCGGGCCTCCGGGCATCTTCATAATGGATTGCGAGACGTTCGAGGTTCTCGGACGTTGGGAGATCGATCGCGGTCCGCAGACGCGGCACTATGATTTCTGGTGGAACTTGCCGCGCGACTACATGGTGACGAGCGAATGGGCGCTGCCGCCGCAGTTCGAGAACGGGATCGTCCCCGAAGATCTCCTGTCGAACAAATACGGCCACCGGCTCCACTTCTGGGATCTCCGGGCCCGGCGCAACGTTCAAACCATCGACCTCGGCGCCAACCATCAGATGGCGCTGGAGGTGCGACCCGCACACGATCCGGTGCGCGAATACGGTTTCGTCGGCGTGGTGGTCGACACCACCAATCTCGAAGCCTCGATCTGGACCTGGTGGCGCGACGGCGGAAAATTCCATGCGGAGAAGACGGCGACGATCCCTCCCGAACCCGCGCCAAAGGAGGAGCTCCCGCCGCTGCTGCAGGGATTTGGCGCCGTGCCGCCGCTGGTGACCGACATCGACCTGTCGATGGATGACCGGTTTCTCTATGTCTCGTGCTGGGGCACGGGTGAAATGCGCCAGTACGATGTGAGTGATCCGCGAAAGCCGAAGCTTGCGGGCTCCGTCTACATCGGCGGTATCGCGCGCCGAACTCCCCATCCGAACGGGAAGGCATTTGCGGCAGGTCCGCAGATGGTCGAGATCAGCCGCGATGGCAGGCGCGTGTACTGGACCAATTCCCTCTATTCCACCTGGGACGACCAGTTCTATCCCGATGGGGTTCCGGGCGTGGAGGTCATGGCCAATGTCGGTCGCAACGGTGGCATCGAGCTCGACAAGGACTATTTCGTGAGCTTCCCCGACGGATATCGCGCGCACCAGATCAGGCTCGAGGGCGGCGATTGTTCGACGGACTCCTTTTGTTACCCGTCGGTCTAGACGGGGGGCTCGGGAGCCCGGCGCTTGGCTGGCTCTGGCTCGCTCTTGTTGCGAGTGGTCTCTACCACGGGGGCAATCCGGGAATGGGATGGCCGCTCGCCGTTTCGGCCGGGCTCATGGACAAGAGCCCACGCGCGCTGTTCCGTGCGTTGTGGGCTCTGTCGGCCGGGCATCTCCTGGCAACACTTCTCGTGCTGCTGCCATTCGCGTTCCTGCTCGTACTGGCCGAGTGGCAGCGTTTGATCCAGCTGGGCGCGAGCCTTCTCGTCATCGGCTTCGGCGTCTATCGGCTGATCGCGCGGCGCCATCCCCGCGCGCTGGCACGAATTGCGCCAACGCAATTGGCGCTCTGGTCATTTGCCGTTGCCATTGCTCACGGCGCCGCCCTGATGCTCGTACCGATCTATCTCGGGCTCTGCCAGGCCTTCGAGCTCGATGCCGGCCATGAGGCGGCGGGTGCGCTGATGAAGGCAAGTCTCGGGATGGCGGTGCTGGTGTCCTTGGTGCACGTTACCGCCATGATCGGCGCCGGCGGATGTCTGGCCTGGCTGGTCTACCGCCATCTGGGATTGAGGTTCGTCTCGCGAAGCTGGTTCAATCTGGATGCAGTCTGGGCGGCCAGCCTCGTTCTGGTTGGCGCGGTGGCGCTCGCCTTCAATCTTGCGAGCTGGCGCTGAAATCTACCGCGTCAAAGCCCATTCGCCGATGATACGGAAGCGTGAGGCGGCATCTTCCTGCCTGAACATTGCGATGCGGTCGATCGTCAGCGTCTCTAGATCAAGCGTCGCAAACCGCCCGCGCAGCATCTCCAAAATCGGCTCGCGGCGGTCCGCATCGAGCCGCCCCGTCAGCGTCATGTGGAAGCGGAATTCTTCCATCACGTAAGGATAGCCCCAGCGGTCGAGATACTCGCGCTGCCGCTCTGTGAGCTTTTCGGGCTTGCGCCGCACGCGGTCTTCCGCCGTCAGATGCGAACGAAATGAATCGAAGTCGCGGACGCAATCGGCGGCGAGTTGCTGGAGCGCGTCGATTGGCTCGGCCGGGATGACGGCAAGGAAGCCACTGATGGCAGCGACCACCGGCCGGATCACCGGCATCGGTCGCGTCTTGCCGGCGAATGCCGCGCAGGCAGCCTTGAGCTCGGCCTCGGTCTTGCCGGGCGCCAGCGCCATCGGCGCCTTCAGCGTGCCGTGAAAGCCGTATTTGCGGGGATCAGCGGTGATGTCGCGCCAGTCCGGCGCGACATGCAGGGCGTCCTGCGGAAACGAAATCTCGTCGCCCGTATAGGCATCATAGCCGAGCAACTCGGCGCCGAAGCGGGACAGCGCATGGTCGGCGCCGGCGGCAAAATAGATCGCGTAGCGGGAAAAACCAGTCATTGCCTGAGCATAACCAATTTATGCCGCGACGACAGTCTCGCGCGGCATCGCTGCATTAGCGAGCAGCCGTGTCGCATCGGTGAGATGCACGAGCTTGCCGGCGGCGATCACCGCGACCAGCCGCGGCCGCTGTGGCGTGCCGTCGTCGACCAGCAGGATGTCGGCGCGATGGCCTGCGGCGAGCGTGCCGCGATCGGTGAGGCCGGTCGCTAGCGCCGGTGCCGACGAGATCAGCTTCCAGGCCTCCGTCAGCGGCAGCACGCCGTCTGCGGCAAGGCGGAAGGCAGCGAGCAGCGGCGCCGGATAGTAATAGTCGGAGGCCAGCACCGTGCAGAGTCCCTTCGCGATCATGTCCGAGGCCTTGGTCCAGCCGGTGTGGCTGCCGCCGCGCACGACGTTCGGCGCGCCATAGACGATGGCGTCGCCATGATCTGCGGCTTCGCGCGCCGTCTCCTCATTGATCGGAAACTCGGCGAGCTTCACGCCCATGTCGCGAAAATCCCGGCGCATTGCCGGCGTTGCATCGTCATGCGACAGCATCCGCACCTCGGCTGCGCGAGCCGCGGCAGCAAGCCGGGTGATCGACGCCGGAACATCGGCGGCGCGCGAGACGATATGCGCGACGAGCTTGTCGAATGCCTCGCTCGATAGCCCCGTGCGCTCCACCATGCGGTTGCGCTTGCGCGGATTGGAGATGTCGGCAATGACCCCGTTCATGTGGTCGTTGAAGGCGAACAGGTCGACGCGACCATCGGCGAGCCACTGGCCGATCTCGTCCTCGGCATCGAGATTGTAGGTCTCGTGCCGCAGATGGAAGCGGGTGTCGGCGCCAAATTGCGGACGCTGCCGCTCGATCGCCTCGAGCAGACGCCTTGCATTGTCGCCGCTGCGCAGGCCCGGCTCCCACGACCAGGTGGTGGCGTGGAACACCGTGGTGATGCCGTTGCTGATGACCTGGCGGTCGGTGTCGGCCAGCGCGACGTCGATCGGGAAATCGACGCCGGCGCGCGGCATCATCTGCCGCTCGAAGGCATCGCCATGCAGGTCGACGATGCCGGGCAGCACCAGCAGGTTGCGCGCATCGATCGCCAGCCGCGCGCGGCAGCGAGATGCGTCGATCTGCGCGATGTCGGTTCCCGATACTGCAAGTGAGGTTTCGGCGAACTCGGAGCCGATCAGGATCCGGCCGCCCTCGATGAAAATGTCTGTCACGCGACCGCGCTTCGTTTGCTGGAAGAGGAGCTTGCCCCTGCTTCGTATGCCGTCAGGAAATCTTCAATCGAGAGCTTGCGGAAATCGGGCAGCGCTTCACGCAATTTATCGTGATCCCAGTCCCACCATGCCAGCTTGGCAAGCCGTCCGGCAACCTCTTCCGAGAACCGGCGCCGCACGATGCGCGCCGGATTGCCGGCGACGATGGTATAGGCCGGCACGTCCTTGGTGACGATGGCGCCCGCTGCGATCACCGCACCGGTGCCGATGTTGCGGCCCGGCAGCACGATCGCGCCGTGGCCGATCCAGACGTCATGGCCGATATGGACGTGATGCTGGCGCCGCCAGTCGAAGAAATCGGTGTCGTCGCTCTCGCCCGGAAAGTAGGCGCTGGAGCGGTAGGTGAAGTGTGCCTGCGTGGCGCGATGCATCGGATGATTGCCGGGATTGATCCGCGTCATCGCCGCGATCGAGCAGAACCTTCCGATGGTGGTGTAGGTGATCTGCGCGTCGTTGACGACGTAGGAGTAATCACCCATCGCCACTTCATGCAGGATGGTGCGGGCGCCGACCTCGGTATAGGCGCCGAGCCGGGTCTCATGCAGCTTCGCCGAAGGATCGATCGTCGGTTGGACCGAAAGCACCTTGGCCATGTTGCGTCCGATAGTTGGAAGGCGGGGGCGCTCGTCTTCGAGCGGCTCGATGACAGTGTCATGACGATACAATGACAGGGGATGAGATGTGTTGGATCGCCGCACTGCATCGCGCATGTCACACAAGTGTCAAGCGGCAGGGATAGCGGTGGGCTCCAGCTACTCTGGAGCCCTGCATGCTGGTGGTGGAAGGTCTGACGTGCCGCTTCGGCGCAAAAGCCGCGGTGGACGACGCTTCGTTTCAAATCTCCCCCGGCGGCTTCGTCGGTGTGATCGGGCGCTCCGGCGCCGGCAAGTCGACGCTGTTGCGGACCATCAACCGTCTGGTGACGCCGACCCAGGGCCGTATCCTGTTCGACGGCCTCGACGTCACCTCACTGCGCGGCAAGGAGCTGCGGCAGTGGCGGGCGCGGTCCGCGATGATCTTTCAGCAGTTCAACCTGGTCGGCCGGCTCGACGTGCTGACCAATGTCCTGATGGGACGCCTTGCCACGATGCCGGCCTGGCGCTCGTTGTCGCAGATCTGGCCCGAGCAGGACAAGGCATTGGCCATGTCGGCGCTCGAGCAGTTCGACATCGCCTCGCTCGCCGCCCAGCGTGCCGATCAGCTCTCCGGCGGCCAGCAGCAGCGTGTCGCGATCGCCCGGGCGCTGGTGCAGCAGCCCGACATCATCCTCGCCGACGAGCCCATCGCCTCGCTCGACCCGCGCAACACCAAGATCGTCATGGATGCGCTTCTGCGCATCAACAAGCACTTCGGTATCACCGTGATCTGCAATCTGCATTCGCTCGATCTCGCGCGCAACTATTGCGACCGCTTGGTCGGCATGGCGCAGGGCCGCGTGGTGTTCGACGGCGTGCCATCCGCGCTGACCGATCTCGTCGCGCGTGAGCTCTACGATCTCGAAGCCGCCGACGTCATGGGCGGCGCGGCTGCGCCGGCGCCGGAGGGCGTTCCGGCACTCGGAACGGCCGCGGCGGCTTGATCGGCATAACGCCGTCACGTCCTGCTGATAAGTTTCGCGTCAACCGACCCCAACCGATGAAGAGGGTATCATGATCACTCGCAGACTAATCCTTGCCGGCACCGCCGCGCTCGCCTTCACGACCTCCGCCTCGGCGGACGACTGGAAAGCCAAATATCCCGAGCTGACCTTCGCGGTCGTTCCGGCCGAGAACGCCTCCGGCGTGACCGAGCGCTGGACCCCGTTCGTGGAATATCTGTCGAAACAGCTCGGCGTGAAGGTCACGTTGCGCATCGCCAACGACTATGCCGCCGTGATCGAAGGCCAGCGCGCGGGCAACATCCATATCGCCAGCTATGGCTCGGCCTCGTTCGCCCGTGCCCGCCTGACCGGCGTCAAGACCGACGCCTTCGCCAACGACATCAACTCCGACGGCTCGACCGGTTACTACTCGATGTTCTTCGTCAAGGCGAGCAGCCCCTACAAGACCGTGGAAGAGCTCAAGGGCAAGAACCTTGGTCTGGTCGATCCGAACTCGACCTCCGGCAACAATGTGCCGCGGTTCGAGCTCAACAAGATGGGCATCACGGACGCCGAAAGCTATTTCGGCAAGGTTGTCTTCACCGGCAGCCACGAGAACGCATTGCTGGCGTTGTCGCAGGGCACGGTCGATGTCGCCGCCAACCAGTGGACCAGCGACGACGATTCCACGCTGGCGCAGATGCTGACCAAGGGCATGTTGAAGAATGCCGACGGCTCGGCGATGAAAAAGGACGATTTCCGCATCATCCACAAGTCGGCGCCGATCATCAACGGCCCCTATGCCTACAATTCGGACCTGCCGGAAGACGCCAAGGCGGCGATCGCGAAGGCGTTCTTCGATGCGCCGACCAAGGACAAGGCGGCATTCGACCGTCTCTCCGACGGCCAGAAGAAGGGTTTTCATCCCGCCACCACCAAGGACTGGGATGGCACGATCGAGCTGATCAAGTTCGTCGATGCACTGCGTAAGAAGAAGGCGTCCTGAGTTTTTGGGACGACGCACTGGAGCCGGGTCGATGGACCCGGCTCTTTCTCTTTTGACGGGTCCTCTTTGACCAATGACCATCGCGGTTTCGATCCTTCCCGAGCAGCAACTGGCGACGCTCAATGCCGCTTACAGCCAGGCGGTTGCGCGCAGGCGATGGCGTCTGCTGTTCGGAGCCGTGGTGTTCGCCGCCGCGCTGCTTCTCGCCGCGGTCGGCGCGGAAGTGAATTTGCGCACGCTATTCACCCATTTCGGCAACTTCGTCAGCTATTTCGACCGCATCCTCACGCTCGACAGCGGCCAGCGCGTCTGGACCGATGTTGGCGAGTGGCTCTGGGGCTGGCGCAAATGGCTGAAGATGCTGGGTGAGACCCTGCTGATCAGCTATGTGGGGACGCTGACTGGCGCCGTCTTTGCTTTTGGCCTGAATTTCTTTGCCGCCGAGAATACGTCGCCGTCGCCATGGCTGCGCTTCGTGGTGCGCCGCCTGCTTGAATTCGCGCGTACCGTCCCAGGCATCGTCTTCGCGCTGATCTTCGTCATCGCCTTCGGTCTCGGCCCAATGGCCGGCGTGCTGGCGATTGCAATCCACTCCACCGGCGCGCTCGGAAAGCTGTTCTCGGAGATCGTCGAGAACGCCGACATGAAGCCGGTCGAAGGCATCCGCTCGACCGGCGCGAGCTGGCTGTCCTGCATGCGCTTTGCCATCGTGCCGCAAGTGACCGCGGGCTATGCCAGCTACGCACTGCTGCGCTTCGAGATCAATGTCCGCGAGGCTTCTGTCATGGGCTTCGTGGGTGCCGGCGGCATCGGGCAGGAGCTTGTCGTCGCGATCCGCAAATTCTACTATTCGGACGTCAGCGCCATCCTGCTCGCCATCATCGTCACGGTCTTCATTATCGACATCGGTACTGGCTGGCTGCGCGGCCGCCTGTTCGGCAAGGAGGCGCGGACGTGACGAGGCCGCAGGAGGTCGATACCGCGCAGATTCGCGCGCGCTATCCCGACGTGTTCGACCGGCCCGCCTCGGCGCGGCTCGCCATGCCGGCGATGATCGTCGCGGCGCTTGCGATCCTGGTCTACGGCCTCGTCGATCTCGACTTCTCGCCGTCGCGCTTCTTCGCGGGTCTCAGCCAGCTCGGCTGGATCAGCGTGATGATGATCCCGCCGGATCCCGGCTCCTCGCTGCCGGTCTATCTGAAGGCGCTGGGCGAAACGCTGTCGATCGCACTGCTGGGCACGACATTGGCCGCGGTGTTCGCGCTGCCGGTCAGCTTGCTCGCCGCGCGCAATATCGTGCCGAACATTCTCCGCTTTCCCGTGCGCCGCTTCCTCGATTCGATTCGCGGCGTCGATACGCTGATCTGGGCGCTGGTGTGGATCAATGTCGTCGGGCTCGGCCCGTTCGCCGGCGTGCTTGCGATCGCGGTGTCGGATTTCGGCGCGTTCGGAAAGCTGTTCTCTGAGGCGATCGAAGGGGCTGATCAGAAGCAGGTCGAGGGCATCCGTGCCTCCGGCGGCAGCGCGCTGCACGAGATCCGTTTCGGCCTGATGCCGCAGGTGCTGCCCGTGATCGCCGGCCAGGTGCTCTACTTCATCGAATCCAACACGCGCTCGGCCACCATCATCGGCATCGTCGGCGCCGGCGGCATCGGCCTCCAGCTCGCCGAGCAGATCCGCGTACTGGAATGGCAGAAGGTGTCGTTCCTGATCCTGATGATCCTGGTCGCGGTCGCCGCGATCGATTTCATCTCGGGCAAGCTGCGGTTTGCGATTATTGGCAGGCGGGCTGTGGCCTGATCAAAGGTGCCGTAGGGTGGGCAAAGCGTAAGCGTGCCCACCATTTCTATCGAGAGCCTTGAAAGATGGTGGGCACGGCGCGAGGGCGCCTTTGCCCACCCTACGGCTCCGGTTTCGCGGAGAGAGGTGAGCCCCTACGACTCCACCAGAAACTCCACCCGCTCCGCCGCGAAGCGCGAGTGCTTGGTCACCAGCGGCTTGCCGTCGAGATCGAGATCCGTCGCGTCGACCACCAGGATCGGCCGCCCCAGCGGCAGATCGAGCCGCGCGGCGTCGGTGGCGTCGACGATGCCGGCGGTGATGCGGGTGGCGCCGCGGCGGTAATCGCGGATCCCGTAATGCTCGAGCATTTTCGTCATCGAGCGCGTGGCAGCAAACACCGTGCCCGCGCCCGAGAACCGCTCTGCCGACAGCCAGGTGGTGGAGACGCAGATCGGTGTGCGGTCGGCGAGGCGGATGGCCTCGATCCGCACCAGCGGCGCGCCGGTCTTCAATCCCAGCTCCCGCGCGAGCTCGCGGGTCGCGACATCTTCTGACGCCTCGATCATCCGGCCATGCGGCTCGCGGCCGTCGGCGCCGACGATCTCGGAGAAGCGCGTGCGCGAGCGCAACGGATAAGCGAGCTTCTGCGCCTCGACATAGGTTCCGCTGCCGCGCTCGGCGCGGACGATGCCGCGCTCGGCGAGTGCCGCGATCGCGCGCCGCACGGTGTGGCGATTGACGCGATAGGTCTCGGCGATCTCCATCTCGCCCGGCAGCTTGTCGCCTGCGGCAAAACGGCCGTCGGCGATGCCGCGCTCGATGCCATCAGCAACGAGGCGCCACAACGCGACGCCTGAAGAGGCGGTGTCCTGCATGCTCATGTCGGCGGCCAGCCTAGCCCAGAAATCATAGCTTTGTCACGAAACAGTCATGGCGTTTCCGTATCAAGTTGTCTATTATCATAGACAACTTGAATTCGGCAAGGTCGGTGGATTCGGTGACCCAGCACAACACCCAGCAAGCCCAGCGCCAGGCCGCCATGGCCGTGCTGGCGCACGCGGAGGCGGGCGAGATCGCCGCCCGCCTCCGCACGATTCCCTCGCCCGGCCATCAGGATTTGCGCGCGCCGGAGAGCGGCCTGGTGATGCTGCGCGCCCGGGTCGGCGGCGACGGTGCGCCGTTCAATCTCGGGGAGGCGACGGTGTCGCGCGCGGCCGTGCGGCTTGCGAGTGGCGAGGTCGGCTTCGGCTACACGCTCGGGCGCGACGGCGAGAAGGCGCGGCTGATCGCTCTGTGCGATGCGCTGGTGCAGTCGCGTGATTTCGGCGCTGCCGTCGAGCGCGACGTTATCGCGCCGTTGCGTGAGCAGCTTATGATTCGGCGCAAGCAGGCGGCGGAAGAGACCGCGGCGACGAAGGTAGATTTCTACACCATGGTGCGCGGTGAGGGGTGAGGCGATGACCACGATTGCGGAACTGCCGCCGGGTTTCGTCGACAAGGTGTTGTCGGCGCAATCGACTTTTCGCTCGGTCATGGATGCGATGGCCCGGCCGGGCGCGGTCCAGCGCATCGTGCCGATGGCGGGAACGCCTGATGCGATGATGCGCGGCACCGCCGCGATCGCGCTGACGCTGTTCGACCACGACACGCCGCTCTGGCTCGATGCCCGGATGTCGGAGAGTTCCGACGTCCTGAAATGGTTGAAGTTCCACACCGGCGCGCCGGTGATCCAGGATTCCTCGATCGCGGCCTTCGCGCTGATCAGCGATGGCTCGTTGCTCCCGGCGCTCGAGCGATTCGCTCTGGGCACCAACGAATATCCTGATCGTTCGACCACGGTGATCATCCAGGTCGACGGCCTCGACGCCGGCCGCAGCTTCGAGCTGCGCGGCCCCGGCATCGATGGTGTTGCGACGCTGCAGGCATCGATCAGGCCGTTCGATCTGTTCGAGCGGCTGCGGTTCAACGAGACGCTGTTTCCGCGCGGCATCGACGTGGTTCTGGTCGCCGATGACGCCGTGGTTGCGATCCCGCGCACCACGCGCGTCGTGAGCAAGGGAGGCTAGAGGCATGTATGTCGCAGTCAAAGGTGGCGAACGCGCCATCGAGAACGCCCATCGCCTGCTCGCCAATGCGCGGCGCGGCGACCAGAGCGTTGCGGAAGTCTCCCTCGACCAGATCTCGGAACAGCTTGGGCTCGCCGTCGATCGCGTCATGAGCGAAGGTTCGCTCTATGACCGCGAGCTCGCGGCGCTTGCGATCAAGCAGGCGCGCGGCGATTTGATCGAGGCGATCTTCCTCGTTCGCGCCTTCCGCGCCACCCTGCCGCGCTTCGGCGCCAGCGAGCCGGTCGACACCGGCGCCATGCGGGTGCGGCGGCGGGTGTCCTCGACCTTCAAGGACATTCCCGGCGGCCAGATCCTTGGGCCGACCTTCGACTACACCCATCGCCTGCTCGATCCCTCGCTGGCCGAAGGTTTTGTGCCGGAAGCGCCTTCTATGGCCGAAGCGTCGACGGCGCCGACGCCGCGCGTGACCGACATTTTGGGCCGCGACGGGCTGATCGAGGCTTCGCCGCAGGCCGAAGACGGCGCCAGCGTCGGCGATCTCACCCGCGAGCCGCTGAACTTTCCTGCGGACCGCGATTTGCGCCTGCAAAATCTCGCACGCGGAGACGAAGGTTTTCTGCTGGCGATGGGCTACTCTACCCAACGTGGCTACGGCCGCAACCATCCCTTCGCCGGCGAAATCCGCTTCGGCGAGGTCGAGGTCGAATTCGCAGCGGAAGACGTCGGCTTCGTCGTGCCGCTCGGTTCGATCGAGCTCACGGAGTGCCAGATGGTCAACCAATTCAAGGGCTCGGCAACGGAAGCGCCGTGCTTCACCCGCGGTTATGGCCTTGCCTTCGGCCAGAGCGAGCGCAAGACCATGTCGATGGCACTGGTCGACCGTGCGCTGCGCGCCCGCGAGCTCGGTGAAGAGGTGGGAGCCCCGGCGCAAGATGAAGAATTCGTGTTGTCGCATTCGGACAACGTCCAGGCGACCGGCTTCGTCGAGCATCTGAAGCTGCCGCATTATGTCGACTTCCAGTCCGAGCTCGGCCTGCTGCGCAAGCTGCGCAAGCAATTTGCCGAAGCCTCTGCCGAGGCCAATGCGCCTGATGCCATGAAGGAGGCCGCGGAATGAACGCGCCTGCCTACAACTTCGCCTATCTCGACGAGCAGACCAAGCGGATGATCCGCCGCGCGATCCTGAAGGCGATCGCGATCCCCGGCTATCAGGTGCCATTCGCCAGCCGCGAAATGCCGATGCCCTATGGCTGGGGCACCGGCGGCGTGCAGGTGACTGCCGCGATCCTTGGTCCCCAGGACGTGCTGAAGGTGATCGACCAGGGTTCGGACGACACCACCAACGCGATCTCGATCCGCAAATTCTTCGCCAAGACCGCCGGCGTCGCCACGACGACGTCGACGGACGATGCCACCGTGATCCAGACGCGCCATCGCATTCCCGAGACGTCGCTGCACGAAAACCAGGTGCTGGTCTACCAGGTGCCCATCCCGGAACCCCTGCGCTTCCTCGAGCCGCGCGAGACCGAGACGCGGCGCATGCACGCGCTCGCCGAATACGGCCTGATGCATGTGAAGCTCTACGAGGACATCGCCCGCTTCGGTCACATCGCGACCGCCTACGCCTATCCGGTGAAGGTCAACGCGCGTTACGTGATGGATCCGTCGCCGACGCCGAAATTCGACAATCCCAAGATGGACAATTGCCCGGCGTTGCAATTGTTCGGCGCCGGCCGCGAGAAGCGCATCTACGCGATCCCGCCCTATACCCAGGTGGTGTCGCTCGATTTCGAGGATCACCCGTTCGAGCCCTACCGTTTCAACGCGCCCTGCGCGCTGTGCGCCGCCGAAAATTCCTACCTCGACGAAATCGTCACCGACGACAAGGGCAGCCGCATGTTCGTCTGCTCCGACACCGACTATTGCGAGGGACGCCAGGCCGCCGGCCATCACGGCAGCATGAGCGCTGCGCCGTACAAGGAGAAGGCACAAGGGGAAGCAAATGGCTGATCAGGATCTTCTGGAAACCGATCAGCCGCTGCTGGTCGCGGACTCCCTCAGCAAGTCCTACGGCCGCATCGCCGCCTGCCGTGACGTGTCGTTCTCGCTCTATCCCGGCGAGGTGCTGGCGATCGTCGGCGAATCCGGCTCTGGCAAGTCGACGCTGCTGCAGCTCCTGTCAGGCCAGCTCGCGGCGAGCGGCGGGCAGGTGTCCTATCGGATGCGCGACGGAATCACCCGCGATCTCGCCGCGCTCGGCGAGGCCGAGCGGCGCCTGCTATTCCGCACCGATTGGGGTTTCGTGCACCAGGATCCGGCGCAGGGACTGCGCATGGCAGTTTCGGCCGGCGCGAATGTCGGCGAACGGCTGATGGCCGTGGGCTGGAATCATTACGGCCGCATTCGCGAGTCCGCCTCAGACTGGCTGACCCGGGTCGAGATCGACGTCGCGCGTATCGATGATGCGCCACGCACCTATTCTGGCGGCATGCGCCAGCGCCTCCAGATCGCGCGCAACCTCGTTACCGGGCCGCGGCTGGTGTTCATGGACGAGCCGACCGGCGGCCTTGATGTTTCAGTCCAGGCCCGCCTGCTCGATCTCCTGCGCAATCTCGTCGCCGAACTGCATCTCGCCGTCGTCATCGTCACGCACGATCTTGCGGTCGCGCGTCTTCTGTCGCATCGCGTGATGGTGATGAAGGGCGGCCGCGTCATTGAGACCGGTCTCACCGACCAGGTGCTGGACGATCCGCGCGAGCCCTACACCCAGCTCCTCGTCTCCTCGATTCTGCCGCCATAAGCTTTTCAAATGAGTTTCCCATGACCGCCATGATCGACATCGACGACGCCAACAAGACCTTCACGATGCACCTGCAGGGCGGCATCGAGCTGCCGGTGGTGCGCGGCGTGACCTTCCACGTCGAGCCCGGCGAATGTGTCGTGCTGTCCGGCCCGTCGGGCGCCGGAAAATCGTCGATCCTGAAGATGATCTTCGGCAATTACCGCTGCGACTCCGGCCGGATCGGCATCCGCCATCGCGGTGAGGTGATCGACCTCGCCACCGCCGAGCCGCGGCAGGTCCTCAACGTCCGCCGCGCCACCATTGGCTATGTCAGCCAGTTTTTGCGGGCGGTGCCGCGGGTTGCGACCATCGACGTCGTCGCCGAGCCGCTGATCGTCAACGGCATCACGCGCGCCGATGCGCAGGCACGCGCCGGCGAGCTGCTGCATCGTCTCAACATCCCCGAGCGTCTCTGGCGGCTCCCACCCGCGACCTTCTCCGGCGGCGAGCAGCAGCGCGTCAACATCGCGCGCGGCTTCATCTCGGACCTGCCGATCCTGCTGCTGGACGAGCCGACCGCATCGCTCGACGCCGCCAACCGTGCCGTCGTGGTCGAACTGGTCGCTGAGAAAAAACGCCGGGACGTTGCCATGGTTGCGATTGTCCATGACGACGAAATCCGCCATTTGATTGCCGACCGTATCGTCGACGTCACCAGCTTTGCCGCCGCGGCCTGAAGGAAGAAGGAAATGAACGCCAAGCCGAAGGACATCGTGATCGCCAACGCCAGGATCGTGCTGGCTGACCGGGTGATCGAACAGGGCTGGCTTGCTCTTGCCGACGGACACATTGCCGAGATCGGTGAGGGCAGGGCTCCCGCGGGCGCGGAGGACGCCGGCGGCGATCTGATCATGCCCGGCCTGATCGAACTCCACACCGACCATCTCGAAGCGCACTACGTGCCGCGTCCAAAGGTGTTCTGGAATCCGGTTGCTGCCGTCATCTCCTATGACGGTCAGCTCGCGACCTCGGGCATCACCACCGTGTTCGATTCGCTCCGCGTCTGGCGCGAGGACGGCGCCGAGGAGGTCGATGGCCGCGCCGGCGTGCTCGCCGCGGCGATCACGACCGCGCGCGACTCGAATTTGCTGCGCGCCGATCACTTCCTGCATCTGCGGTGCGAAATCCCGATGCCGAGCGTGGTCGAGGAAGCCAAGGAGCTGATCGACCGGCCTGACGTCAAGCTGATGTCGTTGATGGACCATACGCCCGGCCAGCGCCAGTTCCGGGATGAAGTGAAGCTGCGTGACTATTATCGCGGCAAAGGCGGCGGCAAGACCGATGCCGAGCTCGACGAGCTGTTCGCAAAACGCTTCGAATACCAGAGGCTCTATGCGGCGACCAACATGCGCGAGATCGTCGCGCTCGCGCATCAGTACAAGATTCCGCTCGCAAGCCACGACGACACCACCGAGGAGAATGTCGCGGACGCCGTGCGCGACGGCGTCGCGGTGGCGGAATTCCCGACCACGTTGGAGGCCGCGCGCGGCCTGCACCAGGCCGGCATCGACATCCTGATGGGCGCGCCCAACGTGGTGCGCGGCGGCTCGCACTCCGGCAACATCGCCGCGGTCGATCTCGCCCGCGAAGGCTTGCTCGACATCCTGTCCTCGGACTACATCCCGTCCAGCCTGCTGATGGGCGCGCTGCAATTGCCCGAGCATGCGCCGTCGATCAGCCTGCCGGCGGCGGTTCGCACCGTGACGAAGGCGCCGGCCGATGCGGTCGGCCTCACCGATCGCGGCGAGATCGCCATCGGCAAGCGCGCCGATCTGATCCGCGTCCATGTCGCGGGCAGCGTTCCCGTGGTTCGCAGCGTCTGGCGCAAGGGGGGCCGTGTCGCATGAGCGAGACCATCACGACCGCGGCGCAGGCAGGCACGATCGGGCCGGGGCGGCTGGTGCTCGTGGTCGGCCCGAGCGGCGCCGGCAAGGACACGCTGCTGCGGCTGGCGCAGGCGGCCTGTGCCGACGATCACGACATCGTCTTCCCGCGCCGTGTCGTGACGCGCGCGTCGTCTGCCGACGAGGACAATATTTCACTGAGCCCGGACGAGTTCCAGCGCGCGCGCGATCATGGCGATTTCGCCGTGCATTGGGATGCGCATGGGCATTCCTACGCACTGCCGCTGGAGATCAACGACGACATCCGTGCGGGGCGCGCCGTGGTCGTGAATGTCTCTCGCACTGTGATCGCCGCGCTACGCGATGCCTATTCCAACGTCGTCGTGGTCGCGATTGCCGCGCCACCGGATGTGCTGGCGCAGCGCCTTGCTGCACGCGCCCGTCACAGCGACGGCAATATCGCGGATCGGCTCACGCGCAGCGTCGATGACGCATCGGCCAATGCTGACGTCACCATCCTCAACGCCGGCAGCGCGGACTATCACAGCCGCCACCTCCTGCGCGTGATCAGGAACGAAAGCTGGCACGAATAGCGGCTGGCACAACAAGGAGAACGGAATGTCGGTGATCGAAACGGTCGAACAGCTGGAAGCCATCTACGGCGCCACCAATGACGCCTCGACCGTGAAAGTCGCCGACCACGTCACACCGCTCTACCGCATCTTCATTGAGAAGGCGCCGTTCGCGGCGCTTGCCACCATCGGGCCCGAGGGCATCGACTGCTCGCCGCGCGGCGATCTTCCCGGCTTTGTCCGCATCCATGACGAGAGGACGCTGATGCTGCCGGATCGGCGCGGCAACAACCGGGTCGATTCCCTGCGCAACATCGTGCGTGACCCCCGGGTGTCGCTGATGTTCCTGATCCCCGGCTCTGGCAACGCGGTCCGCGCCAACGGCCGCGCGCATCTTTCGGTCGATCCTGAGCTGCTCGCCTCGTTCAAGGTCGAGGGCAAGGCGCCGCGCAGCGTCATGGTGATGAAGGTGGACGAGATCTACTTCCAGTGCGCCCGCGCCATCGTGCGCTCCGACCTCTGGAATCCCGACAAGCGAATCGACCCGAAGACGCTGCCGACACCCGGACAGATCCTGGCCGAGATGAGCCAGAACAAGCTCGGCGGCGCGGAGTATGACCGCATCTGGCCGGAGCGTGCCGCCGCGACGATGTGGTGAGTTTCCTTCTCCTCTCTCCCCCTGTGGGAGAGAGCGGCGAGACGGGTGGGGGGGTTCTCTCTGCGACTCCGGAATCGTAGGGTGGGCAAAGGCGCCCTTGCGCCGTGCCCACCACCTATTTAGCACCGCGAAAGAAATGGTGGGCACGCTCCGCTTTGCCCACCCTACGGTGTTCCCCGAGATCGAAAGAGAGCATGGCAAGCGCCACGCCACCTAATTAAACGCCATCCCACCACTCAGTGCGACCGTCTGCCCGGTCATGTAGGCATTGTCGACCAGCAGCATCACGGCTTTCGCCACCTCGTCCGCTGTGCCGAAGCGGCCGAGTGGGATGTGGCTGATCAGTTGCGGCTGGCCGCTCATCATGTCGGTCTCGATCAACGACGGCGCCACCGCATTGACGGTGATGCCCTCCTTCACCAGCCGCGCCGCATAGCCTCGCGTGAGGCCTTCCATGCCGGCCTTGGAGGCGTTGTAGTGTGGCCCAATCGAGCCGGCGCCGCGCGCGGCTCCCGAGGAGATGTTGACGATGCGGCCCCACTTTCGCGCGCGCATCGACGGCAGCGCCGCCTGTGTGCACAGGAAGACCGATTTCAGATTGACCAGGATGGTGCGGTCGAAATCGTCCTCGGTGAGATCGTCGACGCCGCGCGTGATTGCGATGCCGGCATTGTTGACGAGAATGTCGATCGGCCCGAGCCCGCCCGTGATGCGCTCGACCATATTGGCCACCGCCTCGCGCTGTGAAACATCTGCGGCAACGACGATGGCGCGTCCGCCTTCTTTACCGATCTCGCCCGCCAGCTTCTCGGCCTGCCCGATCTGCTCGCGGCAGTTGATCGCTACGGCGGCGCCAGCGTCCGCCAGCGCGCAACAGACGGCAGCGCCGATTCCGCGCGAGCCGCCGGTGACGAGCGCCGTGCGCCCCTTGAGACTATCCGACATGAGAAGCTCCGATCGATCCGATCACGGCGGGATCGTCGGGCGTTAGCCGCCGTCATTCAACTCAAAAGGTCGCTATCCCGACTAACTCCGCCGGCGCGCCCTGGTGCGCGCCGCTTTCTTGGCGGCGGCGGAGCGGACCTTGGCGCCCTTGGTCTGGCTCGCCTTCCGTGCGGCGGCCGAGCGCGAGGCGGCGGTTCGACGGCTCGCAGCACGCTTGGCCTGCTTCGACAGCGCGCTGCGCGACGCAGTCGAGCGCGGCTCCTTCTTCAAGACGCCTTCGACGGCCCGCGACACGCGGGGGCGACGCTTCGGCGTGCGCCTGCCCTGGCCAACTTCATAGGCATATTTGGCGCTACGGCGCGTCGCCTTCTTGGTACGCCCTTTGCGCGGCGGCGGCAGGTCGACACCGGCGCGCCGCGCCTCGGACAGGCCGATGGCAATGGCTTGCTTCGTCGAACGCGCGCCGTGCTTGCCTTTCCTGACCTTGTCGATCTCGTCCTTGACGAATTCGCCGGCCTGCGTGCTCGCCGATTTGCCGGCACGCTTGTCTTGCCGGGCTTTGCGGATGATGTCCTGTCTTGGCATGGCTCAAATTCCCTTTTCGAGTCGCAGGGATGTCCAACCACAACGCACCAGCGCGAAGTTTGATCCTATCAGCCCCTCAATGCCGCCAGCAATTCATCCGGCCGCTCGGCCATGATCATGTGGCCTGCGCCCGGCACCACGACGGTCCTGGCATGCGGGATCGCCGCGGCAAGCGCCTTGCCCGCCTTCGTCGGCGTCATCATGTCCCGCTCGCCGAGAATAAGCGTGGCCGGCATCTTGATGGTCGCGGCCGCTTGAAGCGCATTCGCATAGGCATTGCAGGCCGACAAATCCCTGAACAGCACGCCCGGCTGGCAATGTTTCAGTACAGCCTGCGCGCCGCCATGCATCCACAGGCCGGGCGCGAGGCTGCCGCCGAGCTCGGCCTTGAAGCCAAGGCCCCAGATCGACACCATGTCGTTGGCGTCCTGCTCGTTGGCTTCGGCCGCCTTGAGCAGATCCGGTCCGACCGTCATGGTCGCGGCCGTACCGATCAGACTCAGTGCCGAGACTTTGTCGGGATGCCGCGCGGCCGTCTCCAGCGAGATCAGCGATCCCATGGAATGGCCGATCAGATGCGCCTTCTCAGCTCCAGCGACATCGAGTAGCGCCGCCGTCCAGTCGGCCATGTCGGCAATGCTCGACAGCGACGGACCGGCCGAGCGGCCGTGACCGGGCAAATCCAGAGCGAGAACGGAAAAGCCATGATGGGCGAACCAGCGCGTATGCAGCGCCCAGGTCGAATGATCAAAACCGGCGCCGTGGATGAAGACGACCGCAGGCAAGGACTTGTCGAATTCGCGACCGCCGGTCGCGACAAACACCTCGGCGCCGTTGACGGAGAGCTTCATCGTGTCAAACCTTCTGCGAGATGCGCAGCGCCTGCGCGAGATCGTCGATGATGTCGGACGCCGTCTCGATGCCGACCGACAGCCGCACCAGCTCCTCGCCGACGCCGGCCGCCTTGAGCTGCTCGGCATCCATCTGCTGATGCGTGGTCGAGGCCGGGTGGATCACCAGCGTCTTGGCGTCGCCGACATTGGCGAGATGGCTGATCATGCGCAGAGACTCGATGAACTTGCGCCCCGCCGGCCGGCCGCCCTTGATGCCGAAGGAGACGATCGAGCCCGCGCCGCGCGGCAGCAATGTCTTCGCGCGCTGATAGTCCGGGTGGTCTTCCAGCGAGGGATGCAGCACCCAGTCGACAGCCTTGTTGGACTTCAGCGCCTCAAGCACAAGGTGCGTGTTCTGGATGTGGCGGTCCATGCGCACGCCCAGCGTCTCCACGCCCTGCAACAGCTGAAACGCGTTGGTCGGCGACAGACAGGCGCCGAAATCGCGCAGGCCTTCGGTGCGCGCGCGCATGATGAAAGCCGCTGTGCCGAACTGCTCGTCGAAGACGATGCCGTGATAGCCGCCATAGGGCTCGGTCAGCACGCCGAACTTGCCGGACGCGCGCCAGTCGAACCGGCCGCCGTCGACGAGGGCGCCCCCGATCGCGATGCCGTGGCCGCCGATCCATTTGGTTGCCGAATGCATGACAATGTCGGCGTCGAGCTCGATCGGCCGGCTGAGATAGGGCGTGGCAAAGGTGTTGTCGATCAGCAGCGGAATTTTTGCGTCATGCGCGATCGCCGCGACCTTCGGGATATCCAGCACCTCAAGCCCGGGATTGCCGATGGTCTCGCCGATCACGAGTTTCGTGTTCGGCTTGATCGCCTTCCGGAACGCATCATGATCGCGCGGTTTCACGAAGGTCGTGGTGATGCCGAAGCGCGGCAGTGTGTGCGCCAGCAGATTGATCGTGCCGCCATAGAGCGAGCTCGACGCCACGATATGGTCGCCGGCGTTGAGCAGCGTGGCGATGGCCAGATGCAGCGCGGCCATGCCGCTCGCGGTGCAGATCGCGCCGACGCCGCCTTCCAGCGCCGCGAGCCGCTCTTCCAGCACGCCGGTGGTCGGATTGGAGATGCGCGTATAGATGTGCCCGGCGCGCTCCAGGTTGAACAGCGCCGCCGCGTGGTCGGAATCCTGGAACACATAGGACGTGGTCTGGTAGATCGGCACCGCGCGGGCGCCGGTCGCGGGATCCGGATGCTGGCCCGCATGCAGGCTCAGGGTCTCGAAGGCAGGCGGTTTTGGCGCGGGCATGCGTGGCCTCGTTGGTCGATCGGCGATGGCGGCCCTTGTGCCACAAAAACGCCCGCCACGTCAGCCTATTGACAGCGTCACGCGAGCTCACGCAGCGCTAGATATTTGTGCCGATGGCCTGCTCGATCGCGCGGGTCTCGCGCAACAAGATCTCCGCGACCTCCTGCTCGCGGCGCGGGCCGAGCCTCGTCCGAACGGCGGAGACGGTCATGGCAGCCGCGGGCCGTCCGTCCGGGGTCTTGATCCAGGTCGAGATCGATTTCGTGCCCTGCACGAGTCCGATCTCCCGCATGGCGTATCCTCGCCGCCGCGCCGCGGTGACCTGGCCGAGCACGGTTGCGGCATCGGTCCGATAGGCCTCGAATCTCTTTTCGTTGGCTGCGACGATTTTTCGCGCGTCCGGCGCCGGCAGCGCGGCGAGGATCGCGACGCCCGCGCTGGAGACGCCGAGCGGGCGGCGCGCGCCGACCTCGATCGACAGCACCTGGATCGGATAGGCGCCGATCCTGCGGTCGACGCATAGCGTGTCGTTGCCGGTCCGCATTGTCAGGAACAGCGTGTCGCCGATCTCGGCGGAGGCGCGGCGCAACGAAGGGCCTGCGGCGACGAGCAGCGGCGAGGGCCGCGGACGCGCGAGCGCCAATTCCGGCACCTGGTTGCCGATCGCGTAGCGGCCGGTCCTGCCGTGCCGCTCGACGATGCCTTCCTCGATCAGCACGTGAACAATGCGGTGCACGGTCGGGCGCGTGAGGCCGGTGGCCTGCACGACCTCGGCCAATGGCACACCGTCTTCGCGACCTGCGGCAAGAATACGCAGCACGGCAAGCGCGCGCCGGATCGCCTGCGCGCCTTGTCGCGGCTCCAACGCGCGGCGGGCGGATTTGCTGGAATTGGCTCTGTCCATAATATGGACAAGAACGCCATAATTCACTCGACAGGTAAAGCGCTCGTCTGGAGATTGCGCGGCGATCGAGCGCCATGCGCAACGACAGGGCACTCGACGTGGAATTGGAAGCGCCGCCGGGAGGTTAACATGAGATTAATCGCGATTGCCATCGCTGCTGTAACTGCCATGCTGGCGGGGCCGGTGTCGGCTCAGCAATGGCCGGCGCGCAGCGTCAAGCTGATCGTGCCCTATCCCGCCGGCGGCAATGTCGACAGCGCCGCGCGCATCATCGCCGACAAGCTCCAGGAAAAGCTCGGCCAGCCTTTCATCATCGAAAACAAGGCCGGTGCCGGCGGCATGATCGCGGGCGAAGCCTTCGTGAAATCGGCACCCGACGGCTACACGCTGTTCGTCGGCGCCAACGGCCCGGTGCTGTTCGCGACCGAGATCAACAAGCGTGATGCCTATAACTGGAAGAAGGATTTTCTGCCGATCTCGACCATCTCGATGACGCCGTTGGTGCTCGAGGTCCATCCGTCGGTGCAGGCTGCGACCTTCAAGGAGTTCATCGACCTCGCCAAGCGTGAGCCCGGCAAGCTGACCATGGCCTCGCCCGGCCCCGGCACCACCAACCATCTGCTCAGCGAGCTGATGCAGTCGAGCCTCGACCTGCAATGGGTCACGGCGCATTACCGCGGCAATGCGCCGGCCATCAACGATCTGCTCGGCGGCCAGGTGCAGTTCGCCTTCGACCAGCTTACGGTCAGCCTCCAGCATATCAAGGCCGGTCTGTTCCGGGCGCTCGCGGTCACCAGTCCGCATCGCCTGAAGTCCTTGCCTGACGTGCCGACCTTCTCCGAGCTCGGCTACAAGGACTTTGACGGCCAGACCTTTACCGGCCTGTTCGCGCCCGCGGGCACGCCGGCGCCGATCGTGGACAAGCTGCACGAGACGCTGGTCGCGATCCTCAAAGACCCCGGCGTGGTCGACAAGTTCGACAAGCTTGGCGGCGAAGCCGTCGCGATGACGCCGGACGAATTCCGGGCTTATCTCGAGCGCGAGGACGCCAAGTGGATTCCGGTCGTGCGCAAGGCCAACATCAAGGCTGACTGAGCGATGCGGATCGACCCCACCGAGTTCGGCGCGGAGCGCATCTACCGGCTGATGACCGGCATCGTGGTGCCGCGCCCGATCGCCTGGGTGACCAGCCTGTCACGCAGCGGCGTGCTCAACCTCGCGCCGTTCAGCGCCTTCACTTTCGTCTCGCAGAAGCCGCCGATGCTTGCCATCAGCGTCGGCCGCAAGGGCGCGGACTACAAGGACACCGCACACAACATCCTCGACACCGAGGAATACGTGATCCACATCGCCGATACGCCGCTGATGAACGCGGTGCATGACAGCTCGGTCGAGCATCCGCCTGAAATCAGCGAGGTCGAGCATCTCGGGCTGGAGACGCTCGACTGCGAGCGCATCAAGGTGCGCAGGCTGGCCGCTGCGCCGGTTGCGATGGAGTGCCGCTTTCGCCAGTGCCTCGAATTCGGCGAGGCGCGCAGCCGGCTGATCGTCGGCGAGGTCGTGATGTTCCACATCCGCGACGGCCTCGTCACCGACGGCAAGGTCGAAACCAAAGCACTCGATCCGATCGCCCGCATCGGCGGCCCCCGTTATGCCCGCCTCGGCGAGATCGTGACGCTGAACACCGTCTTCCAGACTCCCAAATCGAAGGACTGAGCGTGCGGACGGCTTGCGTACGCCGCCTGAAGACCATTGGAGAACGACGATGCGACTGTTGAGCTATCTGGTGGACGGAGAGCCGCGCTATGGCGCGGCTGTTGATGGTGGTGTCGTCGATCTGACCACGCGGATCGGCCGCGACTTCTCCGATGTGAAGGCGCTGATCGCCGCCAACGCGCTGGCCGAAGCGCAGGAGGCGGTGGCCGGCCAGAAGCCTGACTATGCGCTGGACCAGCTCACGCTGCTGCCTCCGGTCCTGGCGCCCGAAAAGCTCTGGTGCATCGGCGTCAACTACGCCGAGCGCAACGCCGAATATAAAGACAATTCCGAGTTGCCCAAATATCCGAGCCTGTTCGTGCGCAGCATGTCCTCGGTGACAGGCTCCGGCCAGCCTCTGGAGAAGCCGCACGTCTCTGAGCAGCTCGATTACGAAGGCGAACTCGTCATCGTGATCGGGCAGGGCGGCCGTCACATCCCGCGCGAAAAAGCCTGGTCGCACATCTTCGGCATGACGTTGTGCAACGAGGGCACGATCCGCGACTGGCTGCGCCACGGCAAGTTCAACGTCACGCAAGGCAAGAACTTCGATCGCTCCGGCAGCATCGGTCCCTGGATCGTCACCGCAGATGAGCTCGATCCGCGCGGGCCGCACGACGTCATCACGCGCGTCAACGGCGAGGTGCGGCAGCAGGACACGACCGAGCGGCTGATGTTCCCGTTCGATGTCCTGATCTCCTATCTCTCGACCTTCGCCACACTGAAGCCCGGCGACATGATCGTGACGGGCACGCCGACGGGAGCGGGTGTTCGCTTCGATCCACCGCGCTGGCTCAAGGTTGGCGACGTCGTCGAGGTCGAGTCCAGCCGCATCGGCGTGCTGCGCAATACCGTCGTGGCAGAGCAGTAAGTCATGCTCGATACCGCCACGATCGAGCGCCTTGCCGCGCGCCTGGATGAAGCCGAGCGCACCAAGGCGCTGATTCCGATGTTCTCCAAGGAGTATCCGGGTTTCAGTATCGAGGATGCCTACGCGGTTCAGCGCGCCTGGACGAAACTTCAGCTCGGCCGCGGCCGCGTCATCAAGGGCCACAAGATCGGCCTGACCTCGAAGGCGATGCAGAACGCAGTCGGCATCTCCGAGCCCGATTACGGCGTGCTGTTCGCCGACATGTTCTATGCCGATGCCACGCCGATCCCGTTCGACCGCTTTCACGCGCCGCGGATCGAGGTCGAGCTCGCCTTCGTGCTGAAGGCGCCGCTGCGCGGGCCTGACTGCACCATCTTCGATGTGCTCAACGCCACCGATTACGTCACGCCGGCACTCGAGATCCTGGAGACGCGCATGCATCGCGTCGATCCTGAGACCGGCAAGACGCGAAAGGTCGTGGACACGATCTCCGACAACGCGGCCAATGCCGCGCTGGTGCTCGGCGGCCGGCCGTTCCGCCCGCTGGATGCGGATCTGCGCTGGATCGGCGCGCTGCTGTTCCGCAACGGCGAGGTCGAGGAGACTGGGCTTGCCGCGGGCGTGCTCAACCATCCCGCCAACGGCATCGCCTGGCTCGCCAACCGCCTCGCACCGCATGACGAGCATCTCGCCGCCGGCGAGGTGGTGCTGGCGGGATCGTTCACGCGTCCGGTCGATATTCGTCGCGGCGACACCTTCCACGCCGACTATGGCACCTTCGGCTCGGTGTCGTGTCAGTTCGTCTGAACCAACAATAAAGAGGGAACGCAGCATGTCAGGTCCAACGCGGCGCAAGAGCATCCATATCGGCGCCTTCAAGCATGCCAATCCGATTCCGAACGCCTGCCGCATCGGAAATCTCGTGATATCAGGCGTCATCCTCGGCCGCGATGCGGCCGGCGCGATGCCCGAGAGTCTCGACGCGCAATGCGCCAACATGTTCGCGCATATGAAGGCGACCGTGGAGGCCGCCGGCGGCAGCACGGACGACATCATCAAGATGACGGTGTGGCTGAAGGACCGCACGCAGCGCGGCCCGGTCAATGTCGAGTGGCTGAAGATGTTTCCAGACGAGCATTCGCGCCCGGCGCGGCACGCGCTGCCGATGGACGACATGGATGGGGGCGCGCTGGTGCAGTGCGACTTCACCGCCGTGATCGACTGAAGGAGCATTTTTGCATGCCGACCTATCTGCCGTTCGATCCCAATCCGCGCCGCCCGATCAAGGCACCGCCGCCGAAGACCGTCGACAGCCAGTTTCACGTGCTCGGTCCCGTGGACAAATATCCGGAGCGTCCCGGTGCGGCCTATCGGATGCCGACTGCAACCTGGGAAGCGGCGCGGCGCGTGCACAAGACGCTCGGAATCGAGCGCGGCATCATCGTGCAGACCACGACCTATGGCGCCGACCATGCCGTCGTGCTCGACGGCCTCGCCGCGATGGGCCCGAACTACCGCGGCTGCGCCAACGCGCTGGTGTTCGCGGAGGCGAGCGATTCTTACCTTGCCGAGTTGCATGACGCCGGCGTGCGCGGCGCGCGCTTCAGTTTTCGACAGGAACTGGGCGCGGTGCTGTCGGACGCCGATTTCGCCCGGGCGATCGCCCGCATCCGCGAGCTCGGCTGGTACGTCAAGATCCAGCCGGAGAAGGACGGCATCGTCTCCAGCGTCGCCAAGTACGAGAATCTCGACGTGCCCGTGCTGATCGATCACATGGCGCGGCCCGAGCCCTCGCGCGGCAAGGACGATCCGAACCTGCGCAAGATGCTGGAGCTGCTCGCCAAGGGCAATTTCTGGGTCATGCTCTCGCTCGGCGAGAAGACCTCCCAGGTCGGTCCGCCCTACGACGACGTGATTCCGATCGCGCGCACCTATATCGAGGCCGCGATCGACCGCTGCGTCTGGGCCAGCGACTGGCCGCACCCGGTCTCCGTCAAGCAGCCGCCGAACGACGCCGATCTGCTCGAACTGATGTTCCGCTACGCGCCTGATAAGGCCGAACTGGAAAAGATCCTCGTGCACAATCCGGCAAAACTGTTCGGGTTTCCGGACTAGCCAAACCCTCGTGGTGAGGAGGCGCGTTAGCGCCGTCTCGAACCATGAAGGCCCAGCTCTCGCCCACGGCCATCCTTCGAGACGCCCGCCTTTTGGCGGGCTCCTCAGGATGAGGCCCGGTGTTGCTGTTAGACCCTCATGGTGAGGAGCCCGCTGAAAGCGGGCGTCTCGAACCATGCAGGCCGAGCTGTTTCAAACGGCCGTCCATCCTGCCAACCGATCCCGCACCTTGGCCGCGATCTCGAAGGAGCGCAGCCGCGCGGCGTGATCGTAGATCTGCCCCGTGGTCATCAGCTCGTCCGCGGCGGTGTCGGCGATCAGCGCCTTCAGCTTCTCCTCGATAACAGCGGGCGAGCCGACGACGGAGCAGGCCAGCGACTGCGCGACGCCGGCCTTCTCGGCCGGCGACCACAGCGCGTCCATGTCGTCGACCGGCGGCGGCAGCTGGCCGGGCGTGCCGCGGCGCAGGTTGATGAACTGCTGTTGCAGCGAGGTGAACATGCGCTGCGCCTCGAGGTCGCTGTCGGCGGCAAACACGTTGACGCCGACCATCGCATAGGGCTTGTCGAGCTGCACCGAGGGCTCGAACCGTGCGCGATACTCGCGCAGCGCCGGCATCATCATCTGCGGCGCGAAATGCGAGGCGAACGCGAAGGGCAACCCGAGCATGGCCGCGAGCTGCGCGCCGAACATGCTGGAGCCGAGGATCCAGAGCGGCACCTTCGTCCCCATGCCGGGTACGGCGCGGATGGTCTGGTTCGGCTGCACATCGCCGAGCAGTGCCTGCAATTCCAGCACGTCATGCGGAAAATTCTCGGCAGCAGTCGCGAGATCGCGCCGCAGCGCCCGCGCGGTGAACTGGTCGGTGCCCGGCGCGCGGCCGAGCCCGAGATCGATCCGCCCGGGATAGAGCGACTCCAGCGTGCCGAACTGCTCGGCGATCACCAGCGGCGAATGGTTCGGCAGCATCACGCCGCCGGACCCGACGCGGATCGTCTTGGTCCCGCCCGCGACATGCCCGATCACGACGGACGTCGCCGCACTCGCGATGCCGGTCATGTTGTGATGCTCGGCGAGCCAGAACCGCTTGAAGCCCCAGCCTTCCGCATGCTGGGCAAGATCGAGCGAATTGCGAAACGCTTGCGACGCATCGGCGCCCTGCCTGATGGGCGCGAGGTCGAGCACGGAGAAGGGGATCATGGGCGGGGTACCGGAGTGGAGGGCTGCGCGTCTGAGAGCATGACATGTAATGTCATCGCGTAGGATGGGTAGAGCACTTGCGAAACCCATCATGTCTCGTCATCGAAAGACCTCGATGGGTTTCGCTTCCGCTCTACCCATCCTACAAAGCTGCTTGAGCGGCCGCTCCTCCGTTCACAACCCTGTTATTGCGACCCATGGCGCCCTTCGTCGTAACTGGGCGTTTCGCGCTCGTTGTTGTACCCTCTATGCAGCGCCACCGTCGCCAGGAGGACCTGACATGACCATCGTCGTACTCAGTCGCCGCAACCTCCTCGCTGCCGGCGGTTCCGTCCTTGCAACAGGCGTTTTGGCGGCGGGGTTTCCGGGCTCCTGCTGCCCGCCCGCGCAGACGGCCTTGCGCCGACTGAATCGATGACGGGCGGGGCGAACAACTACCGCAAGGGCGCGGCCATCGTGGACCGGATCGGCAAGGGCGGCTTCTGGATGAGCGGCACCGTGCGCCGCGCCGGCGACGGGGCGCCGCTTGCCGGGCAGCGCATCCAGATCTGGGCGCACACGGTCGAAGGGCAGGAGCACGAGCCGCAGAGCCATGGCGCCACGCTCACCGACAAGGACGGCGCGTTCCGGCTCGAGATGCCGCAGATCATTCCCATCTTCGGCCAGCCGCACGGCCACCTCGCCTATGACAGCGGTGAATTCAAAACCGTCTTTCTGCGGCCGATCATGCGGAGCGCGAAGGAAACCAGCCTCGAGGCGCATTTCGTGCTTCAGCCGGCCTGACCGCGTTGCCATTGAAAGAGTGGAGATCGGCCCGGGTGCCCCTGATCTGGGTCGTCCTCGCTTTGGCTATTGGCGTGCCGATCGCGCTCGCAGCAGAGAGCGAGCAGCTCGCATGGCGCGGACCGGTCTACATCCTCGCCGGATTCGCAGGCATCATTGCCCTCGGCCTCGTGCTGGTTCAGCCCCTGCTGATCGGCGGATATTTGCCGGGCCTGTCGGCCTATCGCGGACGGCGCGCACACCACTGGATCGGCAGCGCGCTTGCTTTGGCGGTGGCGATCCACGTCGCCGGCCTCTGGATCACCAGCCCGCCCGACATGATCGATGCGGTCACCTTCTCATCGCCGACGCCGTTCTCTCCCTTTGGGGTGATCGCCATGTGGGCCATCTTCGCCGTCGCGCTTCTGGCTGCCCTGCGCCGGCGGCTGGGGGTGCGACTGCGAACCTGGCGCATGGTCCATATCCCACTCGCGATCGTCATCGTCGCAGCCAGCGTGGTCCATTGCCTGCTGATCGAGGGGACGATGGAGACCATCTCGAAAGTGGCGCTTTGCGCAGCTGTGCTTGCGGCAACGATCAAGGTTATGGTGGATCTCTGGCGAAAGCGGACGTTGCGCGGCGAGAGCATTGCACGGCAGTGAACAAGGGTCTGCTTGCCGCAGATCCTGATGGGACGTAGTTTTGCGCATGACCGTCAGCTCCCCCGATCTGAAAGCGTTCCTGCTTGTGACGCCGTTCTTCGGCGGTCTCACGGATGCGAGCCTCGACCTCCTGATGTCGATGCTGGTCGAGTGCCGCTGCGATGCCGGCGCGACAATCGTGGCGGAGGGCGCGGCGGGGCGCTCGATGTTCATCGTCAAGTCCGGCCGGCTGGCAGTGAGCAAGCGGGCGAATTCAGGCAGCGTCGTCCCGATTTCTGTTCTGGGGCCCGGCGATTTCTTCGGCGAGATGACGCTGATTGAAATGCAGAACCGCTCCGCCACGGTGGTCGCGGAGTCTCCGACCGTGCTCTACGAGCTGACGGCCCAAAAACTCTACGCCTGCTACAAGGCCGATATCCACGCCTATGTGATCGTCCTGCAGAACATCAATCGCGAATTATGCCGACGGCTCCGCCGATCGGATGATCGATTCGCGGGGCATCCGGTTGGGACGGCAATTGATCGTGCGTAGGATGGGTAGAGCACTTGCGAAACCCATCATGTCTCGGCACCGAACAAACTCTCGATGGGTTTCGCTTTCGCTCTACCCATCCTACGAGCTACGAGCCGGCTCGCTGGTACAGCTACAGCAACGCCATTGAGTGCAGCGAGTTTCGATGAAAGCCGAAGGCAACTAAGCCGAAGAGAAGCAACGCAGTCCCAGTCACGATCAGGCAAAACGCAAGCACTATTGGAGCCCCGGGTTCGTCTTGAATGACAAAGACGATAATAGATAAAATTTTACCGACAATCGAAAGGAAGAATTAACCTTACCTGCGTGGCTTAGCGGTGTGCATAGGATGGGTAGAGCACTTGCGAAACCCATCTAGACAAAGTGCGATGGGTTTCGCTGCGCTCTACCCATCCTACGAGCTAGCTCAAATGACGACTAAAGAAGTCGATCAGCAGTTCGTTGTGCTGGTTCTCGACATCGCTGTTCACCCCGTGCCCTTCCCCTTCATACAGGTGTACTTCCGGAGTGCGGCCATGACGCTGCAGCCGATCCCGCAGCCGGTGCGTCATCTCGACTGACCATGTGGCGTCCTTGGTGCCGTGACTTAGAAAGATTGGACCATCAAACCGTTCGATTTCGATTGCCGTCGTTGGAAGGAGCTCGTTCGACGATCCGCGCCAACTCCAAGCACGATCCGCCGGGTCCCAAGGGCGCCAACCGGGATCACCAGAGTCTCTCCACATCCTGGAGTTAAATGCTCCGCAAATAACGTCAGGTGGAGTGTGCGCAGCAATTGCGTCAGGGAGCCCGGCGACGCTATCCCTCGCCATCAGCGAGGCCAGCAATAGAGCATGTTCGGCACCGCGCGAACTTCCATAGAGTCCGACCCTCTTTCCGACGATTGGCCACGAACGGAGGCTGGAAAGGGCCTTCGCCGTTTGGTCAAGAGGGACGTCAACTATGTCGCTGCTGTTCTGGCCGTTCGAATAGGGAAAGGCCATCGCGAGAAAGCCATGCGCCGCTAGAACAGCAGCGGTCCTATAGATCATTCCTGACCGACTGCCTTCCGAGCCATGCAAGAGCATGATCGCCGGAAATGGACCTTCACCGGGCGGACCATAACCCCAACCCCAGTTTGGCAAAGAGCGGCGAAGGATTTTGAGCGGCATGGCGAATCCTATGTGGGAGCACTCTTCGGGAGTGAACACGCGACGAGCAGAGCCAAGCCTCGATTGTCGTCGACCATATCTCGCTTAGCAAGCAAAACAGCGGCAAGTCTGGTCAGGAAAAAAAGCGATCGATGATAGCGTGTCCGCGATTTCCGCTTTGCTAGAAGCGACATTTTTGAGTGCAAGTTTGGTCCAGCTTGCTCGTGCCAATTACTCGGTCATGCCGGTTCACAGTCGAACGCGTCGGCGGGCTTCTGTTCGCCACGCAGCCAATCCAACCCGTCGGGCAAAACACCCGCCTCCCGCAAAACCCCGTCAACCCTCTCTCGCAAAAATATTCCACTTTACCGAAATTCGGAATTGCGACACACTCCCTCCATCCCGACCCAAGGAGAGGGGCGATCGTACGTCGTCACGAACGTGGGTCGGGGTGCGGTGGACGCGGCAGCGCCGGCGCGGATGTGGGAGCAGGGCGGGCAGAGGATTGAGCCGAACCCCGTGAGCTCGCCGCAAGCCGTGTCGAACGAACGGCGCCTGTGTCTGGTGAAGCTTTGGGCGTAGTCGGGCTTGTCCGGCGTAGCCCTTGGGCGGAGCCGGAACGCTGCGTACGGCTAAACCGTGTGGTCCTGGCTGTCGTTGCTACAGCCAAGCTTTTGCGACGATGCATCGCCCCAACCGCGCGCGGTGCGTCAACGGATCGCGAAGTGACGGTGACAAAAGGAACTCGTCGCCGGGGAGAGCGCGGCATACGCCGTCAACCCATCGCGCAGGGAAGGCTGAGTGTTCGGCGTCACCTGTATGCTGCTGTGCGGTCTCCTTGCGCTACACATTCGCGCAGCGGACCGCGGGTGCCCGTTGGCACCCGGTCTTCCCTGCGCCCTCTTCACGGAAGAGGGCAACGGAGACGAGCAAAACTCGGGCGTTTGGTGCCGCGAGAATGCTGATTCATGCTCATTTCGAGAGATGAAATGGTGCTGCCAGACAGGATTGAACTGTCGACCTCTCCATTACCAATGGAGTGCTCTACCACTGAGCTACGGCAGCATGTGCTGGGATTAAGAATCGGCCGCCCGAGGGGCCTACCAAGCGGGCCGATATCTGCCACAGGCCTCCCCGCTGTGCAAGCTTGCCGGACCCGCCAAAGCGAGAAAATCGGGGCGATATCGGGGGTATCAAGGCTGTTTGGGCCCGAAACGACCGACTTTCCGTCGATTTTGGTTCTTCTTCCCCCCGGCCAACTGGCCAGTTGGCCCGAGAGGCGGATTCCAGCCATTTTGAGTTTCGCACGATCGGGACCGCGCGGGCCTCTTGAGCTGCCGCATTCTCTGGGCATGTTATCGCCAACCGCTGTATGGACCCGAAATGGCTGACGAGAACGACAGAAACGCGAAGCAGGACACGAGGCAGGCGAGAGCATCGCGGGACGACCGGCTGAAATCGGCGCTGCGGGAGAATCTGAAGCGGCGGAAGGTGCAGGCGCGCGAACGCGCCGCAAGCGCCGAGCCCTCGCAGAACGATGATGATTCCCCAGATGAGGGGACCGCCGGCAAGGCCGGAGGCTAGAAATTTTGGAGTGCGTGGACGTGGCCATGGGGCAGAACGAGCAGGACCGTACCAATGGGGACGCGATGATGTCGCGGTTCACCCGTCCCGAGCAGACCTTTCCGGCGCTGACATCCGCCGAGATCGAACGCATGCGGCATTTTGGCGAAGTCCGCTCCTATCAGGATGGCGAGCTGCTGTTCGAAACCGGCAAGCCGGGGCCGGGCATGTTCGTCGTGCTGAAGGGCCATGTCGCCATCACCCAGCGCGACGGTCTCGGCAATGTCACCCCGTTGATTGAGCAGGGGCCGGGGCAATTCCTGGCCGAGCTCAGCCAGCTCTCCGGCCGTCCGGCGCTGGTCGACGGCCGCGCCAAGGGCGATGTCGAGACGCTGCTGCTGCCGCCCGAGCGCCTGCGCGCGCTGCTGGTCGCCGAGGCCGAGCTCGGCGAGCGCATCATGCGCGCGCTGATCCTGCGCCGGGTCAATCTGCTCCAGGCTGGCGTCGGCGGCATCGTGCTGATCGGTCCCTCGCATTCGGCCGGCGTGGTGCGCTTGCAGGGTTTTCTCACCCGCAACGGCCAGCCGCATCATCTGCTCGATCCCGAGCGCGACCGCGATGCCGCCGAAATGATCGCACGCTATTCACCGAAGCCTGAGGACTGGCCGCTGGTGGTCACCTCAGACGGTGCGGTGCTGCGCAATCCCGGCGAAACCGAGCTTGCGCGTGCGATCGGCATGATCGGCGGCCCGCGCAATGACCGCATCTACGACGTCGCGATCGTCGGCTGCGGACCGGCCGGGCTCGCAACCGCCGTGTATGCGGCGTCCGAAGGGCTATCGGTTGCCGTGCTCGACACCCGCGCCTTCGGCGGCCAGGCCGGCGCCAGCGCGCGCATCGAAAACTATCTGGGTTTTCCGACCGGCATTTCAGGACAGGCCCTCACGGCGCGCGCGTTCAACCAGGCGCAGAAGTTCGGCGCTGACATCATGATCCCGGTGACGGTGCAGTCGCTCGACTGCACGCGCAAGGATGGCGCGTTTTCAATCGCGCTGGACGGCAGCGATCCCCTGCGATCGCGCGCGATCGTGGTCGCCAGCGGTGCGCGCTATCGCCGGCCAGAGATCGAGAACCTCGACAAATTCGAGGGCCGCGGCGTCTGGTACTGGGCGTCCCCGGTCGAGGCGAAGCTGTGCGCCGGAGAGGAAGTCGCGCTGGTCGGCGCAGGCAATTCGGCCGGGCAGGCCGCCGTGTTCCTGTCTGGGCACGCGAAGAAGGTGCTGATGATCATCCGCGGCGGCGGCCTGGGCGCCAGCATGTCGCGCTATCTCATTGAGCGCATCGAGGCGACGCCGAACATCGAGCTGATGTTCAACACCGAGATCTCGGCGCTTGAGGGCGACGAGGCCTCGCTGCTGCGGCGCATCCGCTTGAAGAGCCGCCTGTCGAACGACGAAGAGTCCGCTGACATCCGCAATCTCTTTTTGTTCGTCGGCGCCGATCCCGCCACCGGCTGGCTCAACGGCTGCGGCGTCACGCTCGATCGCGGCGGCTTCGTCGTCACCGGCGCACAGTCCGAGCTGAACCAGGGCAAGCTGGTGGCGCCTTTAGAGACCTCCGTGCCCGGTGTCTACGCCGTCGGCGACGTCCGCTCCGGCTCGGTCAAGCGCGTCGGCGGCGCCATCGGCGAAGGCGCGCAGGTCGTGGCCTCCCTGCACGGCTATCTCGGCGACGCCGCAAAACCGGCGCTTTAGTCAAGCAGAAGACAAGCAGACGGCAAGTCGATTGTGACTTGCCATGACGCGTCATGATGCAGACTATCCCCTCATCCTGAGGAGCGCGGAACGCGCGTCTCGAAGGATGAAGGCCCGGATACAGCCGGGCCTGCATGGTTCGAGACGGCGCTGACGCGCCTCCTCACCATGAGGACTAAAGACAACAAGCTTCAACGGGAGGACTAAATGGCCGAACTCGTCGTGCTCTACAAGACGCCCAAAGACGCTGCCGCCTTCGACAAGCATTATGCAGAGACCCACATTCCGCTGGCCAAGAAGCTTCCCGGCCTGAAAAAATACGCCGTCAGCACGGGCGCGGTCGGCTCGCCTGCCGGACCGTCAGGTATTCATCTCGTCGCCATTCTCAGCTTCGACAGCGTGGGCGACATTCAGAAGGCGTTCGGCAGCGAGGCAGGCAAGGCCGCCGCCGGCGACGTGCCGAAATTCGCCAGCGGCGGTGCCGACATGCTGATCTTCGACACCAAGGAAGTCTGACGCCCCGATTCAACTTTCGTCGAAAAGCTGTTGTCGTTTGTGGCAACGCTGCAAAAAATTCAGCCATGCGTTTGTCGATTCGCACGATGACGCATGGCTGCGCGCGCCGTGTGATGCAGGAGCATGTGGCAATCCGATGAGGACCGTAATATCAATCACCTGATCTCAATGCAGAGAATAGGAGAGATGTCATGGTTCTCGGGATGAGCCTGCCCGCCTTCACACTGGTCCATGTCATCATCAGCCTGATCGGAATCGTCGCAGGGCTGATCGTGATGTTCGGCCTGCTCGGCTCGAAGTCGATGCCGGGCCTCACCGCGATCTTCCTGCTGTTCACCATCCTGACCAGCGCCACCGGCTTCCTGTTTCCGTTCAAGGAGCTGCTGCCGTCGCATATCATCGGTATCATCTCGCTGGTGCTGCTCGCGGTCGCCTGCATCGCGCTCTACGGCATGAAGCTCGCGGGCGTCTGGCGCCCGGTCTACATCGTGACCGCGATGATCTCGCTCTACTTCAACGTGTTCGTGCTGATCATCCAGTCGTTCCTGAAAGTGCCGGCGCTGGCTGCGCTCGCACCGGCCGTGCCGCCGGCGCCGCCGTCCGGCCCGGTCTTCGCCGTCGTGCAGGGCATCGTGCTGGTGTTCTTCGTGCTGGTGACCATCGGTGCCTGGCGCCGCTACAAGCCGATGGCGTTCGCCTGAGTGTTCTTAACTAAAGGAGCCCACCAATGCCCACCATCACCACCAAAGACGGCGTCGACATTTTCTACAAGGACTGGGGCCCGGGCCAGCCGATCGTGTTCAGCCACGGCTGGCCACTATCGGCCGACGACTGGGACGCGCAGATGATGTTCTTCGTCACCCACGGCTACCGCGTCATCGCTCATGACCGCCGCGGCCACGGCCGCTCGTCGCAGGTCGCCGACGGTCACGACATGGATCATTATGCCGACGATCTCGCGGCGGTGACCGCGCATCTCGATCTCAAGAACGCCATCCATGTCGGCCATTCCACCGGCGGCGGCGAGGTCGTGCATTACATCGCGCGCCACGGCGAGAGCCGGGTCGCGAAGGCCGCGATCCTCTCCGCGGTGCCGCCGCTGATGGTGAAGACCGAGGCCAATCCCGGCGGTCTGCCCAGGGACGTGTTCGACGGCTTTCAGACAGCACTCGCCGCCGGCCGCTCGGCCTTCTACCGCGATATCGCCGCCGGTCCCTTTTATGGCTACAACCGTCCCGGCGCAAAACCGTCGGAAGCGGTGATCCAGAACTGGTGGCGTCAGGGCATGATGGGCGGCGCGAAGGCGCATTACGACGGCATCGTCGCGTTCTCGCAGACCGATTTCACCGAGGACCTGAAGAAGATCAACGTGCCGGTGCTGGTGATGCATGGCGACGACGACCAGATCGTGCCCTATGCCGACTCCGCGCCGCTGTCGGCCAAGCTGCTCAAGAACGGCACGCTGAAGACCTACAAGGGTTTTCCGCACGGCATGCCGACCACGCACGCCGAAACCATCAACGCGGACCTGCTGGCGTTCTTCAAGGGCTGAGGGACGTGCTCACGCCAGGATCGCCCTGATCAAATCGAAGGTCCGCTTCACAAAAGCCTCCGGCTTGTCGCGCGTGCCTTCGCTGAGCCAGCTCTCGCCGCCGACGCGCATCGCGCCGGTGGCGATCATGGCGACGAGCCGGGCCTTCAGCCGGTCCGACTTGCGGCCGGAGCGTTGCGCAAGCCCGTCCGCCAGCGCGCGCTCGAGCTTTTCGTATTTGAGCTGGTCGCGGGCCTGAAGCGCGGGATTGTCGCGCTTGAGCCGTGACATCGCTGCCGCCTCAGCCGGATCGATCCGCTTGACCGCCGCAGCGATGGCGTTCTCCGCCGCCGTCAGCATGGATTCGTCCGCGGGCCGTGCGAGGATTTCGGCGACCAGCGCGGCCGCCGCATCCTCCTGCCAGGCGGCGACAACGTCCTCTTTGGACGCGAAATAATGAAAGAAGCTCCGGCGCGACATATCGGCCGCTTCAGCGATGTCGTCGATGGTCGTGGCCTCGAAGCCGCGCTCCAGGAACAGCGCCATCGCCGCGCGCTTCAGCCGTTCGCGGGTTTCCTGCTGCTTGCGCTGGCGCAGGCCGGGGCTGACAGGGGATTTTGCCCCTGCTGGCAATGGCTTGGCGCCTTTCCTCGGCGAATTCCGAGCGGATTGCGAAGCCTTCAAATTATTTCACCTCTTGCAAACTTGCACTCAGTGCACATTTAGACCCGTCGCGAGCCTCCTTCCAGCCCTGAACGGAGATATGGCATGACCGACTGGAGCACGGCAGACATCCCCTCTCTCAGCGGCAAGACTGCCGTCGTCACCGGGGCCACCGGCGGCCTCGGCTATGAGACGGCGCTGGCGCTGGCGGGTGCCGGAGCCATCGTCATACTCACCGGGCGCAACGACGCAAAGGGGCTGCGGGCGATCGAGCGCATCTGCGCGCAGTTTCCCAACGCTCTGATCGCCTATGAGCATCTCGACCTCGCCAGCCTGTCGTCGGTCGCCGATTTCGCCAGGCGTTTTGCCGCCAGCAACGACCAGCTCGACCTCCTCGTCAACAATGCCGGCGTGATGGCGTTGCCGAAGCGGCAGCAGACCGAGGATGGTTTCGAGCAGCAGTTCGGCACCAATTATCTCGGCCATTACGCCCTGACGGCGCGCCTGTTGCAACAGCTTCGCCGCGCGAAGGCCGCGCGCGTTGTTAATCTCTCCAGCCTCGCGCATCGCTCCGGCGCGATCAATTTCGACGATCTGCAGAGCACGCGGTCCTATCGACCCTGGCGCGCTTACTGCCAGTCCAAGCTCGCGATGCTGATGTTCTCGCTCGAATTGCAGCGGCGCAGCGATTCGGCCGGCTGGGGCTTGAGGAGCATCGCCGCGCATCCCGGCTACGCGCGCACAGATCTCATTCCGAACGGGCCGGGCACCAGCACCTTGCAGTGGCGAGTGGGCCGGTTGCTTCAGCCTCTCATCAGCCAATCCGCGGCTGAAGGCGCGCTGCCGACGCTGTTCGCTGCGACCTCGGCGGGCGCCGAGCCCGGCAGCTATTACGGCCCGAACGGGTTCTACGAATTGAAGGGGGCACCGGCGCCGGCGCGGATCATGCCGCAGGCGAAGGATTTCGCGTCGGCTGCCATGTTGTGGGATGTCTCGGCGACGCTGACCGGTGTATCCTTCGACGAGATCGCGGCCGCCGCATGAGCCGCGACTCTGGTGGGGACGTCCCGATGCGTGTCATCATTTTCGGCGCGACCGGCATGGTCGGGCAGGGTGTGTTGCGTGAGTGCCTGGTCGATGCCGGCGTTGAGCGCGTCCTCGTGGTCGGGCGCAGTTCGACCGGCGTGCGCAATGCCAAGCTCACCGAGATCACCCACGACGATTTCACCGACTATTCGGCGATCGAGACGCAGCTCACCGGCTTCGATGCCTGCTTCTTCTGCCTCGGCGTTTCCTCGATCGGCATGAGCGAAGAGCGCTACCGCCATCTCACCTACGACATCACGCTCGCGGCGGCGACGACGCTGGCGCGGCTCAATCCGCAGATGACCTTCACCTATGTCACCGGCGCCGGCACCGATTCCACCGAGCAGGGCTCGCGGATGTGGGCGCGCGTCAAGGGCAAGACCGAGAACGATCTGCTCAAGCTGCCGTTCAGGGCGGCCTATATGTTCCGGCCCGGCGCGATCCAGCCTCTGCACGGGATCCGCTCGAAGACGGCCTGGGTGCAGGCGGTCTACGACGTGACCTGGCCGCTATGGTCGGTGCTGCGCCGGATCTCGCCCCGGCTCGTCACCTCGACCGAGCAGATCGGCCGCGCCATGATCCATGTCGCCCGGGTCGGCTATCCCAAGCAGGTGCTGGAAATGGAGGATATCAATAGCCTCTAGTCGGCGCGGCCGCTAGTTTGCGCGGAAATTTCGGCAGCCCTGCGCGTTGAGCCGTATCAGCCCTCGAGGAGAAGTGTCGGTGATGTCTCCCCCGCTCAAACTGATCGCGCTCGATGCCGACGATCTCGCCGTGATCTCGACCCATGTGCAGGATGCCCGGGTGCAGCCTTCCGACATCATCTGGCGGCAGGGCGAGAAGCGCCTGGTGGTCGGCATGAGCCGGCTGGACTGGGAGCAGACGCTGGTGGGCGAGACCGAGCCACGCCGGCTGATCTCAGCGCTCCGCTTCGACCGCGTGCTCGCCTGCAAGTCGCGCAACATCGATCTCGCGACACTTGAGGCGGTCCTGGACCTCGTCGGCATCGAGTTTCATCCCCGGGACGGCCGCGACGAGGAGCCTAGCGGCAGCGCGCTCTTGCTGTTTGCCCAGGGTGGCGCCATCCGCCTCGACGTCGAATGCCTGGAATGCGAGCTGACGGATCTGGGGACGGACGAATTGGGAACGGGTCTGGGGATCGAGGGAGAGGGGTGAGGTTGCCTGTATACCAGCCGAACCGGCCGGCCCAGGCCATCGCAGGAACGGTAGCTTCCAAGCATTGGCCTCCAAGGGTTGACTGCCAAGGGTCGACTGCAAGGGTTGACGCAGCTTCCCCGCCGCGCCATTGAGCAGGGGGCCGGTGAGCCAGACTGCGCCCTCCAAACAAGCAGAAGCCAAGCCAAAAATGCCCGTTCGCCTCGACCGCAGCAGCGCCGATTTTGACCAGCGATTCGCGGCCTTCCTCGCCGCCAAGCGCGAGATCTCGGCCGATGTCGAGGCGGCCGCACGCGCCATCGTTGACGACGTGGCGAAACGCGGCGATGCGGCTCTGCTGGAGGCCACGGCAAAGTTCGACAGGCTGACGCTGGATGCATCCGGCCTGCGCGTCTCAGCCGCCGAGATCGAAGCCGCGACAAAGGCGTGCGACGCCGCGACGCTGGATGCGCTGAAGCTCGCGCGCGACCGCATCGAGACTTACCATCGCCGTCAATTGCCGAAGGACGAGCGCTTCACCGACCCGCTCGGGGTCGAGCTCGGCTGGCGCTACACCGCAATCGAATCCGCCGGCCTCTACGTGCCCGGCGGCACCGCGGCCTATCCGTCCTCGGTGCTGATGAACGCGGTGCCGGCCAAGGTCGCGGGCGTGTCGCGCCTGGTGATGGTGGTGCCTTCGCCTGACGGCAAGCTCAATCCGCTGGTGCTCGCGGCCGCCTCGCTCGGCGGCGTCTCCGAGATCTACCGCGTCGGCGGCGCGCAGGCCGTGGCCGCGCTCGCGCACGGCACCGCGACGATCGCGCCGGTCGCAAAGATCGTCGGCCCCGGCAATGCCTATGTCGCTGCGGCGAAACGGCTGGTGTTCGGCAAGGTCGGCATCGACATGATCGCGGGCCCCTCCGAGGTGCTGGTGATCGCCGACGACACCGGCAATGCCGACTGGATCGCCGCAGATCTGTTGGCGCAGGCCGAGCACGATGCCAGCGCGCAATCGATTCTGATCACTGACTCAGCGCGCCTCGCCGCCGATGTCGAAAACGCGGTCGAAGCGCAGCTGAAGACGCTGCCGCGCGCGGTGATTGCCGGCAAATCCTGGGCCGATTTCGGTGCCATCATCATGGTGAAGACCCTCGCCGACGCCATTCCGCTCGCGGACGCGATCGCGGCCGAGCATCTCGAGATCATGACTGATGATCCCGACGCGCTCGCCGCAAAGATACGCAACGCCGGCGCTGTCTTCCTCGGCGCGCATACGCCGGAGGCGATCGGCGATTATGTCGGCGGCTCCAACCACGTGCTGCCGACGGCGCGCTCGGCGCGGTTTTCCTCGGGGCTCGGGGTCGCCGATTTCATGAAGCGTACCTCGATCCTGAAATGCGGCCCGGACCAGCTGCGCGCGCTGGGCCCGGCTGCGATGACGCTCGGACAAGCGGAGGGGCTGGATGCTCATTCGCGCTCGATTGGATTGCGCCTCAATCTGTCATGACAAAGCCGCCCGAACAGGACGACTCGACCAATCGCATCGTCGCGGTCACCCTCGACGAGGACTCGATCGGCCGTTCCGGGCCCGACATCGAGCACGAGCGCGCGATCGCGATCTACGACCTGATCGAGCAGAACCTGTTCGCGCCCGATGGTGCGGACGGCAAGGGGCCGTTCACGCTGCATATCGGCATCACCGGCAGCCGGCTGATGTTCGACATCCGCCGCGAGGACGGCACGCCCGTGGTCGCGCATCTGCTGTCGCTGACGCCGTTCCGGCGGATCGTGAAGGACTATTTCATGATCTGCGACAGCTACTATCAGGCGATCCGCACCGCGACCCCGGACAAGATCGAGGCCATCGACATGGGCCGCCGCGGCATCCATGACGAGGGATCGCGTACGCTGCAGGAGCGGCTCAAGGGCAAGGTGCGGGTCGATTTCGAGACCTCGCGCCGCCTGTTCACGCTCATCACTGTTCTTCACTGGAAGGGCTAGGGCATGGCCCGGAAAAGTGTGCAGCGGTTTTCCGACGAGGCCATGCCCTCTATCAAAAGGGCCTAACCGCGATGGCGGGTCCGCCACGCGCACGCGATCCACAATCAGTGCTGTTCGCCTGCGCGATGAACAGCGTGCGCTCGCCGATGGCCGCGAGCCTGCTGCAGCACATGTTTCCGCAAGGCCTCTACGTGAAATCGGCCGGTGCCCGAAAGGGTGAGCTCGATCCGTTCGCCATCGCCGTGATGGCCGAGCTCGGCCAGGACATCTCCACCCACAAGCCGCAGACCTTTGAGGAGCTGGAGGACTGGGAGGGGCTGAATTTCGACCTCATCGTCACGCTCTCGCCGGAGGCGCACCACAAGGCGCTGGAGCTGACCCGCACGCTCGCGGCCGACGTCGAATACTGGCCGACGCAGGACCCCACCATCATCGAGGGCAGCCGTGACCAGAAGCTCGCCGCCTACCGCGAAGTCTGCGACCAGCTCCTGATGCGGATCCGCCGGCGTTTCGCCAAGGTCGGCGCCGCGAGCGGGTAGCATTGGGTTGGCGTAACACCCGCGTCACAGACTGAGGGCACACGCATGTTGGACGCCCCGAATCGCCAAAGTCGGGGTTCCCGGGTTGTGAAATCAGCCCCCTTCCGATAGGTTCCGCGCGCAATTCACCCCCTGCCTCGTCTCCCAAAAATCACCTGATGCTCGGCCGCCCCAAATTCGTTCTTGCCTCCGGTTCGCCGCGGCGCCTGTCGCTGCTCAACCAGGCCGGCATCGACCCGGACGCGCTCCGGCCGGCCGACGTCGACGAGACGCCGAGGCGGGGCGAGCTGCCGCGCGCCTGCGCCAATCGCCTCGCGAGGGCCAAGGCCGATGCGGCGCTCAAATCGGTGCAGCTCGACGACGAGCTCCGCGGCGCCTTCATCTTGTCCGCCGATACGGTCGTGGCGGTCGGCCGCCGCATCCTGCCCAAGGCCAATCTCGTCGACGAGGCCGCGCAGTGCCTGCGGCTGCTGTCGGGCCGCAACCACCGCGTCTACACCGCGATCTGCCTGGTGACGCCGCGCGAGGCTTTTCGCCAGCGCCTCGTCGAGACCCGCGTCCGCTTCAAGCGCCTGTCGGAAGACGACATCCAGGCCTATATCGGCTCCGGCGAATGGCGCGGCAAAGCCGGCGGCTACGCGGTGCAGGGCATCGCCGGCTCGTTCGTGGTAAAGATGGTCGGGTCCTACAGCAACGTCGTCGGCCTGCCGCTCTACGAGACCACCACGCTGCTCGGCGGTGAAGGCTTTCCGATCCGCTTCGGCTGGCTCAACGCGACCGCGGTCTGAGCTCGGCCCGACAAAAATCTCGAAAACAACCCCATGCACCGTAGAATCGGCCGGCGGGGGTCCGGCGCGCCCGTCGCAGGAACCCGTTTGCCGGGGGGCTCTTGAACCCTCTCACCTCGTGTAGACTGCCGCCATCATGGACGACCACGTCAAAAAGCCCGCCGGACCCCTCAAAACCTGCCCGATCTGCGGCAAGCCGCAGGCGCGGGCTGCCCGTCCGTTCTGCTCCTCGCGCTGCCGCGACGTCGACCTGAACCGCTGGCTGAAGGGCTCTTATGTCATCCCCGGTCGCGACGACGAGGTGGATGACATCGAATAATAAAGTAATATCAGTGGCTTAATCTGGTGCCCGCCGCTCCGCGTGCCGGCTGCGGCAAGCCCGCCCCACCTTGTGCACAGCCGGGCCGCGCCTCGCGAAGCCGAAGACGAAGCGTGGGTAGACAGGCCGCCGCGAGCCCACTATAAACCGCCCGCTCGATGGGCCTTGACCTTCTCTTTGGGTCCTTCCCTCAGCATGCCCAGGTAGCTCAGTTGGTAGAGCATGCGACTGAAAATCGCAGTGTCGGTGGTTCGATTCCGCCCCTGGGCACCATTTTCCCTAGATAAAGCAGGGTCTTAAGCCCAAGTGTCCTGGCGCTAAGCTGCCCCCTTTCGATGGGGGACGCGCCGGGGACGCAATTGCGGCGGGCGCCCCTCAATTCCGATAGTCGTCGGCTCGCTCTAGGATTTTTCTACAAGGTGGCACCCACACTAACCGTGGCGGCTGTTTCACCTTCTTTTCCCAAACGATCCAAGCATAGCCTGTCGCCGTGGACGCCTTTCGGTCAAGCCTGCCCTTCACCATCGGCACACGCTCGGTGAACTGGGCAAACTTGGTCGGTGGCGTCTGCTCGAAAATCTCGCGGTAGCGCCCGACGCTCTCGATAAAGACCGTTCGCGCCAATATAGCGACACCGTGCCTGGCCCCGATCAGCGCACGCTTAATGAAATCTTCTGCCAGCCTAAACGGAGGATTGGTGATGATCCAATCGACCGAACCTGCCTCCAATGGGGTGGTCAGAAAATCAGCGACAGATCCATAGCCATACGGATGAACGTCTGACGCCTTCACCCTCCCAAAGAACTCCTTGAGCGGTTTGGCCATATGGCCAGCCCCGCACGCCGGCTCAAGGCAACTCAGCTTGCGAAATGGGCCTGCGTCGGCAATCACATGCTGGAGGAGGGCTCTCGTGGCCCAGGGGGGCGTTGGGAAATTATCGAGACTGTCTGCTGCCTCGACCCGCTGAGCCATCACAGCATGCGACGTGTTTTGCATTTCGCCCCTCAGATCCGCTCTAGCAGCTCGTGGAGCTTCTGGCGGAAGTAAGCATTTGCCGTCTCGACCAGATCGTACACGGCGAAGCCGAAGTGATCGTTAAGTTCAGATCCGATCAACGAGTACGGCCTCGGCAACGAACGAAGACCATAATAGAAGATAACACGGGCTTCGGCCTTCACGGGGTTCACCTTGAAGGTTTCCCCATAGCTTTTGAGGAGCATCTGGGTGACGTTCAGGTCTCGGCGGATTGACCGAATCTTGCCAGCGTCGAACGCGCCGTTTCCCCGCTTAATCTCGTAGGCGCGAAGGGTCTTGTCCGCGTCGTCGAATGCGATCATATCGATCTGCAATGTGCGGACAGCCTCGCCGTAGGGAAGCGTTGTGGACGAGTACGCTTCGTCAGTCTGCTGCCCAACAATTTGGTCCGCAGCACGGGAGACTTTAAAAGCATCCTCCCTCCAAACTCGATGTCGGTTGCTCTCACGAAGACTTTCCCTGATAGCAACTTCAAGGATCGCGCCATGGCGCTTGTAGGCTGAGCTGATGATGCTGGTTTGTCGGGAGAATTTTTCGCCCGAGATTGGGTCAACCAAGAAACGCTGCGATGCCAGCCTGGAAATCGTTAGATCTACTACCGGCGTGACTCTGTCGAGGTAAGTCATAATTGGGAATGCCGCCTGCTAGAAATGAGGCAACACTACAACGCAGAAGTGCTTTCGTGCTCGCTTTCCTAAGAAATGGTTAATCTTAGGTGCTAGATCGAGTTCGCCGGCTGCCGACAATCCGCAAAAGGTGACTTGCAATTATCAACATCTCTGCGGCCTCTCTCGGATCCGACAGATCAACATTTCTGTGACTTCTCGGATTTTTAAAGACGCTGACGGCGCCCGCCATGAATTGCTGCATGCCTTGTCGCTCGCCGGCCGGATCGCTCGATAGCATCAGAGGACCGCTTTCAGCATTGAACGCCTTGGCCACCATGGGCATGCCATGGGCCTCTGCTGGCAAGCCTGCGGCCTCCCGTATTTCTGTCTCGACTAGCTTAAACGCCTCGAATACCGCGGCGTCGTAGCGGCCGATCTTGAATATCTCCGCTGATGCCTCTCGCACGTCTGGATGCAATAGAAAATCGGGAAGAAGTCGCTCGATTTGAAGTCTCTCAAGATCGACCTCCGGCTCAAACTCGATCCCCGTCCTGCTAAGGACGTACCATGCACCGGCTGATTGACTGAGATCCGGCACTGCAAGAAGCATTTGCTGTGCCCACATCATGCCTTCCGAGATGCGTTGCATCAGCCAAGGCGGAGAGCCTTGGTTAGCAAACCAGTGGTTGATGTCGGTCTGAAAGTTGTGCGGTGAAAATCGACCGCCTTGCACCTGCATATGGAGCACAATGGCAATGCCAACCCGCTCAGGCGAGGCCCGGTTCAGTTGCTCAATCGACTTGAACGAATGATTGAAAAGCTTTGGCACTGTAACTCCACCCGCTTCGGCTTAGTTCAGCCCTAGATCTAGATCCCAGTCCACTATCAACGGACCATCTCGCTTGGCGCCGAACAGATCCCACACCTCGCGTTCGATCACGTCATGCGTCGCGGGGAAGTTCGCCCGTGATGTCAGCGAATAGGGTCCGATTACGGCCGAATCCCAAGGAATGCTCACCCAAGTGTCAAAATGACCATTGCTGTGGGCTATCGCGGGATTCCCAGCCTTCTCAAATTTGCCTTGGACCATGAACTCGACATCGGGTCGTCCTAACCAGCGGCGTAACCATTCAACCAGAAGAAAGCTCTGAGCTATTATGGCGGAGTACCATGATGGATGAAACTTATTATCCGACCGAACAAGCAACACGTTGAGCAGGCCATCCGCTCGAAGAGAAACCTTGGACAGGTTCGAGGAGTAGCTGAAGGGGTATTCAACGGATCGGTATCCGCGCTTCCACTCAGAGGTCCAACCCGGAAGCTCAACGAGACTCCTGATATTCGGCTTAGCAATTCTAATCGGCTTCCGGTGAAAACGATCCGGTAAGTTATCGATAGCCATATCTTCTGAGCTGACGAGCGAGAGCTGAAACAGTAACCCGTTTGATGAATCTATCGGCTGATTAGTGTCCGGCTGAACCAGTTTCCCAGCACGCCAATGCCGTGCTGCATCATCAGCAGCCTTAAACTGCTCTTCGGAGATCCGCGCCACCCGTTCGAGCCTAGTTCGGCGCTCGTAGAAGATTGACTGGATATCCCGCATCGCAAGCGGCTCTGAATTGCTACCCCGCCGAACATAAGCATTTGATGGACGCCCGAAGCCATGAGGCGCTGACGGCGAAGACCCAACCCGCAAGACTATGACACCACCTCCGTCCGCGACCTCAATGCCGCGCGCCTCGAGCATAGGAATAGGCGGATCAATCACGCTCCGCAACGATTGGACCAGCCGATCCGCGCAGTCATGGACAGACGGTATAATGGGCTCGAAGATCGAGTTAGCGCGCTTCGGGCTATCGTCCGTTTCTTCGATGCCGACAATGATAACGCCACCGTAGGCGTTAGCGAACGCAACAAGCTCTTTAGCTATATCGTCGCGGGCAACACTGCCAATTGCGCTCTGGTCGCGCATCCAGCGGTCGGGGCGGCCGTCATTCGTAGCCAGCGCTCTCTTCAATTCGAAGCGCGGCCCTTCCTCCGCCTGGGAAGCTATTAGCGAGTGGATGTGGGCAACTGTGATCGATTCAATCGGCAATTCGAATATCTCAGAAGTCATGTTGTCCTCCCTAATCAGCCGGGCGCTTATCGAGAATGTTTTTCCACGTTTGACTAGCAGTGTGCACTAAGTAAAGGTCCGCCATGTGCTTTGCGGTACGCAAATTAACAAGCGGGGTATCGCTTGGATCACCCAGCGTTTTGAGTGATTGAAATACCTTCTCGCGGTGTTGCCACTCTGGCATGAACGGAGCGAAGCAGCGATGGAGACAAGCTTCAAATTCGTCTGAACGCCCGCTCCACCCGCCGTAGTGACGCAATGCTCCGGCCAGGCTCCTCACAAATTCATGCCGAGCCAAATCATCGAAGCGGTAAAACGTGTCCGACTTTGCAATCATTGCGAGGCCGTTAAAGTACGGCGCAAAAATGGGCTCAGCTTCGGCTTCCGGCAGCGGCGCATACGCCATCATGCAACGCAGAGCGTTATCGATATGCGCATCCGTGAGTGCTACAGCTCGACCGTCATCCCAGAAGGTCTCTGACGTAACGAGATCCATGGGTCGGTTGTGCTCAAGGTCGCGAACCTCTTTGAACATCTTTTGCTGGAAGCCCGGCCGTTGGAACCAGAAATAGCCGAGACTTCCGATGCTGATGCACGCTATAGCCAACTTGCTTAGGCTGATGAGCCTGCCAGCTAGATCCTGAAGAGGTCGATTGTCGCTCAAAGATACCTGAAGGGTGAGCGTGTCCTTCTTTCCGGTCCAGAGAAACTGGACCGGCTCTATATGATCGTTCCATCTCGCCAAAATTTTTGGCCTGAGCGAATGCGATGGTGTGTAAACCGGCGCGTTCGCCCTCCATTTCGGTTTGGCCGCTTCGGAAGCCACGGCGGGCCTCGCGAGCTCCGCTTTCAGAAACTCTTCGGCTTCTGCGTCAAGTCGCGCCATCTCGGTTCTAGCCCAGGCGGCCCAATCTCTTGGTTTAGCTCCCAAAGCCTCAAATTGCCGAAGGAAGCTCGGACTAAGTAGAGTGCGCGACCGGTCCTGGTCGGCCACGGTGTCCAGAAACCACGTCGTGAGTTCGTCTACCTCTAGCGCGGTCTCTTTCGACTGCAATTCATGTTCTAGGCGGGACTGGGCAAGCACGAGAACCTGATCAGCGTCGTCCTGCAGAACTTTTTGATGGGGCGGCGGATCTGCCAGATCCGCGTTCGTATCGACGTACAGCGAGTCCAGCCGCATTCTATGGGCGCGTTCGGCAAATTGCCGAGCCTGTTCAAAGTCTGCCGGATCAAGCCTTGTTAGTGGAGACCAAACCGCCCATTGCAACTTTCGGCGGTGACTATCAAACCACCGATCGAACCAATCACCATCAGAAAGCGCATTTGGGACGGATTTGGCCGCCACCATGCTTGCTTTCCCGACCTCCTCCAGAGCAAGCAAGCCAAGGTGATAGACAATATGGGGCCATCTCTGCGTTTCGTTCAGGCGATGAGCGGCTTCGATCATCCCATTCGCTTGATCCAAGCAAAGCCGCCAAATGTGCGAAGTCGGATCGCTCATGCCCCTCGTCCAAAGTGTGGTTGATGCTCTTCTTGAACTCAACCTATGATTCGGACGATTGTAAACTGCCGCATCGCGAAACCGATCTATCGGAGAACCCAGATGACGAAGGATATATCTTACTGTGTCGCGGCTCCTGGCGATGAAGCTGGTATTCTCAAAGTTTTCGCTGAGGTCGCCCCAGAGGTCCCTACAGCCGTTCGATCGGGGACAAAGGAATTGATTGATCGTTTGGTCGCAACGAATCAGTCGTGGATTGCGACCGATGCGGCCGGCACAATCATTGGATATGCGTTAGCTGAAGGCGACGATAAGGCTATCTGGCTGGTTTACCTTGGAGTTTCTGCGGCTGCACGAAATCAGCGTGTTTCCTCTTCGCTCATAGCGAGGTTGAAGGAAACTGGCAGGCCGATCGACACCGACGTCCGTTCGAACAACACCAGCTCGATGGTTGAGCGCTTTGAACACTTCGGGTTCGTCAAAACCCACGTAAACAATGACCGCACAAAACTTCGCTGGGAAAGGCCGACGGGCCCGCCAGCGTGAACCGGCGGGCGTTTTGGGGTCAGTTGGTCAACGCTTCGCGGAGCGCAGCTGCACAGTTAGCGACGAGGCGCTGAAACGCCCACTCGTCGATATCCAAATAGAGCGTACCGCGCTCCTGCGGCTTGCCCGCTAACGTTAGCAGCTCTGTGGCCTCGGCCGCGCTTGTAGGTTTGTATTCGGTCAGCGCTCGTTCGGCGAATGTCCAACGATCCATAGCGCGCAGATGCTCTCGTTCGGCGGCGCGTAGCTCTTTCCGGACCGCATGGCGGGCGGCTCTAGATTGCCGGTTCCATTCCGCAAGCTGCTCGGGCGTGCCCTCTTTCTTGACGTGCTCGCGATCCCGGAAGAACCATTCCCCCGGCTCGATGTCGGACTTCACCCCATCAACGATGATGCTCAGAGGACGGGTTGGTCCGCCGTACACCTTCAGCTTCTTGGCCCGTGCAAGGCCGCCGTCCGCATCGCGGCATTTTTCCTCGGTCTCGCTCAACACGGTACAGGCGTTCTCGGCTGCCGTCTTGGTGACAGTAAGGTTGTCTATCAGGTCGGCGAGGGTGGGGCTGTCCGTATTTCGCAACTCTTCACCGGGAGGAATGTCAATTGGGCGCCCAGAGTGATTGCCCGCCAAAGCCGGTGCGGCTGCGATGGCAGCGGTTGATACGAGTATATTCATGAGTGACCTCCTGCTGATCCGCGCCCCTGTCGAAGGAATCGTTGTGCCCCGGGATGGTTCTCCATCCACAGGGCTGCGCTGACATGCATTGGGCGGGCTGGTCGGAATCAGAGAATGCGAGGAAAATTTATCGGCGCCGGGGGCGCTGATGCTTGGAGTTGTCTGCGCTTTGTTTACCGCGTTGCTCATGTCGTTTCTCGGATTGGGGGTTGATGGTTGGCTGAACACCGCCCGTGCTCAGCAGGTGGCGGGCAGACAAGCCTACGATTGCTTCACCTCCTTCCGGGCTCGCCAGTTGAACAGTTGGGGCCAGAGTGGATCGAAGTGGTCACATAGGTTCTGGAAGGCAGCCTGCGCGGCGCTTTCGATCAGCTCGATATGCAGGCGCGGCCAAACAGCGGTCGCCTGAACCTGCGACGTCCAATGGCTCGATGAGAAGCTCTTGCGGACGGCTTCAATGGTTTCGTGAAAGAAGCCGTCACACTGACCGATGGTGCCGAACCGGAGGGCGAGCACGCCAATCACGCGCTGCTGCTCGGGTGACAGTCGGTCCCACGCCTCGCCGGCGTCGAAACTGGCCAGTTCATGAAAGGTTGGTAGGCGATCAGAGAGCGGAATGTCTGCGTTGGTGACGGCCCCGAACGTCGCCCGCCGCACGACGATAATGGTACGCGCATTCCAGATAGCGAGGCGCTTGCGGCCGGCCTTCTCCAATGAGACTTCGACCTTGCCGCGCGGTGTCGCAACGCCAGCGCTGATGCCGAGCACGGTTTCGTTGGAGCTGGTCACGTCACCCTTGAGAAGCAGGCGAGCGGGGACGCGAACGCGGGTGGTGCTGATGGTGGGGGAACCGACGGCGATCGGATCGATCTCGATCGGCGCGCCGCTGGACTTTTTCGCATAGTCCAGAGCCTCGGCCGCCCGATCCCGGCTGGCCTTAAGCGCGGCTACACGCTCTTTGAGCGTCGGATCGGTACCATCGATGCTATGCTACCGGCCTCGATCGCCGCGTAGAGGCGTCCCAGTCGCTCCTCGGCCTCGGACGCCCGGCGGGCAAGATCGACGATCTGGCGGTCGGCGGAGGCCTGCCGCTCATCTCGCCGAGCCTTCAGGGCGAGCAGGATCGAGGTCACCCGGTCGGGCTGCAACAATTGATCGGTCAGCGCCTCAACGACCAACTTCTCGATGACCGGCCGCAGGATCTTTCGGTTGGCGCAGCTCGCCCCATTGCCCTCCTTGTGGAGCCCCTGTTTGGTGGCCTGGATGCACTTGTAATAGGCGTAGATTTTTCCGGTCCTGGACGTGCTCGTTGCGGTCGTCAAGGCGCAGCATACCTCGCAGTCACAGCGTACCAGCCCGCCCAGCAAGGAGGGCGCCGAGGTCAGACGCGGCCCTTTGGCCCGTGGTTGGCGCGCAACCAGAAGGGCTTGGACTTCATCGAACAAGGCACGATCGATGATCGCCGGAATGTCGTACTCGACGATTTCGGAGGCGCGGCGCCTACCACGCGTAACGCACCGTGCCGTTGCCGGCATAGGTCTGCGAGTTGCTGGCGAACTCGCCATCGAATCTGGCGCCGAATGACCAGTTGCTGGCCAGCCGCAACTCGGCGCCGAGCGACAGCAGCGCAGCATTCGGTGCGGGCGGCGCGCCGTTGATGGTGAAGCTCGCGCCTGGCAGCGTCTGGAAGATGGCGCCCAGCGCCGGATTGTCGGAATGGTCATGCGCCCAGGCGGCGCGGGTGCGCAGCGCGAGTGCGTTACCGCGATCGAGCGCGATGGTCTTGTCGAACCAGGCGCCGAGTTCGGTGCGCGTGGCGGTGGTCGCGCGCGCGTCATAGGTTAGCGCGAAGGTGTTCGAGCCCGAGGCCGCGCTCTCGCTGTAGGACGGCGTGCGGAAATTCTGCACCTGCAAGGCCGCGTATGGCGTGACGCCGAGCCAAGGCGTCGCGATGCGATAACCGGCCTCGATCCGGCCGCCGAGGCTCTGTGCGTTGAAGTTCGCCGTCAGCCTGTCGACGCCGGCAACGGTGACGGTGCGCTCGGTGCTGGTGCCGTGCCACGCATAGGACAGAGCGGCGGAGACATAGGCGGCGCCGAACGAATGCGAGCCATAGGCGCCGAGCTGGAACACGTCACTGCGGCCGCCGCCGAGATTTTGTGCCAGCGCCCAGCTGGTGGCGCCGCCGCCGAGCGCGAAGCCGACCAGTGCATCGACGTTCACGCGATAGTCGGCGCCGGCGGCGAAGCCGCCACTGCGAGCCGAGGTGTCGCTGGTGCCGATTGCGCTGTCACCGCCGGTGCGGTTGCTGCCGCCATAGGACTGACCCCACAGATTCCAGCGCCGGTCGAACGTATCGGGTCGGGCGTCCCGCGGCGTCACCGCGGCATAGGCGGCGGCAATTTCCGGCGACAGCGGCTGCTCGCCGGCACCGAAGCTGCGCGCAAAGCCGAGCGTGCCGGGATTGCTGTTCGGCGCGCCGCCGAACGGATTGAGCACCAGCGACAGGAACGAGCCCATCATCTGCATGCCGCTGGTCGTGGCGCCGGTGGGGGCCTGACCCGACAGTTGGTGGAGCGCGTTGCCGAGTTGCGCGCCGCTCATGTTGAGCAGTGCATCGAAGCTGGCCGGCGGCGTCGCGCCACCCTCGATCGCCTTGTTAATGCCGCCCGCGACACCCGCCGGGTTGCCGATCGTGCCGGGCGGCAGCACGAGCGTGCCGGCATCGACCGACAGGAACACATTGCTCAGGTCATAGGTCAGGCGCGGATTGCGCGCGCCGGGCGTCACGTTGCCGGTGAGGCCGGCGAATTGCGTGCCGCCGAAGCTGCCCGCATTGAGGATGGTGTAGGTCTGGGCGCGGAAGCTGCCGGGCAGCGCACTCACCTGCACGGTGGCGCCGGTGAGCGTCGCAATGCCGATGACGTTGGTGCGGTCGGCGGTGCCGTTCGGCGAGATTTCGACCCGGTAGAAGCTGCCGGCGTTGAAGGTGAGGTTGCCGTTGACAGTGAGCGTGCCGATCGAGTTGCCTGGCGCGAGCGCGCCGCCGCTCAGGATCGTGGTGTTGCCGACAATGCCGGTGCCGCCGAGCGTGCCGCCATTGTTCACCGTCACGCCGCTCGACGACAGGATCGAGCCGTTCACCGCCAGCGTGCCGCCGTTCACCGTTGTGCCGCCGGTATAGGTGTTGGCGTCCGAGAGCGTCAGCGTGCCGGTGCCGGTCTTGGTGAGCGAGCCGCCGGTGCCGCCGCCAACGCCGCCGTCTTCGATGCTGCCGCTGACATTGGTCGCGAGGTTGTTGGCGCCGACCGTCAGCTCATTGGCGCCGAGATAGTAATTGCCGGCGCCGGCGATCGAGCCGGCCGTGATTTTGTTGTCGCTGGCGGGTCCGGTCGAGAGTGAGAAATCGACCACGCCACCGCTGTTGTTGGTGATGGCCGCGCTGCCGGCCGTGCTGTTGTTGTAGAAATACGTGGCGCCATTGTTGGTGATGGTGGCGCTACCGGCCGTGCTGGTGCTGTAGAAAGTCACGTTGCCGTTGTTGGTGATGCCGGCGCTGCCGGCACTGCTGGCGTTGAGGAAATACAGAAAGCCGCTGCTGTTGTTGGTGATGGTTGCGCTGGCGGCCGTGCTGGTGTCGTTGAAATTCAGCGTGCCGCCGTTGTTGGTGATGGTGGCGCTGCCAGCCGTGCTGCTGCCGTAGAAAGCCAGAAAGCCGCCGCCGTTGTTGGTGATGGCGGCGCTGCCGGCCGTGCTGGTGTCGTTGAAATACGTGTTGTGGTTGTTGGTGATGGTGGCGTTGCCGGCCGTGCTGGTGTCGTTCAAAGTCAGGGAGTTGTTGTTGGTGATAGCAGCGCTGCCGGCGGTGCTGGCGTCGTTGAAATTCAGGGCAGCGTTGTTGGTGATGGTGGCGCTGCCGGCCGTGCTGCCGCCGTAGAAAGTCAGCGTGCCGCCGTTGTTGGTGATGGTGGCGTTGCCGGCCGTGCTGCTATCAAAAAATTGCAGAAAATTATTGTTGGTGATGGTGGCGCTGCCGGCCGTGCTGGTGTCGCGGAAATTCAGGGCGTTGTTGTTCGTGACATTGGCGCTGGCGGCCGTGCTGCCGTTGAGGAATTCGAGCGTGCCAGTAGCATTGTTGGTGATGGTGGCGCTGCCGGCCGTGCTGGTGTCGCGGAAATTCAGGGCGTTGTTGTTCGTGACATTGGCGCTGGCGGCCGTGCTGCCGTTGAGGAATTCGAGCGTGCCAGTAGCATTGTTGGTGATGGTGGCGCTGCCGGCCGTGCTGGTGTCGTTGAAAGTCACCGAGGCGTTGTTGCTGTTGGTGACGGTGGCGCTGCCGGCCGTGCTGGCGTTGTGGAAAATCAGGTTGGTGCCGAGGCCATTGTTGGTGATGGCGGCGCTGCCGGCCGTGCTGGTGTCCAGGAAATGCGCGACGAAGTTGTTGGCGATCGTGGCGCTGCCGGCTGTGCTGGCGCCGTAGAAATACAGCAGGTGGTTGTTGGTGATGGTCGCACTGCCGGCCGTGCTGGCGGCCTGGAAATACAGACCGGAGCCTGAATTGTTGGTAATGGTGGCGCTGCCGGCCGTACTGGTGTCGCGAAAATACAGGACGCCGCCGCTGTTGCTGGTGATGGCGGCGCTGCCGGCACTGGTGTTGTTGCGGAAATTCGTGGCTCCGCTGTTCGTGATGCTGGTGATGCCGCTGGTGTCGGCGTTGACCACATCGAATGCGCCGGAGCCGCCAACGGCGACGGTCCCCAGAATGAAACCGGCGCTGCCGAGCGTGCCGAGTTGCAACGTGCCGCCGTTGATCGTGGTGCCGCCGGTATAGTAGCTCGAGCCTGAGAGCGTCAGCGTGCCGGTGCCGGTCTTGATGAGCGAGGCGCCGGTGCCGCCGACGGTGCCACCATCGAAGACGCCGCTGACATTGGTCGAGAGATTGTTGGCGCCGACCGTCAGCTCATTGGCGCCGAGATAGTAATTGCCGGCGCCGGCGATCGAGCCGGCCGTGATCTTGCCGTCGCCGGCGGCTCCTGATGTAGCCGAGAAATCGACAATGCCGCCGGCGTTGTTGGTGATGGCGGCGCTGCCGGCCGTGCTGGTGTAGTTGAAATACGTGCTGTAGTTGTTGGTGATGGTGGCGTTGCCGGCCGTGCTGGTGTCGTTGAAATTCAGGGAGCCGCCGCTGTTGGTGGTGATAGCAGCGCTGCCGGCGGTGCTGGCGTTGCTGAAAGTCAGCGTGCCGCTGTTGCTGGTGATGGCGGCGTTGCCGGCCGTGCTGGTGTCGTTGAAAGTCAAGGAGCTGTTGTTGGTGATGGCGGCGCTGCCGGCCGTGCTAGCGTTGTTGAAATTCAGTGTGTCGTTGTTGGTGATGGTGGCGCTGCCGGCCGTGCTGTTGTCGCGGAAATAGGCGTTGCCGCCGGTGTTGTTGGTGATCGAGGCGTTGCCGGCCGTGCTGGTCGCGTAGAAAGCCAGCGTGCCGCCGGCATTGTTGGTGATGGCGGCGCTGCCGGCTGAGCTGGCGTCGCCGAAAGAGGTGGCGCCGCTGTTGTTGTTGGTGATGGTCGCGCTGCCGGCCGTGCTGGCATCGTAGAAACTCAGCGTGCCGCCGCTGTTGTTGGTGACGTTGGCGGTGCCGGCGGTGCTGGTGTTGTAGAAGGTCAGGGCGCCGCTGTTGGCGATGCTGGCGTTGCCGGCCGTGCTGGTGTGTTTGAAATTCACAATGTTGTTGTTGGTAATGGTGGCGCCGCCGGCCGTGCTGGTGTTGTTGAAGGTCAGGGCGCCGCTGTTGGTGGTGGCGATGCTGGCGCTGCCGGCGCTGCTGGAGTTGAGGAAATCAATTTCGCCGCCGCTGGTGATGGTGGCACTGCCGCCGTTGACGACAATGCCGGCGCCAAGGAACGTCAGAAAAAAGTTGTCCGTGAAGCTATAAGTCGACGCGCCCACGTTGAAGGTCCAGCCGCCGACACTGGTGTCGTTCGAAAACGACAGGTTGGTGGTGTTCGAGGCGCCGAAGAACGCGGTGCCGCCTGGCATCGTGCCGGGGTCCCAGTTGGTGCCGGTGTTGAAGTCGCCCGAGCCGGGGCTGGCGAGCCAGGTGGCGTCCTGGGCCGCCGCCGGCGAGCCCACGGCGACCAGCGCCGTCGAGGCCAGCAGCACGGTACGCAGCCGCTTGCGGCCGATACGCCACAGCGCGACAGAATTGCAACGCGATTCCAACTTCTTCCCCACTGGCATAGGTTCGCGCGCCTGTCCGGCGGCGCAGCCTCTTTCGGCCCAGTTCCTCACTTCGACCCGATCTTTTGGTCATGTCATGGCGCACGCAGCAAGTCCTGACAACGCGCCGAGACATTCTGAAATTTTTCTGATATTTGACCGCACCGGTACATTCAGCACATCCTTTTGTGCGATCCGGGGCCAGTTGCCGGTGGGAGAGAGTGGTGCTGCGGTTTTCTGGCTTCGAGCTCGATCAGGAACGCGCCGAGCTGCGCCGGCCGGATGGCGAGACGATCAAGCTCCGGCCCAAGACGCTGGAATGCTGCGCCTGTTCGCCGCCAACACCGGCCGGGTGCTCAGCAAGCAGGACTTGATGGAAACGGTCTGGCCGAACGTTCATGTCGGCGAAGACAGCCTGTTCCAGTGCATCCGGGAAATCCGGGCCGGGCTCGGCGACAACAAGCGCCAGATTGTCCGGGTTATTTCCGGCCGCGGCTATCTGTTCGACGCGGAGGGGACGGACACCGCCGCTGTGGACCTGCCTGAACAAGCCGCGACGAGCCAGTCCGCCCGCGTCGCGCCCGACGCTGAGGCGCCGGTCGAAACAAGCAGCATCGCCGCCACGCGCCGGTTTGCGTTCCGCCTGCGAAGCCGCTTTTGCGCTCGCTGGCGCTGCCGGGCTCGCTGTCCTCGGAATCGCGATTGCCGCCGCGGCATTGCGCCCCGGCCTCATCCCGGCGCGGGGGCCCGCGACCATCGCCGTGATGCCGGTGACGACAGCCAGCGGCGACCCGCTCGCCACTCAAATGGCCGCGGATGTCAGCGATCGTCTCGGTGATGGCTTGGCAAAGATCGAGAATATCCGCCTGCTGGTTTCGGACGCGGCCAAGGCGCCGGCCGATTTCGTGGTGCACGGCGAACTGCAAAAAGGCGAGCAGGCGTGGACCATACGCGCGCGCATGACGGAGACGCGGACACGCGAGGTCAAGTGGACCGCATCATACTCGGTCAGCCTGACCGACAATCCGGACCTGCAACTGCAGCAATCGCGCCTCGCCGCGGGCGTGGGCCACGCTTTGGCGCTGCGCATCAACGAGTTGCTGAATGCCAATACCCGATCGGCTGCGGCGACCGGCGGATCGTCGGCGGGGCGGAACAAGGTCGTGATCGAACAGGCGACCGCCTACATCAATCAGACCAGTCCGGAACGTTTTCGGGCGGCGCAGGCCATTCTGGAAGAGGCGCTCGCGGATGACGCGGACGATATCGACATTCAGGTCGCGCTGGCCGCGCATCTGATGCGCGGCATCCAGATGGTGTGGTTGAGCCCGGCCGAGCGTGACGCCGCCGAATCCAAAGCGGAGAAGGTCCTGCAGCAGGCCTTGCGCACAACGCCCAGTTATATTCCGGCACATGAGGCCTATTGTCGCCTCCTCAATGCGACCAATCAGTTCCGCGCCAGTCTGGTGGCTTGCGCCAGGGCTTTGAGTTTCGATCCGTGGAACGGGATCGCGCTGTACCATATCGGCCTTGCCCAGATTCAAAGCGGACGTTTCGAGGACGCACTGGCGACGTTCAAGCAGGCGGACCGCTTCGATACCCCACAGGTCTCGCGCTGGACCTGGATGATCGGTGCAGGCTGGGCCAATTTGATGCTGGGCCGCGCCGCAGACGCAGTACCCTGGCTGCTGAAGTCGATCGCGATCACCGCGGCCTCCGGGCGCACGCATATGCTGCTGGCGGCGGCCTATCAGCAACTGGGACGATTTGATGAAGCCAGAGCGGCGATGGACAAGGGGCGGGAATTGCGGCCCGGATCGACGTTGCTCAATGTGCCGCCGCCCACGAAGAATGCCAGCCCGATCTATCTCGAAGCCTCCCAACGGATTATGCAATCCATGGTGGCGGCCGGCCTGCCTCAAAGCTGACGCGCCGTCGCGTTTGGCTCGCGAAAACGGAGTTCGAGATTGAGCGTCGCCTTTACCAAGGGAGACCGTGCCGAAACGGCGTCGGAGACCCTGCTCCCCGACCGTCCGATCTCGCATCCGGCTCCGACCCGAGCGGTCTTCCCGATCTTCTGCGCTTTCTGTCTGTCTGCTCGAAGTGGGCGGGGTACTAGGCCGCTGGGCGGACGAGCAAGTTGCGGTGTTTGCGTGCCCGGCAGCCCCACTGGCCTCGCCAATCAGGCTGCCCTCCGATCAGAAAACGGTCTTCCTCCGACAGGGTGAAGCGGACCTCCGCCACCACGGCCAAGCGCTCACGCCACCATATTAAGCACAAACAGCGGTTCGTCCTGTCGGTGGTTGCGTATGATTCCCTCCCTGGGCACCAAACTACGCTTTTCCACGCTGGAGCGTGACCCTGTACGATCGCGTTTGCTAGATGATCGGCGCGAAGGACGCTCGCGGTAAATCCCGCTGAGTTTGCGTACGTCCCCCAACTCAGCCGGCCTGACTCAGCTGAGGCTGATGGGCCCTTACTGTCCGCCTGGCAGAAGACCAGCCGCTCGATAGCCGTCGGTGAGTGCATCGAAGAGAGAGATGTCCGAGCGACTGCGTGCCATGAGCTGTGCACCCGCGACGGCGGCGAAGATCGATCGGGCTCGGGTTTCGCTCTCGTCAGGTCCGACCAAACCCGTCGCGACTAAGGTTTTGCTGAGCCACGCAACGTTGACGTCGGCGAAGGCTTGAACCTGCTTCTGCACCTCCGCCGGCAGGTCGTCATATTCGGCGGACATGAAACTGCAGAGGCATAGACGATTCCCATTCTCGAGTGATCTTCGGAATATCCTGGTGGGATATTCCTGCAGAGCACGCACCGGATTGTTAGCGAATTCCGCCGAGATGGCGTCGAGCTCGGCGGCGGTGTCTTCCCAATAGCGCTTCGCCACCGCCGCGCCGAGATCGGCCTTGCTCGGGAAGTGATGGTAGATGCTCGGAGCCTTGATCCCCACGTCGGCGGCGAGATCGCGGTAGTTCAACCCGCTGTAGCCGTGAGCCTGCGCGATGCGCGTCGCCGCGGCCAAGATCGCTTCCCGTGAATTTGCACTCAAAGAACGCCCCAAAGCTCTCAGTGAACCTACCAAACGTTAGATAGGGGTTGACGGGAGCTTTCGAAAGCGATATTTCTCCTACCGAACGTTAGGTAGGTACATTCAAATGAGCACTGAGATCATCTATTCCGATGCGACCAAGCTGGCTGAATTGATCCGGACCAAGGAGGTGTCGCCGATCGAGGTCGTGCAGGCGCATCTCGATCGCATCGAAGCCGTGGACCCGAAGATAAACGCGATCGTTACGGTCGCCGATGGCGCCCTCGAAGCCGCCAGGACGGCGGAGAAGGCGGTCGTCGACGGCGAACACCTTGGTCCGCTGCACGGCGTCCCTTTCTCGGTGAAGGACTCGATCGACACGGCAGGCGTGGCAACCCAGCGCGGTTCGCCGATCTTCCGGGGACGCGTTCCCGAGACCGATGCGACCAGCGTCGCGCGCATGAAGAAGGCGGGTGGTATCCTGCTCGCGAAGACGAACCTTCCCGAATTCTCCTACTGGATCGAAAGCGACAATCTGCTCTCCGGCAGGTCCAATAATCCTTGGGATCTGACGCGCACGCCGGGAGGCTCGAGCGGCGGTGAATCCGCGGCGATCGCGGCTGGCATGTCGCCGCTGGGACTGGGCACCGACCTGGCCATCTCGGTGCGCGGTCCGGCCGCGCAGACCGGCATCGTCTCCCTCAAGGCGACGCATGGACGCGTGCCCATGACCGGAATCTGGCCGCGTGTGCCGCGGCGCTTCTGGCATGTCGGTCCCATGGCGCGCAGTGTCCGCGACCTCGCGCTCGCCTTCCCGCAACTGGCCGGCCCTGACGGCCACGACGCTTTCGCGACGAGTGCCGCCCAGTTCGATGCCGGCCTCGGGCGCTCGCCCTATCGTCAGCTCCGGGTGGGCTGGCTGGTTGAGCCCGGCTTCGGGCCGGTCGACCCCGAGGTCGGTGCCACAGTGCAAGCGGCCGCCGAGGCGCTCAGGAATCTCGGCTTCTTCGTGGAGCCGGTGCGCATCCCGGCGCTCGAGCGCGACTTTGCGCTGGACGTGTTCAACCGGCTCCACGTCATGGAGATGAAGCCCGCGTTCGCGGAAGCGACGGCCGGACGCAGCCCGGACGAGCTCTACAAGATGGCCAAGACCATGCTCTCGCTGCCCGACACGTCCATGAAGGACTACATCGACGCGGAGCAGGCGGCGGAGCGGCTGCGTGACGGCTATGCCGAGTATTTCAAGACATACGACGCGCTGATCACTCCGGTGCTGCCGATCCCTGCCCACAAGCACGGCGTCGCAGAGTTCGTCATCAACGGTCAGAAGGTGGACGCCACCTACCTTCAGGGCGCGACTGTGCCGCTCAACATCACCGGATTGCCCGGGCTGTCGATGCGGTTCGGCACCAGCAAGAAAGGATTGCCGATCAACGTGCAGCTCGTCGGAAGCTGGCTCGCCGAATCGACCGTCTTGCACCTTGCGTCACTGCTCGAAAGCGTGAGCCCCGTGCGGGACCTGCATCCGGACCTGTGACGAATACGGGGCGTTGGCGTTCGAACCGGGCGAGGCGGCGCTTCGAACAGAAGCGTTCCTCGTTAGCTCGTGGTGCAAAAAGATTCTCCACCTGGCCCTTGAGAGCCACATCTATGGGCTGCGGCTGTCAAACTAGAGTTTTTATGCGACAGACCTCGGAATTTGCTGCTCAACCAGCCGCAAGAATCGGGTGTTGCGCCTCCCGGATTTGAGCCTAGCCAGGGGTCGCACAAGGGCAGCTCCGCGATTGTGGGTTTCGCGACGCATCGGAAGGATTCGCAATCGTTGGCTCAAAGCCTAACGCCACCCTGTCCCAACGCTGCTGGCTGTTGCCGATCGTAGGCTTTTCCGAACGTCAGGAAGATTTCCCAACGCACTGCGGGCAGGGCTCGCTGGACTGCGCTTGTCCGCCCGGATCCAATCCGGCCGAACAGCACGGCGCCGGGATCCACGAACTCCGCTCCAGCGATGAGGGTTGCAGCGATGAGCAAAAGCTTGCGAACGAATGCTGCCAGAGCGGCAATCCTTGCTGCCGGACTTTTCGTCACGACCCCTTTGCTCGCAGGTGATCGTCAATACGGTCAAGGCGCAAGCGATACTGAGGTCAAGATCGGCCAGACGATGCCCTATAGCGGTCCGCTCTCCGCATCCTCGGTGATCGGCAAGGTGCAGGCAGCCTATTTCCGCATGATCAATGATCATGGCGGCATCAATGGACGCAAGATCACGTTGATTTCCTACGACGATGCGGCGACGCCGTCCAAGACCGTCGAGCAGGTCCGCAGGCTCATCGAGAGCGACGAGGTCTTGTTCACATTCGAGACGCTCGGCAATGCCTCGAACATCGCGATTCAGAAATATCTCAATGACCGCAAGATCCCTCAGCTCTTCGTGGCCGGGCGGTCGACGCGTTTCGAGGATCCGATCAATTTCCCCTGGACGATGGGATTTGCTCCCAATCTGCGCACGGAGATTCGCGTCTACGCGCGTTTCATCCTGGACAACTATCCGCATGCCAGAATCGGTCTGCTCTATCAGAACGATGAGACCGGCAGGGATTATCTGACCGGGGTGAAGGACGCGCTCGGCGCAAGGGCAGGCGAACTCATCGTCGGTGACGCTTCATACGATGTGTCGGACCCGACCGTCGACTCGCAGGTGGTGCGTCTCAAGGCGGCCGGTGTCGACGTCCTCATCAACATGGCTGCCGCGAAATTCGCCGCCCAAGTCATCAGAAAGATGGCAGAGCTCGATTGGAAGCCCGTTCACCTCCTTGGCGTAGGCTCGTCCTCGATCGACGCGGTCCTGAGCCCGGCGGGCATTGAGAACGCAAAGGGCATCATCTCGGCGAGCTCGTTCAAGGAGGCCGCTGACCCGACCTGGCGTGATGACGAAGGCATGAAGCGATGGAGCGCCTTCATGGATGGCTATTATCCGGGAGGCGACCGGAAGAGCATCTTCACGGTCTATGGCTATAGCGCCGCCGAGCTGCTGGTGCAGGTCTTGAAGCAATGTGGCGACAATCTCTCGCGCGAGAATGTCATGGCGCAAGCGACGAGCCTGAAAAACGTGAAACTCGATCTGCTGCTCCCGGGGCTCTCCGTCAACACCAGCCCGACCGACTATCGTGTGGTCAAGGAGTTCCGGATGATGCGTTTCACGGGCGAACGATGGGAGGCGTTCGGGCCGATCGTCACCGATTGATCCCGTGCGGCTGTCAGCGGCCCGCCGTTCGCGCCGCGTTGGCCGCTCTATCGCCAATTCCCGACCCGCATCCCGCCCGCCTTTTCCTGGCACTTCGCTTGCTCAGTCAGGGCCAAAGCCAGGCCTCAGCAGGGAGGCCGTTTCAGGTTGAGGCAAGTGATGCAGGAAGTGTCCCATTCTGGTGCTGCTGGAGAACTCAGGCTCGATGCGCTGATCGCCGATTTGTGGTGGCGCGTTCGGCTGCTCAACACCGACATTCTCGAGGAAGAGGCCAGAGCCGGGGTGTTCGACGCGCAGCAGCCGACCTATCCGGTGCTCGCGGCGAACCTTCGCGCGCGACGCGACAATCTGGTTTCGACCATCGGCGTGCTCGAGCAGCGTGCGAGATCGACGTCCGAAGCGGCTTGAGAACAGGCTTGCGCCTCACACCGGAAACGTCAGCGACCTCGCGAGCCTGACCAGATCGACCTGAATTACGGTGAAAGTGCACCGTAATTCCCGGAAAATATCTTCCTAGCCTTGGCCCTCCGCCTTCCTCCCGCGCCCAAGCGCGAACTGCCCCACCGGGCCCTCGACGTGGAATTCGAGCCCCGTCATTCTTGCGAACAGATCGATGTTGCTGGTGCCGATGGCGCAGCCGCCGAGGCCCATGTCGGTCGCCGCCAGATAGAAATTCTGGATCAGGCAGCCGACATCCTTCAGGATCAGCGAATACGCGATCGAGGAGTATTTCCAGGAGATCCGCCCAAAGCGCGCGGCGATCGTGATCAGGATCTGCGGCGGACCGGATGCGTCCATGGCAAACTCGGCCGCCATCGAAAGCGCCCGGAGATGCTGGGCCGAAGCGTCGATCGCGACCAGTGCGTGGCCGCCGGCGTCGTAGTGATAAAGTCCACGCGCAAGCCCCTCGCAGTTCGAGACCGTCAGGTACAGCTCCAGCTCGTACGCGCTGCCCGCCGCCGGATATGGCCTTGAGCTGTAGGTGACCTCCGGGCCACCATCGACATCTACGCCGCTCTTCCATTCCGACAGCACGCGGGCGGTCGTGTCGAGAAACTGCGCGAGTTCGGCGAGCGTGACCGGATGCTGGTCGTCGAAATCCCGTGTCGAATGGCGCTCGCGTAACAGCTTCGCGAAGGGTGACGCCGGCTCCGGCGTGGCGAATTTGTTGAGGGTGACCTTCTTGCCAGGCCAGGGCGGGCGTACCGCGGGCAGCGGTGGAACGGCGCCAGCATAGGCGTAGGTGCCGCCGACCGGATCGGTATGCCGGCCCTCCGTGCTCCGCGTGTGAAACACGAGGTCGTGGAAATCCCAGAGAACGAGATTGTGGTCGCCTTCGGTCACCCGAAGGCCATTTCCGTCTTTCATATCGAGCCTGATCAACATCCCGCTGTCGAGCAGCAATCCCAGCAGGTCGAGGTTCAGCGAGGCCGCTTGGCGGCGAAGTCTGCTGATCTTTTGAGGCTGCGACAGGGTAGCGAGCGTGGCGGCGACGGCGGGGTCGCAAATCCGGAACAGCGCGCCGGCGCACGGCGATTCCAGCACCATCTCATTGCCGCGTCGGCGCAGATAGGCGAAGCGCGACAACACGATCGTATCGCTGCCCGACAGCTTTGCGCGTTGCGGCCAGTATTCGGCGATCTGTGGTTCGATGACCACCAGATCTTGCGCGTCACGAGGAGAGAACAGGCGATAGTCGAGCAGCCCATGCTGCGCCAGTCGTCGCACCAGAGCATGGATCTGTTGCGCGAGGACGCTCTTGCCGGCAAGGGATGCGAGCGGCAGGCCGGTCGCGAGATGCCCCGCGCGAGCGGTTGCCGCGGCGCCGAATTGTCCCAGGCTGACCGAATAATCGCTCGATACCGCGGCAATGCCTCCATCGGCCTGCATGTGAAGGGTGAAACGGCCGTTCAGCCGGGCGGCGATGATCGGTGCGATTGTCCTGCTCGGCTTTTTCCGGGGAGCGCGCAACGAGACCAGCCTCAGGTGTGTGGCAGGAACGGAGTCAGTTCGCTTTCCAGTCGCGGGCGATCCAGCAGCCCAAGCTTCACCGGGACATCGTAAAGCCGGCCGGGCCCGAAGCGGCGATAGAAATGCCGCAAGCCTGGAACGAGCACTCTGACGACGGGGACCTCGACATCGGGCCGCGTCTGGTCGAGCACGAGGAAATCGTATCCGGCCCGGATCGCAGTCTCGACGCAGGCATTGACCTGGTCGCGCGTGTTGTCGTGAAGCTCGATGCCAGGCGCCGGCGGGACGATCGGATTGTCGCTGGGGATCAGGAACGGATAATCGTCCAGCCGCAGCGGCGTGACACCGTCCAGCGACGGCTTCTCGCCGCTTCCGCCGCCCATCATCCCGATCGACATGAACTGGGTCAGCTCGGTGAGCGAACGCAGCAAGGCTATGCGGCGATCGAAATGCGAGCCGGACCCAAACTCGATATTCTCGTGCCCGTTCTGCGTCCAGTGCACGATCGCAACGTAGGAGGGAATGCCGAGATCGCTGGTGATGTCGAGCACCCAGAGCCGGCGCCCCGCATCGGCAAACTGGACTTGAAGATCCCGCACGTAGGAATCCTCGAATTGTCTGAGGTCGATCTCGGCACGCCGCACGCGGTTGTACCACCAGATCGCGTAGGCATCGCGTTCGACCAGTTCGAGGAAGCCTTGAACGATAGCCTCCTCGCGGGTGTTGCCGGCCGCGCATCCGTTGGAATCCGTGTGGAAGCCGCCATAGAAGAAATACAAAAGGCCGGTCGGAAGATATTTGAAACGCTTGTCGCGTAACGACCAGACCGGCGACCATTCGGTCCTGCTCGAGGGATCGAACGGCTCGGGAACCGGATGTGAATCGTCCGGCAGCGGGGTGTGCCTGTTCTGAAACTGTCTGTCGCTGAAGAACTGGACGTCGTTCGGAAGAAGAGCGTCGCCGGGAGCGAAATCGGCAAAGCGGCGCGTCGTCCTGATCTCGTCACCCTGGAAAATACCGGAATAGCGTTCGATCGCCTCCATCAGCGCGCTGGCCTCGCCCTGCTCGGCCGTGGAGCCCTTGCCGAAGCTGCCGCCGCTCAGGCCGGATCTGAGCTGGTCGATGTTCCAGGCCGGCGCCGAGAAATTGTGATGCGCGAAAAAATTGGTGTTCATCGGCAAGTCGACCTCGATCCGCTCGAGCCGCGACACCACGCCCGTCAGCGGGCTGACATGTTTGCGAAACCGCGCCACGGTCGCTCGCGACGTCACGGTGCGGTACCCGCCGCTGGTCATGACGAGCCGTCTGCCCTCGGCAATGTCGATCGGCTCTGCTGCCCGTCGCGGATTCCTGAGCTTCCTGCTGCCGCAGGTCCGACATTGTGGGCGTTTTGCGACGTAGTGCTTGGCGATGGCAGCGCCGGTCAGGTCGAAGCTTGCGACGTGATCGTTGAGGTCAGTGCGAAATCCCGAGGCGATCGCCTTCGCGATTTCAACAGCAGCGAAGTGGATCGCGGTCTGTCCTATGCTGTCGCTGACCAGGGGCGATACGGCGACCGCTTGCGCCGCCCCACGGTCGAGAAATCCCTTGATCTCGCGATTGCGGATCATGCGATCGTGCAGGCAGGTCCAGCAGGCGCTCTCGCCTGGCTTGAACACAGGTCCCACCAGCGGAAACACGCCGGACGGCTGGACCAGCAGCCAGGGCGTCCCGACGGCCACGCGTCCCGTGTTCACGTCGGCGAGCCGCCGCTCGAGATAATCGTTCACAAGCGTGACGACGAGCCTGGGCGACCGTTTGGTGACTTGAACCCCGAGCTTGCTCAACGCCGCACTCAGTTCGCCCGCGCCTTTGACATCGATCGATTCCACCCGCACAGGCCAATTTCGCAGGTTCTCTTCGGCGACCTCCGGAGGCAGGCCGAGGCTTGCCCAATAACCATCAACGGCGCCTGCGTATGCGCGCGATGCTCCGCTGATGACGTAGCGGCGCTCCAGCAGCCGCCGGATCGCTTCCTCGATCTCGGTGACGGGAAAACGCTTCGAGAGTTGGCGAATGATCTCCGGCGCAGTCCTGCCGTTCTTTCCGATTGCGTTTGCCACGCCGCAATAGAGATCGCCGTGCAGGAAGAACTTGCGGTTCTCGGAATAGAGACAGACCGCATTGGGAGGAAGCAGATAGGCGGTGAAGTTTGGTGCGAAGCGCAAAAAGTCCTTGCGGGTCTGCTTCGCAGCACGGCTCTTTCGCTTGACTGTCATCGGGTCAGCACGCTGATCCTGTTGCCGTCATGTCTGATTGCCGTCACGCGATGGACGCTTGGCGCGGCCCGACTTGCGCGCCGAGCTCGACCGGCCTTCTTCGAACAAGTTGGAACACACTCGCTCGCCATCGGCAAGCTGAGGAGCCGGGCGAAACGAACCCTGTGGCGATAACAGCAAAGTGGCCGGGTCGTTAGCGAACCCGGCCAATGAAATCGCGATCTGTCGATGTCCGGTCAAGAAGCGCCGACGCCTAGCACCAGCGGCAGCGGCCCCACGATGCGCAGCACCCCGTGCATGCCACCGGCAATGGCACGCCGATCCAGCCAACGCCGCAGCCACCACAGCCACCGCAACCAACGCCGCAGCGGCAAGCCCTGCAGCCTGCGCAGCCTCGGCAGCCACCGCAACCTCTGCAACCGCCGCAACCTCTGCAGCCACCGCATCCGCGCGCAAGCAGCACGCCGCTGAAGGTTTTTTCATCACTGGCAAGATGGAAGGTCGCGAGGTTGACGTCGGCGAGTTCTTCCTCGCTGAGCGCACTGAAGTGGCCGGGCGTAAAATTCGGTCTTTGCTCAGGCTCGGCTGCCGGCACCGCGGACGCCATCGCGTTTCCCGCCATCGAAAAAGTCAGTCCGGCGAGTCCGAGCGCCGGTACTGCGGCTTTGGTCATTCGCTTCTTTTTCGAAGCTTGCTTCGCCCGCTGCATGGCCGCATCCTCCATAGTCGGAAGAACGATCTTCTGAAATCATCGTACGCCGAGCAGTCAAAGCGAGCAAGATTCACGTGAACACGAAATGTAATGGCGCTCGTTCAGCTTGCATTCATCTTCATGAATGGCATTTGCCGCAAATTCCTGTCGATGTCACCGGGCTGCGGCGCATGATGCAGCGCGCAACCGTCTGTCCGTCCGAACGGGGACACTAGCTTGGTCGATCAACTCGGATGCTTCGTTTGGTATGAGCTTCTGACGACGGATATGCCGTCGGCGGCTGCTTTTTACGCCGGGGTGGTCGGCTGGGCGGTGAAAGATGTGTCGAGCCCGGAACTGGCCTACACGCTGCTGACTGCAGGCGGCACTCCGGCCGTCGGGCTCATGGAACTCCCCGAAGAAGGGGTGCGAATGGGAGCGACGCCGAGATGGCTCGGCTACCTCGCCGTCGATGACCTGGACGCGAGGACCGCGCAGGTCCGCCGACTTGGCGGCGCCATCCTGGTATCGCCGACTGACAGCAACATAGGCCGCATTGCGGTGGTCGCCGATCCGCAAGGAGCGACGTTTGCGCTGGTCACCGGACTGACATTTGGCCAATCGCAACCGAGCGGGCTGGACGAGCCTGGGCGCGTGGGCTGGCACGAATTGCTGGCTGAAGACCGAAGCAAGGTCTTTCCATTTTACGGCGAGCTTCTCGGCTGGCAACAGCCCCCCGTCGAAGCCGGCCCGGAAAGCGTGTATGGCTTGTTTTCGGTGGCCGGGCGGACGATCGGCGGCATGCTCACCAAGCTTCCGAGCGTATCGCAGGCGTGTTGGCTGCATTACTTCAATGTCGACGACGTCGGCGCGGCGGCCCGGCGGGTCAATGCTGACGGGGGCCGGGTTCTTCAAGAGCCGATCGAGTTGCCCGATGGTTGCTGGATCCTGCGATGCGTCGATCCCCAAGGCGCGCTGTTTGCGTTGCAGGGGGCGTGGGATCAGAAGGGCATCGAGCGATCCTCCGCCTCGGAGGTCAGTTGGTCCGCCAAATGGGGTGACATTGCTTCACAGGGCCGGATGGTGCTTCACAAGACGAAGCGCTAGGCCGGGACATTTCGCGCCGCCCTTGTGCTATTGCTGCTCCGCGCAACGATGCGAGGTCTCCATGCTCCCCATTCCCGCCGACATCTTCACCGAGCCCGAGGACGTTTCCCCGGACAGCCTTGCCAATCTCGGGCCGCTCCGCCGGCTGGCCGGCACCTGGCAGGCGGACAAGGGCATCGACATCAATCCGAAGGCGGAGGGGCCGGAGCGGCGGACCTTCATCGAGCACATCCGGATGGACCCGATCGATCCGCAGGCCAACGGGCCGCAGCTATTCTATGGCTTGCGCTATCACATCCACATCAACACGCCCGAGGAAGACATCACCTTCCACGACCAGGTCGGCTATTGGCTGTGGGAGCCCGCGACCGGGCTGATCATGCAGACACTGGCGATCCCGCGCGGGCAGGTGCTGCTGGCCTCGGGCAAAGCCAAGCCGGATGACAAGACAATCTCCGTTACGGCAAAACGCGGCGACACGGCTTACGGGATCTGCTCGACCGACTTCCTGGAACAAGCCTTCCGCACCGACTCTTACCGTTGCGACATCACTTTCAATGACGACAATAGCTGGAGCTATCTGATCCAGACCGAGTTGTTCGTGCGTGGCGCGCCGTTCAATCATCATGATAGCAACACGCTTCTGCTGGTCGCGCCGCCAAAACTCAATCCGCTCGCGGTGATCGCGAAGGATCGCGCCAAGAACGATAAGCCGGCCTGAGAAGCGGCTACGGAGAATTTGCATGAAACCCTACGTCATCTGTCTGATGCATTCGAGCCTCGACGGCCGCACGCATCCCAGCCGCTGGCGCCCGAAGGGCGCCGGCACCGACTGGTTCGAGAAGATCCATGACGAGCTCGGCGGCGATGCCTGGGTGATCGGCCGCGTCACCGGCTCGGAGTTCGCCAAGGGCAAGCCCTATCCCGAGACGTCGAGCGAAAAATTCGCCCGCGAAAGCTGGTTGATGCGGCGCGATGCGAAAACCTATGGCGTGGTGCTCGACGCGCACGGCAAGATCGGCTGGGGCCGCTCCGACATCGGCGGCGATCCGATCGTCGTGGTACTGACCGAGAGCGTGCCGGATTCACATTTGGCCGGCCTGCGCGGCGACGGCGTGTCCTACATCTTTGCAGGCCAAGCGGAGATCGATCTCGCATTGGCGGTCGATATCCTCAATCGCGAGCTTGGTGTCAAGCGCCTGCTGGTGGAGGGTGGCGGCGTCGCCAATGGTGCGTTCCTGCGCGCCGGCCTGATCGACGAATTCAATCTGATCCTCAGCCCCGCGATCGACGGCGCCAAGGGCGCACCCTTCGTGTTTGATTCGACGGAAGCCGACAGCGACAAGCGCGCGCCGCTCACGGCGATGACGCTGGAGAGCACGCGGCCGCTCGGCGGTGGCGTCCTGCTGCTGCGCTATCTGATCCAGAACGACGCCACGCACCAATAGCAGCATGTCGGACCCGTCAGAGCATATCGTCATCGTCGGCGCGGGCGCGGCCGGCCTGATGGCAGCGCGCGAGCTTGCGCGTGGCGGCAAACGGGTCACGATCCTGGAGGCGCGCGACCGCTGCGGCGGACGCATCCATCCGCTGCCGGCATCGGAGTTCGGCTATCCCGCCGATGGCGGCGCCGAGTTCGTTCATGGTGAGGCGCCGGTGACGCGCGGCCTGCTGCGTGAAGCGGGGCTGTCGTTGCGGACGATCGGCGGCGCGCAATGGAGTTTTAACGGCACCGAATTCTCGCGAGAAAATCCGCGCGATCCCTATGACGAGAAGCTTCATGCCGCGGTGAGGGATCTGACCGACGATCTCACCGTCGCAGATTTCCTGCGCCGGCATTTTCCCGGGCCGGACTACGCGCGGCTGCGGCACGCGGTCGAACGCATGGTCGAGGGCTATGATGCCGCCGACCCCGAGCGCGCCTCGACATTGGCGCTGCGCGACGAATGGATGAATGACGGACACGCCACGCAGGCGCGCATCGACGGCGGCTATGGCGGCCTGATCGATTTCTTGGCGGCCGAGTGCCGCAAGTCTGGCGCTGCGATTCACCTCCGCGCCGTGGTTTCAGCGATCGAGCAGAGCGGTGGCAAGATCAATGTCCGCTGCGCCGGCGGCGCGGTGCAGGTCTGCGAGCGCGTGATCCTCACCGTACCGCTGCCGTTGCTGCGCGAGATCGCGCTGCCGGCGGCAACACGTGCAAAGGCCGCTGCCGCGGACGACATCGGCTTCGGCAGCGTCATCAAAATCCTGCTGCGGTTCACGCGGCCATGGTGGCGCGAGCGGCGCGAAGAGCTCGCCGACATGATCTTCCTGCTGTCGGACGAGACGATTCCGGTGTGGTGGACGCGCTATCCGGATCAGCACCCCGTGCTGACGGGATGGTTCGGTGGTCCGCGAACGGCGGAGCTGTCGCATCTCGATCCGCAAGGACTGATCGATGCAGGGATCTCTTCGCTCGCCAAAATCTTCGGCCTGCCGCGCGAGGACATTGCGCGGGATGTCGTGGCTGCCGCAGCCGCCAATTGGGCGCACGATCCCTTTGCCCGCGGTGCCTATTCCTGGGCAACCCCGCGGACGCGCGCGGCGCAGGAGATTCTCGCGCGCGCCGATGGCCCCGTGCTGTTGTCCGGCGAGGCACTCTATCGCGGCCGCGACATGGGAACGGTCGAGGCGGCACTTGCGAGCGGCCTGGAGACGGCTGCCCTCATCTTGCAGGGTCGAGCAAGAAGGCCCGCATCCCTGCGGGCCTTTGGTCTCACCAGCGATTGCCACCGAAGCTGAACGTCACGCCGGGGCCGCCACCGCCATAATAGCCGTAGGGTCCGCCGCCGTAATAGCCCCGGTGCCGCGGGTAGTAGCCATAGTTGCGATAGTGCGGCCGATAATAACCGTAGTGGTGAGGACGCCAATTGTGATGGCGATAGCCATGACGGTGCTGCGCGCTGATGTCGGTCGATTGGCTGACTTGCGCGTTCGGCTTGGCCTTGCCGTCGCCGGCCGCGTTGGCCGTGGACGCGGTGAGCGCAGCCGCACCAATGGCCATCGCGACAAAGAGATACTTCATGTCATCACTCCAGTTGAGATGTCGAGTGACAACAGATGGGCATTGGTCGCGTTCCGGCGAGAGCGGGCGTCGAAACGACGCAGACGATCGACGATTAATCGCGCTGAGATTTATTGTCGCACCGCTGCGAGCGCAGTGATCACCTCGTCCGTGGTCACGATACGGGCAAATTCGCCGTTCAGGTTCGACAGCGTCATCGCGTGAATGGACTCGGCCGAATGCGTGTCGCCGTCGGGGCCGACGCGATCGAACGTCCAGGTCGCGTCGCGCACGAGGGCCGCGTCGAAGCCGAGATTGCCGGCCATTCGCGTCGTCGTCTCCACGCAATGATTGGTGGTGGCGCCGCAGATCACGAGCGTGGCGATGTTGCTCGCGCGCAGGCGCGTCTCGAGGTCGGTGCCGATGAAGGCGCTGTTGACGCGTTTGACGATCACGGGCTCGCCGGCCTGTTCGCGCGCCTCGTCCTTGACGGCGTAGCCGGTGCGCGAGGGCAGGAATGTCGAGTTCGGCTTGGTGCCCTCATGGCGGATGTGGAAGATCGGGGCGCCGCGCGCCCTGAACGCGGCGAGCAGATCAACGATGCGCGCCACCGCATCCGGATTGTTGCGCCGCTTGCCGGCCGCCTCCCATTCGTCGAATGCGCGCTGGACGTCGACGACGATGAGGGCCGGGAGGGGGTGGGGCATGGCGTGCGGATTCCGCAGTTTGGTCGAGTATGCGAGGCGATCGCGGGGCCAGGCAATGCCGATTTTCCCTCGTTTAGGGACGGCTCCCTTACGGATGCGGAACTGGAAAACCGTGGCGCTCTGACAGCGCGGCAAGGATGGCGTCCTTGTCGGCGATGAAGGCGCGTCCCCGATGGCTGCCGGTCTGGTGCGGCGAGGTCGCGCCGCCCGCGAGCACGAGCAGCGGCAACCACTGGTTCTCCTCGCCGACCAGCGCGATCACCTCCTGCCGCGGCTTCGGCCAGGCGATGCGTTCGACCTCGAGCTTGTCTGGCAGCGCCGGAAACGAGGCGAGCACGCCTTCGATCAGCGCGCAGTGCCAGCAATAGAAGCGCCGGCCCGGATAGGCCGGATCTTCGAAATTGGGGCGCAGCAGAAACAGGCGGTCACGCGTCATGGTCACTCCAGAACATGGCCGCGATCATACATGCTCACGACGACGAATGATGCCGTTACTTGAACGGATCCTGGGCCGACGGCTGCGACTGCCTGATGCGACGCACGCTCACCGGCGTACCGTCGGAGACGAACAGCAGTTCATACTTCCGGCCTTCGTAGTCGGTGGCGGAGCAGGTGACGTCGTTCACCTTCTTGGCAGCGAAATTGCCGGTCTGGCGGCAGACGCCGGTGGAGGTCTGCTCCGCCGGCACCGGCAGGCCGTCGATCTTGGGCCGGTCCTTGGAGTTGAGCAGCATGCGGTCGATCAGCAGCTCGTAGGAATTGTCGTCGGCCCGCTTGCCGTTCTCGCCGGAGAACGACACGACGTGGTTCGCGTCGCTGGGGTCGTCGACAGCGACCGCGAAATTGACCCGGCCCTTGTCGGCATGGGCGTAGGCCACCGTCTTGCAGGCGAAGGTGCGTCCCGCGATCTTCAGCGTCTTGCAGTGCCCTGACATCAGTGCCAGCAGGTCGATGAAGGAATGCTGCTTAGCCGGCGGATTGTTCACCGGGATCGCGCTGGAAGACTCGGCAAAACAAGGACTTGCGAGAGAGACGAGGATTGCAGCCAGAACCGGTCGGCGGAGGCGCATCGTCAGGCTCTTATGCCAGGGGGCCACGGACGGGCAGAAGTTCCGCCCGATAACCATCGAATCGCAAATTGGTTGCGATCCCGTTTGCTCCGCCAAACCCGCCTGGAATACCACCGCGCCACCCATCGGCGATTCACCCCGATCACCCCAATCCGTCCCGGCAGGCACTTGCCGCCAAGCCGGTGTTTTTTTCGTGGCAGAGCTAGCCCGTCGCCGCCTGCTTCATGGTCCGCGCAAAGGCCGGATAAGCCTCGGCCAGCTCGTCGAAAATCCGCCCGCGCAGCAGCGCCAGCGTTGCGGCATCGGGCCGCGGCGTTTCGCGCACCACCTCCTGCTCCTGATAGGCGAAGCCGGTGTTTTTGCGGATGTCAGCCGGGGTGAAGGGCGGATGCACGGAGCGCAGTGCGAAGCCGCCCGCCTCGCGATCGAAGTCGAACAGCGCCATGTTGGTCAGAAGCGCATGCGGCCCGCCGCGGCGCGGCACCTCAGGCGTGATCGCGCGGGCGCTGACGAAATCGACCTTGGGCACGAACACGCGCGGCGAATGCTCCTCGCGAAACAGGATCACGCGCGGAATAAGGTGATAGAGATAGGCCGAGCCAAACGAGCCCGGCCAGCGCACGTGGCTCGTGGGATAATCGCCGGCGCCGACCAGGTTGATGTTGCCCTGGCCGTCGATCTGGCCGCCGCCGAGGAAGAAGGCGTCGACCCGTCCTTGCGCGGCGCAGTCGAACAGCTCGATGCCGCCATTGGTGAAGAAGTTGTGCGCCTGCGATCCCAGGATCGAGATGCGCACCGGCGGCTTGCCGTCGCGTTCGTTGCGGGCGCGCAGCAGCATGGCGCCGGCGGCGGGGATCGGCGACGACGCGCCGACCGCGACGTGACGAATGCCGTCGAGCAGATCGGCAATGGCGGCGATCAGGATCTCGCGCCGCTCGCGTTCCGCCGACATCAGGCCACCCGCTTGCGATGCGTCGGGAAGGCCGAGAGATAGGCGCGAAAGCCGTCCTCGCTGCGCGCCATCGCCGCATAGCGCGCGATCTCGGCCTCGTCGACCGGATATTCGTCCCACAGTGCCAGCGGCCAGGCGCCGCGCGCGGCGACCGCGACGGCATCGACATAGAGCGAGGGCAGCACGCCGGCGGCGGAATCCTCGCTCTCCAGCAGATTGCGATCGACGATGCGCTCCACGGTGACCAGCGTGCGCTTCGCGGCATAAGCGAGGTCGGCGAGCTCGCGATGCCGGCCGATGCGGACATTGCCGGCGCGGTCGGCCTCGGGCGCGTGAAATAGCGCGACATCGGGCGAGATCGCTGGCACCACGACCACCTTGCGCGCTTCGCCGACAGGACTGTCGATCACCTGCCAGTCGGGCCGCACGTTGAGGAGATCGCTGCCGATGATGCCGGCAATCGGCATGAACGGCACGCCCTTCTGCGCGGCGAGCAGGCCGGCATAGATTGCGGGGCAGGTGGAGTCGCGGATAGTGAGGGCGCCGTTCTTGACGGCCGCGGTGAAGCGCGGCGCGGGACCGGCCTCGCCCAGCGACACCGCACTGGTTTCCAGCGAGGCGACTGCGCCGGCGCCAATCAGGAGATCGGCCTGGAGGCCCGAGATCGGCACGCAGATGAGCTTGAGGTCACGGATACCGGTTTCGAGCAGCGCCGCGGTCGCCGCCATCGCCACGCCCGAACCGTCGACCGGGATCGCCAGCGACTGCCCGGGTGCAACGCGCGCGGCCAGCGCCTCCAGCGCAACGATCTCGGTCATGGGCGTCCTCCGGCCGTGTTTTCTCCATCCTGCCTCAAGCCGTCGCCGCTTGCCAGCGCGTATCGCGCAGGGACGGGCGGCGGTGCAGGCGGGCGTCGAGCAGGTTGCGGGCGCGCGGCAGCTCGCCGCTGCGCATCAGGGCAACGAGGAACGTGTCCTCGATCAGCTCGCGCTGGGCGTGGCTGCCGCCGATGCGCACGACGTCGGCGAGGACAGGCGCGAGCTCGCGCACGCAAGCAGCGTAATTCTCATCCGCGAAGGCTGCCAGCGCGCGGCAGATCGCGGGTACCACGGGGCCTGCCGGCAGTTTGCCGTCGGCAAGCCGCTGCTCGATCACGGCAAGGCGTGCGGCCAACGCCTCGCGATTTTGTGTCGCGGCCGCAAACAGCGCCATGTGGACGTCAGCGAAGGGCAGGCTCGATTTCGGGAACAGTTTTTGCGCAGTGGCGTCGGCCTCGACCCAGAGCGCCTTCGGCACGGCATGGCCATAGGCCGACAGGCGCCAGAGCAGCGAGGCGCTGTCGGTGACGACGTTGAGCGGCGGCGCCTGCGTGGCAGTGGGCTGCAGCACGTCGGCATAGATCGCAAGCGCGCGGGCCGCATCGTCGTGCTCGAGCGCGCCGAGCGCCTGGTGCCAGAGAATATGGCCGTGCAGGATGCCGGCGCGGTCATAGGTCGGAATCCACTCGTCGACGAGACGATCGGCCGCCTCGATCGAGCCGTCCTCGAACATCGCGTGCAGCACCGCGTGTGCTGCGTGGGCATTCGCCCGCCGCAAATTGAAGCCGCGCTCGGTGACGGCGCGGCCGTGGGCGACATCGCCATTCTCCGTCATCGCCCAGCCGGACATGGTCAGGAACCACCAGTCCTCGCCGTAATGATGCGCGACGCGTTCGCACAGCTCCTGCCGGGCGCGGTCGTGATCGGCCATGCCGGAGAAGGCGAACAGGCCGAATGCGCCAAGCGGCAGCGACAGCACCACGGCATCGCGCGGCCACGCGTCGATATGCTTGAACATTGCCGCAATCGCGTCGAGCCCGCGTCCCTCGATCGCAAGTGCCAGCGTCTCGACATGCGAGCGCTCGCGCTCCGTGCCGCGCTTGGCGACGAGCTCGCGCGCGAGCGCCGCCTTGCTCCGTGCGAGATCGCCTTGCTGGTAGAACGCGTGCACGCGGGCGCGGGCAATGTGGGCCAGCGCGAAATCCGGATCGGCCGCAATCGCGCGCTCCAGTGTCTCCGCCGTGCCGGTCCAGCCGGCGAGCATGAGGTCGACGCCTTCGCGATAGGCGGACGCGGCCTGATCGGAGGTGGTAGAGAGCGGCAGGCCGTAGCGGTCTTCAAGCACCATCTTGTCTCCAAAGTTTACGCCGTCCGCGCGCGCCGTCCCTCGATCGGATAGGCGGGGTCATTGTAGCCCGGCGTCGAGGGGTGACCCGGCACGACCAGGCGGTCGATCAGCGCCTCGTCATCCGCAGTGAAGCGGTAGTCCAGCGCGCGGATATAGCCGTCCCACTGCTCCTCGGTGCGCGGACCGGCGACGATCGAGGAGACGAAGGCTGAGTTGAGCACCCAGGCCACCGCGAACTGGCCGGCGGTGATGCCGTTCTTCTCGGCGTGAGTCTTGATCTTCTGCGCGAGCTGGAGCGATTCCGGCCGCCATTCCGTCTGCATCATGCGGGTGTCGTTGCGGCCGGCGCGCGTTTCCTTGTCCGGAGCGGCGTCGGGCTTGTACTTGCCGGTGAGCACACCGCGCGCCAGCGGGCTATAGGGCACGATGCCGAGGCCGTAATAGGAGCAGGCCGGAAAGTGCTCGACCTCGGGCATCCGGTTCATGGCGTTGTAATAGGGCTGGCTTGCTACGGGACGGTCAATGCCGAGCCGGTCGCAGATGTTGCAGATCTCGGCGACTCGCCAGGCGCGGTAATTGGAGACGCCGAAGTACCGGATCTTGCCGGCGCGGATCAAATCGCCCATCGCGCGCACCGTCTCTTCCAGCGGCGTCGCATGGTCTTCCTTGTGCAGATAGTAGATGTCGATGTGGTCGGTGCCGAGCCGCTTCAGGCTTTCATCCGCAGCCTGCAGCACCCAGCGCCGCGACAGCCCGACGCGATTGGGATCATTGCGCGTATCGCTGTTCATGGGATTGGCGAGCTTGGTCGCGAGCACCCAGGCGTGACGGTTGCTGCCGATCGCGCGTCCCACGACCTCCTCGGAGCCGCCCTTCGAATAGGCGTCCGCGGTGTCGATGAAATTGATGCCGGCGTCATGGGCCCTGGCTATGATCCGCGTTGATGCCGCCTCATCCGTCGGCCCGCCGAACATCATGGTGCCCAGACAAATCGGCGACACTTTCAGGCCGCTGCGGCCGAGTTGGCGGTATTGCATGGGCTGTTTCCTTGAGCTTCGTTGGGAGCAGCATAGCCACCTACTTCCGTCATTGCGAGCGCAGCGAAGCAATCCAGAACTGCGTCCGCGGAAAGACTCTGGATTGCTTCGCTACGCTCGCAATGATGAGGAGGCAGCGGTGCAGCCCGGCGCGACCTACTTCGGCCCCTTCAAAATCTTGAACACCCCATTGGCCATCACCACGCAGCGGTCATCCACGGTCACCTCGGTGCTCATGAAGATCAGGCTGCGGGTCGAGCGCACCACGCGGGGGCGGGAGATCAGGATGTCGCCGATCTGGCCGGCCTCGACAAAATGCGTGTCGAGCTGCACCGTCGCCATGTACTCCTTGCCGGAGACGTAGCGGGCGGTCATGCCGCAGGTTCGGTCCGCAAACGTCATCATCACGCCACCCTGGACCATGCCGCGGCGGTTGTGGTGCTTGTCCTCGGTGGCGAGTGCGAATTCGTATTGGCCGTCGACCTTGCGCTCCCACAACGGGCCGACGAGGTGCATGAAGCCGGTGGCCTCCAGGATGGTCCAGCCGTCTGATTTGAGCTTTGCGGCGGTCTTGCTGGTCATCGCTCCGTCCATCCTTGCAAGGCTTGATCTCTCCTCGTTTCATCGAGCGCGGTCCTGGTGTAGTCAAGCATCATGAGAGCTTTCGGCGATGCCACCAGACGGAATATCGCAGATGCCTGCGCTTCATTCATGCGGCTGCCTGATGCGGCCGCGCCGTTGGCGCTGAAGCGCGCCGCGGTGGTGCTGGCGCTGACTGCATCCCATGACGGCGACGACACGGCGTTTCTGCTGACCAAGCGCGCATCGAATCTGCGCGCCCATCGCGGCCAGTGGGCACTGCCGGGTGGACGCTGCGATGCCGGCGAGACGCCGGTCGAAGCGGCGCTGCGCGAGCTCGACGAGGAGCTCGCGCTCAAGCTTCCGGCCGACGCCGTGCTCGGCCTGCTCGACGACTATCCGACGCGCTCCGGCTATCTGATCACGCCGGTCGTGGTCTGGGCCGCGAGCAGCGACGCGATCGTGCCAAACCCGGACGAGGTCGCCTCCGTTCATCGCATTGCGCTCGACACGATCGAGCGCGACGACGCCTTCGACTTCACTGATATCCCCGAAAGCAGCCGTCGCGTGATCCGCTTCCATCACCAGATGAGCGTGATCCACGCGCCGACGGCGGCGCTGATCTACCAGTTCCGCGAGGTGCTGGCGGGGCGACACACCCGCGTCACCGATTTGGAACAGCCGGTATTCGCCTGGAAGTGATGCAAGAGACGAAAAAAGAGGTAAACGGCGCGTTAACGTGACGGTTACCGGATGCCTGCTAAGAGGGCAGCATGCATCATTCGATTCGAACACATCTGGCGCTGGTTCCACTCGCGCTCGTCCTGCTCGTCCCCGCCGCACATGGTGGCGAGTCCGACACGCTGCCGCCGGCCGTCAGAAATGCTAACGCCCAGCTCCTGTCGCAGTTTTTTGCGCAAAGTGGGGGCGCATCGCCGGCCGTGCTCGACTATCGCCGCAAGCTGGCCGAGTATCAGCAGATCCGCGGCGCCTTCGATGCCGAGGCCGGCGCCTATTGGGGCCAGGTCACGGAGAAGCGGCGCGGCCGCAACGCCAAGCGGCGCAGCGGCCAGCAGATCACGCTCGACGATTACGTGCTGGACCAACCGCCGGTCTATACCGGGCCGAAGCGGCCGGTGAATCCGGAGCCCGAGGAAACGCCGGAGCGCCCCACGCGCAAGCCGCTTCCGGTGGCCTCCGATCTCCTGCGCGCCGCGCAGGATCTCTATCAATTCACGCCACAGCGGCCGACCTCCGAGGTCGAGTTCAAGCGCGCGTATGCGCGCTACGCGCTCGCGTCCGGGCTCACGCGCGAGCAGGCGGTGCGGGTCTATTCGTTCGAGACCGGCGGCACCGGCAATTTCGACGTGCAGGCGGGCATCGAGCATGGCGGCAAGCGCGCGATCTCGACCGCGATGGGCTACAACCAGCTGCTCACCACCAACAGCGTCGAGCTGCTGGCCGAGCAGGGCCATGAGTTCATCCGTGCGCTCTCCGACAAGGTGGCGCGCACCTCGGGGCCGGCGCGCCAATCGCTCGAGCACAAGCTCACCGTTCTGAAGAAAATGGTGGCGCAGGCGAAGTCGGTGCCGGACACCTGGTCGGAGCATGAGAAGATCGGCGACACCGCGCAGGGCTGGGCCATGCATGCGATGGTGCTGGACATCGACATCGGGCCGATGCTGCAGACCCACAAGCTCCTGACCTCGGTGCTGTTCGCCCGTGCCAAGGGCTACACCCGTCCGCTCACGGCGGCCGAGCTCGAGATGATGAATCTCACCGGCGACGGCACCGGCCTCGACATGGTGACGATGCCGCAGACCATGCGCGAGCAGGTGCCGACCTCGAACTTCTTCCAGCGCGGCGGCTACGAGCGCAACCCGGTCGCGATCCGCCACAACACGGTGGCGAAGCTGCTCGCGGTGACGGATACGCGGATGGACAGCAACAGCAACAATGCCGGCGCGCGGGAGCTGGCGGCGGCGTTTTAGTGGCGCTGCCGTAGGGTGGGCAAAGCGGAGCGTGCCCACCATTCAAGATCAGAGCATGCTGATAAATGGTGGGCACGGCGCTAACGCGCCTTTGCCCACCCTACGGCAGCTTCGTTTGTGGCGAGAGCCGCGAGCCTAATGATCCGACCCGAACTTGAACTTGCCGTCGCCTTCGAGGTATTGCCCGCTACGCATGTAGAGCTGGCCGTTCTGGCCGATGAAGAACAGCGTGCCTTTGGGCACCTTCTTGGCGCCCTTCAGCAGTTCGCCGGCATTGCTGGTGCCCATCTTGTAGGAAAAGGTCTTGCCTTCCTTGTCATAGGCATAGCCGGTGTCCGGCTTGAGCTCCCACGGCGTCGCCGCGCTTTGTGCGCATGCGGGGGCGGCGAGCGCACCCAGCGCAGCCGCCATAGCAAATGTCTTGATTGAAAATGCCATCATCATCCTCCCCGTCGTGGGGGCGCCCATTTTGAACAAATCACGAACGGCGTGTCCGGGTCAATCTGCGATGCCGCCGCAGCGCCTCACGTCTTGCCCAGCAGTTTGTGATTTTCCCTTGGTCCCCTCGCGACTATGTTCCGCTTTCAGTCTAGAACGCAACACGACAAAGATATTGGTGGGGATGATTCGAATGCGCCATGTCATTAAATTTTGCTGGATTGCCGGGTTGTCGCTGACGGCGCTCGCGCCGGCCGCCCGGGCCGATGATTACCAGCTCAGCCACAACCAGCGGATTTCGTGCAGCCGTGGCCTTGCGCCGGGCAAGCTCAACACCGCGACCTGCAAGTCCTACACCTATCTCTTCAACACCAAGACCTCGGAATATTTCCGCTGCCAGGTCTCGCTGGCGCTGACCCGCGACAACAAGGAAGTCATCAACGTCCAGACCGACGGCGGCTGCACCAAGAAGCCGCGCATCTTCGAGACCGACGGGCACTATGATTTCGATGCGACCGAGACCGAGCCTCCGAACACCAACTCGTTCTTCGGCCCCGGCGGCTACTCGATCTGGGCCGCCGACATGGCCGCGCAGAAGATCCGCGGCTGCATCACCATCTCCTCCGGGCTCGGCTCCGACATCTCCAAGTGCCTGGACATGACGTTCCAGTAACGGTTCGCTGCGGCTGACACGCTGTCGCCGCGAGGACGGTGCGCTCCCTCCCTCGCTTGCGGGGGAGGGGTGGGGAGAGGGTGTCTCCGCAATGGGGCAATCCCCTAGAGGAGAAAGCCCTCACCCGGCGCGTTGCGCCGACCTCTCCCGCAAGCGGGAGAGGTGACTGAGCCCGCTGCTCGACCGACTCAACCAGATGAATTCATCTGGCTGCGCCACGTCGCCGCACCTGCCGAGTTCCTGCCGTTTACCGCAGCCCTATTTTGTCTTTTGGATGGGTTGACCCGAACGCCTCATCCGGCCAATTTCGCCGCCGGTTTGGGGAGTACAACAACCATGAAACGGACGATTCTCGGCGTGGCCACGGCTTTTGCTCTGGCGGCGTCGGCACCTTGCGCGCAGGCGCAATCCTTCATCAACGTGCTGACCGGCGGCACCTCCGGCGTCTACTATCCGCTCGGCGTCGCGATCGGGAAGATCTACGGCGACAAGATTCCGAACGTGAAGACGCAGGTGCAGGCCACCAAGGCGTCGGTCGAGAATTTGATCCTGCTGCAGCAGGGCCGCGGCGAGCTGGCGTTCACGCTGGGTGACTCGCTGAAAGCCGCCTGGGACGGCGACGAGGAAGCCGGCTTCAAGAGCAAGCTCGACAAGCTGCGTACCATCGGCGCGATCTATCCGAACTACATCCAGATCGTCGCGACCGCCGAGAGCGGCATCAAGACGCTCGCCGACCTCAAGGGCAAGAGCCTGTCGGTCGGTGCGCCCAAGTCGGGCACGGAGCTGAACTCGCGCGCGATCCTCGCCGCCGCCGGCATGAGCTACAAGGATCTCGGCAAGGTCGAATATCTGCCGTTCGCCGAATCCGTCGACCTCATGAAGAACAGGCAGCTCGGTGCGACCTTGCAGTCTGCCGGCCTCGGCGTGGCCTCGCTGAAGGATCTTTCGAGCTCGAGCGCGATTGCGGTGGTGGCCGTACCGAAGGAGACCGTGGACAAGATCGGCCCGCCCTTCATCTCGGTGGTCATTCCCGCCAACACCTATACCGGCCAGGACAAGGACGTGCCGACCGCGGCCGTGGTCAACTACCTCGTGACCAGCTCCGCCGTCTCCGACGACCTCGCCTATCAAATGACAAAACTGGTCTACGAATCGCTGCCCGAGCTCGCCAATGCGCACGCGGCGGGCAAGGAGATCAGGCTCGAGGCGGCGGCCACCGGCAGCCCGGTTCCGCTGCACCCCGGCGCGATCCGCTACTACAAGGAAAAAGGGCTGATCAAGTAGGGATTAGCTCTCGCTGTCGAACGTCATGGCCGGCCTTGTGCCGGCCATCCACGTTGTACGGCCATGCATGGAAGTTTCGCGAATGCCCGGGACAAGCCCGGGCATGACGGCGCGGGTGGACCGTGCCAAGCTATGAGCGCTGGACGGCTGAGGACGAGTAAAATGCTGGAAGAGGCAGAGGGCACCGACGCGGCGCCCATCAAGGTTGAATTCGACAATTTCGAGCATGGTTTTCCGGAGGGCTTTGGTCCGGGCTGGTGGGGCACGCTCGCCTACTGGATCGGCATCGCGTTTGCGACCTTCCAGCTCTATGTCGCGGCCTTCAACTATCTGCCGAGCCAGGTCGTGCGTGGCGTCCATGTCGGCTTCCTCGTCCTGCTCACCTTCGGCCTGATCGCGAACTTCACCGCGAAGAGCAACGCCGGCCGTGCGCTGGGCTGGGTGATCGGCGCCGCCGGTTTCTTCTGCGGGCTCTATCAATGGATCTTCTACGCCGATTTGATCGCGCGCGATGGCGATCCGACCAGGCTCGACCTCGCGGTCGGCACGCTGCTTGCGGTGCTGATCTTCGAGGGCACGCGGCGCCTGATGGGCGCGGCGCTGCCGCTGATGTGCGGCGCGTGTCTGGTCTACTGGTTCTTCGGCCAGTATCTGCCGTCGCCGCTGAACCATCGCGGTTATGATTTCGACCAGATCATCACGCATCTCGCCTACGGGACTGAAGGTTTCTATGGCGTGCCGATCTACGTCTCGGCGACCTACATCTTCCTGTTCATCCTGTTCGGCTCGTTCCTGGAGCGCGCCGGCATGATCCAGCTCTTCACCGACGTTTCTCTTGGGTTGTTTGGCAGGACCCGCGGCGGCCCGGCGAAGGTCGCGGTATTTGCCTCGGGCATGATGGGTACGATCTCTGGCTCCGGCGTGGCCAATGTCGTGACCGTGGGCCAGTTCACCATTCCGCTGATGATCAGGTTCGGCTATCGCCGCGCGTTCGCGGCAGGCGTCGAGGCGACGGCCTCGATGGGCGGGCAGATCATGCCGCCGGTGATGGGGGCGGTCGCCTTCATCATGGCGGAGACGCTCGGCGTCCAGTACTCGGAGATCGTCAAGGCGGCCGCAATTCCGGCGGTGCTCTATTTCGCCTCCGCCTTCTGGATGGTGCATCTCGAAGCCGGCAAGCACGGCCTCGTCGGCATGAAGCGCTCGGAAATCCCCAGCGCCTGGCGGGCACTGGTGACGCGCTGGTACCTCGTGCTGCCGCTCGCAGCCCTCGTCTACATGCTGTTCGAGGGCTTTACCCCGCTTTATGCCGGCAGCATGGGCCTCGCGCTCACGGTGACGCTGATCCTCGGCGCCAGCATCACGGCCGGCGCGTCCTCGATGCTGATCCGCACCATCTTCTGGATCGGGCTTGCGCTGGTCGTCGCCGCGCTGTCGCATGACGGCCTTCAGATCGTGCCGGTTGCTTGTGTCGTCGTGGCGCTGATCGTGATCACCGCTTTCATCCGTGGCGGCATGGCGGCGCTACGCTCCTGCCGTGACTCGCTTGCCGAGAGCGCCAAGTCCGCGATCACTGTCGGCATGGCCTGCGCCATCGTCGGCGTCATCATCGGCATGATGTCGCAGACCGGCGTCGGCACCATTTTTGGAGGCTGGGTGATCGGGCTTGGTGAGAAGAGCCTATTCCTGGCGCTGATCATGACCATGCTGCTGTCGATCCTGCTCGGCACGGGCATTCCGACGATCCCGACCTACATCATCACCGCCGCGCTGGCGGCTCCTGCGCTCGCGAAGCTCGGCGTGCCCTTGATCGCGAGCCACATGTTCGCGTTCTATTACGGCATCATGGCCGACCTCTCGCCGCCGGTTGCGCTGGCCGCGCTCGCGGCGGCGCCGATCGCGAAGGAGAATCCGGACAAGATCGGCTGGGAGGCGATGCGCATTGCCCTTGCTGGCTACGTCATCCCCTTCATCTTCGTCTATTCGCCGGCGCTCATGCTGCAGGCCGGCGATCCCATGGCGGCAAAGCTCGGTTTCTACGGTGCGGTGGCGCTCGCGAGCTTCAAGGCGCTGGTGGCGATCGCGCTGTTCGGCGTGGTCGCGATCGGCTTCCTGTTCACGCGGCTGACGCTGCTTGAACGCGTCGTCGCGCTCGGCGCCGCGATGTGCCTGCTCGGCGACTTCCCGTTCAGCGACACCGCGGGCTTCGTGCTCTCGGCCGCAATCGTGCTGTGGCAGTGGCGGCAGCGTCCGCCTGCCGTCGTCGAAGCGGCGTGAGTCTCTGCTTCGCAACAGCCGGCGGCGTGAAGGCGCTGGCGTTGTCCGCCTTCACGCTGGTGTGGACGCATTCGATCGCGAAGGTCGACTGGCAGGAAGACTGGCGCGTCACGCCTGCCGGCCTCGAACTGGTGCAGGCCCGCATCAAGGGCACCGGCCCCGGCATGGAGCCGCCGCCCGAGGCGCGGCTCGTCGACGGCTGGTTTCAATGGAGGCCTGAGCGCGCGCCGATGCCGGAGGTCGTGCTCGGCAATTCCGGCGCGGCCGGTGAATGGCGGCTATGCCATGACGGGACATGCCAGACGCTTTCCGAGATTGTCGGCCACCCCATCGGTGCTAACGTCACGACCATGAAGGTCTGCGACGAACAGCAGAAATAAGGGAGACACGCGATGGACCGGCTCAAGGGCAAGGTTGCGATGGTGGTGGGCGCCGGCTCGATCGGGCCCGGCTGGGGCAACGGCAAGGCGACTGCGGTGACCTTTGCGCGCGAGGGCGCGCAGGTGTTTTGCGTCGACCGCAACGGCACGGCTGCCGAGGAGACCGCGAAGATCATCAACGGCGAGGGCGGCAAGGCGACGGCGTTCACCGCCGACGTGTCGCGGCCTGCCGAGATCGAGGCAATGGTCGCGGCATGCCTCAAAGCCTATGACCGTATCGATGTGCTCGACAACAATGTCGGCATCGCCGAGATGGGCAGCGTGGTCGAGGTCACCGAGGAGAGCTGGGATCGCGTCTTCTCCGTCAATCTCAAGAGCGCCTACTTCGCCATGAAGCACGTGATCCCTGTCATGGTGAAGCAGGGCGGCGGCTCCATCATCAACATCTCCTCGATCGCCTCGATCCGCCACATGGGCATCTCCTACGTCACCTACGGCACTTCAAAAGCGGCGATGAACCAGATGACGCGCACCACCGCGATCGAGTTCGCGCGCCACCACGTGCGGGTCAACGCGATCCTGCCCGGCCTGATGAAGACGCCGATGGTCGAGCATTCCGCCGGGCTCGCCAACAGCTACGCCAAGGGCGACGTCGAGGCGATGTGGCGCACCCGCGACGCGCAGGTGCCGATGGGCCACATGGGCGACGCCTTCGATGTCGCCAACGCCGCGCTGTTCCTGGCGTCGGACGAGTCGAAATATGTGACGGGGATCGAGCTCGTGGTCGACGGCGGGATCACGTGCAAGGCAGGGGCCTGAAGCAATCCTGCAAGACCCGTCATCCTGGGGTGCGAGTGGCGCAGTGCATTTGCACTGCGCCGCGAGCCTCGAAGGATGAGCGGCCCGCTGCATCCGGGCCGTCGCCCTTCGAGGGCCGCTGAAGGAGCCGCCACCTCAGCGTGACGGATTCGCAGCTGAGTTTGCGTTATGGCTGTACAGCGATCACTGCGCCAGCGCCAATATCCCGCCAGCGAATGCATGCCAGGCTGCGCTTTCGCTGATTGGCCAGTTCAACACCTTCAGCGTCAGCAGCGCGATCGTGCCGCAAATGTAGACTGGATGGACGCGGCCTTCGGTGCGCCAGTCGCGCACCATGGCGACGACGAGCAGGAGCGAGGCGACCACGGCTGGCGCGATCGTCACCGGCACCGGCGGCGGGCCGGGCGGTCCGGGAGGCGCGAGGAAGGTGATGAACCAGCGCGCGATCGGGGCATCGAGGATCGAGACTGCGGCGAGCAGCATCAGTCGCTTGTGAACTTCCGGCTTGCGCGTGTTCATGATCGCGAGCACGAACACCACCGCAAAGAACGCGATGCCGCTCATCGGCACGATCGAGAAGCCGATGCCGGCCTCCAGCTGTCCGAGCGCCGCCGAATGCTTCATCACATGCACGGAGGCGAGGAAGCCGAAGATCGTCATCGCGGTCGCAAGCGAGACGCCGACGATGCCGAACGAACGGTGATTGACCACGCGGCCGGACGCCGCGAGCCAGGTCTGCATCACGAAATAGAGAGACCAGGTAAAGAACAACAGTCCGTGAAAATGGATCACCGGGCTTGCGGAAAATGTCCGGTGGGCGAGCGGCACAAAATAGGTCGGCGTGAAGCCGAGAAACGCGGTGGCCGCACAGGCCAGCGCCATGTGGAGATAAAAATATCGTGCAGGCGACGCATCACGCGCGCGTACACGACGGTCGTCAATCAAGGTTGTCATCGGAAATGAGTCTGGGCAGGGTGCGTTTGGTTCAACGCTGGCTGCCGCCCAAAGTAGTCCCGGATCTGCGCTTCGCTTGTCCGGGACGACGGCGTCTGCGGAACTATCCTCCCGCGCTCAATTCGGCGCGATCGAGCTCTTCCTCGATTCGGTGGAACGCGTCGTCGCCGATCACCTCGGTGGCGCGCAGGCCGAAAATCGACTTGCGTGCGGCCTCGATGGCGCGACGGCGCAGGGGATCGGCGGGCAGTTCGCCGTTGGTGATGCCGCCGTGCGGATCGTCGTCGGCCTGCATCAGGATGGCGCGGTATTCGAGGCGGAGGATTTCAGCCTCCTCCGACGGATCGTCCTCGATCGCATCGAGCGCGGCGCGATAGGCGATGGCGCGTGCGCGCGCGACCTCGATGCCAACAGGGTCGTCATCCCTGAGGCCGAAAGCGAGGATCAACGGCCGCAATGTCAGGCCCTGGATGATCAGCGAGCCCAGCACCACCGCGAAGGCGATAAAGACGATGAAATCGCGATAAGGAAAATTCTCCGGCAGTGCGAAGGCGGTGGCGAGCGTGACCAGGCCGCGCATGCCGCACCAGGAGATGATGAGGCCGCCCTTCGGCGAGGCCACCTGTTTTGGATCCTTGGGATGATAAATTCCGCGGGCGATCAGCACGCGCAGCGTGGTGCGGTAGAATGTGATCCAGAGCAGCCGCACCAGTACAACCGTGAGCAGGATCCAGGCGGCCGCCACGCAATATTCCCAACGGACGTCCGCGTCCAGCTTCGTCCAGATCGGCCGCATCTGCATGCCGATCAGCATGAAGGCGAGCACGTTGAGCACGAACACCGTGGTCTCCCACACCGCATAGGACGGCACCCGCAGCCGCGCCGGGATGCGGGCCGGCGCCGTTTGTGCGACGGTGATGGCGTAGACGACGATGGTGAGGATACCGGAGAGGCCAAGATGCTCGGCGGCGATCCAGACCATGAAGGTGGTGGCGAACTGCATGATGATCGCGCTCGGCACCTCCCTTACGCGCTCCATGAACAACGGGATGATGCGGCCTGCAAGAAGGCCGGCCAGTACGCTGCCGACCAGTCCCAGCGCGATCGTCGGCGCGACCTCGCTCCATTTGAGGTGCTCCATGACGACCGCGCCGACGGCGATGCGATAGATCAGCAGCGCACTGGCGTCATTGAGCAGGCTTTCGCCTTCCAGCACCTTCACCATGCGATAAGGCAGCTTGACCTGGCTCAGGATCGCGACCGCGGCCGCGGCATCCGGCGGCGCAACGATGGCGCCGAGCGCCACCGCGGCGGCCCAGGGCATGTCGGGGAAGAGCCGGTGTGCGACGAAAGCCACGCCGATCGTGGTCAGGCCGACCGCAGCCACGACCAGGGTTGCGACCGGAACCCAGTTATTGCGGAGATCGCGCAAGGATGTGTCGAAGGCGGCATCCAGCAGCACCGGTGCGACAAAAAGTGCCAAGGCAAGGTCCGGCTCCAGCGTCCAGGTCGGGCTGTTCGGCACGAAAGCGATCAGCGCGCCGCCGATGGCGAGAAAGGTCGGGTAAGGGACCTTGATCCGCCGCGCCAGCGCCGATAATGCAACGGCGCCGAGCAGAAGCGCGATGATCCATTCGAATGTCGACACGAGATCCCCGAAACCGATTTGAGCGACGCCACAAGCTAGCACCAATCCGGCCGTATGATGGATAGTACGGCCTCAAGGCAAGACTTTCCGACTGCAGCGAGCATGCGTTTTCAAAAACTTCTTCAATTGTCCGGAGCCGTGGTGCTCTCAACGCTTTCGCTCGCTACGGCCCAGGCCGCGACCGGCGGCGAGCCGGCCGCCGTCGCGCAGATTGACGTTGCGGCATGCCTGTCCGCAACCGCGGCTGATGACATGGACAAAGCGGGCCCGGCCTGCGCCGCAATCATCGACAACGAGAAGACCGCAAAGCCCGATTTGATCAAGGCGCTGGTCGCGCGCGGCGCGCTACTGGCGCGGCATGACCAGGTCGACCGCGCCATCGCCGACGACAGCCGCGCCCTGCTGCTCGATCCCACGCTTGCCGATGTCTTCAACGCGCGCGGCGAGCTCTGGCTGAAGAAGGGCGACAAGCCCAAGGCTGTGCAGGATTTCGGCGCGGCGCTCCGGATCAATCCGAACCACGAAAAAGCCAAGGCCAATCACAAGGCGATCGCGCGCGAGCTCGAGCGGATTGGCGCGCAGATGGCGGTCGCCGGCAAGCCCAGCTTCAATTGCGCAGGCGCGCGCCGCCCGGTCGAGAAGGCGATCTGCGGAAACCGCGAGCTCGCCGACCTCGATCGCGAGGTCTATGCGGCCAATGCGCGCGTGCTGCGCGAGGCGCGTAACGAGGGCGAGGCGAAGAACCTCCAGCGGGAGCAGGATGACTTTATTGCACGCCGGAACGCGGGGTTCGGCCGGCCGGGGTATGATTTGAAGAAGACCATGCAGGCGCGGCTGCAGCGCTTGAATGGTGTGGACGGCTATTGACGGTGTTCTTCGCCACCTGAGGGGTCGTCATGGCCGGAAAAGGCCCGATTTGAACCGATCCCTCGTCCGCCGCGACAATGGTGAAAACCCGATGTCACGGAGCTTTAGGCCATGTGCGGCACGCGTTCTTCCGCGCAAATATCCAAAACCTCGCTGCGCGCCTTCCTGCTTGGCGCAGCGATGAGCCTCATTCTGGTGGCGCCAGCCTCAGCCGCCACCGATTGCGTGATGGGCAGCAAGGCCGCGCCGGCCGAGTTGATCTCAGCGTGCAGCGCGATCATCGACCAAGGCTCGAATCCAATTTCTGACCGCGTCGCGGCGCTGCTGGTTCGGGCCGATGCCAATGCGCGGACCTCCGGTGGTCTCACGGAGGCGCTGCGGGACATCGACCGCGCCATCGCGCTCGACGGGAAGAATGCGCGCGCCTGGCGCCTGCGCGGCGATCTGTTGCGCGAGGCGGGCGGTGATCTCAACCGCGCCACGTCCGATCTCAGCAAGGCGATCGAGCTCGATCCGCAGGACGCGGAGGCTTATGAGCTGCGCGGCGTGGCCTATACCAACCAGCGCCGGCTCGACCGGGCGCTTGCCGATTACGACAAGGCGATCAAGCTGAAGCCGGATTATGCGCAGGCCTGGTCCGATCGCGGCGCGACCTATTATCTCAACGGCGACAACGACAAGGCGGTGAGCGATCTCAGCGAGGCGTTGCGGCTCGATCCGAACCGGGCGCGCAGCTACACCAACCGTGGCGCCGCCTACAAGAAGCTCGGCCAGCTCGACAAATCGATTGCCGACGACAGCGAGGCGATCAGGCTCGATCCGAAAGTGCCGGAATATTACGACAATCGCGGGCTCTCCTATGCCGCGATGAAAGACTACGACAAGGCGATCGCCGATTACGACCAGGCGCTGCGGCTGGCTCCGCGGCCGAACTTCTTCACCAATCGCGGCGATAGTTACCAGTTTAAGGAAGAGTTCGGCGCAGCGCTCAGCGATTATAACGACGCGCTGAAGCTCGATCCGAATTTCGCGAAGACCTACAACAACCGCGCCGTGCTTTATTCCAAGATGGGCGACCGCAAGAAGGCGCTGGCCGACTACGAGACGGCGCTGCGGCTCGACCCCGGCAACGCCAACGCCGCGGATGGCCGCCGCACCATGATGGCGGAGATCGCGAAGTTCGGCGCCGAGCCACCGCAGCCGCTGGCCGCGAATTCCGGCAACGGCCCGTCATTCGATTGCGCGGATGCGAAGCGCGAGGTCGAGAAAGTGATCTGCGCCGATCCGCAGCTTGGCATGCTCGACCGCCAGCTCGCCGAGGCCTATGAGCGCGTGCTGAAATCGATGAGCCGGCGCTCGGCGACTGACCTGCGCAAATCCCAGCACGATTTCCTCGCCACCCGCGACGCCAGCTTCCGCCGCCCTGGCTACGATCTGAAGAAGGTCATGCGGGACCGGTTGCAGCGGTTGAATGCGATGGAGGGGTAGCCGCTCTTCGCCTCTCCCCGTAAGAACGGGGAGAGGGACAAGATACGTTCTTTTCAGCTTGAACCGCGGCCCGTTCCCGGGACAATACCCCTCAAACAAGGCCGGCACTTGATCCCTGTCATGGCGGGACTTCTACCCTGCCGTCAGGTCAAGGCGAGGCCAATCAAGGGAACGGGAGCGCCTGCATGAATGCCCAGGGAAAGAGTCTTTATCACGAGGTCCATGCGCGCTCGCTGGCCGATCCCGAGGGATTTTGGGCCGAGGCGGCGAAGGAGATCGACTGGATCGAGCCGCCGAAAAAGATTTTCGATGCCACCCAGGGTGTCTACGGCCGCTGGTTTACCGGCGGCGTGGTCAACACCTGCTACAACGCGCTCGATCGCCATGTCGAGCGTGGCCGCGCCGACCAGGTCGCGCTGATCCATGATTCGCCGCTCACCAGTTCGGTCACGAAATTCATCTATGCCGAGTTGCTGGCCGAGGTGCAGGCGCTCGCCGCCATCATGCAGGATTTTGGCGTCGCCAAGGGTGACCGCGTCATCCTCTATATGCCGATGGTGCCGGAGGCCGTGGTTGCCATGCTCGCCTGCGCGCGCATCGGTGCGGTGCACTCCGTGGTGTTCGGAGGCTTTGCCGCAAAAGAGCTTGCGACCCGCATCGACGATGCGCAACCAAAACTCATTCTCTCCGCAAGCTGCGGCATCGAGCCCGGCCGCATCGTGCAGTACAAGCCGCTGCTCGACGAGGCGATCAAGCTCGCGACCGCGAAGCCGAAGGCCTGCATCGTGTTGCAGCGTCCGCAGCTGATCTGCGACCTCACGCCAAGGCGGGACTATGACTGGGCGAGCTTGCGCCGCAAGGCCATGAACGACGGCAAGAAAGCGCCTTGCGTGCCGGTCGCCGCGACCGATCCGCTCTACATCCTCTACACGTCAGGTACGACCGGCATTCCCAAAGGTGTCGTGCGCGACAATGGCGGGCACCTCGTCGCAGTGAAATGGTCGATGTTCAACCTCTATGGCGTCAAGCCGGGCGAGGTCTGGTGGTGCGGCTCCGACATCGGCTGGGTGGTCGGCCACAGCTACATCATCTATGGCCCGCTGCTGCATGGCGCGACCTCGATCATGTATGAGGGCAAGCCGATCGGCACGCCCGATGCCGGCGCGTTCTGGCGCGTGATCAGCCAGCACAAGGCGGTCGCCTTCTTCACCGCGCCGACCGCGTTCCGCGCGATCCGCAAAGAGGATCCGGAAGGCAAGTTCATCCGGCAATATGACCTCTCCAAATTCCGCACGCTGTTCCTCGCCGGCGAGCGCGCCGATCCGCCGACGGTGGAATGGGCGGAGCAGCAGCTCAAGGTGCCTGTCATCGATCATTGGTGGCAGACCGAGACCGGCTGGTGCATCGCCGGCAATCCGGTGGGCCTCGGCCAGCTGCCGGTGAAGCACGGCTCGCCGACCGTGCCGATGCCGGGCTACCAGGTCGACGTCGTGGATGAAGCCGCAAAGCCTGTCGGTCCCAACACGATGGGCTCGATCGTCATCAAGCTGCCGATGCCGCCGGGCTGCCTGCCGACGCTGTGGAATCAGGACGCGCGCTTCAGGGACGCGTACCTGAGCGAATTTCCCGGCTACTACAAGACCTCGGATGCCGGCTACAAGGATGAGGACGGCTATGTCTTCGTGATGGGCCGCACCGACGACATCATCAATGTCGCCGGCCACCGGCTCTCCACCGGCGGCATGGAGGAGATTCTGGCTTCGCATCCCGATGTGGCCGAATGCGCCGTGCTCGGCGTCAAGGATGCGATCAAGGGCGAGGTGCCTTGCGGCTTCCTGGTGCTGAAGGCCGGCGTGAAGCGCCCGCCCGCGGAGATCGAGAAGGAGATCGTGGCGCTGGTACGCGACAGGCTCGGCCCCGTTGCCGCGTTCAAGCTCGCCATCACCGTTGGTCGCCTGCCCAAGACGCGCTCGGGCAAGATCCTGCGCGGCACCATCAAGAAGATCGCCGACGGCGAGGCCTGGACCATGCCGGCGACGATCGAAGACCCCAAGGTGCTGGACGAGATCGGGGAGGCGCTGAAGGGGCGGGTGTGACGGTGCAGATGGGGCTTGAATAGGCCGCATTTTTCCGCTCAACCCTCATCCTGAGGAGCGCGCTTGGCGCGTCTCGAAGGATGAAAGGCCTCGCTGCTGCATCCGGGCCTTTCATGGTTCGAGACGCGCGCTGCGCGGGCTCCTCACCATGAGGATGAAAGACCTGCCATGAATGCGAAGCCGTTGCTTGCGATTGCTATCGCGGGCCTCATTCTCTCCGCCTGCTCGACGCGTTACCAGACGCCGACCGCGATGGGCGGTGACGACGATGACGCGGTCTGCCAGAGCCGTGGCTATGCCGTGGGCTCGCCGGAATACGTGGCCTGCCGCAAGGACCGCGATGTCCAGCGCAACGCCGCCACCGCCCGCTCCGATCGGCGTCAGCGCGATCTCGGCGAATACATGCTGAACCATCCCGATCGGCCGTGAGGCACGTCGTCGTCCCGGCGAAGGCCGGGACCCTACCGCGTGATCTGTCGATCGCGGCGGTAAGCGTACCGAGCGGCTAATCTTCGCCAAACCCGACCCTGTGGTTATGGGTCCCGGCCCCCCGTGCGCAATTGCGCACCAGGCCGGGACGACACCTGAGAGTGTGGCGAGGATCTCCTCTCACAATGAAACAAAAACGCGGCGGGTTTTCCCGCCGCGTTTGCATTAGATGACGAATAAAAGAGAGAGGACTACTCCTCCTCTTCCTCGTGCTTCTTGCCGCCCAGCGTCTTGAGCTTGGCGAACACGGCGTCGACGTTGAGGTCGTCGCTCGACTTCTCCGACGGCTCGTACTCGTCCTTCTTGGTGGTCTCGGAGGCCGGCAGCAGGGTGGCGCCGCCATAGGCTGCATCGATCGGCTTTTCCTTGGCCGCGCGCGCCACTTCGAAATCGAGCTCGATCTGCGAGCAGAGGCCGAGGGTGACCGGGTCGATCGGGGTCAGCTGGGAGGTGTTCCAGTGCGTGCGGTCGCGGACGCTGGCGATCGTGCTCTTGGTGGTGCCGACCAGACGCATGACCTGGGCGTCCTTGAGCTCCGGATGGCTGCGCAGCAGCCAGAGAATGGCGCTGGGGCGCTCGTGGCGGCGCGACACCGGGGTGTAGCGCGGGCCTTTGCGCTTGGGTTGGGGCGGCAGCACGACCTTGCTCTCCTGGAGACGGAGCCGGTAGTCCTCGTTCTTCTCGCCCTTCTCGATCTCCTCGCGGGTCAGCTGGCCATTGGAAATCGGGTCCATGCCCTTGATCCCCTGCGCAGCGTCACCGTCAGCGATCGCCCGGACCTCCAGGGGATGCATCTTGGTGAAATCGGCGACCTGGTTGAAAGTCAGCGCGGTATTGTCGAGCAGCCAGACGGCGGTCGCCTTGGGCATCAGAGGTGCGTTGCTCATGGCAAATCTCCTTTGTGCTTCGCCCACCCCCTCAGGAGGCGAAACCGGTGGTCATCAGCGATGACAGGGAATGCGCGCTATATAAGCCCGGAGGGGGCAGCCACGCAATGGTTCTGCTATAGATAGTGCCTTGACAGCGCCCGAAAGGGGGCCCAATTCCCTCTCAAGTCGCTATAAAGTCCAAGCAGACCGTTTTAGGCCCTTTTCCATCCATCGACCGTCCCCCGCCAGAAGGCGATTGGGTGATTCGGTCCCGAGATCGCTCAATGTCAGCCAAACCAGACCTCAAGATCGTGCTTTGTTCTCCCCGCGGCTTCTGCGCCGGGGTGGTCCGGGCGATCGACACCGTGGAACGGGCGCTCGATAAATACGGCGCCCCCGTTTATGTTCGCCATGAGATTGTGCACAACAAATACGTCGTCGACGGGTTGAAGAAAAAGGGCGCCATCTTCGTCGAGGAGTTGGCTGAAATCCCCGAAAACACCACGGCGCCGGTGGTGTTCTCGGCCCATGGCGTGCCGAAGTCGGTTCCCGCCGACGCGACGTCCCGCAACCTGTTCTCGCTCGATGCGACCTGCCCGCTGGTGACCAAGGTGCACCGCGAGGCCGCGATCCACTTCAAGCGCGGCCGCGAGATCTTCCTGATCGGCCATTCGCATCATCCCGAAGTGGTCGGCACGCTCGGCCAGCTTCCGGTCGGCGCCGTCACCCTGATCGAGACCGCCGAGGACGCCAAGACCATTTCTCCGAAGGACCCCAACAACCTCGCCTTCGTGACCCAGACCACGCTGTCGATCGACGACACCGCCGAGATCGTGGCGCTGCTCAAGGAGCGTTTCCCGAACATCAACGGGCCGCACAAGGAAGACATCTGCTACGCCACCACCAACCGCCAGCTCGCGGTGAAGAAGGTGGCGCCGGTGGTCGACGCGCTCATCGTTGTCGGGGCCCCCAATTCGTCGAACTCGCAGCGCCTGCGCGAGGTCGCCGAGCGCGAAGGCTGCGGGATCGCGGTGCTGGCGCAACGCGCCACCGACATTGACTGGACCAGGTTCGGCAACATCAAGAGCCTCGGCATCACCGCGGGCGCGTCCGCACCGGAAGTGATCGTCGAGGAGATCATGGACGCGTTCGCCGAGCGCTACACGCTGCATGTGGAGACGGTCTCGGCCGCGGAAGAAAACGAGTTCTTCCCGCTGCCGCGTCAGGTGCGCCCCGAAGCCGCCGCCGAGTAGACTTTTATGGCGGTCTATACCGACGTTGCCGCCGACGAGCTTGCGGACTTCCTGAAGCAATACGATCTCGGCGAATTGCTCTCCTACAAGGGCATCGCCGAGGGCGTCGAGAACACCAATTTCCTGCTGCATACCAGCCAAGGAAACCGGCAGGCCTCGTTCATCCTCACGCTCTATGAGAAGCGCGTGGCGAAGAACGATCTGCCGTTCTTCCTCGCGCTGATGACGCATCTCGCCGAGCACGGCGTCAGCTGTCCGCTGCCGGTCAAGGCGAAAGACGGTGAGGCGCTGCACGAGCTGTCAGGACGCCCCGCCGCAATCATCACCTTTCTCGAAGGTGTCTGGCCGCGCAAGCCGAACGCGACGCATTGCGCCGGCGTCGGCGAGGGCCTCGCCCGGATGCATCTGGCTGGCGCCAATTTTGCGATCAAGCGTGCCAACGCGTTGTCAGTCGCGGGCTGGCGGCCGCTGTTCGAAGCGGCGGCGAACCGCGCCGATGAGGTGCAGCCGGGCCTGCGTGCGCTCCTCGCGGCCGAGCTCGACTATCTCTCGAGTGGCGTCTGGCCGAACAATCTGCCCGAGGGCGTGATCCACGCCGACCTCTTCAACGACAACGTCTTCTTCCTCGGCGACAAGCTCTCAGGCATCATCGACTTCACCTTCGCCTGCAACGACATGCTGGCCTATGACGTCGCGATCTGCCTGAATGCGTGGTGTTTCGAGCCGGATCATTCCTTCAACGTCACCAAGGCGCGCGCCTTCCTCAACGCCTATGGTCGCGTGCGAAAGCTCACCACAGCGGAAGAGGCTGCGCTACCGCTGCTGGCGCGGGGTGCCGCGATCCGCTTCCTGCTGACGCGGCTGGTCGACTGGCTCAACGTGCCACCCGGCGCGCTGGTCAAGCCGAAGGACCCGCTGGAATATTTTCGCAAGTTGCGCTTCCACCAGAGCGTCTCCAGCGCGCGCGACTACGGGCTGATGCCGTCAGGACTGGTCGCGTGAGCGCGCTTCCCAATGTCACGATCTATACCGACGGCGCCTGCTCGGGAAATCCCGGGCCCGGCGGCTGGGGCGCGATCCTGAAGTTCGGCGACAAGGAAAAAGAGCTGAACGGCGGCGAGCGGCACACCACCAACAACCAGATGGAATTGATGGCGGCAATCTCCGCGCTCGAAGCGCTGAAGAAGCCATGCACCGTCGATCTCTACACCGACAGCCAGTATGTCCGGCAGGGCATCACCGGCTGGATCCACGGCTGGAAGCGCAACGGCTGGCGCACCGCCGACAAGAAACCGGTCAAGAACGTGGAGCTATGGCAGCGCCTTGATGCCGCGCTGAAGCCGCATGAGGTCCGCTGGCACTGGGTCAAGGGCCACGCCGGGCATCCGGAGAACGAGCGGGCCGATCAGCTCGCGCGTGATGGGATCGCGAAGGCACGATTGCAGCAGAGGGTGGGGGAGTAGCGAGGGCGCATTGCGCCCTCTCTCCATCGTCATCCCGGCGAAGGCCGGGATCCAGAACCACAGGATCGAGTTTGACGAAGACTCGCGGTTGCCAGCTCGCGCCGCAACTCTATCCTGGGGGTATGGGTCCCGGCCTTCGCCGGGACGACACCGAGAATGAGGCTGAGCGCGATGAGAGCCTTACAGCTGCCCCAGCAGCGTATCGCCGCCGGACACCTCGACCTTGCCGGGCATCGCCTCCAAGTTCAGCTTCTTGACCACGCCGTCCTCGACCAGCATCGAATAACGCTTGGAGCGGATGCCGAGGCCGTTGCCGGAGGCGTCGAGCTCCATGCCGATCGCCTTGGCGAAGTCGGCATTGCCGTCGGCGAGGAAGATGGCCTCGTCGCGCTGGTCGGTGTCGCGCTTCCAGGCGTTCATGACGAAGGCGTCGTTGACGGAGACGATGGCGATGGTGTCGACGCCCTTGTCCTTCATGGCATAGGCGTTGAGGAAGATGCTCGGCAGATGCATCTTGTGGCAGGTGCCGGTGTAGGCGCCGGGCACCGCGAACAGCGCCACCTTCTTGCCCTTGAAGATATCGTCGGTGGTCTTCACCTGTGGGCCTTCCGCCGTCATCACGCGGAATTTCGCCTCGGGCAGCTTGTCGCCAGTCTGGATCGCCATCGTCAGTCTCCCTGAAAATCGGTCCCGCTTTTTAGACCGTGCGGCGGGACTGCACAATATTGCGGGCGAGGGAAGCTGAGGGGCCACCGGCCCTTCACCGTTATGTCATCAGCCGGCAAAACCGCCGCCGTCGAGGAAGGCCTGCTCCTCGGCGGTGGTATCGCGGCCGAGCAGGTGGTTGCGGTGGGGGAAGCGGCCGAACCGCTGGATGATATCGGCGTGCTCGCGGGCGTATTTCAGGTTTTCGGCATTGTCGGTGTTTTCGAACAGCGCGACGCAATGCAGCTGGTCGGGCAGGTGCTCGGAATGCATGAAGGGCATGTAGAGGAATTCGAGCAGGATGGGATCAACTCGCGCGTCTGTTCCCCGTGCGATGGCACGGCGGGCGACCTCACGCGCCTGCGCATCGCTGGCGAAGGCGTCCGGCGAGCCGCGAAAGATGTTGCGGGGAAACTGGTCGAGCACGATGATGAGCGCGAGCGCGCCGTCATCGCTGTCTTCCCATGACGCCAGCGCGCCGGCGGCCGCCTTCTGCCAGAGCCCGAGAAAGCGACGGCGGACCTCCGCATCGAAAGCGTCGCCGGGCCTGTACCAGCGCTCGCGGCCGGCCTCGCGCCAGAAGGCGAGAATGCCGGCCGGCGTGATGTTGCCGATGTCAGTCATGAACCGGAGAGGCGGCCTTACGCCGCCTGAGCCTTCTTCTCGTCGCGCAGCTCGCGGCGCAGGATCTTGCCGACATTGGTCTTGGGCAGGTCGGCACGGAATTCGATCTGCTTGGGCACCTTGTAGCCGGTGAGCTGCTCGCGGCAGAACTTGATCACGTCCTCGGCGGTGAGGTTCGGGTCCTTCTTGACCACGAAGGCCTTCACCGCTTCGCCGGACCCGCTGTCGGGAACGCCGATCACGGCGCATTCCAGCACGCCCGGATGGCTCGCGATCACCTCCTCGATCTCGTTCGGATAGACGTTGAAGCCGGAGACCAGGATCATGTCCTTCTTGCGGTCCACGATCTTGGTGTAGCCCTTCTCGTCCATCACGCCGATGTCGCCGGTGCGGAAATAGCCGTCCGCGGTCATGACCTTCGCGGTCTCCTCCGGCCTGTTCCAGTAGCCCGACATCACCTGCGGACCCTTGGCGCAGATCTCGCCGGGCTGGCCGAGCGGGACCTCGTTGCCGTCGTCGTCGCGGATCGAGACCCAGGTCGAGGGCACGGGAATGCCGATCGATCCCGAGAATTCGGTCGTGGTCGCGGGATTGCAGGTCAGCGTCGGCGATGTCTCGGACAGGCCGTAGCCTTCGGCGATGAAGCAGCCGGTCACGGCTTTCCACTGCTCGGCCACCGGGCGCTGCACCGCCATGCCGCCGCCGTTGGAGATCTTCAGCTTGGAGAAGTCGAGCTTCTTGAAATCAGGGTGATGCATCAAGCCGTTGTAGAGCGTGTTCACCGCCGGGAAGCTGTTGACCTGGTATTTTGCGAGCTCCTTGACGAAGCCTGCGATGTCGCGTGGGTTGGGGATCAAGAGATTGCAGCCGCCGGCGCGCACCGCGAGCAGGTAGCAGGCCGTCAGCGCGAAGATGTGATAGAGCGGCAGCGCGCAGACAATCATGAGCTGATCGACATGAGGCGGCGAGGCGAGCGCCGGCTGCAGCCAGGCGTCGTTCTGCAAGACGTTGGCGACGATATTGCGGTGGAGCAGCGTGGCGCCCTTGGAGACGCCGGTGGTGCCGCCGGTATATTGCAGGAAGGCGACGTCGCCGGGCGACAGCTTCGGCTTGTTGAAGGTCTGGCCGCGGCCGGCCGCAAGCGCGTCGTTGAACGACACCGCGCCCGGCAGCGACCAGGCCGGCACCATCTTCTTGACGCGGCGGACGACGAGATTGACGATCACGCCCTTGAAGCCGAGCAGATCGCCCATGCTGGCGACGATGACGTGCTTGACCGGGGTCTTGGCGATCACCTGCTCGACGGTGTGCGCAAAGTTCTCCAGCACGATGACGGCTTCGGCGCCGGAATCCTTGAGCTGATGCTCGAGCTCGCGCGGGGTGTAAAGCGGGTTGACGTTGACCACGGCAAAGCCGGCGCGCAGCACCGCGGCGGTGGCCACGGGATATTGCAGCACGTTCGGCATCATGATCGCGACGCGCGCGCCGCGCTGCAGGCCGCGTCCCTGCAGGTAAGCAGCGAGCGCCAGCGACATCTGGTCGAGGTCGCGATAGCTGATCGCCTTGTCCATGCAGATGAACGCCTTGCGGTCGGCGAACTTGGCAAAGCTCTCCTCCAGGAGATCGACCAGCGATGCGTATTGCGTCGGCTCGATATCAGCGGGCACGCCGGGCGGATATTGCTTGAGCCAGATGCGCTCCATGGAAACTCCCCTCTCTAACGCCAGAGCCCGTTGTGTCTCGGGCTTGCCTCATTGCCGGCAGTATCGAGCCTGCCGGAACGGCTGGCAAGCGGTCGAGGCTTAGGGCAAAGGTTGGAAAGTGGCTACAGGAATCGTCGCAAACGCCTGCCGCAGGTGCGAAGTGCGGGCGCAGCGTAACGGGACTGGAGCGTAACCTAGCTGTTGTTGGGCGCGGGCTTCGGCTTGGTGGCCGCCTTGGGCTTGGCCGGCTTGGCAGCCTGGTCGCCGCTCGCCACCGGCTTCTCCGCAGGCTTGGCCGCCGCATCGGGCTTGGCTGCGGCATGCTTGCTCGCCGCCGGTTTGGCCGCGGTCTTGGTGTCGCTCCTGGCGTCGCTTTTGGCAGTCGCGTCTGGCTTGGTGGCCGCCGGTTTCGCCGCGGCTGTCTTGGAGGCAGTCTTGGCGTCCCTCTTGGCGTCACTCTTGGCGTCGCTGCCGGCGTCGGGCTTCTTGGCGATACGCGACTTCTTGCCACGCGCCTTCGGCGGGTTCTGCTGGTCGGTGTCGGCTGCGACCGCCGCGACGAGGGCGGCGCCAGTGCGGGTCGGGCCGGTGTAGACTACCACGGGCTCTGCAGCTGCAGGCGCCGAGGCCATCAGCTCGGACGCCTTCATCAGCGGCGGCTGAAGGCCTGCGGTAAAGAACGTCACCTGGGCTTCGCCGCCGGTCATGGAGGCCGATCCGCTGGTGCCGCCATTGGTCGCGATCAGCGCATCGTCGTCGTCGCTGGCCGGCCGCTTGCGGTGACCGCCGCACATCTCCTCGCGCAGGTTCGGCGGCGAGGCGTCGATCGGCACGAGGTTCTCGACGGTGCCGAGCGAGGGCCGCAGCCACGACAGATTGTCCTGGCTGAAGCCGCGCTCGAGCAGCTGCGCCGCCTTCACCGCGCGCGCGGTGCCGGAATTGGCGCCGAGCACCACCGCGATCAGGCGGCGGCCATTGCGCGTGGCGGATGCCACGAGGTTGTAGCCGGAGGCGCAGATGAAGCCGGTCTTGAAACCGTCGGCGCCGGGATAGCGGCCGATCAGCTTGTTGAAATTGCCGGTGACGCGCTTGCCGAAGCGGATCGCCGGGATGTGCACGAAGTACTCATACTCCGGCAGGTCGCGCAGGAACGAGCGGGCGAGAATGCCGAGGTCGCGCGCCGAGGTGACGTGTCCGTCCGCAGGCAGGCCGTTCGGATTGACGTAGTTCGTCTGCGTCATGCCGAGCTTCTTCGCGGTGTCGTTCATCATCACGGAGAAGCCGTCGATCGAGCCGCCGATGCCTTCGGCCAGCACCACGGCCATGTCGTTCGCCGACTTGACCATCATCATCTTCAGCGCGTTGTCGACGGTGAGCTGCGTTCCCGGACGAAGGCCCATCTTCGAGGGCGATTGCGAGGCAGCCGTCGGCGACACCGTCAACATCGAGTCGAGCGTGATCTTGCCGTCCTTCACCGCCTTCAGCGTTACATAGGCGGTCATGATCTTGGTAACGGAGGCCGGATACCAGGGAATGGTCGCGTTGTCGGCTTGCAGCACCTTGCCGGTGTCGGCTTCGATCAGAAGCAGCGCTTCGGCATTTGCAATGCGCGGCGCCAGCAGCGCACCGGCGGCGAGTGTCGCAGCGAACAGGTTGAACAGGGATTTGCGAAGCAGCGGGCGAAAGGCGTGCACTATCCGATTCCGGTCCTTGGAGATCCGCCGGTTCCGGACGGTTCTCGTGATCTGATGTTCGGTTCTGAAATCCAGCGCCGCCGCTCGCGGCAGCGCAAACCTATACCGGCTCGTGCGTCGAGAATAGGGGCTTCCGGCGGGTATTCCGCAATGAAATAGGCTGAATTTCGACGGTGCTACGGGGACTTGTTAAGGGGATTTGGCGGCGGAGGCCGCAGCCTCGGCGGCAGTCGCGCCGGGCCGCGCGTTGGCCTGTGCTTGTTCCTGCACCATGAACTGGGCCTTGGCGAGCTCAGCGAAATGGCCGCCTTTGGCCACGAGTTCATCGAAAGTTCCGCTTTCGGTCACCCGTCCGTTCTCGAACACCAGGATCCGCGTGGCATTGCGGATGGTGGAGAGGCGGTGGGCGATCACGAAAGTGGTGCGGCCCTTCATCACTTCATCGAGAGCGGTGTTCACCTTGGCCTCGGTGACTGCATCGAGCGCGCTGGTCGCCTCGTCCAGGATCAGGATCGGCGGGTCCTTCAGCAGCGCACGCGCGATCGACAGCCGCTGGCGCTCGCCGCCCGAGAGCATGCGGCCGCGCTCGCCAGCATTGGTCTCGAAGCCGCCGCTGCGATCGATGAACTCGATCGCCTGCGCGCGCTCGGCCGCCTTGCGCATCTCGGCCTCGGTCGCATCCGGCTTGCCGACACGCAAATTCTCCGCGATCGAGCGGTTGAACAGCAGCGCTTCCTGGAACACGACGCCGATGTTTCGCCGCAGCGATGTCAGTGTGACGCCGCGCACGTCCATGCCGTCGATCTTGATGAAGCCGGACTGCGGATCGAACGCGCGATGCAGCAGCGCGATCGCGGTCGACTTGCCGGCGCCGGTCGAGCCGACCAGTGCGATGGTCTGGCTGGGCAATGCGGTGAAGCAGAGGTCCTCGATCGCGGGCCGCTTGCCGTCATAGGAGAAGGTGACGTCGTTGAACTCGACGAGGCCGGAGAGCCGCCCGGCATCGATCGCGTCGTGCCGGTCGTGCACCGCGGGCACGGCATCGAGCACGTTGAAGAACTCGCGCAGGCGCGGCGCTTCCATGAACACGTTGTTGATGAAGCTCACGACCTGCTCGAGCTTCTGGATCAGCAGCGTGGCGAAGCTCACGAACATCACGATCTCGCCGACCGAGGTCAGGCCCTGGTCGTGCAGCGCGATGCCGAGCGTGAAGATCGCGAGCACGGTGATGGTGGTCGAGGCGCGCGTGATCACGGTGACGAGCGCCCACCACGACAGCACCGGCATCTGCGCCGCGAGCAACTGATCGGCGATGGAGCGCAGTCCCTTCACTTCGGATTCAACGCGGACGAAGCTTTGCACCAGCGCGACGTTGCCGAGCGCATCGGAGGCGCGTGCGGAGAGCTCGCTATACTGTTCCTCGACCGCCATCTGCATGCCAAAGGTCTTCCGCACGACGAAGGTCGTCAGCGCGGTGAAGACGATGCAAAGCACGAACAGCAGGATTGCGAGCCGCCAGTTCAGATAGAGCGACAGCGGCAGCAGCACCACCACCGACAGGATCGCCGCAAAATGCTCGCGGAAGAAGCCGAGCCAGAGCCGCCACAGCGCATCCGTACCGTTGAGCATCACCTTCATCAGCCGGCCCGAATGGGTGCCGGAATGGAAGGTCAGCGGCAGCTGCAGGATGTGCTCGAAATAGCTGGTCAGCACCGCCTGGCGCTGGCGATGGGAGAGCCGGTCGGCTTGCAGGGCCACGATCGCGCTGCATCCGATGGTGAACAATCCGAATGCGACCCACGCCATCAGGAAAGGCCAGGCCGAGTTCGATCCGGCCACGGCCTTGCCGGAGAGTACGTCGACGATCCGCCCGAACAGCACGGGCTCCGCGAATTGCGAGGCCGCCAGCAGGAGATTGGCGACTGCAAGCAGCCAGCCGAGCCGCGCTTCCTTGCCGAGCAGCTCGAGAACGCGGGTGTAGAGGCGGGGGATGGACATGCGGGCGAAGAACTCGGGCGAATGGCGGGGCCCATATTCTAAGCAGGGATCGACCGCGAGATACAGCGGAAGCTTTCGGTTTTGCTCAATTGATCAGCCGGCTCTCGATTGGCGGCAGGAACCGGCCGTCGAAGATGTCGTCCGCGGTCGGACGCTTGCGGAATTTGAAGTCCGCCGCGACCTGGTCGATCGAGCGCTCCAGGCGCGCCGGGTCGACGCCGCCGAGGCCGTTGCGTCTGACCTCGTCGGTCAGGATATTGTCGGCGAGCACGGTGCGCAGGCGGGCGAGCTCGAGGTCGCGGTCGCCGTCGTCGATGCGTCCGGCAGCCTCGTCCGCCGCGCGCGTCGGCTCCTTCGCAGTTGCGTTGATGCCCGCAATCAGCGCGCGGACGAAGCCTTTCAGCGCGTCCGGCTTCGTCGTGGCGAAGGCGGGATTGGCGACGACGGCAAAACCGTAGGCCTCGCAGCCATAGTCGGCATAACGCAGCACCGCGAGATCGTCGGCCGGCACGCCGCGGTCGCGCAAATTCACGGCCGAGAGATAGGAAAAGCCGGCGACGGCGTCGACCTGTCCTGCCGAGAGCACCGGCTCGCGCACCGCCGCACTCATCTTGAAGAATTTGACATGCGCGACGTCGATGCCGTTCTGCCGCGCCAGCGCCGGCCACAGCCGGATCGACAGATCGCTGTCGGCGACGCCGACGGTCTTGCCGTCGAGATCGGAGAGCAAATGAATGCCGCGGCTCTTGCGAGCGACGATCGCATAGGGCGCGCGATTGAACAGCATGAACACCGCCTTGATGGGCGGCGTATCGGCCTTGTCGCGAAAACGAATGAGCTCGTTGATGTCGATGAGCGCGAGCTCGCTATTGCCGGTGGCAACGCGCGCAAGTGCTTCCGGCGATCCGGCCGCGCTGTTGAAGGACACGTTGAGGTGTTCGGCGCCGAACTTACCGTCCTTTGCCGCCATGAAGAGCGGCGCCATGCTCGCATCGACCGGGCGGTCGAAGGTGAGGTGGATCGCCATAGACGGCGCGGCCGTCTCGGCCGCATCGACGTCGCGTGCGGCAAGCACGATCGAGAAGACCTGCAGGCAGTGAGAGAGGATCGTCTTGAATCCAACCATCGGTCGCGCCGGTTCCGCATTGTTGTGGTTTCGTGACGCTCGCAGCGCTGGCTGCGGGCAAGTCTGATCACGTCAACCTGAACGGCAGATGAGCGGTGGTTGCGTCACGATCACGCAACCCCGTTCATCTTCTGTTGGGGTTGGGGAACCCAACATGGGATGCGGGTGTTTCGAAGACATGAGCCTGTCTCGAGGCACCAATGAAGGTCCCAAGGAGGGTCCACGCCATGTTTGACCGATTTTCGAAGTTTGCCGGCCGCAAGGCCGTTCTCGCCACCGCCGCGGTGCTGGCGCTGACCACCGTCGCCCCCACCGCATCGTTCGCAGGCGGCCGTCACTGGCATGGTGGCGGCGGCGCGGCCTTCGCCGGCGCGGCCATTGCCGGTGCCATCGGCACGGGGCTTGCGATCGCAGCGAGCCGTGACGCCTACGCCTATGATCCGGGTCCCGGTTACTATTACGACAGCGGCCCGGTTTACTACAGCGGCCCTGGCTATGGTCCATATTACCCTGGCTATGGTCCATATTACTACGGCTCGGGCTACCAAGAGCGCTACGGCGGCTACAACAAGGTCTGCGCCCACGGCTATTCCGGGTACGGTTGCGATTAACCGATCGGCCATAAGCCATCGACCAACAAGCCGGCGCGCTTGCCGCTCCGGCTTAAACTTTGCTTTTATGGTCGGATGTTAACGTGTCTACCATTGGTTTAGAGTAGTTTTGAGGACCATGAGTGATTCGCTTGAGCGGCTATATCTGGCTGTGCTCGCGGCCAGGGATCTTGATCCGGCAACATCGCGTACCGCCCGGCTGTTTCAGCGCGGCCCGGCCAAAATGGCGAAGAAGCTGGCTGAGGAAGCCATCGAGGTGGTCATCGATGCCGTTCATGGCGATAGCGAAGCCGTGATCCGGGAAAGCGCCGATCTGCTCTACAATCTCACCGTGCTCTGGGCCTCTGTCGGCGTGCGTCCCGAGGACGTTTGGCGCGAGATGGCGCGGCGTGAAGATATGCTTGGCATCGCCGAGAAGCTGCCGAAGTCGCCGATGAAGCTGCCCAAAGTCGCGTCACCGCGGGTGGCTGCGCGGCGGCCAATTGTCGCGCTCGAGGGCCGCGTCGCGCGCAAGCGGCATTAGAAACGTCACAAATCGCTCAAAAACTGACGATGGACAAATCCGTCCCATGGTGCTTCATCGCGACGCCATGCTGAAACGTATCTACGAATGGTGCATCGACGCCGCTCACAAGCCTTACGCGCTCTGGATCATGGGTGCCGTGGCTTTCGCCGAAAGCTCGTTCTTTCCCGTTCCCCCAGACGTGATGCTGATCCCGATGTCACTGGCGCGCCCGCAGCGCGCCTGGCTCTACGCGGCGATCTGCACCGTGACGTCTGTGATCGGCGGCCTGCTCGGCTACGCCATCGGCGCGCTGCTGTTCGACTCAGTCGGCCATTGGCTGATCCAGGTCTACGGCCTCGGCGACAAGGTCGATGCTTTCCGCGCCTCCTACGCGGAGTGGGGGGCGGTGATCATCCTGCTCAAGGGCCTGACGCCGATCCCCTATAAGCTCGTCACCATCACCTCGGGCTTTGCCGGCTACAATCTCGTTCTTTTCATCCTGTGTTCGATCGTCGCGCGCGGCGGGCGCTTCTTCATCGTGGCGATCCTGCTCAACCGGTATGGCGACTGGATCCGGGTCCGGATCGAGAAGCATCTCGGCCTCTGGGTGGCGCTCGGCGCCGCCGTGCTGGTGCTCGGCTTCGTGGTGGCAATCAAGCTGATCTAGGATTCATATCCGTCGCGCTTTTACGCCGCGCCGGCTTCGGCTACGGTTGCCGCATGATGGTTCGATCCGGCAATCCGGCAGTGCGGCTCGGGACACTGATCTCAGCGGTGCTGCTGCTCCTGCTCGGTGTCGGCGGGACCGGATGGTCGCAATCGGCGCCGCCGACGCTCGGTCTTCAGGAGCAGGGGCCGCAGGCTGCGCCGTCGCCCTCGACGCCCGCGCCGTCGGCCGCGCCGGCGGGTGAGGAAAACCCCGGGCTGATCAACGAAATGGGCAAGCTGTTCGACAAGCTGCCCTCGATCCTGCCGCCGATCAAAAGCCCAAGCGAGACCATGAACGATTTGTCGCGCCTGGCGCGGCCGTCCACGATGGTGTCGGGGCGCGTGGCCTGTCCGGTCTCGTCAAGCGGCGGGCCCGACTGCAAGCTCGCCGCCAACCAGCTCTGCCAGGGCAAGGGCTACAGGGAAGGCAAGAGCCTGAACACCGATTCCGCCGAGAAGTGCTCGGCCAAAGTTCTCATTCCGGGCAGGCAACGCAAACCGGATGATTGCCGCACTGATACCGTCGTCACCAGCGCGCTGTGCCAGAACTGATGCAAGTGACACCGCGCGCGAGCAGCAAGGAGCGCCTATGAGCCGCACGGAGCAGGACTTCCTCGGACAGCGTGAGATCGCCGACGACATCTACTACGGCGTCCAGACCATCCGCGGGAAGGAGAACTTCCACATCACCGGCATTCCCATGAACCAGGAGCCTTACTTCGTGAAGGCGCTGGGTTACGTGAAGAAGGCTGCGGCCATGGCCAACCGCGATCTCGGCGCGATCGACGCCAAGGTCGCCGATGCGATCATCCTCGGCTGCGACCGCGTCATCGCCGGCGACATGATGGACCAGTTCGTCACCGACTTCATCCAGGGGGGCGCCGGCACCTCGACCAACATGAATGCGAACGAGGTGATCGCCAACCTCGCGCTGGAATCGCTCGGCTTCAAAAAGGGCGACTATCAGCACGTCAGCCCCAACGACCACGTCAATTACGGCCAGTCGACCAACGACACCTATCCGACCGCGTTTCGGCTGGCGCTGGTCCTGCGGCTCGAGAGCTACATGACGGCGCTGCGCCAGTTGCAAGAGGCCTTCTTCACCAAGGGGCGCGAATTCGAGCGCGTGCTGAAGATGGGGCGCACGCATCTGCAGGACGCGGTGCCGATGTCGCTCGGCGCCGAATTCCGCGGATGGGGCACCACGATCGGCGAGGAGGTCGAACGCATCTCGGAAGCGCGCGCACTGCTGCGCGAGATCAATCTCGGCGCCACCGCGATCGGCACCTCCGTCACCGCCGCGGTCGGCTATCCCAAACTCGCGGTCCGGCATCTCAGCGCGCTGACTGGCGTCGATTTCATTCTCGCCGGCGATCTGGTCGAGGCGACCTCGGACACCGGCGCCTATGTGCAGCTCTCCGGCGTGCTCAAGCGCACCGCGAGCAAGCTGACGAAAATCTGCAACGACATCCGCCTGCTCGCCTCTGGCCCGCGCGCCGGCTTCAATGAGATCAACCTGCCGCAATTGCAGCCGGGCTCGTCGATCATGCCGGGCAAGGTCAATCCCGTGATCCCCGAGGTCGTCAACCAGACCAGCTTCCTCGTCATCGGCCTCGACACCACGGTGACGCTGGCGGCCAGCGCCGGTCAGCTCCAGCTCAACGTGATGGAGCCGGTGATCTCGTTTGCGCTGTTCTTCTCGATCCGCACCATGGAGCGCGCGGTCAACAGCCTGCGCGAGAATTGCGTCGTCGGCATCACCGCCAACGAGGAGCACACCCGCAACATGGTGCTGAACTCGCTCGGCATCGTCACCGTGCTGAAGCCGCTGCTCGGCTATAAGCAATGCGCCGAGATCGCGCGCGAGGGCTACAAGAGCGGCAAGTCGCTGCACCAGATCGTGGTGACCGAGCGCAAGCTGCTGACGCAGGAAAAATGGGACGAGATGTTCTCGTTCGAGCGGTTGATCAATCCGGATTTGCTTGGGTAACGCTGCCTGCCGCGTGAGGAGGGAATTCCGCGCGTTGGAATTGCGGTAACGGCGTCCGCCACGGCGCCAAAACGCAATACTTGACAGTGGAAAGATTGCCTTGTTGGTATGGCTCCCAACCTTCAATGCGTCTGACCAACAAAGGATCGTTCCGCAATGTCCATGCCTGCTCTGTTCAAGGGACGCCTGTCGATCCCCGTGATCGGTTCGCCGCTCTTCATCATCTCGGTGCCCGACCTCGTGATCGCACAGTGCAAGGCGGGCGTGGTCGGCTCGTTCCCATCGCTGAACGCGCGGCCGCCGGAATTGCTCGACGAGTGGCTGGCGCGGATCACCGAAGAGCTCGCGGCCTATGACCGCGCGCATCCCGACAAGCCGTCGGCGCCGTTCGCGGTCAACCAGATCGTGCACAAGTCGAACAACCGGCTCGAGCACGACATGCAGCTCTGCGCCAAGTACAAGGTGCCGATGATCATCTCCTCGCTCGGCGCGCGTGAGGAGCTCAACCAGGCCGTCCACGGCTGGGGCGGCATCGTCTTCCACGACGTGATCAACCAGAAATTCGCCCACAAGGCGATCGAGAAGGGCGCCGACGGCCTGATCCTGGTTGCGGCCGGCGCCGGCGGCCATGCCGGCACCATCTCGCCGCTCGCCTTCGTTGCCGAGACGCGGAAGTGGTTTGATGGCCCGATCGCGCTGTCGGGCGCCATCGGCAACGGCAAGGCGATCCGCGCCGCGCGCATTCTCGGCGCCGACTTCGCCTATATCGGCTCGGCCTTCATCGCGACCAAGGAGGCCAACGCAGTCGAAAAGTACAAGGAGATGATCGCGGGCTCGACGGCCGACGATATCGTCTATTCCAACCTCTTCACCGGCGTGCACGGCAATTATTTGAAGCCGTCGATCCTCGCCGCCGGCATGGATCCGGAAAACCTGCCGACCTCCGATCCCACCAAGATGAATTTCGGCACCGACGCCTCCGGCGAGCGCGCCAAGCCGAAGGCCTGGAAGGAGATCTGGGGCTCGGGCCAGGGCATCGGCAGCATCGACGGCGTCATCCCCGCCGCCGATCTGATCGCGCGCTTCAAGAAGGAATACGACGAGGCGATCGACCCGCCGTTGTAAGTTCTTGTCGTCCCGGCGAAGGCCGGGACCCATAATCCCGACTGATCGTTGTTTGCGGTCGATATCAACCCCCGATATCACTTCACCAACTATGGCCTGTGAGTATGGGTCCCGGCCTTCGCCGGGACGACAGCACTTGCTGAACTTCGAATGTGCCTGCGGAGAAACGATGAGCGCCATCTACCGCGTCGACGGCAACAGCGTTGTCACCAGCCCCGATGCCGCCGGTCCATGGGACCGGCGCATGCAGCACGGGTCAGCGCCGTCGGCGCTGGTGACGTGGGCGGCGGAGCGGATTCCGACGCCGGTGCCGATGAATGTCGCGCGCGTCACCATCGACCTGATGCGCCCGGTGCCGGTGGCGCCGCTCACGATCGAGACCGAGGTTTTGCGCAAGGGCCGCAAGATCCAGCTTTGCGCGATCAAGCTGCTTGCCGACGGCGTGCAGGTCGTCGGCGCCACCGTGCTCAAGATCAAGCGGCAGCCGCAGCCGCTGCCCGATGACGTCAGGGATTTGCCGGTCACGCTGCCGTCGCCCGAGCATTCGCTGGTCGAGGACGGCCACGGCGCGACCAGTCCCTTCGCGGGAATGATGTCGATGCGCGCCGCGCGCGGCCGCTTCGGCCAGGCCGGCGCGGGCGCGATCTGGTTTCGCCTCGACCATCCGCTGGTCGCGGGCGAAGCGGTCTCGCAGGCGATGCGCGCCGTGGTCGCTGCCGATTTCTCCAACGGCACCGCCTCGACGCTCGACTTCCGCACCTGGACCTACATCAACGCCGACCTCTCGGTGAACCTGGCGCGCCAGCCGGTCGGCGACTGGATCCTGCTCGACGGCGAATCCTGGATCGGCCCCGACGGCGCCGGCCTCGCGATGTCGCGGCTCGCCGACCGCCGAGGCTATTTCGGCCGCGCGGTGCAGAGCCTGGTGATCGAGAAGCGGTAGGCCTCACCGCAAAGCACGATTATTGCTGCGTGAGCCGATGGAACGGCAGGCTTCCGCCGCCGCGGAAGGGATGCTTGGTCGTGTTCGACCAGGGCATCCTGCCTGTTCACACTCCGTAGAAGATCTTGATCTCCCACAGCACCACGATGATGGCCGTGATCAGCGTGACCGCGGCGACTGCACTTTCCAGGGAAGCGACTCTCATGTCTTACTCCGCTTCCCAGCCCCATCAGCGGTCTAGTTGATTCCCTGATTCGCCGGCAATCGGGTGGCCAGCGCGGGCGCGCACTCCGTCGCGCGCTGTGGTGCCGGGGCCACAATGACACCGTAGAATCCCGGTGAGAACGCCGATAATTCCGGGGCATTTCGCGCGATACGTGTATTCCGAACCCATCGCCGCAATCAGGGAGATTACCCCACCATCCGGTCCCGGCCGCTCCAGAAGCCTGCGCGCAGCACCTTCTTGTCGACTTTGCCGACGCCGGTCATCGGCAGCTGCTTGACGAACTGGATCTGCTTCGGCGCATGCGCGGAACCCTTTCGCGTCCGCACCAGATTGATCAGCTCGTCCGGATCGGGCTTTGCGCCATCGCGCGGCACGACGATGGCCGTGACGGCCTCGCCCCATTTCTCGTCGGGGATTCCGACGACCGCGACCATGGCGACATCGGCATGTTGCGACAGCACGTCCTCGACCTCGCGCGGAAAGATGTTGAAACCGCCGGTGACGATCATGTCCTTCTTGCGATCGAGGATGAAGATGTAGCCGCGCTCGTCCTGGCGCGCGACGTCGCCGGTGTGGACCCAGCCGTTCTTCAGCGTCTCGGCGGTGATGTCCGGCCGCTTCCAGTATTCCGCCATGACATGCGGCGCCCGCACGCAGATCTCGCCGGCGTCACCGGTCTTCACTTCCTGGTCATTGTCGTCGAGGATTTTGACCTCGCAGCCCAAGATCGGGAAGCCGCAGGACAAAAACAGCTCCGGCGTTTTGGGATCGTGATCCTTCTTGCGCAGCACCGAAATGGGGTAGCATTCGGTCTGGCCATAGAGCTGCGAGAACACCGGGCCGATGCGTTCGATGCCCTCGACCAGCCGGCTCGGCGACATCGCCGACGCCCCGTAGAGCACGAGCTCGAGCGAGGAGAGGTCGGTCTTGCTCAGCGCGGGATGATCGAGCAGCACATAAATCATGGTCGGCACGAACAGCGTGAAATTGATGCGCTCGCGCGCGATCGTCGCCAGCACCGCCTCGGGATCGAAACCTTTCAGCATGTGCACTGTGCCGCCACGCATCAGCGTCGGCAGCACTTTTGTGCCGGCGACGTGGCTGATCGGCGCGACGGTGAGATAGCGCGCGGCGTCGGGAATCTCGAAGTCGGCGAGGATCGCGCCGGCTGCGCCGGCGTTTTCGCGGTGACGGCGCAGCGCGCCCTTGGATTTGCCCGTCGTGCCGCCGGTGTAGTTCAGCGTGGTGAGGTCGTCGAGATTTGCGAGGCACTGCGGGCTGGCATGTCCCGCGCTCTCGATTGCCTGCAAGAGATCGACGCCGTAATCGGCCGGTCCCATGGTGAAGATAGCCTTGAGCCGTGTTGCCTTCGCAGCGAGCTCGCCGCCACGATCGCGGAAGGCGGCCACATCGACCACCAGCACCTCGGCTTCGGAATCCTCGAGCTGAAACAGCTGGTCCGTCTCCGATCCCAGTGGATGCAGCCAGGTGATGCAGCAGCGCGACAATTGCGCGGCGACACCGGCGCACCAGGTGTCGGCGCGGTTTGCGGTGAGGAAGGCGACGCGCGCACCGGGCTGCAAGCCGAGCCGCGCGATCACGCCCTGGATGCGTCCGATCAGATCGATTGTGCCCTGATAGCTCAGCGATCCGCCGGGCCATGCGAAAGCAGTGCGGCCGGGATAGCGGGCCAACGCCCGTAGCGTCTGCGCACAAGTCGGGGACGATGCGTGGAGCGGATCGGACATATGTTTCCTCGTTGCTTTGTCATCGGCTTCTCACGTGCCAATGTTGCCGATGACGCTAGCACAGAGAATGCGGGATGGAACGACAAAGCCCGTGCGGGGAGGAAGAGTGACATCCGATCGATTGCAACGCTTCAGCGACCGCCTCGCTCTGCCGCTGATCGCAGCGCCGATGTTCTTGGTGTCGGGCGTCGAGCTCATGGTCGCGGCCTGTCGCAACGGCGTGATCGGCAGCTTCCCCACCGTGAATTGCCGCAGCACGGAGCAGCTCGATGAATGGCTCGCCGAAATTGCCACGCGGTTGCAGGAGCACGAGGATCAAACCGGCCGCAAAGCCGCGCCGCTCTGTCCGAACCTGATCGTGCATCGCTCCAACGCACGGCTGGAGCAGGATCTCGCCGTGCTGCTCAAGCACAAGCCGGAGATCGTCATCACCTCGGTCGGCTCGCCGGCGCCCGTGCTGAAGCCGCTGCATGATGCCGGCGCATTGGTGCTGGCGGACGTCGCCTCCATCCGCCACGCCGAGCGTGCGGCAGCGGCGGGCGCCGACGGATTGGTGCTGTTGACCGCGGGCGCGGGCGGACAGACCGGCTGGCTCAATCCGTTCGCGTTCGTCCGTGCGGTGCGCGCGTTCTATGATGGCATCATCGTGCTCGCCGGCGGCATCAGCGACGGCCATGCGCTGCGTGCCGCCGAAGTGCTCGGCTGCGATCTCGGCTATATGGGCACAAAGTTCATCGCGACGCGCGAGAGCATGGCGGATGATCGCCACAAGCAGATGCTGGTCGACAGCAGTGCCGACGACATTTTGCTTACCACCGCGTTCACGGGTTTGCAGACCAGCATGCTGAAGCCGTCGATCGTCGCTGCCGGTCTCGACCCCGACGATCTGCCGGCGCGCGGCGCGATCGACATCGGCAAGGACATCGACGTCGCCGCGCGCGAGAACCGCCCCAAACGCTGGCGCGATATCTGGAGCGGCGGACATTCGACATCGGGCGTCACCGACGTGATGGCGGTTTCCGATCTCGTGGCCCGGACGGCCGCCGAGTACCGCACCGCGAGGGGGCGATAGCGTTCCGTGCCGCCCCAGCACGGTTAATCCCGCATGGCTCCGCAAGCCCGCACTTAACGGCAGATTAACCATCGCCCGCCAAGAATCCCCCTCACGGCCGTCAATCGGGACGGGAGGGACAGGCGATGGATTTCGATTTTCTCAACAGCAAGACAGCCGCAACACTGGACGAGATCCGCGTCCGCGTCGCCCATGCGCTGGCCCGTCACCCGCTGTGCCGCAATGTCCGCTTCGACATCGTCAGCGTCCCCCGCACCCGCCGGGGCGGCAATTGGACGGTGACGCTGCAATCGGTCGAACCGCGTGGCGTCTGGGAGGCCTCCGAGATCGTCGCCGACATCCAGGACGCCTATGATCTGGCCGCAGCTACTTGATATCAAAGGGCTTTTGGTTTGTCGCCGCAAGCAGGATGATTGTCGCCGCAAAAGCACACTCGAGCCTTATTTCGTGCCCTTTTCCCGGGCATCGTTAACAACATCGTGAAGCGGTCCTTCCGGAGAGACGTTTGTCCAGAGCCATCACCATCACCGTGCTGACCTGTATCCTCGTCCTCGGTGCCGCCACCACTGCCATTCTCGGCCGCGATAGTGTGCCCAGTGTCAGCGCCGAGATGATTACGCAGGCTCCTGCGCCCAAGCCGCTCGCCGCCAACCGCGCCGCCAAGGCCGACCGGCTGGTTCCGACGCTGGCGCTGGCCTCCGCCGCGATTGATCCGGTGCAGGTTCCGGCTGACCGGCTGTCGCAGGCGCCGATGCTGACCGAACCGCTGCGCCAGGCCTTTGCTGCGGCCACCTCATCTGATTTCCCGATGCTGAAGGGCACCGAGGCCAAAGTTGCCTCATTGGAGGCACCTGCCACCGCAGAGGTGCCGACCGGCGCGCTTCACGATGCCCCGGCCAAGCCGAAGGCCGTCGCCAAGCCGCAGTCGCAGAAAACCTATTCGTTGCTCTCCGATGTGCAGATTGCGGGGATCAGAGATCGCCTGAAGCTGTCGTCGTCGCAGGAATATTACTGGCCCTCGGTCGAGACCGCGCTGCGCAACGTCGTCCGCAAGATATCGGCCAACAAGCTCTCAAATCCCAACGGGCCGAACGTGCAGATCGATCCGAACTGCGACGAGGTCCAGCAGCTGAAGTCGGCCGCGATGCCGCTGCTGTTCCAGCTGCGTGAGGATCAGAAGGAAGAAGTGCGCAAGCTCGCCCGCGTCATCGGGCTGGAAAAGGTCGCGCAGCAGATTTGATATGGCGTTCCCGCGCGCATGATCCGGAAAAGTGTGCAGTGATTTTCCGTAAAGATCATGCGCAAACAATGAGCTAAAGCACGACGACTCATCGTGCTTTAGGGAACAGCTGATGTCAGGAACATCCGGCAATCCTCAGGCGTTGCTCGCTCCAAACAGGGAGTGGACCAATGCGCGCCTCGACAGCCTATTTCGTCGGTGCCGGTTCGATCGTCGCCGCCATTGCCATTGGTCTCGGCGGCGGTATCGTCGCCGGCAACATCATGCATCCGATCGCGCCCAAGCAGGACTCGGACACCAGCAAGCTGGAGCAGCGCGCCGCAGCCATTCCGGTCACGACGAACGCGCCGTCTGAGCGCATCCAATATCTCACTGGTTCGCAAAGCTTCGGCGCGATCATCGCCGCGCCCGCGCAGGCGCAGGACGAAGCCAGGCCGGAATCCAAGCCCGATGCGGGAACTTCGCAGGCCAATGCTGAACCGCCGGCGCCGCCTCCACAAGCGGTAGCGGTTGAGACACCCAAGCCAGCGCCACCGCCTCCGCAAGCGACAAAGCCAGTCGAGCAGCAGGTCTCGACAGAGCCAACATCCTCTCCTGACAATGCTTATGCCAAGGCCAGGGATTCTGACCTGAAGCGCGCCGCGTCGGAGCGGCGGCGGGCGGAGCGGCAGCAGCGCTGGGCCGAGCGCCGCCGATATGACCCGCGCGATGCACGTGGCGCGCGCGATCAGACCAATTGGGATGATGTCGCACGCAACGTCCGCGAGGATTTTGATGCGCATGACTATGCCAGCCGTCGGCGCGGTGGCTTCCCGCAAATCCGGTTGTTTGGCTCTGACGACGATGACTAGCGCCTGAGGCCGCGCACGCGAACGTGAGCGGCGGTTCGCTCCGCGGCGGCGTTTGCCTCAATTTTCAACTTCCGGATGATCCCTGTGCAAGGCATGATTGACGCAGCCAGCCAGAGGCCGCGTCATGGGAGTAGCGCTGCTAGCTTGGGGACGCTTCTTCGGTCCGCACGGCGAACGCGTGACCGTGCCGGCGCCGGTCGACGGGCGTGGCGCACCTTGGCTGCTGGATTTCCTCGCTACCCATGTCCGCGCGCTGCGCAATGTCGGCTTCACCGCGATCCAGCTGCCGCCGACGTCGAAGGCGCAAGGCGGTGCCGGGCCGGGCTGCGACGGCTATGGCGTGTTCGATCCCCGTGACATCGGCAGCAAGACCCAGCAAGGCTCGCTCGCCACGCGCTACGGCACAAGAGCGTCGCTGACGCGTCTGGTCGCGGTCGCGCATGCCTGCGATATCGACGTCTATCTCGATCTCGTTCTGCATCAGCGCAGCGGCGAGAATGGCGGGCCCGGCGTGTTTCGCTATCTCGGCGCGGACGGGCAGTCGCTGAATGGCAGGCACACCACGTCGCCCGGCTGGTTTCGCGGCGTGCCGCCGGACGATGTGCCCGACGATGACGTGCCGAGCCCGCCCAACGATTTTCCGTTCGGTCGCGAGCTATCGTATCAGCGCTGCCGCCCGCCGCGCGTCACGATCGAGGATGCGCTCGACTTCGGCGAATGGGTGTTCCGCACCACCGGTGCAGACGGCGCACGCTTCGACGACGTCAAGGGCACCTGGGCGCCGTTCGTACGCGAGTTCATGACCCATGGCGTGATGGCGTCGAAGTTCTTCTACTCGGAGTATTTCGACGGCAATCGCGCGATCCTCAACGGCTGGGCGACGCAGCCGCCGCTCAACGGTCGGTCGCTGGTCGCCGACTTCCCGATGCGTTGGGCGCTGCAGGCGGCTTGCGACGGCGGCAATGCGCGCGTGCTGGATGGCGCCGGCTACACGAGTTGGCGTCCCGATCTCACCTGCACCTTCGTCGACAATCCCGACACCGATACCTCGCCCGGCCAGCAGGTCATCAGCAACAAGCTGCTCGCCTACGCCTTCCTGCTGTCGATCGAGGGCTACCCGTTTGTCTACGGCAAGGACTATTTCCCGCCGAGCGTCTGGCCCGGCGCTTATGGGCTGAAACCGTGGATCGACAATCTCGTCTGGATCCACGAGCACCTCGCCAACGGGCCAACCAGCGGCCGCTTTCTCGATGACAAGGTGATCGTGCTCAACAGGACAGGCGCGCCCGGCCTGCTGACCGCACTGAACTTCGACACCATGAATGCGCGCACGATCAGCTGCCAGACCGCGTTCGGCGCCAATGTCCAATTGCACGACTATAGCGGCCATCATGACGATATCCGGACCGACGGAAACGGCGTCGCCCGTTTCACGATTCCGAGCAATGGCTTCAGCAAGGGCCAGAGCTATCTGTGCTTCTCGCGCGCCGGCCTGAATATCGCGTCTATCCGCCATCCGCGCCACACCACGCAGACGATCTTCGGCGCCGCCGATCTCGATACGCTGCCGGCAACCAATGCCGAGACCGAGACGGCACGGATCTGGGTGGAGCAGGGGAGCAGGATCGCCTTGAAGGTCAGCCTCGATCGTCGCGGCGTGCCGGCAGATGGCACGCTCAAGGTCACTGTCACCGATGCGCACGGGCATAACGTGGTCGAGGCCGCCTGCAGCGGCGACCATGTCAGCGCGGAAGGAACGGCCGGTGCGACCGGCGAGCATCATATTCGCGTCGCGGGCCGGCAGCTGCCGGAGCACGGCGCGGCGTTTGCGATCGACATTACCTACCTTGCCCCACAAATCGTTTGAGAGGATTCCATGTCATTCCATCTGTTGTGGACGTCCACCGACAGTCTCATTGCCGCTTTCGCGCTGTCCTTCATTCTGCCGGGGCGGCACGTGCTGCCGCTCGCGCTGATGTTCGGCCTGTGCGACGGGCTCGGCTCGGCACTCAGCGTCGGCCTGCCGCTTGCGGGTGGGCTTGCCGCGATGCTGCTGATGGCGAGCGGTGCGGCGCTTCTCGTCGGCTTGCCCATTGCGCAACGCCTGTTGAAGGCGTCAGGCTGGCTCTACGTATTGCCGCCGCTCTTGGCGATCGACAATGTCGTGTCGCGGACGAGCGATGCGCCGGCGCTTGCGGCGCTGTCGAGCGCGATCATGGCCGGGCTCGGCTTTGCCTGCGGGGCCATCGCGCTGAGCTGGTGGCGCGCAGGCCTGCGCGATGCGCGACCACTGGCTGCGGCCTGCCTGATCGCGGCCGGAAGCCTGCTCGTCTGGGGAGCCTGATCATGGCCATCTCCGTTACCACCCGCAGCTATGACCTCGCCAGGACCGGCGCGAACAATGCCGAGACGGTGCTGACGGCAACCGCCGTCCGCACCAAAGGCATCGTCAAGCTCTTCAGCATTCCCATTCCCGACGATCCCCGGCTCGAGGCGCAGCCGTTGGCTGTCGGCGGCGTGCACACACCTGATGGCAAGACCCGCGACCTGATCTTCCAGGCCACCATGGGCAATTGGGTCTACGCCTTCGATGCGCTGACCGGCGAAAAAATCTGGGCGACGAAGCTCGGCCGTCCCATCGTCGGAACGCCGGACATCGACGGTCACTTGACCAACGTCAATTGGGGAATCCTCTCGACCCCCGTGATCGACGAGACCACAGGCATTCTCTACGCCTGCGCCTGGATCAGCGACGATGGCAGCGTCGCCAGGGCCCAGCATTTTCTCGGGGCGTTGCGGATCAGCGACGGCTCCAAGGTGCACGACCTGCTCAATCTGGAGGGCGCGGTCTACACCCCGCCCGGCGGCCTGCCCGTGCAGAAATTCGTCTCGATCCAGCGCAAGCAACGCAGCGCGCTGACGCTGACGCGGAACCACGTGCTGATTCCCTTCGGCACGGTCAAGGAGACCTCGGCGGCAGCGCGGGGCTGGCTGATCGCGGTCGATGTCCATGCCTGGCATCTCGCGGCCGCATGGTGCTCCACCGTGACCCGCTCCGGCGGCGGGCTGTGGCACAGCGGGGCCGGCCCCGCCATCGCCCCCGATGGTTCAATCTATGTCATTACCGGCAACGGCGCGTTCTCGCCGCAGCAAGGCGATTTCGGCGAGAGCGTGGTACGGCTGGCCCTGCACACCGGACCTCTCGCGCATTTCGAGGTGTTGTCGTGGTGGACGCCGTGGACAGACGCCAACCGGGTCGGCGCCGCGGCTGCGGCGCTGCTCGATGACGGCGATGACGATGCGCACGCGCTGCCGTCGAACGTCTCGCTGACCGCGGTGATCGGCCATGCCAAGCGGATGGGAATGGCGCTCACGCCGCTTCATGCGCGCGAGACGGCGCATATCGCGGTAACGTCCGGGCCCGACGCAATGGATGCCCAGATCGCGCCGGTCGTGGCGCATCATTTGGCGGCGATGAAGGAATCGGCATGGAGCGACCAGGACTTTGGATCGGGTGGCCCGGTCTATGTCGCATCGGCCCACGCCGTCCTCGCGTCGGGCAAGGACGGCATTCTCTACACCGGCAATGCCACGGCGCTTGGCGACACGCAACCGGGCGATCTTCAGGCCGGCCACTTCGCCGCCAACTATGCCAAGCTCAAGATGCCGCCGATCCTCTACACGTTCTTCGATCCTGCCGTGCCGCCGGCACCGGGCTCGCCAACGCAATTGAATCTGTATCCAGGCGGCGCGACGCGGCATCTGCACGGCACGCCGCTGCTGTTCTCATCGGCCACCCATGGTGTGATGCACATCGTCGGCGGCGAGAATAGCGCGCTGAGGGCATGGTCGATTGCAGCCGACGGGACCTCGACCTATCTCGCCGGATCCAACGAGATCGCCTCGCCGCAATCGCCGCGGCCATCAGGCGGCATGCCCGGCTGGAGCATCACGCTTGCCGCCAATAACGGCACTGATGCCATCATCGTCGCGATGGTCCCTTACAAGGACAGCAACATGGTGCTCAGCCCCGGCCGCTTTCTGGTCTACGACGCGCAGAATTTCGCGACCAATCCGGACGGCTCGAAGCGGCTCCAGGTGATCTGGGATAGCGAGAACTGGGGTCCTGAGCACGCCTTCATGCATCCGAAGTTCAACCGTCCGATCGTCTGGAAGGGGCGCATCTATCGCCCGACCTATAACGGACAGCTCGACGTCTATGGGCTGACGAACTAGCCTCCTCTGGGAGCGGGTGGCTCTATCCGCGAGTCCGAAATCGTAGGGTGGGCAAAGGCGCAAAGCGCCGTGCCCACCAACAGAAGTGGTGGGCACGCTTCGCTTTGCCCACCTTACGATACTGCTCCTGTGGAAAGATCATGCCTCACCCGCCGTGCGATTCCACCACCTTGCGGCAGCTGTCCGAAAGCTTGGCCTTGTTCTCGCGCAGGCAGGCATTCATCTGCGGCGGCTTGCCGATGTGCTCGGCGCAGAATTTTCCGGCGTCGCCGCGGCAGGCCATCTGCTCCTGCGGCGTGGGGCCGGATTGCGCCGCGGCGGGCAGGGCAGCGGCGGCGAGCAGCAGCGCGGCAAGAATTGAAATCTTCATGAAGCACCTCGTTGGAATTGTGATTTAGTCCCGCTCGGGATCGGGCGCGCCGGACCATCTCGCGGAGATCCATGACCGGTCCATGCCATGTTCATGGCATCGGCTCGGAGGCTTGCCTGCCGCACCCCCATCTTCATGGCATGTCTTGGCGCATCGTCTTTTGCCATTGAGGGTGCACGTCGGCTGCGAGACCCGGTGATTGCACCGGGCGCCGAACGGGAAGCAGGAGAGCAAGATGTCGAAAAAAGCGGGAGCGCTGAGCGCCGGGCTGACGGTGATGATGCTGGCGGGTGCGGCGATGGTATCACTGGGCACGAGCCCGGCGCAGGCGGTGGTCTATTGCAAGACGGTCGGCGTGCCCAAGGGCTGCGTGGTGCGGCCGGTCGGAGCGGTGGTGGTTGCGCCGGGCGCGCCGGTTGCGGCCGCCGTCGCGGCAACGCCCGGTGTCGGTGCGCCCGGTGTCGGCGTCCGCGCCGGCACGCCGATGAATCGCGGCGGCCCGGTCAATCGCGTCGGCGTGCGCTGAAATGTCTTTGGATTGAGTTGATTGCTTTCGGGCCAAGGGAGCTATGCAAGCGAGCCTGCGAACGAACCCCCCGTCCTTCGCAAAGCCAACATTCCGGCCCGATCCCTCTCCCCGCACGTCCCATGCGTCCGGGGAGGGGGCTTTTCAGCCCGCGGCCGCGTCGCTGTCGGGAAAAACTTGGGGCAATTGCAGCCGTACGCGCGTGCCGGAAGTATCCGAGCTCAGACCGAGCACCGCGCCGCAGCGCGTCGCGCGGTTTGTCATGTTGCGCAGGCCGCGCGCGGTCTGGCTCGCGCCTGCGACGTCGCCGTCATTATCAAGCGCAAAGCCGCTTCCGTCGTCAGCGACGCTGATCACGCCGTACGGTCCTTGGCCATCATCGTGCGTCTCGATGGTTACGGTGATGTGGCGCGCGGTCGCGTGCTTGACCGCATTGGTCACCGCCTCGTCCAGGATGCGCACGATCTGGATGACGTGCCATGGCCTGAGTTCAGGGTGCAGCGGCAGGCCCTGCGGCGTCGCCACGCGCCAGTCGAGCGCGATGTCATGCGGCCGCAATTGCATCGCCGCGCGCTCGCGCCAGGAGCCGAGCGCGAGCATGAGGTCGCCGCCGATATCGTCCATGGAATCGATGACGAGGCGCAGATCCTTCAGCGCCGCGCGCGCTGCATCGATGATGGTCGCGCCCTCCTGCCCGCGCTCGGAGAGCGCGACGATGCTGATCAGCTGGCCGCCGAGGCCGTCATGCAGGTCGCGCATCAGCCGTGTGCGTTCGTTGGCGAGCGCTGCGGCCCGCGCGCGTGCCTCCTCGCGGGCGAAGCTCGCCTTCAGCCGCTCCTCGGCCTCGCGCACGCGGGCGACGAGCCGGCCCGCAAAGCTGTCGACCTGGTTCAGCGCGCGGGCGAAGCGCCAGGTCAGCCCGGCTCCGATCGCGACCAGCATCGCCGAATAGGACAGCCGCGTGACGAAGGTGCGCTCGTCCGGCACGAACTCGAACACCGAGAGCATGTCGTGAAACCAGCAGGTCAGCACGATGGTGACCGCGCAACCGAAGGTGAAGCTCGCCGCATCCTGCCGCTTGATCACCGCCATGGTGACGATGACGGCGAGCAGCATCAGGCACAGGCCGACTGTCGGCACGCCGAGAAACAGGAAAACGATGCGCGGCACCGGCTGGCTGGCGAGCAGTCCGGCGGCCAGGATGATCAGCCCCGGCACGAATAGCAGCAGGCCGTAGCGCGGCCAGCGCCAGCCGAAGAACAGCACCGCGAACACCACGACCAGCGCGCTCTCGATCGGAGCGGATGCAAGCAGAATGGCGGAGATATGCGGATAGGGCGCGGGCGGCACCGGCGGTGGCACAAAGGCCTGCACCGCGCCAACCAGCATTCCGGCAGCGAGCACGCCATAGACCGGCTCGCGACGGCGCATCAGCCACATGATCGCGAGGATCACGGCCAGCAGCGACTGCCAGGCGGAGAACACCACCGGCAGCGTGACGAACAGGAGCGTGCGCGTCTCGTAGGCCGGGCGCAATGCTTCATCGGGCCCGACATAGACGGTATCGAGAAAGCCTTTCAGCGGTCCCCAGACGAACAGCCGCACGGTGATCTGGTTGGAGCCATCGCGCAGCAGCGATGACGGGATCACCGCGATCTCCGGCGTGTTGCGGTCCGGCCGGTTGGCAGTGTCGTCGCGCCTGGAATCCAGGATCGCGACGCCGTTGATCGCGACTTCCACGCCGTTGCTGAAGCGCGGCAGGAACACCGACCACGCAGCGTTGACGTCACGCGAGGCCCAGTTGAACACGCCGGTGTAGAGCGGCGGATCGCCCAGCGAGTAACGCGAGGAGGTGAAATGCGGTAGCGTTACCGTCCGCGTAGCACCGTTCTCCCGCAGCGCGAACTTCGAGACGGCGTAATCGTCGGGATCGTCGGGCGGCACCAGCCGCAGCACCAGCATGGTGGCGATCACGATCAGCGCCTGGAGCAACACGTAAGGGAGGAGTCGCACCAGCTGCGGCCGGCGCCGCGTGCGCGTGGTCGCAGCTTTCGCGGCAATCTCGCTCACAGCTTGATCAGGCCCTGCTGCACCGCCTCGAACACCGCTTCGCTCCGCGTGTGCACCTCGAGCTTGCGATAGATGTTCTTGATGTGGCCGGGCACGGTCTGCCTGGACAGGCCGAGATGGCTCGCGATCTCGGCGTAGCTGAAACCCTTGGCGATGCCCCAGAGGATGTCGATCTCGCGCGGCGTCAGCTTTGCGGTGTTGAGCACGGGGCCGGGCGGCGGCTCTGCGGAGTTTTGTGTTCGCCGCACGATGAAGCGCGCGATCGAGGCCGAGATCGGCGAATGTCCAGCAACCAGATCGCGCACGGTGGTGGCGATGTCGGTCGGGAAGGCGTCCTTGAGCAGATAGCCGGTGGCGCCGACGGTGATCGCGGAGATCACGCTTTCCTCGTCGCCCAGCGCCGAGATCACCATGATCTCGGTGTCCGGAAAGCGCCGCCTGGTCTCGCGGATCAGCTCGACGCCATGGCCGTCGGGCAGCCGCAGGTCGGTCAGCAGCACGCGTGGCGCGCCGCCGGCAAGCGCATTGCGGGCTTCGCCGAGCGAGCCGGCCGTGCGCACCTCGTAAGCAGCCTTCACCAGCGCGTCCTGAAGACGCCAGCAGGTCGGTGCGTCGTCTTCGACGAGGAGGATGGTGATGGCCTCACCGGTCTCGCCCTGGTCCGTCATGATCATGGTCCCGGCCGCGTGTCCCCCGCGGCGCGCGCTGCAAGCTTAGCCGCGGCGCCGCGGGCGCGACACCCATAATCATGGGGGCGGGGCCGCCGGCAACCGCTGGACCCGGATCGTCGCCGTTCCGCTGTTGTTTTTGTAGAACTGGACGCGCCGCCCCTGAACCGGCACGAGCCAGCGCGGCGCGACCCGTGTGGGGATGAGGCGTGGGAAAAGCTGGACGGCGTCGTTGACGTAGAAGAACAGCTCGCCGGCCTCGGGCGCCTCGAATTCCGCGACGAACAGCTCGGACAATCCCTGTTTGCGCCAGAGCGCGCGCGCCGCCGGCAGTGCCGCGGCCGGGATCTGCTCGAAATCTCCGAACGGCTTCCAGACCCGATTCAATTCGCTGCCTTGTGTCTTGAATTCCGGGGAGTCTTCGACGTGGATGGGGTAGTTGTTCTTGCTGTCGTCCTCATAGGCCGGCACGGTCGCATTGACCCGCCGCGGCAGCTCGTTCGCGGGCAGTCCGTTGATGGCCTGCAGCGGCAGATCGTACGATCCGCGCGCGCCCACCCGCACGACGGGCTGGAACCAGTCTGCGCGCTGCAGCCGCAGGATCGGGACGGCGAGGTGGTGGGTCGGATCCGGCGGGGTCTTGAATCCGTTCAGGCCGGTCATGATGGTGCGGTCGAACCACGGATCGGCCATCTCAATCCAGACGCGGTATTTGCGGCCCTTCTCGACCGAGAGGCGGCTTGGCCAGCAGAAATGGCTGACGTCGAACAATTCGCCGTCGCGCGCAGTCACCGGCGTGTCGCCGACGGCATGCGTCGATGCGCTGCTCTTGCAGAAGTCGCCAACGCCCGCGCGCCAGTCGAGATAGCCGCGGGACAGCAACAGCAGAGCGGAGCCGAAAATGGCGATGAGGAAAACCGCCGGCAACAGGACGTTGGTGAAGGCCATGCGCACCGGCCAGGCGTGCAGCCGCATCCAGCGGCCGATCGCGAGCAGCCAGCCTGATTTGCTGACCCGGCTTCGCGATGCCATCCGGTCGGGCCGGTACCAGGCCAGCCGGGCGCGTTCCTGGATGCTGTCGCGCAGCGCCGCATTCCTGTTCCACGCGATCAGGATGATGATGACGAGGACCGTGGTGAGGAAGGGATAATAGAGCGCGATCGCAAGCCATGGTGCCGCGTAGGACGGCAGCACGCTCGCGAGCAGATCGGCGAACGGCTTGACTACCGTGCCCGTGCCGTTGTCGATCGCCGTGATCCATTTGAGCAGGGTGGTGTCTTCGAGACCGTGCTCCTTGGACGATCCGACGACGGAGCGCGCAATCCATGGCCATGCGGCCAGGATGCCGAGCGCGATCAGCAGCGAGAAATAGGCGAAGCGGCGCCACCACACGGTGTCGAGGACCTGCCGCGCCATCTCGGGATTCGGCGGGCTCATCGCCATGAAGGCGTCGGCTTCGGCCGCCCTGTGGCCGTCGCTTTCCCTCTTTGCGTAGGCAGACCTCATGGCCTTGCGCGTTTCGTCCCGCGTCAGCGGCAGCACCTGTCCATCCGGCAGCAGCACCCTGGCATTGGCGGGAAGCATCAGCGGCGCGTAATTGTCGCATCCGTGCAGCATGCGCTCGACCACGCCGAAATGCACCACCGGCGGTCCGCCATCCTCGGCGCGGTCATGGATCGGCCGCGGACCGTAGCGGTACAGCACCCCGGTGCCGCTGCGCGAATCGTGCATCGGCCCGATCGCCGACTGGTACTCGCGGAAATGCGCGATCGTGCCGTCCTGGAAACGGAGCTGGTTGCCCAGCTGCTCGGCCATCCACACCAACGGCACGAAGGACAACGTGGATTCCGGATAGCCGCCGCCGATGTCGGAGTGGACGCCCGCGAACCACACCTCCTTGACGATCTGCCCCTCGGCGAGCCCGGCCTGGTCGATGCGCAGCGGATGGAAGGTGGTGCGTTCGTCGTCGAGCGCGAGCGCATGGCAGGCGTGCTTCACCTTGTCGGAGAGCCGGTAGTTTCGGAACGAGATCGGCCAGATCGCCCAGTCGATCGCGACACGGAGCTCCTCGATCGGTACGCCGAATGCCTCGACCGTGTCGAACAGTCCGAGGAATTCGATCTTGACCTCCTTGCGGCCGTCCATGGCCTCGCGCACGCTGGCATAGGAGCGATGTCGGAAAACGAGATCATAGAGATAGATCAGCACGTCGCGGATCCAGCGTACGACCCAGATCGTCGGCAGGCTGCGATAGCCGACCGACTCCTTGCGATACTCCCGCCATGCGGCCATCGTGTTGCGCTGCATCTCCGCATGCGACACGGCGACCTTGTCGATCACGGCCGGCACCAGCCCCTGGCTTGCGATCAGGGCCGCCAGCGTGCGCGCGGTGAAGGCGCCGCGGCTGAAGCCGAAGATGTAGATCTCGTCGCCCTCGCGCCAGTTCCAGCACAGGAAGCGATAGAGCTTGCGGACGTTGGCGGGCACGCCGATGCCGGTGGCGCCGTCGAGTGCGGCGAGCGGCGCCCAGCCGGCGGTGCCGACGCCCTTGATGTAATAGGCGATCTGATCGGGCTTGGTATGGTCGAGCGCCTCGTAGAGACGCCAGACGCTGGATTCCTGGGTGCTGAAGGCGTTGCCGGTGCCGTCGGCGAACAGCACCAGCTTTCGCGGCGGACGTGCGTCGGCTGCATTCGGCACGGCATTTGGATCATCGTGCGTATGGTCCGGCCTTGCAGGACCGCCATGCAGCGCCCCGTCCTGGTGCGTCATGGACTCCTCCGAAAATTCAGTTGGGGATGCTTTAAGCCCCGCTGGGGCGGCATCGTTCAACTTCAATCAGTGATTGCATCATGGAAGTAATGGATGTATTCCGCCCACAATCGCGCTGAGGTAGCAAGAAGGATTGCGCCGTCTTGCTCTGGCTGTCTATGATCCTCGCCACAATCGGCAAAAGAAATGCCCGGGCAAGTAAGCCCGGGCATGACTCCTATTTGCGAAGCGGCCGCTATTGCGAAACGGCCGTGCGGCCAGCTCTCATTTGCCGTTGCCGCGGCAGGCGCCGCCGGGGCCGATATGGTAGCCGCGCGGACAGGCATGCGCAGCAGGGTTGGCGTAGTTTCTCAGGCAGCCGCCATAGGGGCCACGGTGCCAGCCGGCGGCGCAGCCACCGGCCACCGCGATGACATCGCCATTGTCTTGTGCGCCGAACGGCGCCTGCGGCATCGCCTGGGCCGAACTGACGATTGCGCCGAGCGCGAGTGCTGCGGCAAAAACGGTTCGTATCATGCCTTGCTCCCTGATGTCGGGGGTCAGTGGGTGGCTGCGAAAGCGATGCCGGCGCGTACTTCGGCGACCACCTGGTCGATCAGCCCCAGCGCCTTCTCGCGATGGCCGCCCTTGTTGGGCTCGGCCTTGGCGAGCTCGGCGCGGGCCGATTGCAGGATCGCGATGGCCTCGTCCATGTGTGGTTGCGCGCCGAGCGCGTAGCCGACGCAGAGGCTGGTTGCGATGGCGCCGCCGAGTACGAGGCTGCGGGGTAGAGAGGTTCGCATGTCGTTGTCTCCTCCAGCGGGCGTCAGGCCGGGGCCGCCCGGTTGCCCGGACGCGATTCGCGTGTGGCGGGATGTCGCATCCGCAGCCTGAATAGAATGGGGGTGTGCGGGTCGTCTTGGACTGTCCGGCGCCGGCGGCCAGCCGGCTTGGACTGACCGGCGCAGCTTGATTCATGTCGGCCTGCTGATAGCTTGCGCGCGCCGGATTTCAGTGGGCGTTCATTTCCAGCCTGCGAAGTTCGGTCGGTCGCTGCCTTTTTTGAAGAAACTTAGAAAAGTCATTCTCAAAAAGTCGTTCTCGATGTCCGTCATCAGGAAGTCGCTCTCGACCGAGATGTTGCCGCAGGATCTGTCCGACCGGCAGCGCTTCATCCGTTTCGCCGAGCTGTTCGAGCATTTTTCCAACACTGGCGAACTCGACCCGGCCTCCGACGTGCCGTTTCGCGCCACGATGAACTCGATCCATATCGGCACCACCATGCTCGGCCGCTGTGACGGCAGCTTCGTCACGGTGCGGCGGGAAAAGCGCCAGGTGATCGAGACCGGCGATGACCGCTTTTGCCTCGCGCGCAACACCGGCGATCGTTCCTCGCAGGTGGTCCATCGCGGCCGCGAATTCACCATGCGGCCGGGATCGATGGTGCTGCTCAAGCTCGACGAGCCGTTCTTCGCCGCCGACGGCGCCAGCCAGAAGCGTTTCACCAATGTGCATCTGCCAGTCGATTCACTGCGCGCGATGGTCGCTGATGTGGACGACCTCGTCGGCTGCGAGCTCGAGCCCGGCGGCGCGCTGTCGCTGGTGATGGATTACAGCGATCTATTGCTTCGTCATCCGACGGCCGCCGACGAGGCCGGCATGGCGATCGCATCCCATTTGCTCGATCTCGCCGCGATCGGCTTGGGCGCCCGCAGCGACATAGCGGTCGCGGCACGGCGCCGGGGCCTGCGCGCGGTGCGGCTGAAAGCCGTGCTGTCGACCCTCGAAGCGCGCTTCCATGAGCCGGACTTTTCCGCGCAGAAGCTCGCCGCTGCGGCCAGTCTCTCCGAGCGCTACGTCAACGAACTCTTGTTCGAGGCCGGCGCCAGCTTCACCACCCGCCTGATCGAATTGCGCCTGCGCAAGGCGGCCGACCTGCTCGCCCATCGCGAAGGCCGCATCAGCGACATCGCATTCACCTGCGGCTTCAACGATCTCTCTTATTTCAACCGCTGCTTTCGCCGCAGGTTCGGCCTGACCCCGACCGCGGCACGGGGCAAGTGAGGCGAACCTAAAGCGTCTCCACCTTCGGCGGCGGATATCGCCGCGCCAGCATCGACAGCGGCAGGCGCCGCTCGTCCACCGGCAGCTCCAGCCAGGCCAGCACCAGTGACCGTTTCCAGTCCCCGACGCCGAACTCCATGTCGACCCATTTCTGCGGCTCGGGCCCGTCGAGGCCGCGGACCCAGACGAAATAGCGGGGCACGTCGTCGGCGTCGGTGTCCGTCGTGGGTCTCCGGGCCATCACTTGCTCGCTGTCTCGACACGCATGCTCGCTGGGATATAGGTAGCGGCGCGGCAAAAGTCGAACGCGCGGCGCGCGGATTTTGCGAAACCACGGAGCGGCCGGGCGATTGGATCCAGAGCAGATGAACGAAACTGTGATCGATGCTTGGCGTGACGCGTCGCAGGTGATGGCGTGGCTGACCGGCTCGTGGTCGTTCAGCCGGGTCATCGAAGGTCAAGCAAGCATGCAGGGCCTTGCGACCTTCACGCCATTGGACGCGGAGCGCCTGGCCTATCGCGAGCGGGGACGGCTGACACTCCAAAGCGGCACCGAGCTCGAAGCAGAGCGTGAGTACGTCTTCCGCGTGCGCGGCCGGGGATTCGACGTCTTCTTCAAGGAAAGTCCGCCGCGGCTCTTCCACGCGATCGAACTCGCTGCATCCGATGGCGGCACCTTGAGCGGAAGCGCCGGCCATCTCTGCAATCTCGATCATTATCGGTCGACGTACACGTTCCACGACGATGGTGGCTTTGTCATTCGTCACGTCGTGTCAGGTCCGCGCAAGGATTACACGATGACGACGACCTACAGGCGGGTGGCGTGAGGCCTGATCGGAATTTGGTGGGTCGGCACAGGCCGCGCAGCGCGGGATCGTCCCGGCCGAGCGTTTCGAGTTTTTGCTGAAAGATCCGGAAGGTGCTGTTCGGAAAGCCACGCGTGCAGGTCGTTCATCTGAGCTCCTTCGAGTGAGAGAAGAAGCTACGGGTTTATGCAGTGGGGATGTGACGATTGGGAGGGAGGAGGACGAGATGGTGTCATGCTGTGACAGTCCGTCTTCGCCAAGAGGCTTCGCCGGACACGCTTCGCCCTATCGGCTTCGCATGGCCGCGCCACGCGAAGCCCGAAAGGGCGAAGCGTGGTGCCCCTGGCCGGAATCGAACCAGCACTCCTTGCGGAACTCGATTTTGAGTCGAGCGCGTCTACCAGTTCCGCCACAGGGGCCCTCGGTCGGCCCCTCCGATGGAGGGCGTCGCGAAGCCGGCGGACTATAGCCATGGACAAACCGAGGTCAACCCGCGCCAAAGTGATCCCGGGCGTTCTCGACAGGGGCTTGGGCGGGGGTTAGAGCCTTGAAGCCAAGCCTGATCCGAAAGAGGCCGCCGTGACGACCCAGAGTGCTGCAGTACCTGCGTTTCGACCGGCCGCCAGTGCGCCTGCGCTGGCCGCCTCGCTGGCTGTCACCCTGATCGCGGCGGCGACGATTGCGGGTGCCTGGTTCTTCCAGCTCGTCCTGGAGATCTTGCCCTGTCCGCTCTGCCTCGAGCAGCGCTACGCTTACTATCTCGCGATCCCGCTCGGTGCGCTCACGGCGCTGGCGGCGAGGGGCGGTGCGCCGCGGCCGCTGCTGCTGGCAGGGCTCGCGATCCTCGCGCTGGCGGCGCTCGCCAATGCCGGTCTTGGCACCTACCATTCCGGCGTCGAATGGGGGTTTTGGCAGGGGCCGACCGATTGCACCGGTCCGGTCGTCAACCTCGGCAGCGCCGGCGATCTCCTGTCGCGGCTCGACACCGTCAAGGTGGTGCGCTGCGACGAGGTGCAGTGGCGCTTCCTCGGCCTCTCCCTCGCCGGCTACAACGTGCTGATCTCGCTGCTGATGGCCGCGATCGCCGCCTGGGGTTTTGCGCGGACGGCGAACCGTAGGTAGCTAGATCGCGCTCGTGCCTTCGTGCTGGAAGCCGAGATAGCTGGCCGCCACCCGCTCATTCGCTGCGATGTCGCTGGCCTTGCCGCTCAGCACGAACTCGCCGAGCTCCATCACATAGGCCTGGTCGGCGATCTTCAGCGCGGCCTGCGCGTTCTGCTCGACCAGCAGCACGGACACACCGCTGGCCCGCAGTTCGGTGATGATGCGGAAAATGTCGGCGACGATGATCGGGGCGAGGCCCAGGCTCGGCTCGTCCAGCATCAGCAGCTTCGGCTCACCCATCAGCGCGCGGCCCATCGCGAGCATCTGCTGCTCGCCGCCGGAGAGCGTGCCGGCGAACTGCTTGCGCCGCTCCTTCAGCCGCGGAAACAGCGCATAGACCTGCTCCATCGAGGCCTTGGCCCTGCTTCTCTCGATGCGGAAGGCACCCAGCTCGAGATTGTCCTCGACATTCATGGTCACGAACAATTCGCGGTGCTCAGGCACGAGGCCGAGCCCCATCGCGACGCGGTCCTCGATGTCGAGCCGGGCGAGGTCCTGGCCGGCAAAGGCAACGCGGCCCTTCAGCGGCAGGATGCCCATGATGGCCGAGAGCAGCGTGGTCTTGCCGGCGCCGTTGGCGCCGACGATGGTGACGATCTGGTTCTCGCCGACTTCGAGCGCAACCGAACGCACCGCCTCGACCTTGCCATAGGCGACATGCGCATCGGTGACGGACAACAGCGCGCTCATGCCGCCACTCCGAGATAGGCCTTGATCACTTCGGGATTGGTCTTGATCGTGGCGGGCGTGCCCTCTGCGATCTTGGTGCCGAAATCAAGCACGACGATGCGGTCGGCCAGGTTCATCACAAAGCCCATGTCGTGCTCGACCAGCAGCACGCTCATGCCACCGTCGCGCAGGTCGCGCAGCAGTTTCGCGAGCTGCTGCTTCTCCATGTGGCGCAGGCCGGCGGCGGGCTCGTCGAGCAGCAGCAGCATCGGATCGACGCACAGCGCGCGGGCGATCTCGACGATGCGCTGCTGGCCGAGCGAGAGCGATCCTGCAAGCTGATGCATCTGGTCGGCAAGCCCAACGCGCTCGATCTGGCGGGCGGATTCCGCGAGCAGTTTTGCTTCATCGGCGCGGTCGAGACGCAGCATCGAGGCGAGCGGGCCGGACTGGCCGCGCAGATGCGCGCCGATCGCGACATTCTCCAGCACGGTCATGTCGGGCACGAGCTTCACATGCTGGAAAGTCCTGCTGATGCCGAGCTTGACGATCTCCTGCGGCGGCGCGCGATCGACCTTCCTGCCGAGCACAGAGATCGAGCCTGAGGTCGCCGACAGCACGCCGGTGATCAGGTTGAAGGTGGTGCTTTTTCCCGCGCCGTTCGGTCCGATCAAAGCGACGATCTCGCGGGCCTGGACGTCGAAGGAGACGTTGTTGACAGCGATCACGCCACCAAATTGCTTTCGCGCTTTTTCGACGTGAAGAAGGATGCCGGACTGGCCAGGTAAGCGGGGGCGCGCCTCGAGCTTCAGCGACGTGTCCGGCTTCCTGCCACTGGTGCGCTCGGGCAGGAGCGACATCAGCCAGGGCCAGACGCCGCCGGGCGCGAGCTGGAGCAGCGCCACCAGCATGATGCCGAACACGATGGTTTCGACCTGGCCGGAGCCGGGCAGGATCAGCGGCAGGTAGCTTTGCAGCACCTCTTTCAGGATCACGACGATCGCCGCGCCGAGCACGCCGCCCCAGACATAACCGGCGCCGCCGACCACCGCGATGAAGAGATATTCGATGCCGGCCTGCGCCCCGAACGGCGTCGGGTTCACCGCGCGCTGGAGATGGGCGTAGAGCCAGCCGGAGAGGCCGGCGAGCACGGCGGCGTGGATGAACACCAGGAGCTTTGCGCGTGGCGTGTGCACGCCGAACGCTTCGGCCGCGACATGGCCGCGCCGCAGCGCGCGGATGGCGCGGCCGGTGCGGGAATCCAGCAGGTTCATCGTGAGCAGGGCCGAGAGGATGACCGCGACCCAGATCGCAAAGTAGATCGAGCCGGGATCGAGCATCCTGAACGAGCCGATCGACAATGGCGGGATCGCCGAAATGCCGTCGTTACGCCCGAGGAATTCGAGCTTGCTGAAGAGGTAGAACAGGCCGAGCCCCCAGGCCAGCGTGCCGAGCGGCAGATAATGGCCGGAGAGGCGGACCGTAACCAGGCCAAGCAGCACTGCGAGCAGGCCGCTGACCACCAGCGACAGCGGCAAGGTCAGCCAGGGCGACAGGCCATAAGCCGTCGTCAGCAGCGCCGTGGTGTAGGCGCCGAAACCGACGAAGGCCGCCTGGCCGAACGAGGTCAGGCCACCGACACCGGTGAGCAGCACGAGGCCCATCGCGACCAGCGCGGCGAGGCCGATATTGTCGAGCAGCACGATCCAGAACGGCGGCATGCCGGGGACGAACGGGATCGCTGCCATCAAAATTGCGAAGATGAGGATGGGAAGCCGGCTCTGCATCTTGGCGTCAGTCCTTCTCTTCCTCGACGGCAGGTGCTGCGAGCGACCGCAGCAGCAGCACGGGGATCAGGAGCATGAACACGATCACCTCCTTGTAGTTGGAGGCATAAAAGGACGAGAACGCCTCGACGATGCCGACGAGGAGGGCTGCGACCGCCGTGAGGGGATAGCTGACGAGGCCGCCGATGATCGCGGCGACGAAGCCCTTAAGGCCGATCAGGAAGCCCGAGTCGTAGTAGAGCGTCGTGATCGGCACGATCATGATGCCCGACAGCGCGCCGATGATGGAGGCCAGCAGGAAGGCGATCTGGCCCGACAGGGAGGTGCGGATGCCGGCGAGCCGCGCCCCGAGCCGGTTGACGGCGGTGGCGCGCAGCGCCTTGCCGTAGAGCGTCAGGCCGAAGAACAGCCAAAGACCGACGATGAAGGCGATGGTGATGCCGTAGACCGTGAGGCTCTGGCCCGTGAAGCGCAGCGAGCCCGCGGTGAAGGCGCCGGAGAGCACCGCCGGACCGCGCTGGCCTTCGGCGCCGAAGAACAGCAGGCCCAATCCCTGAAGCGCCAGGTGCACACCGACCGAGGCGATCAGCAGCACGAGCACCGAAGTGTGCGCCAGCGGCTGGAACGCGATGCGGTAGAGGTAGAGGCCGATCATGGCCACGATCACCAGCGACAGCGCGATGCAGACCGCGACCGGCGGCTTCTGACCGGCGAAATAGAGCGTGACCGCCAGCACGATGGCAGGCAGCACGATGTTGGCGAGGACGCTGCGCAGGATCAGCCGGCCATGCAGCGCCTTGCGGGCCGCGAACAGGTCGAAGGCGCAGGCGCCGATGCCCATGGCCAGCGCCAGCTTGGCCGTGCCCGGCATCTGGCCCGAGGCCAGCGAGGCATAGGTCAGCGCGCCATAGGTGACGAATTCGCCCTGGGGGATGAGGATGACGCGGGTGACGGCGAACACCAGCACCAGCGCCAGGCCGAGCAGCGCATAAATTGCGCCATTGGTAATGCCGTCCTGCAGCAGGAACAGCATGATGGTGGTGTTCAAGACCGGACGCTCCCCCTCAACGATCCGGACCGGTCTCCGCGGTTGCGGTGGATGGTCCGTTCACAGCCATTGAAATACGCTGGCGATATTTGATATGGTCCATAACAATTATCAAATATAATCTCAAGCGCGGCGAACGACCCGTCCCGAATTTAGCGGGATTATGAGCATGAGGCGATGACCGTTTCCAAAACCGCTGAAAAGTCCTCGGAAAAGCCGTCCGACGCGGCCAAGGGCCGCAAGGATGCCGCCGAGGGGCAGGTGCAGGGTTCTACCGAAGCCCTCCAGCTCGGCGAGCTCTCGGAACAGCTCGGCTACGTGCTGAAGCGGGCGCAGCTCAAGGTGTTCGAGAACTTTTTGCGCTGCATGGCCTCGCTGCAGCTGACGCCGGCGCAATTTTCGGTGCTGCTGCTGGTTGAGAAGAACCCGGGCCGTAACCAGACCGAGATCGCCTCTACCCTCGGCATCCTCAGGCCGAACTTCGTCGCCATGCTCGACAATCTCGAGAGCCGCGACCTCTGCGCCCGGATCCGCTCCACCAACGACCGCCGCTCGCACATCCTGGTTTTGACCGACAAGGGCAAGGCGGTGCTGACGCGCGCCAAAAAACTCGTCGCCACCAAGCACGAGTCGCGCCTCAACGAGCTGCTCGGGCAGGCCAACCGCGAAGCCCTGCTCGAGATGCTCTCGAAAATCGCCAACGAGTTTTGAGGCCCGGCTGACATCGCCCGCCTTGCGCGCTTTTGCGCACTGGGCGCCTCAGTCGACCAGGATCACCCTGATATCGTTCACGTTGGTCAGCGTCGGACCGGGCGTCAACAGGTCGCCCGTCGCCTCGAAGAACGTCGTCGCGTCGTTGTTGTCGAGGTATTGCTGCGGCGCGAGCCCCTGTGCCTTCATCTTGGCAAAGGTCGCCGCGTCGATCAGTGCGCCGGCGGGGTCGGTGGGATGGCCGGCGCCGCCGTCGGCGCCGTCGGTGTCACCGGCAAGCGCCGAGATCTCAGGCGTGTCCTTCAGCAGAGACGCCAGCGCCAGCGCATATTCCTGGTTCGGGCCGCCGCGGCCATTGCCGTGCACGGTCACCGTGAGCTCGCCGCCGGAGAGGATCGCGACGCGCTTGCCTTGCGCGCGGGCCGCGAGAGCGAGCCTGGCGTGATCGGCGGCGACCTCGCGCGCCTCGCCTTCGAGATCGGCGCCGAGATCGATGGTCTCGTAGCCGGCTTCCTTCGCGAGCTTCACCGCGGCGTCAAGCGACTGCTTCGGACGTGCAATCAATTCGAAACACGCGCGCGCGAAGGCGGCGTCGCCCGGCTTGCAGCTTTCATTGGCGGGATCGTCCAGCGCGCGGCGCACGGCATCGTCGATGGCGAGCTTGTACTTCGCGACGATCGCGCGCGCATCTGCCAACGTGGTCGGATCGGGTACGGTCGGGCCCGAGGCAATCGCGGAAGCGTCGTCATGCGGCACATCGGAGATCGCGAGCGTCACGATTTCGGCGGCGTTTTGGCCGGCGCGCGCCAGCCGCCCGCCCTTGATGCGCGAGAGATGTTTGCGAACGGTATTCATCTCGCCGATCGGCGCGCCCGAGCGCAGCAGCGCCTTGTTGACCGCCTGCTTCTGCGCAAAACTGATCCCGTCCACCGGCGCGATCCAGTTCGCCGAGCCGCCGCCGGTGAGCAGCACCAGCAGCAGATCGTCAGGCCCAGCCTCGCCCGCGAGCGCGAGCGTGTCGGCTGCGCCCTTGAGGCCGGCCTCATCCGGAACGGGATGGCCGGCCTCGACGACGCGGATGCGGCGCGTCGGCACACCATAGCCGTGGCGCGTGGTGGCGATGCCGACGAGCCGCTCCGGCGCGAGCTTGAGCGTGTCGAGATAGTGCCGCTCCGCAGCCGCAGCCATTGCGGCCGCACCCTTGCCGGCGGCGAGGCAGATCACGCGCCCCTTCGGTGCGGGGCGTAAATGCGGCGCCAGAATCGTGTCGGGATGGGCGGCGGCAACGGCGGCGTCATAGAGCGCGCGGAGCAGGGGACGTCGGTCGGTCATGACGATGGCCTTCAGCAAACTCGTGAGCAGACTAAAGCGACGGCGAGGACGTCGCCATGCCCCTGCCTAGCGCATCGGGCGCAAAAGGGTAAGCAGGCTTTACCATCATTCGATTGTGCAATCGCGTGATCATAATCGGCGCAGCAAAAACCCCCTGCGATCATCTCGCAGGGGGCTTTTTATTGTCGCACACCCAGGGGGTTTAGCCGCCGACGTCGGCGCTGATCACGTCACCGAACAGCTCCCATCTCTCGCCCTTGAACTTCTCGAGCTGGAGCTGGCTGATCGGCGCAAAGTCGGTCGGGGAGGTGTTGATCTGCACGCCCGGCAGCAGCACCTCGGTGCGGAAGTTCTTCAGGCTGGCGGCATGCTTCATGACGTTCTCGCGCGTGAGATCGTCGCCGCACTGCTTGAGGACCTGAACAAGGGTCTGTGCGACACCGTAGCCGACGATGGTGCCCTTATCGAGCTTGTCGCCTTCGGGGAAGTACTTGGTCATGAACGCCAGGAACTCCTTCATGCCGGCGTCGTTCGCCCATGCCGGATCCGAGACGTCCTTCAGGTAGTCGGCGGAGATGATGTCCTGCCCGTTCTCGAAGCCGGCGGGCTTCATCACGCTGCCGACGTTGGCGGAGACGTTGTTGAGGAAGTGCAGCGGCTTCCAGCCGATCTCGGCAACTTTCTTGATCGCCTGCGCCGCGAATTTCGGAGTCGTGATGTTCATGAAGACGTCGGCGCCGGTGGACTTCATTTTGACGATATGGCTGTCGATGGTCGGCTCGGAGGTCTCGTAGCTTTCTTCCATGACGATCATCGACGCGGCCTTGGCGCCGAGGCCGTCCTTCAGGCCCTTGAGATAATCCTTGCCGTAGTCGTCGTTCTGGAACAGCACGGCGATCTTGGCGTCCGGCTTGTTCTTGAGCAGCCACTTTGCGTAGATCTGCGTCTCGCTCTGATAGTTGGGCTGCCAGCCCATGGTCCAGGGGAAGTTCTGCGGGTCGTTCCACTTGGTGGCACCGGTGGCGACGAAGAGCTGCGGCACCTTTTTCGAGTTCATGTATTTATGGATCGCCGAGTTCGGCGGCGTGCCGAGCGAGTTGAAGATCAACAGCACCTCGTCGCTCTCCACCAGCTTGCGCGCCTGCTCCACGGTCTTCGGCGGCGAGTAGGCGTCGTCATAGGAGATGAAGTTGATCTTGCGGCCGTTGATGCCGCCTTCGTCGTTGATCTTCTTGAAATAGGCGGCTTCGGTCCGCCCGATGATGCCGTAGGCGGAAGCCGGTCCGCTGTAGGGCATGATGTTGCCGATCTTGATCTCGGTATCGGTCGCGCCGGTATCGTATTTCTTCTGGGCCGATGCGATCGAGGTCGAGGCCGCAATGAGCGCGAGCGCCAGTGAGGCGGTCGCAAGCTTGCCGGTGACAGCGGGCATTCCAGTCTCCCTATTTTCTTGGTGTGTGTGCGCTCCTTTTCTTGCCGTAATTGTTTTTGGCGACGCGGTCGCAATTCAATACGATTTGCCTTAGCCCTTCAACAGAAAGCCCTCGCGACAACGTCGCAGGGGCTGCGTCTTTAGTAGTCAGGCGCGCTGTGCAACTGCGAGAAGGTGGGACGGTCTTGAGTTGCTTTGGAGGCGCAAAGCTATTCTGAGTTGCGATCAGTGACCGAGGTCACTCGAGATGATATCGCCGAACAATTCCCAGGTCTTGCCCTTGAACCGCATCATCTGGAGCTGCTCGATTGGCGCGAAATTGTCGGGCGCGGTGTTGATCTTGATGCCGGGCAGCAGCGTGTCCGGCTCGAAATCCTTCAAGGACGCCGCCTGCTTCATGATGTTGTCGCGGGTGAGGTTGTCGCCGCACATCTGCAGCACCTTCACCATCGTCTGCGCGGCGGCATAGCCGAACACCACGCCGGCATCGAGCTTGTTGGCCTTCGGATTGTACTGCGCGATGAAGCTATAGAACCTCTTCATGCCGTCATCGGCGTTCCATTGCGGGTCGGAGCCATCCTTGATGTAGCTCGCCGACAGGATGCCTTGCGAGATCTCGTAGCCGGCGGGCTCGATGACGCCGCCGACCGAAGTCGAGACGTTGGAGATGATGTGGACCGGATGCCAGCCGATCTCGGCCGCCTTCTTGATCGCTTGCGCCGCGAATTTCGGCGTGGTGATGCTGATGAAAACGTCGGCGCCCGCGGCCTTCAGCTTCACGACGTGCTCGTCGATCGCCGGCTCCGAGGTGTCGTAGGGTTCCGCCATCACGATCATCGAGGCCTTGGCGCCGAGCCCGTCCTTCAGCCCCTTCAGATAGTCCTTGCCGAAATCGTCGTTCTGGTAGAGCACGCCGATCTTGCCGTCCGGCTTCTCCTTCATGATGTACTTGGCGTAGATCCTGGCTTCGCTCGCGTAGCTCGGCTGCCAGCCCATGGTCCAGGGATATTGCTGGGGGTCGTTCCACTTCGAGGCGCCGCTCGCCACGAACAATTGCGGCACCTTCTTCTCGTTCATGTATTTGCGGATGGCGCCGTTGGTGGAGGTGCCGAGCGAGCCGAAAATCAGCAGCACGTTGTCGCTCTCGACCAGCTTGCGCGCCTGTTCCACCGTCTTCGGCGGCGAATAAGCATCGTCATACGAGATGAACTTGATCTTGCGGCCGTTGATGCCGCCCTCGGCATTGATCTTGTTGAAATAGGCCTCCTCGGCCTTGCCGATCACGGCGTAGGCCGAGGCCGGGCCGCTATAGGGCATGATGTTGCCGATCTTGATCTCGGTATCGGAGGCGCCGCTGTCGTAGGACTCCTGTGCCAACGCGGGATTGCTCATCGCAGTGCACAACGCGAATGCGGCCGAAAGCGCCGCAACCTGAAATCGAACGACAGTCATTGCTCTCCCACCCCACCTGGATCGGCGCCGCATTGAACAAGATTGATGCACGACGTCAACAAAAAGCCCCCGCGATCATTCGCGGGGGCTTTTCAGGCTTGGACTCTGGCGTCAGCGCGTCACTCGGTGGCGACGTCGCCGCTGATGATCTCGCCGAAGAGTTCCCACTTCTCGCCCTTGAAGCGCTGCATCTGGAGCTGCGAGATCGGGGCGAAGTCGGTGGCGCTGGTGTTGATCTTGACGCCGGGCAGCAGCGTGTCCGGTGCAAAGTCCTTCAGGCTCGCGGCCTGCTTCATCAGGTTGGCGCGGGTGAGGTCGTCACCGCACATTTCCAGCGTCTTGACGAGGGTCGACGCGGCACCATAGCCGTAGACCATGCCGGTGTCGGACTTGTCGGCGCCCGGCATGTACTTGTCGACGAACTCGTTCCACTTCTTCATGCCGGTGTCGCTGTTCCACTGCGGGTCCGTCGAGTCCTTGGCATAGGCCGCCGACAGCACGTCCTGCGAGGCCTCGAAGCCGGCCGGCTTCATCACGCTGCCCACCGAGATCGATACGTTGGTGAGGATCTGGAGCGGCTTCCAGCTGAGCTCGGCGGTCTTCTTGATGGTCTGGGCCGCGAACTTCGGCGTCGCGTAGATCAGCAGCACGTCGGGATTGGCGGCCTTGATCTTGACGATGTGGCCGTCGATCGACGGCTCGGAGACCTCATAGCTCTCCTCCATGATGATCGCCGACGAAGCCTTGGCGCCAAAACCATCCTTGGTGCCCTTGAGGTAGTCTTTGCCGAAATCGTCGTTCTGATAGAGGATCGCGACCTTGGCGTTCGGCTTTTCCTTCATCAGCCATTTCGCGTAGATCTGCGCTTCGCTCTGGTAGGAGGGCTGCCAGCCTATGGTCCAGGGGAAGCTCTTCGGATCGTTCCACTTGGTGGCGCCGGTGGCGACGAAAAGCTGCGGGATCTTCTTGGCGTTGAGATATTTCTGGATCGCGGTGTTCGAGGGTGTGCCGAGCGGGTTGAACACGGCGAGCACCTCGTCGCTCTCGACCAGCTTGCGGACCTGCTCGACCGCCTTGGGTGGCGAATAGCCGTCGTCATAGGTGACGTAGACGATCTTGCGGCCGTTGATGCCGCCCTTGTCGTTGATCATCTTGAGATAGGCTTCTTCGGTCTTGCCGATGATGCCATAGGCCGACGCCGGACCGCTGTACGGCATGATGTTGCCGATCTTGATCTCGGTGTCGGACGCGCCGGTGTCGTATTTCTTCTGGGCGAGTGCTGCGCCGGAGGTGAGAGTCGCGACCGCCGTTACGAGCGCGGTGGTTCGCAGTGTTCTTCCGAAAAGCAATTTGGTCTCCTTCATTAATCCAAGAGTTTTAGTTTCTTCTGAGCCGTCCGGCGAGTTGCTGGCCCAGGATCGCGACTTGCCTTGCGCCATGCGGCACGAGGTAGATGACCAGGAACAGCAGCACGCCGAACACGGCGCCGGAGAGGCCCTTGGAGATGCCCTCCGCGATGTTCGGCACGAAGATGATGAAGGCGGCACCGACGATCGAGCCGGGCAGCCAGCCGACGCCGCCGACGACCATGCCGAGGAACAGCTGGATCGCGAGCGTGATGGTGAAGCTGTCAGGCGCGACGAATTGCACCGCGATCGCGCTCAAGCCGCCGGCAACGCCGGTGATGCCGGCGGAGACGCCGAAGGCCAGCGTCTTGTACAGCGCGACGTTGACGCCCATGGCGGAGGCCGCGATCTCGTTGTCGCGGATCGCCATGAAGGCGCGGCCCGAGCGGGAGCGCAGCAAATTGACCGAGAAGATGTAGATCGCGAGCACGACGACGAGCGTGAAATAATAAAGCCACATGTCCTGCGACATCGGCAGGCCGAACGGCGCGTCGGGCTTGGTGACGACAAGGCCCTGCACGCCGCCGGTCCAGTGCTCGAGGAAGTTCAGCTTGAGGAGCTGCGGCATCGCGGTGGCGAGCGCGAAGGTCGCAAGCGCAAGATACACGCCGGAGAGACGCAACGCCGGCTGTCCGAACAGGAAGCCGGCACCGAAGCAAACCACGCCCGCGACCGGCAGGCAGAGGAAGTACGGGATGTTGAACTGCTCCATCATCACCGCGGTGACGTAGGCGCCGATGCCGTAGAACGCGCTTTGGCCGAGCGAGAACTGGCCCGAGCCGCCGGTCAGGATGTTCAGCGCCAGCACGGCGAGACCCAGATACAGCAGCTGGGTCAGCTGGAAGATCACGAAGTTCTTCGCGAACAGCGGAACGGCGACGAGAAGCAGCAGCACCACCAGCGAGGTGCCCATGCCCAGTGTCATGGCCCGCTTCGGAACGGCCTCGACCGCCTCGTGGCCTTCGGCGACGACGTCTTCTGCTGCGCTCATGATCAAACTCGCTTGACGATGTGCCGGCCGAACAGACCAGCGGGTTTGACGACCAGGACGGAGATGATCAGCGCGAGCGCGATCGGGAGTTTCAGCTCGTTGCCGACGCCGGGAATGTAGGTACCGGCGAGGTTCTCGAAGATGCCGACCAGGAAGCCGCCGACCACGGCGCCGAACGGGCTGGTCAGGCCGCCGAGCACCGCGGCGGCGAAGCCGTAGATCAGCACGCCGCCCATCATGTTGGGCTCGAGGAACACGACCGGCGCGATCAGCATGCCCGCGATGGCGCCGATCGCGGTCGCCATGCCCCAGCCCAGCGCGATCATCCAGGAGGTGTTGATGCCGACCAGCCGGGCTGACTCCGGCACGGAGGCGGCGGCCCGCATGGCGAGGCCGATCCTGGTGTACTGGAAGAAGAAATAGAGGCCGAGCAGCAGCAGCACGGTGACGCCGATCATGCCGGCCTGGTGGGTCGAGATCAGCTGGCTGCCGAGGAACGGCGCCGAGCCGAACGGGGTCGGGTACTGCTTGATGGTGAAGTCCCAGATCAGCCCGGCCGAGGAGTTGATGATCGCAAACAGCGCGATGAAGCCGGCGACGTTGGTCAGGATCGGCGCTTTCGCCAGCGGCTTGAACAGGATGCGCTCGATCGCGATGCCGCCAACGAAGGAGAGCGCCAGCGTGATCACGAAGGCGGCCCAATAGGGCACGCCCCACTGCATCAGCTGCCAGGAGATGAAGGTCGAGAACATCGCCATCTCGCCCTGCGCGAAGTTGAGATGGTCGATCGCCTGGTAGATCATGACCACGGCGAGCGCCATGCAGGCGTAGATGGCGCCGGTGGCAATCCCGGCCAGGACCTGGTTGGTGAAAAGCTCCATGGACCTCGGGCTCCCCTAGAACACTGCGAGTTGAGCGGGTACGGCGTCGGCGACCACACCTCTCCCCAACGGGGAGAGGTCGGATTGCGAAGCAATCCGGGTGAGGGGGCGCCGCTCCAACGAGAGACCGTAACCCCTCACCCGATTTGCTTTCGCAAATCCACCTCTCCCTTCGGGAGAGGTGGACCGAGCACGCGGATAGATCGATGCCATCGATGCACCCACCTCAGTAACCCAAATAGGATTTGCGGATTTCTTCGTTGTTCGCGATGTCCTTGGCATTGCCCGACATCACGATACGGCCGGTCTCGATCACATAGGCCTGGTCGGCGAGCTCGAGCGCGAGCTGGGCGTTTTGCTCGACCACAAGGATCGACACCTTGTCCTCGCGGTTGATCTTGCCGAGGATGCCGAACAGGTCGCGCACGACGAGCGGCGCAAGGCCAAAGGACGGCTCGTCGAGCAGCATCAGCCGCGGCCGCAGCATCAGCGCACGCGCGACCGCGAGCATCTGCTGCTCGCCGCCGGAGAGCGTGCCGGCCTGCTGGGTGTGCCGCTGCTTCAGCACCGGGAAATGCGCATACATGCGCTCGATGTCGGAGACAATGCCGGCATTGTCCTTGCGCGTGATGGCACCGAGCTGAAGGTTTTCCTCCACCGTCATGGTGGTGAAGGTGCCGCGGCCCTGCGGCACGTGCGCAATGCCAAACCGCACGATGCTCTCGGTGGAGCGGTTGTTGAGCGGCTTGCCGTCGAACTCGATACCACCGGTGGAGCGCACCATGTTGCAGATCGCGCGCAGCGTCGTGGTCTTGCCGGCGCCGTTGGCCCCGAGCAGCGTCACGAGCGAGCCCTCGCTGAGCGAGAACGAGAGGCCATGGAGCGCCTGGACCTGGCCGTAATAGGCGCGCAGGTCCTTGACGTTGAGCAGCGTCGTCATTGGTCCTTGCTCCCGAGATAGGCCTTGATGACGTCGGGGTCCACCTGCACCTGGGCGGGCGTGCCTTCCGCGAGCTTCTTGCCGAAATTCAGCGCGACGACGTGGTCGGCGATCGACATCACGAGGCCCATGTGGTGCTCGACCAGCAGCACGGTCATGCCGCGGTCGTCGCGGATGCGTCGGATGAGGTCGCCGAGGACGTGGACTTCTTCGTGGTTGAGGCCGCCGGCCGGCTCGTCGAGCAGCAGGATCTTCGGGTCCGCCGCCAGCGCCCGCGCCAGTTCGACGCGCTTCTGGGTGCCGAAGGGGAGGCCGGAGACGGTGGTGTGGGCGACGTCCTCGAGATCGAGATAGGCGAGGATCTCGTGCACCTTCTTGTTGACGCTGGTCTCGCTGCGCCGGACCCAGGCCAGCCTCAGGGAGTCGCTGATGATGTCGCTGGAGGTCTTCGAATGAGCGCCGACGCGGACATTGTCCATCACCGAGAGGTTCGGAAACAGCGCCACGTTCTGGAAGGTGCGGCCGATGCCGATCTCGGCGATCCGGTGGGGCGGGCGCCTCAGGATGCTCGCGCCTTCCATCAGGATGTCGCCGGACGACGGCTGGTAGAGACGGGAGAGACAGTTGAAGAGCGTGGTCTTGCCGGCACCGTTGGGGCCGATCAGCCCGAGGATCTGGCCCTGGTGCATGTCGAACGACACGCCGTTGAGCGCGACAATGCCGCCGAACACGACGCTGACGTCGCGAACGGCGAGCAGGGGCGATGTCCCCTGCGCGAGCTGTGCCTGCGTCATGTCGTCTCGCCCACACACGTCGGTGGGCGATGGGGCGATGCAAACCGCTCCCGATGATGACAAAGGCTATCTGATCCCCTCGGCCACACGCGCAACTTTTCCTCCTGATTTCAGCTTTTTGCTGACTTCTTTTTTGGATTGCGGCATCAGACCCCCAAGTGCCGCTTCGATGTTCCTTACCATCGCCAGCAGTCGCGGTCCAATGTCGTTGATCAAGCGCTCTTCCGTAAAACGGAATGCGGGTGCACCGCAATTGAAGGCGTAAGGTCCGGTTCCGTCGTTGAGCTTGAGCGCGACGCCAGCGGCGCCGATGTCATCGTGCCAATCGCCGACCGACATCGCGAAGCCGTATTTCGCGACCGTCTCGCCCGAACGTTCCAGTCCGTCGCGCATCTTGGGCCAGCGGCTGCCGTAATGTTCGCGCAGGATGCGCGTGACTTCAGCGCGGTTCTCGTCGTCTAGCGCCCAGAAATAGGCGCGGCCCATCGCGCTGGTTGCAATCGGCACGCGAGAGCCGACGTCAAGTTGAACGCCAACCGTCTCGCTGCCGCGGCTCTGCCCGAAATAGATCATGCTGTGACGGTCGCGGCCGCCGACGGCGACGGCGCCGCCGGTCGCGCGCATCAATTCCTCGCGGAATGGCTCGGACAAATGCCGAACACCGAGATTGGCCAGCGCGGCATAGCCAAGCGACATCGCGGCAGGTGTGAGCTGGTACTTTTCGAACCGGGGAACCGGCGCAAGATAGCCAAGCTTGGTCAACGTGTAGGTCAGCCGGGACACGGTCGGCTTCGGCAGATTGGTGCGGGCCGCAATCTCCTGATTGCCGAGAAGGCCGTCATTGGGTTGGAATGCGCGCAATACATCCAGTCCGCGGGAAAGCGCGACGACGAAATTCCGATCGGTCGCTGTCTTCTTTCCTGTACGCTTCATCCCTGATCTGCTCTTGCGCGGAGTCGTTGACAAGCCACGTGCTTCAAAATAACCCTGCCGTCAAGATGCGGAATTAAATTCCGCACCGCGAAATCGAACAAAAGTAAATCCCCACCAAGGAGGGAAACCGTGAGCGAAGTGGTCAAGCTTGAGCGTCATGACGAAGTCGGGATCGTCACGGTCAATAGCCCTCCGGTCAATGCGCTGAGTGCCGCAGTCCGCAGTGGTATTCTGGAGTGCATCAAGGCCGCAATCGCCGATCCCGCGATCAAGGGCATCGTGCTGACCTGCGCCGGCCGCACCTTCATTGCTGGAGCCGACATCACCGAATTCGGCAAGCCGCCGAAGCCGCCGGGCCTCAACGAGGTGCTGGCCGAAATGGAGAATTCGCCGAAGCCGATCGTGGCCGCGATCCACGGCACCGCACTCGGCGGCGGCCTCGAGGTCGCGCTTGCCTGTCATTTCCGCGTGGCTGTTAAGGAGGCAAAGCTCGGCCTGCCCGAGGTGAAGCTCGGCCTGCTGCCGGGCGCCGGCGGCACGCAACGCCTGCCGCGCGCGGTTGGTCCCGAGCTCGCGGTCAAGATGATCGTCGGTGGTGATCCGATCGGTGCGGCCGAGGCCCTCAAGCACGGCCTGATCGAGGAGATCGTCGAAGGCCCGGCCTCCGGCGGCGAAGCCTTTGTCCGCAAGCTGCTGGCCGAGAAGCGTCCGCTGCGCCGTCTGCGCGACGACGATTCCAAGATCGCAGCTGCCAAGGCGGACCGCTCGATCTTCACCAATGCGGTTGCTGCCATGACCAAGAAGTCGCGCGGCCTGGAAGCGCCGTTCGCGGCGGCCGATGCGGTCGGCTACGCCATCGACCTGCCGTTCGACGAAGGTCTGAAGAAGGAGCGCGAGGGGTTCCTCAAGCTCGTCGCCAGCGACCAGTCCAAGGCGCAGCGCTATGCCTTCTTCGCCGAGCGCGAAGCCTCCAAGATCGCGGGCGTGCCTGAGGGCACCAAGTCGCGCCCCGTTAACCGTGTTGCCATTCTCGGCGCCGGCACCATGGGCGGCGGCATCGCGATGTCCTTTGCCAATGCGGGTGTTCCCGTCACCCTGATCGAGACCGGCGAGGAGCAGCTCAAGCGCGGCCTCGGCATCATGCAGAAGAACTGGGAAGCGACCGCGGCGCGCGGCGGCATCCCCGCTGACGCGCCCGCCAAGCGCATGGCGCTGATCAACGGCGTGGTCGGCATCGAGAACGTCGGCGATGCCGACCTCGTCATCGAGGCCGTGTTCGAGACCATGGCGGTGAAGAAGGAAGTGTTCGGCAAGCTCGACCAATACGTCAAGCCGGGCGCGGTGCTCGCCTCCAACACCTCGTATCTCAACATCGACGAGATCGCAAAATCGACCAAGCGTCCGCAGGACGTGCTCGGCATGCACTTCTTTTCGCCCGCGAACGTCATGAAGCTGTGCGAGATCGTGCGCGCCGACAAGACCGCGCCGGATGCGCTGGTGACCGCCGTCACCATCGCGCGCAAGATCGCCAAGGTGCCGGCCGTGGTCGGCGTCTGCGACGGCTTTGTAGGCAACCGCATGCTGGCCCAGCGCGGCAAGCAGTCGGAAAAGCTGCTGTTCGAAGGTGCCTTGCCGCAGCAGGTCGATGCGGTCGTCACCAAGTTCGGCATGCCGATGGGGCCGTTCGCGATGGGCGATCTCGCCGGTCTCGACATCGGCTGGCGTTCGCGCAAGGATCGCGGCATCAAGTCGGAGATCGCGGACGCGCTGTGCGAAGCCGGCCGCTTCGGCCAGAAGACCGGCAAGGGCTACTACAAGTACGAGGCAGGCTCCCGCGCGCCGCTGCCGGATCCGGAGGTCGAGAAGCTGATCGACGAGACGCTGCTCCGTCTCGGCCGCAAGAAGCGAATCGTCAGCGACGACGAGATCCTCGAGCGCATGATGTATCCGATGATCAATGAGGGCGCGAAGATCCTCGAAGAAGGCATCGCGGCGCGGCCCTCCGACATCGACGTGGTCTGGCTCTACGGCTATGGCTGGCCGATCTATCGCGGCGGCCCGATGTTCTGGGCCGACACCGTCGGCCTCAAGCACATCGCCGATCGCCTCGCCTTCTACGCCAAGGAGACCAGCGATCCGAGCCTCGAGCCCGCCCCGCTGCTGAAGAAGCTCGCGGCCGAAGGCAAGACGTTCGCGTCGCTGGCTGCGGCGTCGAAGGCGGCGTGATGGTGCCTTGCGCTCCAATTCTCAGTCATTCCGGGGCGCCCACAGGGCGAACCCGGAATCTCGAGATTCCGGGTTCGATGCTTCGCATCGCCCCGGAATGACGGTCTGTGGTTTAAGGAAGCAATGACCCATCCCGGCGAACAGTTTTACCCCGAGGGCGTGCATTGGGACGACACCATCGTCCAGGGCACGCTGCCTGACCTGCTCTCGACGGCCGCCGCAAATTACGGTCCGCGCACCGCGCTGGAATTTCGCGATCGGCCGATCACCTATACCGAGCTCGCCGCGATGGCCGAGCGCGCGGCGGCTGCGTTCCTGCGCGCGGGCTGCGGCAAGAACACCTCTGTCGCGCTGTTCCTCGGCAATACGCCGGATCATCCCGTCAATTTCTTCGGCGCGCTGAAGGCAGGCAGCCGCGTCGCGCATCTCTCGCCGCTCGACGGCGAGATTGCGCTGACGCACAAGGTTTCCGATTCCGGCTCGCGGTTGCTGGTCACCTCGAACCTCCAGGCCTTGTTGCCGACCGCGCTGAAGTTTCTGGAGAAGGGGCTGATCGATCGCCTGGTCGTCTGCGAGGACGACACTTGGGGCAAGGTCGGCACGCCGCAGGCTCCAATCCCTGATTATCCCCGCATCGTCACCTTCAAGGCATTCGTCGAGGGCGCGCCGCTGCCGGCGCAATGGCCGGCCGTTGCGGTCGATGACGTCGCGCTGCTGCAATATACCGGCGGCACCACCGGCCTGCCGAAGGGCGCCATGCTCACGCACGGCAATCTCACCTCCGCGGTGTCGATCTACGAGGTCTGGGGTCTGCCGACGCGCGCGGCGCGCGGCGACGTCGTCGAGCGCGTGATCTGCGTGCTGCCGCTGTTCCACATCTATGCGCTCACCGTCGTGCTGCTGTCCTCGCTCAGCCGCGGCAATCTGATCTCGCTCCATCAGCGTTTCGACGTCGAGGCGGTGATGCGCGACATCGAGGTCAAGCGCGCGACCTATTTCCCGGGTGTGCCGACGATGTGGATCGCGATCGCCGCGCTCCCCGATCTCGACAAACGCGATTTCTCCTCGCTCAACGCCATCGGCTCCGGCGGCGCGCCGCTGCCGGTGGAGGTCGCGAGCTTCTTCGAGCGCAAGGTCGGCAAGAAGCTCAAGAGCGGCTGGGGCATGACCGAAACCTGCTCGCCCGGTACCGGCCATCCGCCTGTCGGTCCCGACAAGCCTGGCTCGATCGGCCTGATGCTGCCGGGCATCGAGCTCGACGTCGTGTCGCTGGACGATCCGACCAAGGTGCTGCCACCGGGCGAAGTCGGCGAGATCCGCATCAAGGGCCCGAATGTCACCAAGGGCTATTGGAACAAGCAGAAGGAGTCCGCGGAGTATTTCTCTGACGGCCGCTTCCTCACCGGCGACATCGGCTATGTCGATACCGACGGCTATTTCTTCCTGGTCGATCGCAAGAAGGACATGATCATCTCCGGCGGCTTTAACGTCTATCCGCAGATGATCGAGCAGGCGATCTACACCATATCAGGTGTGCACGAGGTGATCGTGCTCGGCATTCCCGACCAGTATCGCGGTGAGGCCGCAAAAGCCTTCATCAAGCTGAAGCCGGACGTCAAGCCGTTTTCGCTCGACGAGCTGCGTGCGCAGCTCACCGGCAAGGTCGGCAAGCACGAATTGCCGGCGGAGGTCGAGTTCGTCGACGACCTTCCGCGCACGCCGGTCGGAAAGCTGTCACGCCACGAATTGCGCCAGCAGCAAAAACCATCACAATCCAAGCAACCAGGAGGTCGCTCTTGACCGACGCCGTCATCGTTTCCACCGCCCGTACGCCGATCGGCAAGGCCTATCGCGGCATGCTCAACGCCACCGAAGGCGCCACGCTGCTCGGCCACGCCATCGGCGAAGCCGTCGCGCGCGCCAAGGTCGATCCGAAGGAGATCGAGGATGTCGTGATGGGTGCGGCTCTCCAGCAGGGTTCGACCGGCGGCAACATCGCGCGCAAGGCGCTGCTCCGGGCAGGTCTGCCCGTCACCGTCGCCGGCACCACCATCGACCGGCAGTGCGCCTCGGGCCTGCAGGCGATCGCGCTGGCCGCACGCTCGGTGATCTTCGACGGTGTCGAGATCGCTGTCGGCGGCGGCGGCGAGTCGATCTCGCTGGTGCAGAACGACAAGATGAACGGCTTCCACGCCCAGGATCCGGCGCTGCTCAAGATCAAGGGCGAGGTCTACATGCCCATGATCGACACCGCCGAAATCGTCGCCAAGCGCTACGGCATCTCGCGCGAGAAGCAGGACGAATATTCGCTGGAGAGCCAGCGCCGTACCGCCGCTGCCCAGCAGGGCGGCAAGTTCAAGGACGAGCTCGCGCCGATCACCACGCAGATGGCGGTCACCGACAAGGCAACCGGCGCCGTCTCGTTCAAGGAGGTGACGCTGTCGCAGGACGAGGGCCCGCGCCCGGAGACCACGGCCGAAGGGCTTGCCGGCCTCAAGCCCGTGCGCGGCGAGGGGTTCTCCGTCACCGCCGGCAATGCCAGCCAGCTCTCCGACGGCGCCAGCGCCTCCGTCATCATGAGCGACAAGGAAGCGGCCAGGCGCGGCCTCAAGCCGCTCGGCATTTTCCGCGGCTTCGTCTCCGCCGGCTGCGAGCCGGACGAGATGGGCATCGGCCCGGTCTTCGCCGTGCCGCGCCTGCTCAAGCGTCATGGCTTGACGGTCGACGACATCGGCCTGTGGGAGCTGAACGAAGCCTTCGCGGTGCAGGTGCTCTATTGCCGCGACAAGCTCGGCATCGACCCCGAGAAGATCAACGTCGACGGCGGCGCGATCGCGGTCGGCCATCCCTACGGCATGTCGGGCGCGCGCCTGACCGGTCACGCTCTGATCGAAGGCCGCCGCCGCAAGGCGAAATACGCGGTCGTCACCATGTGCGTCGGCGGCGGCATGGGCGCAGCCGGCTTGTTCGAGGTTTTGCAGTAGTTTTCTGTCGTCCCGGCGTAGGCCGGGACCCATACGCCGCAGCAGGCGTGTGGGACGCAGACGATAGTGGCCTGTGCAAGACAATGAAAATTCGTGGTTATGGGTCCCGGCCTTCGCCGGGACGACAAGGGTAGGAGGATCCGATGGATCTCGCATTCACGAGGGAAGAGCAGGCGTTTCGCGAGGAAGTGCGGTCATTCTTCCGCGACAACGTGCCGCCGGATACGCGGCGCAAGCTGGTCGAGGGCCGCCACCTCTCGAAGGACGAGATGGTGACGTGGTGGCGCATCCTCAACAAGAAGGGCTGGGGTACCAGCCACTGGCCGACGCAGTATGGCGGCACCGGCTGGACCTCGGTACAGCACTACATCTTCAACGAGGAGCTGCAGTCCTATCCGGCGCCGCAGCCGCTCGCGTTCGGCGTCAGCATGGTCGGCCCCGTCATCTACACCTTCGGTAACGAAGAGCAGAAGAAGAAGTATTTGCCGCGCATCGCGAATGTCGACGACTGGTGGTGCCAGGGTTTTTCGGAGCCCGGTTCCGGCTCTGACCTTGCCTCGCTCAAGACGAAAGCCGAGCGCAAGGGCGACAAATGGATCATCAACGGCCAGAAGACCTGGACGACGCTCGCCCAGCACGCCGACATGATCTTCTGCCTCTGCCGCACCGACGCGTCCGCCAAGAAGCAGATGGGCATCTCCTTCATCGTGTTCCCGATGAAGTCGAAGGGCGTCACCGTGCGACCGATCCAGACCATCGACGGCGGCGTCGAGGTCAACGAGGTGTTCTTCGACGACGTCGAGGTTCCCTACGAGAACCTGATCGGCGAGGAGAACAAGGGCTGGGATTACGCAAAATTCCTGCTCGGCAATGAGCGCACCGGCATCGCGCGCGTGGGCGTCTCCAAGGAACGGCTGCGCCGCATCCGCGATTTGGCCTCCAAGGTCGAATCCGGCGGCAAGCCGATCATCCAGGACGCCGCGTTCCGCGAGAAACTGGCCGCCTGCGAGATCGAGCTGAAGGCGCTCGAGCTGACGCAGCTCCGCGTCGTCGCCGACGAGGGCAAGCACGGCAAGGGCAAGCCCAATCCGGCGTCGTCAGTGCTGAAGATCAAGGGCTCCGAGATCCAGCAGACCACCACCGAGTTGCTCATGGAAGTGATCGGCCCGTTCGCTGCGCCCTACGACGTGCACGGCGACGACGGCTCGAACGAAGCCATGGACTGGACCGCCCAGATCGCGCCGAGCTACTTCAACAACCGCAAGGTCTCGATCTACGGCGGCTCCAACGAGATCCAGCGCAACATCATCGCCAAGGCGGTGCTGGGATTGTGATGCAACAATGACGGTGTCGTCCTCCGCGAAGGCGGGGGACCCAGTACGCCGCGGCGGTCGTGAGTACGAACGGACGGCTGCGTTTACTGGATCCCCGCCCCAGTGCGCAATTGCGCACAAGGCGGGGATGACGTCTGAGGGATAAGGCGACGGCAGGGCAATTCCCGCCGATTTGGAGAGAACCATGGATTTTGATTTGACCGAGGAGCAGCGGCTCCTGAAGGACAGCATCGACGGCCTGCTGACCGATTCCTACGATTTCGAAAGCCGCAAGAAGTACATGAAGGAGAAGGGCGGCTGGAGCCAGGCCGTCTGGGGCAAGCTCGCCGAGCAGGGCCTGCTCGGTCTGCCCTTCGCGGAGCCCGATGGCGGCTTCGGCGGCGGCGGCGTCGAGACCATGATCGTGATGGAAGCGCTCGGCAAGGCGCTGGTGCTCGAACCGTATCTCCCAACCGTCGTGATCGGCGGCGGCTTCCTGCGCCATGCCGGGACCGATGCGCAGAAGGCCGCGCATGTGCCGGGAATCGTCGACGGCAGCAAGACGCTGGCGTTCGCCCAGCTCGAGAAGAATTCGCGCTACGACCTGTTCGACGTCGCCACGACGGCGAAGAAGAAGGGCGACGGCTGGGTGATCGACGGCGAGAAATTCGTCGTGCTCAACGGCGAGAACGCCGATACCCTCATTGTCACCGCGCGCACCAAGGGCAACCGCCGCGACACGACCGGCATCGGCGTGTTCCTGGTGCCGGCGAGCGCCAAGGGCGTCACCAAAAAATCGTACCCGACCCAGGACGGCCTGCACGCCGCCGACATCACTTTCACCGGTGTCGAGGTCGACGGGAGTGCTGCGATCGGCAATCCCGATGACTCGCTCGCGCTGATCGAGCGCGTGGTGGACGAAGCCCGCGTCGCGCTCTGCGCCGAGGCGGTAGGCCTGATGGATGAATCGCTGAAGACCACGGTCGAGTACATCAAAACGCGAAAACAGTTCGGCGTCGCGATCGGCTCGTTCCAGTCGCTGCAGCACCGCGCCTCCGACATGTTCGTCGCCGCCGAGCAGGCGCGTTCGATGTCGATGTTCGCGACCATGGCGAGCGACTTCACGGACGCCAAGGAGCGCTCCAACGCCATCGCCGCCGCCAAGGTGCAGATCGGCAAGTCGCTGAAATTCGTCGGCCAGCAGGCGATCCAGCTCCACGGCGGCATCGGCATGACGATGGAGGCGAAGATCGGTCACTACTTCAAGCGCCTGACCATGATCGAGAACACCTTCGGCGACACCGACTACCACCAGCGCCGCGTCGCGGATGCGGGTGGGTTGGTCTAACGACTGTCATCCCGGGGCATCGCGAAGCGATGAGCCCGGGATCCATCTAGCGAAGCAGAAACGGCACTGTCGAAACATCGTAGGGCATAGCGGCGGGGCGCTCTTCTCTAACCCTCCCCTCCAGGGGAGGGTAATCGCATATGACTCGTTGCGGCGACCTGCGCGCACGCCTCGTCCTTCGAGACGGCGCTTACGCGCCTCCTCAGGATGAGGCTAACCAGCGTCAGTGCCCCTTTGAAACTGCTGCCGCATACTCCGCCCTCATCCTGAGGAGCCCGCCCAAAGCGGGCGTCTCGAAGGATGGCCGCAGGGACAAGTTTTCATATGCGATTGCCCTCCCCCTCCAGGGGAGAGTAAGAATCGCGGCCCGCAAGCCAGCTTGACCTTGCCGCCCTAATCCGCTCCTTTTGGCGCGACACAATCACCCGTCACCGGGAAACGCCAAAGAAAACGCCAAAGAAAACGCGAAGGTAAGCTTCCATGTCTTTCGTCCTTGCCATCGACCAGGGCACCACCTCATCGCGTGCGATCGTGTTTCGCAGCGACATCTCGATTGCAGCCCGCGCGCAGCAGGAGTTTCCGCAGCATTTTCCGGCCTCGGGCTGGGTCGAGCACGAGCCGGAGGACATCTGGACCTCGACCGTGATGGTCTGCCGCGACGCGATCGAACGGGCGGGCATCACCGCCAAGGACATCGCCGCGATCGGCATCACCAACCAGCGCGAGACCACCGTGGTGTGGGATCGCGCGACGGGCCAGGCCGTGCACCGCGCCATCGTCTGGCAGGACCGCCGCACCGCGGATGTCTGCGCCAAGCTCAAGCACGAAGGCCGCGAGCCCGTGATCTCGCAGAAGACCGGCCTGATCATCGATCCCTATTTCTCCGGCACCAAGGTCGCCTGGATCCTCGACCACGTCCCCGGCGCACGGGCGCGCGCCGCGCGCGGCGAGCTGATGTTCGGCACCGTCGATTGCTACCTGCTCTGGCGCCTCACCGGCGGCAAGGTGCACGCCACCGATGCCACCAACGCCTCGCGCACGCTGCTGTTCAACATCCACACCGGCCAGTGGGACGACGAGCTGCTGGAGATCATCGGCGTGCCGCGCTCGATGCTGCCCGAGGTGAAGGACTCTTCGGCCCGCTTCGGCGAGAGCACGCCGGATTTGTTCGGCGGTGCGATCGCGATCTCCGGCATCGCCGGCGACCAGCAGGCCGCAACCATTGGACAAGCCTGTTTCCGTCCGGGCATGATGAAGTCCACCTACGGCACCGGCTGTTTTGCCCTGCTCAACACCGGCTCCACGCCTGTCGTCTCCAAGAACAAGCTGCTCACCACCATTGCCTACCAGCTCGCGGGAAAACGCACCTACGCGCTCGAAGGCTCGATCTTCGTCGCAGGCAGCGCGGTGCAATGGCTGCGCGACGGCCTCGGCATCATCAAGCACGCGGCTGAAACCGGACCTCTTGCTGATCAGTCGGACTCGATGCAGAGCGTCTATCTCGTCCCCGCCTTCGTCGGTATGGGCGCGCCCTATTGGAATCCGCGGGTTCGCGGCGCGCTGTTCGGCCTCACCCGCAACACCGGCCCCGCCGAGCTCGCGCATGCCGCACTCGAAAGCGTCTGCTACCAGACTTTTGACCTCTGGGCCGCGATGCGCGCGGACTGGCCGAGCTCGGAAACCGCAAGCGTCGTGCTCCGCGTCGACGGCGGGATGACCGCGTCGGACTGGACCATGCAGCGCCTCGCCGATCTCCTCGACGCGCCGGTCGACCGCCCCGTGATTCAGGAAACCACCGCGCTCGGCGCCGCCTATCTCGCCGGCCTCCAGGCCGGCGTCTATCCCGAACCGACGAAATTCGCCGACAATTGGCGGCTCGAGCACCGCTTCAAGCCGAACATGAGCGAGGCCACGCGCGATCGAAAGCTCGCCGGCTGGGCCCGCGCGGTAAAGGGCGTGCTGGCGAGCGACGAGGGGGAATAGCGGGCGCGCGTCGCGCCTCCACAAGCACACCGTCGTCCCGGCGAAGGCCGGGACCCATACTCCGCAGCAGATGTTGGGAATTGGACTCGTCGTTCCAAGATCGTAAAGCAATTTATATTCGTGGCTATGGGTCCCGGCCTCCGCCGGGACGACACTGAATGTGTAGTTTGCACTTGGCCCAAACTGAACGAGCCAGCCCCATGATCCTCCCCGACGGTTATTCCGACATCCCCGCTGGCAAGATCGCCGCAGTCGTCACCCATCTCGAAATGACCACACGCCCCCCGCGCCGTGACGATCCACGCGACACCTGGACCCTGCGCAAGGCCGACGCCCCCGCGCTCGACTGGTATCGCGACCTCCACAGCCGCGTCGGCGAGGAATGGCTGTGGTTTTCGCGGGCGCGCATGACCGACACTGAGCTCGCCGCGATCATCCATGCCGCAGGCATCGAGGTCTACGCGCTCGTCGTAGACGGCCGCGACGAAGGCCTGCTGGAGCTGGACTTCCGCGACCCCGGCCAGTGCGAGCTGGTCTATTTCGGCGTCACCGCAAGCCTGATCGGCACCGGCGCCGCCCGCTTCCTGATGAACCGCGCGCTGGAGCGTGCTTGGCTGGGCGACGTGCGTCGCGTCTGGGTGCACACCTGCACTTTCGATCATCCGTCAGCCGTTGCGTTCTATCAGCGCTCCGGCTTTCGTCCGTTTCGGCGGCAGATCGAGGTGGCCGACGATCCGCGCCTCGACGGCACGTTGTCGCGGACTGCGGCGAGGCATGTGCCGATCATCGATTAGCGCCGGCTCCTTCCACCGTCATTGCGAGGAGCTCTTGCGACGAAGCAATCCAGGCTGCGGAGGATTGTTTTGCTGTTGGATGCAACGAATACACGCAGATCCCCGCAGATAAGATGCTGTTCGAGAAGCGGCACAAGAGCTACAGAGAAAATAAGAATCTCTTTTTAGTGCATAGATCCCGGCCATCTGGACAATTTCATCCGTTCAACAAGTTGCCGACCTACGACATTACCGTCTACCTTCTTTCACATAAGAACTTTGGTCATTTGAATGACGTTAGGGAAGTTCAGTACTACTTCGGTCAACACTTCGGTCTTAAGAAAAATGAGTATGGGACAACGTTTGTTGTCAAGAATGGGACGGACAATTTCGCGGTTAAAACAAACGCCTATGGTCCGACACTCTGTGAAGCTCGAATTGTCTTTCACGATGGAAGCGAGACAAGCGTAAGTCGATATCTTGACTTTGAGGGAACGGGCTATCGGTTCAGTATCGTGACAAACGCTCTGGATGTCGAAAAGATACAATCGCGAGCCGAAGAAGTTCAACCTTAGAGATTGATCGATGGACTTTGATCATACGATAAAGATTCTTAGCTTAATTGGTGGGTTCGCTGGATTTGCGACACTCGGTCGCCGCGATCCGCTCCCGATTGATGTCTGATGTCGCTGTCATGATGCCGTCCTTGATAGCGCATCCGGGAGCTATTGTCGCGGCGTCGTTGCATTCGGCGCAATGCTCCATGTCCAGGATTATCCTTGCGCCGCTGCGATCTCATCGTGGAAACTGGTCGGCCCTGCCTTGTCCAACGCCAGAGAAGAGCGAGAACCATGTTCCTGATCGGCCAATATGATTCCCCCTTCGTCCGTCGCGTCGCGATTGCGCTGCGGCTCTACGGGCTCGCCTTCGAGCACAGGCCGTGGTCGACTTTTGGCGATGCCGACAAGATCGCGCCGTACAATCCGCTGCGCCGCGTGCCGACCCTGGTGCTCGACGACGGCGAGCCGCTGATCGAGAGCACGATCATCCTGGACTACCTCGACGAGCTCGTCGGCGCTGAGAAGGCGATGCTGCCGCGAAGCGGCGTCGAGCGTCGCCGGCACCTGCGCATCTGCGCGCTCGCCTCCGGCCTCGGCGACAAGGCGGTCAGCCTGCTCTACGAGCGCGTGCTGCGGAGGGAGCAGCTCGCGCTGTGGGTCGAGCGTTGCCAGGCCCAGATCGGCGACGTGCTCGCCGCGCTGGAGGCCGAGCGCGCCAAGGTCGCGACGCCGTACTGGCTCGGTGACCGCATCGGCCATGCCGACATCGCGGTCGCCTGCGTCACCCGCTTCACCCGCGAGGCGCATCCGCAGCTGTTCGAGACGGCGCGTTATCCGGCGCTCGCGGCCCACGCCGAACATTGCGAGGCGCTGGCGCCGTTCAAGGAGATCGTGCAGCCGCTGGCGCCGCCGAAGGGGTGACTCTGTCATTCCGTGGCGCGCGAAGCGCGAGCCCGGAATCCGTTTGTCCGCATGAGATGCCGCTCAATGGATTAGGCACGACACGCGATCATGCACTGATACAGGTGTTTTGCCCGACGGAGCAAGCGATTTCGGCAACACCGAAAATTATTCAGGCCCTTCAACCCCATCCCTACTGTGCATGGGGTTGTTTTCGCTTTTTGCAATTGCGCCCGCTCTTCCCGTCGTCGTCCCGGCGAAGGCCGGGACCCATAACCACAGGGAGGGGTTTGGCGAAAACTGTCAGTTGCGGCTTGTTCGCCGGTACTACGTCCGAATGGGATCGATGGATCACGCGGTATGGGTCCCGGCCTTCGCCGGGACGACAGTGAGAAACCTACCCCGCCCCCGCGCGCTTCTTTTGCCAGACCAGATGCACCGCGCAGGTGCAGCCCGGCGGATGCGAGGCGAGATCCTTTGGGATCTCGTCGTTCGCGGGCGTCACCGCAAGAGCCTTGTCGGTCTCCTCGCGCGACGGAATGTAGTTCAGCACCGGCGCGAGCCAGCGCTCGGTCTCCGCGACACTCATGCCCTTGCGCGCGGCATAGTCCTCGACCTGGTCGCGCTCGATCTTGCCGACGCCGAAATAATAGCTCTCGGGGTTCGCGAAATAGAGCCCTGATACGGATGAGCCCGGCCACATCGCAAAGCTCTCGGTCAGCTTCACGCCCGCGGTGTTCTCGGCATCGAGCAGCTCGAACAGCGTTGCCTTCTCGGTGTGATCGGGCTGCGCGGGATAGCCGGGCGCGGGGCGGATGCCCTGATACTTCTCGAGGATCAGATCGTCATGTGAAAGCGCCTCGTCCGGCGCATAGGCCCAGAACTCACGGCGCACGCGAGCATGCATGCGCTCGGCGAAGGCTTCGGCCAGCCGGTCAGCCAGCGCCTTGCACAGGATCGAGGAGTAGTCGTCGTTCGCCATCTTAAAGCGGTCGGCGACCGCATCCTCGCCGATCCCTGCGGTGACGACGAAGCCGCCGACATAGTCGGGCACGCCCGCCGGCGCGATAAAGTCGGCGAGCGCCGCGTTGAAACGGCCCTCGCGCTTCTCGAGCTGCTGGCGCAGCGTGTGCAGCGTCGCGATGCTCCTGGTGCGGCTCTCGTCGGCATAGAGCACGATGTCGTCGCCTTGCGCGTTCGCCGGCCAGAAGCCGACCGTGGCGCGCGCCCGGAACCATTTTTCCTTGACGATGGTGTCGAGCATCTTGCGCGCATCGTCATAGAGCGAGCGCGCGACCTCGCCGACCTTGGCATCGTCGAGAATTGCGGGGAAGCGGCCGGCGAGCTCCCAGGTCTGGAAGAACGGCGTCCAGTCGATATAGGGTACGAGCTCGGCGAGGTCGTATTCGTCAAAGCTCCTGGTGCCGAGGAAGGTCGGCTTCACCGGCTTGTTGGCGGCGAAATCGACCGGCACGCGGTTCTTGCGTGCAGCCTCCAGCTTCAGCCGCTTCTTGTCGGCCTGCGCGCGCAGATGCGCGTCCGAGATCTTGGCGTATTCGGCGCGCACCTCGGCGGCATAGGCTTCGCGCTTCTCGGGCGAGAGCAGCGAGGACGCGACACCGACGGCGCGGCTGGCGTCGTTGACATGCACGACCGGACCGGCGCGATAGCTCGGGTCGATCTTCACCGCGGTATGCACGCGGCTCGTCGTGGCGCCGCCGATCAAGAGCGGCAGCTTCAAGCCTTCGCGCTGCAATTCGCCGGCGAAGAACGCCATCTCGTCAAGCGACGGCGTGATCAGGCCGGACAGGCCGACGATGTCGGCTTTCTCCGCCTTCACGGTCTCGACGATCCTGGCCGCCGGCACCATCACGCCGAGGTCGATGACCTCGTAATTGTTGCACTGGAGCACGATGCCGACGATGTTCTTGCCGATGTCGTGGACGTCGCCCTTCACGGTCGCGAGCACGATCTTGCCGGCGGACGAGGAGCCTTCGGTGCCGATGCCGTTGGCGAGGTTGCGCGCCTTTTCCTCTTCCATGAACGGCATCAGCCAGGCCACCGCCTGCTTCATCACGCGCGCGGATTTCACCACCTGCGGCAGAAACATCTTGCCGTCGCCGAAGAGATCGCCGACCACGTTCATGCCGGCCATCAACGGCCCCTCGATGACGTCGAGCGGGCGTGAGGAGGTTTTGCGGGCTTCCTCGGTGTCCTGCTCGATGAATTCGGTGATGCCATGCACCAGCGAGTGCGACAGCCGCTTCGCCACCGGCCATTCGCGCCAGGCGAGATCGGCTTCCTTGGTCTGGGTCTTGCTGCCGCGGAATTTCTCCGCGAGCGCCAGCAGGCGCTCGGACGCCCCCGGATCGCGGTTGAGAACGACGTCCTCGCAGACCTGGCGCAGCTCGGCATCGATGTCGTCATAGACGATCATCTGGCCGGCATTGACGATGCCCATGTCCATGCCGGCCTTGATGGCGTGGTACAGAAACACCGAGTGCATGGCCTCGCGCACCGGCTCGTTGCCGCGGAACGAGAAGGAGAGGTTGGAGACGCCGCCCGAGATGTGCGCGCCCGGCAGGTTCTTGCGGATCCAGCGCGTCGCCTCGATGAAGTCGACGCCGTAATTGTTGTGCTCCTCGATGCCGGTCGCGATCGCAAATATATTCGGATCGAAGATGATGTCTTCCGGCGGGAAGCCGACGCGGTTCACCAGGATGTCGTAGGCGCGCTTGCAGATCTCGGTCTTGCGCGTGAACGTGTCGGCCTGGCCGACCTCGTCGAACGCCATCACCACGACCGCGGCGCCGTGACGGCGGGCGATCCTGGCCTCGTGAATGAACTTGTCCTCGCCTTCCTTCATCGAGATCGAATTGACGACCGGCTTGCCCTGCACGCATTTCAGGCCGGCCTCGATCACCGAGAATTTCGACGAATCGACCATCACGGGGACGCGGGCGATGTCGGGCTCGGCGGCGACGAGGTTGAGGAAGGTCACCATCGCGGCTTCGGAATCCAGAAGCCCCTCGTCCATGTTGACGTCGATGATCTGCGCGCCGTTCTCGACCTGGTCGCGCGCGACCTGGAGAGCGGCGGCGTAGTCACCATTGGTGATCAGCTTGCGGAACCGCGCCGAGCCCGTGACGTTGGTGCGCTCGCCGACGTTCACGAACGGAATCGCATCCGTCAGAATGAAGGGCTCGAGGCCCGAGAGCCGCAGCCGCGGCTCGATCTCCGGCACGATGCGCGGCTTGTGCGGGGCGACGGCGGCCGCGATCGCCGCGATATGGTCCGGCGTGGTGCCACAGCAGCCGCCGACGATGTTGACCAAGCCATCACGCGCGAACTCGCCGATCAGGCGCGCCATGTATTCCGGCGTCTCGTCATACTGGCCGAATTCGTTAGGCAGGCCGGCGTTGGGATAAGCGCAAACAAGCGTCTCGGCGACGCGGCCGATATCTGCGATGTGCGCGCGCAGGTCTTCGGCGCCGAGCGCGCAGTTGAAGCCGATAGTCACGGGCTTTGCGTGCCGCACCGAATTCCAGAACGCTTCCGGCATCTGGCCCGACAGCAGGCGGCCGGATTTGTCGGTGATGGTACCCGACACCATCACCGGCATATCGATGCCGCGCTGTTCGGTGATTTCCGCGATCGCATAGAGCGCCGCCTTGGCGTTCAGCGTATCGAAGATGGTCTCGACCAGCAGCAAATCGACGCCGCCGTCGAGCAGGCCGTTGATCTGTTCGCCGTAGGATTTGCGCAGATCGTCGAAAGTGACCGCGCGATAGCCGGGGTTGGAAACGTCGGGCGAGATCGAGGCGGTGCGGTTGGTCGGTCCAATGGCGCCGGCAACGAAGCGCGGCTTGCCGTCCTCTGCCGCGACACGCTTGGCGGCATTGCCGGCGAGGCGGGCGCCTTCGCGCGCCATCTCGTAGACGATGTCGGTGAGGTCGTAATCGGCCTGCGCGATCGAGGTCGTTGAGAAGGTGTTGGTCGCGACGATGTCGGCGCCGGCGCGCAAGTACGCGGCGTGGATGTCCTCGATCGCCTGCGGCTGGGTCAGGATCAGGAGGTCATTGTTGCCGCGCAGGTCGCGATGGAAGTTCTTGAAGCGCTCGCCCCGGAAGGCGGCTTCGTCGAACTGCAGGTTCTGGATCATCGTGCCCATGGCGCCGTCGAGCACGAGGATGCGCTCGCGCGCGGCGTTGATGAGGGCGGTTCGCTTGGGAGAGGTGGACACGGTCATGTTGTCTTAAGCCGCCTTCTGCGCGCTCTTGGCGCGAATGCCGAGCAAATGGCTGATCGCGAACACGAGATCGGCGCGGTTCATGGTGTAGAAATGGAAGGTGTCGACGCCGTGCTTGGCGAGCTTCTGCACCTGGCCGGCCGCGACGGTTGCGGCGACCAGCTTGCGGGTCTCGGCATCGTCATCGAGGCCCTCGAACTTCGCGGCGAACCAGTCCGGCACGGTGGTGCCGGCGCGGGTGACGAAATTGCGGGCCTGCTTGAAATTGTGCATGGGCATGATGCCCGGCACGATCGGGATGTTGATGCCGCGGGCGCGGACGCGATCGAGATAACGGAAGTAGAGGTCGTTATCGAAGAACACCTGCGTAATCGCGCGCGTCGCGCCAGCGTCGACTTTGGCCTTCAGCGTATCGATATCGGCGTCGAAGTCGCGCGCCTCGGGATGCTTTTCGGGGTAGGCCGAGACCGAGATCTCTATATCCGCATGCCGCTTCTTGATTCCCGCGACGAGCGCATCAGACGTCTGATAGCCGTCGGGATGAGCAGAGTACGGCGTGCCGATGCCGCCGGCGGGGTCGCCGCGCAGGCCGACGATGTGGCGGACGCCGACCTCGTGGTAGCGGTCGACGATCTCGTCGATCTCTCCGCGCGAGGCGCCGACGCAGGTTAGATGCGCGGCCGGCAGCAGCGCAGTCTCCTTGAGGATGCGGGAGATGGTGGAGTGGGTGCGCTCACGCGTTGAGCCGCCGGCGCCGTAGGTCACCGAGACGAATTTCGGGTCGAGCGGGGCGAGCCGGTTAATGGTTTCCCAGAGATTCCGCTCCATATCTTCCGTCTTAGGCGGGAAGAACTCGAAGGAGATCGCTGGCCGCTTTGAGGAGAGGCCGTTTTGGAGGTGCCCGTGTTGCCCGTCAGTGTGGGCAGGCGTCGTCAAATCGGTCATGGCACCACTCACTCCAGGGGGCCGTCAGCAGTCTGGTGGCCGGCGGTCGGATCTAGCTTCGGAGAGGCTAAGATAGGGCAAAAGCGGGTTTCTCGACAGCCCATCGAGGATGGGAAATCGCCCACTTTTTGTAGAATAACATCGAATATTGCGATGTGGAGGATGAGGGTGGGAAGTGGCTTAAGGAGATATATATTCAAATAATATCAGCAATATAGCTATTTTTAGGTGGCCGATAGAGTCGATTCGTGTTGGGTGGGCAAGATGAATTTGGTGTTACATGACCTGCAAGCGTCCCAACGCCCCTCTTGCCGCCGCGCGACCTCTCCGCCCGCGCACGCCAGACCTGCGCTGTTGGCCCATTGCCGCGGCGCGGCCCTCCACTAGGTTAGCGCGCCATGATCCCGCTTTCAGTTCTCGACCTCTCCGTCGTCACCACAGGCACAAAGCCCGCCGCGGCGCTGCGCAACAGCATCGACCTGGCGCGCCAAGTCGATGGGCTCGGCTATGTCCGCTACTGGCTTGCCGAGCATCACAACCTCGCCTCGGTCGCAAGCCCGGCGCCCGACGTGATGATCGGGCAGATCGCGGCGGTGACGAAGCACATCCGCGTCGGCTCCGGCGGCGTGATGCTGCCCAACCACGCGCCGCTGGTCGTGGCCGAGCGCTTCAAGATGCTGGAGGCGCTGTTTCCCGGCCGCATCGACCTTGGCCTCGGTCGCGCGCCCGGCACCGACGGAGCCACGGCCTATGCGCTGCGCGGCCGGCTCGATCGCCGCGAGGGCGATGATTTTCTGGAGCGGCTGCACGAATTGATCCTGTGGGAGACCCGCGAATTCCCTGCAGGCCATCCCTACCACAACGTCGTCGCGATGCCCGACGATACGAAGCTGCCACCGATCTGGCTGCTCGGCTCCAGCGATTATTCGTCGGAGCTTGCCGCGCAAGTCGGCATGGGCTTCGCCTTCGCCCATCATTTCGCGTCTCATGACGCGATCGATGCGATGGTGCGCTACCGCAATCGCTTCCAGCCCTCAACCTGGAATGCGAGCCCGCACGCGATCCTTGCGGTCGCCGTCATCACGGCGGATACCGACGAAGAGGCCGAAAAGCTCGCCACGTCTTTCGACCTCAATCGGCTGCGCCGCGACCGCGGTCAATATCTGCCGCTGCCGAGCGTCGAGGAGGCGCTGGCTTATCCCTATACAGACTCGGAGCGCGTCTCGATCGCGCGCAACCGCTCGCGATTGTTCGTCGGCAATCTAGCGACGGTGCAGGAGAAGCTGCAGCCGTTGATGGATGCGAGCAAGCCGGACGAGTTGATGGTGATCACGGCCGTGTACGACCACGAGGCGCGAAAGAAATCATATTCGCTGCTGGCGGAAGCGTTTGGGCTGGCGAAAAGCGTAGCGTAGATCGTCGTCCCGGCGAAGGCCGGGACCCATACCGCGGAATCTCTCCAGGGAAACTCGGTGTCAAAGACCTTTCGCAACAGCATGCATCGGTGGTTATGGGCCCCGGCCTTCGCCGGGGCGACCATCAATCCTGCTGCGTCTCGCTGAACGTCGCGCGGAACGGGTGCCCCGGATACACGCCGACGATGCGGAATTCGCGCGAGAAGAACTTTAGCTCCTCGATCGCAAACGCAAGACCCTTGTCTTCAGGATGGCCGTCGACGTCAGCATAAAACTGCGTGGCGAAGAAATTTCCGTCGACCATATAGCTTTCGAGCTTGGTCATGTTGACGCCGTTGGTGGCGAAGCCGCCGAGCGCCTTGTAGAGCGCGGCGGGAAGGTTGCGCACCCGGAAGACAAAAGTCGTGACCAGCGGGCCCGAACCTTGCACGGCCCATTTCGGCTCGCGGGCCAGCACTACGAAGCGTGTGGTGTTGTGGGCCTCGTCCTCGATGTCCTCGGCAAGGATGTCGAGCCCATAGATCTGCGCGGCAAGGCGCGAGGCGATCGCGGCGACCGTCTTGTCCTTGCGCTCCGAGATGTCGCGGGCGCTGCCGGCGGTGTCAGCGTGCACGATGCCCTTGATGCCGAGCTTGCGGATGATGCGGCGGCACTGGCCGAGCGCATGCACATGGCTCTCGACGGACTTGATGTCGGACAGTTTCGTGCCCTTGATCGCCATCAATTGGTGCCGGACCGGCAGGAACCATTCGCCGATGATGAAGAGGCCAGAGGCCGGCAGCAAATGGTGGATGTCGGCGACGCGGCCGGCGACCGAATTCTCGATCGGGATCATGCCGAGATCGGCTTCGCCCGAGGAGATTGCCGACAGCGCGTCCTCGAAGGTGGCGCAAGGCATCGGCTCGGCGTCGGGATAGGCCTCGACAATGGCGATATGGGAATTGGCGCCAGGTTCGCCCTGGAATGCAATTTTTAGCTTGCTCATGACGGGCCTTGTAGCAGCGGCTCAGGATTTGGAAAGGATGCTGCGGGCGGTTTCGAGATCGGGCGGCGTGTCGACGCCGCGGGGCACGCTGTCGACGATCATGATGTCGATGCGCATGCCGGCTTCTACCGCCCGGAGCTGCTCAAGATTTTCCTGAACTTCCAGGGGAGACCGTGGCAGCGACACAAATCGTTCCAGTGCCGCGCGGCGGTACGCATAGAGGCCGATATGGTGGTAGCGCGGTCCGTCGCCGTAGGGGGCGGTTGCGCGGGTAAAATAGAGAGCCCGCATCCGTCGCGGCCCGATCGGCGAGCCGATGGCCTTCACGACGCTCGGGGCGAGGTCCTCCTCCTCGGTGTGGATCTGTGACGCCAGCGTCACGATATCGACGGCAGGATCGTCAAAGGGCGGCAGCACCTGGCGTATGGTCTGCGGCGTGATGGTCGGGAAATCACCCTGGAGATTGACCACGATCTCGGCCTTGCCATCCGGATCGAGCTTCTGCATGGCCTCGTGGATGCGGTCGGAGCCGGAGGGGTGCTCGGAGCCGGTCATCACGGCCTCACCGCCGTGGGCGGTCACGACGGACGCGATTTCCGCCGTATCGGTTGCGACCGCGACCCGGCCGATGCCGGCGGCCTCTGCCCGCCGCATCACGTGCACGATCATCGGCAGGCCGGCGATATCGGCGAGCGGCTTGCCGGGCAGGCGGGTGGCGGCCATGCGGGCCGGTATCAGCACCAGGATGCGGGGATCGATCATCGGTTCAAGAGCCTGGAAATGGGGTGTTTTCCGCACCGAGAAATGGGGTGGGGATGGGCTGAAAGCCGCATCGCTTATACGGGTTGCCAGACCCTGGGCAAACCGATATCTGAATGGCAAAACTCGGGGAAACAATAAGGAACGTTTGATTCTCCCGAGGCTCGTCCTGGCGGTCGACACGGCCGCTAATCCTTCTTGCGGTGTGGGGCCTGGCCGGAAATGGACTCTTTCGAACTCAACAAGATCCTCGGTGCCGTGCTTGGCACCTGTCTCATTCTGCTGGTGACGAGTTTCACCGCGAGCGCGCTGTTCTCGCCCAAGATGCCGGAAAAGCCGGGCTTCGAGATCGCCGTGAAGGAAGTGGCTGGCGACAAGGAAGGTGGCGCTGCTGCTGCTGCGCCCTCCGAGCCGATCGAAAAGCTGCTCCAGACCGCGTCCGTCGAGAAGGGCGCCGCCGCCGCCAAGAAGTGCGCCGCCTGCCACACCTTCGAGAAGGGCGGCCCGAATCGCGTCGGTCCAAATCTCTTTGGCATTGTTGACGACCACCGCGGCGAAGGCCGCAACGGCTTCAACTTCTCGGCAGCCATGAAGGCCAAGGGCGGCACCTGGACCATCGACGAGCTGAACAAGTTCATCGCCAATCCGAAGGGCGCCATTCCGGGCACCGCGATGGGTTTCGCCGGCATCCCGAAGGATAGCGAGCGCGCCGACGTCATCGCCTACCTGAACAGCCTCTCCGATAGCCCAAAGCCGCTGCCGACCGCGGCGAAATAAGGCTCTTTGGTCTCGATCTTGGATGTACGGCCAGGCTTCAAAGCCTGGCCGTTTCCGTATTCGGGCCTCGCGGCGTTGTTATCGGGGCGTTTGGCCGCATCTGACAGGCCGTCCGGCCTTCCAAGATGAGGAAAAAGCAACATATTCCGTCGAAACCTCGCCTATATTGAGCACTTAAAGGGGTAACCTCCTTCAAGACTGGGATGTTGATTTGGCCATTACCCGACGCGATCTCCTGCTCACTGGCGCGGCCATTGCTGCGCTCCCCGCCCTCGGTTCCGTGGCGGGTCTGCCCGTCGTCCGCACGGCAGAGGCGGAATCGGCCGGTGAGCTACCCTGGCGCCACGCGCTGTCGCTGTTTGGCGACATCAAATACCCCGCCGACTTCAAGCGCTTCGACTATGTCAATCCGGATGCGCCCAAGGGCGGCGTGGCGCGGCTGATTTCGCTCGGCACTTTCGACAATTTCAACATCGCGGTCGCCGGCATCAAGGGCTCGCTCGCGCCGGCCGCGGCATTGATCTACGAAACGCTGATGACGCGTGCCCAGGACGAGGTCGCCACCGAATATGGCGAGCTCGCCGAATCCGCGCAGCACCCGGACGATTTTTCCTGGGTGACCTACCGCTTGCGGAAAGAGGCGCGCTGGCACGATGGCAAGCCGGTGACGCCAGAGGACGTGATCTTCTCGCTGGAGTCCCTGAAGAAGCTGAGCCCGATGTACGCTTCCTACTATCGCCACGTCGCGAAGGTGGAGAAGAGCGGCGAGCGCGACGTCAAGTTCACCTTCGACGCGCCCGGCAACCGCGAATTGCCCACCATCGTTGGCGAGCTCACCGTGCTGCCGAAGCATTGGTGGGAGGGCACCGACGCGCAGGGCCGCAAGCGCGACATCGGCGCGACCACCCTGGAGCCGCCGCTCGGCTCCGGGCCATACAAGATCAAGGAATTCGTGGCCGGACGCTCGATCAAGCTCGAACGGGTGAAGGTTTATTGGGGCGCCAACGTCCCGAGCCAGATCGGCACCAACAATTTCGACGAGCTGCGCTTCGAGTTCTTCCGCGACAACCTCGTCGCGCTGGAAGCCTTCAAGGCCGACCAGGCCGACTGGATCGCGGAAAACTCCGCCAAGCAGTGGGCCACGGCCTACGATTTCCCGGCGGTGACCGAGAAGCGGGTGGTCAAGGAAGAATTCCCTATCAACGATTCCGGCCGCATGCAGGCCTTCGCCTTCAACATCCGCCGCGACCAGTTCAAGGACGCGCGGCTGCGCCGGGCCTTCAACTACGCCTTCGACTTCGAGGAGATGAACAAGCAACTGTTCTACGGCCAGTACAAGCGCATCAACAGCTACTTCGAGGGCACCGAGCTGGCCTCTTCCGGTTTGCCGGAGGGACAGGAGCTGGCGATCCTTCAAGCCGTGAAGGACAAGGTGCCTCCGGAGGTCTTCACCACGGCCTACCAGAATCCGGTCAGCGGCAATCCGGAGGCCGTGCGCGCCAATTTGCGTGAGGCGGCAAAGCTGCTGAAAGAGGCCGGCTTCGAGGTGCGCGACCACAAGCTGGTCGATGCCGCCTCCGGCAAGCCGCTCTCGGTCGAGATCCTGGTGCAGGATCCGTCATCGGAGCGCATCGCGCTGTTCTACAAGCCGTCGCTGGAGCGCATCGGCGTCAGCGCCTCGATCCGCGTCGTCGACGATGCACAATACCAGAACCGGCTGCGCAGCTTCGACTTCGACATGATCATCGATCAATGGGGCGAGTCGCTCTCGCCCGGCAACGAGCAGCGCGAGTTCTGGGGCTCGCAGGCTGCCGACATACCGGGTGCGCGCAACACCATCGGCATCAAGAATCCCGCGGTCGACGCTCTGATCGAGAAGGTGATCTACGCCAAGGACCGCGGCGAGCTGGTTGCCGCGACCCACGCGCTCGACCGCGTGCTGCTGTGGAATTTCTACCTCGTGCCCCAATTCACCTACGGCTTCTCGCGCTATGCCCGCTGGGACCGCTTTGGCCATGCCGAGCCGCTGCCGAAATATGGCCGCTCCGGCCTGCCGACGCTGTGGTGGTACGACGCTGAAAAGGCGGCGCGCATCGGAAGACGCTCTTGAGGAAGCGATTGCGCATGGCGCAGCTTTCACGCCGGCATGTCTTGGCTCTGGGTGTCGGCGCCTTGAGCGCGCCGCTGTTGCGCGGCGCGCGGGCGTCGGAGGTGGTCACCGAGGCTCACGGCATGTCGGCCTTTGGCGATCTCAAATATCCGGCCGACTTCCACCATTTCGGCTATGTCAATGTCGACGCCCCGAAGGGGGGCGCGTTCTCGCTCATCCCCTCGGTACGGGCCTACAATCAGTCCTATTTCACGTTCTCTTCGCTCAACGCCTACATCCTGAAGGGCGAGGGCGCGCAGGGCATGGACATGACGTTTGCGCCGTTGATGGCGCGCGCCAATGACGAACCCGACGCGATGTACGGGCTTGCGGCGAAATCGGTGCGGATCTCGCCGGACAAGCTGACCTACACCTTCACGATGCGCCCCGAGGCCCGCTTCCATGACGGTTCCAGGCTCACCGCGCATGACGTCGCGTTCTCGCTCAATACGCTGAAGGAGAAGGGCCACCCCCTGATCGTCGTGCAGCTCCGCGATTTCGTGAAGGCCGAAGCGCTCGACGACGCCACGGTGGCCGTCACCTTTGCGCCGAACCGCGCGCGCGACGTGCCGCTCTATGTCGCGAGCCTGCCGATCTTCTCGAAGACGTATTATGCCACGCGCGCCTTCGATGAATCGACGCTCGATACGCCGCTGGGCTCCGGCCCTTACAAGGTCGGCAAGTTCGAGGTCAACCGCTACATCGAATACGAGCGTGTCCGGGATTGGTGGGGCGCCGATCTGCCGGTGTGCCGCGGCAGCTATAATTTCGATACCGTGCGCTACGAATACTACAGGGATCGCGACGTCGCCTTCGAAGGCTTCACCGGCAAGAACTATCTTTTCCGCGAAGAGCTCACGGCACGCATCTGGGCCACGCGCTATGACTTTCCCGCGGTGAAGGATGGCCGCGTCAAGCGTGAACAATTGCCGGATGAGACTCCTTCCGGCGCGCAAGGTTGGTTCATCAACCTGCGCAGGGACAAGTTCAGGGATCCTCGTGTGCGCGAGGCCCTGATCTACGCGTTCGATTTCGAGTGGACAAACAAATCCATCATGTATGGCGCCTATGCGCGCACCCATTCGCCGTTCCAGAATTCGGACATGATGGTCTCCGGTCCGCCGACGCCCGAGGAACTGGCTCTTCTCGAGCCCTTCCGTGGCCAGGTCCCGGACGAGGTGTTCGGCATGCCCTTCGTGCCGCCGGTGTCCGATGGATCGGGGCAGGATCGCAGTCTGCTGCGCAAGGCCGGCGAACTGCTCAATGAAGCCGGCTATGTCATCAAGGATCGCAAGCGGGTATTGCCCAATGGCGAGCCCTTCACGATCGAGTTCCTGAACGACGAGCAGTCGATCCAGCCGCATCACGGGCCTTACTTGAAGAACCTCGCGACGCTCGGCATCGACGCGACCTTCCGCCTGGTCGATGCCGTGCAGTACCGCGCGCGACTCGAGGATTTCGATTTCGACATGACGATCGAACGCTTCTCGATGTCAGCGACGCCCGGCGATGCCATGCGAGCGTTCTTCTCCTCCCAGGCGGCCAAAACCAAGGGGTCGTACAATCTCGCTGGTATCTCCAATCCAATCATCGACGCGCTCGTCGACAAGATCATCGCCGCCCAGACCCGGGCGGAGCTGACTACGGCCTGCCGGGCGTTTGATCGCGTGTTCCGGGCCGGGCGCTATTGGGTGCCGCAGTGGTACGCCAACTTCCATCGTGTGGCTTATTGGGATCAGTTTAGTCACCCCCGAAAGCCGCCCAAATACGCGCAAGGCGTCGGGGCCCCCGAAAACTGGTGGTATGACCCCGCCAAGGCGACCAAGCTCGAGCAGGCGAAATAGCATGAGCGCCTATATCGCCCGCCGCATCCTCCTGATGATCCCGACATTGCTCGGAATCCTCTTCGTGTCCTTTGTCGTCGTGCAGTTCGCGCCGGGCGGTCCGGTCGAGCGCGTGATCGCGCAGCTTTCGGGCGCCGACACCGGCGGCAGTTCGCGCATCTCGGGCGGCGGCGATTTTGCGCAACGCGCGCCCGGGCAGCTCGGCGCCGGCGGCGACGCCATCAATTCGAAATATCGCGGCGCGCAGGGCCTCGACCCCGACTTCATCAAGAAGCTGGAGAAGCAATTCGGCTTCGACAAGCCGGCACCGGAACGCTTCGCGCTGATGGTGTGGAATTTCGCCCGCTTCGATTTCGGCAACAGCTATTTTCGTGATGTCAGCGTGCTCCGGCTGGTCAAGGAAAAGCTGCCGGTCTCGATCTCGCTCGGCATCTGGCTGACGTTCCTGACCTACATGATCTCGATTCCGCTCGGCATCCGCAAGGCGGTCAAGGACGGAACGCGCTTCGACACCTGGACGTCGACCGTGCTCGTGCTCGGCTATGCGATTCCCGGCTTCTTGTTCGCGATCCTCCTGATCATCCTGTTTGCCGGGGGCTCGTTCTTCAACTGGTTCCCGCTGCGTGGACTGACGTCAGACGGCTGGTCGCAATTTCCATGGTACTGGAAGATCATCGATTACTTCTGGCATTTGACGCTGCCGCTGATCGCCATGGGGCTCGGCGCGTTCACCACCATGACGTTCCTGACCAAGAACTCGTTTCTCGACGAAATTCGCAAGCAATATGTGATGACCGCGCGCGCGAAGGGCTGCAGCGAGAACCGAGTGCTCTATGGCCACGTCTTCCGCAACGCGATGCTCATCGTCATCGCAGGCTTTCCCAGCACCTTCATTCACGCCTTCTTCTCGGGCTCGCTTCTGATCGAGACCATTTTCTCACTGGACGGGCTGGGGCTTCTCAGTTTCGAGAGCGTTCTCAACCGCGACTACCCTGTGGTGTTCGGCACGCTCTTCATCTTTTCGCTCGTCGGCCTCGTGGTCAACCTCATCTCCGACCTGGCCTATATGTGGATCGATCCGCGGATCGATTTCGAGGCGCGGGAGGTCTGATGACACTGACCGCCCCCACTCCGATCGAAACCACCGCAAAGTCGCCGCTCGGCGATGTCGTGCCGATCACGCGCAAGTCGTTTGCGCCATCACCGCTCAACAGGCGGCGCTGGCAGAATTTCAAGGCGAACCGACGCGGTTACTGGTCGTTCTGGATCTTCATGATCCTGTTCGTGGTGTCGCTGTTCGCCGAGCTGATCGCCAATGATCGGCCGTTCCTCGTCAAATATGACGGTCATCTCTACTGGCCGGCCTTCGTCACCTATTCCGAGACGACCTTCGGAGGCGACTTCGAAACCGCGGCCGACTACCGCGATCCCTATTTGCAGAAGCTGATCAAGGACAAAGGTGGCAGCATCGTCTGGCCTCTGATCCGCTACTCCTACGACACCCACAATCTCGATCTGCCGACGCCGGCGCCGTCGCCGCCAACCTGGATGTTGACGGAGGCGCAATGTAAGCCTGTCGTCGAGAAGAAAGGCCTCAAAAGCTGCCGTGATCTCGAATACAACTGGCTCGGGACTGACGATCAGGGCCGCGACGTGGTTGCGCGGCTGATCTACGGCTTCCGCATCTCGGTGCTGTTCGGCCTGTCCCTGACCATCATCTCCTCCGTTATCGGCGTCGCGGCCGGAGCGGTTCAGGGCTATTTCGGGGGGTGGGTCGACCTGTTGTTCCAGCGTTTCATCGAGATATGGACCGCGATCCCCTCGCTCTATCTGCTGCTGATCCTGTCATCGGTGCTGGTGCCCGGCTTCTTCGTGCTGCTCGGGATATTGCTGCTGTTCTCATGGGTGTCGCTGGTCGGTCTCGTGCGCGCGGAATTTTTGCGCGGACGAAATTTCGAATACATCCAGGCGGCGCGGGCGCTTGGTGTGTCGAATAAAGTGATCATGTTCCGGCATCTGTTGCCGAACGCGATGGTCGCAACCATGACGTTCCTGCCGTTCATTGTGTCGTCCTCGGTGATGACGCTGACCGCGCTGGATTTCCTCGGCTTCGGCCTGCCGCCCGGCTCGCCGTCGCTCGGCGAGCTGCTGTCGCAGGGCAAGTCCAACGTGCAGGCACCTTGGCTTGGTTTCTCCGGCTTCTTCTCGGTCGCGATCATGCTGTCGCTGTTGATTTTCATCGGCGAAGCCGTGCGTGACGCCTTCGATCCGCGCAAGACGTTCAAGTGAGGGCGTAATGGACGCGATCAACCAGCCCCTGCTTGCCGTGCGCGACCTTTCGGTCGCCTTCCACCAGGGCGGCAACACGACGCTTGCGGTCGACAAGATCTCGTTCCAGATCAAGCGCGGCGAATGCGTCGCACTGGTCGGCGAATCCGGTTCCGGCAAGTCGGTCAGCGCGCTCTCGATCCTCAAGTTGCTGCCTTATCCCAGCGCTTCGCATCCCTCGGGCAGCATCCGCTTCAAGGGACAAGAGCTGATCGACCAGTCCGAACGGCAGATGCGGGAAATTCGCGGCAGCGACATCTCCATCATCTTCCAGGAGCCGATGACCTCGCTCAATCCGCTGCATACGATCGAGGCGCAGATCGGCGAGATCATCCAGCTGCACAATCCGACCAGCAACGCGCAGGCGCGCAAGCGGACGCTCGAGCTGCTGACGCAGGTCGGCATTCCCGAGCCGGAGACGCGGCTGAGCAGCTATCCGCACCAGCTCTCCGGCGGTCAGCGTCAGCGCGTGATGATCGCGATGGCGCTCGCCAACGAGCCGGATTTGTTGATCGCGGACGAGCCGACCACGGCACTCGACGTCACCGTGCAGGCGCAGATCCTGACGCTGCTCGCTGAGATCCGCGCCCGGCTCGGCATGAGCCTGCTCTTCATTACCCACGATCTCGGCATTGTGCGCCGCATCGCCGACACCGTCTGTGTCATGAAGGGCGGCGAGATCGTCGAGCAGGGGCCGGTCGAGCAGGTCTTCAAGACTCCGAAACATCCCTATACGCGCGATCTGCTCGCGGCGGAGCCGAAGCCCGATCCGGCGCCGCCGCAGCCGGATGCGCCGGTGGTGATGTCGGCCGATGATCTCAAGGTGTGGTTTCCGATCAAGCGCGGCTTGATGCGCAAGACGGTCGGCCACATCAAGGCCGTCGATGGCGTCAGCGTTGCCGTGCGCAAGGGAGAGACACTCGGCGTGGTCGGCGAATCCGGCTCGGGCAAGACCACGCTCGGGCTGGCGCTGATGCGGCTGATCTCGTCGAATGGACGCATCGTGTTCCTGGGTAAGGACATCCAGGGCCTGCGCTTCAAGGAGATGCGGCCTTTCCGGCGCGACATGCAGATCGTGTTCCAGGACCCGTTCGGCTCGCTCAGCCCGCGCATGTCGATCGACGACATCATCGCCGAGGGCCTCACCGTGCATCAGCCAAGGCTGTCGCGCGAGGAGCGCGAGGCACGCGTCGTCAAGGCGCTGGAGGACGTCGGGCTGAAGCCGGACACGCGTTTCCGCTATCCGCACGAATTCTCCGGCGGCCAGCGCCAGCGCATCAGCATCGCGCGCGCGGTGGTGCTGGAGCCGGATTTCGTCGTGCTCGACGAGCCGACCAGCGCGCTCGACATGCTCATCCAGGCGCAGATGGTCGACCTGCTGCGTGAATTGCAGCGCAGGCGCGATCTCACCTACATGTTCATCTCGCACGATCTGCGTGTCGTCGCCTCGCTCGCCAGCCATCTCATCGTGATGCGCGGCGGCAAGGTGGTGGAGGAAGGTCAGGCGGCAGAGCTGTTCAAGAATCCCAAGACGGACTACACCCGCGCGCTGTTTGCAGCAGCCTTCCGCCTGGAGACAGCGGGCAACGGCTCGGTGGCGACGTAAATCCCGTCAGAGTCGCTTGATCGCGACGACGTCGCTACCGGCTGCCTTGATCCGCGCAATGGCGGGCTCGATCGGCTCGGTCACCGTTGTCATGTGATGCGCGTTGGCATGAACCATCGTGCTTCCGTCGCGAACGATGGCGACGTGGCCCTTCCAGAAGATCAGATCGCCGCGTTGCAGTCTGCTTCGTTCATGCGGCTCCAACGCGCGGCCAAGTCCCGCCTGCTGCATGTCGCTGTCACGCGGGCAGCCGGTGCCGGCTGATGTCAGCGAGACCTGGACCAGGCCGGAGCAGTCGATGCCAAGACTGCTCTTGCCGCCCCAGAGATAGGGCGTGCCGACGAAGCGCTCGGCGACTGCGACGAAGTCCGGCTCGCGATGGTCGAGCGGCGCGAGGTGGGCTTTCGGCAGGAAGGTACCCTCGTGCGTGACGGCGAAACTGCCATCCTCGCGCACGATCGTGAGCTTCGATCCCAGCACCAGCGTGTCGGCCGGCGGCAGCTTGATCGAGGGACCGGGGAAGGCGAGTGTCCGCAGCGCGCTGACCTTGTGCGTCGGGACGGTCGTCGGCTTCATCAGCGTCGCGTCAGGCAGCCAGCCGACATAGCCATCGCCGCCGAGCTGGCCCCAGGTCCAGCCCTCGCCGTCGCGGTCGTAGACAATGACCCGCTCGCCGCGTAGCGCTTCCGTCATCAGCATCGCGTTCGAAGAGGGCTGCTCACGCACCGGCGCGATCGGTGCGACCACCTCGAATTCCTCGCCGGTGACGAAGCGATCGGCCTGCACCTCGCCCTTGAGATATGTCGCGGCGAGGTCGCCGCGCGCCGGTGTCAGCCTTGGATCGTGTCTTGGATCGTGTTTTGGATCAGGCATAGCGCTCGCTCAGCACCTTGTAGATGGCGCGCGCGGCCTGGCATTCGCCGCCCTCGGGCCGCGCCGGCTTGGCCGACGGCGTCCAGCCATAGATGTCGACATGCAGCCAGCTTTTGGCCTGCTCGACGAAGCGCTGCAGGAACAGTGCGCAGGTGATCGAGCCGGCGAAGCCGCCGGACGGTGCGTTGGTGATGGTGGCGGTCTTCGAGTCCAGCCACGCATCGTAAGGCGGCCACAGCGGCATGCGCCACAACGGATCGTTCTCCTTCACCGCACAGCGCGCGACGTCGGCGGCCAGCGTCTCATCATTGGTGTAAAAGGGCGGTAAATCCGGTCCCAGCGCGACGCGCGCGGCGCCGGTCAGCGTGCCCAGATCGATCAGCAGCTCGGGCTTCTCCTCATCGGCCAGCGCCAGCGCGTCGGCGAGCACCAGCCGGCCTTCCGCGTCGGTGTTGCCGATCTCGACGGTGATGCCCTTGCGGGAGGTGAAGATGTCGAGCGGGCGGAAAGCATTGCCGGAAACCGCATTCTCGACGGCCGGAATCAGCACGCGCAGCCGGACCTTCAGCTTCGCATCCATCACCATGCGCGCCAGCGCCAGCACGTTGGCGGCGCCGCCCATGTCCTTCTTCATGATCAGCATGCCGCTCGACGGCTTCAGATCGAGCCCTCCGGTGTCGAAGCAGACACCCTTGCCGACCAGCGTCACCTTGGGATGGCTGGGATCACCCCAGACGACGTCGATCAGCCGCGGTGCACGGTCTGACGCCATGCCGACGGCGTGGATCAGCGGAAAGTTCGCTTTGAGATCTTCGCCGATGGTGCATGCGTAGCTTGCGCCGAACTCAGCGGCGAGCTCTTGCGCGGCCGCGGCCAGCTCCTCCGGCCCCATGTCGTTGGACGGCGTGTTGATGAGGTCGCGCGCCAGCATTGCGGCATCCGCCATGCTGTTGATCTCGGCGGGGTCGACGCCGTCAGGCGGCACCAGCCGGACGTCGGGGCGGTCAGCTTTGCGGTAACGGGCGAAGCGGTAGCTGCCGAGCGCGAAGGCGAGCGCCGCCAGTCGTGCATCGTGCGGTGCATTGGCGAAGCGATAGGTGCCGGGCGGCAGCAGGCCGGGCAGGGCACCCGGCCGGAACGGATCGCGCGATCTGGCGCCGTCGTCATCGAGCCCGAACAGCACTCGTGCGATGGCGCCGTCGGGCGCGGGCAGCGCGAGATAGCCGCCCGGCTTGGCGGCAAAGGCGCTCGCGATGGCGAACTGGCGTTGCGCCGGCGGCAGCGTCTCGCGCACGGTATCCCAGCTCGATTTGGTGACGAAGGTGATCGGGGTGGCAGTCGTGGACGTCTCGAAGACGGAAGGCATTGGCGGGTCCGCAAGATCATTCGGCTGGAGGAGACTTCGCAGAGTTTTGCGGTGGCTGCAATCGGCTTTGCGGTCACCGCTCAGGGAGCCGCTACTCGCAGAGAAGCAGCCATGCTAGGTTCCGGCAGCGGTTGCCAGGTTGCGCAGAGAACGCCGGTGACCGAAGACGAAGCGTGCCGGGAGGAATTGCAATGGAATTTGTGTGGGGCGTGATCACATTCATCGGCCAGGCGATCGAGGCTGTCTTTGGCTATGTCGAGCATCACCACTGGGTCTTCGCGTTCCTCGCCGGCGGATACGTCTTCTATCTCCATGACCGTTCGATTCATGCGCGGTTCGATGCGCTCGACAAGCGCATTGACGAAATCCGCAAGCGTCTCGCCATCGAATATTGATCGGGCTCGCGAAACCATCTGCTGATTGCGCTCGTATCTCGTTTGCGAACTGCCGTTCACGAGCGCGTTGTCGCAGGGCTTTCCTAGCGCTGCGGTTGTGGCATTATTGTTGGATACTTTTAGGTCGTTTTGCGCGCGGCTGCACGTATCGAGCGCAGGAGCGCCGCTTGAATCTCGGTTGATGCCGGCACGACGCGTACGACTATCCGCATCTGCCTCGCACCTCGGCGGTGAGATGGCGCCACAAGGCGGCGATCCTCCGCGTTAACCGGCCATTAGGGTTAACAGTCTATTGCTGGCGCGTTCGGCTCGATCAATCGGCTCGAGAGTCAAAGCGTCATGCGTCAATGGTCCCGTCCTGCCCGGCTTCTTGCCTCCGCCTCGCTGATCGCGCTGGCGTCCGCGAGCCTCGGCGGCTGCACGGCAATGTCAAAACTCTCCGATGTGACCGGCTCGATCGGTCCGAAGGCGGAAGCCACCCCGGCCGATCCGGCGCGCGCCATCGAGACCTATAGCGAGCGCTACCGCGCCAATCCCAAGGATCCCGACGTGGCGCTGGCCTATGGCCAGGCCCTGCGCGCCAACGGCCAGCGCGCCCAGGCCGCCGCCGTGCTCGAACAGGCGACCATCGCCAATCCCGGCAACAAGCCGCTGCTTGCCCAATACGGCCGCGCGCTCGCCGACAATGGTAATTTCCAGCAGGCCTTCGACGTGCTGTCGAAGGCGCATTCGCCGGACAATCCGGACTGGCGCCTGCTCTCCGTGCAGGGCACCGCGCTCGACCAGATGGGCCGTCACGACGAAGCGCGCGCCTACTATGCGAGCGCGCTGAAGATCGCGCCGGGCGATCCCGGCGTGCTCTCCAATCTCGGCCTGTCCTATATGCTGTCGAGAGACCTGCCGAAGGCGGAAGAGGCGCTGCGGCAAGCCTATGCTTCACCGCGTGCAAGCTCCCGGGTGCGGCAGAATCTCGGCCTGGTGGTCGGCCTCCAGGGTCGCTTCGCCGAGGCCGAGACCATCGTGAAGGCGGACCTGCCGCCGGACCAGGCTGCGGCCAATGTCGCGTATCTCAAGGAAATGCTGAACCGCAACGACGGCCCGCGCGGCGCGTCGAAGCGAACGCCGGTCGCCTCGCTCAGCCAGCCCGACTGATCAGACCCGATCTTCTGATCCTGAAATTGGCTGCGGACCGCGTGCGGTCCGCAATCTCCGGCGTCAGTGCAGCTCGGAGATCTTGATGCCGGTCGGTCCGAGAATGACGACGAACAGCACCGGCAGGAAGAACAGGATCATCGGCACCGTCAGCTTCGGCGGCAGTGCGGCGGCCTTCTTCTCGGCTTCGTTCATGCGCATGTCGCGGTTTTCCTGCGCCATGACGCGCAAGGATTGGCCGAGCGGGGTGCCGTAGCGTTCCGCCTGCTGAAGCGCCAGACACACCGATTTGACGCCTTCGAGGCCGGTGCGCTTTGCCAGGTTTTCGTACGCCACTTTGCGGTCCTGCAGATAGGACAGCTCGGCGGTGGTCAGGGTGAACTCCTCGGACAGCGCGATCGACTGGCCCACGATTTCGGTCGCGACCTTGCGGAACGCCATTTCCACCGACATGCCGGATTCGATACAGATCAGCAGCAGGTCGAGCGCATCGGGAAACGCGCGCTTGATCGAGAGCTGGCGCTTGGAGATCGCGTTTTTGAGGAACAGCATCGGCGCCTGAAGCCCGGCATAGGCGGCGCCGACGCACATGCCGATCTTGATCGGCATCGACTTCTCCATGTGCGCGATCAGGAACACGTAGACGACCGAGCCGACGAACAGCACGAGCGGCGCCACCATGCGGGCGAACAGGAATGTGATGTAGGGCGCCTGGCCGCGATAGCCCGCCATGATCAGCTTGTCGCGCGCAGCTTCCTGCGCCAGCCATTTGGTGAGGTTGAAGTCCTCGACAACCCTGGAGACGAGTTGCTTGGGCGTCTGGCGCAGCGAGACCTTTTCGCTCTTGTTCAGTCGTTCGCGCTCGCGCTGCCGGATCCGCTCGCGTTCGCTCGCCACCGCCTTCATGCGCTTGGAGAGGCCCTCGCCGGCGAACAGCGGCATCACCAGCGTATACACCGTGGCACTGGCGGCGATGGCCGCCAGCAGCATGGTCATGAAGTGTGGGTCATGCAGTTTCGTAACGAGGAAATCGACCATACGGCACCGTCAGAAATCGAAGTTGATCATCTTCTTCATCACCATGATGCCGATCGACATCCAGACGAGGCAGCCGACCAGCATGAGCTGGCCGGTGGGATGGGTCCACAGCAGCGAGATGTAGCCGGGCGTCGTGAGATAGACGAGGAACATCACGATCGGCGGCAACGAGCCTATGATGCCGGCCGAAGCCTTGGCCTCCATCGACATTGCCTGGATCTTTTCCTTCATCTTCTTGCGGTCGCGCAGCACCTTGGAGAGGTTGCCCAGCGCTTCGGAGAGGTTGCCGCCCGACTTCTGCTGGATCGATATCACGATGCCGAAGAAATTGGCCTCCGGCAGCGGCATGCGATCGTAGAGCCGCGTGCAAGCCTCGCCGAGCGGCATGCCGATTGCCTGCGTCTCGATGATCTGGAGGAATTCGCTGCGCAGCGGCTCGGGCGCGTCGGCCGCGACGACCTTGATGGATTCGAACAATGGCAAGCCGGCCTTGATGCCGCGGACGATGACGTCGACGGCGTCGGGCAGCGCCGCCAGGAACTTGTTCTCGCGGCGCTTCTTCAGGAAGCCCAACGCCCAGCGCGGCAGGCCGAAGCCGCCGGCAAAGGCAAGACCGACCGCGCCGATCAGGCCGCCGCCACCGAACAGTGCGCCGAAGAAAAACACGCCCGCCACGACGGCGGATGCGATCCAGAATTTCTGCGGCGTCCAGTCGAGCCCCGCCTGCGAAATGCGGATGTGAAGCGGAACGCTCTTTTCCTGCGTTCGCCTCGCCTCGAGATCCTTGAGCGAGCTCTCGACCTGCTCGCGGCGCGAACGCTGCGTCTTCTCGGCCTGCTTGGTCGTGGGCGCTTCGGCGCGCGCAATCGAGGCGCGGCGGTTCTCGGCCTTCCGTTCGCCGGACAGCAGCGGATAGAGGAAGACCCAGGCGATGCCGCCGACAGCGGCGGTGGCGAGGAAGCCGAGGGCGAGGACCTGAATGTTCATGACTGCGCCGACCTGCTCATGCCTTCGGTGTCGATTCCGCGGCGTCGAGCGCAGCGGCAAGGCGTTTCTCTTCGCCGTAATAGCGGGCGCGTTCCCAGAATTTCGGGCGGCCGATACCGGTCGAGCGGTGCTTGCCGATGATCTTGCCGTTGGCGTCCTCGCCGACCAGGTCGTAAAGGAAGATGTCCTGGGTGATGATGGTATCGCCTTCCATGCCCATCACCTCGGTGATGTGGGTGATGCGCCGCGAACCGTCGCGCAGGCGCGCGGCCTGGACGATAACGTCGATCGAGGCGCAGATCATTTCGCGAATGGTGCGCGAGGGCAGCGAGAAGCCGCCCATCGTGATCATGGATTCGCAGCGTGACAGCGCTTCACGGGGATTGTTGGCGTGCAGCGTTCCCATCGAGCCGTCGTGGCCGGTGTTCATGGCCTGGAGGAGGTCGAAGGCCTCCGGACCGCGGACTTCGCCGACGATGATGCGTTCAGGACGCATACGCAGACAGTTGCGCACCAGCTCGCGCATGGTGACCTGGCCTTCGCCCTCGATGTTGGGCGGCCGGGTTTCGAGCCGCACCACGTGGGGCTGCTGGAGCTGGAGTTCGGCGGCGTCTTCGCAGGTGATGACGCGCTCGTCGTGCTCGATGTAGTTGGTCAGGCAGTTGAGCAGCGTGGTCTTGCCCGAACCGGTACCGCCGGAGATCAGCACGTTGCAACGGACACGCCCGATAATCTGGAGGATTTCCGCGCCTTCCGGCGAGATCGCGCCGAACTTGACCAGCTGATCCAGCGTCAGCTTGTCCTTTTTGAACTTACGAATGGTGAGCGCGGGGCCGTCGATCGCGAGCGGCGGTACGATGGCGTTGACGCGGGAGCCGTCGGCGAGGCGCGCGTCGCAGATCGGCGAGGATTCGTCGACGCGCCGGCCGACCTGGCTGACGATGCGTTGGCAGATATTGAGGAGCTGCTGGTTGTCGCGGAAGCGGATTCCGGTCCGCTGGATCTTGCCGCCGACTTCGATGAAGACGGTGCCGGCGCCGTTCACCATGATGTCAGCGATGTCGTCGCGGGCGAGTAGCGGCTCGAGCGGACCATAGCCGAGCACGTCGTTGCAGATGTCGTCGAGCAGCTCTTCCTGCTCGGCGATCGACATCACGATGTTCTTGATCGCGATGATCTCGTTGACGATGTCGCGGATTTCCTCGCGCGCGGACTCGGAATCGAGCTTGGCGAGCTGGGCGAGGTCGATGGCCTCGATCAGCGCGCCGAAGATGGTCGCCTTGACCTCGTAATAATTGTCCGAGCGGCGGGTCTCCATGGCCGGCGCGGGCCGGGAGGGAGCGAGCGGCGGGGAGGCCACGGCCGGCGGGGGCGGCGCGCGCGACATCGTCGGCGCCGGAGCCTGGGCAGGCTCTGGCGACACGGCGCCGGGCTTGGGAGCCCGAAGGTCGGTGTCTGTTCCGCTACGCTTACCGAACACTTAACAACTCCATGCGGCGACCTATTTTCCCCGCAACTTCTCAATCAGCGGTGAAAGCAAGGACGACTTTTGTTTCTTCGTCTCGCTGCGGCCGGTCAGGCGCTGGGCGATCTGGAGAAACATTTCGATCGACTTGTGGTTGGCGGAGATCTCGGCGATCATCTGGCCGTTGTTGGCGGCCGCGCCGAAGATCTGAGGCTCGAACGGGATCGAGACGACCGGTTGGCTCTCGATCGCCTTGGCGAATTCGGTCGCCGCGATCTCCGGCCGCTTGGGAACGCCGACCTGGTTCAGGCAGTACAGCGGCGGACGGTCGTTGGGACGCGCGGCTTTCAGCAGATCGAACAGGTTTTTGGTGTTGCGCAAATTGGCGAGGTCCGGCGCCGCCACGATCAGGATGTCGTCGGCGCCGATCAAAGCGCGCTTGGTCCAGCCCGACCATTGATGCGGGATGTCGAGCACGATGCAGGGCATGGTCGCGCGCAGCGTGTCGAACACCGAATCGAAGGCGTCGCTGCCGAAATCATAGACCCGGTCGAGCGTCGCTGGCGCCGCCAGCAGGCTGAGGTGATCCGTGCATTTCGACAGCAGGCGATCGATGAAGGCGGTATCGACGCGATCCGGCGAGAACACGGCGTCGGCGATGCCCTGCGGAGGGTCCTGGTTGTAGTCGAGCCCGGCGGTGCCGAAGGCGAGGTCGAGATCGGCAACCACCGCGTCCATCGCGAGGTCCCGTGCGATCGCCCAGGCGACGTTGTGGGAGATGGTGGAGGCGCCGACGCCGCCCTTGGCGCCGACCACGGCAATGATGCGGCCAACCGCCTTGGCTTCCGGTGCCGAGAACAGGTTGCAGATCGAGCGGACGACGTCGATCGCACCAACCGGCGCGAGCACGTAGTCGCTGACGCCGCGGCGCACCAGCTCGCGATAGAGCATGACGTCGTTGATGCGGCCGATCACGACCACCCGGGTACCGGCGTCGCAGACGGTGGCAAGCTGGTCGAGCCCGGCCAACAGGTCATGGCGGGCGTCGCTCTCGAGCACGATCACGTTCGGCGTCGGTGCGGAGCGATAGGCTTCGATCGCAGCCGCCATGCCGCCCATCTGGATCTTCAGATGGGCCTTGCCGAGACGGCGATCTTCGCCGGCCGATTGTACGGCGGCCGCAGTCTCCACGGTTTCGCAGAAGGCCTGAACCGAGACGCGCGGCGCGGGCGCAATATGCTCCTCGACCGGCCCAGGGGCCTCCGGCTGCTCTTCTTGAGTCTGGCGCGCGTAGTTGATCATTTGCCCGTGTCGCTGAGTTTGGCCTTATCGGCCTCGGGATAGGCAACCGCCGTCGGAGTTCCCTTGCGATACTTCTCGAAGGCGGTAGTTCGGCGCGCCGTGTAGGCCGGAGTTTCGGACCGCGGCTGCTCGAGGTCCGACGGATTGTCGACCATGGCCGCGATATTGCGCTGATAGGCGCAGCCGTAATTGTAGTAGTCCTTGTTCTCGAACCAGCTCTTGTTCTTCATCGATGGGCCGAGGTCCTCCGGCCACAGGCCGCAGGGGCCCGCGACCGCGGCGATCCTGGAGTAGGTCAGCCGGATCGGCGGCAGGAAGCGCTTGTCTTCTGGCTGGTAGGGACGGGCGATGATGCCGCGCGGGGGAACGCCCGCCGCCGCCAGCATCGCCTGAATCTCGCGCATCGATTCTGCCACCGGACGCGCATTGGGCGTTCCGGACGGCACGTCGATGTGGATGGCGCCGGTGCCCTCATGCATCCAGGTCGAGGCCACGCCCATTACGTCGGCGCGCTGGGCTGCGGTCAGGCCGCCGCGGGCGTGACCGACGAACACGACGATCGAACGGTTCTGTTCCTCGATAGCGATCGGATGACGCTGCTTGTAGTCGTCGGGAATGGACGCGGTGGCCACCTCGTCGTGCTGACAGCCGCCGAGCGCGAGCGCGATACCGACCAGCGCGCCACCGAGGCCGGCGCGGTAGCGGGTCTGGGGTCGTGTTGTGATCATACTATGTCCCCGTTCCGCCATCAGTCCGTGATGAAGCCGTAGGTGCCGCGGTAGTTCTTTGCCGGCTCGGTCCGGCCCGGCACGCCATAGATGCGATTGATGTTGCCGATCAGTTCGGCCTGGGGATCCGCGGGCGCCGCGAAGCCGTCATCCGGCCGCGACAGGTCCTTTGGCGCCGCGGCGCGAACGACATAGGGCGTTACGATCACGACCAGCTCGGTCGTGTTGTTGACGAAGTCGCGGCTGCGGAACAGCGTGCCGAGGACCGGGAGCTGCATCAGCCCCGGCAACCCGCTGATCGCCTGCTTGGTCTGCTGCTGGATCAGGCCGGCCATCGCCATCGCGCCGCCGGAGGGAATTTCCAGCGAGGTCTCGGCGCGGCGGGTCTTGATCGAGGGCACCGTCAGCGAGTTGACCGAGGTCGAGGTCACGGCCTGCGACAGCGTGATCGCATTCTCGTTCGACAGTTCCGAGACCTCGGTCATCACGTGCAGGCTGATCTTGCCCTCGCTCAGCACCACGGGGGTGAAGTTGAGCGAGATGCCGAACTTCTTGAAGCTGATCTGGGTGGTACAGACATGCGTGGTGGGATCGCAGGCATAGCCCGCCGGCACCGGGAATTCGCCGCCGGCGATGAAGGTCGCGGCCTCGCCGGAGATCGCGGTCAGGTTCGGTTCGGCCAGCGTCCGGATCACGCCTGCGGTTTCCATCGCACGCAGGGTGGCCTGCACCGACGGCGTCGCTCCGAACTTGGTGGTCAGGGCGTTGCCGTCTACGAGATTCTTGCCAAGCGCCGAGAACGGGTTGGAGTTGCTGAAGGTCACCACCGAGGTGCCGTAGTTCAGGTTCGCGGTAAGGTCGATGCCGAGCTGCTTGATGACGCTGCGCGCGACTTCGGCGACCGTCACCTTCAGCATCACCTGGTCGCGGCCGCGGACCACGATCGAATTCACCACCTTGTCGGGGCCGCCGGCAAGGCGTGCGGCGAGGTCGTTGGCCTGCTGTGCTTCGAGCGGGTTGGCCGCGCTCCCGGTCAGGACGACGCCGTCGCCGAGACCGTCGATCTGGATGTCGGAATTGGGCAGTATCTGCTTCAGCGCCGCACGCACGCCGTTGAGGTCGCGCTTGACCGCGATGTCATAAGCCGCGATCTGCTGGCCGGCGGAATCGAAGAACACGATGTTGGTCTGGCCGACCGAGGCGCCGATGATGTAGGCACGCTGGGACGAGCGGACCACCGCGTTGGCGATCTTGGGATCGGCAACCAGCACATCCTTGATGTCGCGCGGCAGGTCGATCACGATCGACTTGCCGATGCCGAGCGAGAGGAAGCGTGCGTTCATCTGGCCGTCGGCTGCAACCGGCGCCGCGGGACGGTAATCTGCTGCGATCACGGGCGTGAGCGCGGGGTTGAGCGTCAGCGCGAGAGCGGCCGAGAACGACAGGGCGCGAACCATCGAGGTCCGCATCGTCGCCAGATCTGCCCTGCATTTCATTTCGACTGTCCTCATCGTGCCTTCGCCGCCTGGGTCGGAATGCCGTAGCGAATGATCGAAACGCCATCGCGCTTCTGCGCGGATTCATCGAGCGTGATCTCGCTCATCTTGACGTCGGCAATGCTGCGCAGCGCCAGCGACAGCGTTCCAGCCTGGCGGGACGAGGACAGCAGCTGGGTTTGTGCGGAATTGAGCTCCAACGTCACGGTCTTGCCGACCACCGCGTTCTGGCCGTCCTTCTCCTTCGGCGCCTGGTCGATGGCGAGCACGCGGACATTGACCAGAATGACCTCGGAGGTGACGATATCCTGGGCGCCGGCGCTCTGGTCCGGGTTCTTGAGGCGGCGCGTCAGCAGCACATCGACGCGGTCGTTCGGCAGGATGAAGCCGCCCGCGCCGGTCTCCGGCGAGATTTCGGTGGAGATGGCGCGCATGCCGGTCGGCAGGATCGCAGCCATGAAGCCGGACCCATCGGCCTTGACCAGCTTCTGGTCGCGGATCGGCTCACCTTGGATGAAGGGGGCGCGCGCAATCGAGCCGGTGACCTGGGTTGCGCCATCGGGGCGCTCGCTGCGGCGGATAAAGGCGGCGCTGGCGGTCGCGGTCGGCCAGGTTTGCCACTGCACGTCTTCCGGCTTCACGGTCTGTCCGAGGCCGATGTCGTTCTTGGCGACCAGTACGTCGGTGGTGGGGAGCTGCGCGACCGGAGCCGCTGGAGGCGGCGCAGAGTCAGAGCCGCTCGCCAGATACGCGGCGACGCCGCCGGCGCAGATGGCGACCGTCAGGACGACTATGCGTGCCCTATTCATACGCTTCACTTTCCACAGAACGCCGCGACGCTGACGCCGCCGTAATCGGCAGTTGACCAGCTATTCGTCAAAGCATGGTTAATGAGGCGTATCTAAATCGCGTTAACGCAGGGTTATCCGGGGCGATCAGCGCAGTGCGAGGCGAGCGAGGTCGATCGCTTTCACCCATTCGGTCTCGGGGTAGACCATCAGTGCGCCAAGTGCGAGCGCGATGCCGTAGGGAATGCCGCTCTCCTTGGCATGAAGCCGTGCGAGCCAGGCCTGGCCGGCAAGCCCGTAAGGCAACGGCCATTGCCGGAATTGGAGCAGGAGCAGGGTCAGTGCGCCGCCGAACAGCGAAGCGTAGAGCAGGAAGTCCATCAATGGGGCGAAGCCGAACCAGAGCGCCACGGAAGCCGCGACCTTGGCGTCGCCGCCGCCCATCCAGCCCATCGCAAAGCACGTGAAGGCCACGAGGAGGAGCAGCGCGCCGGCACCGACATGGCTCAGCACCTCGTAAGGTGCCATGCCACCGGCAAAGGCGAGCACGAAGAAGCCTGCCAGCAGCGCCAGCGACACGCGGTTCGAGATCGTCATCGTGAAGAGATCGCTTGCGGCTGCGAACGCCATCAGGGCCGGGAAGAGCAGAAGGCGCGCGAGGTCGAGGATCATGGGCTGCGTCTTGAGGCCTGGGTCTGTCGCACGGATCGGGGCGTCGGCGCATGCTAGGGGGCAGTGCTAAACAAACCGACAACGGTCGCAGCAGCCCCGGGGGCTGGCAATCCGGTGCGGCAGCCTCACCACATGCTGGCGATGCGCATCGCGAGCGTGGCCATGGCGAGCAGCAGCGCAAGGCAGACCCAATAGGCCGACGCGTCGCCTCGCGCCGTGTCCGCCTCGTTCGCCGCAACCGCGGCATCGGTTGTGTGTTTACGCAACGCCACTGGAGCTCGCACTGTCCCGAAAAACAAAGGCCCCGGAGGTCCGGGGCTTTTGCCATCGCCTGCCGGTCGGCTTACTTCAGCGAGGAGCTGATCGAGCCGAACTTGGCGTTCAGCGTGGTGCCGAGGTTGTTGACGACGGTGATGATGGCCAGCGCGATGCCGGCGGCGATCAGACCGTATTCGATGGCGGTGGCGCCGGACTCATCGTTCGCGAAACGCGCAATCAGGTTCTTCATGAACTAAACTCCATCTGGGTGAGGTCGCCTCGATCGGCGCTGACTTGACACGACGACCATGTGAGCCGAGCTCTTTCGGTAGAGTTAATTCGATCGGTCAAACCCGCGCCTCGCGCGATGCTTTTGGCCAGAGTGAATTTCGCCTTAAGGCGGCCGTCTCAATTCGGCCCCGCTCCGAACGCGCCGTCAACTTCACCCTCCCTTAAATTTCGCGGAGTAGGCGTAAGGGGGATCAGCAGACTGGAACAGTAGCGATGATGTCGAGCCTACCCATGCAAGTCGCCCTGATGCTCGGCGATACCATCGAGAAGGTGATCCCCGTCACTCTCATGCTCGCGGTGGTTTTCACCGTGCTTGAGCATTTCTGGGCCTGCAATGCCGGTCCGTCATGGTGGCGCAAGCGCGAGATCGTCACCGACATCTGCTACTGGTTCTTCGTTCCGGTGTTCGCCCGCACCATGCGGATTGGACTCCTGATCGTCACCGCCGGCGTCGTCTTCAACATCCACGACGCCGACCAGCTGATCGCCTTCTACGACAATGGCCACGGCCCGCTGTCGCAACTGCCGCTGTGGGTGCAGGGCGTGCTGTTCCTGGTCCTGGCCGATTTCATGCTGTACTGGCTACATCGGCTGTTTCACGGCGGCGGGTTCTGGAAGTACCATGCGATCCATCACTCGTCCGAGGAGATCAGCTGGATTTCGGCGGCCCGTTTCCATCCGGTCAATCTGATGCTCGGTACCATCGGCGTCGACGTCGTGCTGCTGATGGCCGGCATTTCGCCGAACGTGATGATCTGGGTCGGCCCGTTCACGACCTTCCATTCGGCCTTCGTGCACGCCAACCTGAACTGGACCTTCGGGCCATTCAGATATTTGCTGGCGACGCCGGTGTTCCACCGCTGGCACCACACCTCGCTCGAAGAGGGCGGCGACACCAATTTTGCCGGCACCTTTCCGATCTGGGACCTGCTGTTCGGGACCTTCCGCATGCCGAAGGGCGAGCTGCCGCAGGATTACGGCAAGGATGAAGCGACCATGCCGAAGGAGATCGGCGGCCAGCTCGCCTATCCGTTCCGCCAATAGGATTGCATCCGGCACGGGCGACAAAAACGCAGTCCGTTCAAACAATACTTGCCGAGTTTGCGGAACGTTCACGAATTACAGGCAGGTTAACCGGGTCGGGCGCCGGCTCCGTCTGCTGATCGATTCTGCCGGTTTGTGACGTCCCGGGGTAAGAGTATGCGTAAAGAGTTCCTGCGCCGTCATGCGCGCATCTGTCTCCTGGCTGCGGCTGCCATGCTGGCGTCGCCGGCCATTGGCCTTGCCGAGCCCACCGCCGATACCATCGCGGTCAATGTCGACCAGGCCAAGCTCGTGCGGCTGCCGGGCAAGGTGGCAACGATTGTGGTCGGGAATCCGCTGATCGCCGACGTGACGTTGCAGCCCGGCGGGATGATCGTCGTCACCGGCAAGGGTTACGGCGCCACCAACTTCATCGCGCTCGACCGCGGCGGCGAGATCCTGGTCGATCGGCAGATCCAGGTCGAAGGCCCGAGCGACCGGCTCGTCACCGTCTTTCGCGGGATCGAGCGGGAGTCCTATAGCTGCCTGCCGATCTGCCAGCGCCGCGTCACGCTCGGCGACAGCGACAATTACTTCAGCACCACGATGGGTCAGGCCGGCTCGCTGAGCAGCAGTGCCAGCGGCAACGGCGCCGCGGCTGCCAAGACAAACTAACAAGACAAACTAGCAAGATCAGCCGAGAGGGTCGGGCGTCGTCGGTACCGCACAAAAAAAGGCCGTGCATCACGCACGGCCTTTTTCGTTGTTTGGTGCGCGCGCTGGAGATCAGCCTGCGTCGCGGAGGTTGTCGGCAGCCGACTTGCCGGAGCGGCGATCGGCGACGATCTCGTAGGAGATCTTCTGGCCTTCACGCAGCGAGCCGAGGCCGGCGCGTTCGACGGCGCTGATGTGAACGAAAACGTCCTGGCCGCCGTCGTCGGGCTGGATGAAGCCGAAGCCCTTGGTCGCGTTAAACCACTTCACGGTTCCCATGCTCATGGGGTAGTCCCTTCTCAGATAACACAATGTAAGAGTCCGCTCGCGCGGACCGGTTAGATCGAATTTTTGGAAGGGTCGTCAGCGTGTCTGAACCGGCTGTACCGGTGGATGCTAATGTCGTCCGGCCGAAAATCGATTAATTCATTTTATTGGAAATAGGGCCCCAAAACAATCCTGAGGCGCACGATTTTTTGATCCGCCGTGATGTCACGGCGGATCAGCATACAGGTCAGCATTTTACTTCACGCTCGCGTGCTTGAAGCAGATCAGCGGCGGCGGAACTGGCCGCCGCGCTGGCCGGGACGGGGAGGTCCGCCCATCCCGCTGGGGCGTTCGTCCTTGTGACGGAAAATCAGCCGGCCCTTTTCGAGGTCGTAGGGCGACATCTCCACCGTCACGCGGTCTCCCGCCAGCGTCTTGATGCGGTTCTTCTTCATCTTGCCGGCGGTGTAGGCGACGATCTCGTGTCCGGCGTCGAGTTGCACGCGGTAGCGTGCGTCGGGGAGGATTTCGGTGACCAGTCCTTCGAACTGGATCAGCTCTTCCTTAGCCATGAATTTCTCCAGGTCGTGGACGGCTAGTGCGAATGGGGTTTGCGGTTCGGGTGGCCGTTCGGCCGACTCTCACGGCGCAAAAAGGCCACGCCTTGTATCCCATCAGACGCCCCCGCGCTATGCGCGGAACGCTGTTCCGGGCGGTCGGTCGACGAAGAATGCATCTTTCCACCGGAGCGACGGCTGCGAGACCCTTTCGAGTTCGAGGCCTTTGGGCCGTTGCCAGGCCTTCCGTCAACACGCCTCCCGTCAGCATGCCGCGCGTCGCCATGCCGGCCTTCCCCGGGACGTCCGTCGCCCTGCTTGCCGGCGCTGTGGTGGCGTCCATCGCCATGCCGTTCATCGTTGCGCCGTCCCTCACCATGCCGTGCGCCTTGCGGACGCTGGCCCGGGCGGCCACCCGGCCGGCCCTGCCGTTGCTGCGCCGGGGGAGCCCCCGCATCGCGGCGGCCGGCATCGGTGCGGAGGTCTTCGCGCGGCAGCGCCACGCGGATCAGCTTCTCGATGTCGCGGAGGTAGCTGAGCTCCTCGCCGCCTGCGACCAGCGAGATCGCGGTGCCTTCGGCGCCGGCGCGCGCAGTGCGGCCGATCCGGTGGACATAGGTCTCGGGCACGTTCGGCAGGTCGTAGTTGATGACGTGGGTGATGCCATCGACGTCGATGCCGCGGGCAGCGATGTCGGTGGCGACCAGGGTGCGGATTTCACCGGAGCGGAACTGGGCGAGCGTGCGCTCGCGATGGTTCTGCGACTTGTTGCCGTGAATGGCGCTGGCAGCGATGCCGGCCCTCTCGAGCGTCTTCACGACCTTGTCGGCGCCGTGCTTGGTGCGGGTGAACACCAGCGCGCGGTTGATCGGCTCGTCCTTCAGCAGCTTGGTCAGGAAGGTGGCCTTGGCCGAGAAATCGACCTGGATGATGCGCTGATTGATGCGCTCGGCGGTCGAGGAGACCGGGGTCACCGCGACGCGGGCGGGGTCACGCAGCATGGAATCGGCGAGCTCGGCGATGTCCTTCGGCATGGTGGCCGAGAAGAACAGCGTCTGCCGCTTGATCGGCAGCTTGGCTACGATTTTACGGATGTCGTTGATGAAGCCCATGTCGAGCATGCGGTCGGCTTCGTCGAGCACGAGGAATTCGACGCTGCCAAGCTTCAGTCCGTTGCTCTGCACGAGGTCGAGCAGACGACCGGGGGTGGCGACCAGCACGTCAACGCCCTGCATCAGGGCGCGGACCTGACGGCCCATCGGCACGCCGCCGATGGCGAGGGTTGAGGCCAGGCGGATGTGGCGGCCATAGGCGTTGAAGCTGTCGAGGATCTGCCCCGAGAGCTCGCGGGTGGGCGACAGCACCAGCACGCGGCAGGTCTTGGGCTGCGGCTTGATGCGGTTTTCGAGCAGGCGGTGCAGGATCGGCAGCGCGAAGGACGCGGTCTTGCCGGTGCCGGTCTGGGCGATGCCGACGACATCGCGGCCGGTCAGCGCCGTGGGAATCGTCTGGGCCTGGATGGGGGTGGGGGTGACGTAATTCTCTTCTTGAAGAGCGCGCGCGATGGGTTCGGCAAGGCCGAAGTCCTGAAAGGAAGTCAAAAGATGGGTTCTTTCCATGTCGAAAGCGGGCGCCCGGCGCAATCAGCGGGGCACGCGCATAAGGGTGTCGAGAAGACACCTGCGTGTTTGGGGTGTCGGTTGGCTTGGGAGATATGGGGCAAGCCAGAGGCCCGTACGGGCTTAAGAACACGCGGCTCGCAACGATCGCTCGATTCGCAAGCGATCTCCGCCTCCATATGGAACATTGACGCGGCGCTTTCAAGGCAGGTGTTCACCTGGCGTCGATTGCGGTGCAAAAAAAGTTATGCCGGATTTTTAGCCAGAGATGACGATTTGCTCACAAAATAGACTGACTGCCGCATAAGCATACATTTTATCCGCATAAGTTTTGAGCAGTTTGACTGCGGCCAAACTTTGATTGTGGCAAAATTATCTAGATTGACCAATCACTTGGCAGGTGCCCAGCCCATGGCATGGTTCTTGCGATTCCGTTAATCGCAGGCGGCCGTGGGGCCGTTTCGCAGCGTTTTTCACGTCTGCGTCAGGGAGATGATACATCCATGCCTACCAAATCCATTCACGATATAGCGGCGTCATTTAGCCGCCGCGGCGTTCTCGCCGCGACCGCTGGACTGATGCTCGGTCTGGCGTCCATTTCCGGTGCCAAGGCCGCGGACGACACCATCAAGGTCGGCGTCCTGCACTCCCTCTCCGGCACCATGGCCATCAGCGAAACCACGCTGAAGGACACCATCCTTTTCCTGATCGACGAGCAGAACAAGAAGGGCGGTGTGCTCGGCAAGAAGCTCGAGGCCGTTGTCGTCGACCCCGCCTCGAATTGGCCGCTGTTCGCCGAAAAGGCGCGCGAGCTGATCACCAAGGACAAGGTCTCGGTCGTGTTCGGCTGCTGGACCTCGGTGTCGCGCAAGTCGGTGCTCCCGGTGTTCAAGGAGCTCAACAACATCCTGTTCTACCCCGTGCAGTACGAGGGTGAAGAGTCCGAGCGTAACGTGTTCTACACCGGCGCGGCGCCGAACCAGCAGGCGATCCCGGCCGTCGACTATCTGATGAAGGACGAGAAGGTGAAGCGCTGGGTGCTCGCGGGCACCGACTACGTCTACCCGCGCACCACCAACAAGATCCTGGAAGCCTATCTGAAGTCCAAGGGTGTCGCCCAGGAAGACATCATGATCAACTACACGCCGTTCGGTCACTCCGACTGGCAGACGATCGTGGCCGACATCAAGAAGTTCGGTTCGGCCGGCAAGAAGACGGCGGTGGTCTCGACCATCAACGGCGACGCCAACGTCCCCTTCTACAAGGAACTCGGCAACCAGGGCATCAAGGCGAAGGACATCCCGGTGGTCGCGTTCTCGGTGGGTGAGGAAGAACTCGCCGGCATCGACACCAAGCCGCTGGTCGGCCATCTCGCCGCCTGGAACTACTTCGAGTCGATCAAGACCCCGGCGAACGAGAAGTTCATCAAGGACTGGCAGGCCTACACCAAGAACCCGAAGCGCACGACCAATGATCCGATGGAAGCGCACGTGATCGGCTTCAACATGTGGATCAAGGCCGTCGAGAAGGTGAAGTCGACCGATCCTGACAAGGTGATCGACGCGCTTCCCGGCATCGAGGCTGCGAACCTGACCGGTGGCACCTCGAAGATGCTGCCGAACCACCACATCACCAAGCCGGTGTTCATCGGCGAGATCAAGGGCAACGGCCAGTTCGACGTGGTCTGGAAGACCCCGGGTCTCGTCGCTGGCGACGCCTGGTCGAAGGAGCTCGACGGCTCCAAGGACCTGATCGGCGACTGGGTCGGCAAGAAGTGCGGCAACTTCAACACCAAGACCAACAAGTGCCTCGGCTCCGGCTCCTGATCCGGATCTGACGTTCGACTGCACAATGGGAGAAGACGGCTATTCCGCCGTCTTCTCCCCACTTCTGCCGGGGTGATCCACAGTGCCAACCAATTTATCCGCTCGTCTCTGCACCTTTGTCCTCTCGCTATTCCTGCTCGCGTTCGCACTGCCGGCCTTTGCCGGTCCGTTCGAGGATGCGGTCGCCAAATTTGCCAACGACGATTATTCCGATACGGACGAAGCGATCGGCGTGGTCGCAAGCAGCGGCAATGCGCTGGCTTTTCCGATCATCAGCGCACTCCAGGACGGCCGCCTGATGGCCGACCTCGATAGCAAGAAGGTCTACGTCACCGGCACCGACGGCAAGTCGATTGATGCCGCGACCGGCCAGCCGGTGGCCAGCGTGCCCGATAGCGCCAGCGCCGTTCGCCTCAACAACCGCCTGCGCCGCAGCGTCGACGCTGCGCTCGGCAGCCTGACGCTGCAATCGCCCGATCTCGGTGCGCGCCTCCAGGCCGCGCAGTCCGTCTTCAAGTCGCATGAGGAGACCGCGCTCGAGCCCGTCGAAAGCGCGCTCGCCAAGGAAACCAACAGATCCGTCAAGACCGCGCTCGGTGATGCGCGCGCCGCGATCCTGCTGTTCAAGTCCGACGCCACGGAAGTGCAGAAGCTCGAGGCTGTCGCCACCATCAAGGCGCGCGGCGATCAGGAAGCGCTGGCGCTGCTGTCCGACATTGGCTCCGACCAGCCTGCCTCCGTCGCGAAGGCCGCGACGAGCGCGATCGGCTCGATCCAGAGCTCGCTTGCGGTCTGGTCCATGGTGCAGAACGCCTGGTACGGCCTGTCGCTCGGTTCAGTGCTGCTGCTCGCCGCGATCGGGCTCGCCATCACCTTCGGCGTGATGGGCGTCATCAACATGGCCCATGGCGAGATGGTGATGATCGGGGCCTACACCACCTTCGTGGTGCAGGAGGTGATCCGCACCCGCTATCCCGCTCTGTTCGATTATTCGCTGCTGATCGCGGTGCCGCTCGCCTTCCTCGTCGCCGGCGCCATCGGCGTGCTGATCGAGCGCAGCATCATCCGCTTCCTCTATGGCCGGCCGCTGGAGACGCTGCTCGCGACCTGGGGCCTGTCTCTGGTGTTGCAGCAGGCGGTGCGCACCATGTTCGGTCCGACCAACCGTGAAGTCGGCAATCCTTCCTGGATGAGCGGTGCATTCGACCTCGGCCAGATCACCATCACATATAATCGGCTCTGGATTCTCGTCTTCACGCTTGCGGTGTTCATGATCCTGCTCGCGATGCTGCGCTATACGGCGCTCGGCCTCGAGATGCGCGCAGTGACGCAGAACCGTCGCATGGCAGCCTCGATGGGCATCGCCACCTCGCGCGTCGACGCGCTGACCTTCGGGCTCGGCTCGGGCATTGCCGGCATCGCCGGCGTGGCACTGTCGCAGATCGACAATGTCAGCCCCAATCTCGGCCAGAGCTACATCATCGACAGTTTCATGGTGGTGGTGTTCGGCGGGGTGGGCAATCTATGGGGGACCCTTGTGGGCGCCTTCACGCTCGGCATCGCCAACAAATTCCTGGAGCCGGTCGCCGGCGCCGTGCTCGGCAAGATCGCGATCCTGGTTCTGATCATCCTGTTCATTCAAAAGCGGCCGCGCGGCCTGTTCGCGCTCAAGGGCCGTGCGGTGGAAGCATGACCCCTCACATGCTGACGCGATCGCTGGACCGCGGCGCGGCGATCTTCCTCGCCGTCGTCGCTGCCTGCGGCATCCTCATTCCGCTCTCCAACCTGCTGCTGCCGGCGGGCTCGTTCCTGCAGGTGCCGACTTATCTGGTCGCGCTCTGGGGCAAATATGTCTGCTACGCCGTCCTGGCGCTGTCGATCGACCTGATCTGGGGCTATTGCGGCATTCTCTCGCTCGGCCACGGCGCCTTCTTCGCGCTCGGCGGCTACGCCATGGGCATGTATTTGATGCGGCAGATCGGCACCCGCGGCGTCTACGGAAATCCGATCCTGCCGGACTTCATGGTGTTCCTGAATTATTCGAAGCTGCCCTGGTCCTGGTACGGCTTCGACATGTTCTGGTTCGCGGCGCTGATGGTGCTGCTCGTGCCCGGGCTGCTCGCCTTCTGCTTTGGCTGGCTTGCCTTCCGCTCCCGCGTCACCGGCGTGTATCTCTCGATCATCACGCAGGCGATGACCTACGCGCTGCTGCTCGCGTTCTTCCGCAACGATTTCGGCTTCGGCGGCAACAACGGCCTGACCGACTTCAAGGACATTCTGGGCTTCAACGTCCAGGCCGAGGCAACGCGCGCGGCGCTGTTCGCGTTGAGTTGTTTGGCGCTGATCCTCAGCTTCCTGATCTGCCGCTCCGTCGTGTCCTCCAAGCTCGGCAAGGTGCTGATCGCAATCCGCGATGCGGAATCGCGCAGCCGCTTCCTCGGCTACCGTGTCGAATCCTACAAGCTGTTCGTGTTCACGCTGTCGGCCTGCATGGCCGGCGTCGCCGGCGCGCTCTATGTGCCGCAGGTCGGCATCATCAACCCGTCCGAATTCGCGCCGGGCAATTCGATCGAGGCGGTGATCTGGGTCGCGGTCGGCGGCCGCGGCACGCTGGTCGGCGCGGCGCTCGGCGCCATCGTCGTCAACTACGCCAAGACCTTCTTCACGTCCGGCGTGCTGGCGCCGTACTGGCTGTTCATGCTGGGTGCCCTGTTCATCCTGGTGACGCTGCTGCTGCCCAAGGGCATCGTCGGCACCTTCAATGCATGGCGGGAGGCTTCGAGAGAGAGGCGTCCTGCGCAGGCCCACGCGAGTGCGGCGGCCGACGACGGCGTCACCGAATCGAAAATGGCGGAGAAGCGGTCATGAACGTCATGGACACCCGCGCGACCTCCGCGATGCTCTATCTCGACGGCGTGCACGTCTCGTTCGACGGCTTCCACGCCATCAATAATCTGTCGTTGACTCTCGAACCCGGCGAGATGCGCGCCATCATCGGTCCGAACGGCGCCGGCAAGACCACGATGATGGACATCATCACCGGCAAGACCAAGCCGGACGAGGGAACGGTGCTGTTCGACGGCGTCACCGATTTGACGCGGCTGGACGAGACTCGCATCGCCGAGCTTGGCATCGGCCGCAAGTTCCAGAAGCCGACGGTGTTCGAAAGCCAGACCGTGCAGGACAATCTTCTGCTGGCGCTCAACGTCGATCACAGCGTCAAGGGCACGCTGTTCTGGCGCGGCAGCAGGGCGGAGTCGGAGCGTATCGACAGGGTGCTGGAGACGATCCGCCTCACCGACGCCCGCAACCGCCTCGCCGGCAGCCTCAGCCACGGCCAGAAGCAGTGGCTGGAGATCGGCATGCTGCTGGCGCAGGATCCAAAATTGCTCCTCGTCGACGAGCCCGTCGCAGGGATGACCGACGTCGAGACGCATCTCACCGCCGAGTTGCTGAAAGAGATCAACAAGACCCACACCGTGATGGTGGTCGAGCACGACATGACGTTCGTGCGCGAGCTGGGGGTCAAGGTCACTTGCCTGCATGAAGGCACGGTGCTTGCGGAGGGAACCATCGACCAGGTCTCGTCCAACGAGCGGGTCATCGAAGTCTATCTGGGACGCTGAGCGATGCTTGAGGTCAAGGACATCAACCTGTTCTACGGTGCGGCGCAGGCGCTGCGCGGTGTGTCGATCGCGGCCGAGCCCGGCAAGGTGACGTGCGTGCTCGGGCGTAACGGCGTCGGCAAGACCTCGCTGTTGCGCGCCATGGTCGGGCAATATCCGATCTCCTCGGGCGCGATCGTGTTCGACGGCAACGACATCACGGGCCTCAAGCCCTATGAGCGGGCGCGCAAGGGCATCGGCTTCGTGCCGCAAGGCCGCGAGATCTTTCCGCTGCTGACGGTCGAGGAGAACCTCAAGACCGGCTTCGGCCCGCTCAAGCGCGAGGACAAGCATATCCCGGACGACGTGTTCTCGTTGTTTCCGGTGCTGGAGTCCATGCTCGGCCGGCGCGGCGGCGATCTCTCCGGCGGCCAGCAACAGCAACTGGCGATCGGGCGTGCGCTGGTGATGCGGCCGAAACTGTTGCTGCTCGACGAGCCGACCGAAGGCATCCAGCCCTCGATCATCAAGGATATCGGCCGGGCCATCTCTTACTTGCGCAACCTCGGCAACATCGCCATCGTGCTGGTCGAACAATATCTCGACTTTGCCTGCGAGCTCGGCGACAGTTTCGCGGTGATGGATCGCGGCGCGGTGAAGTTCACCTGCGACCGCGCCAATCTCGACGCCAGCGAGATCAGCCGCCAGATGGCGCTGTAAGCCGTGAAATTGTAGGCTCGAAAAAATCCCGCCGCGGCTGGCTAGGGGAGACGGATGCGCAGCGACGCCTTGGTGACCTCTTTGGCGACATCTTCGGTGTTCGAAGCCAATCGCGCCCGCGGCGCGGTGCGCTTCGACGTGCACGCCCGCGACGGTGTGACGCGACGGGGGGCTTTGCATGAATCCGGCTCGCTCCGCGTGCGCTTTCCCTCGCCGGAGGACGATGGCCTGTCCGGCGTGTTCGTCAACACGGCTGGCGGCGTCGCCGGCGGCGATCGCTTCGACATCGAGATCGCGGCCGCCGACGCTGCGCGTTTGACGCTGACAACGGCGGCCGCCGAAAAGGTCTATCGCGCGGCGGGGGCCGCGGCGCAGCTCAACATTTCCTTGAAGGTCGCCGCTGGCGCGCATCTCGGCTGGCTGCCTCAGGAGACGATCCTGTTCGACCGCGCCCGGGTTCACCGCCGCTTCGACATCGAACTCGATGATGCCGCCTCGCTCCTGCTTTGTGAAATTGTCGTATTCGGTCGCACCGCCATGGGCGAGCGCATGGAGCGGGGCGAATTCGTCGACCGCTGGCGGTTGCGCCGTGGCGGCAGGCTGGTCTTTGCCGAGACGATCAGGCTCGACGGCAATATCGGCGCCAAACTCGCGCGATCGGCAGTCGCCAAGGCGGGTGCTGCGATCGGCACGGCCCTGATCGTGCCCGGCGATGAGGCGCTCGTCGAGCGTATTCGCGAGGCATCGGAATCTTTCAGGGGCGAGGTCGGAATCTCGGCCTGGAACGGCTTTGCAATGGCGCGGTTCTGTGCCCAAGATGCGGCGCGTTTGCGGGCCGACATGATGGCCGTGCTGGCGCGCACCGGTGCGGCCTTGCCGCGGTTGTGGCTGAATTGACGCGTTGAACGGAAGAGATTTCGCATGAACCTGTCTCCCCGCGAAAAGGACAAGCTTCTGATCTCGATGGCGGCGATCGTGGCGCGCCGCCGGCTCGACCGCGGCGTCAAGCTCAATCATCCGGAGGCGATCGCCATCATTTCCGATTTCATCCTCGAAGGCGCGCGCGATGGCCGCACCGTCGCCGAGCTGATGCAATCCGGCGCACAGGTCCTCACCCGCGACCAGGTGATGTCCGGTATCCCCGAGATGATCCACGACATTCAGGTCGAAGCGACGTTTCCTGATGGCACCAAGCTCGTCACCGTGCACGAACCGATCCGATAGGAGCGCATATGATCCCCGGCGAACTCTTCATCCAGGACGGCGAGATCGAGCTCAATGCCGGCCGCAAGACCGTGACGCTGACGGTGGCCAATACCGGCGACCGCCCGATCCAGGTCGGTTCGCACTATCATTTCTTCGAGACCAATCCGGCGCTGAAGTTCGATCGCAAGAAAGCCCGCGGCATGCGCCTCGACATCGCTGCGGGCACCGCCGTCCGCTTCGAACCCGGCCAGACCCGCGACGTCCAGCTTGTCGCCATGGCCGGGAAGAAGACGATCTACGGTTTTCGCGGTGAGGTACAGGGCAAGCTGTGACGTAAGCCGAGATGAGTGCCGTGATCTACAGTGAGGTGAGCACGCCGGTCGGTCTCCCTCACCCCTTGCGGGGGAGGGTTGGGGAGAGGGGTATGCCACACGACGAGGTCAGCGAGATTCAGCGCCATCGCGCCAAACGATTGAGGCGCGAGATGACTCGTGCGGAGACGTTGCTGTGGCGCTACCTGAAGGCCGATCGTCTCGCGGGCTTGGCCTTTCGCCGCCAGACTCCGATGGGCCATTACATCGCCGACTTCGTCGCGCATTCCTGCAAGCTCATCGTTGAGCTCGATGGCGAGAGCCACGATTTCGAAGAGCGTATCCGCCACGATGAACGGCGCGACCAATGGTTCGCATCCCGCGGTTATCGCGTGCTGCGTTTTACCAATGACGACGTGATGAAGAATCTTGAGGGCGTTGTTCTCTCTATTGTCGAGGCAGCGGAGCAAGCGGCCCCCCTCTCCCTAACCCTCCCCCGCAAGGGGGGAGGGAACCCTACTGCCAGTGCGTCCCTTACCTCTGATACCGACGCACCGGAGCAGCCATGATACATCGTCAGGTGAGCACATTGGTCAGGCTCCCTCCCCCCTTGCGGGGGAGGGTTGGGGAGAGGGGTGGGCCGCGAACTCAGAGGCGAGTAATTTTGCGAGGCTGCGCAGATCGCGGATGTCGTCATCGAGGAGCGCTGTGACCGTCATGCTGCTGCCCGTCCGCCTCATCTCCGAAGCTGCTGAACTGGCCGCGCGCCGGCACAATGGCATGGCGCGCAAGGGGCGGGGGAGGGAGCCTTACATCAACCATCTCGCGGAGGTCGCGAACCTGCTCGCGACCGCGACCGATGGGGCCGATGCCGAGCTGGTCGCGGCCGGGTGGCTGCATGATGTGATCGAGGACACCGAGACCACACGGGAGGAGCTCGTGCAAAGACTCTCCGAACGCGTTGCCTCTCTCGTCGTCGAATGTACCGACGATATGAGCTTGCCGAAGGCGGAGCGACGACGCCTGCAGGTGGTCGAGGCGCCGAAGAAATCGGCAAGCGCAAAACTGATCAAGATGGCCGACAAGATCAGCAATATCGGCGCGCGCATTCATTCCGATCCGACCACTGAGGAGCGCGACGACCTCGCCGACTACACCGGCTGGGCCGAGCAGGTCGTCGCGGGCTGCCGCGGCGGCAATGCCTGGCTCGACACGACATTCGACGACATGGCGCGAAAAGCGAGGGCCTCGCTGTGAACGCCGATCAGAAATTCAAACGCAAACGGGGCTTGTGATGTCCGTCAAGATGAAGCGTTCCGTCTATGCCGACATGTTCGGCCCGACCACCGGCGACAAGGTACGGCTGGCCGACACCGACCTCATCATCGAAGTCGAGAAGGATTTCACCATTTATGGCGAGGAGGTGAAGTTCGGCGGCGGCAAGGTGATCCGCGACGGCATGGGGCAGTCGCAGGTCACCAACAAGCAGGGCGCGGCCGATACCGTTATCACCAATGCGCTGATCGTCGACCATTGGGGCATCGTCAAGGCCGACGTCGCCATCAAGGACGGCATGATCGCCGGCATTGGCAAGGCGGGCAATCCCGACATCCAGCCGGGCGTCACCATCATCATCGGCCCCGGCACCGACGTGATCGCGGGCGAGGGAAAAATCCTCACCGCCGGCGGCTTCGACAGCCACATCCATTTCATCTGCCCGCAGCAGATCGAGCACGCGTTGATGTCCGGTGTCACCTCGATGCTGGGCGGCGGCACCGGTCCCTCGCACGGCACCTTCGCCACCACCTGCACGCCCGGCCCCTGGCACATGGGACGGATGATCCAGTCGTTCGACGCCTTCCCGGTCAATCTCGGCATTTCCGGCAAGGGCAACGCATCGCGCCCCGCCGCGCTGGTCGAGATGATCAAGGGCGGTGCCTGCGCGCTGAAGCTGCACGAGGACTGGGGCACCACGCCGGCGTCGATCGACAATTGTCTGTCGGTTGCCGACGACTACGACGTCCAGGTCATGCTGCATTCCGACACGCTGAACGAGTCCGGCTTTGTCGAGGACACGATCAAGGCGTTCAAGGGCCGCACCATCCACGCCTTCCACACCGAAGGCGCGGGCGGTGGTCACGCCCCTGATATCATCAAGGTCGCGAGCCTGAAGAACGTGCTGCCGTCCTCGACCAATCCGACGCGGCCCTTCACCCGCAACACCATCGACGAGCATCTGGACATGCTGATGGTGTGTCACCACCTCGATCCCTCGATCGCGGAAGATCTGGCGTTCGCCGAAAGCCGCATCCGCAAGGAGACCATCGCGGCCGAAGACATCCTGCACGATCTCGGCGCGCTCTCGATGATGTCCTCGGACTCCCAGGCCATGGGCCGGCTCGGCGAGGTCATCATCCGGACCTGGCAGACCGCCGACAAGATGAAGAAGCAGCGCGGGTCGTTGCCGCAGGACAAGGGCAAGGACAACGACAATTTTCGCGTCAAGCGCTACATCGCCAAGTACACGATCAATCCGGCGATCGCGCATGGCGTGTCGAAGCTGATCGGTTCGGTGGAGAAGGGCAAGCTCGCCGATCTCGTGCTGTGGTCGCCGGCCTTCTTCGGCATTAAGCCGGACTGCATCGTCAAGGGCGGCATGATCGTGGCAGCGCCGATGGGTGATCCCAACGCCTCGATCCCGACGCCGCAACCGGTGCATTATCAACCGATGTTCGGCGCCTTCGGCAGGGCGCGGACGGCGTCCTCGGTGGTGTTTAGTTCAAAGGCAGCCATCACCGGCGGTCTCGCGCGAAAGCTCGGTATCGAGAAGAAGCTCTATGCGGTCCAGAACACCCGCAGCAAGATCTCGAAGAAGAGCATGATCCATAACGACGCCACGCCCAATATCGAGGTCGATCCGGAGACCTATGAGGTGCGCGCCGACGGGGAGCTGCTCACCTGTCCCCCCGCCGAGGTGCTGCCGATGGCGCAGCGATATTTCATGTACTGAAATAGCGCCTCAACGCATGCTCCCGGCGCATGTCTCACAGCATGCCCGGGGGCGGCTTTTCCGGTTTTGCGTTCGATCCCGGCTGGTCTAATGTCCCGCCCGGTATCTAACCTTTAGAAGAAAAGCCTGGAGGATTTCTCGTGATCTACGTCGTTGCCACCCTGACCATCAAGCCCGAAACGCGAGCCGAATTCATTGCAGCCGCCACGGCCTGCATCAAGGAGACGCGGAAAGAGCCCGGCAATATCGCCTACGATTTGCACGAGAGCGTCACCGATCCCTCCAAGATGGTGTTCGTCGAGCAGTGGGAGAACGCCGAGGCGCTGGTGCCCCATCGCGGCCAGGAGCACATGAAGACGTTCGGCCGCGTCGCGGTGAAATGCTTCACAGCGCCGCCGAAGATCGAAGTCATCACGCCCGAGAAGGTCGAGACGAGGTAACAGCGCATGATCCGGGCGACGCAGGTTAAGGGACAGCACCGCTTTACGGAAACGCCGGCGGATACCGTCGTGCTCGATTTCGACGATCGGCACCGACGCCGCATGGCGATGAACGGGACGCGGGGCCTCGAATTCCTGCTCGACTTGGAGAACGCCGTCGCGCTGCGCGGCGGCGATGCGCTGGTGCTGGAGGACGGCAGGCTGGTCGAGGTGGTCGCGGCGCCCGAGCCGCTGCTCGAGATCCGCGGCCGCGATCCGCAGCATCTCATCCGCGTCGCCTGGCATCTCGGCAACCGCCATCTGCCGACGCAGCTCATGGCCAAAGCCTTGCGGATTCGCCGCGACCACGTCATCGAAGCCATGGTGAAAGGGCTTGGCGCGCGGGTGGTCGAGATCGAGGCGCCGTTCGATCCCGAAGGCGGGGCCTATGCCGAGGCCGGCCATGCGCATGGGCATGACGACCACGCGCATCACGATCACGGTCATCACGATCATGGTCATCATGATCATGGCCACGATCACCATGATCATCACGGCCACGACCACCAGCATGATCATGCCCATGACCATGGCCACGGGCATGATCATCACCATCATCACGACGGGCATTGCGACCATCCCGACCATCGCCACGGCCACAAGCATGCTCATGACCACAAATGAGCCGGTCACGGTCTGCGACCTCGCTGAGCGCGAGGCGGCGGCGCTGTACCGGCTGATGACGTGGCTGTCGCCAGCGTTTCCTGTTGGCGGTTTCTCCTATTCCAGCGGCATCGAGTGGGCGGTCGAGGCGGGCGACATCACCGACATCGCGACGCTCGCCGATTGGCTCGATGCGATGCTCGGCGACGGCTCGGGCTTTTGCGATGCGACGTTTCTGGTCCATGCTTACCGCGCCGCCGAGGCCGGCGAAGACGCCGCCTTGAATGATATCGCCGAGCTTGCCGCGGCCTTCGTGCCGTCGCGCGAACGGCAGCTCGAGACGACCTCGCAGGGCCGCGCCTTCATCGACATCTCCCGCGCGGCGTGGGATGCCGAGGGCCTGGACGCCGTGGTCGCGGCATGCCGCACGCCACTGGTCTATCCCGTTGCCGTCGGCGTCGTCGCCGCGCTGCACGGCGTGCCGCTGGCGCCGACACTTCACGCCTTCCTGCATGCGCTGGTCTCGAACTGGATCTCGGCGGCGAGTCGGCTCATTCCGCTCGGCCAGACCGACAGCCAGCGCGTGCTGGTGAGATTGGAAGCCGCCGTCGCCATAACAGCCAATCGGGCGCTGAACGCGACACTGGATGATCTCGGCAGCGCGACCTTCCGCGCCGATCTCGCCAGCCTGCGGCACGAGACACAATATACGCGGCTGTTCAGGTCATGAGGGCGTTGCGTCGCCCTCCGCCGTCGTCCTGGCGAAAGCCAGGACCCATAACCACGAGTGCCTGTGGTCATGCATGGCTGTGGCTCCAGTTTGGCGCGACAACGAGCTTCGGTGGCAATGGGTCCTGGCTTTCGCCAGGACGACGATAGGAAAGATTCAATGTCGAAATCTCACGGCCCCTTGCGTGTCGGCGTCGGCGGCCCCGTCGGATCGGGCAAGACGGCGTTGATGGACCTGCTCTGCAAGACCATGCGCGAGCGTTATGACATCGCCGCGATCACTAACGACATCTACACCAAATGGGATGCGGAATTCCTTGTGCGGTCGGGCTCGCTGACGCCGGACCGCATCGCCGGCGTCGAGACCGGCGGCTGCCCGCACACCGCGATCCGCGAGGACGCTTCGATGAACCTGGCGGCGGTGGCAGACATGCGCGCGAAATTCCCCGGGCTCGACCTCGTGCTGATCGAATCCGGCGGCGACAATCTGGCTGCCACTTTTTCCCCAGAGTTGGCCGACCTCACCATCTACGTCATTGACGTTGCCGCCGGCGACAAGATTCCGTCCAAGGGCGGCCCCGGCATCACCCGTTCCGATCTTCTGGTCATCAACAAGATCGACCTCGCGCCCCATGTCGGCGCGTCCCTCGAGAAGATGGACACGGATGCCAGGCGCATGCGCGGCGAGCGCCCCTTCGTCATGACCAATCTGAAGAAGAGCGAGGGGCTGGACCGCATCGTCGGCTTCATCGAGACCAAAGGTGGACTGAAACGTGCGGATTGAAACGGGCGGGCTGACCGGCCGCGGCGACGTGGCGCAGGCATCTTCCGCCGTTAACGTCTGAGGCAAATCCGCATCAGCGGAACAAATTTTGGACACGGCGATTATCTACCTCCGGTGCCCGGAGCAAAGCCCTCGTTGGCCGGACGATCGGCCGGGCGGATTAAGCTTTTTGGGCGACCGAAGTTGCGTACAGATGCCTCCTCCGTCATTATCTCTGCCACTGGGGTCCACCCTGTTTCGGCACATGGCCGTTCGAGCGGCGTTGATATGCTCCGTGTTTATTGCCGACCTCCTGCCTTCGCCTGAGTAGTCGCGTGGTCCGGCTGGGTTTCATCATCGGCTTCATCGCTCTGCTCGGAGCCTTGCTCTCCGGGCTTGCGGCCTATCGCGTCCACGATCAGGAGCTGGCGCTGGACCGGATCGCGCTGGCGCGCGCGATCGACGTTCATGCGAGCCTCGTCCAGGACAGGTCGACCGAGCGCGAGTTGCTGGCCCGTGTCGCCTCAGGCCTGTTCCGCGCGCCGTCGGTGCTGAAGCCCAACATGCTGGAGCCGCTGCGCTCGGCGATCTACGCCTTCAAGACCGATTTCGTGGTGGCCGGCTGGGTCGCCCGGTTGCAGCCGAGCGAGCTCGCCGCGGCGCAGACCGCGATTGCGGCCGCCGGCTTCCCGAAACCGCAGATCCGCGACTACAGCGACAAGCCGATCGACCCGGCGAGCCTGACCCAGCCGATCGACGTGCTGATGGACCTCGAGCCGCGCAGCGACGAGACCAAGGCGCTGCCGGGCCGCAGCTACGATAACGACCCTGTTCGCAACGCGATGCTGACGCGGGCCAGGGTCGAGAAGCGGTCGGTTGCCTCCGACCCGGTGCCGCTCCTGCGCGGGGACGGGCCGATCGGCGTTATCGTGGCCGCCCCCGTCATTCCCGAGGGCGCGACGGAGCCGGTCGGCTTCGTCACCTTTTCCTACGAGCTGGCGTCGCTGATGTTGACCAATGACGATCTGTCGTTGTTCTCGGTCGCGCTCAAAGACCCGCGCAAGGAAGGCAGCGAGCTCGTTGCCAACGATCAGGGCGTCGTGTCCACGCGCATGACGACGCCGGATGGGCCGGCCCCGTCGGCGACGCGCACCGTGAGCTTTGGTGGCCGCGACTGGCATCTCGGCTATTACGCCAAGACCAATTCGGCACGGCGCGCCGAGCAGACCGCGATCATCGTTGCGGCGATCGGCTTCGCCATCACCGCGATGGTGTGCGGCCTGTTCGGCTACGTCGCCTACAATAATTTGAGGCTCAGCCGCGAAATCCAGGTGCGGATCGGCTTCGAGCGGCGGCTGACGGCTGTCATCGACGAGCTCAACCACCGGGTCAAGAACATCCTTGCGGTGATCCAGTCGATCGTGACGCGCACGCTGCGCCACGGTTCGGACATCGACGTCGCGCGCGAGCTCCTGATCGGCCGTATCCACGCCATGTCCAACGTGGTCTCGCTGCTCAGCGAGAGCCAGTGGCAGGGCGTCAAGCTGAAGGGCCTGTTCGAGGCGCGCGCCATTCCGCACGCCGATCGCATCGCCGTCAGCGGCCCGGACATCGCGGTGAGTGCACGCGCCGCGCAGAGCCTGTCGCTGTTGTTCTTCGAGCTTGCCTCGCACTCGGACGAAGGCCTGTCGCTGGTCGGCAAGCATCCGCACATCACGGCAAACTGGACGGTCACGGGCGAGGAGCCCGAGACGGTGTTTCATTTCCGCTGGGAGGAGTTCAACACCAGCGAGGCGACGCGCCGGCCGGATTCGGATTTCGGCCTGATCCTGCTCGACCGCGTCGCGCCCGAAGCGCTCGGTGGCACAGCCAAGCGCTACTTCACCGATGTCTCCTATGTCTACGAGCTGACGGCGCCGATGGAGACGGTCGTGGACATGACCGAGCGCGACCGCACCGAAAAGCTGTCGCAACCGGTGAAGCCGGTGCGTTAACCCTTTGGCCGCAACACCAGGTCGACGAGATTCCGTGCATAGGCCGGCGTGATCGGCGCGATGCCGAAGACGTAGCGGTAGAACAGGCTGCCATAGATGGCGTCGTAGAGATCCTCCGCCGGCCCTTCAGCCTGGATGCTGCCGTCACGCTGGCCGGTCGCAATCATCTCCACCAGCGCATCGCGGCGGAACTGGAGATAGCGGGCATAGAACAATTCCGCCGAGCCGGTCTTGGAGATGCATTCGGAGATGACCGCAAGCTGCACCTTGCCGAACTCGCCTTGGAGGGCTTCGGCATAGGCCGCGGCATGGCGGCGCGCGCGCGCAGCGGGCGTGCCCGCACTCACCGGCGGCAGTGGCAGCATTTGCGCGGCATGATGGAGGAAGGCATCGATCAGCAGCGCCTCGCGCGACGGCCACCATTTGTAGATCGTCATCTTGGAGACGTTGGAGTGCCGTGCGACGGCATCGATGGTGGTCGCGGCGAGGCCGGTCGTCGCCATCAGCGCATAGGCGCTTTCGAGGATGGCGTTGGTCGTCTCGATCGAGCGCGGCCGGCCGCGCCGGGGGGCAGCCGCATCGTTCGTGCCTTTCGCCATGACCAAGCCGGTCTCTCCCTGCGCAGAGGCCGCCATTCCCGTAGGCCGCTCCGTCCCGCTTAGCGCAGGTGCGGCGTCCGGCCTAGTGGAATCGCGTGTGGTCGTCCCGGCTAGGCTCGCTGCCGCACAGCCGCCGGCTCGTCCTGACGCTTCGACCAGGAAATATAGTAGGCCACCGCGGTCATGGCCGCGAAACCGGCGAGGCTCACCCCGATCTGCATCACGACCAGATTGGCGCCGGTGATCAGGATGAGATGACCGGCGAAGGACAGGAATACGCCGACGCAGAACACGGCGAGCCATTCCTCGCCGCATTTGATCACCATCTGGAGCGACCTCCATTGCAGGCCCGGATGGTCGGGCGGAATGAGGTGGGTCGCGATGAAAGCGAGCGCGAGGAAGTGGATCACGCGATAGGGCGCGAGGTTTTCCTTGTCGGTCGGGGAGATGCCGTTGAGCACGACATCCGGTAGGTAGACCGATAGCGTTGGCGAATGGCGCATCAAGGTGATGGACATCGCCGACACGAGATAGGCGCCCGCCAGCACGCGGAGCCAGGACAGGTTACGCAAGGCGTGGCCTGACGCGCCGGTGACGGCGAACCAGCCGCCCAGCACCATCATCATCTGCCAGCAGAACGGATTGAACGCCCACTCCTGGTCCGGATAGGTCCGGAAATTCCAGTCGAACCAGCGTGCCGCGAAGTAGAATGCGACAGAGAGCGCCAGCGTCACGTTCGGCCGCCGCAACAGCCCCCACAAGGCAAACGGAAAGAACGCCATCAGCGGGATCATCAATTGCAGCAGGTCGAGGTTCAGCGGCTCCTCCTGCAGCACGAGGCCGCGGACCAGGATGCGCAGCGGATGCTCGAGTATCCCCGAGATGTTGTAGTCGCTGATGATCTCCGGCGCCATCGATTGCGAGGCGACATAGGCGATGGTGTCGATGTAGATCACGAACAGCACGACATAGGCGGCATAGAGCCGCCAGACACGGCGAAAGATGCGCGTCGCGGCGACGACATAACCGCGCTCCAGCGCCATCTTGCCGTGGATGATGGCGACGCCATAGCCCACCACGAACACAAACAGGTCGGCAGCGCCGCTGAAGCCGAAATTGCGCAGCGTCAGCAGGTTCACGACATTGTTCGGGATGTGGTCGACGAAGACCGACCAGGTCGCAATGCCGAGCGTCAAATACAGCCTTGCGTCGTGGTGGAATGCGGCGAGATTCGCCTTAACAGACGGCTTCATTGCTAATTATTTCATTTGGAATCAGGGCGATGCTTTTAGCGGCAACCGCCTGCCTATCCGAGTAGCGATTGCGTGAAGGAGGTTGAATTTACCGCGCCTGATGAAAAAATGCGCAGAGATGGGCCGTTGAATTCCTGCCAGCTTGTTCGTCCGGTCGGCAGCGCAACTTTCTTAATGCGGTCGCGCCTCTTATTCGGCCGGCTCGGCCGAAGTCTCATCCGCAGTGCCGGCTCGGCTTGCCATGATTCCGAGCGCGACGCCGCCGATGGCCAGGATCGGCAAGAGCCGCTTGATGCCGATGGCGCGGACGAGCTGCAAACCTGTCGCGAGCAGCATGGGATCGGCGAGCAAGCTCGGCGCCGCCCTTGCGGCGCGCTCGGCGGCAATGCGCGCGCGCGTCCGCATTTCCCGCTTGTAGCCCCAATAGCTTCCTGCTGCGGCAAGCGTCAGTAGGAAGAAGATGCCGGCACCTGTCAGGCAGGCCTGCACGGGGCCGTATTTTTCCAGCACCGAGATGAAGGCGGCGGCGCAGAGGAAGCATGTGGTGATGAACAGGGCGAACGCCGCACCTGCCGCCAGCGATGTCAGCCGCATTGTCGTGCCCGTCGATGCGCTGATGCCGTCGATGATGCGCTGAAACACGGTCTTGCTCCTCAGATCCCCACAGGCCAATCGTCACGTGCCGGTCACGGCGGCGGAGGCCGTCGTGACCTCGAAACCCATCGCTTGTCCTAGCGGCGCCAGGCGAAGCCGATCAGGAAGCCGATGCCGAGCGCAACACCGACGGTCGCGAGCGGCCGTTGGGTGATCGCGTCTTCCAGCGTCTCCTCGATTGAGCCATAGGCATCCTGCGCCGCGTCCATCATGGCGTTGCCGCGCTCCGAAAAGTCGTCGAGCGTCGAATCCATGTTGTCGCGCGCCTGCTTGTACCCACGCCGGGCCTGCTTGCCCGTGGAACTGGCGAACGTGTTGAGCGCGTCGGTGATCTGGTCGGTGAGGGCTGCGATATCGCTTTTCACGGCTGCTACATCCTTCTCGAGGCGTTCTGCGGTGGCTTTGTCGGGCCAGTCTCTCATCTTGGCTTCGCCATCGGCTATTGACATCAGGAGCTCCGAACTGTTGGCGGCTGAGATAGCCGGAAAACGTTTCGTCATCGGGTAAGTTCCGTCCGTGGAAACCGGTCACTCCTGCGGTAGCTGCGGCCAATTCTCCGGCAACAGGTGCTCCTTCAGGATCAGCCCGACGATCAGCAGCGGAGACGACAGGAACGCGCCCAGCGGCCCCCACAGCCAGGTCCAGAAAGCGAGAGCGATGAACACGGCGAGCGCATTCAGCGCCAGCTTGCGGCCGATGATGGTCGGCGTGACGAAGTGCCCCTCCAGGAAGGTGATGCCGCCGAAGGCGAGCGCCGCCATCAGGCCGCCGCCGATTGTCGGGAAGGCGACCAGCCCCACCACGACCAGCACGACGAACATGGCGACCGGCCCGATGATCGGGATGAAGTTGAGGGTCGCCGCGAGCGCGCCGAGGCCGGCTGGATTGGGCATGCCGGTGACCGCGCAGACGAGGCCGGCCGCGACGCCTACACCGACATTGATGATGGTCACCGTCAGCAGGTAGTTGCCGAGATGGACTTCGATCTCGTTCAGAATCCGCAATGTGCGCAGCCGCGCATCGCGCTCGCCGAACGTCATGATCAGCGCGCGCCGCAAATCGCGCCAGCTCGCAATGAACAGGATCAGGGTGGCGAAGAACAGCAGGAATTCAGCGAAGGTCGGCGACAGGAATTCCAGCGTCGGTTGCACCCATTCAATCTTGGGAAGCTGGACGCTTGGCAGCCCGTCGGAGCCGCCGACCATGGTCTGAAGCTCCTGCCACAGCGCCAGAGGCCGGTCGAAGACGTGCATCTTTTCCTTGAGCTGCGCGCCCAGCTCCGGCAGGCGCGAGCTCCACTCCATGACCGGCGCAGCGATCAGCGCGAACACGAACGCGACCAGCGCGGTCACCGCGATCACGATGAGCACGGCGCCGACGGCGCGCGGCACCCCCCGCTTTTCCAGGAACGTCGCGGCCGGCGACAGCATGGTGCCGGCGACGATGGCCATCACGACCGGCAGGAAGAACGCCTTGGCGACATAGAGCACCGCGACGACGGCGATCAGGAGCAGACCGGCAAGCGCAAAGGCAACGAACTCGGTGCGCCGGATGACTGGTGGCAGCTCGCTGCGGCTTTCGGGAAGCGGGACGCCTTCGCTGTTGCCGGAAATCAGGCGTTCACTGGGAAGGACGCGCACAATCTCTCTCCCCGCACGGAGGCCCTACCCGTACGCCCAGTGCCCATTGTTGATCGGGAAAACGTCCCAATGGCGCGGCGGTTCCATCGCGCCTTCGTGAAGTTGCGCTCGCTTGACTGTGACATCACGGCCGCGCGCGAGGGCGGAACTTGAGTCGAGAATGCTGCGTTTACGGGACTGCAGCATCACCCAGATGCACACATCCAACGGGGCAGCACATGATCAAGTTCTCCGTAATCCGTCGCAGCTTCTCGCCGCGCGTCGTCTCCGCTTGTGCCTTTGCGGCAGCTTTGCTGACCGTGCCGTTCGCGGCTCAGGCGCAAACGCTTGGCTTCGCGCCGATGCAGCCGCAGGCCTATCCCCAGGACCCGACCTACTCTTCGCAGGGCTATGCGAGCGCGGCGCCGCAGGCGGCTGACGAGGATGCGGCGCTGCCGGATCGGCTGCGCCGGCAGATCGTGAGCTTCGATCGCAACGAGCCTGCCGGCACCATCGTCATCGATACCGCCAACACCTATCTTTACTATGTGCTTGGTAACGGGCGCGCCATTCGCTACGGCGTCGGTGTCGGTCGCGAGGGATTCACCTGGTCGGGCGTGCAGAGCATCACCCGCAAGGCGGAATGGCCGGATTGGCATCCGCCGGCAGAGATGATCGCGCGTCAGCCCTATCTGCCGCGCTTCGTCGCCGGTGGCCCCGGCAATCCGCTGGGTGCGCGCGCGATGTATCTCGGCTCCAGCCAATACCGCATCCACGGTACCAACGATCCGACCACGATCGGCAAGTTCGTCTCCTCCGGCTGCATCCGTCTGACCAATGAAGATGTCAGCGACCTCTTCAGCCGCGTCAGTGTCGGCGCCAGGGTTGTGGTGCTGCCGAAGAATGCGCCGCTGATGGCGCGCGGCGGTGATCCCGTGCGCAAGCGGCCGACGGTGACGACGCTGCCCACGGGCCGCCAGGCGTTGAACATTTCGGCGGCGGCGTCGGTGGACTAAGAGATTTAGGTGAGGTTACATGATGAGACGTTCGATCAGCAAGCTTGTGGGCGGAACGGCCGCGTTCGTCACGATCGCTTGCCTCGGCCTCACGCTGACCCCTGCGGCGCATGCGGAGGATTTCTTCTCGGCGCTGTTCGGTGGCTTCCGCATGCGGCCGCCGCCGGAGATCCGGATGCCGTTCCCCAACGACGACATGCCGCGCTACGACGCCCCGCGCCAGCGCGCGTCCTATGGTGGCGGCCCGGCCTATTGCGTGCGCGGCTGTGACGGGCGTTATTTCCCCGCGCAAGGCAATGACGCCGAGAGCAAGGCGCAATCCTGCAAGAGCTTCTGCCCGGCGTCAGAGACCTCTCTGGTCTATGGCAGCAATATCGACGACGCCACGACCGACAGCGGCAAGTCCTATTCCGACCTGCCGAATGCCTTCCGCTATCGCAACGAGATCGTTTCAGGGTGTACCTGCAACGGCAAGGATCCGGCCGGCCTCGCTTCGCTCAAGGCCGAGGACGATCCGACCTTGCGCAAGGGCGATATCGTTGCAGGTAGCGATGGCCTCGTCGTCGCCAACCGCAACGCCGACGATCGCCGCGGTGTCGCGATGAACTTCTCGCCGTTGCCGGACAAGATCCGCGCAAAATTCCGGCAGATGCCGGTGGTGGCGAAGGAGTAGGGCCCCTACGCCGCGCGGATCTTGCCGAGGAAATCGCTGACCTGATCGCCGAGCTGGCGGCTCTGGGTCTCCAGCATCTGCGAGGCCTGCTTGACGTTGTCGGCGGCACCGGCTGCGGTGTCGGCGTCGGCCTTCACACCCGTGATGTTCTCGGACACGTTCTTGGTGCCCTGCGCGGCGTATTGCGTGCTGCGGGTGATTTCCTGCGTGGCCGCGCCCTGCTCCTGCACGGCGGCGGCAATCGCGGTGGCGACCTCGTTCACCTCGCCGATGATGCCGCCGATCGCCTGGATCGCGTTGATGGCATCGCCCGCGACCCTCTGGATGTCGGCGATCTGTTCCGAGATCTCTTCCGTCGCCTTCGCGGTCTGGCTGGCCAGCGACTTCACTTCGGATGCAACGACCGCAAAACCACGGCCGGCCTCGCCGGCGCGGGCGGCCTCGATCGTGGCGTTGAGCGCGAGCAGATTGGTCTGCGCCGCGATGGTGTTGATCAGGCCGACGACCTCGCCGATGCGGCCTGCGGATTGCGCCAAACCTTGCACGGTGCCGTCGGTCTCGCGAGCCTGGTTGACGGCGCGGCTCGCGATGCCCGCGGCATGCGCTGCCTGCTGGCTGATGTCGTTGATCGAGGCCGAGAGCTCCTCGGCGGCCGCCGCGACACTCTCGACGCTGGTGGAGGCGTCGTTGGAGGCCTTGCCGGCGACCTCGACGCGCTCGTTGGTCTGGCGCGACACCGCCGAGAGATCGCCTGAAGTCTTGCGCATCTCGGCCGAAGCATCGCTCAGCTCGCCGAGCGACTTGCGCACCACGCCTTCGAACTCGCCGACATACGTCTCCATCGCGCGCTGCCGTGCAGCCGCGCCCGCATTCCGCTCGCGCTCCTGCTCCTCGATCTTGAGCTTGTCGATCGCCTGCTGCTTGAAGGTCTCCAGCGCACCGGCGAGCGAGCCGATCTCGTCGTGACGGTCGAGATAGCCGCTGTCGACGCCAAGGTCGCCGCCGGCGACCTTGAGCATGGCGTCGCGAATCCGATGCAGCGGCGAGATCACGCGGCGGCTGACCGCGAGCATCGCGGCGCTGGTCAGGACGATGGCCGCGATGAGCAGGGCGGAGTTGATGATCAGCGACTGAACCGCGTTGGCGCGCTGGGCCGCGGAATGATCCTTGGCGGCTTGCAGGGCGGCATCGGCGAGTTTCACCGCTGTCATCATGCGGGGCACCGAATAGGGGCTCCACTGGTTGGCGGTCATCGACGCCTTCTCGCCCTTGGCGATCGCCGCGATGACGCCGTCGCGCGTGCCGGCATATTGCGGGTCGAAATAGGTCGACTTGGTCTCGGAGATCGCGGACGCCAGTGCCGGCGGCAGCTGCATGCTCAAGGCGGCAAGCTCGATCGCGGTCCAGGCGGCGTCGGTGCCGCCGACGAATTTGGTGTAGGCCAGCTGCAATTCCGGCGTGATCTTGCCGCTGCCGAGCGCGTTGCCGACGATCTGCGAGGATTCGCCCGCGTTGCTGCGCAACAGCCAGGCCATCTGCTTGATGGTCAGGAGCTGGTCGATGGTGGCGTCCTGATGGTTGACGCTTGCGGCGAGCGCACCGGCCAGCTTTTCGAGCTGCGCCATCAGCGCGTCTTCGGTCGCGACATATTCCTTGGCAAGGGCTGCGCGGCGATCGGCGCGCGGCTTGACGGCCTCGGTCCAGAACTCGACCTGCTCTGCGAGCAGCGTCCTGTTCAGCCCGCCGAGATCGGCGAGGAACGAATCGCGCTGGGCGAGATCGGTGGTCGGCAGGATCTCGAGCGTGCGGGCCAGCGCGGGCATCAGCGCTTTGCGGATATCGCGGATGTATTTTTCGATGTCCTTGTCCATCGGGACGTCGGAGGTGAGCTGCCGATTGCTGGTCGAGCGGTCGGCCCGGATGTTGGCCATCGCCTTGAACACCTCGGCCGAAGCCGCCGAAACCGCGACGATCCGGTTGGCCTGCTGCAGCCGGCCCCGCGAGCTCCATGCGTTGATCGAGAAGCCGATGACGACGACCAGGGCGGTGGAGAGGATTACCGCTTTCAGCAGCGTGGATACGGTCAAGCGGTTGAGCATCGGACACCCCGGTACGCGTTTCGAAGTTCATGGCCCCAGAACGGCAGCCCCACGAACTTCGAAACCAGAGGGATGCGCGCAATCAGGCGCACCTGCCTCCGGCAGGCGCTCCGATCGCATTTGGCCTGAAAAGGGTAAAAACTTAGACAGTGTTTCTGCCGTAAAATTACGTAGGCAGGGATCCACTGCATCTCCACGTCATCCTGGCTTTCGCCAGGACGACAGTGGCAGCGTGCCTTATGCCGCGCGGATCTTGCCGAGGAAATCGGTGACCTCGTGGCCGAGCTGGTTGCTCTGGGTCTCGAGCATCTCCGAGGCGCTCTTCACATTGTCCGCGGCCGCGGCTGCGGCGTCCGCGTCCGATTTCACGCCGGTGATGTTGTCCGAGACGTTCTTGGTGCCCTGCGCCGCATATTGGGTGCTGCGCGTGATCTCCTGCGTCGCCGCGCCCTGCTCCTGCACGGCGGCCGCAATCGCGGTCGCGACCTCGTTGACCTCGCCGATGATGCCGCCGATGGTCTGGATCGCGTGGATGGCATCGCCGGCGACCTTCTGGATGTCTGCGATCTGCTCGGAGATTTCTTCGGTCGCTTTCGCCGTCTGGCTCGCCAGCGATTTCACTTCGGAGGCGACGACAGCAAAGCCGCGCCCGGCTTCGCCGGCGCGTGCGGCTTCGATGGTGGCGTTGAGCGCGAGCAGATTGGTCTGCGCGGCGATGGTGTTGATGAGGCCGACGACCTCGCCGATGCGGCCTGCGGACTTCTGCAAGCCCTGCACGGTGCCGTCGGTCTCGCGCGCCTGCGTCACGGCCCGGCTGGCAATGCCGGCGGCGTGCGCGGCCTGCTGGCTGATGTCGTTGATCGAGGCCGAGAGCTCCTCCGCTGCCGCCGCGACGCTGTCGACGCTCATGGAGGCGTCGTTGGAGGCATTGCCGGCGACCTGGACGCGATCGTTGGTCTGGCGCGAGACGGCGGATAGATCGCCCGAGGTCTTGCGCATGCGGCCGGAGGCGTCATTCAGCTCGCCCAGCGTCTTGCGCACCGCGCCCTCAAACTCCCCGACATAGGCTTCCACTGCGCGCTGGCGCGCGGCGGCGCCCGCATTGCGCTCGCGCTCGTGTTCCTCAATCTTGAACTTGTCGGTGGCCTGCTGCTTGAAGGTTTCCAGTGCACCGGCGAGCGAGCCGATCTCGTCCTGACGGTCGAGATAGCCGCTGTCGATCGCAAGGTCGCCACCGGCGACCTTCATCATGGCATCACGGATTATGTTGAGCGGAGTGATGACCCGGCGGCTGACCAGCATGATCGCGCCGACGGCAAGCCCGATGGCGAGTGCCAGCAGCACCAGCTGGACGATCAGCGCGCGCTGAGCGGCGCCGCGCTGCTCCAGCGTATGGGCTCGTGCCGCGTCGAGGGCGCCTTCGGCCACCGCGACCGCGCTCGCCATGCGGCCGACCGTGAGCGGGCTCCACTGGTTGGCGGTCAGCTCGGCCTTCTCGCCCTTGGCCAGCGTGTCCGCGAGGCGATCACGCAGGCTCAGATATTGCGGCTCGAAATAGGCGGTCTTGGCGCCGGCCATGGCGGAGGCGAGCGCGGGCGGCAATTGCATGCCCGAGGTCGACAATTCCAGCGCCTTCCACATCGCGCTCGTTCCGCCGACATATTGGGTATAGTTGTAGCGCCCCTCCAGCGTGATCTTGCCGGCGGCAAGTCCGGTCGAGACGATCAGCGAGGCTTCGCCAGCGGTGTTGCGCAGCAGCCAGGCGTTCTGCTTGATCGACAGCAGCTGGTCGATTTCGGCATCCAGGTGGTTGACGGTCGCGGCCAGCGCGTTCGAGAGATTGTCGAGCACGTCGAGCAGGCCCTGCGTCGTCTCCATGTATTCCTTGGTCAGGCCGGCACGGCGCTGGTCCTTGGGCTTGGCCACGTTCTCCCAGAACTCCTTTTGCTCCTCGATCAGCAATTTGTTGAGGCGCGCGAGCTCCGGTACCAGCGTGCCGGATCGCGGGAAGTCCATGCTCGGCAGCAGCTCGAGCGCGCGTGCCATTGCCGGCATCTGCGCATCACGTAGCGCACGGAGGTACTTCTCGATCTCGGAATCCATCGGCTCGGTGGCGTTCAGCAGCCGCGAGGTGGTCGAGCGATCGGTGCGCAGATTGTGCATCGCCTTGAACAGATCGGCGGAGGCGTCGGCGATCGCCGAGATGCGGTTGGCGGTCTTGAGGCGATCCCAGGACTCGTAGGCGGTGAGCGAGAGTGCGATCACCACGCAGATCGACGTGATCGCGATCACTGTCTTCAACAGCGCGGACACGGTCAGACGATTGAGCATCGAAGTCCCCCCAAATTCCCATTTCAAAAGCTCGTCAAAAACGCCCCGGCAAAATCGAGAAACGGGGGACGGCAGCATCGGCAATCGCATGCCGATCGCGGCGCGCAGGCCGTACGGTTTCGATATCTGAAACGAAAAGGGTAAAGTTTTAGGCTGAGGGGCCGCCGGTAGAATTACGCATTTACCAGAAGTTGTAAGGGGTTGCGCGAATGGAACCGACGCGCGAGGCAGGCGTTAGGACTTCGTTAGCAATTTGCCTGAAGGGGGCCCTGCGATGCTGGTCGGCGTACTCGTCACCTTTCTCGTCATCATCCTCGTACTTTATCTCATCAACATGCTGCCGATGGACGGCCGCGCCAAGCAGATCGCGCGCGTCGTCGTCATCATCATCGGCATCGTGTCGCTGCTGAAATACCTCGCGGTGTTCTAGCGGGCGATCTGATCCCCAGCAAAAAAGCCCCGGCTTGCGCCGGGGCTTTTGGCATTGGATTGATCGAGCTCAGCTGGCCGCTTTCGCCTCGCGGCGGCGGGCGGTGAGGATGTATTCGGTGTAGCCGTTCGGCTGCTCACGGCCCTTGAAAATCAGGTCGCAGGCGGCCTTGAAGGCCGTGCCGTCGAAGGCGGGCGCCATCGGCTTGTAGATGGCGTCGCCCGCATTCTGCTTGTCCACGACGACGGCCATGCGCTTGAGCGATTCCATCACCTGCGCCTCGGTGATCACGCCCTGGTGCAGCCAGTTGGCGAGATGCTGGCTGGAGATGCGCAAGGTCGCGCGGTCTTCCATCAGGCCGACGTCATGAATGTCCGGTACCTTGGAGCAGCCGACGCCCTGGTCGATCCAGCGCACCACGTAGCCCAGAATGCCCTGGCAGTTGTTGTCGATCTCCTGCTTGACGTCGTCGGGCGCCCAGTTCGACTTCGACACCGGAATGGTGAGGATGTCGGAGAGTTTCGCGCGCGGACCGCCCTTGGTCAGCTCTTGCTGGCGCGCGGTCACGTTGACCTGGTGATAGTGCAGGGCGTGCAAAGTCGCGGCGGTCGGCGAGGGGACCCATGCCGTGGTGGCGCCGGCCTGCGGATGGGCGAGCTTCTGTTGCAGCATGTCCGCCATCTTGTCGGGGGCAGCCCACATGCCCTTGCCGATCTGGGCGTGACCCGGCAGGCCGTCGATCAGGCCCATGTCGACGTTCCAGTCCTCATAGGCCTTGATCCAGGCCTGCGCCTTCATCTCGTTCTTGCGGATCATCGGACCCGCTTCCATCGAGGTGTGGATCTCGTCGCCGGTGCGGTCGAGGAAGCCGGTATTGATGAACATGATGCGCTTGGAGGCGCGCTGGATGCAGGCCTTGAGATTGACCGTGGTGCGCCGCTCCTCGTCCATGATGCCGACCTTGAGCGTGTTCTCGGGCAGGCTCAGCATCTTCTCGACGCGATCGAAGATCTCGCAGGTGAGCGACACCTCGTCCGGGCCGTGCATCTTCGGCTTGACGATATAGGCAGATCCCGTGCGGCTGTTCTTGACCTTGGAGTTGCCTTTCAAGTCATGAATGGCAAGAAGCCCGGAGACGGCGGCATCGAGCAGGCCTTCCGGAACTTCCTCGCCGGTCTCGTCCAGCACCGCATCGGTGAACATGTGGTGACCGCAATTGCGCATCAAGAGCAGGCTGCGGCCGTGCAGCTTGACCTCGCCGTTGCCGTCCGGCGTCTTGTAGGAGCGGTCGGCGTTGAGCGAACGCGTCAACGTCTTGCCGCCTTTTTCGAAGTCCGCCGACAGCGTGCCGTTCATCAGGCCCAGCGTGTTGCGATAGACCAACACCTTGTCCTCGGCGTCGACGGCCGCGACCGAGTCCTCCATGTCGAGGATGGTCGACACGGCAGATTCCATGATCATGTCGGCGACGCCGGCCGGATCGTCCTTGCCAATCGTGCTGCTGCGGTCGATCCTCACCTCGACATGCAGGCCGTTGTTGACGAGCAGCACCGCGCTTGGCGCGGCCGCATCGCCCTGGAAGCCGGCGAACTGCGCGGCGTTCTTCAGTGCGGTGGCGTTGCCGCTCTTGAGCTTCACTGCGAGCTGCCCCGCGACGACGCTATAGGCGGTGACGTCGGTGTGGCTGCCGGTTGCGAGCGGCACGGCGGCGTCGAGGAAAGTCTTGGCCTTGGCGATGACCTTGTCGCCGCGTGCCTTGTTGTAGCCCTTGCCGCTCTCGGACGGATCGTGCGGGATCGCGTCGGTGCCGTAGAAGGCGTCATAGAGCGAGCCCCAGCGCGCATTCGCCGCGTTCAGCGCGTAGCGCGCATTGGTGAGGGGCACGACGAGCTGCGGGCCGCAGATCGTGCCGATCTCCTCATCGACGTTGGCGGTTTCGACCTTCTGCGTCGCCGGTTCAGGGACGAGATAGCCGATCTCCCTCAGGAAGGCGGTATAGGCGTTGAGGTCGAACGTCTTGCCCTTGTTGGCGCGATGCCAGTCGTCGATCTTGGCCTGCAGCGAGTCGCGCAACGCGAGCAGCGACCGGTTCTTCGGCCCCAACTCCCTGATGATGGCGGCAACCCCGGCCCAGAACGCATCCGGCGCGATCCCCGTTTTCGGGGCCGCTTCCTTGGCGATGAAATCGAAAAGGACGGGGGCGATCTTCAATCCGTGGGCGTCGACGCGTTTCATGATGGTCTTTCTTGTTGGAAATGGCTGTTTTTGGCTGCTTTTGACCCGACAGCAGCAAAATGCGGCCACGAGGGACGGCTTTCGAGACCTATTAGCCCCAAAATCGGGGCGGTGAGAAGACCCCTAGGATTTGTCAAAATGTCAAGAAGGGTGGCGGCCCAGCGCACCGCTGTCATTCCCCGCGAAGGCGGGGAATCCAGTACGCCGCAGCTTCTCCGTATCCCAACGCCGTCTCTGGAATACTGGGTCGCCCGGTCAAGCCGGGCGACGACAGCGGGGGAATAGGCGGATTCAAATATTCGCCGCGAGATCCACGAGCTCGTCGAACAATACGCCGGTCGTCTTCAGCATTTGCTCGATCTCATCGACCGCGTCCGCAACCGTCCGCGTCGACGTATCGATCACGAGCTCTGCCGCTTGTGGCACCTCGTAGTCGTTGCCGATGCCCGTAAAGGAGGCAAGCGCTCCGGCGCGGGCCTTCTTGTAATGGCCCTTGGGGTCACGCTCCTCACAGATCTCGGCCGGTGTCGCGACATGGATTTCGCGGAACGCGGTGTCGGCGATGCGGCGTGCGGTGGCGCGGTCCTCGCGGGCGGGCGAGACGGCGGCGACGATGGCGATATGGCCGTTGCGGGCGAGATGCGTCGCGACCTCGGCAAGCCTGCGGATGTTCTCGCTGCGGTCGGAGGCGGAGAAGCCGAGATCGCTGTTGAGCCCGGCCCGCACTGTGTCGCCGTCGAGCAGGATCGGCGAGCCGCCATTGGTGAACAGTCGCCGCTCCAGCGCCTTCGCCAGTGTTGACTTGCCGGACGCCGGCAGGCCGGTGAGCCAGACCACGGCCCCGTTGTGGCGATATCGCGCGGAGCGCTCGTCGGGCCGCAGCGCCGATTCCACGGGCACGATGTCGACCGGCACGGCGCGCTGGCCGGCATCTACCGATAGCACCAGGCCGCCGCCGGCGATGCGCCCGGAGACCTCGATCACGAGGCGGCCGGTGCGCGGATTCTCGGTGCAGGGATCGGTCGCGATCGGATTGGACAGGGAGATGTCGATCTCGCCGACATGGTTGCGGCCGATCGCCTTGTTCTCGCGGCTCTCGAGCTCGCCGGGGTCGACGGCCTTCTCGATCGCGACGACAGTGGCGCGGCTTTCCTTCGGCCCGCAGCGGACCAGAAGCTGATCGCCCTTGGCGAGCGGCTTGTCGTGCAGCCAGAAGATGCGTGCGCGCAGACGGCGCGTCTCGCGCGGGGCGGCGCTGGCATGCGCGATGATGTCGCCGCGCTCGACGAACAATTCGCGGTCCAGCGTGATGCCGACCGAGCGGCCGGCGCCCTGCCGTCCCGCGATCGGCGTCACCGGCCAGCTCTCGACTGTCTTGATCTTCGCGATCTTGCCGGCCGGCATGATCACGATCTCGTCGCCTGCAATGAGATTGCCGGATTCGATACGGCCCGCCACGATGCGGCGGTCGTCGAACTTGTAGATCGCCTGCACCGGCAGGCGCAGCGCCAACGCTTCCAGCGGCCGCGCTGGCTCGAGCCGATCAAGCGCGTCGACCACGGTCGGACCTTTGTACCAGCCGATGCGGTCGGTGCGGTCGGCGACGCCGTCGCCGTCGCGTGCGGAGATCGGGATGATCGCAGTCGGCGTCACGCCGAGGCCGTTGAGATGCGCGGAGATCTCGTCGCTGATTTCCTTGAAGCGATCGGCGGAGAAATCGACACGGTCCATCTTGTTGACGACGACAGCGACCTGCTTCACGCCGAGCAGATGCAGGAGATAGCCGTGCCGCCTGGTCTGGTCGCGCACGCCCTCGAGCGCGTCGATGATCAGCACCGCGCCGTCGGCCTGCGAGGCGCCGGTGATCATGTTGCGCAAAAATTCGGCATGGCCGGGCGCGTCGATCAGCACGATGTCGCGTGAATTGGTGCGGAAGCGGATCTGCGTGGTGTCGATGGTGATGCCCTGATCGCGCTCGGTCTGCAGCGCGTCGAGCAGGAACGACCACTCGAACGGCATGCCGCGCCGCGCGCTGACGGCTTTGAGCATTTCCAGCTTGCCGTCAGGCAGGCTGCCGGTCTCGTGCAAGAGGCGGCCGACCAGCGTCGACTTGCCGTGGTCGACATGGCCGACGATGACGATGCGGACCTGCGGTCGCGTCGTGCCATTTGGCATCGACGTGGTGCCATTCGGCGTGGCAGGCGAAGCGGGGGTGACGAGCATGTTCATAGCCGCGATGCGTCCTTGGATCAGAGATAACCGGCGACGCGCAGGCGCTCGAAAGCGTCCTCGGTCTCGTGGTCGAGCGCGCGGCCGGCGCGCTCCGGCACCTTGGTCTGTTCGAGCTCGATCAGGATCTCGTCGATGTTCGTCGCGGTCGATGAGACCGGATTGGTGATGTCTTGATCACCCAGCGAGCGATAGCGCTTGCCGTCCTTGGCGAGATATAGCGGGATGATCGGGATGTTCTCGCGCTTGGTGTAGGCCCAGATGTCCGCCTCGGTCCAATGCAGGATCGGGTGAATGCGCAAGTGAGCGCCCTGCGGCGGCGACGCGTTGAAATGATCCCAGAACTCCGGCGGCTGGTCGCGCACGTCCCAATTGCCTTCGAGACCGCGCGGCGAGAACACGCGCTCCTTGGCGCGGGTGGCTTCCTCGTCGCGGCGGATGCCGGCGATCAGGCCGTCGAAGCCGTACTTGGCCAGCGCCATCTTGAGGCCTTCGGTCTTGCGCGCGGCGGAACGGGCGGCAGGCGGCAGCGTTGGGTCGACGGCATCGATGGGCGGGCAGGGCTCGACGCGCAGATCGAGCTCCCACTCTTTCCCGTAGTGATCGCGGAACCGATACATCTCCGGAAACTTCTTGCCGGTATCGACATGGAGGGCGGGGAACGGCAGGCGGCCGAAGAACGCCTTGCGCGCCAGCCAGATCATGACGTTGGAGTCCTTGCCGAGCGACCACAGCAGGGCGATCTTCTTCAGGCGGGCGAAGGCCTCCCGGAATATGTAGACGCTCTGCGCTTCCAGCTGGTCGAGATGGTCCATGCTGGGGGCGGTCAGCGCGACGGGAATTTGCTCGGAAACGGCGGCGCGGGAGTCCCGGCCATCTGCACCAGAATCGGTCCTGAGAAGATGCATCTCTGCCACTTTGCGTTTGGAGGCGAATTTTCTATAGTTGCGATGCAGAAGAGAAGAAAAAATTTTCTCTTTGCGCGCTCGAAACGACACATATATAGAAAATAATTCCAGTCAACCCCGAATGTGGGGCAAGCGAGTATCGTATGCGGTTCTTGCCGGTGTTCCTCGATCTCAGTAACGGTCCGGTGGTGCTCATCGGCGGGGGTGAGCTTTTGCGCGCAAAACTGCGCGTGCTCGCCGCTGCCGGTGCGCGCATCCGCGTGCATGCGATCGACGGCAATCATGAGCTGGGCCTGAGCTCCGATGATGCGGCGCGTATTGAGTTTGCGACGGGCGATCCACTGACGGCCGATCTTGCCGGTGTCATCGCTATTGTCTGTGCGGGCGCGGGTGATGTCGGCGTGGCGATGTCGGCGCGGGCGAAGTCGCTTGGCCTGCCGGTCAACGTCATGGACGATCTCGAACATTCCAGCTTCATCTTCCCGGCGATCGTCGATCGCGGCGATGTCGTGGTCGCGGTCGGCACCGGCGGCACCTCGCCGGTGGTCGCGCGGCGCGTGCGCGAGAAGATCGAGGCGCTGCTGCCGGCGCGCATCGGCGAGCTTGCCGAGTTCATCGGCGGCTTCCGCAAGTCCATCAATGAGCGCATTGCCGAATTTCCGCTGCGCCGCCGCTTCTGGGAGCTCGTGATCGACGGTCCGATCGGCGCTGCCGTGTTGGCCGGCCGCAAAGGCGAAGCGGACGCAGCGCTCAAGGCGATCTCAGATCCGTCCGATTTCGCGCGCGCCGAGAAGCCGGAAGGCTCGGTCGCGCTGGTCGGTGCCGGCCCCGGCGATCCCGATCTTCTGACCATCAAGGCGCTGCGCGCATTGCAGGATGCCGACATCGTCTTCCATGACGAGCTGGTCTCTCCGGAAATTCTCGACCGCATCCGTCGCGACACCACGCGCGTTGCCGTCGGCCGCCGCGTTGGCAAGCCCGGCATCGGCCAGGACGCCATCAACAAGCGCATGATCGAGGCCGCGCAAGCTGGCCAGCGCGTGGTGCGGCTGAAGGGCGGCGATCCCTTCGTGTTCGGCCGCGGCGGCGAAGAGATGGAAGCCCTCCGCGCGGCAGGCGTTGCCTATTCGATCATCCCCGGCATTACAGCGGGACTCGGCGGCGCCGCCGATTTCGAGGTGCCGCTCACCTATCGTCACGAAGCAACCCGCATCACCTTCCTCACAGCGCACAAGGCGCGCGACGCGGAGACGGTGGATTGGTCGACACTGACCGACACCAAGATGACTGTCGTGGTCTACATGGGCATGAGCGCTGCGCCCGCCGTTCGCGCCGGCCTGTTTGCCGCGGGCCGTTCGCCGGAGACGTCGGTCGGCGTGTTCGCCCGCGTCACGCGGCCGGACGCGCAGGGCGCGATCGGCACGCTGCGAGACCTGCCCGAGCTCGTAAAGCGGACCAATGGTGGTCCCGCCATTCTCATCATCGGCGATGTGGTCCGGCATGCCGGGTCTCTGCGCCGTCAATCCCCAAAGCAAATCATCTCTGACCTATTGGATGCAGCCGAATGACCTCCCCGCTTGAACAGAAGAAGATCAAAATCGCCGGCCCTTCGGTCGTGACCGCCAACCGCACCTGGGACGGTATCGTGGTGTATCGCACCGCCGCCAAGAGCTGGTCCGCGGACCTGTCGGAAGCCGCGATCGTGCGCAACTCCGACGAGGCAAAGGCCTTGCTCGCGGAGTCCGTGGCCGATGACGTCGGCGCGATCGGTCCCTATATCGCCCCGGTGCAGGTTGGCGCGGACGGCAAGATCGAACCCGGCAATCTGCGTGAACAGATACGCCAAACGGGCGTCACCATCGGACAGCCGGCCCAAGTTTAAGGCATTCACTTATGTACGCTTACGACGAAATCGACCGCACGCTCGTCAACGAGCGCGTCTCGGAGTTCCGCGACCAGGTGAAGCGCCGCCTCTCGGGCGAGCTGACCGAGGACGAGTTCAAGATCCTGCGGCTTCAGAACGGCGTCTATCTGCAGCTGCACGCCTACATGTTCCGCGTCGCGATCCCCTATGGGACGCTGGCCTCGAACCAGTTGCGGGCGCTCGCCCATGTCGCGCGCAAATACGACCGCGGCTACGGCCACTTCACTACGCGGCAGAACATCCAGTTCAACTGGATCAAGCTCGCCGAGCTGCCGGATGCGCTCGCCGATCTCGCCGAGGTCGGCATCCATGCGATGCAGACGTCCGGCAACAACATGCGCAACGTCACCTCGGACCAGTGGGCGGGAGTCGCGCCCGGCGAGATCGAGGATCCGCGCATCTGGTCGGAGCTGATCCGTCAGCACACCACGCTGCATCCGGAATTCTCGTTCCTGCCGCGCAAGTTCAAGATCGCGATCACCGCGTCGGATCATGATCGCGCCGCGATCAAGATCCACGACATCGGGTTGAAGCTGATTAAGAACGAGAAGGGCGAGACCGGTTTCGAGGTGCTGGTCGGCGGCGGTCTCGGCCGCACGCCATTCATCGGCAAGACCATCAAGCACTTCGTCCACGGCCGCGATATCCTCAGCTATATCGAGGCGATCCTGCGCGTCTACAATCAGTACGGCCGCCGCGACAACATCTACAAGGCGCGCATCAAGATCCTGGTGCACGAGCTCGGCATCGAAAAATTCTCGCGCGAGGTCGAGGACGAGTGGCAGCACATCCGCAATTCCTCGCTCCAGATCGATGACGAGGTGATCGAGGACATCCGCTCGCGCTTCACCTATCCGAACTACGAGAAGCTGCCGCACATGCCGGACGAGCTGCGTCAGGCCGCGGCGGACGCGGACTTCGAGGCGTGGCGCAAGAATTCGGTGTCGCCGCACAAGGTGCAGGGCTACTCCATCGTCACGATCTCGTTGAAGCCGATCGGCGCGCCTCCAGGCGACGCCACGGCCGAGCAGATGGATGCGCTGGCCGATCTCGCCGACAAATATTCCTTTGGTGAGATCCGCGTCGGCCACGAACAGAACCTGGTGCTGCCGCATGTTGCCAAGCGCGATCTGCCGGCGTTGTGGAAGGCGCTCGACAAGCTTGGGCTGGCGACACCGAACGTCAACCTGATCACCGACATCATCGCCTGCCCGGGGCTCGATTATTGCTCGCTGGCGAATGCGCGCTCGATCCCGATCGCGCAGGAGCTGACGCGGCGCTTCGCCAACCATGAGCTCGCCAATCTGATCGGCCGGCTCCACATCAACATCTCCGGCTGCATCAACGCCTGCGGCCATCACCATGTCGGCCATATCGGCATTCTCGGCGTCGAGAAGAACGGCGAGGAGGTCTACCAGATCACCATCGGGGGTCGCGCCGATGAGGGTGCTGCGCTGGGCAATCTGATCGGCCCCGGCGTCAAGTTCGACGAAGTCGCCGACGTCATCGAGGACGTCGTGGAAGCCTATCTGGCGCTGCGCGAGCGGCCGGAGGAGCTGTTCATCGACACGGTGAAGCGCCTCGGCGTCGAACCCTTCAAGGAGCGCGTCTATGCCACTCGTTAACGGCGGGAAAATCGTCGACGACAGTTTTGTCAAACTCGCGGTCGACACGCCGCTGCCTGAAGCTGGCGACATCCTGGTTCCCGCGGAGCGTTTCGTCGGCGAGGCGGAGGCGTTGCTCAAGCGCGCCGGCAAAGTCGGCGTGATCTGGCCGAACAACCGCGATATCGACGGGCTCGTGCCCTATCTCGGCAAGGTCGCCACGGTTGCGCTGGTGTTCCCGACCTTCCGTGACGGACGTGCCTATAGCCAGGCGCGGCTGCTGCGCGAGCGCTACAATTATCGGGGCGATTTGCGCGCGACCGGCCAGATCCTGCGCGACCAGTTCGTGTTCATGCTGCGTGCCGGCTTCGATTCTTTCGAGGTAAAGAAGCAGGCCGACGCGGAAGCCTTCATGCAGACCGCGAAGCGCTATTCGGTGTTCTACCAGCCGACCGGCGACGGCCGCATCACGGCGCTGCACCGGCGCATGCAGCTGCGTCACTCCGAGGGGGTCGGCACGTGAACGCCATCGCGCCTCAGATCTCGTCTGTTTCCACACTGCCTTCCGCGGCAGAGCTCGATCGCACCTTGCGCGATGCGTCTCCCGCGGAGGTCGTCGCGGCCGCGTTGAAGGCTGTCGGGCGCGACAATCTCGCGCTGTTGTCGTCCTTCGGCACGGAATCGGCGACGCTGCTCAAGGTGGTGGCCGATGTCGATCCGGCAATCCCGGTGATCTTTCTCGACACCGGCTGGCTGTTCGAGGAGACGCTGGCCTATCGCGACACGCTCGTCGCAATGCTGGGGCTGAAGGACGTTCGTTCGGTCAAGCCGGCTGAGCAGACGCTGTCGCGCGAAGATCCCGACCGCGACCTCTGGTTCTCCGATCCCGACGCCTGCTGCCGTATTCGTAAAGTCGAGCCACTGGCGCGTGCGCTGAAGCCGTTTTCGGCCTGGCTCAACGGCCGCAAGCGCTTCCAGGGCAATGCGCGCACCGACATTCCGGTCGTCGAGGACGATGGTGCGCGGCTGAAGTTCAACCCGTTCGCCAATGTCTCGCGTGAGGAACTCGAAGCGATCTTCGTCCGCGCCAAATTGCCGCGTCATCCACTTGCGGCGTCCGGTTTTCGCTCGGTTGGGTGTATGCCTTGCACGAGCAGAACGACTGAGGGCGAGGATGAGCGCGCCGGTCGCTGGCGCGGCCGCGCCAAGACAGAATGCGGCATCCACACGATGAAGACTTCGTAGCACAGTCGAGTTGCGCGGCTACGAACAAGGAAATCCGGTTCCGTTGACTTGAGAGCCTTTCGCCGCGAGTTTCGCCTGCATGCCTTCGCTGACATTGACGTCGTCGAAGTGAATGGAGATGGACATGATGCGTCGTATCGTTCCGCTCGCTGCAGGACTTCTCGCAACAGCGCTTCTCGCGACGGGATTCTTGGCGAGCGCGGCTCTCGCTGCTGATATCAACCTCTTGAACGTGTCGTATGATCCGACGCGTGAGCTCTATGTCGAGTTCAACAAGGCGTTCGCGAACGCCTATCAGAAGGAGACCGGCAAGAGCGTCGAGATCAAGCAGTCGCATGGCGGCAGCGGCTCGCAGGCGAGGGCGGTGATCGACGGATTGCAGGCCGATGTGGTGACGCTCGCGCTCGCCTATGACATCGACGCCATCGCCGGCAAGGGCCTTATCGCGGCAGATTGGCAGAAGCGGCTGCCGCAGAATTCATCACCCTACACGTCGACCATCGTCTTCCTGGTGCGCAAGGGCAATCCCAAGGGCATCAAGGACTGGGACGACCTGCTCAAGCCGGGCGTCGCCGTGATCACGCCGAACCCGAAGACCTCGGGTGGTGCGCGCTGGAATTACCTGGCGGCCTGGGGCTTTGCGCAGAAGAAATACGGCTCGGCCGACAAGGCCAAGGATTTCATCGGAAAACTCTATCAGCAGGTACCGGTGCTCGACACCGGCGCGCGCGGTGCGACCGTGACCTTCGTCGAGCGCGGCGTCGGCGACGTGCTGCTCGCCTGGGAGAACGAGGCCTATCTCGCGCTGAAGGAATTCGGCCCGGAGAAATTCGAGATCGTGGCACCGCCGCTCTCGATCCTCGCGGAACCGCCCGTCGCGATCGTCGACAAGGTTGCCGATAAGAAAGGCACCCGCAATGTTGCCGATGCCTATCTCCAGTACTGGTACACCAAGGAAGGGCAGGAGATTGCCGCGCGCAACTTCTACCGTCCGCGCGATGCCGAGATCGCAAAAAAGTATGAAAACGCCTTCGCGAAGGTCGAGCTGTTCACGATCGACGAATTGTTCGGCGGCTGGACCAAGGCGCAGAAGGAACATTTTGCCGACGGCGGCGTCTTTGATCAGATCTACAAGAACTGATCTGGCGCTGTCGGAGGGGCAGTAGGGGGCCGGGTGAGCGTAATCGCAGCACGACGACGGACATTGCCGGGCTTCAGTCTCACGATGGGACTGACGCTGACATGGCTGTCCGTCATCATCCTGCTTCCGCTCGCCGGGCTGTTCCTGAAATCGCTCGAGCTCAGCCCCGAGCAGTTCTGGAACATCCTCTCCAGCCGCCGCACCCTGAACGCGCTCCGTGTCTCCTTCGGCCTCGCTTTTGCTGCAGCCTGCGTCAATCTCGTCATGGGCAGCATCATCGTCTGGGCGCTGGTGCGCTACCGCTTCCCGGGCCGGCGGCTGTTCGATGCCATCGTCGATGTGCCCTTTGCGCTGCCGACGGCGGTTGCGGGCGTCGCGCTGACCGCGCTGTTCGCCGAGAAGGGCTGGCTAGGTGCGCCGCTTGCGGCGCTCGGCATCAAGGTGGCGTTCACGCCGGTCGGCATCTTCGTCGCGATGATCTTCATCGGCATTCCCTTCGTGGTGCGCACCGTGCAGCCGGTGCTGCAGGATCTTGACCCCGAGATCGAGGAGGCTGCGGGCAGCCTTGGCGCCAGCCGCTGGCAGACCATCATCCGCGTGATCCTCCCCTCACTCGCGCCGGCGCTGCTCACCGGGCTCGCGCTCGCCTTTGCGCGCGCGGTCGGCGAATACGGCTCGGTGATCTTCATCGCCGGCAATCTGCCAAATGTCTCAGAGATCGCGCCGTTGCTGATCGTGATCCGGCTCTCCGAATTCCGCTGTGCCGATGCGACCGCCATCGCGGCGGTCATGCTCGTCGTCTCCTTCGTCATCATCTTCGCGGTCAACCGGTTGCAGCGCTGGGCGCAGAACCGGGTCCCGGCGCGCTGAGGGCGAAGCATGACAATGCAGATTGCAGAGCCAGTCTCGCTCTCACAATCCGCCGCAAAGGCGCGCGCGCATGCCGCCGCCGCGCGCAACAATCTCCGCACCGAGCCCAAGGCGGTGCGCATCGCCATCATCGCGCTGGCGATCGTGTTCCTATCGGTCTTCATCGTGCTGCCGCTGGTTCTGGTGTTCGCGCAAGCCTTCTCGAAAGGCATTCTGGCCTATCTCGCCGCGCTCGCAGAACCGGAGGCGCTGGCTGCGATCAAGCTGACGCTGGTGGTCGCCACAATCTCGGTGAGCCTCAATCTCATCTTCGGTCTCGTCGCCGCCTGGGCGATCGCCAAGTTCGAATTCACAGGCAAGACTTTCCTGATCACGCTGATTGACCTGCCGTTCTCCGTCAGTCCGGTGATCTCGGGCCTGGTCTTTGTGCTGCTGTTCGGCGCACAGGGTTATTTCGGCGGCTGGCTGAGGGATCACGACATCCAGATCCTGTTCGCGGTGCCGGGCATCGCGCTCGCCACCACCTTCGTGACCTTCCCCTTCGTGGCGCGCGCGCTGATCCCCTTGATGCAGGAGCAGGGCACGCAGGAGGAGGAGGCCGCGATCTCGCTCGGCGCCTCCGGCCTGCAAACCTTCTTCCGCGTCACGCTGCCCAACATCAAATGGGGCGTGCTCTACGGCGTCCTGCTCTGCAACGCGCGCGCGATGGGCGAGTTCGGTGCGGTCTCCGTCGTCTCCGGCCACATCCGCGGCGAGACCAATACCATGCCGCTGCTGGTCGAGATACTCTACAACGAATACCAGTTCGTCGCGGCGTTTGCGATCGCCTCGCTGCTCGCAATGCTGGCGCTGATCACGCTGATCGCCAAGACAATTCTCGAACGTCACCTCGACGAAGGACACGACATCAATGACGATTGAAGTCAGAAATCTCGTCAAGAAGTTCGGTAGTTTTGCCGCGCTCGACGGCGTTGACCTCAAAGTCAATGACGGCGAGCTGCTCGCGCTGCTCGGTCCCTCCGGCTCCGGCAAGACCACGCTCCTGCGGATCATCGCCGGGCTCGACTGGCCCGATTCCGGCGAGGTCGCCTTCAACGGCGAGGACGCACTGGCGCAGGGCGCGCGCGAACGTCATGTCGGCTTCGTGTTCCAGCACTACGCGCTGTTCCGCCACATGAGCGTGTTCGAGAACGTCGCCTTCGGCCTGCGCGTGCAGCCGCGTGCGGTCCGCAAGGACGAGGCGACAATCCGCAGGCGGGTCAAGGAGCTGCTCGACCTCGTGCAGCTCGACTGGCTCGCCGACCGCTATCCGAGTCAACTCTCCGGCGGCCAGCGCCAGCGCATCGCGCTCGCCCGCGCGCTCGCGATTGAGCCGCGCATCCTGCTGCTCGACGAGCCCTTCGGCGCGCTCGATGCCAAGGTGCGCAAAGAGCTGCGCAAATGGCTGCGCTCGCTGCACCATGAGATCCATGTCACCTCGATCTTCGTCACCCACGACCAGGAGGAGGCGCTCGAAGTCGCCAACCGTGTCGTCGTGATGGACAAGGGCAGGATCGAGCAGATCGGCTCGCCCGACGAGGTCTACGAGACCCCGGCGACCGCCTTCGTCCACGGCTTCATCGGCGAATCCGTCGAGCTTGCGGTTCAGGTCGAGGGCGGCGTGATCAGGCTCGGCGACCGCCAGCTCAATCTTGCAGCAGACGGCCTGGCGTCTGGCGCGTCAAAACTGTTCGTACGGCGACACGACATGCTGGTCGGTCCGCCCGGCTCGGGCGCCTTCGAGGGCGCGGTCCAGCACGTCCGGAATTTCGGCCCCGTGCAGCGGACCGAGGTCGCATTGTCCGGCGGCGAGACCATCGAGATCGACGCCCCCCGCGACCGGGAACTGCGCGCCGGCGACACCATTGGCCTCGAGCCCCGCCGCTACCGCATTTTTGCGAACGCCTGAGCGGCCTTATCGGGTCGAATTTTCCTCAAAATTCACCTTTCAGCCACGGTTGGTATGCAACAACGGCCCTTCCTCTGGGGGCCTCGATTCATGCGCGCTGCGGCCGCAATTCTCATCACTTTGCTTCTCGCCGGCTGTGCCGGCAACGAAGCGCCGGTCCAGCAGCCGTCGATGTATGCCGACATGTCGGTCCCGGGCGCCAAGCTTGATGCGCCGGCGGCCGCGATCATGATCTCGCAATACCGCCAGAACAACGGGCTCGGCACCGTCGTCATCGACTCCGATCTGATGCGGCTCGCCGAATCCCAGTCCCAAGCCATGGCGGCGGCCAACAAGATGGACCACGACGTCCGCGCGCCGCTCGCCAAGCGCCTTGCTTCCGGCGGCTACCCTGCGACGGTGGCGGTCGAGAACGTCTCGGCCGGCTATCATACGCTGGCGGAAGCGTTTTCCGGCTGGCGCGACTCGCCGCCCCACCGCGCCAATATGCTCAAGAGCGGTGTCACAAAATTGGGCATAGCGGCGGGCTATGCTCCAGGCACCAAGTACAAGGTGTTCTGGACCATGATCCTGGCTTCGACGGACCCCCGATAAGCCAGACTTGATCCCGGAATGCATTGACGCCGCGGCAGACTGTCGCCACGGTGGCTCGCCTTTTGCTATTGTTCCTGCATGACAGATCACAGCCCGGAAGTCGCAACAGTCCCCGCGAAGGCTCAGCGCGTCCTGGTTCTCCAGGGCGGCGGTGCGCTCGGCTCCTATCAGGCAGGCGCCTATCAGTCGCTGTGCCATTTCGACTTCGAGCCGGAATGGGTTGCCGGCATCTCGATCGGCGCCGTCAATGCCGCCATCATCGCCGGCAATGAGGGCCAGACCCGCGTCAAGCGGCTCAAGGAATTCTGGGAGATGGTCTCCAAGCCGGTGCCATGGAAGCCGCTCGGCAAGAGTGACCACAGCCGGGAGCTGTTCAATTCCACCAGCGCTGCGCTGATCGCCACCTTCGGCGTGCCGGGTTTCTTCACGCCGCGCATTCCGCCTGCGCCGCTCTGGCCGCCGGGCAGCCCCCAGGCCGAGAGCTATTACGACACCGCGCCGCTGAAGAAGACGCTGGAGCATCTGGTCGACTTCGACCGCATCAATGATTTGAAGACGCGCCTGTCGGTCGGGGCCGTCGGCGTTACCTCCGGCAACTTCAAATATTTCGACAATTACGAGTTCAAGAAGCTCGGCAAGAAAATCGGTCCCGAGCACATCATGGCCTCCGGCGCGCTGCCGCCGGGCTTTCCGTCGGTCGTGATCGACGGCGAGCATTATTGGGACGGCGGCATCGCCTCCAACACGCCGCTCGACTTCGTGCTCGATGCCGAGGTCAATCGCGACATGCTGATCTTCCAGGTCGATCTGTTCAGCGCCCGCGGTGACCTGCCGAATTCGCTGCTCGAGGCCACCGAGCGCGAGAAGGACATCCGCTTCTCCAGCCGCACGCGGATGAACACCGACAAGAACAAGCAGATCCACAACGCGCGCCGTGCCGTGCGCGACCTGATCGGCAAATTGCCGGACTATCTGAAGAACGACCCGTCAGTCGAATTCCTCGCGAAGATCTCGCGCGAAAGCACGGTCACCGTGGTGCACCTGATCTATCGCAGCAAGAACTACGAATCCTCGTCCAAGGACTACGACTTCTCGCATGTCGCCATGGTCGAGCACTGGGAAAGCGGCGTGCGCGATGTGCATTTGTCGATGCGCCACAAGGACTGGCTCGAGAGGCCGCAGTCCGGCGAGACCATGGTGACCTACGATCTCACCGGGGACGTCACCGCGCCCCCGCCAAAAAGGAGCGAATAATATGGGTACTCTGTCAGGCAAGAACGCCGTCGTGACCGGTTCGACCAGCGGCATCGGGCTCGCCTATGCGCGCGCCTTTGCGGCTGCCGGCGCCAATGTCGTGATCAACGGTTTCGGTTCACCCGAGGATATCGAGAAGGAACGCGCCAAGATCGAGTCCGATTTCGGCGTCAAGGCAGTCTACTCGCCCGCCGACATGACCAAGCCGGCCGAGATCGCCGGGATGATTGCGCTGGGCGAGAAGTCGTTCGGCTCGGTCGACATCCTCGTCAACAATGCCGGCATCCAGTTCGTCTCGCCGATCGAGGAATTCCCGCCGGAGAAGTGGGACCAGATCATCGCGATCAACCTGTCCTCGGCCTTCCATGCCATCCGCGCCGCCGTCCCCGGCATGAAGAAGAAGGGCTGGGGCCGCATCATCAACACCGCGTCCGCGCACTCGCTGGTCGCCTCGCCCTTCAAGTCGGCTTACGTTTCAGCCAAGCATGGCATTGCCGGCCTGACCAAGACCGTGGCGCTGGAAGTCGCAACTCACAAGATCACCGCCAACTGCATCAGCCCCGGCTATGTCTGGACACCGCTGGTGGAGAAGCAGATCCCCGATACGATGAAGGCGCGCAACCTCACCCGCGAGCAGGTCATCAACGACGTGCTGCTCGACGCGCAGCCGACCAAGGAGTTCGTGACTTCCGAGCAGGTCGCAGCACTCGCACTGTTCCTGTGCAGCGACGATGCCGCGCAGATCACGGGCACGAACCTGTCGATCGACGGCGGCTGGACCGCGGAGTAACGGCTACGATGCCGTAGGGTGGGCAAAGGCGCGTCAGCCCAGTGCCCACCATCTCTCCCTGATCGAAAAAAAAGTGGTGGGCACGCTCCGCTTTGCCTACCTTTACGACACCGAGGCCGCGGCGGCCTCTTCCCGCTCAATGGCTCCAGGCCAACGCCGTCACGATCGCGGATTGCAGGTTCAGCTCCGCGAACATGATCTTGCCGGCGACCACGATGAGGACGCTGGCGAGCGCCACGCGCAGCACCGTCTCCGGCACGCGCGTCGCGCTGTAGCTGCCGAGGATGATGCCCGGCAGCGAGCCTAGCAGCAGCACGCCCATCAGGGCCCAGTCGACCGAGCCGAGCATCCAGTGTCCGATGCCGGCCACCAGCGTCAGCGGCACCGCGTGCGCGATGTCGGAGCCGACGATGGTCGCCATCGGCAGGCGTGGGTAGAGCAGTAGCAGCACGGTCACGCCGACCGCACCGGCGCCGACCGACGAAATCGAGACCAGCACGCCGAGCATGATGCCGGTGATGACAGTCGCAATCACCGTGGTGCGCTCGCTGACCTGCTCCATGCGCCGGCGATAGCGCTCCATGATCGATTTGCGGAAGATCAGCGATGTTGCGGTCAGGATCAGCGCGAAGCATAGCACCAGATTGACCAGGTTGCGCTCGGCATCGCCCCTGAGGTCGAGCTTCCACAGCACCAGCAGCGTCAGCGCGCTCGCCGGGATGCTGCCGCAGGCAAGCCGCAGCACCGCCGGCCAGTGCACACTGCGCGACCAGCCATGCACGATGCTGCCGCCGGTCTTGGTAGCGGCGGCATACAGCAGGTCGGTGCCGACGGCGGTGGTCGGGTGGATTCCGAACAGCAGGATCAGCAGCGGCGTCATCAAGGAGCCGCCTCCCACGCCGGTCAGCCCGACAAGCAGGCCGACGCCGAATCCCGAGGCGACGTAAAGCGGATCAATCATGGTTGGGAAAATCTAGGTTTATCTCGTCATTTGGGCAATACGACGTAGAATAAATTTCCCCTGGAGCGCAACCGCTTGGGTGGAATAAGAAAAATTGTGCTTCAAGGCGGGACCAGGGAGGCGTTTCGCCTTGTCCTCAGGCTCGTTGGGAAACAGTCGTTCCCCGAGGGGGCGAGCAAGGATGGGTCCCTAGACCTATTTACCAAACGCCAGCACGTGCAGCCCCAGCCGTTGCCGCACGATCCAGAACAGCAGCACCGTCTCGAAGGTGAGCGAGATCGAGGTCGCGGCCGCGGCGCCGTGGCCGCCGAAGCGCGGCACCAGCGCGATGCAGAGCACGAGATTCATCACGAAGGCGAGCGCATAGGCCAGCGCGCAGATCTTCTGTTGGCCGAGCATGTTGAGCAGGCGTTCGACGGGCCCGATCGCAGAGCGCACCACGAGGCCGACCGCGGCGACGAACATGATGTCGTAGCCGACAACGAATTGCGGTCCGAACAGCCAGAGCAGCGGCTTGCCCAGCGTGAGCAGAACGGCGGTCGCCGCCAGCGACGGCCAGAACGTCCAGTTGATGGCGTGCGCGACATAGGCGGACAAGCGCGTCTTGTCGCCGAGCGCGTTGTATTCGGCAAAGCGATGCGCCGTCGTTGCCGACATCGCGTAGTGGATGAAGGACACCAGAGCCAGCGTCTTCACGACAGCGAAATAGACGCCGACTTCGTCGGAGGGGCGGAACTGCTGCAGTACCAGCACGTCAGTGTAGGACAAGAGCAGGTAGAAGCTTTCGACCAGCAGGATCGGCAGCGAGACGGCGAGCCAGCCACTGATGTCATAGGCCTTGGGGCCTGGCTCGATGTGATCGGCGAGCTTACGGTTCAGCACCACCATCTGCCCGGTCATCGCGATCCACACCGCGCCGGCGCTCGCGACCATCGCGGCGATCGCGCCGAGATGATAACCGAGCAGGAAGGCGCTAGCGGTGATGCCGATGATCAAGGCTTGGCGGATGATGAATTGCGGCATCAGGCCGAGCCGCATCCAGTCATGCGAGCGCGCGATGCCGTCCTGGGTGTTGGCGACGACGAAGGCGGGCAGCGTCATGCAGCCGATATAGAGCGGCAGCTCCTCGGCCGGGTCGATCCAGGGCGACAGCAGTTTGACGATGCCGGCAAGCGCCAGAGAGACCAGCGTGGAGATTGCGAAGGTGAGCCAGCGACTGCCGGAGAGAAAGCCGCGCAATAGCGCGTGATCACCGCTGGCGCGATATTCCGGAATGATCTTTTGCGCGGAGGCCGAGATGCCAAAATCCATCATGCTGCCGAGCAGCAGCACCCAGGTCCAGACATAAACATAAATGCCGTAGTCGGATGTCCCAATCCAGCGCGCGAGGAGCACTTGCGAAAAATACGCAAGGCCCGCGCTAATGACGCGGATGACGAAGATGGTGCCGGCCAGCCGCCGCGTCAGCGACGCTTCGCTCGATCCGCCCGTCAGCCTGGCACGCAGCCGCGCGATCAGCCCGGCCGGTCCGGTCGTTGCGGGTTCTGCATCCATCACGGCCAATTCGAAGAATCCCCGGGCATCCCGCATGCAGCGGTAGGTCGGGATTAGCAACCATTCGTTAAGATTCAGTTGGGTGGCTATCCGTCGTCCTGGCGAAAGCCAGGACCTACTATCCCTGGAAGAAGTTTGACGAAGACTCGGGGTTACCAGTTGCGCGCCGCCAGTACCTCTCGGGGTAATGGGTCCTGGATCTGCGCTCCGCTTCGCTGCGCTTGTCCAGGACGACGAACTACTCCAAATTCGTATTGAACTCGTACGATTTCTCCGGCCCCACCAGCGTGAACTTTAGCGCTGCACCATCGGGCTTGACGCCCGGCGGCAATCCGTCGAGCTCGAATGAAAATCGCTTCACGCCGGGCGGGCTGTGCTCTACCGGCGCCGGGATCGGCAGCGACCACTCCAGTGTCGGCCCCTCCACGAACAGATTGACCTTGCTGTTCTCGGGCGCAACGACATCCACCACCACGTTCTTGGGCCCGTCGCGCTTGACGTCGCGGATGGTCAGCGGATTGGGATCGCCGATGGTGGCGGGCTTCGGCACGGTGTCGAGCGCCGCGCGCAGATTGGCATCTTCGGTCGAGGCGACGTTGTTGAAACCGAGCTCGACATTGGCCTCGACGGGAATGCAGAGCTTTTCGCAGACGGCGTAATTGATCTCGGCGCGCAATGTCACCGGCTTGTCGGCGGCCTTGGCGACGATACGCAAGGGCAGCACGATCTGGTCGTGATAGCCGATCGAATGGCCGCCCGCGCCGTCGTCGAATTTCAGCGGCGCCGGCCACATCACCGTCACCGTTTCGACATTGTCCGACTTGGAGAAGTCGAACCGCGGCGGCACACCGGAATCGCCGGGCATGCGCCAATAGGTCTTCCAGCCGGGCTGGAGCTGGAAAGCGATACCGCCGAGCAGCACCGCGCCGGTGCGCGATCCCGCGAGCAGCCGCACCGCGGAATGGCCGTCGCGCTGCCACAATGAAGCATCGTCGGCATGGGCCACCATCGTCAGCGGCGACGTAAGCAAGGTGGTCGCGACGCCAATCGCCGCATGCAGGGGAACTCTTGTCAGCATGGTACGTCTTTACAGGGTACCCCCGGGGCAAACCATTGAATTGCTTGTGATGGATGCACTTGAATCAAGTCTCTGCAAGCCTTGATTTGACAGCAGCCCGGCCCGACATCAGGATAGGAATGGAAACCGGAGTGCTTCATCCATGGCTCCCACAGGCAAGAGGACGGGCGAAAGCACCCGCAGCGCGGGCGCTGGGCTCCCCAATTCGGCCGGTTATCTCGACGGCCGGCTCCTGATCGCGATGCCTGTCATGGGGGACTCCCGCTTCGAGCGCTCGGTGATTTATCTTTGTGCGCATTCGGCCGAGGGCGCGATGGGCATCATCGTCAATCATCCGGCCGGCAGCATCGATTTCCCGGAACTGCTGGAGCAGCTCGGCATCGTCAAGAAGGGCGAGCACATCAAGCTGCCGCAAAATGCCGAAAGCATGAAAGTGCTGGCCGGCGGCCCGGTCGACACCGGCCGTGGCTTCGTGCTGCATTCCAGCGACTTCTACATCGAGCACGCGACATTGCGGATCGACGACGGCGTCTGCCTCACCGCGACGGTCGACATCCTGCGCGCGATCGCGAACGGCTCCGGCCCCAAGCACGCCATCCTCGCGCTCGGCTATGCCGGCTGGGCGCCGGGTCAGCTCGAGACTGAGATCCAGAGCAACGGCTGGCTGCATTGCGACGCGGATGCGGATCTGATCTTCGGCGACGATGTCGACGAGAAATACGGCCGCGCCCTGCGCAAGATCGGCATCGATCCCGGGATGCTGTCGAACGACGCGGGGCACGCGTAGTTTGGTGCGACGCTCTCCCATGTCGTCCCGGCCTAGTGCGCAATTGCGCACGGGGGCCGGGACGACAGCAAGCTACTCCGCCGCTTGCTGCTGCACCGTCGGCTCGGTCCCCGCCACCGTCGCGCGGCGCATGTCGCGGGGCTGCGACTGGTCGTAGCGGCGGACGCGGTGCATGGTCTGGCGGTTGTCCCACATCACGAGATCATGCAGCTTCCACTTGTGGACATAGACGAATTCTGCGTTCGTCGCGTGCTCATTGAGATCGCGCAGCAGCAGCCGTCCCTCCGGCACGCTCATGCTGACGATCTTGCCGGCGTGCGATGAGAGATACAGCGACTTGCGGCGATGCACGGGATGGATGCGCACTAGTCGCTGCAGCACCGGCTTGAACATCGCCTTCTCTTCGTCGGTGTATTCGGTGAAGCCGAGCGATCCCCGCGAATACATCAACGAGTGCTCGCAGACGAGATCCTCGATCTCGGCCTTGGTCTCGTCGTCGAGCGCGTCATAGGCCGCGCGCATGTCGGCGAATTCGGTGTTGCCGCCCTTCGGATTCACCACGCGCGCCGACAGCAGCGAGAATTTTGCCGGGATCGGGCGGAACGAGCTGTCGGAATGCCACAGGCAGTTGCCGAGATTGAACAGGTGCGTGCGGCTGTCCTTGGCGAGCGGCTTGCCGTCCTTGCCGAGATTGGAGACGTCGTTGAGGCCGGACTGGAGCCGGTAGTCTTTCGCCTGCGTGACGGTGCCGCCGCGCGCATCCTCGCGCTGACCGAAATTCAGCGCGAAGGCCATCTGCTGCTCGTCGGTGATGTCCTGGTCGTGGAAGATCAGCACCGCGTATTTGTCCATGGCGGCCTCGACCTCGCGGGCTTCATCCGGTGTGAGAGCCTTTCGCAGATCGAGGCCGGAGACCTCGCCGACAAAATGCTTCTGAAGCTGCCGGATGGCGATCGTCATGGCGCATCTCCCGCGAACCGCGAGCGGTTGGTCCCGCCCTGCCGGTGAAAAAGCTACTCCTGCACTCCTCGTTGTCAACGCTCGGTGCGCATATCTCTTAAGCGCTGAGATTGACAAGGCTGGAATCGATCCGCAGACATCAAACAAGCAAAACAAAAAGGAGGCCGCGATGGCGAACGAGCTCGATTTCTCTGGCAAGCAGGTGCTGGTCGTCGGTGGTTCCAGCGGCATCGGCAACGGCATCGCGCAAGCTTTTCGCGCCAGAGGCGCGCATGTTGCGGTGTGCGGCACGCGTGCTCTTGCAACGGAATATTCAGCGGAGCAGGGCTCCGATCTCACCGGTCTTGCTTACGCGCAGCTCGACGTCAGCAACCCCGGTGCCATCGAAGCGTTCAAGCCTTCCTGTGATAAGCTCGATATCCTGGTGCTCGCGCAGGGCGCGGTGATCTATCGCCGCGGCGAGTTCGAGATGGCGGGCTTTCGCAAGGTCGTCGAGGTCAATCTGATGAGCCTGATGGCGTGCGCGACGCGGTTTCATTCCATGTTGCGGGATTCCAAGGGCGCGCTGATCATGGTGTCCTCGACTGCGGCCTATCATTCCACCATGGGCAATCCCGCGTATAATGCGTCGAAGACCGGCGCGGTCGGATTGACGCGGACGCTGGGCGAGGCCTGGGCGGAAGACGGCATCCGCGTCAATGGCATCGCGCCCGGTCTCGTCGACACCAAGATGACGAAGGTGACGACCGACAATCCGAAGCGGCTCGAAGGTGCATTGTCACGCATTCCGCTGCGGCGATTGGGCACGCCGGCCGATATGGCGGGTGCGGCGCTGTTCCTGGCCTCGCCGTTGTCGTCCTACATCATTGGGCAAACGCTGGTCGTCGATGGCGGGCTCATTCTCTAGGCCAAACTCTGAGCCGCATTGGAACTGCGCTGCTCCTGATCGGTTACTCCGGCAGACCCCGAGGAGGAGCATCATGGACAACGACAGGATTGTCGGATCGGCCAAGGAATTCGCTGGACGCGCGGAAGGCGCGGTCGGCGATCTCGCAGGCGATGCGCAGACACAGGCGTCGGGCAAGGCGCGCGAAGCCGCCGGCACCGTGCAAAATCTCTACGGCCAGGCCAAGGATGCCGTGCGCGACGCCACGGACACCGCCACCAGCTACGCCAAGGACGCTTACGACAACAGCGGCGACACTTTTCGCGATGGCACGCAGGCGATTTCGAAGAAGGTGCAGGACAATCCGCTCGGCGCGCTTCTGGTCGCCGGCGGCATCGGCTTCGCGCTCGCGCTTCTGATGTCCCGCCCCGCACGCCGTCCACCGCCGCGCTGGCGCTATTACCGCTAGGTCGTCATCCCGGGGCGCGCCTCTTGGCGCGAGCCCGGAATCCATTTATCAACATTGATCGTGGCGCGATGGATTCCGGGCTCGCGCTCTGCGCGCCCCGGAATGACACCTTAATTCAGAGCAGCGACTACCGCGCCATTTCCGCCGAGCGCCCGACATTGCCGGGCGGACGCGGGATCGCGGGATTGGGATACGGGCTGCGCGGCGCCGGCGCCAGTTGACGCGGCGGTGCTTGCGGCGAGCCGAAGCCGAAGAAATCGCGCAATGACGGCGTGGCCTGTGCCGGCTGCTGCGGCGGCGTCGGCTTCTTCGGCGCGAGCGGCTTGGGCGGCGTGATCGCGGCGGCAGCACCGGGCGGGCCGGCCACACCGGGAGCCGTGGTGCCACCATCGGGCGTCGTCGCCGCCACCGGCGTATCGCCCTTGGCCTGCTCGCGACCAACTTCGCGACGCGGCCAGGAATAATCATCGGCACGGCCTGCAGGCGCAGCGAGCGGCTCGCCCTTCACCAGCGTCCGGGCGGCGAGCGCATCGACGGCGGCGGGGCGTGTGCCCGGTCCACCCAGCAACTGATCGGTCGAGATCGAGGCCGCAACCAGCGGCACGATCGGACCCGCCAGCGGCCGCGGCGCCGGCTTGCCGGGCTCGGCGCTGGTGTCGGGCGTCGCCGGTTCGCTCGGCAGCGCGATCGGGCCGGAGCGGCCCGCCAGCAGGCGCGTGATCTCGCGCTCGACATAATGCGCGAGTTTTCGCGCGCCCGGCTTGGTGAAATAGACGCCGTCATAGCTGCGGAGTTGACGGATCTGGCCTTCGAAATCCGGACCCTTCTGCAGGAAGCGGCCGGCTTCGTCGACGAAGCCGTCCCAGACGTCGACATAGGTGATGCCGGCCTTGGCCGCGCCTTCGCGATAGAGCGAATCCAGGAACAGCATGTCCGCGGTGCCCTTCGGTCCGCGGATCGCAGGCAGGCCGACCCAGAGCACCGGCACGCCCTTGGCTTTGAGGACGTTGGCGAGCTCCTCGATCTTCTTGCTGTAGAGCTCGACCCAGCGGTCGTCGCGGAATTCGTAGAGGCCGTTCGGGTTGCGCGCGGTCTTTTCCGGCGCAGCGGCGGGCGTATCGGCGTTGTCGGCGTCGTCCTGCGGCAGGTCGGTGTCAACCGGCTTGTCGTCGGGCTTCGCGGCCGTGTCGGGCTTGGCATCGCCGGGCTTGGCGTCACCTTTTCCTTGCGGCTTCGCGCGCGCGCCCTTGTCGTTCTTCTTGTCCTTGTCGGCCGGCTTGTCGGATTTGTCGGCGACGGGCTCGCGGATCGCGATGCGGTCGTTGAGGCCGAGCATGACGACGATGACGTCAGGCTTCTCGGTCTCCAAAATGCCCTTCGCGGCGGCCACCCAATCCGAGGGCTCGCCCTTCGGCTGGTACTTGATCAGGCCGGATGTGGTCTTGTGCTTGCGGATCACGCCCATGTCGGGCTGCTCGGTATAGGCGTCTTCCAGGCCGTAGGCGAGCCAGTCGGCCATGGCGTCGCCGATCACCAGCACGTTCTTGTCGGGAATGGTGTCGCGCTTGGCGGGCGCCGGCGCGCGCGAAAAATCCTGACGCGGCGCTTGCTGCTGTGGCTGCTGGAAGGGCGCAAAGAAATCGCCGCCGAACCAGCCGCCACCGCCGCCATTTCGTGGTGGCGGAGCCTGGCGCTGCGGCGGACCGCCGAAGCTAGGGAAGTTGAAGAACTGCGCCGAAGCCGGACCCGCGATCGAGACCAGGATCGCGAGCGCCGTCCCCAGCGCGATCAGCGGGCCGGTCTCGGTGAGCGCCTTGAAAAAGGATTTGGGCTTCGACATGCGATCTCGGGCGCGCGCAACGGGGTCTGGGATTGCCAGAATATAATAACGGAATTGGGCGCCAAACGGGCAAATTCTCTTGCAGATTCTTGGGGCAATACCGGGGATCGGCCAAAATCCCAGCTCAGGGTTACTTTCGGCACTTTTTACCGCCCGCGCAGCCGGTCCAGCGCGTCGGAGGAGGCAAACCCGTCCGCAGGCACCCCGATCGAGGCCTGGAAATTGCGCAGCGCGTCCCGGGTCTGGCCGCCAAATTGGCCGTCCGGGGTGCCCTTGTAGAAGCCCCGCTGGGCCAAAAGCTGCTGGAGTTCCAGCCGCTCGCCCCGGGACAATTCCCGCTCCTGCCGCGGCCAGGGCTGCACGAAGGGCTGGCCGCCGCGCAGGCGGTCGGCGAAATGGCCGATCGCCATCGCATAGGCCTCGGCCGGATTGTATTTCATGATGACCCGGAAGTTCTGCAGCATCAGGAAGCCCGGGCCCTGCGCGCCGGCCGGCGCCAGCAGATAGGCCTTTTCCGCCGGATGCGGGAAGGGCTGGTTGGTTGGTCGCTTGAGCCCGAGCTTCTCCCATTGCGCGACCGTCATCGCCTTGGCGCGGTCGGCCAGCATGTAGTTGAAGCCCTGAGGCACCACGACCTCGTAGCCCCAGGTCTGGCCGCTCTGCCAGCCGTCCTTTTTCAGATTGTTGGCGGTGGAGGCGATCAGGTCGGTGGGATTGTCGACGACGTCGCGCCGTCCGTCGCCGTCGCCGTCCACGGCAAAGCGCTTGAACGCGGTCGGCATGAACTGGGTCGGGCCGAACGCGCCGGCCCAGGAGCCGCGCATCTGCTCAGGCCTGAGATCGCCGCGGTTGAGGATTTCCAGCGCGGAGAGGAACTCGTCCCTGAAATAGGCCTGGCGGCGCCCGACGCAGGCGAGCGTCGCGGTCGATTGCAGCACGCTGCGGTCGCCCATCTGCGTCGAATAGTTGGACTCGATGCCCCAGATCGCCGCGATAATATAGCGATCGACGCCAGTGGCCTTTTCGGTCGCATCGAACTGCGCCTTGTACTTGGCGAGGACTTCCTTGCCCTTGGCGAGGCGGTTGTCGTTCACGAGAATGTCGAGATAGTCCCAGATCGACTTGGTGAATTCGGGCTGCGAATCCATCAGGTCCATGATGCGCAGATCGGGAGACAGGCCCGCGGTGAAGCGCTGGAAATTGTCCTGCGTGATGTTGCGCCGTGCGGCATCAGGCCACATCCCCGCGACGCAATTGTCAAAATTGCCGGCGGCTTCGCGGATCGCGGCCGCGGTCATCAGCGGATGGCCGGAGGCGCCGTCCTCGCCGCTCCAAGGCTGAGCTCCCGTTTGGGCGCCGCCGGGGCCGGGCGGGGCTTGCGAGGGTGCCGGATTCGGGCCGGAGAAAATCCCGCCGAACAGGTTCGACAGGCCGTTTTGCGTCTGGGCCTGCGCCGAGACAGGGAACAGCAAGGTGGCCGCAATCAATGTTGTGCTGGTCAGCGATCCAGTGCGTCTTGCCAACCCTGCCACCGATTGCATCATGTCCCACCTGTCCGGCCGAAAATCCGCCATCAGGAGGCCCTGTTACGGTTGCCAATAACTTAACAAAGGTGAAATTTTATTGGCTGCTTTTTTCTTAACTCTATGCGGACGAGGCCCCACATCCGCCTTTGTTACCGGCTGCAAACCGGCTAGCAAGATGCCATTGCTCTCGTCACATGTGTCCCAAGGTATTCGATCAATCACATGAAAATCCGCAAAGCCGTATTCCCCGTCGCCGGCCTCGGCACCCGCGTCTTGCCCGCCACGAAGGCGATGCCGAAGGAAATGCTCACCATCGTCGACAAGCCGCTGATCCAGTACGTCTATGACGAGGCGAGGGAAGCCGGCATCGAGCACTTCATCTTCGTCACCGGCCGCAACAAAAATGTCATAGAAGATCATTTCGACAAGATGTTCGAGCTCGATTCGACGCTCGCTGCGCGCGGCAAGAAGGCCGAGCAGGAGATTTTGGCACAGAACCAGCCGGAAGCCGGCGCCGTCAGCTTCACCCGCCAGCAGGCGCCGCTCGGCCTCGGTCACGCGGTCTGGTGCGCGCGCGACATCGTCGGCGACGAGCCGTTCGCGGTGGTGCTGCCCGACGAGCTCGTGCTCAACACGCCCGGCTGCCTGAAGCAGATGATCGAGACGGCCAGCAAGCTCGGCGAAAAATCCAACGTCATCGCGGTCGAGGCGGTGCCCGACCATCTCACCCATCAATACGGCATCTGCGGCGTCGGAAAACGCACCGGCAAGATGTTCGAGGTCGACGGCATGGTCGAGAAGCCGGCCAAGGGCACCGCGCCCTCCAACCTCTCGATCACCGGCCGCTACATTCTCCAGCCCGAGATCTTCAAGATCCTGGAGACCCAGGAGCGCGGCGCCGGCGGCGAGATCCAGCTCACCGACGCCATGATCGGCCTTGCCAAATCGCAAAAATTCTACGGCGTTGAGTTCGAGGGCGAGCGCCATGATTGCGGCTCCAAGCCCGGCTTCCTCCGCGCCAACATCGCCTACGCGCTGAAGCGCCCGGAATTGCGTGAGGGGCTGATCGCGGAGATGAAGAAGTATCTGGGGCAGTAGGCCCCCAATGTCGTCCCGGCGAAGGCCGGGACCCATACCGCGGAATCTATCAAGTGCGATCGGTAAGCGTACCGAACTACTAATCTTCGCCAAACCACTCCCTGTGGTTATGGGTCCCGGCCTTCGCCGGGACGACTCCGTGGTTGTGGTGCGCAGTACCGCAGCCGCGCCTCACGCCACCAGCGACAGCTTCGGCAAGCTCGCCACCACCGACTGGTTGCGGCCGCCGGCTTTCGCCGCATAGAGCGCCTTGTCGGCGGCGGCGACCAGGATGGCCCAGTCCATGCCGGCCGTGGGCGCAAGGCTGGCGATGCCGCAGGAGACGGTCGATCCCGTCCCGCCCTCGGACCAGCCAAGCACCTTGGTCCGGATGGTCTCGGCGATCTTGAAGGCATCGGCGGCGGACGTGTTCGGCAGCAGCACGGCGAACTCCTCGCCGCCATAGCGCGCGGCGCAGTCGCCGGCGCGGCCCACCGAATCGGAGATGCAGATGGCGATGCCGACCAGCACCTGGTCGCCGGCCTGGTGGCCGAAGGTGTCGTTGTAAGCTTTGAAGTGATCGGCATCGATCATCAACAGCGCGACCTGCATCCTCTGACGCATGGCGCGGCGCCATTCCATGTCGATGACTTGGTCGAACTTGCGGCGGTTGCGCAGGCCCGTGAGCGCGTCCGTCGTCGCCATCTCCTCGAGCTTGCTTTCGGCATCCGCACGGCGGCCGATCTCGCGAGCGAGCACGATGGCCGAGCCCAGCACGAACAGGGAGAGCACCAGGACCACGGCGCCGATGCGGAGCGCCTCCTTTTGCCAGAGCTCGAACACGGTATCCAGCGGTTTGCCCGCCACGACAAACAGCGGACCAGAGCCGCTGCTGCGCACGTAGAGGCGCGGCGTAACGTCCACCGGCCCCTTGCCGGTGTAGGATCCGCCGGCCTTGAGATTGTCGGGCTTCCACTCCTGCTGCGTTCCCAGGTTCCTGCCGATGACGTCGAGGTCGAACGGTCGCCGCATCATGATGGTGCGGTCGCGCTTCAGCACGGTGATGGTGTCGTTGGGACCGAGGCTCAGTCGCTCGAATAGCTCGTGGAAATAGCCGAAGCGGATCGAGCCGGCGACGACCCCCAGGAAGCCGCCGTCGGTGTCGCTGATGCGCCGGCTCAGCACGATTGAATAAGCGCCGCGGAACAGCATCGGCCGGCTGATGAACAGCGCGGCCTCGGGGTTGTCGCGGTGAATCCTGAAATAGTCCTCGTCGGCGCGGTTCTCCGGCTGTGGATCGAGCGTGGAGGCGTCGATGGTCAGCCTGCCGTCGGCATCGAACACCTGGATGGCGCCGAAATGCCGCGCCGTCGTCGCATGATCGAACAGGATGAGGTGGCGGATCGGCTTCGAGACCGTGGCGAGCTCGGGCAGCATCATGTTGCTGGCGACCGCCTTCAGCGACAGGTCGTAGATCTCGATATTGCGGCTGATGTCTGCGTCGATCGACGTGGCCAGGTTTTCCAGCGTCTGGCGGGCAAGCGCCTCCTCGCCGTGGCGCATGTCCAGCATGACGTTGACGCAAATGGCGGAAAAGCCGATCACCGTCACGACGGACGAGATGATCAGCAGCTTCGCCGAAATACGCCACGGCCGGCGGGCCGTGGTGTCGCGCGATCCAGACAGCATCCTTTGCTCCCGACCCTGATGGATGCGCCTGAAATCTTGCGTAGTGTTTAAGCCGCGACGACGCTGCCGCAATCAGTTAAGGATTGGTTTCCGCGAGCCTCGTTTTTACGCAGATCATGCCGCGGACGAAGCGATAGAGGACGGCGGTGAACGATTACGACGCGCTACGCGATTACCTGCTGCGGCAGAAGCAGATGGAATTCGTGCTGAGCTTTGAAGAGATCGAGGAGATCATCGGCGCGGCACTCCCGCGTGCGGCGAATCGTGCCTCATGGTGGGATACCTCGCGCAGCCCCGACATCCAGATGCCGCAGCGCGAAGCCTGCCTCGCTGCGGGTTTTAAGGCCATGCGGATGCCGGACGGGCAGACCGTGCGGTTCACGAAGATGAAGAGCGACCGGAGGCGGTAGCGCGGCCGGCTATGATGCTTACCCTCCCCTGGAGGGGGAGGGTCGGCGCACATTGAGCGCAGCGAAATGTGCGACGGGGTGGGGTGACGGTCTCTCCACATCCAACAGTGCCCGAGTGGAGAGATCACCCCACCCCGCTCGCGCTACGCGCGATCGACCCTCCCCCTCCAGGGGAGGGTAAGACGTGCAGTCTAGCTCGCCGCTTCCAGCCGCACTTCCGTCAGCAGCCGCATCGCGGCGTCCGCGTCCATCGGCTCGCCGAAGGCAAAGCCCTGCGCGTATTCGCAGCCCAGTTGATACAGCTCGACCGCGTCGGAATCGGTCTCGGCGCCTTCCGCCACCACGTCCATGCCGAGATCATGCGCGAGCGCGATGATCGACTTCAGGATCACCGGCCGCGTGCCGCGATTGGTGGTGCGGACAAAGGACTGGTCGATCTTGATGGTGTCGAACGGGAAGCGTTGCAGATAGGCCAGCGACGAATGGCCGGTGCCGAAATCGTCGAGCGACAGCCCGGTACCGAGCTCGCGAATCCGCGTCAGCATTTGCGCCGCGTGCTCCGGATTCTCCATCACCAGCGATTCGGTCAATTCCAGCTTCAGCGTGCCGCGCGCCACCGAGGAGCGCGACAGCACCGTGCGGATGTCGTGGATCAGGTCATGGCGCAGCAATTGCCGCGAGGAGACGTTGACGCTCGCGAAGATCGGCTCGCGCGAGCGCATCGCGCGCTGCCAGATCGAGAGCTGTTTTGCGGTCTGGTCGAGCACGAACATGCCGAGGTCGACGATCAGGCCGGTCTCTTCCGCGATGGTGATGAATTCCGACGGCGCCATGCGCCCGAGCTTCGGATGATCCCAGCGCACCAGCGCCTCGAAGCCGGCGACCGAACGATCCTCCAGCCGCACGATCGGCTGGTACAGGATGGTGAGCTCCTGCCGCTCGATGGCGCGGCGCAGTTCGCTCTCCAGCGTCAGGCGATCGGTCTTTCGCGCGCGCATCGCCGGCTTGTAGACATCGATGCGGTCGCCGCCGATGCGCTTGGAATGATACATCGCAAGCTCGGCGTCCTTGATGATCTCGTCGGTCAGTTGCGTCTGAGGATCTGAAAGGGCGAGCCCGATCGAGGCAGTCAGGAAAATCTCGCGATCGTTGAAGGCGATCGGGGCGCGGATGGTCTTGCGGATGGTTTCCGCGAAGGCGGTGATGCGGGCCGGGTCCTGCTCCGACAGCAGGATCAGGCCGAACTGGTCGCCGGCAAGCCGGGCCAGCGTGTCCTGCGGCTTCAGGATGCGGGTGAGGCGGCGGGCCAGCGTCAGCAGGATGGAATCGCCGACCGCGATGCCGACGGAATCGTTGACCTGCTTGAAGCGGTCGAGGTCGATCACCATCAGCGTCGGGCGCAGCGTCGGCATCGATTTTGCGAAATGCGCGACCGCACCCAGCCGGTCCATGAACAGCTTGCGGTTGGGCAGGCCGGTGAGATTGTCGTGCACGGAATCGTGCAGCAGGCGTTCCTCGGCGTTGCGCAGCTCGGTGACATCGGTAAGCGTGCCGACCACGCGCGAGACCTCGCCGTCGGAGCCGACCACCGGGCGCGCCTTCAGCGCGAACCACATGAAGTGGCCGTCGGGAGTGCGCAGCCGGAAATCCTGCACCAGCCGGCCGCGGCGCTGGTCGAGCACGCTGTCCAGCGCAGCGCGGAAACGGTCCTGGTCGAGCGGATGCAGCACTTCGAGCCAGGAGGCTGCCGGACCTTCCAGCGTGCCGCGCTTGAGGCCGAGCAGGGCCTCGGTCTCGGGGCTTGTGAAAACCTTATCGGCGGAGACGTCCCAATCCCAGATCAGATCGCCGGAACCGGCCAGCGCCAGGGCCCGCCGCTCGATATCTGAGACGACGCCGGTGGTGGCGCCGCCGCCGGCAAAGGCGTGCTGCATCACCGTGAAGCCGATCAGCATCACGATCAGCACGAGGCCGCCGAGCAGCGCCGGGCCGACGATGTCGTTGGTAACGGAACCGGCCACCGTCATGCCGGCTGCAACCACCCAGACCACCAGGAGGAACCAGGTCGGGATCAGCAACACCGCCCGGTCGAAGCCGTGGGTCGAGAGATAGACGATCAGCGCAAAGCCGGCGAAGGCGATCAGCACCAGCGAGATGCGCGCGATGCCGGAGGCGACGGCCGGGTCGAACAGCGCGAGCGCAACCAGCGAGCCAAGGAATGCAAGCCAGCCCACCGTGATGTGGGAGTAGCGCACATGCCATCGACTGAGATTGAGATAGGCGAACAGGAACACCAGCAGCGTCGCCGCCAATATCGCTTCACCCGCCGCGCGCCAGATGCGCTCGGCGTTGTTCGACATGTCGAGCACCTTGCCCCAGAAGCCGAAATCGACACCGATATAAACGAGCACCGCCCAGGCCAGCGCCGCCGCCGCCGGGAACATGATGCTGCCCTTCACCACGAACAGGATGGTCAGCACCAGCGCCAGCAGGCCGGAGATGCCGATCACGATGCCCTGGTACAGCGTGAAGGAGTTGACCTTGTCCTTGTAGGCTTCCGGCTCCCACAGATAGAGCTGCGGCAGCTTGTCGGTGCGCAACTCCGCGACGAAGGTGACGACGGCGCCGGGATCGAGCGTGATACGGAAGACGTCGGCGGTCGGGCTTTCCTGCCGTTCCGGCCGGTCGCCGGTCGAGGGCGTGATGGTCGCGATGCGCGACAGCCCGAGGTCGGGCCACAGCAGGCCTGACGACACGATGCGGTAATGTGGGGCAACGATCAGGCGGTCGAGCTGGTCGTCGGTATTGTTGGCGAGCGCGAACACCACCCAGTTCTGGCCGCCTTCGCGGGCGCGCACCTCGATGCGGCGGACGATGCCGTCGGTGCCGGGCGCGGTGGAGACCTGGATGCGGTCGGCGTCGCTGCGCTGATGCTCGAGCACGCCGGTGAGGTCGATCGCGGGCGCATCGCCACGGACGCTGACAGCGTCAAGCGCGCGTGCAGGGGACGCGGCGACAAGAATCATGAGGCCCAGCGCGATGGGCGCGAGGCACCTGATCAGACGCAAGGTCAGTTCTCCGCGTTCGACGCAAACTCTGTAAAGACGATTTCAGACCGAACAGAAGTGGTTCGGCAGGTGGCGATAGATGCCACGAAACCCAAGAAAATCAAAGGGTTTCCGCCTCGTCTGGTGGGCCAGCGGCCTAGACCTCCAACACAATTTTGCCAATATGTGCGGAGGTCTCCATGCGCCGGTGTGCGTCGGATGCCTTTTCCAGCGGGAAAGCGCTGTCCATCAGCGGTTTGACGCGGCCTTCCCGCAAAAGCGGCATCACTTTAGCCTCGATCGCAGCCACCATCGCCGCCTTGTCCGCATTACTACGGGGGCGCAAGGTCGAGCCGGTATGGGTCAACCGCTTCACCATCACCTTGGCGATGTTAACGCTGACCTTGGGGCCGTTGAGGGTTGCGATCTGCACGATGCGTCCGTCGACCGCGGCGGCGTCATAGTTGCGGTCGACATATTCGCCCGCGACCATGTCGAGGATCAGGTTGACGCCGACCTTGTCGGTCTCTTCCTTCACTACGGCGACGAAGTCTTCGGTCTTGTAGTTGACGGCGCGGTCGGCACCGAGCTTGAGGCAGGCATCGATCTTGTCCTGCGAGCCGACGGTGACGAACACTTTTGCGCCGAACGCCTTGGCGAGCTGGATCGCCATGGTGCCGATGCCGGAGGAGCCGCCATGGATCAGCAGCGTCTCGCCGGCTTTCAGCCCGCCGCGCTCGAACACATTGTGCCAGACCGTCATCAGGGTTTCCGGCAGCGCGCCGGCTTCCGCGATCGACAGCGCCGGCGGCACGCTCATCGCCTGGGCGTCCTGCGCGATGCAATACTGCGCATAGCCGCCGCCGGCGACGAGCGACATCACCTTGTCGCCGATCTTGTGCCGCTTGGCGTTGCTGCCGACGGCGACCACTTCGCCGGCGATCTCGAGACCCGGCAGGTCGCTGGCGCCGGGCGGCGGCGGATAGGCGCCGGAGCGCTGCGCCACGTCGGGCCGGTTGACGCCCGCGGCCTGCACCCTGACCAGGATCTCGTCGGGACCGGGCTGCGGCAGGGGCCGTTGTTCCGGCACCAGCACCTCCGGTCCGCCGGGCTTGGAGATGGCGACCACGGTCATTTGCGCGGGCAGCTTTTCCATGATTTGTCCTTGGAGAAGAGGGCAGGATTGAACAGGCCAGTTGATTAACCAGAGCGCCTGGCGCTGGCAACCGCTTCAACTTGGTTTGACCGCCTAGCGGACCTGATCGGAGGAACGACGATGCCGATGGAAGACGACGACCGCCCGCGCAAGAAGGTCACCCACGAGATCGGACAGGATCTCTCACTGTTGTCAGTCGAGGAACTGACCGAGCGCGTCGCCCTGCTGAAGACCGAGATCGGCAGACTGGAAGAAGCCGCCACCAGGAAGCGCGCCTCGCGCGACGCGGCGAACAGCGTGTTCAAGTCGTAGGGACCGGTGCTGGAGCGGAGCTGGCCGTATGCACAGTCCTCATCCTGAGGAGCGCGCTCTTGCGCGCGTCTCGAAGGATGGCCGCGGACGAGAGCGGGGCCTTCATGGTTCGAGACGCGCGCGAAGGGCGCGCTCCTCACCATGAGGGTCTGGTTTGAGCTCTCGCTGGGGGCGACGACGAAGAGGTTGTTCCCCCCTCGGCCACTGACCGACATGGCTAACGAACCCTCAAAATAATCGTTCGTTTACTCCACATTAAGCTTTCGGGTTTATGACTGGAACTGTCCTCGTTTGGACACCGAGTGGCTCCTGTCCACTCTGTTTGACGCCTCCCTGTTATCAACTTTCAAAGCCGCCGGTTTTCCGGCGGCTCTTTTTTCGTCTCATTCCTGCTTTTTGCGTCTCGTCCCGGTTGAATTCCGAGGAATGACCCGCGGAAACCATATCTGCGCTTGTCGCTGGACTCCGCGGTCCCAGCGCGCAATGATTTGTTCATCATAAGCCGGCGCCAAAGCCGGACGGATAAACAGTTGCGTAAGGGGCGTTAACCATGGAACGTTTGCAAGCCGACGGCGCTCTCGTTCAACTCAGCGAGCGGTTCACCAATTCTGCGGCGTTCGGCGCCCTGTTCCGCGAGGGCATGGATCTCGTCGAGGAGACCGCAGCCTATCTCGACGGCGCCGGCCGCAACGAGGCCAAGGCGCTGGATCGCGCCGTCAGCCTCACCTACGCGACCGAAAGCATGCGCCTCACCACACGCCTGATGCAGCTCGCCTCGTGGCTGTTGCTGCACCGAGCGGTGAAGGAAGGCGAGATGACGCTGGTCCAGGCCAATCGCGAGAAGACCAAGGTCAAGCTCTCCGCCGCCGATCCCGGCCCCGCCGATACCATCGAGAAGCTGCCGTCGCTGCTCCAGGAGCTGATCCATCGCTCGATGAGCCTGCAAACCCGTGTCCGCCGCCTCGACACCACCATCCATACCCCGCCGGCCGAGCTCCCCGCGATCGGCAATCCGCTGGTGCCGCATCTCAACGCGCTGAAGGCCGCGTTCGAGCGGTAAGCGCTATCGCCGCCGATGACGGGTCCAAAAACAAAAACGCCCCCGGTCCTCCGGGGGCGTTTTTCGTCTCCAGCCTTGCGGCCGGATCAATCCTTTTTGAGGAAGCCCGAAAACTTCTTCTGGAAGCGCGAGACGCGGCCGCCGCGATCCATCAGCTGGGCGTTGCCGCCGGTCCAGGCCGGGTGCGACTTCGGGTCGATGTCGAGGTTCAGCGTATCGCCTTCCTTGCCCCAGGTGGAGCGGGTCAGGTACTCGGTTCCGTCGGTCATGACGACCTTAATCGTATGATAATCCGGATGAATTTCGGCTTTCATGGCAATTCCTAGGGCGCCCGGCGCCTCGCTCGAGTGACTATCGAATGACGGATTTGGCGGGGTCTATACCCCAGAGGCCCCTTCAAAACAAGCCATTGTGGGCAAAGGAGAACCGGGCTGGCCCCTAAGGGACATCCCGGATTTGCCTCGCCCCCTGCCGCGGCCTATGTGGAGTCAACGTCTCTCTTTTGGTCGGATTCTAATGAGCGCAGTAGAACGGCTTGAAACTGGGCCCGCAGAGGCCCCGTCGATTGAGGTCGAACTGATCGAGCAGCCTGAGAAAGGCCGCGCCAAGCTGCGGCCGCTGATGGCGCTCGCGCCTTACGTGGCCCGCTATCGCGGCCGGGCGGCGCTCGCCTTCGTCGCGCTGACGGTCGCGGCGTTGACCACGCTGCTGGTGCCGGTCGCGGTGCGCAGGATGATCGATTTCGGCCTGACGCCGGAAGGCATCGCGCTGATCAACAGCTACTTCTCGGTGATGATTGCTGTCGTCGCCGTGCTCGCGCTCGCGAGCGCCTCGCGCTACTACCTCGTGATGACGATCGGCGAGCGCATCGTCGCCGATCTCAGGCGCGACGTCTTCGCGCATCTGCTCTCGCTCTCGCCGGCCTTCTTCGATTCCGCGCGCAGCGGCGAGCTGGTGTCGCGCCTCACCGCCGACACCACGCAAATCAAATCCGCGGTCGGCGCCTCCGTCTCGATCGCGCTGCGCAATCTGATGATGTTTTTTGGCGCGGCAGCCATGATGGTGATTACGAGTCCCCGTCTCTCCGGCTTCGTGCTGCTGGCCATTCCCCTGATCGTGCTGCCTCTGGTCGCCTTCGGGCGCTGGGTGCGACGTCTGTCGCGCAATGCACAGGACACGCTTGCCGATGCGTCCGCCTATGCCGGCGAGCTGATCGGCGCGATCCGCACCGTGCAGGCCTATACCAGCGAGGGCTTGGCTGCGAAGCGCTTTGGCGGCGAGGTCGAGCAGGCCTACGAGGCCGCGCGCACCTCGACCCAGGCCCGCTCGGTGCTGACCGCCATCGTCATCTTCATCGTGTTCGCCAGCGTGGTCGCAATCCTCTGGATCGGCTCGCATGACGTGCTCACCGGCGCGATCACGCCGGGCCGGCTCGGTCAGTTCGTGCTCTACGCGGCTTTCGCGGCCGCAGGCCTCGGCCAGCTCAGCGAGGTCTGGGGCGAGGTGTCGGCTGCGTCCGGCGCTGCCGAACGCCTGTTCGAGATTTTGCATGTGAAGCCTGAGATCGCAGCACCCGCGTCGCCTCGCGCGCTGCCGGTGCCGGGGCGCGGCGAGGTCGGCTTCGACCGCGTCAGCTTCTCTTACCCCGCCCGGCCCGACGTCAACGTGCTCGACGCCGTATCGTTCACCGTGCGGCCCGGCGAGAAGGTTGCGATCGTCGGCCCGTCCGGCGCCGGCAAGAGCACGATCTTCCATCTCCTCTTGCGCTTCTACGATCCGCGCAGCGGCGCAATCTCGCTCGACGGCGTGCCGGTGAAATCTGCCGACCCCCGCGATTTCCGCTCGCGCATCGCGCTGGTGCCACAGGAATCCAATGTGTTCGCCGCGAGCGCCCGCGAAAACATCCGCTTCGGCCGGCCCGATGCGACCGACGCCGAGGTCGAGCGCGCCGCCGAGCTCGCGCATGCCACCGAGTTCATCCGCCGTCTGCCCGAAGGTTTCGAGACCCCGCTCGGCGAGCGCGGCGTGACGCTCTCCGGCGGCCAGCGCCAGCGCATCGCGATCGCGCGCGCGATCCTGCGCGATGCGCCGCTCTTGCTGCTCGATGAGGCGACTTCCGCGCTCGACGCCGAAAGCGAGACGCTGGTGCAGACCGCGCTCGAGGAGCTGATGCGCCACCGCACCACCCTGGTGATCGCGCACCGCCTCGCCACCGTTCTCTCCTGCGACCGCATCCTGGTGATGGACCAGGGCAAGATCGTCGAGCAGGGCACGCATGCGGAGCTTGTGGCTGTGAATGGGCTTTATGCCAGGCTGGCGAGGCTGCAGTTCGAGGGGGCGTGAGGTGGCGCTTCGCGCGCTCACGGGCATTTCGGCGAGCCCATCGGCACGTTCGGCCACGGCCAGTTCTTCCAGCTGCCGCCCTCGCCGATACAGGCCGAGCCACCGTTGGCCGGAGCCGGGCTGTCTGTCGGAGCAGGGGTGCCAGTTGGCGCAGGCAAACCCGTCGTCTCATCCGCCGTCTTGGGCGGCGCGAGGCGCTGGTCGACATAGATCGTTGACACATAGCCGGCGACGATGACGCCGAGAAAGACCGAAGACCCCTTGGCCAGATCGCTCAGCCGCATCGATCCTCTCCATCCGCTTGCTGGTTGCCACGCTAGCAAACCGCGTCGGGCTTCTCCGTGACGTCTGTCACGGCCGCCAATCCATCTTCAGCACCGACCGACCCGACGTCGGATTCACATCGTCACCGGCATGGGCAAAACCGTTGCGCTCGTAGAAGCGGATGGCGCGGCTGTTGTCCTTGTTGACGAGCAGCGTGACGCCCGATGGTGACAGGCGCTTCGCTTCGCCGACCAGAAGCCTTGCCGCGTCCGAGCCCCAATGGTTGGGATCAACCACGAGCTGGTCGAGATAGCCGTCGCCGTCGATGGTGACGAAGCCGGTCAGGGCGCCGTCCTGTTCGGCGACCACGATCGCGGCTTTCGGCACCAGCTCGTTGCGCCAGCGCTCGCGCCACCAGTCCAGCCGCCCAGCGAAGTCGATCTGCGGATAGGCCTGCTGCCAGGTGCGATGCCAGAGGTCGATCGCCGCCGCTTCGTCGGCGGCCACGTAGGGGCGGAGGTGGAGCGCGCTCACTACCGCTCCGTCAGCTTCAGCTCGATGCGGCGGTTTCGCTTGTAGGCGTCTTCGGTGTTGGCGGTGTCAAGCGGCTGGAATTCACCGAAGCCGGCGGCCACCAGGCGCTGGGCCGGCACGCCGATCGAGATCAGGTACTGCACCACCGAGATCGCGCGCGCCGCGGACAGGTCCCAGTTCGACTTGAAGTTCGGGCCATTCACCGGTCGCACGTCGGTGTGGCCGTCGACGCGCAGCACCCAGGCGATCTCGGGCGGGATCTTCTTGTCGAGCTCGATCAGCGCGGCCGCGACCGTGTCGAGCTCGGCGCGGCCCTCGGGCAGCAGCGTTGCCTGTCCGGTGTCGAAGAACACTTCGGACTGGAACACGAAGCGGTCGCCGACCACGCGGATGTCAGGACGGTTGCCGAGAATGGCGCGCAGACGACCAAAGAACTCCGAGCGGTACCGCGACAATTCCTGCACGCGCTGCGCCAGCGCGACGTTCAGGCGTGAGCCGAGATCGGCGATGCGGTTCTGCGATTCCTTGTCGCGCTTCTCGGAGGCGTCGAGCGCCTCTTCGAGTGCTGCCAATTGCCGGCGCAGCGCGCTGATCTGCTGGTTCAGCACTTCGATCTGCGCCAGCGCCCGCGCCGAGACTGCCTTCTCGGAGTCGAGCGCCTTGCCGAGCTCGGAGGTCTTGCCCTGCGCGTCGTTGCCGGCGGCGGCGAGCCCCTCATAGAGGCCCTTGATGCGGTCACGTTCGCTCTCGGCCGAAGCGAGGCCGGCTTTGAGCGACGAGACCTGGTCGTCGAGCGATAGCTTGCCAAGCTTCTCCAGCGAGAGCAGTTCGTTGAGCTGCGCGATCTTGGCGTTGAGCTGTTCCAGCGCCTTGTCCTTGCCGGTCACCTCCTGCGACAGGAAGAACTGCACGACCAGGAACACCGAGAGCAGGAATACGATCGACAGCACCAGCGTCGACAGGGCGTCGACGAATCCGGGCCAGTAGTTGAAGGCGCCTTCGCTGCGGCGGCCGCGGGCTAGAGCCATGCTCGCCTCTCACACGTTAGATTGCTTAACTCTTCTCGGGCTGGCGCGCGATGCGCTCCAGCAGGCGGCGGATCTCGCGGTTCTGCTCGCCCTGGCCGTCGGCCCATTCGCGGATCATCTGCTGCTCGGTCCGCATGTGCGAGACCAGGGCCTGGATCGCTTCGGCGAGGCTCGCCATCGCCGCCGTGGTGCCGCGGCTGGCGCTGCCTTCATCGAGCGCGGAGCGCAAGCGCTCGACGGCCGCCTGGAGCTCGCCGCTGGCAACCCCGCCGCCACTGCTCGCGACGGCGGCGGCCTCGCCGGTGCCATATTCGCGCACGGTGGTGGCGAGCCAGTCTTCGAGATCGGTGTAGAAGCGGTTCTGGGCCTGGCTCGATTGCAGGTCGAGGAAGCCGAGGATCAGCGAGCCGGCGAGGCCGAACAGCGAGCTGGAGAACGAGATGCCCATGCCGCCGAGCGGGGCAGCCAGGCCCTCCTTCAGAGTGTCGAACAGCGCGCCGGCATCGCCGCCGACCTTGAGCCCGTCGATCACCTTGCCGACCGAGCCGACCGTCTCGATCAGGCCCCAGAAGGTGCCGAGCAGGCCGAGGAAGACCAGCAGGCCGGTCATGTAGCGGGAGATGTCGCGGGCCTCGTCGAGGCGGGTCGCGATCGAATCGAGCAGATGCCGCATGGTCGTTTGCGTGATCGACATCCGCCCGGTGCGCTCGCCGCCCAGGATCATCGCCATCGGCGCCAGCAGCTTCGGGTGCCGGGCCGGCGCCAGGCCGGGGTCGGCGATTCGGAAATTGTTGACCCAGGACACCTCAGGATAGAGCCGGATCACCTGGCGGAAGGCCAGGATGATGCCGATGAACATCACGCCGCCGATCAGGGCATTGAGCCCCGGATTGGCAAAGAAGGCCTGGATGATCTGCTTGTAGAGCACCACGCCCACCAGGGTGCAGAGCACAAGAAACACCAGCATCCGCACCAGGAAGACGCTGGGCGAGGAGAGCTTGGTGTATTCGATATCCATGGGGGAGCGGGGCGAGGCGCCTGACGGCATGGGCGGGATCATCCGTTACGAAAGCTTGCTTGCAGCGCGCACTATGGCACAGCGCTCGCCCAAAAAAAGCGCCGGATGTGCGGATTTCGGGAACGGGCGGGAACCCAAAGCTGAAACCGGGCTTGGTTGCAGACGTATTTTGCAAAACTTCGGCATTCCACAGGCTTAGGTCGGATTTTTTGCATGGCGATGTTTCTTGGGGACTGGCGGTCATCGCGCTCTCGCTCGCGGTTCTGATGGCGTTCGCCTGGGTTGTGCAGCAACGCACCGGCAATTCCGGCTGGATCGATACGATCTGGATCTTCGCGGTCGGGCTGGTCGGAGCGGGGCGAGCGGCCTAATGAGCGGCAATGGCTGGTCGCCGGCCTCGTCTCGCGACCGCAGGTCTGTTTGCGTATGCCCGAGACCGAGTGGGGCGTGAGCCATTTTCGGATGAAAGCCGCGGACTAATTGCGATGTTCTGTCGCAGAGCGAGACGATGGAACTGGACTCACAATCTGGTGAGTCCAAAAAATCAGCATGAACTCAGCGCGATAGCTCATGTGACATTGAGCCGCCCGCGCGATGCGTTGCGTCGCAGCAAGTCCCTTCTATTTTGACCGCACCAGCCGCGCGGATCGCCCAGGACAGGCGTTGCGCGAGAAGCGTGATCCGTTTCAACAATTTTGGGGCACCCCACTTCATGTCAGGACTTCGAGCGCGATCGGCATGCGTTGCAATGATGCTCGCGGCCTTTGCGCCGCTGCTAGGCGCTTGCGATGAATCCAGTTCTGCCGTTTCGGCTGCCCAGCCCATCGAACCCGATGTCAGCGTCGTCATCGTCAAGCAGCAAGCCCGCGCCGTGGTGCGTGAGCTGCCCGGCCGGATATCACCGACACGCGTGGCCGAAGTGCGCCCGCGCGTCTCCGGCATCGTGGTCGAGCGCCTGTTCCGCCAGGGCAGTGAAGTGAAGGCGGGCGATCCGCTCTATCGGATTGATCCGCGTCCGTTCGAGGTCGAGGTGATGGCCAATGAGGCCGCGCTCGCCAAGGCCGACGCCGCCCTGATGCAGGCCAGGCAGCAGGCGCGCCGAATCGCGACGCTGACCAGCCAGCGCGCTGCTCCCGAAGCCGAGAACGAAAAGACCATCGCCGCCGAGCTTCAGGCCAAGGCCGAAGTCGAGGGCCGCAAGGCCGAGCTCGCGCGGGCAAAGCTCAATCTCGATTATGCCACCGTGCGTGCGCCGATCGACGGCGTGGTCGGCGCGGCCCTGGTCAGCGAGGGCGCGCTCGTCGTGCAGAACGAGACCAATCTCGCCACCGTGCAGCAGCTCGATCCGATTTATGCCGACTTCACCCAGTCGGTGACCGAGCTCAATCAGCTGCGCCGCGCCTTCGAAAGCGGCGATCTCGATCGCATCGAGGCCGATGCCGTCAAGGTGCGGCTCGTGCTCGATGACAACACCATTTATGGACTCGACGGCAAGCTGCTGTTCTCCGATGCCAAGGTCGACGCCCATACCGGCCAGGTGACGCTGCGCGGCGAGTTCCGCAATCCCAAGCGCGAGCTGCTGCCGGGCATGTATGTCCGCGTCCGCATCGATCAGGGCCTCGACTCCGACGCGATCGCGGTGCCGCAGCAGGCGGTCCAGCGCAATGGCGGCGGCAGCAGCGAGGTGTTCGTCGTTAAGGACGACAACCGCATCGCCGTGCAGCCGGTGCGCACCGGCTCGGTGCAGGACGGCGTCTGGTTCGTCACTGACGGCCTGAAGGCCGGCGACAAGGTCGTGGTCGAAGGCTTCCAGAAGTTTGCGGCCGGCGACAAGGTCAAGCCGCAATCCTGGTCCGAGGCAGAGGCGAGCGCGGACAACCGGCACGCCCTTAAGGTTACGCGGTAACGCGTCATGGCCAGCTTCTTCATCGACAGGCCGATCTTCGCCTGGGTCGTCGCGCTGTTCATCTGTCTGATCGGCGCGATCTCGGTCCCGCTATTGCCGATCGCGCAATATCCGATCATCGCGCCGCCCTCGATCTCGATCTCGACGAGTTACCCGGGCGCGTCGCCGGAAAACCTCTACAACAGCGTCACCCGGCTGATCGAGGAGGAGCTCAACGGCGCCTCCGGCATCCTCAACTTCGAATCGACCAGCGACTCGCTTGGCCAGGTCGAGATCATCGCCAATTTCCAGCCGGGCACCGACACCAGCGCGGCCTCGGTCGAGGTGCAGAACCGCATCAAGCGCGTCGAGGCGCGCCTGCCGCGCGCGGTAATGCAGCAGGGCATCCTGATCGAGGAAGCCTCCAGTGCCGTGCTCCAGATCATCACGCTGAACTCGACCGACGGCAGCCTCGACGAGGTTGGGCTGGGCGATTTCATGATCCGCAACGTGCTCGGCGAGATCCGCCGCATTCCGGGCGTCGGCCGCGCCACGCTCTATTCGACCGAGCGCAGTCTTCGTGTGTGGGTCGATCCCGCAAAGCTCGTCGGCTACGGGCTGACGGCCGACGACGTCAACAAGGCGATTGCCGCTCAGAACGCGCAGGTGGCCTCGGGCAGCATCGGTGCCGAGCCGTCGACGGACAGCCAGCGCACCTCGGCGCTGGTGCTGGTCAAGGGCCAGCTGTCTTCGCCGGATGAATTCGGCGCCATCATCTTGCGCGCCAATGCCGACGGCTCGACCGTGCGGCTGCGCGACGTCGCGCGGGTCGAGGTCGGCGGTCTCAGCTACCAGTTCAATACGCGCCTGAACGGCAAGCCGACTGCCGGTCTCTCCGTGCTGATGTCGCCGACCGGCAATGCGCTGGCGACTGCGAGCGCGGTCGAGGAGAAGATGAAGGAGCTGTCGCGCTTCTTCCCGGCCAACATCTCCTACGAAATCCCCTACAACATCACGCCGGTGGTCGAGGCCTCGATCAAGAAGGTGCTGACAACGCTTGTCGAAGCCGTGGTGCTGGTGTTCGTGGTGATGTTCCTGTTTCTCCAGAACATCCGCTACACCATCATTCCGACCATCGTGGTGCCGGTGGCGCTGCTGGGCGCCTGTACCACGCTGCTGCTCGCCGGCTACTCCATCAACATGCTCTCGATGTTCGGCATGGTGCTCGCGGTCGGCATCCTCGTTGACGACGCCATCGTCGTTGTCGAGAACGTTGAGCGCATCATGACCGAGGAGGGCTTGCCGCCGAAGGAAGCGACGCGGAAAGCGATGTCGCAGATATCAGGCGCCATCATCGGCATTACGCTGGTGCTGATGGCGGTGTTCGTGCCGATGGCGTTCTTCCCCGGTTCAGTCGGCATCATCTACCGCCAGTTCTCGGTGACCATGGTCGCGGCGATCGGCTTCTCCGCCTTCCTGGCGCTCTCGCTGACGCCGGCACTGTGCGCGACGATTCTGAAGCCGGTTGCGGCTGGTCACGGCCACGCGAAGAAGGGCGTGTTCGGCTGGTTCAACCGGATGCTCGAAGGCGGCAAGGAGGGCTATTCCCGCACCGTCGGCTTCTCGTTGAAGCGCACCGGCCGACTGATGCTGGTCTACGTCGCGCTGCTGGCCGGCCTCTCCTGGGCCTTCGTCAACCTGCCCGGCGGCTTCCTGCCGGTCGACGACCAGGGCTTTGTCACCACCGACGTGCAGACGCCGTCGGATTCGTCCTATCCTCGCACCGAAGCCGTGATCGAGAAGGTCGAGAAATATCTCGCCGAACGCCCCGGCGTTAAGGATGTCACCTTCCTCACCGGCTTCAGCTTCTCCGGGCAGGGCATGAACACCGCGCAGGCCTTTATCACGCTGAAGGACTGGTCGGAGCGCGGGCCGAAGGAATCTGCTGCCGCGATCGTCAATGACATCAATCGCGATCTGTCGTCGTCGATCCGCGACGCAAAAATCTCGGCGCTGCAGCCGCCGCCGATCGACAATCTCGGCAACTCCTCGGGCTTCTCGTTCCGGCTCCAGGACCGCGGCCAGAAGGGCTATCCGGCCCTGATACGCGCCGCCGACCAGTTGATCGCGGACGCCAATGCGAGCCCGGTGTTGCAGAAGGTCTATGTCGAGGGCCTGCCCGAGGCTGGCGTGGTCAATCTCGTGATCGACCGCGAAAAGGCCGGCGCCTTCGGTGTCACCTTCGAGGACATCAACAACACCATCTCGACCGATCTCGGCTCGAACTACATCAACGACTTCCCGAACCGTGGCCGCATGCAGCGCGTCGTGGTGCAGGCCGATGCCCGCGACCGCATGCGGACCGAGGACATCCTCAACTACAACGTCAAGAACAGCCGCGGCCAGCTGGTGCCGTTCTCGTCCTTCGCCACGGTCGAATGGGCGCGCGGCCCGACGCAGATCGCCGGCTTCAACTATTATCCCGCCGTGCGCATATCGGGCGAAGCCAGGTCCGGCTTCACCTCGGGCGACGCCATCGCGGAGATGGAGCGGCTCGCGGGCAAACTGCCGCGCGGCTTCGGCTATGAATGGACCGGACAGTCGCTCCAGGAAAAGCTGTCGGGCTCGCAGGCGCCGTTCCTGCTCGCGCTCTCCGTGTTCGTGGTGTTCCTGTGTCTTGCCGCACTTTACGAGAGCTGGACCATTCCGCTCGCGGTGCTGCTCACCGTGCCGCTCGGCATCGTCGGCGCGGTAGTGGCCGCCATGCTGCGCGGTCTGCCCAACGACGTCTATTTCACCGTCGGCCTGATCACCATCATCGGGCTCGCGGCCAAGGACGCCATCCTGATCATCGAGTTCGCCAAGGATCTGCGCAAGGAAGGCAAGCCGCTGGTGGAGGCCACCATCGAGGCCTGCCGTCTGCGCTTCCGCCCCATCCTGATGACCGGCCTTGCCTTCATCTGCGGCGTGCTGCCGATGGCCATCGCCCATGGCGCCGGCGGCGCCAGCCAGCAATCGCTCGGCACCGTCGTGATGGGCGGCATGATCGCGGTGGTGATCCTGGCGCTGCTGATGGTGCCGGTGTTCTTCGTCTCCGTGCAACGCGTGCTGGCGGGAGATCGGGAGAAGGCAGAGGAGAAGGCCGAGAGGTACGGGCCACCCGCGCCGGCAAGAGCCGGCCACTGAATGCCGGATCGGTCCTGATTGCTTCAGAACTGATGCCACTCGGTGCGACGTCAAACAGGCATCCGGCTTGCTTTCTCGGAGGCATCGATCCAGACTGCATCCCTGGATTGAAGAAATGTGTATTTGCTCTGCCCCGCGAATGCACACAGAGCCTGCCGATTGAGAGCATGTGATGCGGCCGACCGAAATTGCGATCTCGAACTATCGCTCCATTCGGCGGCTCTCTATACCAATCCACCCCTTGTCGGTATTTGTGGGCGAGAATGGTGTCGGCAAATCCAATCTCTACAAGTCGTTGTCGCTGTTGCGCGACGCGGCAACCGGGCGGATCACGCGCACAATCGCCGACGAAGGCGGATTGAATTCGGTCTGCTGGTCCGGCATTCGTAAACGCGGCGAAGATGGGCGACTGCGCTTGTCGGCCAAATTCGACCGTATGAGATATTCCATCGAGCTCGGATTTCCTGGCCCGCTTGAGGCGGCGTTTTCCGGCGAGCCGATGATCAAGGCCGAAAGCATCGAGGCGACGCAGGGCAAACGAGCGGTTCAACTCATGGAGCGGAAAAATTCGCTCGTCAGTGTTCGCGGCGAGAGCGGTGCATGGAGCAGCCACAAGGATGCGGTGCTGCCGTCCGAGACAGCGCTTGCAGGTTTTTCCGACGGCAAACAATGCCCCGAAATCGATTTGATCAGAAACGCAATGCTGGGCTGGCGATTCTATCACGACTTTCGCACCGATCCGGCGTCACCGATACGAAAGCCCTGTCTGGCGATCACGACGCCCTCGCTCAGTGCCGATGGAAGCGATTTGGCTGCGGCCCTGGCGACACTCTATACCATTCGGGAAGACGCCACCGACATCCAGGAAGCAATCCAGGACGCATTCCCCGGCGCTGAGCTCCGCGCATGGGAAGAAAGCGGTTTGTGCGAATTTGATCTGCAACTGATGGATATGCCGCGGCCGTTCAAGGCTCACGAATTATCCGATGGGACGCTGAAATACATTTGCCTGCTCGCGGTGTTCATGGGCTATCGACTACCGCCGTTCATCGCGCTGAACGAACCCGAGACCAGCCTGCATCCGTCGCTGCTGGCACCATTGGCCCGGCTGATCGCCAAGGCATCACGCCGTGCCGACATCTGGATTGTCACCCATTCGGAACAACTGATGGAGGCATTGCGAAGCGAGAGTTCGGTCCCGCTTCGCCGGGTGATCAAGCCAAAAGGCGCCACGACCATCGAGGGCCTGACCATTGGCGGTGAATATCGGGACGAGGAATCCGACGAAGACGATTCTTAGTCGTTGCAGGTCGAGCCGCCGTGCGAGGCCGTGTGCCTACAAAGCCGGCGGCGTCATGCACGTCCGCTTTGCTCCTATCGCGACCAAGTTTGTGCGGCATTGCAGTATGTCGCGATGGGCCACAAGCCGACGTTCACTCGCCTTCACCCTATCAGGATTGTGGACCGCCAGCTTTCCAGCCAGTCTCCACTGGCGGTCCGTGCCAATCCTGAAAATTCTGGCCTTCGTAGTCAGACGACTGGCGGCAGTGATACTGCTGCTGGACGCCGGCAAGTTGCAAACGTGCGTAGGAATTAACCTAACAAGGCAAGGTTACCGTCCACTCCGTCAGGGCTATCGGTTCGCTGCCCTCGCGTTCGCAGTTGCTATCGACGTTTTACACACGCCTCCACATAGCCATTGAAAGCCCTTGCGTCACCTCTGCCTCCACGGAGACCCATTGCGCGAGCTTCATCTCTACATCGTTCTATCTTTGCTGCGAATTTCGGATTTTGAGCAGAGACGCAATGAGCGCGGTATGAGCTGGGTGGGTATTGCGAACAATCTTCCGCATGCGCGCTTGTGCTGCCCAGGGTCACTAGCAGCGCAGTGGTGAAGGCTAGCCAAGCGGCTCCAAGAGCAAAATTCATAAAACGACCCTCCAATCAAATGCCTCAAGTCTAGATTGAAGAGATCGACCTTGTCCACTCTCTCAGGGATTGCATCGACGAGACTTGCGGTGTCGGCAACGGGTCATTTCCGACGGTTTCAGCGGAGATGTCGGCTGGCTGATGTCCGCTTCTATCCCGTAAGCGTCCAACCGGGGACCTGCCCCGGAAGCGTTGCGTCTTGCCAGACCCTTTTGATTCCAGCTCCCAAACTGGGGCTCGAATCATGCGCTACAAACGCGCCGATTATGAGTGGATCGCGATTCCTACTTCCGCAAAATCTTCACCAGTTCGCTGTGCACGAACTCGTTGCCGCACACGACGTCGCCCGTGACCAGCGCATCGCCGGGCGTGTTGATGTCGCTCACCGTGCCGCCGGCCTCGCGCACCATCAGCATGCCGGCGGCCAGGTCCCAGGATTGCAGATTGCGCTCCCAGTAGCCGTCGAGACGGCCGGCAGCGACGAAGGCTAAGTCGAGGGAGGCGGCGCCGAAGCGGCGGAGGCCTGCGACGCGGTCCTGGATCGCGGTCATCTCGCGGCGGAATTCCTCGTGGTCGCCGCGGCCGATATGGGGCAGGCCGCAGGCCACCACGCATTCGTTGAGCTGGCGGCGGCCGGCGACGCGCAGGCGCTGGTCGTTGAGGAAGACGCCCTTGCCGCGCTCGGCGATGTAGAGCTCGTCATTGGCGGGATTGTAGATCACGCCGGCGATGATGGTGCTCTCGCGCACGAGACCGATCGAGATCGCGAATTGCGGGATGCCGTGCAGGAAGTTGGTGGTGCCGTCGAGCGGGTCGACGATCCAGGTGTGGCTCTTGTCCGAGCCTTCCCGCGTGCCGCCTTCCTCGCCGATGAAGCCGTAACCGGGCCGCGCCTTGGAGAGGTCCTGGTAGAGGATCTCCTCGGCGCGCTTGTCGGCGAGCGAGACGAAATTGGCCGGCCCCTTCAGGGAGACCTGGAGATGCTCGATCTCGCCGAGATCGCGCTTGAGGCTGCGGCCGGCGCGGCGCGCGGCTTTGACCATGACGTTGATAGTAGCGGAATACAGCATGAGATCAGTCTTGATTGGGGGAGGGGCGCAGAACCGCGCCATTTGAGGGGATTGGGTGCCCCGCGAGGGGCCAAACGTCAAGTCATTCACGCCATTTGGCGTCAGGTCATTTGTTTCCGAGCCATTTCTTGGCGGCGGCCTCCGCCTTGGCGCGGTCGTCCGCGGGCAGATCGGCCAGCTGCTTGTCGAGTTCGGGATCGCCCTTGCCGGCGGTTTTGGCCACCAGATGCCATTTGAAGCCCTCGACCTTGTCCACGGATGTGCCCATGCCGTTGATCAGGACCCAGGCGAGGCGGTTCTGCGCGATCGCACTGCCCTGGCGGGATGCCTTGCGCAGCAACGCCACGGCCGCGGGCTGGTTCTTCGGCGTGCCGGTACCGTTGAACATGGCGATGGCATATTCGACCTCGGCATCGACATTGTCCGCCAGCGATGCCGCCTGCAGCAGCCGCACCGACCTTTCGGGGTCCTTCGGCACGCCGGTGCCTTCCTTGTAGAAGGTCGCGAGCGCGTATTGCGCCTCGGGCAGTCCGGCATCGGCCGCCTGGCGCAACAGCTCGGCGGAGCGCTTGACGTCCTGCGGCAGGGTCTGGCCGTCCAGATAGAGCAGAGCGAGGTTATAGGCCGCCTTGGGTTCGCCGAGCTTGGCGGCAGAGGCCATCAGCTTGACCGCCTCGCCCTTGTCGACCGGACCGCCGCGGCCGGAGATGCGCAGCATCGCGAGCGCAAACATCGCCTCACGGTCGCCGGCGTCGGAGGCGCGCTTGTACCACTCGACTGCCTTGGCGTAGTCGCGCCGGATGCCCATGGCGTTGGAATAGAGCTCGCCCAGCATGGTCATGGCTTTGGCATCGCCGCTCTTGGCGCGCGCGCTGGCGAGGTCGAAGGCGGTCTTGTACTGGCCGCGCTGATAGGCGCCGAACACCAGGTCGACGTTGGAATTGTCGGTCGCCGGCGCCGGGATCACGGTTGCCGGCAACGTCGGGCTCGGCGAGGCCGACGGCTTGGTCTCCTTCTTCTTGGTGATCGCGTGCGGCGCGACCTTCGGCTTTTCCTTTGCAGCTTCCTTTGCAGCTTCCTTGGGCCTCTGTTTTTCGGGCGCAGGGCTCGGGATCGTGCCCGGCGGCGTGATCTGGAGCTGCGCGGCCGCAGGCGTCGCCAGCAGCAGCGTGGCCAGAAGGGTGATGCGCGGGAGTGTCATGGCGGGCGCTAGCCCTGGCCCAGGGCAACAGCAGCCGTGTAGGCCTTCTTGATCGCGGCGTCGGCCTCGATCAGCGCGGCCTTCGGCCCGCGAGAATCGGCCCAGACGAGGTCGCCGACCAGCACGAAATCGGCGCCGCTGGCGGCAAAGTCGTGGGCCTCCTCGAACGATATGGCGAAGCCGACGCAAGGCGGCTCGAACAGCTCGGCCCACCAGTCCAGCCGTTCGGCAATCGCCTGGGATGACGGTCGCTGGCCTTTCGCGTCGGGTTCGCCGAACAGCACGTAATCCGCGCCCATCTCGCCCGCGCTCATGGACTCGTGCCGCGTCTCGAGCCCGCCGACGCCGGCGATACGATCAGGCTTGAGCGACGGCATCGCCTCTTCGAGCGCGGCGATGTTCGCGAGGTGCGCGCCATCGGCGCCGCCGCGTGCGACGATCTCAGGATGGCCATCGACGAGCAGGGCCGCCCCCGCATTCTGCACGACCGGCGCCAGGGCCTTGATCCGCGAGATCATGGTGCGCTGATCGGTCTCCTTCAGCCGCACCAGCACGGCGGCGACATCGACTGTCGCGAGCAGAGCCGGCAATTCGGCGAGAATCGACGCGGGATCATCGACAACAGGCGTCGCGAGATAGAGGCGCGGCGCCGGGCGCGGCGGAGGCGATTTGTTCGACAAGATCTAGGCTGCCTTCTTTTCCAGGCTGCTTTGCCATTCGCCCTTGGAGGCGAGGCCATTCATGCGCGCACGATGACTGAATGCGTTTTGTCCGGCCACGACATTTTCGGCCTTGCCCGACCAGGCCTTCTGCGGCGCGGCCTGCAGCGCGCGGCCGTAGGAGAAGGTCAGGCCCCAGGGTAGCGGGCCAAGCTTGTGCATGGCGTTCAGGTGCGCAGTTGCCTCTTCGTCCGACTGGCCGCCGGAGAGGAAGGCGACGCCGGGCACTGCCGCCGGCACGCAAGCCTTCAGCAGCCGGATTGTCTTCTCCGCGACCTCCTCGACAGAGGCCTGCTTTGCGCATTTCTTGCCTGAGATCGCCATGTTCGGCTTCAGCACCATGCCTTCGAGCGCGACGCGCTGCACGCGCAATTCCTGGAATGTCTTGTTGAGCACGCGCTCGGTGACCTCATAGCAGCGATCGAGGTCGTGATCGCCGTCCATCAGCACCTCCGGCTCGACGATCGGCACGATCTGCGCGGCCTGGCACAGCGCGGCGTAACGTGCCAGCGCGTGCGCATTGACGCTGATCGCGGTCATCGAGGGAATTCCGCTGCCGATATCGATCACCGCGCGCCATTTGGCGAAGCGTGCGCCGCGCTCGTAATATTTCTTCAGCCGCTCGGCGAGCTTGTCGAGCCCGACGGTGACTGTTTCGCCCGGGCACATCGGCAAGCCTTGCGTGCCTTCGTCGACCTTGATGCCGGGAATGGCGCCGCTCTGTTCGATCAGCTTGACCAGCGGCGTTCCGTCTTTCGCGTCCTGCCAGATGGTCTCGTCATAGAGGATCACGCCCGAGATGTACCGGTTCATGGCCTCCTTCGAGCGGAACAGCATTTCGCGATAGTCGCGGCGGTTGCCTTCCGTCGATTCCACGCCGATCGCGTCAAACCGCTTCTTGATGGTGCCGGAGGATTCGTCGGCGGCAAGGATGCCCTTGCCGGGCGCGACCATGGCGGTCGCGATCCTGTTGAGCTCAGTCAGATTCATCGAGAGGTCCTCCCAAAACGATTCTGCCCTTGCCTGTGAAAATAGACGGTTCTCGGGCAATTGCCGAGTTAACGTTCGTCGCAGGGTAAAGGGGGGCTATCGGTCATTCCGGGGCGCGCCCCGTGGCGCGAGCCCGGAATCCATTGATCCGCGTCGACGGTGGCACTATGGATTCCGGGCTCGCGCTCCGCGCGCCCCGGAATGACGGAAGAAGGTGCCTGCGGCCTCAAGCCACCGCGCGATCGCTACGCGACGCGGGGGTCGAGCTCGCCCTTGGCGTAGCGCTTGGCCATGTCGGCGGGGGTCAGGATCTTCTTGAACTTGGAGGCCTGGCCGGCGGTATTGAACTCCTGGAGCCGCTGCTTGCACAGCTTGGTCATGGCTTCCATCGCCGGTTTCAGATACTTGCGCGGATCGAACTCTTCCGGATTATCGTTCAGGACCTTGCGGATCTGGCCGGTCATGGCCATGCGGTTGTCGGTGTCGATGTTGATCTTGCGCACGCCGTGCTTGATGCCGCGCTGGATCTCGGCAACCGGCACGCCCCAGGTCGGCTTCATCTTGCCGCCATAGGCGTTGATGATGTCTTGCAGGTCCTGCGGTACCGACGACGAACCGTGCATCACGAGATGCGTGTTCGGCAGCTTGCGGTGGATCTCCTCGATCACGTTCATGGCGAGGATGTCGCCGTCCGGCTTGCGGGTAAATTTGTAGGCGCCGTGCGAGGTCCCCATCGCGATCGCGAGCGCGTCGACCTTGGTCTCCTGGACGAACTTCACGGCCTCGTCCGGATTGGTCAGGAGCTGGTCGTGGCTCAGCTTGCCTTCGGCGCCGTGGCCGTCCTCCTTGTCGCCCATGCCGGTCTCGAGCGAGCCGAGCACGCCGAGCTCACCCTCGACCGAGATGCCGCCGAGATGGGCCATGTCGGTCACGGTCTTGGTGACGCCGACATTGTAGCCCCAGTCGCCGGGGGTCTTGCCGTCGGCCTTGAGCGAGCCGTCCATCATCACCGAGGTGAAGCCGGCCTGGATCGCGGTCATGCAGGTCGCGGCCTCGTTGCCGTGGTCGAGATGCACGCAGACCGGGATGTGCGGGTAGATCTCGGTGACCGCGTCCATCATATGCTTGAGCATGACGTCGTTGGCGTAGGAGCGCGCACCGCGCGAGGCCTGGATGATGACCGGCGCGTCGACCTGATTGGCCGCGTCCATGATCGCCAGCGCCTGCTCCATGTTGTTGATGTTGAAGGCCGGTACGCCGTAATCGTTCTCCGCCGCATGGTCGAGCAATTGACGCAACGTGATCCGAGCCATCTGTCTTTACCTCCGTTTGGGCCTAAGGGCCGCTTGTTTCTTGCCGGTCCAATTACTTCGTGCGCAGAACTTCGACGCCGGGCAGGGGCTTGCCCTCCATCCATTCAAGAAATGCGCCACCGGCGGTCGAGACATAGGTGAACTGACCGGCCACATGGGCCTGGTTGAGGGCCGCAACGGTGTCGCCGCCGCCGGCGATCGAGATCAGCTGTTTCGCCTTGGTACGCTCGGCGGCATGCTTGGCGGCCGCCATCGTGCCGCGGTCGAACGGCTGCATTTCGAAGGCGCCGAGCGGCCCGTTCCAGACCAGCGTCGCGGCATCGTCGATGGCGGCGTGGATGCGCGCGATCGATTGCGGACCGACGTCCAGGATCATGCCGTCGGCCGGGATCGCATCGAGGCCGTAGGCGTGCGAGGGCGCGTTGGCGGCGAAATGATAGGCGACCGTGGCGTCGACCGGCAGGATGATGGCGCAGTTGGCGGCTTCCGCCTTCTCCATGATGCGCAGCGCCGTGGGCGCGAGATCCTTCTCGGCCAGCGACTTGCCGACGCCGACGCCCTGGGCGTGCAGGAAGGTGTTGGCCATGCCGCCGCCGATCACGAGCGCGTCGACCTTGTTCACGAGGTTTTCGAGCAGGTCGATCTTGGTCGAGACCTTTGCGCCGCCGATGATCGCGATAACCGGCTTGGTCGGCGAACCCAGCGCCTTCTCCAGCGCATCGAGTTCGGCCTGCATGGTGCGGCCGGCATAGGCCGGCAGCTTGTGGCCGAGGCCTTCGGTCGAGGCGTGGGCGCGGTGTGCCGCGGAGAACGCGTCGCTGACCCAGATGTCGCCGAGCTTCGCCAGCTCCGCGACGAAAGCCGGATCGTTCTTTTCCTCTTCCTTGTGGAAGCGGGTGTTTTCCAGACAGAGGATGTCGCCATCCTTTAAGTCCGCCACAGCCCTGGCTGCGGGCTCACCGATGCAATCATCGGCGAAGGCGACGGGCTTATTCACGACCTTCGACAGCGCCTCGGCGACCGGCCTGAGCGAATCCTTCGCGTCGCGCCCCTTCGGCCGGCCGAAATGCGCAAGCAGGATGACCTTGCCGCCCTTGTCCGAGATTTCCGTGATGGTCGGCGCGACGCGCTCGAGCCGGGTCGCGTCACTGACGCGACCATTGTCCATGGGCACGTTGAGATCGACGCGCAGAAGTACGCGCTTGCCCTTCACGTCGACGTCGTCGAGGGTGCGGAATGATTTCGTCATTGGAGGCCCTTGTCCCGGGCGCACTGCGGCGCGCAGTGCCGCTGTGCAGAACCGGGACCCACGTTGCGGCGAGTCCCGCGGTTAAATGGGTCCCGGCTCTGCGACGCAGCGTTTCACGCTGCATCGCGTCCGGGACACGAGAGCGTTCTTAGATCACCTTCGCGATCGCAACGGCGGTGTCCGCCATGCGGTTCGAGAAGCCCCACTCGTTGTCGTACCAGGACATCACGCGCACCAGCGTGCCGTTCTGCACCTTGGTCTGGTCCTCGTGGAAGGTCGAGGAGTGCGGGTCATGGTTGAAGTCGATCGAGACGTTCGGCGCCGTGGTGTAGCCCAGGATGCCCTTGAGCTGCTGCTCGGAGGCGCGCTTCATCGCAGCGTTGATTTCCTTGGCGTCGGTGGCGCGCTTGGCGATGATCTTGAGGTCGATGACCGAGACGTTCGGGGTCGGCACGCGGATCGCGACGCCGTCGAGCTTGCCCTTCAGCTCGGGCAGCACGAGGCCGATCGCCTTGGCGGCGCCGGTCGAGGTCGGGATCATCGACATCGCAGCCGCGCGGCCGCGATAGAGATCCTTGTGCATCGTATCGAGCGTCGGCTGGTCGCCGGTATAGGCGTGGATCGTGGTCATGAAGCCGGTCTCGATGCCGACGAGGTCGTTCAGCACCTTGGCCACCGGCGCAAGGCAGTTGGTGGTGCAGGAGCCGTTGGAGATGATCAGATGATCCTTGGTCAGCGTCTCGTGGTTGACGCCGTAGACGATGGTGGCATCGGCGCCGTCAGCCGGCGCGGAGACCAGCACGCGCTTGGCGCCGGCGGTCAGATGCGCGGAGGCCTTGTCCTTGGCGGTGAAGATGCCGGTGCATTCCAGCGCGATGTCGACGCCGAGTTCCTTCCAGGGCAGCTTCGAGGGATCGCGCTCGGCGGTCACCTTGATCTTGCCGTTGCCGAGGCTGATCGAGTCACCATCGACGGTCACGGTGCCGGGGAAGCGGCCATGGACGCTGTCGAAGCGGAGGAGATGAGCATTGGTCTCGACCGGGCCGAGATCGTTGATGCCGACGACCTCGATGTCCTTGCGGCCGGACTCGGCGATAGCCCGCAGGACGTTGCGGCCGATGCGGCCAAAACCGTTAATTCCGACGCGGACTGCCATGTTTCGTCTCCTTATGACCGTTCAATGATGTGTTCAATAACCCCGACGATCCCGCACAACGCGCTTAGCGCGCCTGCGAGGGTTTTTTAGGGCGGACGCCCGGTTCGGCCGGGCGGTGCTTGATCATATGAGACGTTAGGTAGTCCTTTTTTTTGGCAAGCTCAACTCTTAGGAAACGCGCCTCAGCACAGCGTTAACCGCAGCCTCGGCGGTAATGCCGAAATGCTTGTAAAGGTCCTTCGCCGGCGCGCTCGCGCCGAAGGAATGCATGCCGATAAATTCGCCATCCTGGCCGATCACGGCATCCCAGCCCCAGCGCACCGCGGCTTCGATCGCGACCTTCACCGGCGCGTTGCCGATGATGGCGGCACGCTTGGCCTCTGGTTGCGCTAACAACAGCTCGAGCGAGGGCACCGAGACCACCCGCGACGGGATGCCGCGCTCGGCGAGCTGCTTTTGGGCGGCCACCGCGATCTCGACCTCGGAGCCGGACGCGAACAGCGTCGCCTTGGCTTCGCCTTGGGCTGCGACCAGCTCGTAGGCGCCGGTTTGGCAGGCGTTCTCATTGGCGGTGGTGCGGAGCTGCGGCAGGTTCTGCCGCGTCAACGCCAGCACCGTCGGACCGTCGATGCGGTTGAGCGCGAGCTCCCAGCACTCGGCGACTTCGATGGAATCGCAGGGACGGAACACGCGCATGTTCGGAATGGCGCGAAGCGCTGCGAGGTGCTCGACCGGCTGATGGGTCGGACCGTCTTCGCCGAGGCCGATGGAATCGTGCGTCATCACATAGACGACGCCGGCGCCCATCAGCGCGGCAAGGCGCATCGCGGGACGCGCATAGTCGGTGAACACCAGGAAGGTCGCGCCGTTCGGCGCGAAGCCGCCGTGCAGGAAGATGCCGTTCATCGCAGCACACATGCCGTGCTCGCGGATGCCGTAATGGACGAAGCGGCCCTTCGGCGTCTTGGCGGAGAAGGCAGTCGCCGACTTCGCCTTGTTGTTGTTGGAGCCGGTGAGGTCGGCGGAGCCTGCGAGGAATTCCATCGGCATTGCGCCGGCGATGACTTCGATCACCGCTTCCGAGGATTTGCGGGTGGCCGCAATCATCGGCTTTTCCAGCAGCTCCTTCTTGTACGCGCGCACGGCCTTTGCCAGCGAAGCCGGACGCTCATGGCGCAGGCGGCGCTCGAATTCGGCGCGCTTGCGGCTGCCGAGCTCCCCGAGCCGGCCCTCCCATTCCTGGCGTGCCGCGGCGCCGCGCGAGCCGGCTGCGCGCCAGGCCTTCAGCACGTCATCAGGCACCGAGAACGGCTCGAGCGAGATCCCGAGGTTTTCCTTGGCGGCCTTGAGCTCATCGGCGCCGAGCGCTTCGCCATGCGCCTTCGCGGTGCCGGCCTTATGCGGCGCGCCGAAGCCGATCGTGGTGCGGCAGGCGATCAGCGTCGGCTTGTTGGATTTTTGCGCGCGGGTGATCGCAGCGGCAATCGCGGCCTGGTCATGGCCGTCGATCTTCTCCGCAGCCCAGCCGCACGCCTTGAAGCGCTTCACCTGATCGACCGAGTCGGCGATCGAGGTCGGGCCGTCGATCGAGATGCCGTTGTCGTCGTAGAGCACGATCAGCTTGCCGAGCTTCCAGTGGCCGGCCATCGCGATCGCTTCCTGCGACACGCCCTCCATCAGGTCGCCGTCGGAGGCGAGCACGTAGGTGTGGTGGTCGACGATCTTCTTGCCGAACTCGGCGGCAAGCATCTTCTCGGCGAGCGCCATGCCGACTGCGGTCGAGATGCCCTGGCCGAGTGGGCCGGTGGTGGTCTCGATGCCCTTGGTGTGGAAGTTCTCGGGATGGCCCGGCGTCAGTCCGCCGAGCTGGCGGAACTGCTTGAGCTGGTCCAGCGTCATGTCGGCGTTGCCGGTCAAGTACAGCAGCGAGTAGAGCAGCATCGAGCCGTGGCCGGCCGAGAGCACGAAGCGGTCGCGGTCGGGCCAGTCGATGGCAGTGGCGTCGAATTTCAGGAATTGCGTGAACAGCACGGTAGCGACGTCCGCGGCGCCCATCGGCAGGCCGGGGTGGCCCGATTTCGCCTTCTCGACAGCGTCCATCGAGAGGCCACGGATCGCGTTGGCCATGCGGTTGGGGTCGACTTGCGTCATGTCTGAAATCCGTCTGAAATGAGGCGCTTGGCGGTGGTGCGGGCCGCGCGGGGAAGGCTGGCGGCCGCTGAAGATCGGGGCTGGGATAGCACCTCGGTTCCGGGAGTCCAAGGCAATCAAACGCCGGTTTCGCCGTAAAAGTTGCTTAGCAGTGCATAGTTTCGCGGCGGCGTTGCGCTCGGCTAGCTTGCCACGTAAATTTCTGCTTCTAACCGCTTGCCGAACCGAGTCTTTTGCCGGGCGGCAAGCTCCAGGAAAAGCCCCACGGGCAAGGCCACAGGTTCCGCCGCTGACTGCATGAACGATCGCGTTTCCAACAGCTCTGCCATGACGGAGTCCTCTGCAGTCGAGATCGAGATCGCGACCCGCAGGCTCACGGCGGCGCTCGATGCGCTCGAGAGCGCGGTCGAGCGACGACGCGATGCCGACCGCGACGAGAATGAGCTCGCGACTCGGATTCAGGCGTTGGGCGCAGACCGTTCGCGGCTTGCCGATGAGCTCGACGGCGCGCTGGTGAAGGCGCGCAAGCTCGAGCGCACCAATCGCGAGATCTCCGACCGGCTGGATTCCGCAATCGTCACGATACGTTCGGTGCTCGATACCGGAGAGGACGGATGAGCCACATCAACGTCACCATCAACGCCCGGCAATACCGCATGGCCTGCGAGGAAGGCCAGGAAGTACGGTTGTTGAAGCTCGCCGAAAGCCTGGAGACCCGGATTCAGTCGTTGCGCGGAAAATTCGGCGAGATCGGCGATGCGCGCCTCACCGTAATGGCGGCGCTCACCGTCTGCGACGAGCTGGTCGACGCCGGCAACCGCATCCGCACCATGGAGCAGGAGCTGACCGAGCTGCGGGATTTCCGCAACGCCGCCGTCGAGCGTGCCCGGATGACCCAGACCGCGGTGGTCAACGCGCTGAACGCAGCCGCCGAACGCATCGAGAAGTCGACCCAGGTCTTGAACCGCACCGTCGGCAACGGAATCGCCATCGGGTAAGCGCCGCCAAGACGCGATCAATTGTGGTCCTCGATGGAGCTGCGGGCTCAACCTCTCCCGCTTGCGGGAGAGGTCGGCGCAGAGCGCCGGGTGAGGGCTCTCACCTCTTGGGGGTTCTCGCCCGAGGAGACACCCTCTCCCCAACCCTCCCCCGCAAGCGGGGGAGGGAGCGCACTTCCGCCGCGGCGGCAGGGAAGTCTGATCTCATTGCGAAGCTCCGCCTTTGCGATCGTGCTGGCGATTCGTCAGTATCGTTGTTACATTGCGCAAGCGAGGCTGCGACGCGCGTCCGGAGCCATATATCCCCGGGGCCTTATCGATCCTTTAGGGAACTGTCCCTGGCCGGGCCCGTGGGCCCGGACATATGGTGCCCACCTACTTTCGTAGGGAACTCCGGGATCGAGTGCTTCAACGGCGTCTGCGGCTTCGCGCTTCTGTTTGCTTCTGGTTCGTGGCCGTCGAATTGCGTCCCTGATACGCTTGCGGTTCAGCTCAAGGTTCGGTGTCATGCCCCGGCTTGACCGGGGCATCCAGTACGCCGCGGCGTCGAGGTCTAAGCACTGGCGTCTCTGGAATACTGGATCGGCTCGCCCCAGTGCGCAATTGCGCACAAGGCGGGCGATGACAGCGGAGCAAGGCTCCGCCTTCGGAGCAAGCGCGCATGTCCAATTCGAAATCCGAACTCCGTGCCAAGGCCCTCGCGGCGCGCGACGCGCTGAGCGAGAAGAAGCGCACCACGGCCGCGACAAAACTCGCCAAGCGCGGGCTGCCATTCGAGCTGTTGCCCGGCAGCATCGTCTCCGGCTACTCCCCGATCCGCAGCGAGATCGATCCGATCCCGCTGATGAAGAAGCTCGCCGAAGAGGGCGCCAGGCTGGCGCTGCCCTGCATCACCGCGCGCGGCCAGGCGCTGATCTTCCGCATCTTCCATCCGAACGACCGCCTGATGCTCGGCCCCCTCGGCATTCCCGAGCCCTCGCCGGCCGCCGCCGAAGTCATTCCCGACATCATGCTGACGCCGCTCGCGGCGTTTGACCGTCTCGGCCATCGCATCGGCTATGGCGCGGGGCACTACGACTTCACCTTCGCGCATCTGCGCAAGGCCAAGAATATCGTCGGCATCGGGCTCGCTTTTGCCGCGCAAGAGATCAAGGCGGTTCCGGCACTAGCCCACGACGTGGCGCTGGATTATGTGCTAACGGAATCGGACGTTTTCGATTTCCGGAGTTCTGAAGTTGCGCATTCTCTTCGTGGGTGATGTCGTCGGCCGTAGCGGCCGCAACGCCATCGCCGAATATCTGCCCGGCATGGTCAAGGACTGGTCGCTGGATTTCGTCGTCGTCAACGGCGAGAATTCGGCCGCAGGCTTCGGCATCACCGAGGCGATCTATCAGGAATTTCTCGATGCCGGCGCCGATGCGGTGACGCTCGGCAATCACTCCTGGGACCAGCGCGAGGCGCTCGTATTCATCGAGCGCGCCGAGCGCCTGGTGCGGCCGGCGAACTATCCGCGCGGCACGCCCGGCCGGGGCGCCGCCTTGGTCGAGACCAAGAACGGCAAGCATGCGCTCGTCGTCAACGCTTTGGGGCGCGTCTTCATGACCCCGTTCGACGATCCCTTTGCCGCGCTTGAGCGTGAGCTCGGCGCCTGTCCGCTCGGCGTTGCTGCGGACGCCATCGTCGTCGACTTCCATTGCGAGGCGAGCAGCGAGAAGCAGGGCATCGGCTTCTTCTGCGACGGCCGCGCCAGCCTCGTCGTCGGCACGCACACGCATGTGCCGACCGCCGATCATCAGATTCTCACCGGCGGCACCGCCTACATGACCGACGCCGGCATGACCGGCGACTACGACTCCATCATCGGCATGCAGAAGGAAGAGCCGCTGCGGCGGTTCACGTCGGGGATTCCGTCGGGCCGCTTCGAGCCGGCCGCGGGCGTCGCGACACTGAGCGGCGTCGCGGTGGAGACTGATGATGCAACTGGGCTTGCGCTACGGGTTGCGCCTGTGCGCATAGGCGGCCGGCTCGAGCCGGCGACGCCGAGGTTCTGGTTGAGCTAGCCCAAAAACTCAGTGTCGTCCCGGCGAAGGCCGGGACCCATACCGCGTGATCCATCGATCGCGGATGGTGCCAGTCCCTAACGACCAGTCTTCGCCAAACGGCTGCCTGTGGCTATGGGTCCCGGCCTTCGCCGGGACGACCCAGAGAGAACGACGCGCACGATTACGCGTCAATCTCGTCGTACACTACTCCGCCGTCTGCTCCCGCAACTCGGCCACATCCTTCGCCGTGAGCTTCGAGCCCTTCGTGCCGAACCGCGCCGTGACGTAGTTCGCCACCGCTGCGATCTCGTCGTCGGTGTAGGCCTCGCCGAACGCCGGCATCGACAGCGCGCCGTCGGGTGTGTGGCGCTTGGTGCCTGACAGCACGATCTGCGCGACGTTGGTGGCGGCGGGGTCGTTGACGGCCCAGGTGCCGGTCAGCGTCGCCGTCGGCGACACCGGGCTTTCGCCGCTCCAGCCGTGGCAGCTGGCGCAGGCGCTGGCGAACACCTTCTTGCCGCGGGCGTCCGCCGTGACGCCGTCCTTGTGCGAGGCGGGCGCGACGGGCGCCGTGGTGGCCGGCAGGTCGGGCGAGGCGACCTGTGGCACGCTACGCAAATACGCAACGATGGAGCGGATGTCCTCCGGCGCAAACTGGCTGAAGCTGTGGTCGACCGCTTCGCCCATGGGACCCGAGGCCGAGCCATGGCCCGGCGCGTGGCCGAGCGACAGATACGCGATCAGATCCTCATCACGCCAATTGCCGAGGCCAGTGGCCTTGTCGGAGGAGATGTTGAAGGCGTGCCAGCCGGCGGTGATGGCGCCGGCGAACTTCTTGCGGTTGTCGAGCGCAAAGCCGAGATTACGTGGCGTGTGGCATTCGCCGCAATGCGCCAGCGCTTCGGCCAGATACGCGCCGCGATTCCACTCCGGGCTCTTCGACGCATCAGGTGCAAAGCGCGTGTCCGGGTTGAACACGGCCGACCAGAACATCATCGCCCAGCGCTGGTTGAACGGGAACGACAGCGTGTTCTCAGGTGCCTTGGCGCGCACCGCCGGCAGGCTGAACAGATAGGCCTTCACCGCCAGCACGTCCTCGTCGCTCATGTAGGTGTAGGACGTGTAGGGCATCGCCGGATAGAGCCGGGCACCGTCATGACGCTTGCCGCGCTGGACGGCGTTGAGGAAGTCCTGGTCGCTGTAATTGCCGATGCCGGTGTCCTTGTCCGGCGTGATGTTGGTGGAATAGAGCGTGCCGAACGGCAGCTTGAACCCGAGCCCGCCGGAATAATCCTTCTCGCCGGGCTTGGTGTGGCAGACCATGCAGTCGGCCGCCTTCGCCAGATATTCGCCGCGTTCGACCAGGCTTGCCTTCTCGAGCTTGGCCGGCACGCCCGTAGGCTTGCCGGCGCGGTAATCGGCCAGCGCCACCTTGGTGCCGCCGGCGAAATCGAGCGGACCAGGTCCGCGGATGATAAAGACGCCGAGCGCCACCGCGACGATGGCGATCACGACGAGGCTTGCGAGGATACGCATTGCCCTGCTCATGCTTTCCTCCCGGCAGCCAGCAGTTTCCGATCGATCGGCAGGCGCCGCAGCGCCACGCCGGTTGCGGCGTAAATCGCGTTGCGTAGTGCCGGCGGTCCGGCATTGACGCCGGCCTCGCCGATGCCGCCGGGCGCCTCGCCGCTCTTGACGACGATGACCTCGATCTTCGGGGTCTCGTTGATACGCATCATGCGATAATCGTGGAAATTCGACTGCTGCACGCGGCCCTTGTCGATGGTGATCTCGCCGTAGAGCGCTGCGGTCAGGCCGAAGATCAGCCCGCCTTCGATCTGTGCCTTCACCGTATCGGGGTTGACCGCGATGCCGGTATCGACCACCGAAGTGACGCGGCGCAGCACGATCTCGCCGATGTCGTCGATCTCTGCTTCCACCACGGTCGCGAGATAGCTCCCAAACGACGGCTGCACGCAGACCCCGCGGCCGACGCGCGGCGGCAACGGCTCGCCCCATCCGGATCTTTCCGCGACAAGATTCAGCACAGCCAGCGCGCGTGGGTTCTTTGTCAGATTGGCGCGGCGGAATTCGACTGGGTCCTTTCCGGCCTTGCGCGCCAGCTCGTCCATCGCGCATTCGAACGCGAACACGTTGTTGTTCGGGCCGACGCCGCGCCAGAAGCCGGTCGGCACCGCTGGCGGTTCGGCGCGGACGTATTCGACGTGGAAGTTGGGAAAGTCGTAGGGCATGTCCGCCGCGGCATCGACTGCGTCGATATCGATGCCCTTCTGGAATGCCGGCGGCAGCCAGCGTGCAATCACGGCCGAGCCGGCGATCTTGTATTTCCAGGCCGACACCTTGCCATCGACCAATGTCGCGGTGACCTGGTCGCGATAGACCGGGCGGTAGACGTCGTGCTGGATGTCCTCTTCGCGAGTCCAGATCACCTTGACGGGATAGTCGACCTGCTTGGCGATCTTCACCGCGGTGACGACCATGTCCGGCTCGAGCTTGCGGCCGAAACCGCCGCCGAGCAGGTGGTTGTTGACGATCACCTTGTCGACGGGAACGCCGGCGGCGTTCGCCGCTTCGGCCTGCACGCGCGTCATGATCTGCGTGCCGGTCCAGATTTCGCAGGCATCCGGCCTGACGTGAACGGTGGCGTTGACCGGTTCCATCGAGGCATGCGCCAGGAACGGCAATTCGAAGCTCGCTTCGAATTTGTCGCCGCTCGCGAGCCCCTTGGCGATGTCGCCGATCGATTTTGCGATCGCTCCGTCCTTCGCGCTGGCGGCGCGCAGATCCTGCCAGATGTCCTTGGTGCTGATCTCAGCGTTTGGTCCCTCGTTCCACTCGATCTTGAGCGCTTCGAGCCCCTTCTTGGCCGCCCACATGTGGTCGCCGATGACCGCAACCGTGTCATCGAGCACCACGATCTTGCGCACGCCCGGGATTTTCGTCGCCGCACTGTCGTCGACCTTGCCGACCTTGCCGCCGAACACGGGGCATGTCGCGACTGTCGCAATCTTCATGTTCGGCAGGATCGCATCGATGCCGTAGACGACCTTGCCGTTGACCTTGTCCGGCGTGTCGAGACGCTTCAGAGGTTGGCCGATATAGACGAAATCCTTGGGGTCCTTGACCGGGACATCCTTCGGCGGCGTTTGGCTCTGTGCGGCCAGTGCCAGTCCGCCATAGCCGAGCCTGCGGCCGCTTGCAGCGTGCACGACCTCGCCTTTCGACGCCGTGCAGCTCGCGGGCTCGACCTGCCACTGCGCGGCGGCAGCCTGTATCAGCATCGCGCGCGCGCTGGCGCCCGCTGCGCGCAGCGGCTTCCACCAGGCGCGAATCGAGGTCGAGCCGCCTGTGGCCTGCAAGCCGAACACAGGATTAGCGTAGAGCTCGTCGTTGGGCGGCGCATGCAGCACGGAGACCTTTGCCCAATCGGCATCCAGCTCTTCGGCCAGGATCATCGCAATCGAGGTGTAGACTCCCTGGCCCATCTCCACCTGCGGCATCATCAGGACGGTGCGGCCGGTCTCGTCGATGCGGATGAAGGCGTTGGGCGCGAACTTGCCGTCGGTCGTGTCCTTCGGCTGCTCCGGTTCGTTGACGGCGGCGCGCAGCGGCAGATGGAAGGCGAGCAGAAAGCCCGTGGCGAGGCCGCCGGTCAGAAGCGCGCGGCGGGAGACGTTTGGAAGAATCTTCTCGGTGATCATGGCGGACCTCACGACTGACGGCCGCTGGCGGCCTGCTTGATGGCCTCGCGAATGCGCACATAGGTGCCGCAGCGGCAGATGTTGCCGGCCATGGCGGCGTCGATGTCGGCATCATCGGGGTTCGGCGTTGTCGCCAGAAGTGCTGCGGCCGACATGATCTGGCCGGACTGGCAATAGCCGCACTGGATCACCTCGGCTTCGAGCCAGGCTTTCTGCACCTTCGCGCCTGACGGCGTGCTGCCCACATGTTCGATGGTGGTGATGGCGCGGTTCGCGACCGCGCTGACCGGCAGCACGCAGGAGCGCACCGCCTTGCCGTCGACATGCACGGTGCAGGCGCCGCATTGCGCGATGCCGCAGCCGAATTTGGTGCCGGTCATTCCGAGGATGTCGCGCAGCACCCACAGCAGCGGCATTTCGGGTGGCGCGTCGAAGGATTTCGTTTCGCCATTGATGGTGAGGTTAGTTGCCATATGCATCCCCTTCTTCGCCAGATCGCTTACGGCGATCTAGTTGGCGAACTCGCGCGCGACAATAGTCATACCGATGGCAAACGATGAAGCGTCGAAATTTCTGGCGATGCATATTTGCGCTGGCCACGCGTCAGGCCATGACGTTCACGAATTTGTGCGACGATCAGCGTGGCGCTTTTGGGTTATTTGATATGATAAGCGTCATTTTCTGACGCATTTTCATCACGTACGTCATTGATCGCCGCAGACGATCGTGCGATTGCGCAAAACCGTGCAAAGACGAAAGTCGTGCGATTGCGAAAGTCGGGTGATGCGAGCACCGCAGCGCTGCTGACGGGATCAATCGCAACGGCCAGCCGCCGGATAACCAACAAGTGCGATGATGGCATCGTGCCCCTGTTTTGCCCGACGGGTCAACGGCTACATTCAGTGCCTTGAAGCGAGATGCGCTGAACGGGATCGAGTTTGGCCGATCGCACGACTCTCTCCGTTCCTCAGGGGTGCTAGGCGAGTCTCATCGCATCATGCGCGATAAGCCATTGATTCCACGCGCCCCGGCTACTGTGCATGGGGTTGTTTTCGAGGTTTTTGATTCAGCCCTGCCGAAAACCCATCCGGAACGCGCCCCAGCGCTTGCCGCGGACCATGATCGGCGACGACAGATCCTTCATCAGCACGAACTGCCCACCGCCCATGTCGCGGCGATAGGTCTGCAACAGGAAGGGCTTTGTGTTGGCCGCGACCTTCTTCACCGCGCGATCGGTGAACAGGCGGCGATTGCGGCAATTGGCGTTATTCCAGACGGGGTCTTTGCCCTGCGGCAGCCGGTAGTTCGGATTGTGGGTCGGCAGGTAGCCGCCCTTGGCCCAGGCGACGCAAAATACGATGCGGGGATCGGACTTCTGGATCGGGTCCTGGATGGCGGGCAGCACGCGGTCGGTGAAGTCGACATAAGCGGTGTTGTACTGCTTGGGATCGGTGCCGGCGATCTCCCGGTAGTTCTCGTCCATGAGCTGGTCGAGCGTGATCTCGCCGCGATCGACCGCGGCCTCGAACTCGGCCGAGATCCGCTTGGCGGTGTCGACGACGACGCGGATCAGCGGCGCATCCGACGTCTCCACGCCGCTGTCGGCAATCAGTGCGATCAGCGCTTCGGACGTGTCGAGCAGTTTCGTCACGCGCTGATCGGCGTTCTTGAGATCGCGCGAGGAGAGGTCGACGCCCCTGGCGAGCTCGTTGAGCTCGTTGATGACGGTGTCGCAATGGCCGAGATTGGAGGTCGCCGCGCGCGTGACGCTGTCGATCTCGGCTTCCACCGAGGCAAAGCCCTGCTGGACGCGCGAGATGATGCCGGAGATCTGCTGGGCGCCTTCGCCGGCGGTCTTCGCGCGCTGGGATGCATCGCTGCTCTCGCTGATCAGGCCCTCGATCTGGCCGTCGAGATCGCGCACGGTGTCGGAGATCTGGTGCGTGGCCTGCCGGGTGGCCTCCGCGAGATTCTTGACCTCGCTTGCGACCACGGCGAACCCGCGTCCGGCATTGCCGGCACGCGCTGCTTCGATCGTTGCGTTCAGCGCAAGCAGATTGGTCTGCTTGGCGATTGCTTCAATCGAGCCGGAGACCTTTGCGACCTGCGCCAGCGCCGAGCCGACGGCGCTCAGCCGCGCCTCGATCCGCTCCACCGCCGCGACGAGCTCGGAGATGTGACTGACCGCGGTGTCGACCGCGTTGCGCGACTGTGCGATCTCGCCGACTGCCGCTGATGTGGTCGATTGCACCGCCTGCGATGCGTTGGCGATGTCGTGGTTGGCGGAGACCATGGTCTCCGCCGTCTTCTGAAGGTGATGGAATCGCTCCGACTGGTTGGCGACGCGGTTGGCGACCTCCTGGACGTTGCCGGCGATGTCGGCGAGCTCGACGCCGAGGCCGCCGATGCGGTCGGCAAGCTGGTCGATCAGCCGTTCGGCGAGCGTCCGGTTGGATCCAGTGTCCATGACTGCTAGCTGGGCGAGGGACATTTACGGGCTTTCTCCAGTCGGAGCCGTTCGCCGGCCCTCCGCGGCATTCCCATTCCAACTTCACCTAAAGGCGTGATTCGCGCCCGGCGTCTTGCCTGAGCGTGCACTACAGCTTGTAAGCCGTGCGAAATCCGCCCCAGTGCCGGCCCTGCACGCGGATCGGGACGTCAATCTCACGCATCATTACCGTGTTGCCATTGCCCATGTCGCGCGCATAGCTCTGGATCAGGTACGAGCGCAAATTGTGCGCCGCGGCCAACCCCGCCGGATCGTTGAAGATGCGGCGGTTGCGGCTGTTGGCCATGTTCCAGGCGGTGTCGCCCGGCCGCTGCGGATGCGAATAGATCTTGTTGTGGACCGGCAGGAAGCCATTGCGATCCACCATGGCGCAGAACGCCATGCGCGGCTCCTTGGCGAGAAAGGCTTCCTGGAACGGCGGCAGCGCGCGGTCGGCCCAGTCCAGATATTTTGTGCGGTATTGCTGCGGATTGGTGCCGGCGATCTCCGCGTAGTCGGTGTCGAAGAGGTCATCGATCCTGACCTCGCCGCGCGCGACCGCCTGCTCGAAAATCCGGGTCAGCGCGGTGCCCGCCTCCATCGCGCGGGTGACGAACTCCGTGTTCTCCTCGTGAATCGACCAGAGCTTGTCTTCGACCTTCTCGCGTTGCGCGGCATTGGGGTTGACGAATTGCGTGCGGGCGCCGGCCCTGGATTGCTCGATCACGCGCAGGCGGCAGGCGCCGACGTCATCGAGGGTGCCGTCGATGATCGCCTGCAATGCGAGCCGGCTCGCCTCCGTGCCGCCGATCAGCACGCCGTCCATCGCGATCTCGTAGACGGGCAGCACGCCGCGCGGGGTTTCGAATTTGAGATGGCAGGGCAACCGTTCGGTCTTGCGGCGATCGTCGTGCTCGCTCTGGCGGAGCAGTACGGCGCAGCGCGATTTCAGCTTCTGGGCAAAAGTCGTCACGGCCTTGCCGGCGCTGGCGACGTTCTCGCCATGGGTCTCGGCCGCCTTGGTCGCGGCGTCGATCTCGGCCGCGCTTTCGCCGACCGAGACGATGAATTGCGATGCGCTGGTCGCGTTGCCGGAGACCTCGCTGGTGGTGGCGTTCTGCTCGGCCACCGCGCCGTTGACGGTGTCGAACACCGGGCGGATCGCCTCGATCGCCTGCGAGATCCGGTGCACGGCGTCGGCGGAGCCTGCGGCATCGCGCTGGAGGGCGTCGATCTTTTTGGAGATCTCCTCGGTCGCGCCCTGGGTCTGCACCGCGAGCGCCTTGACCTCGGTGGCAACGACCGCAAAGCCCTTGCCGGCGGCACCGGCGCGCGCGGCCTCGATGGTGGAGTTGAGCGCGAGCAGCGTGGTCTGCCGCGCGATCTGGGCGATCAGATTGACGACATTGCCGATCGCAGCGGAGGACTCTCGCAGACGGTCGACATTGGCGCGCGCCTCTTGCGCGGCGGCGCTGGCCTGGTCGGCGAGCTTGCCGGCCTCACGGACCTGCGCGCCGATGCCTTGCGCGGATTGGGTAAACTTGTCGGCGGCATGGGCAAAGCTCGAAGCGTTCGACTGGGCGGCATTGGTCCGCCCGGTCAGCGCGTCGGTCCGCTGGCGGATATCGGCGAGCGTCGCCGCCGTTGCCTCGGCGCCGCCGGCCACCGAATTGGCGGCGCGCTCGAGCTGGCGGATCATGGCGCCGAGCTCGAGTTCCAGCAGTTCCAGGATTTCCCGGGCCGAATCGACCTCGGCGGCCGGAGCGGGCGCGGCCGCCGGCTGCGCGGCCCGCGGGGCTGCCGCTGGTGCGGCCATGTCCGGCCGGCGCTTCCGAAATAATGCGAACGCCATTGGGTCTACTCTTGTGGACAGATGGGCGGACGCTATTTTCGCAGGCCGGAATGAAATCAGGGTTAACGATGCCTGACTTCTGGGCACGGGCTCACTACGGTATTACCTTAAAGTATGAGAGGCTCTTTCATTCCGGTGGGTTGGCGGCCTATAAGGCCGCGCTTCCCCACGCTCACCTTTGGCGCACGAATCCCTAGAGAAGATACGCATGGCCGGACATTCCCAATTCAAGAACATCATGCACCGCAAGGGGCGGCAGGATGCCCAGAAGTCGAAGCTGTTCGGCAAGCTGGCGCGGGAAATCACCGTCGCGGCCAAGCTCGGGACGCCCGACCCCAACATGAACCCTCGCCTGCGCGCGGCCATCATCGCGGCACGCCAGGAGAACATGCCGAAGGATAATATCGAGCGCGCCGTCAAGAAAGCGCTCGGCAATGAGGGCGAGAACTATGACGAGATCCGCTACGAGGGCTACGGCCCCGGTGGCGTCGCGGTCATTGTCGAGGCCCTGACCGACAACCGCAACCGCGCCGCCTCCGACATCCGCTCCTTCTTCACCAAATCCGGCGGCAATCTCGGCGAAACCGGCTCGGTGTCCTTCATGTTCGACCGCACCGGCATCATCGAATACGACCGCAGCGTCGCCGATGACGATTCGGTGCTGGATGCCGCGATCGAGGCCGGCGCCGACGATGTGGTCTCAGGCGAGGGCGGTCACGAAATCTACGCCTCGACCGAAGGCTATCGCGATGTCGCCAAGGCGCTGGAAGCCAAGTTCGGCGAGCCGCGGAAGGCTGCGCTGATCTGGAAGCCGCAAAACACCGTCGCGGTCGACGACGAGACCGGCGAGAGGCTCTTGAAGCTGATGGACCTGCTCAACGAGCACGACGACGTCCAGAACGTCTACGCCAATTTCGAGATTTCGGACGCGCTGGTCGCGAAGATGGGCGGCTAGGGCCGCGCGACCGCCTTTCTCCGGGGACTTCTGTTCTGTTTCTGTTTCGCTATCATGGGCCAACCGCTATCACTGGCCCATGACCGCGCTCCCGATTCGCCAACCTGTTCGCATCATCGGTATCGACCCCGGCCTGCGCCGCACCGGCTGGGGGGTGATCGAGGCCGACGGCAATCGCCTGATCTACGTCGCCTGCGGTTCGGTGGAACCGCCGGACGATTTGCCGCTGTCGAGCCGGCTGCTGGCGATCCATGAGGGGCTCGCGGCCATTCTCTCCAACCATCAGCCGATGGAAGCGGCGGTCGAACAGACCTTCGTGAACAAGGACGGCGTCGCGACGCTGAAGCTCGGCCAGGCCCGCGGTGTCGCCATGCTGGCGCCCGCAATGTTCGGCATCTCTGTCGCCGAATACGCGCCGAACCAGGTGAAGAAGACGGTGGTCGGCGCCGGTCACGCCGACAAGCAACAGATCGCGATGATGCTGAAGATCTTGCTGCCCAAGGCCGAGCCGCCGTCGGCGGACGCGGCGGACGCGCTCGCCATCGCCATCACCCACGCCCATCACCGCCAGAGCACGGCGCTTCGGCTGAAGGTAGCCGGACTATGATCGGCAAGCTCAAGGGTCTGATCGATTCCTACGGAGAGGATTATGTCCTCCTCGAAGTCGGTGGCGTCGGTTATCAGGTGCATTGCTCGGCGCGCACGTTGCAGCATCTGCCGGCGCCCGGCGAGGCCGCCGTGCTGTCGATCGAGACCTATGTCCGCGAGGACCAGATCAAGCTGTTCGGCTTCCGCACCGACCAGGAGCGCGAATGGTTTCGCCTGCTCCAGACCGTGCAGGGCGTCGGTGCCAAGGTCGCTCTCGCGGTGCTCGGCACGCTGGCGCCGGCCGATCTCGCCAATGCGATTGCCCTCCGCGACAAGGCCGCGGTGGCGCGCACTCCCGGCGTCGGCCCCAAGGTCGCCGAGCGCATCGTCACCGAATTGAAGGACAAGGCGCCGGCCTTCGCCAATGTCGATCCCGCCGTCGTGCATCTCGCCGGCGCCGTCGACGAGCAGCGCGCGCCGCGACCGGTGGCGGACGCGATCTCGGCGCTGGTCAATCTCGGCTACGGCCAGCCGCAGGCCGCCGCGGCGATCGCCTCGGCCTCACGCAGCGCGGGTGAGAATGCGGAGACGGCTCAGCTCATTCGCCTCGGCCTGAAGGAGCTCGCGAAGTGAGCGCGTCAATGGTCAGTCTCGTAGCGTGGGCAAAGCGAAGCGTGCCCACCATCTGTGGAACGATCGGAGACGTGGTGGGCACGGCGCGAAGGGCGCCTTTGCCCACCCTACGAGGAGTTCGCTGAGTGAGCGATCCCAGGGCCAACCGCATGGTCACACCCGAGCGTCGCAGCGACGATGTCGGCGACACCGCGCTGCGTCCGCAATCGCTGTCCGACTTCGTCGGCCAGCAGCAGGCGCGCAAGAACCTCTCGATCTTCATCGAGGCGGCACGCAAGCGCGGCGAGGCGCTGGATCACGTGCTGTTCGTCGGTCCGCCTGGCCTCGGCAAGACCACGCTGGCGCAGATCGTGGCCAAGGAGCTCGGCGTCGGCTTTCGCGCCACGTCGGGGCCGGTGATCGCCAAGGCCGGCGATCTCGCCGCTTTGCTGACCAATCTCGAAGAGCGCGATGTGCTCTTCATCGACGAGATCCATCGCCTCAGTCCCGCGGTGGAAGAGGTGCTCTATCCCGCGATGGAGGATTTTCAGCTCGACCTCATCATCGGCGAGGGGCCGGCGGCGCGCTCGGTCAAGATCGAGCTGTCGAAATTCACCCTCGTCGGCGCCACCACGCGCGCCGGCCTGCTCACCAATCCCCTGCGCGATCGGTTCGGCATTCCGGTTCGCCTCAACTTCTATACGATCGAGGAGCTGGAGAGCATCGTCACCCGCGGCGCGCGCGTGCTCAATGTCGGCATGAGTGCGGATGGCGCCAACGAGATCGCGCGCCGCGCCCGCGGCACGCCGCGCATCGCCGGCCGCCTGTTGCGCCGCGTGCGCGACTTCGCTTCGGCGGCCGATGCCGACAAGATCGACCGCAAGATCGCCGACCACGCGCTCAGTGCGCTCGAGGTCGACGCCGCCGGTCTCGACGCCATGGACCGCCGCTACCTCACGACTATCGCGCAAAACTACGGCGGCGGCCCGGTCGGCGTGGAGACGATGGCGGCCGCGCTGTCAGAGCCGCGCGATGCGATCGAGGACATCATCGAGCCCTATCTCATTCAGTGCGGCTATCTCCAGCGCACGCCGCGCGGCCGTCTGCTCACCTCGCACGCCTTCCGCCATCTCGGCATCGCCGAACCGTCGCGCGATGCGGCGGCCCAGTTCGGCCTGTTCGGCACCGACGAAAGCGACGAGTGATCCGCGCCAGCGCGCATTGCTCTGTTGTCATGAACTTCCGGTAATCTCCGTGCAGATGATCTGCACAAGCGCACCCCAATTCCGCTCCAATCGGGCCGCATCACGGAAGCGCATCAGCAGCGGGCTCCCATGATCTCTCGGCGTCATCTCATTCGTACTGTCGGCGGACTTTCCGCGCTCGGCATCTCGACGGCCGCCTATGGCGTTGGCGTCGAGCCGGAGCTGCGGCCGCGCATCACCCGATATCATCCGATGCCGCGGCAATGGCCAATGGATTTTCCGCTGAAGATCGCCGTCATCGCCGACATCCATGCCTGCGATCCCTGGATGTCGCTGGATCGGATCGAGGCCATCGTTGAGCGCACCAACGCGCTGAACGCCGACCTCGTCGTCCTGCTCGGCGACTATGTCGCCGGTCACCACCATGTCACGCGCATCATCCCGGCCGATGAATGGGCGGGGGTTCTGACCGGCCTCAGGGCGCCGCTCGGCGTTCATGCCGTCATGGGCAACCACGACTATTGGGACGACAAGGTCGTGCAGCGGGCCGGGCGCGGGCCGACGGTCGCCCACCGTGCGCTGGAAGCGGCCGGCGTTCCCGTCTACGAGAACGACGTCGTGCGTCTCACCAAGGATGGTCGCCCGTTCTGGCTCGCCGGCCTCGGCGATCAACTCGCCTATGCGCCGTCGCAGCGCTACGGCCGCGCTCAGCGCTTCGGTGCCGACGATCTCACCGCGACGCTCGCAAAGGTCGCCGACGACGCGCCAATCATCCTGCTCGCGCATGAGCCCTATATCGCGACGCGCGTGCCCGCGCGTGTCGCTCTCCAGCTTTCCGGCCACACCCATGGCGGTCAGGTCCGCCTGTTCGGCTGGTCGCCGGCGCTTCCGCCGCAGCACGGCGTTCCGCTCGTCTACGGCCATCTGCGGCTGAAGTGCGACGTCATCATCTCCGGCGGCCTCGGTTGCAGCATCATGCCGGTCCGCGTCGGCATGCCGCCGGAGATCGTCGAGGTGACGCTGGGGCGGACGCCGGTGACAACTGTGTCCTAGCCACGCTTGCGCGGCCGGCCGTTTTTGCGCAAAACGGGCTGGTAGCGACAAGCGAAGAGGCTCGCGACGTGACAGCTCATCTCGACGGCGAGATCCGCGATGGCCGCCATCACATGCAGGTCCGCGTCTATTACGAGGACACGGATTTCCCTGACTGGACGGTGTCGTAATAGGCAGTGCTGATCGTTCCTGATTTCTCACGATCTTCTAAGAGTTTCATGCTGAAAAGGGCAGCGGCGTTCAGGTACGGTGTGTATTCGTAGGGCATCCGCTTGCGCACGGGATGCACTATAATGCAGTCGACCAAGTTACGGAAAGCGATGCGAGTTTCGATCGCCTTCGGATTTATCTTGAGCCCGGTGACCAGTCTCTTAGCTTCCGAACGGTATCGGTCACCGAACTTCGGGTGGTCGAACGAGATCACGTTTTCGCCACCATTGCCGAGCAAGCGCAAGCGTTCCTCGACAGTTTCCCGTTCCACATCGCAGTCATCTATCCGCTTGATCAACTCATTCGGTTTGCGACGGCTGTTTGCGATCGCATATGACAGGCGTTCGATCTCGGCATTCAGCACACGGCGCCGACGCTCCAGGCTAGAGCGTTCGCTGTCCTTTCGCTGATCGCTCTTCCGCTCCTCCTTCCAGGCACGCATCGCCTCTTCAATGGCTTTCGGCGAAAGCAATCTTACTTCCATTTTTTCGGCAACATCCTTCAGTAGAACGTCCATGTCAAAGCTGCGGGTATGCTCGCAGGTGCCTCGCTGATGCGCGTTGGCGCATGCGGCACGCGGCCCTCCATTCCGGGACGATTGAGCGATTCGCATGCGGCCGTTGCAGACACCGCACCGAAGGACTCCCGCAAGCGGGTGCTCGTTGTTGCGCGGGACCACAGGTCGGCGCCGCGGCTTGCCGGACGGCCCGAACATATGGATAGCGCGTTCATTGCGAACCTTCTGCGCGCTATCCCAGAGCGCTTGCGGAATAATCCGCAGCTCGGCGTTTTTGACGATGATGTGGCGTTCTTCGGGATTGCGGCGCTTCTGCTTCTTCTGCGTTTCCGGATTGAGAATTGTTGAGCGAACATTCCAATGTATCTCGCCGATATACAGCTCGTTGCCGATAATGCCGCGACCATGGCGACCGCCAGTGAAGCACTGATGATTCCAGGTGGTGCGACCAGCCTTGTTCTTGTGACGGGTAGCCCCAGGCGAGGGTACGCCTTCACGGGTAAGATCGGCGGCGATATCTCGCGTTGAACGGCCTGCCGTATACTCGATGAAGATGCGGCGCACGATCTTTGCTTCGCTCTCATCGATCATCCGCTCGCCAGGCACGCCCGGCCTTGGCCGATAACCATAGGCGTACGAGCCAGGAATTCTTCCGCTGTTGACGGCGTTATCATGCCCGCGCCGAACCTTGTCAGCAAGCTGCGGCTTGTAGATCGTATTGTAGAGACTCGCGATGCTGATGTCAGTTGCGGTCGCATAAACGCCTTTCTGATCCATCAGCTCAACGCGGTTGAACTCAAACACCTGCTTGAGACGCTGGATGGTGGCGGGATCGCGCGACAGGCGGTCGAAATGCTCGACGATGATCACGTCAAAGTCTTGCTTCCGCACACCATTGAGCAATCGCTGATAGCCATCGCGGGTATCCTCGGTAAGGCCAGACTTTGCAGCGTCGACAAATTCACCGACGACATCTAGGTCATTGCGTGCGGCGACCTTCCGGCAGAGTAATAGCTGACCGTCAATCGAGGTCACTTTTTGCATGTCGCTCGAATAGCGCGCGTATATCACGGCCCTCTTTTTTGGTGACGCTATCGCCATCCCGTTCCCCTATCCGCTGCTCCAAACCGCCTTTTTCATCCCGCGCAAGCTGCCGTCCGATGGCACGCGCCAGCTCAAGCCAAACTTCCTCATTGTCGGGATTGTCCCAACTTTGAGGGTGGGAAGGATCAAGCGGTCGGATGATCGCCTTTTGGCCCCGAGGCAATCGCATTCGGGTACGCATCACAGCAAAGCCTTCAGAAGCTAGCGGAAATTTCTGTCTTGCGCTACCGACAGGTCGCAGGGATCGAGTGCGGCGTTCGCATCCTCCAGTCGAAGATTCGATCGAAGCTCCTCTGTGATTTTAAGTGGCTCGCCAGATCTAGATCGCCCTTCAGCGGCGGCTTCACTCGGCAAGCGCCGTGACCCGACAAGAATCACGACAAAGCTACAAATCACTTTTGCTTTTGAACCGCTCATAAAAGTCTCGATCTGCGATGGCGAGTCCGTTCATGTTGACTGCTGCGGTAGTGAATGAAAATGAGACTTTTCAAATGTCAGGCGCCAGGGTGTTGCTGCGAAGATGATCGTGGGCGGGCGGGGATTTGCTAAACAAAGGAGGGTAGATTCGGCGGGCGCATCGCCCGCTCGGGGCCAGCCACAGCCTGGGATATCGAAATGAACACGTTCCGGCTCCCGGCTTAAATCATTGGGGATACTCAATGTCGAGGAACTCAAGAAAAGCTCAACGTCGACGGAAATGTCCGGGCCCGTTAAGGTCTGCACCAAGCCTGCGCGGCCTAGAACTCCCGGCGCTCTGATCCGCAATTGAATCGGCAGCCGGGAGCATTGGGGCTGGAGAGCGATCCGTGTCATCTTAGGGCTTGAGTTACAATAGTGTGACGTCGAGTTGCGGTAGTTATACGGAATCCATTTTCGGAACGGGGTGTTCTACTGTGAGAACACCGGAGAGATTTGAGCACCAATTTTTAGTTGGTCCGGGATGGCCGCAGTGGGGCTGGACCGCGCTGCGGCTTTTCCGTGGGAAAACAGCCTCGATCGGTCACGACTTGCCCGTGATTTCCCGCGCTGCCAAACTCGAATTCGGTTAGCGGAGAAGCGCGCAAATGTGTGGATCGTTGATACAGCACGGCTCTTCGCATACGTCGAGAAGCATCGTGGTGGACCGTCCACGCGCGCGAAGGCGCAGGCCCGCCTACGGGAATTCTGGCCGATGTGGTCTGAGCCGCAAGAGCCTCCGCTCGGATGAGAGGGAGAGATGCCAAAGTCCTAGCTTCAAAGGTCTCTATTACTGAGATAAGGTTCCACCGCCCGCATCGCCAGATTGAGAGTTACTTTGCTCCGTTTATCAGAACGCGGTGGTCGACGACGCGTGTGCAAGGCTTCGGGAATTGGCTCCTTGAGGGATGACTATCTCACTCTCCGCAAGGGGGCTGCTCTTCGAAAGCGAACAGCGAGAGAGTGAAGCGATCACGGATAAGTGCAGTTCTTGCAGGGGGGTAATCATGCATCGATATTACTTTACACTTCTCGCCGTATTCGTCTCGACGACAGCACAAGCACAGCATCTGACGTGCGGAAAGCCCCCGGAATTCGACAACCGGCTGCAAAACGTCGAAACATTGAAAGGTGATCTTACGGGCAAGGCGCAAGCATTGGTCCGACTGCTCGGATCGGTAGAATTGTCCGGGAAGATCGAGAGCGAACGTCGTGAGTTGTATAAATCATCCGACGCCGCCGAAGCGGCTCGATCCGACGCGTATCTTGCTTACATCTTTTGTGTGGCTCTCATGGACGACCGCAAATTGAGTGCTGTCGATAAGATCAAGCTTATCCAGGAATTCCGCAGACCTCTTTTGCCCGCAATTCCTCCGCCCGTGGTCGATTTGACGCCCGACGTGACAACCGCCGCTCAGACACAGGTATTTTTGCAGTCCTTTGTTGGGCAGGTCAAATATTCTGTGAGCAATCTTGGATGGGCCGACGATATGACCAACGTCGAATACTCGCTCTGGGCATGGACGAACGGAAGGCTTGTCCAGCTCGACGAGCGCAGAACGCCCTATATGGCGAAAGGCGGATATTCAGGTTCCGATTTCATGAAGGCCCCCTTTGGAACAGGAAAAATGGTCGTTTGCGTCTCATATCTCTTTAAGAAGAAGCGGGTCAATGTGATTGACTTCTACTCGAACGAAACCATGCCCTCGGCAGAACGCCAAGTGGGCCTAATGTCGAAGTTCCGCGCGTCGGTGACGCAAGTCGACGGGCCGAACGACTTGTGTAAGTCGATGCCCGGTGCCGTCGCTGGTCTCATCTAGTACGCTTCCTTGCCAAGGCCCACATTCGAGCTATCGGTTTTATTTAACGGGGCGAGCCTCGCCGTTGAGCGAGGTAGCGAGCAAAACATCTGCGATTTTGGCGCAATGGCGGACGTCTCGCTTTGCTCTCGGAAGGGCAGCTGCTGAGAGCAAAGCTGCCGCGCTAGCGCTCGAAAATGCGCCCGAATGTGGAGCGCACCACGTGTCCGGTCTACGCAATCATGCTGCTGCGGCATAAACTGAAATCATGATGCGCAACCCCTTCCGAAAAGCTCCCGTGCAGCAACTCGAAACCACGATTGCCTCGCTTGCGAAGCGCGGCGAACAGCTCTCTGCCAAACGCGCGGCAGCGCAAGCGGCTTTGGACAACACGATCAAAGCCGGGCGAGGACGTCAGTTCGGTCTCTGACGTATTCGCCAACGTGTACGGCCATTGCATCGAACTGGCAGCCGGTCATGCTGCCGAACGTATGCTGTTAGGTGATGATAATGTCCGGTCCGCCGTCGATGATTTGCGGCAGGCCCGCGAACTGGCGCTGCTCATCTGCAAGAGCGAGGAAACAGTCGAGAGCTTCATTGCGCATTGCGACATCGCAGCGTGCGATCTGCTGATGCCCTATGGCGACGTGCTGATGACATTGTCCATCGTGTTGCGGATCAAGCGGACGCTGGATGGTGCCGAAATCGACAAGATCATTTGCGACATGGAGACGCGCAAGGCGTTCGCGATGGAGCAGCGGCGGCGAGCTGAGTGGCGCAAGTCGGAGTTGGCGGCTGCGCGCTTTCGTGCGGAGTGCGATCAACTCGATGTCGTGCGGTCGAAACAGACTTTGGATGCAGTGATCAGCGACGTTGTGATCTGAAAGCACGGCGGGAGGTAACCGGCCCGATGATCGCGATGGCCCGACGTGAAGTATCGTCGGGGCCATTCGCCGAAATCCGCCTCAAGAGTTACCTCCAGTTTGCCCGCCGGTATCCTCGAACAAAATCGAAAAGCCTTTGAGCTTGCTGGCTTACCGTTTAGGTTGAGCGCTTCGCATGCAGCGCAACTGCTGGGGCGGGACGGAGCGCTTTTCGATGGCCCTGTTTGCTGTAAATCAAAATCAGCTTGAGCCGGTCTCTGAGACCACCTACGCGGACGAGGCCATTCTGGAGCGGAAGCATCTTCAGAGCCTCTTAAAGCAACATATCGCGCCGCTCGGTGACGACTTGATGGTTCTGTGTGAGGAGTTCTCAAATTGGCAGGATAGTTCGCGTCGCATCGATATCCTTTGTCTTACTAAGGATGCTGAGTTGGCGGTGATCGAACTCAAGCGCAGCGAGGATGGCGGGCATATGGAGCTTCAGGCTATCCGCTACGCCGCGATGGTATCCAGCATGACCCTTGAACAGGCTGTGATCGCGCATTCTCATTATCTGAAGGATGATCCCGAGCGAGCACGAAAAGAAATCTTGGAATTTTTAGAATTTGATACCATCGAGGAAGTCGAACTTTCCGGGGATGTTAAGATCATTCTTGCCGCGTCGAATTTTTCAGCCGAACTCATCACGTCGGTCATGTGGCTGAACAAGAGCGGTCTGGACATCGCTTGCATTCGCTTGAAGCCATATAAGTTGGACGGAAAGGTCTTGATTGACGCCACTCAGATTGTGCCGCTGCCCGAGGCAATAGACTACACGATCAAAATTCGTGAGCAGAGCAGAGAGAAGAGCAAGGTCAAAACGGCACGGCAGGAGATATTTAAGAAGTTCTGGTCGCAGATAATTGAGCGATCCATTGCCAAGAAAATCCCGTTATTAGCAAATCGTAGTACATCGACCGATCATTGGATTTCTGCAGGGATCGGCCGAGCCGGCTTCTGGCTGAGCATTTCCCTTACGGAAGATCGCTCCCGGGTGGAGTGCTACATAAGTGTGAAGGAGGGCGAGCAGGCCAGCCTCGCTGCATTCAAGAAACTTTACGACCAGCGAGAAATGCTAGAAGCGAAATTTGGAGAACCGCTTGATTGGCAGGAACTGCCTGGCCGCAAGGGTTGCAGAATTTGCAAAGACCTCAATGGAGGATGGCGGACGCCTGAAGCTGAATGGCCCGCGATGCAGGATGCGATACTTGATACGCTTGTTCGGTTGGAAGCGGCACTTCGTGGGCCAATACAGCAAATCGGATGATGAGCCTCTTTATGATCGAGCGCTATCGGTAGCCGGGCGTGATGTCGCCCGCGGCGCAAATCGCGTGGTGCGGCTAGGTCCCTAAACGGTGCCAGGGACTCCAAGGTTCAAAGAGGGGCCATACCGATGTCCGGGCCTAGCTGATCAGCGGACCTCTGCCGCCTTCCGAACCCCGTCGCCTTCGGGCGAATTAGCGGCCCCCTCCGCCAAGTGTTTTGCCGGGCTACCCCATGGGGGGCCTTAACGGAAGACTTTCTTCTTTCTCGGGAGTTGTCTTTTTTTTCCAAGCATGTCTTGATTGAGTTTTTAGAATAGCAACCAAGGGAGATTGCGATGACGATAAGGAGAGTAAAGCGTGTGCTGTTAGCCAGCATGGCGGCCGTGTTGCTGAATGAGAATGCCTTTGGTCAAGCTCCAGGGGTAACCGGGCAAACTTGTCAGGGGCTCGCACAAACCGTGGCGGTTAGTTACACGTCCAACTTCTCAAATAAGCAATTCAAAGCAATGCAATACTACGCTCTCTGCGAGGCATCGCAGTCGGCGGACAAAACTGCTTTTAATATCGGCTACAGCGCGTTTAGTCTCGGGATCTCAATGGACGAAGCGCAGAGGAAACAGTTTTGCTCAAAATCGTTTGCTGACTACGACATTGAAAGTACTGATTACAGTTTCTCTAAGAACATATTTGCGCCGGCGCTGAACACAATCAATCAATGTCTATCACTAGCGGGACGGCAATGGATAATCGACATGCGTCCGGTCAGTAAGGACGTGGTGAGCATCAATATCAGTAACCAGAGCGGCGGAGGGAATAACCTACTTGGCATTGACATACTGCCTGACGCAAACTCTCTCAATTGCACCGATAAGCCAAAATCTTTTCCGGCCAGGATCACCTCGACGGATGTGGTTGCGATGTCCTGCTCGCGAAAACCGACTGCACAAGTTGTCGATGGTGTGACGTTCACCTCAGCTCCGGAGGCCACGCTCATCTTGCGAGTAGCGGAGGGTTCATTTCCGATAACACTTGCCGGATATACCTCGTCTGCCCTTGATCAGATTAAAAGAGAGATCGAGAGCGCAAAGGAAGCCGCAAAATCGGAAATTGCTGCTTTGAAAAAGAATATGGCCGGTCTCGCGACTTGGTCCGGCAATGTACACACTGGCGGTGAGCAATGCCCTCCAGGCATGTACGCGACGGGCTATTCGAACCCCGTAATTAACAATGCAGGATTTGTTGGACGTGGAACGATCACGTGTAGAGCCCTGAATGTCCTACCGTAGGATTGCTATGGCAGTAGCTCGCGCCGCTTTAGACAATCGCCGAGTATACTAGGTTAGGGTTCACGTACGTGCGGCGTGCTTGCCGCCGGAGCAGGCACGCTGGCGTGGCATCCGATAGTTGCCTAACCCGGCACAACTCGACCTGCAAACCTCAAGCGCCAATTCTGGAGCAGCCGATGACGAGGCCCGGAGCATTTACTCTCGCATTCTTGCTCGCACTTAGCGTTTCCACGACTGGCGGCGCCAACGGGCCTATCGAAGGATGGAAGCAAGCGCATCTAATTAACGGCCGCCTTAATCACAAGCCTAACCTCCTGCAATATGTGGCGTGCACGATCGAGCAAGGGCGAACCTGTCAGAAGGTTTCCGATACCTGTGCATCAGCTTGCAAGAACCTCCTGCTAAGAGCTTACTCCGAATGCATGGACGTCTGCAGCTGTAACTATTACCATTGTAAGACAGCTTGCGGGACGATGCGGCAATGCCCCAATCTTGCAGGCAGTAGTCCAAGGGGCCTGCGGCAAGCCCGCTCCGGGACGCCCTCAACGCCGGGTATTTGTTATCTGGAGATGAAATGCCCCGGCTGCGACACCCATCAGACTGTCGCGCTCGATATTGTGCGGCGACCAAAGACGACGCCGATACACGAGTTGGAGCGCTACATGCGGTGCAAGGACTGCTCGGATATGCGCGGCCATCCGTACAAGCGGAGCCATCTCGTCGCGCTGCGGCCGACGAAGATTTCGGCGAGCGACCCGCCGCCGCATTGGTGGCCGGGGGAGCGATAGGCAATCATGATTGTGACGATAAGTGAATTTACGCGAAACACTCTCAACGGACTTATGAGTAGTGCCGCAGCGGAGGATATTGCAAGGGCAGTGCAGCCCATCTATTTCGCCAAAGACGACGGCAGAGCGCATCACCTCGGATCGTGCGTTCTCGTGAAATATAAATCGCGTCATCTGCTCCTTACAGCCGCACACGTTATCGATGCCAACAAGGTAAGCTCGCTTTATATTCCCGTCCGGGGGAGACTGGAGCGAAAACTAGAAGGAGCGGGTCTCGCGACCGTTGCGCCTTCTGGCATACGGGACCGCGACAAGTTCGATTTTTCGATCATCGAACTTCCGCCCCACCTCGTGAACGCTCTTGGTCCGATCCGCTACGTCCAGGAAAACGAACTGCAAAGTGACGTTATCGCTGGACGCCCGTATATGGCGTTTGGATATCCAAACTCTCAGAACAAAAAGATCGATCACCAGATACGAAAAGTAGTCTCGAAGCGGTTTGCTTACGGTGGAGCGCTCTTCGTGCCTGATCAGGCAACCAACAACGGGTCTACCGCTCTCGGAGATCACCTCTTGCGTATCAAGTATGAAAGACATTCGCGAACGAGGGATGGCGATATTGTCAATTCGATTGATCCAAGAGGCATCAGCGGTGGCGCCATCTTCGACCTCGGCAGAATGATCGCTGTCTCGCCCGATTGGACAGACCCGCCAAAGCTGGCCGGGATCTTGTTCGAACGTCGACGTCAAGAGAGAACAATTGTCGCGACGAACATTAGCACCATCCTCGGTTCACTAGAACCGGACAAATCGTTTTGAGGCTGGACGTTGTGCAACCTCTATTCAATCACCACCAACCAAGCCGCCATCTTCGCACTCTTCCGCGTGGTCAACCGCTACGTCGGCAACTTGCAGCCAATGCCCGGCGTCTTCCCGGACTATCCAGCTCCCGTGATCCGCAACACGGAAGCCGGGACTGAGATGACACTGATGCGCTGGGGCATGCCATCACCCCGCGCACAGGAGGGCCGCTGGTCACCAATAAGCTACATGGAAAGCGCCCTCCGATCCCATTAGTCTGCAGTTGTAGTCTGAAGGTGATGGCTGCTTAAAGAAGGGGAAGAGCATGACAAGGTTGGTGACGACCATCAGAGTGGCGCTGTCCTCACTGCTTCTGTCCAAGGCCTGGCCCGCCGACGTCCTCCCCGTATCGCGATCTTCCCGCTTCGCGTCTGCACGAACTGCTGTCCTGGGAATGGAAGCTTCTGCGTCAAGCCAACAAGCCCGCCGATCAGCAAGCCGCCTGACCTTCACGCATAGCTCTCATAGAGCTCGCCGTGCCCGCGTGCACGCGTCAATCAGGCGGTCTTCGTCGTGTGCGTTCCTTAGGTATGAGAAGAGAGCTGAACGCGTCTCACAAAATTATCGCAGCTAGCGTGCCAAGCGCGCCGAATACCAGCCCGATCAGCGAACCGGCTGTCGGTACGTCTCGAAAGAGCAGAAGCGCCAGAATCGGTTCCATCACTAAAATTGCTCCCACCGATATTGCGGCAATGATCCAGATACTCTTGAGATACATGTAGCCGAGTGCGTATCCGCAGACGAGCAGAATACCGCCGACTGATACCAGCAGGAACATCGGCAGAAGCGTTGTGAGATGCCCGCCAGCTTTCCCAAATTACCTTGAGGCAATCAACTCGGCGATTATCGAAAGGGCTTCTCCAAAGAAAATCGCCCCCACCGCCACAATTATCAATGTTGAGCTCATCGCCTGACTCGCAAGGTGAAAGGTACCTTCCAATATTAAAATTTTATCCAGGGCTGCCTCTTACAACTGGAGTTCAATATCATTGCGGAAGCCATCGCATTGCTCTCAACGTCCTCCAGCCGGAATTGGAAGCTGCTCGAAGTTGCAATCTCCGTCCAATGGTCGACGCTTAAGAGCGCAATTGTGGGCGTTAGGCAGCATGATCAGGACATCATCGTGCTCGAGTGACTCGTGGCCATGCCGCGGCTCTCGAGGCTTGCTGCGGGTGGGCTTAGAGCTGCAGCGCACGAAAGGCAGTCAAGGTCGAGCCGTTACCGGCCGATCATCGTATCCCGTGCAGCGCCCGGCTCTCTGCGAATCGTCGACCAGCGCATCTCCAATCATCTCGACAGAAGTTCCAGCTGCTGTGCCAACCCAGCTCACAACCGCGCGATCAAGGATATCCATTGTTTGAAAGTGCTCTATAACGACGAGATCGCTCCTAGAAAGGAGTTGCGCCGCGTTGATCCCGAGACTCCAGTTCATCGTGCCGGCTCCAGCCCAAGTCAGAACACCACAGCTTAAGCTGCAATCTGCACTGGGAGTGCGAAATAACCGCCACAAAGTTAGGCGCAATTCGTTCTGGTTCACCCATCGACCGCAAGAATGTGCGGCAACATCTCTCGTTCGGATTCGGCATCCATCGCTACGTTCCGCGATATCGTGACGGTAGACACAAATCACAAGGCATTCTCGTCAGAGCAAGGCGTGACCATTGCCGACGTGCCTGATCGCTCGCACCAATCGTGTGCGACTCGAAAGGCACCCCTGGGCGCTCGGTGCCGGAATCACTCCGCAACGCGGTCACGGCGTCGACCTGAATTCGGGCGGTGACTCCATCTGTCTCGCTCTTCGGCCTGGAGAGGTTTTTCGACATTTCTCAGGATCGCGACGCGGCATTTGTCGAGCAACTCCTTCGTGTATACGGCGCCGAAATAGTCCAGCAGGAAGGTGCCAGCGTAGCTCAGATCGTCAAGGTGGCTGATTATCCTATCGAGCATTGCACCAATTTCTCCAACGCGGTCGCGATAGCGTGCGCGGATCACGTTAACGGCGTTCATCGAGTGAACCGCCTCGTCGGCAACCACCTCTCGCAGCCAATGAAGGAAGATGTCGTTGCGAAGTTCGGTATAGAACGGCTTCTCTGCGGCATAGGCATGGCAGGTGCACATCTCATCAAATGCGATCATAACCATCACAGAGAATTCGTCGGTGAGGTAGTCATTGATCGTACCGAAATCATGCGGTCGAGCCTCCAATCTCTCTCGGAGGTTCCTCTCGGATCCATCGGCGACAAGTTCAATGATGCGGACAAAGCCATCGGTGTGACGCTCTTCGTCCGCGGCCCAGACAGTAAAAAATGCCCGAGCTTCATCGGTGGCAATCAGATTGCGGACGGATAACTCGGCTTTCAAATGTCTGGCGTCATATTCCGTGTACAGGTCAGGCCACAATTTATTCCAACGGGCGCGCACAACCGACGGTTCGCCGCTGAACATCGCCGGCGTAAGAGCATTGAACAATTCTTTTGGACTCCAGTTCCGTCGAAGCGGCGTGATCATCCGACTGCTCCTAAGCGTAGCGCTGCGAGCGGCTCTGTTTGACGAATTGTCCTTCCAAATGTTGGTAAAGAAGTTTGCCACACACCAAACATGCCGTCGCCTCCTTGTTTTGGTGGGGTACAATTCCGGACGCTGCACCTTTCGGTTCGGCCTGACGTGCTGCCTTGAACGGCCCGGTATGGAATCTTCGGGGCGCACCGCCGAGCCAACAATGCTTGCGATTCCGGGGATGACTTCGTCAGCGCAGGTTGTCTGACCAGGCCTTAGGTCGTGACCATTTCTATGGGGCGAGTTGATCATACTCGGAATCGCACGCACTGTTGACGGGGCATGGCGAGGTCATGATCGCGCCGCGTACCATGGGTGCTCCACCAAGCGTCGATCTGTGCCCCAACCGGGCTCTACGTCACCCAGTCCAACAGCGGCTAGGTGTGGTGCTACGCGATCAAAGCCGTTTTCGACTCATTGCGACGAGAATCATGGCGTGAACGACATCGATGCCCTTCTCGTAGTCGCGCGCGAGCCGTAGCGTCGAGCTGAGACCGTTTGGGGATAGCGATCGTTTGCCGCGGGGAGGGATTGGCGTGGATCTCGAGTCAACCGAACCCTGCCGATGTCTATCGAATCCCGGTTGCGCGAGACGTTGTGGAAGATCGAGGCCCTTTTTGCGGGTGCTGGAATGGCCGGCGAGCGGCTCGCGGCGGAAGCTGCGCTGGAACGTGTGCGGGAGCATTTGACGGAACTTGGGAAATCCGTTTAGTGAGATGCAATTCTCGATGGCGGACCGATGGTCGCACCATCCGTTTCCGGCCTTGTCGATGAATTCCCACGCTCGTTCGCGCACCGCACTTTCAATCGGATCGAACCAATCGTCGAAAAGCTGGGAGCCGTCTCCCTTCACACTGCGGAGAATGTGTCTTCGTGATATTGCTGCTCATGGCGTGGTCTCCGATCCGGCGCTCCAACGGCGGATGATTCGAGGTTGATTACCTCGGAAACTACGCCACCTTCAATTCCAACCAATCTCGCGACGGGACCGCGCGTTCCAGGTACAGGCTGGTGCCGTCGATAAAGAACGCGATTTTGTCGGATGGAACATTGGCGTTCGACCGCTGCCCCACTCATTCGGCCGCATGCAATCCATCCAAAAAAAGATATCCGATGCTCGCTCATCCGAGTTTAAGAGATAGGTCAAGAGTGTCCCCTGTTAGAAGTTGACCAATGCCGTACAACACCGACAACGCAACAATCACAGCGTAGAGATAGGCTGCAAGTTGAGACCAGAATTCACCGTCACGGCTGAACATTGGCGCGCCACTGAAGCTCAGAAGCCATTGCTGCCATCGCCTACAACAAGGCGCGTTTTCTCTGTCCAGCCGGTCATCAATGCGTCTCCTGACCTATCCCGCGCTTCCAACTAAAAATTAGGAGCCCGGCCTCCTGGAGCACAAGGGCGGAGCCGCTTCCCATGCCCCCAAGACGGGAAGCCGCGCTGCTGGGAAACAGCGCGTCTCTTCGGGGTCACTCAGAGACCCACGGGCGTGCCGATTGTCGCCCCTCGTCGCTCTCTACGACGTTGCGCAAGACAATTTCAGAAAGCTGCACAACCAGCTGTCTGAGATGCGCAATCTCTTGCTTGCAGCGCTCCAGCTCGCGCTGTTCGTCTGTCATCGCCGGTGCTTCATGGCGATTCCTCCTTGCATCATGATTCATGTAGAACCATTTGTCCGCGAAGGGCTCAAACTATTGCGTTCGGCAGACGCCTTTTCGACCGCGAATTGCGCGGGCTCGCCGTGATTGCCTTCGACAAAGCCCCTCGCCACCAACAGCTCGCGGGCATCGCGCACCAGTGCAGGACTGCCGCAAATCATGACGCGGTCATGCTGCGGCTCGAGTTCCGGCAGCTCGATGTCCGTAAACAGCTTGCCTGACGCGATCAGATCGGTGATCCTACCGCGGTTGTGGAAGGGATCGCGCGTCACGGTCGGATAATAGATCAGCTGGTACCGCACGAAGTCGCCGACCAGCTCATCGCTCGGCAGTTTTTCCGTGATCATCTCGCCATAGGCGAGCTCGGCGATCCGGCGGCAGCCATGCAGCAGCACGACATTCTCGAATCGCAGATAGGTTTCGGGATTCTTGATCACACTCAGGAACGGCGCAAGCCCGGTCCCGGTGCCGATCAGATAGAGATTGCGCCCGTCCTCGAGATTATCGATGACCAGCGTCCCTGTCGCCTTGCGGCTGACGATGATCTCGTCACCCTTCTTCAGATGCTGCAGACGCGAGGTTAAGGCACCATCCGGTACCTTAGTCGAGAAGAATTCGAGCCGGTCCTCGTAATGGGCGCTGGCGAGGCTGTAGGCACGTAACAACGGCTTCTCGTCGACCTTGAGCCCGATCATCGTGAATTCGCCGCTGCGGAAGCAGAATGATGGATTCCGCGTGGTGGTGAAGCTGAAGAGATTGTCGGTCCAGTGATGAACGCTCAGCACGCTTTCCTGGTTGAAATTGCTCATTGTGACCGCTCGCGAAAAAATTTGAGCATGATCATCGTTCCGAGTTGCCGAGCATCTCATCCTCAAACGGAAGCGTGAATGACAAGAGCGCGAAACGCACCAACGCGTTCGCCTTAAGTAAAGGCAAAGGCGAGCAGGCTTGAGCTGAGCAGCACGAGACCGACTCCGGTCAGTGCCAGGAAGCTGTCGGAGACAAGGTCATGATTGCCCATGAAATACCCTCGACAAGGCGTCGCCGCTGGAGGGATACGCAAGTCACGCTCGGGTCGCCGCGGAAACAGGATCATGACCGCGCCCCCGTCACGCTGAGATGAAGCCTCTGCCCACCCTCCAGCAAGATAGATAGCTGTGGGCAGTCGCTGGTTGGCTTGCTGATAGAAATCGCGACCTTGCGCCGCCCAGAATAGTATCTCAGAAGGGCTTCCTTCACGTCCTCTGCAAGGATTTCTCGAGGATCTGAAAGCACGGTGGTTGTCATGGCTTTTGGTTTCCCGGTTTGCTGTGGGGTCGAATCTGCAAAGTGGCGACCGCCGGGTGGTTGGGTTGATGTCCTAATTGCCATCATTCAGCAGCAGAACTGTCGTAAAACTGTCATTCAGCATACTGGGGTCGTACAACTGTTTTCGTTGCATTTTCCTGTCATTCGGAGGAGTTTCTGCATCGCATGCGCATCTGGCGTCGGAATCCACCTCAAAGGGAGGAGCCGATTGTGCGATACGACCGAACGGACGCCCGCATTCTCGAAATTGTGCAAAAGAACAACCGTCTAACTTCCGAGGCGATCGGCGAATTAGCCGGGCTTTCTGCGACCGCATGTCAACGACGACTGAAGAGGCTCCGCTCGGAAGGCATCATCTAAGCCGATATCTCAATCGTTTCGCCGAAGGCGGTAGGAAGACCTATTCAAGTGCTTGCGTTAGTGAGCCTGGAGCGGGAAAGTTCGGGTATAATTGATAGGTTTAAGAAGGCCATCAAATCGTCGGTTGAAGTCGTCAATGGATTCTACGTCACGGGCGACGCTGACTTTGTCCTCTACATTACCGCGTGCACCATGGACGATTATGAGCAGTTCACCCGGCGATTCTTCTATCAGAACCCGGACATTAAGGGCTTCAAGACGATGGTCATAATGGATCGTGTAAAGGCGGGCTTTGCCGTTCCAGTTGAGGTCCCATCCGAGGATTGACGACGGATGCAGATGTCTCATCCCCCGGATCCTCTTGGCGCAGGGATGTAAAAGGCACCGAAGCCAACAAAACCGGCTTGAAGAACGTCCATACGTGCGCGAGTGACGATTACATTTCCAATCGTTCGATCAGAAGGTGCCAAGCGCAGTCTTTTGCCACCCTCGCCACACCGCTCACAAGAGCCTCTGCCTCTACAGATCCGAAGAGCGTCGATGGCAGATCGTACGCAACCTAAAATTACACCCGATCCCCGCTTCCACACCTAGATAGAGCGCGGCCGCTCCTACCGTCTGAAATAGGGCAGCGCGAAAACCAACAAGCGGCAACCGACGGTCCCGATTCCCTTCCGATTGCTTGGTCATCTGCGGCGCCGGCACCGGATTGATCGAAGCGAAGCATTTTGTCGAGTACAACCGAAGGCCTGTAAGCTCGGTCAAAACGGCGTTCAAGAGTGCCGTTGGGCTCGTAGGGATCGTGTCCCAGAGAGTGGTGTAGCTGGCGGTGGGACACCGCGTTCGCCGGCAAGGGCCGGACTGGTCAGCTGGCGATAGCCGGAAGGCTGACGATTGGATCATCGCTCAACGGCGCGATGGTTTCCAGCGTCATGTAGCGGGCACGCTGGAAGGCCCATTCATCGTTCTGCTCGAGCAGGATCGCACCGATGAGGCGGACGATGGCATCCTCGTTGGGAAAGATGCCGACCACCTCGGTGCGCCGCTTGATCTCGCCGTTGAGGCGCTCGATCGGGTTGGTCGAGTGCAGCTTGGTTCGATGCTGGGGCGGGAAGGTCATGTAGGCCAGCACGTCGGTGTCGGCATCATCGAGGAAGCCAGAGAGCTTGGGCAGCTTGGGGCGGAGCTGGTCGGCAACCTTGCGCCACTGCGTCTTCGCAGCCTCGGCGTCGTCCTGGGCAAACGCGGTGGCGATGAAGGCGGAGACGACGCGCCGGCCGCTCTTGCCGGCATGCGCCAGCGCATTGCGCATGAAGTGCACGCGACAGCGCTGCCAGGTGGCGTTGAGCATCTTGGCCACGGTGGCCTTGATGCCCTCGTGGGCGTCGGAGACGACCAGCTTGACGCCGCGCAGGCCGCGTCGGGCGAGCTTGCGCAGGAACGCGGTCCAGAACGTCTCGGCTTCGGAGGGACCAATGTCCATGCCGAGAACCTCGCGCCGGCCATCGCTGTTGACGCCGACTGCGACAATCACCGCGACCGAAACGATGCGCCCCTGCTGGCGCACCTTCACGTAGGTGGCGCCGATCCACAGATACGGCCAGTCGCCCTCGATCGGCCGGGCGAGGAACGCCTTCACCTTGTCGTCGATCTCACCGCACAGCCGGCTCACCTGGCTCTTGGAGATGCCGGTCATGCCCATCGCCTGCACCAGATCGTCCACCGAGCGGGTCGAGACGCCCTGCACATAGGCTTCCTGCACCACTGCGGTGAGCGCCTTCTCGGCCATGCGGCGCGGCTCCAGGAAGCCGGGGAAGTAGGAGCCCTTGCGCAGCTTGGGGATGCGCAGCTCGACCGCGCCGGCACGGGTTCTCCCAGATCCGGTCGCGGTAGCCGTTGCGCTGGGCCAGACGCTCGGGGTTCTTCTCGCCGTAGGCCGCTCCGGTCTGGCCTTCGACCTCCAGCTCCATCAGCCGCTGGGCGGCAAGGGCACAACTCGCATTGTGCCGTCAGGCGTCCACAGAGCCCGGTCGGTGGCAAAGGTCTCTGCTTACAGTATGTACCAAGCGGCCGTATCCACCGGGTCAAACAATGGTCCCATTGCGCCGGCGCGCATGCGGTTTTGGGCAGCAAGAAGATTGGTCCTCGCGACGTCTAGCCTCTGCTCCATCTCCTTGCGGGGAACGAACGACTTCAGCCAGGCAACTGCCAGCAGTAATTCGTCATCGCGCCAATCCTGGTTGTCGCGCGGCGCGGTCCAATCTGGATTGTTCGCCTTCATGCTGCGGTGTTCGACATTGGCATTAAACTATAGTCGGCCATTTATCCAGCGATTGTGACGCTCCCGCTGACTCCCGCGCGCTGTAGCGTGCAAATCGACGGACCGGAAGCGCTATTTGCAAGCTCGTAGCCTGCCGCCAGGTACTCAACTGCTCCCACTGGGCAACTTCCGGTGTATGAGGCCGAAGCGGACGGATGGCGATGACCGGCGGCATCTGCAAACACCCGAGCACAGTGGCCCCACGTCGTGAATCGGCTTTGGGGGACGGGGAAACCTTACAGCCGCCGTCACGAGGTCACCTCTTGCATTTGCGACCCCGAGACCTTTATCGGCCGGGGCGGTCGACGGCGTCGTGAGACTGCGAAACCTCCAAACGCATACCGGCGTCCCGGGGAAGGCTGCTGGCCTCCTCATCCGCATCTGTGGTCGATGGTGGCTCGCGCCTTACTGGGCCGGCTGTTCGATTTCCTCCAGGGTAGTTGTCCAGTAAGGTGTTAGCTATAAAATGCTGCATCCACTGGGACGTCCGTAATGTCAAAGAAGCCAGTATCAGCCCCGATGGCGGGGGGCGTCTCGACGGAGAGGCCTCTGGCCGACCTCCAGCTCGATGCGTTGAACCCCCGTTTTGGATTTCCAGAGGGGAAACTCCGTACTCAGAGCGCAGTGCTTGACCACATTGTCGATAAGTTTGGAATCGATGACGTTCTGAGCTCGCTTTCGGTGAACGGCTACTTTGAGGCCGAGCCGATGGTTTGCAGGACCGGGGACAAGGGCAAGGCGGTTGTAATCGAAGGGAATCGGCGGCTCGCCGCGTGTCTCATCTTAGCTGGCGACCCCCGTGCATCTCGTCATGCGAACCGGACTCAGGAAGCGCAGAAGGTTTGGAATGAGCACGGCCAAAAGTCGATTGATCCGGTACCCGTAATTGAGTTTGCCGCGAAGGCAAGTTCAACCGAGCTTCTCTCCTACTTGGGAGTTCGGCATATCGCCGGCTCTCAACCTTGGGATTCTTACGCCAAGGCCGCATGGATTGCGAAGGTGGTTGGTGACGGTCAACTCAGCCTAGAAGACGTGACGGCAATGATTGGAGATCAGTATCGGACTACGGAGCGCCTCTTGGAAGGATATTACTTCGTCAATCAACTGATCGACGAAGGAAAGTTCATTCCTGAGAACAGTCAGCGTCGAGGCCGTGGCAGCGTTTCGGAATACCCATTTTCTTGGATCTACACGCTCCTTGGGTATTCTGCCACTCGCTCCTTTCTCGACTTGGACGCATCGAAAGATCGATCTAAGCCCGTAGCAAAAAAGAACCTTGCGAAGGCGGCGCTCGTAGCCAGTGCGATGTTTGGCGACAAGAGCAAAGGGCAAAGTGCGGCCATCGACGACTCGCGCGAGCTAGGGAATTTGGCGGCCGCTCTGGCTGATCCAGAAAAGGTGACCCTCCTAGAGCAAGGGAAGACTATCGCGCAAATTGATCGTGTAACTCAGCCTTTAGAAGAACGATTGAGGCGAGGCTTAGCGACGATTCGAGAGATACAATCCGACTTGATCACCGGACTAAGCGAGCAAACGATTCCTGTTTCGGTTGCAACAGGATTTCTCCGGCCTGCCGGTATGAATCGACAGTCGGCAGGAGCGTTAGAAAAGCGGCTCCAAGAGATAAGCAACGGCGACGATGAGTAGAGATATTCATACAAACCGCAACTTTCATCAAAGCATAATAAGTAACGCGGATCAGACGGAGCTGAGTGCGATTAAATTTGGATCCGTGGTAATCGACTCGGGCATTCAAGATGATCGTATTGCGGATGCCTTGGACGATTACGACCCTGCACTAACCCATCTATCTGCGTGGCAAAGCCGTGATCTGAAGCTTGATACGGCTGTTGGCGACGTAAGCAATGTTCTAAGTGAACGGTCAGCGATGTTGAAAGGCGCTTATCCTTTCGACATAAAAGATGGTCGGCTTGTGTATCAGCCGCGCAAGAGTCGGTTCTACGAGTTCTGCCTTCTTATAACCCTGGCGAAGGACATCACGACGGGTGAATACACCCAATTACCTCGAAGCTTCGAGCGAATTTGTGCGGTGCTTGTGCGGACGTACTTGGGCAAGCACGCCAAGGCGATACACGTTGGCGCACCGCGTGATGATGTTGTCGGTAAGACTTTCCAACAGGCGATGGAAAGCGTGCAGAAGGAAACGGGGGAGTGGATATGGGACCCCGAGCAGGGCATGCCCGTTGACACGTCGGTTGGCGGGGATGAGGGCGTGGATTTCATCGTCTGGGCAGATGCGATGGACGCGAGACGGGGGCATCTTTTCGTTCTAGGCCAATGCGCGTGTGGAAATGATTGGCCGAATAAGTTCAATGATTTGGACCTCGAGCGTCTCAAGAAGTGGATGAGGCCGCTGTCGCATGTGACGCCCGTGAGGTCTTTCACCACGCCCTTTCAAATGTCAGAAGGTATGTTGCGGGATGCGCAGCGTTTGGCAGGATTGGTATTTGATCGTGCACGGCTTGCCATCCTTGCGCATGATGGCCTTACCGATCCCGAATACGAAAAGTGGGAGAAGAAATTGCCAGCGCTCTGCGACCTTGTCCTAAGGCCTGGCGCGGAAACTAAGAAGCCCAAGGTTAAGAAGAAGCGCGTCAAGAAATCTGGAATTCGAAAAAGAAAGACAAAGTCGTGATTAAGACAAGTTGTTACGGATATGGTGCAAGCGACGCAAGATTTCACGATGCCGTGCTTTCAGCCGCCTGGCGAACGACAACTTGCCGTGCGACAGAAGTATACGAAGCGAATTGGTCTTACCGACGTTGCTGAGCTAAGCAAATTCCCTCGCGCTCTGTTGTTATACTTGCAGCCGCGGAGGGGCGAGGGACCAGAGCCCAACGTTAACTTCCTCTATCGTGAATTTTGAGGGGCCCTTCCCGCCATTCGACCGAACGCGTTCATCGGTTGTTCCGTCTCCGGAATGATTCGGAGTAATGCTTCCATCGGATGAGGCTCTTGCTGCGAAGTCCCTGCCTGCCGGAAGTCCTATGAGACTCTGGGCGGCGCGAAAACGGCGATAGGCGGCGCAGTTATAACAATATCTTTTGCGTCTCCACCTCATTGCTTGGATGCGCGCGAAATTACCTCGTCTGAAATCTTTCGAGCGACCTTTTCGAGCGACGACGCCGAAGCGATGTCGCACTCCCACACAACTTTAACCTTCCAGCCCAATGCACGAAGGGCCGCGTCGTTCTTCTTGTCTCTAGCAACATTGCGGGCGAGCTTGGGAAGCCAATAGCTTTTGTTCGTTGCCGGCCGGTTCGAGCGCCCGCAATCCTTGTGGGCGTGCCAAAAGCAGCCGCGAACCTGAACGGCGTACTTGTACTTGCGAAAAACAATGTCGGGTTTGCCTGGAAGCTCGCGCACGTTGTTCCGGTAGCGCAGACCGAGCCGATAAAGCTGGGTTCGAAGCCTGACTTCCGGCGAAGTATCAACTGAGCGTATCCGGGACATAATTTCCGAGCGCCTGGCTGGCGTAAAGATATCCATTCGGCAATTCCTGCTAGTGGTTTCGCTCCGGCACCTTATTGGACAGCAAAAGCTCGCACATCTCTTCCTTCGTCAGTTTCGACACCGCCGGCTCGTCATCGCGGTCGCCGAGCAGGCTTCGCGCCATGGCTGATTTTCGGTCCAACGCTCTGACGATTGCATCTTCAATTGTGTCGGCAGCCAGCAAGCGAAGATAGGTGACTGGATTTGTCTGGCCGATACGGTGATTGCGGTCCTGGCTTTGCGCATAGTGATCGTATCGCCAAGAGAGGGTCTCATAGATGGTGTAGGCGGCAGAAGTCAGCGTAAATCCGGTGCCGGCGGCCGCGGGATTGGCGACCATGATCCTTGTCGCCGGATCATTCTGGAATTGCCCGGCGATCGCCTGCCGTTCGTTGTTCGGCGTGCCCCCATAAATCGCGACGGCGCCGAACTTGCCAAGCCGGTCCAGCAAGGATTCAACCGACTTAACGTAATTCGACCAAACAATAATCTTCCGCCCAGGGACCGACAGGATGTCGGCGGCAATTCCATCCAGTACCTCAAACTTGCCCGGGACGCCTTCCATCCCCTCCACGAGCAGCGCGGGGTTGCTTGCGATTTGAATCAGCCGCGTGAGCTGCGCTAAGGCCGTCGACGCGAACACCTTGTACTGCTCTCCGGTCATGGCCTGAATTTCGCAAATCATTTCATGCCGCATATCGTCGTACAGCTTGCGCTGCCAACGGGGCAGCTCGACACGGATGTCGACGAAGGTTTTTTCGGGCAGATCGAGGCAGTCTTCTTTCGTCCGCCGCAAGATCATCTTGTCGAAGATCGGCTTTGCGAAGCCGGCCTTCGGATCTTCCTCCATCCGGGCTAGAAAAGTTTCTTGCGATCCCAAGAGCCGCTCACCTGGCGCCAAGATTTCGATCTGGGTGAAGAGATCGCTCGGCGAGTTGGTCACCGGCGTGCCGGAAAGAAGCCACCGGAACGCGCAGTGCGGCGCAATTTGCCGCGCAGCCGCCGAGGTAAGGGATTTCCAATTCTTGGCAGCATGCGACTCGTCCAGCACAAGCGCCGTCTTTTGACGCTGCACGAAGGCGAGCAGAGCCGTTACCTCCGACCGCGCCGTCTCGTAGCTGGTGATCACCACAGGGGCCCTGGAGCTTAAAAAAACGCTCTTTCGCTGCCGGGGCAATCCTTCCGCGATTGCAACCTCGAACTCTGGCGCGAATTTCTCGAACTCAGCAACCCAGTTCCGCTTCAGCGAGTTGGGGCATATGATCAGCAGCCTATCCGCACGGGTAGCCTTGAAGACCGTCCTGAAGGCGTCGATTGATACGAGTGTCTTTCCAAGCCCTTGCTCGAAGGCGAGCAAGCCGTTCCTGGCATCGGCCAGGAACGCGGACCCGTCGCGCTGATGCTGCATAAGCTCCACAGGCATCAAGCGGCCTTCGAGTGCTTGCCGATGAGGTCGTTGAAGTAATCGAGCGCCTCCCGGAATTCAGACACTTCGTCAGCCGGCAGCGCCTTGACGTCGGCAAGGCTTGCCTCCGTCAGCGTCCGTGTCATCTTCTTCAGCGCGACACGGAACGGTCGCACACCCGGGTGAATCTGGTCAGTGATCTGGTCGAGAGCCTGCTGCAGCGCCTCGACATCGTCCTCACCGAATTCCGTTTCGCCGCGCTCGATGGAGCGCTTGATCATCTGCGGGATGGTCGAAATCTTCGCCTTGGGACTGCTCGCGTTCGACTTCACTTCGGTGGCAAGCCGGCTGGCGATGTGCCGCTCGCCGCCCTTGAGCTGTTCCCACTTGTCGTGGTCGTCATAGAACTCCTTCAGGAAGCGCGCTTCGCGGTATTCCTTGAAGACGTCGTTCCGCACCATTTCGAAGACGTCATGCCGGAGAGTGTCATGCTGGGCATTGTCGTATTCGCGGAGCTGGGAGCCGATCACCTTCGCCTTGCTGAGCTCTTCCAGAATGCTGAAGGATTTGGCCGCGATCTTCGGGCCGTTTTCGTCGTCGATGTGTTCGATGAACTGCAGCGAGAACTCATAGGCGTTCTTGAGCCGGTTCACCCACGATTCCGACTTCTCCATGTACTGCGCCATCTGCGCCTGATTCATCAGGGGCGCCTGACCGTTCTTTCCGACGACGGTTTCATAGATGAACTTGGCCTCGATGTAGCGGCCCCATTCCCGCACGCCCGAGCCTCGGACGTGGATGCGCGCGAGCAGGATCGCGCGCTCCTTCTCGCCGAAGTTCGGCGGAAGCACCTTGGCCTTCACCCGGCGGAAGGTGCCTTCCTTCAGGCCGGTCGTGTATTTGCGGTCGAGCTGACGCAAAATCGACACGCGGGTTGCGCCTTCAAGAACCAGGAACTTCGACTGCGGGTTCGGCCGCCAGACGTAGATCGGCTCCATCTGCCCGAGGTCGAGGATCGACTTCTTGAGCGTGTCGTAGCCGTTGGTTTCCTCCAGCGCCGCTTCCAGATCCGGCTCGGAACGCACCCCGGCCACCGGGAGCCAAGTTTGCAGGCGGGGGTTGTCCGGCCAGAGCGACACCTCGTCATGGACGTTGAGTAGTTCCTCGGTCAGTTCCCAGTCCTGGCTGCCGATCCGTTCAAAATATGTGCGCTTTCCGTTTGCATCTGTGCTATTGATCATGATATGTTCTCCAAAATCTTGCTCCAGCAACTCGTAGCAAGATGAAGCAAGAGAGCTCAGGAGTCAATGTCTGCCCGGGTAGCCGTTATTTGTTTGGGGGATTCGTGCTATCCTTCAGCAAGCGTTGGCGAATCGGTCCTATCTTTTGGGCATTGCTGCCTGCCGGGATCGCCAATGCCGCCTGTTGTCCCTAAAATCGTCCTCCATAAGCGCACTGCTAAGAAGGCGGGTGGCTCGACTTGCGTTGACCTGTTTGCTGGCGCTGGCGGCCTAGCCGCCGGGTTCCGCGACGCGGGCTGGGCGATCCTGGCCGCGAACGATGCTGATGCTGACGCGGCCGAAACCTTCCGGCTCAATTTCCCTGAAGCGTCCTTCTTTCACGGCCCAATTTCCAAGCTGAAGGCAAAAGACATCTTGAATGAGTGCGGCCTCCGAAAGGGCCAGCTTGATTGCCTTATCGGCGGACCGCCCTGCCAGAGCTTCAGCTACAACAACCACCAGCGATCGGCGGACGACGAGCGCGCCGGCCTCTTCAGGCATTACCTTCGGCTAGTGAAAGAGCTGAAGCCGAAAATGCTCGTGATGGAAAACGTCCCCGGCATCCTCACGATTGGAAACAACAGCGTCATCGCGGAAATCGCGAAGAAGCTTTCGCGCCTGGGGTACGACATCGCCGTTCGCGTGCTGTCCGCTGAGGAATTTGGCACCCCCCAAGTTCGGCGCCGCGTATTCATCGTTGCGAGCCGCGTCGGCAAAGCCGCTGCACTGCTGCCCAAACCGTCGCACCGCCCGGCGCCTGGCGTGAGGCGTCCCGAGGCTGACGACAAAGAACAGCAGCGGGGCCGTGCGCACACGGTGACAGTCGAACAAGCGATCGGCGACCTGCCCGTGCTTCGAAGCGGAGGCGGCAAGATTCCCGGCGTACCGCTCAAGAGAAAAGCCAAGAGCAGCTACCAGCGGAAGGCACGCGGTCGCATCAGATCCATTCACAATCACATTTGCCACGCCCTAACAGAGCCCATGCTTGCCAGAATCAGCCATGTGCCGGAGGGCGGAAACTGGCGCAACATTCCTTTTAGGCTTCTGCCAGCGGGCATGCAGCGCGCGGAGCCGAACGATCATACGAAGCGCTATGGCCGGCTGTCCCGCAAAGGCCATGCCTCCACACTGCTCACCAAGTGCGATCCGCATTGGGGAGCCTACATCCATCCCACGCAGCAGCGCACAATTTCGGTGCGCGAGGCCGCGCGCCTGCAGGGATTTTCCGACAGTTTCATTTTTGCGGGCTCGAGCTTGGGCGCCCACTACACGCAGGTAGGAAACGCAGTGCCGGTTCCTGTCGCGCGCGCCGTAGGCACGGCTGCGCTTTCCCATATTGAAAGCCGCCGAAGGAAAGCCAAATCCAAATCCAGCGGTACCAGGCGCAAAGCAGCGCGGCGGCGCGTTCGGCATTAGACTGCAACGGGCCGCTCATCGGCGCCCACCGCGAGCGATTTCCACCAGTTCAGCAATGCGCCGCGGGCGATGTGTTCGAAGGTATTGAGCAGCATAGGCGTCTGGTCTGCCTTCCAGCGCGCGTTGCGGGAATACATCGCAACGCCCTGCGGCTTCTCTTGAACCTGCAACTCGGTTTCCGATACCCGTGTGATTTGCGGCGCTTCACACATAGGCAAAGGAAACGCTGTGCCTTGGTGCAGGCTCTTCGACCGGTGTCCATAAATCAAGCTCGTGGCCTTGCGCAGGTCGCCGGGCTCAAACGGAAAGCGCAAATAAGTCTCCGGCCGCGCTGCAGGAGGCGGCGGCGCGAAGGCCTCGATAAATTTCACAAAGCGCTTCGTCGAACCCGTCAGCTGCTTCAAGGCATCCGCGATGGGGCCAATCAGCTCCGGATTGCTGCTTGCGATAAGCTCCACTAAATCCGGAAAGGCCGTTTCAAGCTGATCGACGGCAGATACTGCAGAAGACCAACTCAGAGAAGCCGTCTCGATAGCGGAGACCAGCATCAGCCACGCAAGCGAGGGATCGGAGTCTGCGATCCATACCGCCTGCTGGTACTGCCGGGCCGCTTTGATCAGAGCGTTTGTATGCTCGATGCTGCGGTCTTGAAAGCCATGGAGCGGCGCGAGCCCTTCATTCAGATTTGCCGGAAGCGCTAACCGGGGAATCTGCGGCCGGCCTTCCAACAAGAGCAGCGGATCGGGCTTTCCGCCAAACTGAGTTGGACGCCCAAATCGGTCGTCTTCGCCGCGGAACTCTCGATTTACTCCGCCTGCCTTGAGCCTGATGCCAAGGAATAGCGCCGCAAGCGCCGCAATCTCGTCCGTGGAATCGCCACCATGATAATGATCGAAATCATTCTGCATGGGCGACTGATACGCAGGGTCTTTCGCCGGATCGTAATGATGAACAACCCGCAGCACGACCGCTGGGCGAAGAGCGCGGCCGCCGTGCTGTCCCGCATGGGCGATCGTGTTGATCAGCGCATATGGCCCGAGGTCGGGCACCTCGCCGGTAATCCACGTGTCCGTAAACAGCGTGGCCTCGGTGGTCTCCGGCCGGCTCTGCCCTCAAGGAAACGGCGCCAGTTTGCGTATATGCAGCTTGGAGTCTGCTTTGCAGTAGCGGCGCGCATGTGACAGCGTGCGGTTCTGGCGTTGGTGACGGAACACGTATCATCGAAACCGAAGGCTCACTCTGAACCGAGATGAGGCGGCAGCTATTCAAATCCCGCCGTCTCTTCCTCGACGTCATCGCTTCGGAAGGCTTGTCCCTGCTTATCGGATTCTCGGGGAATGATCCTCTTGGAAAGCTCCTGACTCACAGCGTCGGCGCGCTTTTGAAGAAACACTCGGTACTCGTCGCTCCACACGCCGAACGCGGACATGTCGTGGATGAGATGGGTCGCCATCGTGGCCGGGAGAGCCGGATTCTCGTCCTTGAATTCCTGCATGTATTCAGACGGCGGCTTGTCCCTGATGCGGCGCTTGTTCAAGTAGTCATCCACGATCGTGATATTCAAGACGTTGTTGGCTTCTATCTCTTCGATGCCCTTTCGGCCCAAGTAGGCTCTCGGAAAGAAGTGGTGGTAGTTGCGGCTGTTGGCCTGCTTTAGCCAATCGTTGCTGATCCGAACGGCCGCGCCGTCGCTGAACGATTTAGGCTCGTGATATGCGTAAAGGCAAAGAAGCGCCTTCACGAAGCTGCGGTTGGTGCTGAACCAACCGTTCTTCAAGAGAAACGCAGGCGACGGATCGACTGCCCAGTCGTACTCGGGCAATTTGTTCGCGAGAATATCATCGATGCGCTGAACGTCCCGCGCAAGCTTGCTCTCGACCGAAGACGAATACCGCCCCGCAAGCGAGCATCGCCAGAAGAAATCCTCAAGCTCCTTCTTTTGCTCTCCGGCAGGTTTGTCCTGGTGATGAAAAAAGAAATACCCGAACGGCACGAGCAAGGCGCTATAGGGGAGAAGTTTGGACACAGGAATGCGATAGGTGTTTCGCAAATACTCTGCCGCCCGCTCAACCGCATCCGCCGCGCGGGGCCACGTATCGATAAATTCGCCCTTGGCGAGATTCAGCACGGTCTGGCGTTTGCAATCTTTCTTGAGCAGCAGCGACACCAGCTGCAAAAGCGTCGCCGCCGAGACCGTCTCGTAATCGATTGTCTGCAGCCGGCCGACAAGCTCTTCGAATCTCTCCGCGAGGTCGAACTGCCTGGCTTCGTCGTAGGTCTTGGCTACCATAATCTCGAACAGGGAGAGGGCCTGTCCGCCGACGTTCAGCCGGGTAAATATCTCCGTTGCTACGTCAATCGGCACGTCTTGAACTTCGATGATCGCGAAATCGTAGGCTTCGATCCGGCGCTTATATTCATCGAGCCTCGCGTGCGTATGCTCCGGATACGAGGCGAGCTTTTTCAGCGAGCCGCCCAGCAAATCGCGAAGCTGAATGCACAAAGCGGCGTCCCGGCCCGTGAGGTCGGTGACAACGATTTGCTGATCCTCCGATGCGGCCAAATCGAGATAGATCGCCGAGAAGTCATCGAGTGCGCCGGACGCCCGCGCAACCGACAGTCCTTTCAAGGCCGCAAACAGGCTCGTCAGTCGCTGCTGCCCGTCGAGAACGTATTTAACAACCTCGCCCTCGCTCGGAGGAGGCAGATCGATGCCGCCGATATTCTTAACGCTGCGCAGTCGGTCCCGCGTCGCCCAGAATATCATGGTGCCGATCGGATACCCTTTGACGACGCTGTCCAAGAGCTTGGCCGAGCGCTCGACCGACCATACGAAATCCCGCTGGAACTGCGGAATCTTGATCCGGCCCCGCTCGATGTCAGCAGTCAAAGCCGAATAATTGAGGTGAGTAGGCTGCGGCAAACGCATTAATAGCCCCCGGCAGGAATTTCAGGGTCATTCTGCGCGAGACTGCGAGATACCGCAACCCCTGGTCATTTGAAGCGAAGCACACTTCAAAGCGCCCTACTGCTGGACCTCGAGCACGCGAATATACATTCGGGTGTCACGTCACAACTTCAGGCACCAGCCGCCCTTCCGCATCACGGTTCATTTGAAACGTGGCGATAGCTGGGTTGATGGCAACAGCTTTCTCTACGATTTCAGCTCTGTCTGTTTCGTCAATCGCAAGGCCGAGATATAACTCGGTGATTTCCTCGGGATGAAATTTGAGCAGGCTCCAATCTTCTTCGTTCTTATCGAGCGGAATGACGAGCCGGTACTCCTTCTCGTGCTGCCAGTCCAATGTCTTTGTGTAGATTATGTCGTGCATAGCTGCACGAGCCGAAGCCTCTTGATCCTCGAACAAGGTCCAGGACATAAAGTGCCCGCCATCGCGATATATTGTCGGGCGCTTCTCTTGGTATGACACAGGCCGAAACAGCTCAAACTTTGAGTCCCTGCCGGGCCCGGCCAGGACACGCAACGCAATACCCATATGGTCCTGTGCATACCCGGACCACATTTTCTCCGCATCCTTTTCGGTGGTGACGCAGAACACGCGATGCCTCTGCATCATTTCATTTATGCCGTCGATGGTGCTCTGTGCGAGCTGCTCGACGTTGCTTACATCCAGCTTTAGCAGCTCCGGCGTTTTCTTGAGTTCTTGAACGAAAATCGGCGCGGCCTTCGGATTGGCCCGAAAGATATCTTGCAGCTTGGTCACGGTCTGCCGCATGGACGGGCTCGAACACGCCACTGGCCTGTCGATATTCGTCAGGATCATCTCTCCAAGGTTCGCTTGGATGCTCTTGAGCGCATCGGCGAGGTTTCCAGGAAACACGCCGGCTACGGTCAAGTCTTCTTTGTCATTGAACGTGGACGGCTTTGCATGCTTGAAACACTGGCCGCCAAGCGTTTTCTTCGCTCCGTCAACATCCAGGTACTTATATAGCGGCGGAAGGGGCATCGAGAAATTCCGCGATTGCGGGATGACTGCCCTTGTTAGTCAGATTACCTCGTAAAACGTTCAATAGCGCCTTTGCAACCAGCCCAAACCCGCCTGACCTATGCCCGAGCTTAACCAGCCGCGGTCTCGCAACTGCACTCGCTGTCGGGTCTCGCGTTCCGGCGTCGTTATCACTGCCTCGAAAGCGGGTGCCATCCTTCCGCCTCCGCTTCGCTTCGGCCGTCTATTCACCGGCATGCGATGGGTGGACGCTTTGGTGCCACGATGTTCTCGTCGGCCAAGCAGTGCGTCAGATCATTACGCAGCTTGTTGAGCAGCTTCCAGTCCGCCTTACGGTCGGGATCGGCCTTCGCGATGTCGACGGTTCCGTGCGTGAACGCACGCGGTCCGACCAAGGTGGTCCGGTTGCGCATGGATTGCATCGACGACGACTAGGCCTTAGCACGTGGCGTAGGCCGTCCAGCACCCTATATCGAGTACGCGCAACCTGGCGTCACGGCCCGGCCGCGACGCCGTGGAGCTGCCTTGAAGACGTCCGGCCTGATACTTCCCGCAAACACCCGGCGAGCGTCTATTGGGTCGCGCGCATGGAATGAAAGACTAGCGCTATGGCGAGGAAGGCGAACGCAAAGATACAGCACTACGTGCCCCAGTATTATTTGCGCGGATTTGTGAACCAGAGAAAGCAACTCTATGTTGTTGATCGGCAGCGTGCCAAATTCTTCCGTGTGCCCGCGAACAAAGTCGGCGGTGAACTTTATTTCAATTTGGTCGCGATCAAGGATATTAATCCGTTCGCCGTCGAAGAAGCGCTTTCCGAAATGGAAGGCCAAATGGCACCTGTCCTCGATAAGGTGAAGTCGACCCGGTCGCTGGGAGACGAGAAAGACCGCAACGCGATACTGAACCTCATCGCATCCGTTACGCTGCGCAATCCGAAGCAGCGGGCCGCGGTCGGCGAGATATATCGTGGCGCGGGACAACTCGTCGCAGGTGCTGGGCTGGAGACGAAGGACAAGTACGCCGAGTTCGTCGCGGCGATGGCAGCGGACGGACTTGCGGCGCCCGCATACGAGGAAATGAAGGGATGGTTCAAGAACGAACCGGAATTGTTCAAGCCTCCAGCGCCGCCGAAGGAGTTCAACATTCTCGTCGAACTCCAGTGGCACGATCCGCTGGTGAAGCTATACGACGGCAGGAAATGGCAGATGCTTGTCGCCGATGACGATTCGGGAGGCTTCGTCACAAGCGATCATCCCGTCTGCTTGCGGTGGGCCGATGGTCAAGATCACGGCAACGTTTCGCCCGGTTTCAGTTTGCCGGGCACGGAAGTTATTTTCCCGCTTTCGCCAAAGCTCGCGCTCCATGGCCGTTTCGATGGCGAGGAGAATGCGATCGAAGCGGACAGAGAAACGGTCGCGGGGATCAACAGTTTGCTCATAAGCAACTGTAACGACCAAGTCTTCGGACGCGACGCGCTATTTTACTATAGACGCGGCCCAACGGACGAAGTCGGCAGCGGTGCCCATCTCAGCACGGACGAGGTGTTCTTGGCCGGCGGCAAAAATGTCGATGACGGTAAGGTCTTGACCTTCAAAGCTGAATAGGCGGCTTCCTGGGCCGACCGGTCATCGCACTCGGCGCTCTAGCAAAAAAATCAATCCGCTTGTTGCCCAGACATTGCAGTTTCAGTACGATGCAACCTTATTTCAGGAGGCGATCGTGTTTGATAATTTTCATCGTCGGGGTAGCCCGATCCGTACGTTCATCGTTGCAATTTCTTTCGCCGGCGCGAGCGCGCTGTCCGCTTCGGCTCAGGACGGCAAGACGCCGCTGACCAACGACGCGTCGCGCGGAGAGCTCTTTGAGCTCATGGGACAGATCGTCGAAGGACAGATCCCGTCTGGAGAGTTCAGCCAGTTCGCCTTTCGGGCGAATTTCCGCTTCGCTCACGATGCCATCTGGCGCAGCCCGGTGCTCGACGAAGACCCCCGCTCCAATCAGATCTTCGGCATCGACATCTCGCATCACTTGACCGACAAATGTAAGTGCAAGGTCGATTGGACCTCGCTTGCCGATCAGAAGGTCGCGTTTGCCTACCTCAAGGCCACGCAGGGCGTTAGCTACTACGACCGATCCTTCGACCCCAACCTCGAAGGCATTCGAGCGCTTCCGGCCGGGAAGAAGATTGACGTGGGCGCTTTTCACTTCCTTTCGGCGGACGGGTCCGGCGAGGATCAGGCGAAGAACTTCCTTGATGTGGTCGGTTCGAAATTGGGCAAGGACGATCTCACGCCTTCACTCGACGTGGAGTGGGATGTCCGCACCGACGCGTCGGGGAAAGTCATCGTCGGAGCCGATGGAAAGTCGAAGGACTTTTGGGAAGGCACCGACGGGAGCGTGATACTCAGCCGCGTCCAGGCATGGCTGAAGGTCGTTCAGACGCAAACGAAGAAAGTGCCGATCGTTTACACGAACCCTCTCTGGTGGAAAGAGCGCATTGGCAAGGCGGGTACGATCGAGCAATCGCTGTCTCAATACCGGGTGTGGATCAGCGACTTATCCTCGAAGGGGCTGAAGGTCGAAGAACCATATAACTACAAGGGCAACTGGCATCTCTGGCAGTTCAGCTTCACGGCGACGGCCGAAAAAGGAGGGCTGCCCCCAGGGCATGCGGTCGATGCCGATGTTTTCGCTGGGGACGCCGCGTCTTTCGCCAGTTCGCTAAAGTAGGCGCGACCATGTCGGAGCAGGTGAGTGAGGGACGCAGGACTCCTCGATTGATTCGGATCGGCTTTATTGCCGCTGCGGCTATCTGCCTGACGCAGCCTGCATGGGCGCAGCAGAACGGCGACACGGGACCGGTGATTTACGCGACAGAGGCTCCCGGAGTCGTCCGCATTCATGCTGTCGGGGTGACCGAAGACGGGTCCATGGGCGGTGAGGACGGAACGGGCTTCGTCATCAGCCGAAGCGGCTACGTGCTGACGGCGAGCCACGTGATCCCGGACGATGCCAAATACAAGACGCTGATCCTGGGTGGGACGTTGGGTCCGGCGACCGCGGATGCGAAGCCTTCCCGTCTCGAACTGGTCAAGCGAAGCGATTCCTACGACGTCGCCCTGTTGCGGTTCGTGACGCCGCCTCCGGCCCTCACGGTTCTCCCCTTGAGACGCAGCCCAGCCAAGGTGGGCGAGTTGCTTTTCGTGCTCGGTTATCCGTTGGGTCTTCCGGATGCGCATTTCTTGGATGGACGGGTCGGATCCGTCGCGAAAGATGCCATAACCACGAACGCCCTCGTCGATAAGGGCAATAGTGGCGGTCCGGTCGTCGATGCGCGTGGATGCGTGATCGGAATTGTCTACGGCGCGATCACAAGCCGGGAAGGACAACCCGTCAACGGGATCAAATTCGCGGTGCCGGTGCTTTCGATAAGTGGGATTCTTCCCCCGGACGTATCTACTACAGGCGTTCAGGAGCACGCGCAGGCGTCCGATATCATCCATGTCTCGGATGCTCTATCCCGGACACAAACGGATCACGACCTGCTGAACGATACCGTGAAGTCTTACCACGACGTCATTCCGGCGCGTGACGGGTTCGTCATCGAGGCGATCGAGGGGGTTGGGCGCGAAAGCCTGAATCCGCCGAGCCTCCAGTTTCCGACGCCGGTCATTTCGCCGGATAAGAAGTCGATGAGTTTCGACTACAGCCTTCTTAGCGGCCCGATATTCGATCAGAGACGCGGCTGGATCGACATGATTGTCGGTACCCGACAGAGGCGCGTTGCCGCCGCACCCACCTCGGCGCTGGCTGGTTGCGAGTAGCCAGCCGCAAGCGGTCCTCGGTCGCGCCACATGGATTGCCGGACGACGATCGAGTCAGTTTAGTGTCTTAGAACTTTATCTTGGGTAGCAATTGACCAGGATTGTTGATCACGGAGTTGGGGCCGCCCGTGATTTGACCCGGATTGTTGATGATCGAGTTGGGGCCCCCTGTGATCTGTCCCGGATTGTTGATCACGGAGTTCGGACCACCCGTAATCTGCCCTGGATTGTTGATGACCGAGTTTGGTCCACCGAAGATCTGCCTCGGGTTGTTGATGATGGAGTTCGGACCACCGGCGAGTTGGGACGGATTGTTGAAGACCGAGTTCGGACCTCCAAAAATTTGAGAAGGGTTGTGAATTACTGAATTGGGGCCGCCTGCGATCTCACCGAATGTGCGCGCGATCCAACCGTTCCTGCCAACCAGGTCGTTGTTGTCTCCGAAGCAACCGTCGCTGCCGCCGAAGCCGTGCTGGAAGCATTTTTGCAATTCTCTGGCGGTCCACCTACTGACCATGCAACCGCCCGCTGCATACGGCTGGCCACCCGTCGTAGCAACGCATTGGAGAGCTATCTGCTGCTCGGGATTGAGGTTCATCTTGAGATATTTGGTGCCGGCGCACGTGGCGAATTGCTGAAAGTCCGCCCCTGAGTCCGCCGCGCACTCGACCGCGACGGCTTGTTCCTTTGTCAGTCTTGAACCGATGAAATTTCGGGCGGCACAAGATGCGAAATCGGACGTGTCGTTGGCGTCGGCAGCGCAGTCCAAAAGTTGCCTTTGCTGAGGCGTGATATGATTTCCGCCGATCGAGCTCGCACACGAAATGAAATCGTCGTCCTCTCCGCCCGATTTCATTGCACAGCTTGCCAAAATGCGTTGGTCTCTGTTTAGAGTGATACCCGCCCTAGTGGCGGCGCACTGGGCGAAATCCGCATTCGTTCTCGACGAAACCGCGCAATCGAGGACCGAGTGATCGCGTTGCTGTAGTATGACCTCGGCCCCCGTGCATTCTACGAAGCCGGCGACATCGGCACCCCGAGCGCGGGCGCAGGCGACGGCGATCTGTTGTGATGATGCGCCTGGTTGAGGCGGCGTGAAGCCGGAACCGCCGACGGATTGAGCGGGAGCGACCGGCGGAAGCATGGGCGGCGGGGGAGGGAGCGGCGCAACCGCTGGGCCGGGAAGAGGCATGATGGCCGGCGGAGGCACGGGATGCGTCATGATCCATTGCTGGACCTGCGCGCACGGGCCTGGCCCCAATGGACCCGCGCATATCGGACCGAGTGGACCGTTTCCTATGACCTGAAGGCCCTGTGCTGCCGCTGCAGTTGTCAGGACGAACGAAATGAACGAAATAAAACACGGCGTTTTCGCAGGCATAATAACCTCCGCGCGTAAATCTACCTATGATCGATTCCAGCAGAGATAGTCACTGTCAAGCGTCGTGGTTCTTTCAGCCGTCCATTGCCGCAGTCAGCCGTCGACTGCGTCGCATCCTTCCCGCTCAAGCGGTAGTGCGACGACTCTATTCCCGACTCTCGACGACGTCTACCGCAGCCGGATCGCTCTGGCGAGTGCCGGAAAAGAGAAGGAAGTCATCTGCATTCTCGTTCATCTCGTCCGTCCCGAGCTGGGGGGTGTCCGATTATGACCCGCGTTTCGGTCGTCACGAGGGAGAGGACATCGCGGATGATCGAGTCGCGCAGCTCGGGTTTCTTGAAGTAGGAGGTGACTTGGTCGAGGGCGCTCCATAGGAAGCTGCTTGCGAAGGCCAAACCGGTGTCGGCAAGTAGAGGGACCTGCGATAGAGCGGCGATTGCCGACCTGATTAGGCTCCCGGTGCCCTGTTGGCCGGCCTCATGTGCCGACATCGCTCCGAGTTCTCGTTCGGCAACCAGTCGGACGTTCTCTCGATCGGATTGGGTCGCGCGGTTCAGCCATTCCTTTGCGATGGCTTCAGCCAACGGATCTCCTTCGAATTCCGAGAGTTGAGATCCGCCACCTTGGGCACGCAGACGGAAACGACCTCCGTAAAACGCCATGCGCATGCTTAGCTCGCCCCGCAATATCGCATCGGCAAGCTGGGCACCGCCTGCCTCCCGTACGCCACCCGCGATCGCTGGGCGCCAGGCCGCTTCAAGCTGGTCCGCGGATTCAAATTGCTGGTTGATGCCGTGTACGAGAACGATTGTGGCCACAGGTATCTCCGTCAAGACCGGGAGCCCGCAGTGCGACTGCGAAGGTGGTCAGATCGTCGGATGGCCTATTCCAGGTTCGCCCCTCAGTCAGAATATGAGATTATCCAGTTGGCCCGAAGATAACGCGAGGCTGAGGGTATGCTTGCCCCGGCCAGCATTGGCGGCCTGGGGCTCCGAGGACGCCGTCCAGCCTTTTCTGGTTTCTCTACTAGGGATATCACTAGTGGCGCTCCGTCACGTCGTCCGGGATCAATATCGACCGGGCAACCGATCGGTAGCCGTATCAACCTGCCATCCGGAGAGAGCAACGTGCCTTCCAGCGATCACAATCCTGCTCCAATTTCTCCAGTCGCATTCCTTCGCGCGGCGCTGAAGTCCAGTCCATCTCCCAACGATCGCGATCTCGTCGCGTCGATCGTGAACGTTCGGGCGACGCTGGCCCAAGGCACGGACGTCGATAAGGCGTTTCTGACGGACCCTAACAATGTAGGCTATCTCAAGCGCTCTGTCGGCGAAGTCGAGATCTATGTACCTTTCAACCTGGTGAGCGTCTTCCCTGGTACAGAGCGTTTGGAGGATCTAGTCGCGACTGCAAGACAGGTTCTGCTTTGCGAAACCCATCCGATCTGCCTTAGCGGTAGTGCGACGTTTCTAGGTAAATCCGTCCCGATTTCCGATTTGGACTTTTGCGAGTATTTCCCCTCGGCGATTGCCTCGATGCCGGCGCTCATTGCTGCTCGTCTTGGCGCGCCGTTGGACAAACTGCTGGTTCGAGTGAATTGGAATGGCACCCGTTTCACTGCGCCTTTTACGGACCTCGAGGGAGCCTTAGGACAGCTCGCCAACGAGACTGTGACCTATGTGAAGCTTGACTTCCTGTGGTCGGTTCCCAAATACGGGATGATGCCGACAACGACTATGATATTGAAAGTAAACAAGAATTTCTCTGGACGCGCGCTTCAACGGAGCCACGTTCATCAGGAGGCCGTCATATCCGCGGCCGGTCCTCCCCGCAACCTGTTTGGGATCCCGGAAATTTCCCGCTATCTTAAGTTCTTGAAGAAGGACATAGCCAAGTTCGTCGTGAGCGGCACCGCTGGAGGCTCCGCGGATTCGCTTAAAGCGATGAAGCGGGCTCTGTCACTGCTACTCCTGATAGGTGCCGAGCAGGACCAGGAATTGCATAGTGAGCTCGAAGGCTTAATCGACGATTTGGTCAGCCCCGCCGTCGAGGGGATCGTCGTGGAAAAGCGCTTGGGTGAACTTTCGGAGCTGGCCCGGGATGCGGATGCGGCAATTAGGAAGGCCGCCTTGGACGAAATAGATAGGATAAAATTAGGGTTTGCGGGCATTATGCTCGATCAGAATGAACGAGATCTCGTGTTGCAAGGCGCCTCACTGACGGCAGCCGCTCTGAATGATATGATTGACGGGCTGTTTTCAGCAGCCGAGGACGTGAGGCACTAACTAATGTCCAAGTCCGACCTGATAGATACCATTCTTACTTTTGTGCCGGCAACGCGCCGCCTCGACGACAAGGCTCGCGAAAATCTCGAGCGCCTGTCGGAAGGACAACTCACTTCTCTGGCGGAGGGGGTCGCGGACGCCGCGGCGCATGCCCGCAAGTTGCTGCGCGAGGAGGTGTCGGAAACCACCGCCAAAGCCGCTTTAACCAATGGTACGGCGCGTATTCGGGAGGCTAGGACACTGCTCGCGGAGGCGAACAGTCGATTGCAAGCCCGAAAGGCTTCTGAACAGTTGGATAAAGCTCCGCTGGTCCGACCTGTTGTTCACAAAGGTTGGGAAGTACCCTTTGCTCCAACCATCGAAACGGCAAGCGCGCATTTTGCCAGCGCCCGGTTGTCCGAGCAGCTTTTGGAGAAGGCCGCCTTGAAGCTGGGTGGCCTGCTCGTCGACTGCTTGGCCGAGATAGAAGTCACGCTCGGTAACACGGGTTTCATCGGCGTACGATTTCGCGACTTCTTGCAATCCGCTTTCGACACTAACTTTATGAATCAGTTTCTGAAGGCGCGCACGACATCCATGCTGTTGGAGTCCTGGGATTTGCTTTTGGAGCGCCGCCTCAAAGACGGCGACGCGGAATCTCTACTGCTTGAGGCTCAGTTCGAAGCCGTCATGCGGGAGGCTCGCAATGAGATCGCGCACAAACCGTCCGTCTATGATCCTCACCTTTTGGCGGAGCACGAAGACGTAGTCATCGAGACGCGCGCGATTGATGGACTCGCGCTCCTTGGAAGTCGGTTGCTCGATTACAAGCCGGACTTGCTAGTGAGCCTGGACCGAGGAGGGCAAGTCGTTGGTAAGCTCCTGGATGCCGAGTTCGGACAAGATCTAAAATTTGGCCACGCTCTTGTCAGTCGCTTCGATGGCTTGCAGTTCTCCGAAACTAGAAACAGCAAGGCCAGGCCGGCGCGAATAGTCATCGTCGACGACATCGCACGAAGCGGCGAAGCGATTTCCGAGGTTCGGCAGTTTGTGTGTGCCAGGTATCCTTCGGCAGATGTTCGCGCGATGGTGATCGTAGGTACCAGTGCGGCAAAGCAGCGTTTGGGTGAAGAAGTTCTCTATATGCCCAACATGACGCTGAACCTCGGTGTGCGCGTTCCGTGGAAGAGCGGAGGCAACGCGGCGTTCCGACGATTGAAGGATGCATATGTCCTTGGAAGCGCTGAGGACGAACTAAAGGTATCCAAGGACATCTTCGAGCGAATGGTCAGAAGATATCAGGCTGCGCGGCATAAGCCGACGGAGCCGTAGCAAAACGCCTGGAGCATGATTTCAATGTTCAGGCGTCCTGCTTCTCGATGGACCCTGCCGGATCTCAGCCTTGGCGCCATTACCACCCTCGTCGCTAAGCGACGTAGTTTTCTCGATCAGGGACGCTGTGATCCTATCGGGATCCGGTATATAGGACCTACATAGCCGGGGAACACATCTGGGGTGCACGCTTCCCGTTCGGCTGCGATTAAACCGGATCGAATCGCCCTCGCTTTCTTGATTGTCTTCCTCTTTCCGAAGATTGCGTTAGCGCACCCCACGTGTGGGTGACGCTCAACGAACGCCGAGATGCGGCAACCCCGGCAATCGTTCGTGGTGGCAGCCAGCGGTGGATGCCAGGCGACCTGCACACCCGCTCGAAGACGAGCACTTTCGTTAATCCGAGATCAAATTTCCGCAATCGTCTACGGGTTTTAGCGCACCCGACCCAATTCAGTTGAAATCCCTTGTTTACAAACAAGGGGTTTCGGCTTAAAGGACAGGATTTACGAGGCAAGCCATGTCCAAGGCCAAGACATTCGTCGAATACGCGCTACAAGGCTTCTACGTTCAGGCCCGCCGCTCGACCGATAAGCGGTTTTTCAGCATCAGCAAGGCTGGAATGCACAAGGCGCTCGGTACGAGTCGGGTCGGCTACGCGCAACGCGAGGAGATGCGTTCGACGTGCCAGCGGCTCGGCATCGGGATGTCGGAACTACCCGACAAATTCATCTTCTTCGATCCGGAACAACTCGCTTCCGACGAGTACGACATGACTGCCAAGGCCGCGACGCTAAAGAAGCTGACCGACGAGTTTGATCGTCTCAAACGGTCGGAGGCCGACAGAGAATGGGCCGAACGCTTCGAAGAGGAGACCTAGGTGGACGTGCCTACCAACCATCATCTTGCGTTGCGGCATCTCACATGTGACACCAGAGAGACTACGGTCTTCCGCAGTTCGGTCAGTTCGACACCGGTTTGATGAAATGGCCGGTCTTATAGAAGAGATCCAAAACGACGCGTTCGAGCAGAATCTGCCAGTTTCGGTATTGCTCCGGAAAGTGAAAGCGGCTGCTTCGAAGCTGAATCTGCCGCCGACCGAAAAATGGGTCGAACACGAGTTGAACGGTTACGACAAGGGAAACCCACCCGAGTATCGTATCCTGTTCGGCAAACCAAAGGCGTTGAATCCCGTTCGCGGTTGGATTCCCATCATTTTCCAAGAGGACGAACTCAATCAGACGCTTGCCAGGTGTCCTGTTGCCCAATCCATTGCATCTTTGGAAGCTCTGGTTGCGAACGGCGAAAGTGATCATCTTCAATTTCCGCTTCCGCCAGCGATGATCATGGATATCAACCGGCTGATGGGTATTCAATTCGGCACTATGGCGGTTCACATTTCGCCCAGCCAAGTTCACGGGCTGCTCGACGCCGTCAGGAACCTGGTGCTGGATTGGGCCCTTAAGCTCGAACGAGCGGGTATTCATGGGTCCGGAATAAGTTTCAACAATCGGGAGAAGGAATTGGCAAAGGAAGCCTCGACGACGATAAATATCGGCTCGATCGGCTCCATGGTAGGAAATCTCGGTTCGCATAACACCTCGGGCGACATCATAGCGTCCGACATTTCCAGTCAACAACTGCACGATCTGTTGACTCAGCTTCAGCCCCACCTGAGCGAAATCAAGAAGGCTGGCGCAGATGGCGCAGAGCTGGACAAGGCCCTTGCGAGGTTATCTGCGCAATCGACCGCCAGGGAGCCGAAGCAATCTGCGATCCGGGGCGCTTTGACCGATTTGAGAAACGCGCTTTCTGGCGCGGCCGGAAATCTGATTGCGTCCGGTGCGGTTACGATCATCTCCAAGGTGCTGGGCTTCTGATTCCACGACATCCGATCGTCGCTAACGTCTCACCTTGATCGCCGCCGCCCACCGCCCCCCATTGGAGGTGATGTCGTTCAGAACGACCCGGCCGAAAGAGTCATGGAAGGTTAGGCTTGGGCAGCGCAAGCAAGCTAACGAGCCTTTCTCGCTCAGATCTCGATGATGAAGTTAAGCGATGTTGTCCCAGGTGCGCCGCTGCGGCATCCAAGGTCCGTACCCCTTGGCATTTGAGACCCCGCGCGTCTCGCCGATCACGGCGTCGAATCATTCGGGCGTGTTGCCGAAGATCTAAGTTCGCCGGCTGGAGCGCGACCGTCCTCGTTCCGCCCCCGATGTCAGTCCGCCGGAGCCGTCGGTCTTGCATTCGTCCGACCCACGACAGGCCAGTACAATCCTCGGGGCCAATGATCCTCATGGCATCGCGAATGCCTTCGATCTCTGATGCCGAAAAGCGATCGAGCAGCTCCAGGGCCGGCTTCCCACACTCCAGGCGGATCCCCGCGAGCTCGACTAGGAATCGTGACCGGTTGCAGCCATGCAGCCGACGAACGGTGCGAAAAGGCTTCAAGAAGGACGGGGTTGGTGTGGTCGAGACGCTGGAAGCGGATCAGACGCTGACAATTCAGAGCGTTGAGCGGTTCGTTGCGACAGTTACCATTGCCTGGGCCGATAGTCAGGAGACCTCGTATTTCCACGTTGGGACCAACGGGCGTCTTGAGGGGTTGTCAGGTCACCACCGGCTGCGAGAGCAAGATCGAAGGTACCGCCGCGATATGCCCTATGTCCTTGAGAGCGGAAATAGAAATCAAGGGCTTCCCGACGCGTCCTGCCTTTCAGGGACGGGAATGCCGCTCAACTCTGCGGCACGGCTGCTGCCATCGCCTCTCCTCCCAACCTCAAACCAGTGGAAAAGGCGGGAGAGACCCTCAGTGCGGCAAAGAGGAATTGTTAAAACGAATCAGACATCGATCAGTTGCTCAATTGTGCAGCAGGTCATTTCGTTGCCTGGCGTTTGGGTTGCATAGTAGTCGAAGGAACGCGTCTCTTCAGACCCGCCTCGCCATGGCCTTCCGGCGATGGGTGGAGGCAAGGAGGACGGTCGAATGTCCGGATCATCTGGTGTCCTGAGCCTTTCACTTCGTGTATCCAACGGAACGCTCCCGTTCCTTCTCAACGCCGTCATCGAGGGCGATCTGAACGCGGAGGGCGTATCTGCACTCACCGACTTGCCGGCAGCGCTCACCGTCGAAGGGCGGCTGCTATTGCGAGGGACTCGGATTCGCGCTTTGCCAACGCAGCTTCGGGTTGGTGGTGCCGTCGAGTTAGAGGGATGCACGTCATTGCAGAGGCTCGCCGAAGATATCGTCGTCGGCGGCGACTTGGATTTGGAACTGTGTTCGAATCTCAAGGAATTGCCGGAACGATTAGTTGTGCGCGGCGATATCTATCTCTTCGGTACGTCCGTTCGCCGGATACCTCGGGCAGCGGAAATCGGCGGAAGCGTGTATGATCTGACAACGTAAAGGGATGAGCCGGCGAAAGCCGGCTTTTCCAATTATTGTATCGCCCAGTGGTGCCTTGCCGGCGGCGCCGATGGCATTAGGTCGGTGCGTCGATAAACATACCCGCTTGCGTCTTGTTTGATGCTAGTGCGGCTGTCATTTCGCGCTTGTGTTACCAGGAAATCGTCCAATCTGGTGGCCGGATCGGCGCAGACTTTGAACAATGCTTCCGCGTGATTGAAGCTCATGCGGTAACCCTCAAGCGCAGAGGTTACGATCCTTTCAGGAACACCGGATGCAGTCGCGATAGCGGCTGCTGTCAGCAGGTTCTTGGTGGTTGCGGCCGCCTTAAGCGTGGGAATTTTGAAGATGCACGCTACGATGTCGGCGGTTGAAAAGGTTGCTGCCTCCGTGAGGTTGTTCGCTAAGGCGATAAATCCCAGCGCCGACGCATAGACGACGGGTTCGCAATTCCAGACCTTCTTGATGGCGGCCTTTCCCGCCAGGCCCGTGCGATTCGCCCGCTTCAAGGTACCGGAGTGGGTAGAAAGACTTGCAACGCTCTCGCCATTGAGCACCGTCCGGCCCGTCGGAATGAAGAATAGCGCATTCGGTTGAAGATCCAGGCGAGCATCTAGATCCGGCTCGTATACATCAGCCCAGTCCGGCACTTCGACCCCCGCAACGCTTCTTGTGTGGAAATTGCCTGTAAGAAGCAAACCTCACTTGCTATCATGGTCAACCCCCAGTGACAAGTGGTTACCAGTGGCAATCTGTGGCTGAATATAGATAAAGGTATTCGACCGGGGTTGAGGCTGCCGAGGGGGCTCCTTCGCCGACTGCGCCTAATCTGAAATTGCCCGCATGTGCCGTTGCCCGCAAAAGCTGTTGGCGGCGAGCAGCAGCTGCAATGAGATCGCCGCCGCAGCACGCAACATCAAACCAATTTTCGAGCGGCACGCAGTCGTCCAGAACGAACCATCTTAGGTTCGTCTATGGAGCGCGATGATGCCCTTTGCGTTGCGGTTGGCTTTGGCCATGGAGCTTGTTCTGCTTTTGCTCGAGAAGGTCTTGCCTGAGGGCTGGGGCCTTCCGCTGTTTGGCGATCACTTCACCCAGGCTGCGGTGCTGATTATCGCCGCCGTCATCTACGTGGAGTTCAAGAATCTCTTGAATCCCTAGGCAAGCGCGCGATTCACCCGAGAAGGGCTGAGACGATCGCAGTTGGGCGGCGCGTCTCCGAATCATACGCATCGAGGCCTAACTCGAACTTGGGTAGGTTATCCGTGCTATCGGACGGAAACGGTTAGGCCACTCAGAGCAGTTGCAAGTTGGCGAGCTTCCGGAAGGCCCGTACCACTAGGGAGATCGAAAACGATCTGCTTGGGATCAAGGCCGATAGATTGATCCATGTTGAGTACGACAAAGCAGGGCTCACCAGCCTCCCGTTCTTTAACTTCGGCTCTGAATTTCGATGAGGTCATTTTCCACCTGCGGTTCGGCGCTCCCCGATTCGTCAATGAGTATCCGAATTTTGCTGAGTCGTGTTGATAGGGATCGCGGATCTGGCGACTCACGCTACCCATCATTCCCAACCACCTTCACCGCACAATGGGAATGAAATGGTTGCAGCCAGTCGTGGATTGCTGCCTCTGGTTACGCTTGAAACGGACGGAGCAGCGGACGTCCCGAGTCGCGATCGTATGATTTCGCAACCAGAACGCGAGTGAAAGTCCAGACAAAGAACACGTCTACCTAATGATCCGCAGCGAGACAATTCCGCAAAACAGCCAGGAAGCACCTGACTGGCTTCAAGTCGACCGTAATGCGCCAGCGGAATCCGGGTTTGCAACCAGAGACGGCGCCAAAGCGGGTGGAGAAGCACTAAAGAAGCATCTTCCCATGCTTCAGATCAGGGTATGCGTCCGCATCTCACGGTGATCGTTTCAAGCACATCTCAAGCGGTTCTGGTTACCTATGTGAGCCTGGGACTTCCAAACTAAACCGATCATTTTTGTCACCTCGACGCTGGAGGAAGCTGGACCGACGCCGCTTTGTCCGCGTGTTGTTCCAAACGTGCCTCGGCTCTTGGTCAGTTCTCATCAAACATTATAGCCGCCTCGAAGCGTTGACGCGTGGAGATCGCGAGCCGGCCAAGTCCAAAGTGTTCCTGCATGCCGCGGATCAAGTCTTCATCCTCCTCGAGGCCCTGGGCACGAAGAACATCGCCAAGGCCCGCCAGTTCGGGCAGCGGCACATCGCCGTGCTCGCGGCCGCCGCCGCCGCGGTAGGGCGACCTAGCGCTGGGCGCCGTGTTTTGCGGCCAAATGATCTCTCGATCGCCGTCTCGGCTTGTGGGGAAGCGGTCTCGACCAAGTGCTGCTCGGATGATTCGCTGCACCGTCTCGCCCGAACGTTGGAAGCCGTGTGCGCGTGCGACGCGGTCGATCAAAACATCGAAATAGATCGGACCTTCGATTTCGATCACATGGTCAATCATGTTGCGGAGATTGCCCCGGTAGCCAACGTCGTAGAAGCGCTCTCGGTCGGGGGCCGCGACTATGCTGGGGTCAGCTTTCGTGTACAGCCTCGGCATCACGGCAGGATCGGCGGCAGCCGACCCTGGTCCGCGCGCGTAGACCCTCGGCTCCTCGTCAGGCTTGCTGCCGTTTGCGGGAACAGGGAGAAGCGGCTGCGAGTTCGGAAGATCGTTCTTGCCGGTAGGAGCCGGTTCCGTCTGTTCATCAGAAGGTGCAGCCTCCGCTGTTTCCGAGGCATCCTGAGCACTGACCGACATCTCCCCCATGAACGGAAGCGCACCAATATCGATGACCTCTTCCGGGGAGGTGGCAGATGGGCGTGACGCGCGGTCCGCTTCAAGATCGGATGTCAGCCGCGTATGGATCTTTTCTGCAGCCGAGGAGCTGTCCATCCACCACTCGGTGCTCCAGATACGCAAGATACGCCAACCGAGGTCCGTCAGGACCAGCTCGCGGAGGCGGTCCCGATCGCGGGCGGTAGCCGAGCGGTGATAGGTGGCGCCGTCGCATTCGATCCCGGCGAGATAGCGGCCCGGAAAGTCCGGGTCCACGACGCCAAGGTCGACCCGGAAGCACGAAACGCCTATTTGTGGATGGACTTCCCACCCCCGCTTTTGCAGCGCGTCCATCACGGCATCCTCAAACGGCGAATCCGTCCCGCGACCGGTCGGTGAGAACGCCTCGGCGATCGCGCGTGCGCCGTACTCGGCGAATTCCAGAAAGTGCTTGAAGTCGACCACGCCTTTGGCTCTGGTGCGCCCTAGGTCAATCTGCTCGGGGCGGAGTGTCGCGAAGACCAAAAGCTCGCTGCGTGCACGGGTGATTGCGACATTGAGTCGGCGGTGGCCGCCCTCGCCGTTGAGCGAGGAGATTTGCGCAGTAACTCGACCGGTCTTATCGGGACCGACGGCGACCGAAAAGATGATGACGTCACGCTCGTCCCCCTGCACGTTCTCGATGTTCTTGACGAAAATCGGCTCGCGAGCTTGGTTCTTGTCGAAATGTGGCTCCAGGGCGGGATCGCTGCGTCGGGCCTGATCGAGCATATTTTCGATCAGGCGCTGTTGGTCGCCGTTGAATGTGACCACTCCGATCGATTTTGACGATGTCTTTAGCCGTCGGAGAACCTCGGCGACGACCGCTTCGGCTTCCTTCCGGTTTACCTTGGCACCGCCGCGTTCGTAGATGCCGCCCTCGACATGCACGTAGCGAACCGCGGTGTCGCGGGTTACCGGTGACGGAAAGGTCATCAGTTCGCCGCGGTAGTATTTTGCGTTCGAAAACGCGATCAAGCTCTCGTGGCGGCTGCGGTAGTGCCACGACAGTCGCATGCTCGGGATATTCGAGGCGAGACATTCGTCCAGTATGCTCTGCTGGCTCTGAACTGTTGAACCGTCATCGTCCTCATCCTCGACCCCGCGCTGGCCGACGCTGGTTGGCGGAAGCTGCTCAGGGTCGCCGACGATGATCACTTGGCTGCCGCGAGCGATGGCGCCGATGGCGTCCCAAACGGGAATTTGCGATGCTTCGTCAAAGATCACGACGTCGAACGGTTTCGCTTGCGCCGGAAGGTATTGCGCGATCGAAAGCGGGCTCATCATGATGCAAGGTGCGAGCTGGGTCATGACGTTCGGGATCCGCCCAAAGAGCTGGCGCAGCGGTATGTGGCGCGCCTTCTTGTTGATCTCACGCGCTAGCGTCCCCCATTCCGGATCCTTGCCGAAATTGGTCTGTGTCGGCACCGAGGCCCCGATCCGCGCCTTGACGATCTGCCTGGCGAGCTCGCAGACCTTCTGGTCGGCGGCGACGAAGGCCTCGATGAGGGCCTCATGCCTTTCGGCCAGGAAGCTGCTCAGCACCTCGTCCTCGTTCACGATGGTCTCCGCGACCCAACGCGCGTAAGAAAAATCGAACGCGCCGGCAAGTTCGTCGCGAGTAACTCGGCCGTCCTCGACGGCATCCACGAGCGGCGATAGTCCGGCGGCGCGCGCAGTTTTTGCAGCCGCCCGCCATGTCGCCCATTGCGGCGCCTTGATGATGTTGGCCTTCCACCTTGCCGTCCGTTCCTGCAACTCGTTGATCCAGCCGGGCTCCAGCTGGATGATCTCTTCGGGGTGGTCGAGGCCGATACACGTGCCAACATCCTTAGCCGCCTGATGCATGGCCGGGAAAGCCTGCTGCATGGTGTCAAACGCCCTGCGTACCTGACCCCCGGGACGAAAGCGTGAGATGTCCTGGGTGAGGAGGGCGGTGACGTGCGCGGTTATCTGTTCTGGCGGCACGTCGTCGATCTGGAAGGCGTCGACGGCAGCTTGCAGGTCGTGAGCCCATTTGATGAGAGTTGCGATGCGCGCCGGGTCGCTATCCAATCCCCGCCACAACCGCTCGATACCGCTGAAATGCGGTCTCAGTGCTTCCAGTCCGCGAATCAGATCGCAAAGATCTTGCAAGACGATGAGGTCACGCCCGATCTCGTCTGGCACCTCGCTCGGGCAGTACGGCTGCAGATGGATACGTATCTTTTTCTTGCGGCCGCCGCGCACCAGCACGTTGGATGCGCAAGCCTCGGTCCATTCCCGTTGCAGGGTCGGCAGGTCGAGCAGCGCCGCCTTGAGATCATATTCGGCCGACAGTTCGGACGCCTTGTCGCGGATGCGGAGGGCCACGTCGGCCAGGGCGGTCAGCGCTCGGATACGATGGTGAGCTTCTTCGCCGAGCAGCAGCGCACCGTCTGCGGCGGCCGGGTTCATCATCAGCGCAACCAACTTGACGAGTTGCGGCAACGAGCTGTCGTCGGCGACCTCGGTCAGTCCAAGGGAGGTGACGAGCGCGTCCGCCGCCTCGCGCATTTGCTGCAGCGTGTTCTGCAGCCGATCGATCGCCTGCTGCAAGGCTTGCGCCCAGGCCGGATTCCAGCGGGTTTGCTCGATGCCCTGCAACGGATGGACGGACGGGTCTCCGACCGCCTCCAATGCAATGCGGATGTCCGCGCAGCTCTCACGCATCCTGGCAAGCTGCTCCGGGGAATGCACCGTTCCAGCCGGCCATGTGAGTTCGATGTCGGCGAGGCGGCCGCGATCCGCGACCACGCGTCCGAAAGCCTCGTAGGCCGTCATGCCGTTCGCGCGCCTGCGGTGCAGCGCCGAGACCAGCCTGTTCAACTGATCGCGCTTCGTCTTCAGGTCGCCAGCGGCCGTCGACCAGTGCTCTTCGGTGACGTGATTGCGCTCGCGCCAGGCGGTCGCGAGTTGCTCCAGCACGCTGGATTTTTGGGCCTTGGTCGAGTGCACCTCGAGACAATAGTTGCCGAGTCCGATCGCCTGCATGCGCTGCCTGACGACTTCGAGCGCTGCAGTTTTCTGTGAGACGAACAGCACCGTCTTCTGGTGGGCAAGGCAGTTCGTGATGGCGTTGGCGATGGTCTGGCTCTTGCCAGTGCCGGGAGGGCCGAACAGAACGTAGTCCGCGCCTCGTTGGGCGGCGACGACGGCGGCGATCTGCGAGGAATCGGCCGAGAGCGGCGCGAACAGTTCAGCCGGCTCGATGGTTTCGTCGATGGTTCGCGCGTCGATGAAGCCCGCTCCGGATCCCTCGTAGCTGTGGGTCGGGGTATCGATCAGGTGGCGCACCACCGGGTTGCGCTTCAGCAGATCGGTACGGTCGACGAGGTCTTTCCACATCAGATACTTGGTGAAGGAGAGGGTCGAGAGCGTAACCTGCTCGGTGACCTCCCAGCCCTTGATGCTCTTGATGTGGCGGCGGACGGATTTCCAGATCCCACCGACATCGATGCCGGAGGCGTCCTGCGGCAGTTCGCCATCGAACTCCGGCATCGACAGATCGAAATCCTGCTTTAGCATCTGCAGGAGTGTCGGATTGAAGCGCGCTTCGTCTTCGTGCAGCGCGAGGCGGAAACCAGAGCGCACGCTTTTGCGCTCGAGCTGCACGGGTACCAGGATCAGCGGCGCTCTGTAGGGCCCGGCCCCGTCCTGCGGCGTCCATTTCAGGAAGCCGAGGCACAGATAGAGGATGTTCGCGCCCCCTTCCTCGAAGGCGAGTCGCGATGCCCGGTAGAGATCGGTGAGCCGGCTTTCCAGTTCGGTGTCGGCAACGTTTGTGTGCAGATCGCCCCGTTTCATCGCGTCCAGGATGAAGTCCTTGCGTGCGTCCTCATTCTGGCGGTCAGCGAGTAGCGTCGTATCGCGCCCGTCGCTGCCGTCGAGCACCGTGGTCTTGCCCAGCAGTTTGAAGCGTTCTCCATCGGAGAGCCTGTCCTCGAGAAACGCGCAATCAGGGCACTCGATTGCGATGGTCGATTTTGCATCCTTGAAATTGAGCAGCCGGTTCTTCAGCGAGAGGTCGAGTAGGTTGCGCTTCCAGATCTCGAGCCTGTCGAGGTTCTTTTCGGGTGCAGGCTCACGACGCTTGTCGAGATCCTCTTCGAAATGTGGAACTTCGCCGACTTCCTGCGCGATCGTCGCAGTGTCGGTGACGGGCCGGATTGCCGGTTCGGCCAAGCCCGACAGGTCGAGAGGACGGATCTTGGCACTTCGCGCCCGACGGACGTCGACGGCGAGTTCGAAGGGCGAGGCGGCGTCCTCAGCAATCAATTTCTTGGCCGCTTCGACGGCCTGCTTAAAGCGCGCCGGGTGCGCACCCGTGAGCAGGGTTGTCTCGACCACGACCATTTCTTCCAGTTGCACGCGCTTGCGCAACATCTGGGGATCGTCGACGACGAGGCCAGAGAAATCCTCGTCCACCAGCCAGATGCCGACAAATGCATGGCCGTCGGTGAGGGCAACGACGGGGTTAAGGCCCGATTGTTCGAGGCACGACGCGTACAGCAGCGTCAGGTCGAGGCAGGTGCCGACCTTGCGTGAAAGAATTTCGCTAGGGCCACGGACCATCTGGCCAGAACGTTCGAAGCTTTTCGGCGGCAAGACGTAGGCGATCGAATGTGACACCAGCGCCGCCCAGATCGCCTCGGCGATCTCCCAGGCGCGAGCCTTGGTCCCCTTGCGGTAGCCATCCAGGGCCTCGTCGCGACCGGCGGATGCAAGCTTGTTGGAGGCTTCGCGCAGGATGACATCGATGCTGGGATCGGTCGGCCGGACGAAGGCCGCCAGCAGTTCCGGCGCTGAATTGAGGCCGCCCCAGTGCGAAGGCGGCAGCAGATTGATTTCGACAGCGTGATCGCCGAGCACAGTCCCCGCCGCTTCGACCCGGATGCGAAGTTCGCCGCGCCGTGAGGCGTTGATGCCGGCGAGAAAGGCAGGATCAAGCTTCGGATCAAGACTGCGAATATGGTGGACAGTTTGGTCCGCAATACGATCGATGCGCCATACCCCGGGGGTAAGAAATGGCGGCTCCGATGTAAGATGGACCGCAACTTCCGTTAGATCACTGCCTAGCGCGTTTTCGACCGCGAGATCCCGGATGATGGGCACGGCGTTCTGATAGAACGCGACGTTGACGTTATCAGCGGCGGAGCAAGCGATTTTTACGGCTCCGCTCACCGTGTTCTCTGATTGGATCCGCTCCAGCATGATTCGCCCTCAGAAAGCCCCATGCAACTCGTGCCCGCCCGGCACCTGACGTGCTTGAGAGCATCGCTGGTGTGGTCCGATCATGAGCTGTTTCGTGTATGGGAGGCGCCGGATATTCTACACGACGGATCAAATGGATAGGTCAAAGAACCCGATTGCATTATATCGTACAGCGATCTGGCCCCTACCGGCCGCTCAAAACCAAATGCCCCCACGCACTCTTTTGACGCTATTATAAGTGGATTGCTCGCCCAGTTCGAGCATATTTACAAGCTAATCTCTGGGAAGATCGAATAATGTTGGAGCTTAGATCGAGGGTGCCGGGAGCTTCAGCAGTCCGAAGAAGCTGGCTCACTTACATGTACCTCTCTATCCAAAAGCATAAGGTCACGATTGATACCGAGCTGGTGTGACGGTCAAATCGATGGATGTAAAGTAGGGTCTTCCGTGCTCCGGACTGGCCAGCCACAGATAGGGATGAGCCCTGCGAGACTGGCTGTCATTTCTCACCCCGCCTTGCGACCAGGGTCGCCCCCATTCTCCAACAGCGGCATGTCCAGACTTGGGATGTCCGGCATCGCCTTGCCGGCAATGGCCTGAAGATCTCCCACCATTCCCACGGTGGAGTCGATGACAGCCAATATCTGGGTTTCCCGCTTGGCCCACTGTCGGCCCAGGAACTTGCGTTCTTTGTCGAGATCTTCCCGCATGTCGTTGAACTTCTCGACCACGGCTTCCACCCGCTGCCTGAACTTTGTGCCCGTCAGATAGTGATAAACCTCCTCCATTTTGGTTTTCTGGCCCTGCTGGACGAGTCGCGAACCGCTGATGTCAATGAGCGCCTGACGGAGAGCAACGGCAACCGGCAGTGCACAGCGGGGGTGCGTCACCCATACGCCGTCGACGAGGTCGAAGTGCTCAACTTGCTTGGGAAGTGTCTGCGATACTATGAGAGCAACATCAGCCCCACACCGGCGTTGATCGTCCCGAAGCTTGCCGAGCCATCCGTCGCTCCATGCTTTGGTACGCTTCGATTCCCAGAGAATAATGCCCGCCGGCTGTCCAAGCGACCCATTGACTTGCTGAATCACGTCAGCGCCAAGCTCACCTTTTCCCACGGGCTCGACCAAATCAGTCGGAAAACGACCGCGCAGAAGCCCTTCGAGTTCAAGTTCCAGGACCTCGCCCTGTGATTGCTGTGATCCCTGCTCGGCCTTACGCTTCAGCTCCTCGATCGTTCGGGACATCGATTCAATCGTCTGATCTTTCTCCGCGACCCGCAGCCGGGCCGCCTCGTCAGCCTCTTGCTTGGCCTTTATCTGTATCTGATCGACCGAGGCCTGGACCCGCTTCTCAACTGTTAAGTCCAACTCTCGCTTCTCCTCGTCGAGAGCCCGCTGCCTGCGCATGAGTTCAGCCTGTGCCTGTTGCGCCTCAGCCAGCTTGACGTTATTGGCCTCAAGCGCCAGCCGAAGCTCCGTCGCTTCATCTGTTCGCGCCTGCAACTCTGCCGCCGCAGCGTCCCGGGCTTTCTTGGCTTCCGCGGCGACGAGCCGGCTGCGTTCGGGGGCCAATCTTTGCATCACTTGGTCTTCGACCTGCTCGCGATCCTTTTCGAGCTGTTCGCGATCCGCTCGGAGGGCTTCCGCTTTACGTGCGATTTCCGCATCCTTGTTGGCCAGCTGTTCCTGAAACTTCTGACGTGTTTCCGCAAGAAGGGGCGCGGCAAGCGATTCCGTCAACCGAATCTCGTGATTGCAATTCGGGCAATGAAGGGTGGGTTCATGTGCCGCACCAGCCGCGGTCGCGTTGAATGTCATGAACTCTCCCATTCCGTGGCACCAAGCCGCGATAGCCGTGATCCGGCCAGCTTCCTTAGCCTTGCGATATGCCTTAGCGCTATTTCAACGCTCCGGTCGAACGCCGTCGGCATGTGCGGCGGCTTTTCCACTGAAACCAACTTGAAATCCGCTCGAAGCAGCTTTGACAGGCGAGGTTGCTCCATCTCAATCAGCTTGACGCCCTCAGCCCGCGTTATCTCTCGCCCCGCCACTAGCGGCTACAGTTGGACAACGAGGGCCGCTTTCAGTCGATGTTTTTCGGCGCGTGATAGGCCTAGATCGGCGAAAAACGGTGCCGGAGCCCATGCTATGGTTTCAGTACCTTCGTTATGCTCATTACACTCTCGCTTTTTTGCGTTGTGGATGGGCTCGGCGTCGCGCGAGCGCCATCGACCGACGCAATGTGTCGCTGCGGGAGGCAATCTCGCTGCTGGAGTCTTCTGGAATGCGTGGGCGACGTACAGAACGACCTCTAGGCCCTTTGTCCAGACAGCGCGGTAGGCATCAAGGTCAAGATTGTCGCGAATCGAACATTCGCCACGCGCGCTTCAAACAAAGGATCTCCGATCTCGCTTCGGACGGTCGCAGAAAAAGCCGGCAGGGGCCCTTCTTGCTCGAAGCCGCAAACCTTGGGGTAATAGCTGCGCGTCAGATCATCAGGCCACCATACTCCCATAGGAAGCGTATCAACGACTTTCATCGGAGAGCGGCAAGGGCTTCTTGACAACCCAAACGGCCCCCTTCCATTGCTGCAATCAATAGTTTTTGCATTGCCTGATATACAATTGCCCTGGAGTACGAATGACTGGCGATAGCGATCTGTTTAAATGGTGCCTCACACGTCCCCGCTGGCAGCAAGAGGCCATACGTCTTCTGACTGCCAAGCCGAAGTTGGACGAGGACGAACTTGGCGCACTCGAGGCCGCTATCAGAATCGAAGCGGGAGACCTCGACGGCACACCTCCGACGTGGGCCGACCTCACCAAGGCCAGCCTAAAAGCGGGCAACAAGTTTGCGCCCGTCACTGTTCTCGGCTCGATCGGACCGCTTCGCAACATTGATCGATTGGCTACAGATCAGCCGCCACTTAAGTTTGCGATCAATGGCCTGACGCTCATCTACGGCCCGAACGGTTCAGGCAAAAGCGGTTATTGTCGTATTGCCAAAAAGATCTGCCACTGTCTGCACGATGTGACCCTGCGAGGAAATATATTTGAGCCCCAATCGCTCGACCCGCGGGAGATCACGCTTACCTTCAAAGTCGATGGTGACAAGGAGAAGCGTACAGTAGTCTGGAACGATCAAAGCGCACCTCCACCCGAACTGGGAAGAATTTCGGTGTTCGATAGCGATGCGGCCGGCCTGTATGTGGATGCCGAGCGTAACATCGAGTTCTTACCTTTCGAACTCGCGCTGCTGACGAATTTGGCTGAAGCTCTACGTACGCTGGACGCTCGCTTTCGGGCGGAAGAGGCGCACCTCAACAAATCGCACCAAGCGGCTCTACCGCTGGGCTATGTGGAAGACACCGAAGTATCGGCCATGATCGCCACGTTAAAAGCGAATCAACCTCTCCCTAGCGAAACCAGCATGCGAGCGCAGGCGATCTGGGACGAAGAGGACGAGGCCGAATTGCTTGGGCTTAAGCTGGAGCTCAGCAAGGACCCGATCCTCCTGTCGAAAGTGAAGGAAGCGACCAGATCAACGGTCGACACATTGGTTGGCGACGCAAACACGATCTTCGATTTCATCGGAAACGCCGGCATAGAGACACTGAAAGAAGCTCGGCGGCAGGCGACTGCATCACGCGATGCTGCCAAGGCGGCCGCTACCGGCCTGGCAGAGGATTCAGCAGTCCCGCAGCTAGGCAGTGAGACCTGGCGCCAGATGCTGATGTACGCGCGCGACTTCGCTGCGGAAGCGTATCCGGCTCTGAACCCGCCCCAGTTGGTTACCGCGGGTACCTGTGTGCTGTGCCACCAGCCTCTCGATGCGCAGGCGCGTGCCCGCCTGGCTGCGTTCGATGAATATGTCGAAGGTCGCGCCAGTGCGGACGCCGAGAAAGCAAAACACCGTTTTGCGGAGATTGCTCGGGCCATCCTCGATCTCAAGGTCGTCGATGCTCAGGAAATTACGACGAGGCTTGTCAACTTTGTAGAAGGACACGGCGACCGCCAAGCTTTGGCCGAAAAATTGAAGGCGTTCTACGAGTCCTGCCGCGAGCGCCACGCTGTGCTGGTAAGGGCCATCCAGGCCCTCGACTACGAGAGCCTCGACAACCTGGTGGATCTCGACAGGTCTGTGGTCGACGAGCTTGGGTGCGAAGTGCCTGCTCTTCAGATGGAGATCGAACAGCTAAAGGCGACAGCAGGCGAGGCTGATAAGCGTCTGCAGCGTCAGCGGCAGGTCTGCGAACTGGAGGCGCAGAAGAAGCTTTCGGCCGATGTCGAAATATTTGTGGCACGGCGAAACTCGTTGGAACTGCTGATGAAGACCAAGGCGTGCACGGCCGCCTGCTCTCTCGCCGGCATTACAGCCCAGATTACGCGCTTGAGAAGGAAGGTTCTCACGCCTTCGCTGCAAGCTAGTCTTCAGGACGAAATCATCGCTCTTGACCTCGGGCATCTGCCCTTAAAGCTTGCTGATCGGGGTGAGGTCGGCAAAAGCAAGGTTCATATCGGGCTAGAGGCCCAGCAGAAGATCGCAAAAAACAGCGATATCCTGAGTGAGGGCGAGAAGCGGGCTTTAGCTTTGGCAGGCTTCCTTGCTGAACTGAAGGAGCTCGGCTCGAAGCACGGGATCGTCGTCGATGATCCGGTATCGTCGCTGGATCATGCCCGGATGGAGGCGGTCGCGAAACGTCTGGTGAAGGAGGCCGCGGCGGGGCGCCAGGTTATTATCTTCACTCACAATCTGTTCTTTCACTACGCCGTGCTTGAAGCGGCGCGGGAAATGAAGGTCGCAGTGCGGGAGGAATGGATCGCCAAGCACGGTGATGGGCGATTCGGTATTGTCGATGACAAGCAGCAACCGTGGATTTCCATGCGTGTCACCAAGCGGATATCAATCATTGATGGCCTGCTTCAGAGGGAGAAGGAGATATATTCCGAAACTGACGAAGCAAAGCGCTCCTTTGTGACGGACGCCTATACAAAGATGCGCGAGACGTGGGAGCATACTGTAGAGGAAATCCTCTTCGCCGGGGTGGTAGGACGGTTTCGCCCAAACATTGCTACTCTGAGACTGAGGGCTGCCCATGTGAACAAGGCCGACTACGAGACAGTGCTCGCTGGAATGACGCGATGCTCGAAGTTTTCGGGCCATGACCAGTCAGCCGGAGTGCCGGCTGGTCTTCCAAAATTCGCGGATATTAAGGCCGACCTCGACAAGCTCAGTTCCTTTGTTGCCGTTGCGGACGCTCGTCGGAGAACCCTCGAAAAAGAAGGGCAGGTCTACGAGGAGGGGCCCGTGGCGGCTGACGTCCTCGACTAGTCATCTCGGAAGGGCCTCGCACCACTGCGGGATTGCAACGACCGATGAACCCGGTCGTGCGGGTCAAGGGTTCGCTTCTCGCGTCATCTACGGTACAGCAATGCGGAGCTTGTGTGAGGATAATGCGCGTCGGCGTTCGCCGTCCAGGCTCTCGCGAACCGAGCCGCTGGGGTGCGAGCAGCTCATGCCTTTGGCCGGGGTAGAAACAAAGACCGGGCCGTTATGCAGCAGCCACCTGCACAAAGGCCCGGCCTTATCTTACTTGCCGCGATGCCGAACGGTTGCAAAGGACACTTCAGATCCTTTGGAGAGGTTTCGCTTTGCGCCCGGGTTGTAACCCCGAGGTGGCAATGTCTCAGTCGCGGGTCGCGACTACTTCTTTTTCTTTGAGGTCTTCTTTGCCACTTTCTTGGTGGCTGCCTTCGCGGTCTTCTTTGCCTTCTTCGCTTTCTTGGCCATGTCGTCCTCTGTAAAAAAACCGACTCAGTGAACGTGCGCACGCCGTGCATCGACTTGCGCAACGCTGAGACGATATCACAAATGCAAAACTGATACCAACGCGTCGCCGAAGTCGCTCTTGACTCGCTCGCCGGGGGCGGTCTGTCCGCGTCCCGCCTTCGACGACGCTATGCTGACGTTGCTGCGGCTGTCGTACGCACATCCTTGAATGCGTCCGCTGGAGAGGTGAATAATGACGGTGGCCGCATGATTTGCTGCGGCCGGCGTCTCGTCCAGCCGCCCGAAGGGGGCAAAGTCATCGTCCGATTGCCGGACTCGCCGCCTGCACAGTTTTCGTGGCGCAAGCGGGCGAAGCGATGCGCGCCCGAGATCAGCGAGCGGGATGCCCGAAAGTCCGCCGCCGATTTCGGAAGGAGCAGCAGCGCCGCGACGCCGAGCGCCGGCGCGAAGAGGCCGCCAGGCAAAGGGGGCGGGAACGGCGCGAGAAGCCGATGGCCAAAGCGCAAGCTGCTCTGGACAAGGCCGAGCGCGAGCACGCGGAAGAGGGCCGCCGCCATCCAGGACGAGGCCGAGGCTCTCGAGAAGCGTTCGCGCGCCGAGGACGACCGGTGGGACAAGGTAAGGGAGCGGCTGCATGCCTCGCTGCGGCGTGCCCGGGACTAAGCATCGGCGGACGAAAGAGTGCGATTGGCTGTCGCTTTCCTGTTTAATCAAAAGCAGGACTCGGGCGGCCCTGCGTCGGGGGATACGTTTGCATTTCAGCCCCCACGGACGCTCACATGGAATCTCCTTCCCGCCAGTTAGTTTCAGAGATATATTTTTGCCGGCGCGGTCGTCTTGTCGCTGTTCTGACCCATGAAGCGATGGCATTCGCGCCGAAACCGCGTGCCTCGTGCGAAGCTTGGCTAGATGCACGGGGAAATTGAGTTGCAAAGACCTGGGCCCGCCAACCGCGGCGAGGAACAACACGAATGCATGCCTCTTCGTCGCAAGCGTTTCCGCCTACGGCGTCGAGATCAATCCACGAGCTGTTGCAACTATCCAGCGGTTGCCCCAACGCACGATAGAATCGATTCGCCCGATGCCGGGGACCACGTCCCCCCGTGCTGCCATTCGAATCCCATCGGGCCCTTCGAGCACCGCCGTTCCGCCGCGAACGTCAAGGACTGCCCACCCCCCAATAGTCGTTGGTCTTGTCTCCGGGACGGACAGGAGCGGCCCCGCAGGCTCGAGCGAGCCGGTCACAGACATGTCCGCCTCGATAACCGAAGAGACTGGGTTCGAAGCTTCCGCCGATTGCACCCCACTCGACGCTTTGGCCAGAAGCTTCGGAGCAAGGCTCGCGACTGTGGACGGCTGACCTAAACCGGGCGGTGTTCGCGAGCTTGATACTGATGCTATCTTTCGGGCGCTTTCGGCCTTACCGCCTGACTTTGTGTCCGGCATGCGGCGCGAAGCCGGTTCTATCCGAGCATTTGGATTGAGAGCCGAGATGGTTGCAGGAGCAGCATACCGGGCACCAGCCCATCCCAATCCAAAACCTCCAGCCAATGCGAGCGCGACGAGCCAAATAGTGGGTTTTGAATGACCGCTTGGCGCCAATAGCGCCAGGACCTCATCTCGATTGGAGGTCGAGAAATCCGATCGGTCGAGCGTGACGGGCCACACGACCGTCTCGATCACGTCCAAGGTATTGGCATGGTGCAATTGCATGCTCGGGTCCCTTGTGGTCCCCAATGATCATGCCGGGAACTAAACCAACCCTTAACGACCGATGCACCCCAGCACGAATATGACAGCGGTTGATCGCGCAGAAAACCGAAGGAGTGATGTCCGGCGGCCGCCGGGACTCGACCCCATGACGGTGGGGCCCTGTTTTGCAACCTTGAGCGGACGGACCGGATTTGCATTCGGGCCCGTGGCTCACGTCAGGAGCACAATGAATCCATGGCGCCGCCAGATTTGAGCCGCATGGCCGCCTATGTCGGTACGAAGGGTCATGCCGGGGGGCGCGACACCGGGAGTTTTCGATGTCCGGTTATTTGCGATTGTGCTTCGTCAGTTTGGTTCTTGTTGTTGAAACTCTTTCGACGGAGCACGCGTCCGCCAATCCTCTTGCGGATATCTTCAATACTGCTGCCCCACAACCTACGGTGACCTCTCCGCCGCAAGCGGAATGCTTGGGACGCCCCGGCAACTCGACTCCCGATAGCCAGCATTGGGTCTACCGAATGGACGGGCACCACAAATGTTGGTTCCTGACCGAGGGCGTGGCGAAGGTGACGAAGATCGTTCGTCGGCGCGTGGCAGATCACACCGCCAGTTTGGAC